>NZ_CP077094.1:2911666-4367500 GCF_014269025.2 Pseudomonas promysalinigenes | reverse complement strand
ATACCGCCCAAGAGTTCATATCGACGGCGGTGTTTGGCACCTCGATGTCGGCTCATCACATCCTGGGGCTGAAGCCGGTCCCAAGGGTATGGCTGTTCGCCATTTAAAGTGGTACGCGAGCTGGGTTTAGAACGTCGTGAGACAGTTCGGTCCCTATCTGCCGTGGACGTTTGAGATTTGAGAGGGGCTGCTCCTAGTACGAGAGGACCGGAGTGGACGAACCTCTGGTGTTCCGGTTGTCACGCCAGTGGCATTGCCGGGTAGCTATGTTCGGAAGAGATAACCGCTGAAAGCATCTAAGCGGGAAACTTGCCTCAAGATGAGATCTCACTGGGATCTTGAATCCCCTAAAGGGCCGTCGAAGACTACGACGTTGATAGGTTGGGTGTGTAAGCGCTGTGAGGCGTTGAGCTAACCAATACTAATTGCCCGTGAGGCTTGACCATATAACACCCAAGCAATCTGCAGCGCAGATTGTGGTGGTGAAGACGAAAGACCCGAAAATTCGCAACATCACAAATCGCATATCCGAATTCGCTGGGCTGTCCAACAGGACATTCTGGCTACAGAATTTCTTGACGACCATAGAGCATTGGAACCACCTGATCCCATCCCGAACTCAGTAGTGAAACGATGCATCGCCGATGGTAGTGTGGGGTTTCCCCATGTGAGAGTAGGTCATCGTCAAGATTCATTTCGCAAAACCCCTATCTGCGCATGCAGGTAGGGGTTTTGTCTTTTCTGCTTTCACGACAGGGGTGAGCCGTCTCCCACTTTTGCAGCTGGGACCACTAGAATAGTACCGACGTACCTATTCAGAATCCCCAAATGCCCGACCCCGATAAGACTCAACCTCTGCAGCAGCTGCCACTGGCCGAGCTGATTGCCTGCCATGAGTGCGACCTGCTCATGCGCAAGCCAGTGCTACAGCATGACGAAAAAGCCCAATGCCCGCGCTGTGGCTACGAGCTCTATGCCCATCGCCGCAATGTGGTCAACCGCAGCCTGGCCCTGGTGCTGACGGCGTTGCTGCTGTTCATACCCGCCAACTTCCTGCCCATTATGCAGCTGCACCTGCTTGGCCAGACCTCGGACGACACTGTATGGAGTGGCGTGCTCGGCCTTTACAACTCGCAGATGCGGGGCGTGGCGGTGGTGGTATTCCTGTGCAGCATGGCCGTACCTTTGCTCAAGCTGCTCTGTCAGCTGGCTGTACTGCTGAGCATTCGCCTGGATATCGGGCGCAGTTATGGACTGCTGTGCTACCGCATTTATCACCACCTGCGCGACTGGGGCATGCTCGAGGTGTATTTCATGGGGGTGCTGGTGGCCATCGTCAAGCTTGTGGACTTGGCGGAGTTGACCGTTGGCCTGGGCCTGTTCTGTTTCATCAGTCTATTGCTGGTTCAGGTCTGGCTCGAAGTGGTGATGTCGCCACACCAGATCTGGAGCGCTTTGTCGGGGGAGGATCTGCATGCGGGCGATTGATGCAGGCATAGTGGTCTGTAATGAATGTCACGAACTGAATCGCCAGGAAGTCGAAGGCGATTCACAAGCCTGCACGCGGTGTGGGGCGATCGTGCACCCGCGGCGCCCCAATAGCATCATCCGCACTTGGGCGCTGCTGATCACTGCTTCGATTCTTTATATCCCCGCTAACCTGTTGCCGATCATGACGGTCAGCACCTTCGGGCAGGGTAGCGGCGACACCATCATGTCTGGCGTCATTACTTTGCTCAAGCACGGCATGTTGCCTATCGCCGCAGTGGTGTTCATCGCCAGCATTCTGGTCCCGACCTTCAAGCTGATAGGGATCGCGCTTTTACTGTACTCCGTTCAGCGGCGCCAGCCGCTGTCGGCGCGGCAACGGATCCTGATGTACCGTTTCATCGAATTCATAGGGCGCTGGTCCATGCTGGACATTTTCGTCATTGCCATTCTGGTGGCAGTGGTGAATTTCGGCCGCATCGCCAGTGTCGAAGCCAATTTGGGCGCTGTCGCCTTCGCCACTGTGGTGATCCTCACGATGCTCGCTGCTTTAACTTTCGATCCCCGGCTGATCTGGGATAACACGGAGTCGGATGACGACCATGAGTGACATGCCAATGGCCAAAACCCGTCCTGCCTCCAACTGGTCTGCCATCTGGATCCTGCCATTGATCGCGCTGCTGATCGGGGGCTGGCTGGCCTGGCAGGCCTATCGAGACTCGGGCGTGGAGATCCAAGTCCGTTTCGAAACCGGCGAGGGGATTGTCGCCAACAAGACCGAGGTGATCTTCAAAGGGATGCCGGTCGGCAAGGTGACCAAACTTGTGCTCGATGCCCAAGGCGAGAAGCAGGGAGTGATTGCCACCATCGAAATGAACAAGGCCGCCGAACTGCATTTGAACAAGGGCACCCGGTTCTGGTTGGTCAAGCCTAGTGTCAGCCTGGCCGGTATCTCAGGCCTTGAGACGCTGGTGTCGGGCAACTACATCGCCGTCAGTCCTGGGGACGGTGAGCCGACCCGGCGGTTTACGGCACTGAAAGTTGCACCACCGCTATCGGACAGTGAGCCAGGCTTGCACCTGACGCTCAAGGCCGAGCGGCTGGGGTCGCTCAACCGAGACAGCCCGATATTCTACAAACAGATCCAAGTTGGTAAGGTAAAAAGCTATCGTCTGTCTGACGACCAAAGCACGGTCGAGGTGAAGGTATTCATCGAGCCAGCCTACGCAAACCTGGTGCGAAAGCACACGCGATTCTGGAATGCCAGCGGCATTAGTATCGATGCGGATCTCTCGGGGGTGAAGGTGCGCAGCGAGTCACTGTCGAGCATCGTGGCAGGTGGCATTGCTTTTGCCACGCCGGAATACCGTAAAGACAGCCCACCCACCGATCCAAGCTTGCCGTTTCGCTTATATGAAGACTTCGATGCGGCCCAGGCCGGTATTCGCGTCAAGGTCAAACTCAGTGATTACGAGGGCCTGCAGGCTGGACGCACGCCAGTGATGTACAAGGGTATCCAGGTCGGTTCGTTGAAGACCCTGAAAATGGAGGACAACCTGGCCAGTGCTACTGCCGAGCTGACACTGGACCCATTGACCGAAGATTACCTGGTCGAAGGTACTCAGTTCTGGGTGGTCAAGCCGTCGATTTCCCTGGCGGGCATCACTGGCCTCGAAGCGCTGGTCAAAGGTAATTACATCGCAATCCGCCCTGGTGAGAAAGGCGCCAAGCCGCAGCGCGAGTTCGAGGCCCGCCCCAAAGCACCACCGCTGGACCTCAAGGCCCCTGGCCTGCATTTGGTGCTGTTCGCCGATACCCTGGGTTCGTTGGAAGTCGGCAGCCCGGTGATGTATCGCCAGGTCAAGGTAGGTAGCGTGCAGAGCTACCAATTTGCCCGCAACAGCAAGCGCATTCTGATTGGTGTGCATATCGAGAAAGAATACGAAAACCTGGTCAACGGCTCTTCGCGGTTCTGGAATGTCAGCGGCATCACCCTGACCGGCGGGCTGTCCGGTATCAAGATCAAGAGTGAATCGTTGCAGACCCTGATGGCCGGCGGGATCGCTTTCGATACGCCAACCCCCAATGTGGCGCTCAAGCGCCGTATACCGCGCTTCCGCTTGTTGGAGAGCCAAGAAGCCGTGAACCGTACCGGGACCTTGGTAACCATCAGAGTGGATCGCGCTGATGGCCTCAAGGCGGGTACGCCCATTCGCTTTCGTGGCCTTGATGTGGGCAGTGTGGAAAGCGTGGATTTGACCAAGGACTTGCAGGCGGTAGTACTGCGAGCGCGGATCACCGAGGCGGCTGAGCGCATCGCGCGCGAAGGTACGCAGTTCTGGGTGGTGAAGCCGGCGTTGGGGCTGGTGCGTACCGAGAACCTCGATACCCTGATTGGCGGCCAGTACCTTGAGGTGCAGCCGGCGGTCAAAGACAGGGGGCCGCAGCGTGATTTCATTGCGCTGGCCCAAGCCCCTGAAGTGTCTGGCGCGCCAGTGGGCCTGCCGCTGACGCTCAGTGCGCCGCGACGTGGTTCGATCAAGCCGGGTGTGCCGGTTACCTATCGCGAGGTGGCGGTGGGTAAAGTCACGGGGTTCGAGTTGGGCCAGACCGCAGATCGCGTGTTGATCCATATCCTGATCGAGCCGCGCTACGCCGCCCTGGTGCGCGGTGGCAGCCGGTTCTGGAACAGCAGTGGTTTCGGCTTTGACTGGGGGCTGTTCAAGGGCGCGACGGTGCGCACCGAGTCGCTTGAAACACTGATTGACGGCGGGATTGCCTTCGCTACACCGGAGGGCGATCAGATGGGCAACCCAGCTCGGCCGCAACAGACCTTCGCCTTGTTCGACAAGCCTGAAGATGCCTGGCTGCAGTGGGCGCCGAAGATCTCGATCGGCAAGTGATGAGCAAAACCATCGCTGGTCGGTAGGCCAATGACAGTTGGCTCCCACTGGGGGTGTGCTTACCTAGCAGTATGCACAGCCCTCGTGGGGGCGGGCTCACCCGCGAACACCGGCAAAGCCGGTCCCCTATACTGCGTTGCATGTTTCGCGGCTAAAGCCCCACCGGGGATTGCGCTATCTCGATGCATGCTTGAACCCCAGGCATAAAAAAACCGGCCCTAGGGCCGGTTTTTTCGACAAGAACGTCGCTTAGGCAGCTGCAGCTTCTTTCAGTGCCTTGATGTGGCCATTCAGACGGCCTTTGTGGCGAGCAGCTTTGTTCTTGTGGATGATGCCTTTATCGGCCATACGGTCGATTACAGGTACAGCCAGAACGTAAGCGGCTTGCGCTTTTTCGGCGTCTTTTGCGTCGATGGCTTTGACTACATTCTTGATGTAGGTGCGGACCATGGAACGCAGGCTGGCGTTGTGGCTGCGACGCTTCTCAGCCTGTTTTGCACGTTTCTTGGCGGAAGGTGTGTTGGCCACCGTCGAGCTCCTCGAAAGACTTTAGGTAAATAGCAAACAAAATAGGCCGCGAATCATGCCGATGAGTCGACCGGATGTCAAGGCCACTTGCAGGGTTCCGCCGAGTGGTGCAGTAACGGGCAGGAAATGTTCCTTTCTGCCGTGCTACCTGTAAACTCGGGAATTTTTGGCTCCCCTGCGAAGGCGCGGGAGTATCGCACATTCGGACGCTGTCTGGCAGCGCCCTCTGTCCCTGGCGTGAATCTTTTCGATGAATCTGCTCAAATCCCTGGCTGCAGTCAGCTCCATCACCATGGTTTCGCGGGTGCTGGGCTTTGTGCGCGACACCATTCTGGCCCGCGTCTTCGGTGCCGGTATCGCCACCGACGCCTTCTTCATCGCCTTCAAGCTGCCCAACCTGCTACGGCGGATCTTCGCCGAAGGGGCGTTTTCCCAGGCATTCGTGCCGATCCTGGCCGAATACAAGACCCAGCAAGGCGAGGAAGCAACGCGCACTTTCATTGCCTACATCAGCGGCCTGCTGACCCTTGTGCTGGCCTTGGTCACGGCCATCGGCATCGTCGCAGCGCCCTGGGTGGTCTGGGCCACAGCCCCAGGCTTTGTCGACAGCGCCGAAAAATACACACTGACCACCGACCTGCTTCGGGTAACCTTCCCTTATATATTGCTGATTTCGCTGTCGTCCCTGGCCGGGGCAATCCTCAACACCTGGAACCGGTTCAGCGTCCCTGCGTTCACCCCAACCCTGCTCAACGTGGCGATGATCATCTTCGCCCTGCTGCTCACCCCCTACTTCAACCCTCCGATCATGGCCTTGGCCTGGGGGGTGCTGGCCGGTGGCCTTGCGCAGTTGCTGTATCAACTGCCCGCGCTGAAGAAGATCGGCATGCTTGTCCTACCACGGCTGAACCTGCGCGATGCCGGGGTATGGCGTGTGCTCAAGCAGATGCTGCCGGCGATCCTTGGGGTGTCGGTGAGCCAGATATCGCTGATCATCAACACCATCTTCGCCTCCTTTCTGGTGGCCGGCTCAGTGTCGTGGATGTATTACGCTGACCGCCTTATGGAGCTGCCATCCGGTGTACTGGGCGTTGCCCTTGGCACCATCTTGCTGCCGACACTGGCTAAAACCTATGCCAACAAGGACCGGGAGGAGTACTCGCGAATCATGGATTGGGGGCTGCGCCTGTGCTTTCTGTTGGTGCTGCCGTGTACCCTGGCCCTGGCGATCCTCGCCGAGCCGCTGACCGTGGCACTGTTTCAGTACGGCAAGTTCAGCGCTTTCGACGCCGCGATGACCCAGCGTGCGCTCATCGCCTACTCGGTCGGCCTACTGGCGATCATTCTGGTCAAGGTGCTGGCACCTGGCTTTTATGCGCAGCAGAATATCCGTACCCCGGTGAAGATTGCGATCTTCACCCTGGTCTGCACGCAACTGTTCAACCTGGCATTGATCGGCCCACTGCAGCACGCCGGCCTTGCCCTGGCCATCAGCCTGGGCGCCTGCCTGAACGCAGGTCTGCTGTTCTGGAAGCTGCGCAGCCAGCAGCTATTTCAGCCGCAACCTGGCTGGGCCATCTACCTGCTCAAGCTGGTGCTGGCCGTTACGCTGATGGCAGCGGTGCTGCTGTTGGGCATGCACTACCTGCCAGCCTGGGAGCAAGGCAACATGCTGGAACGGTTCCTGCGCCTGGGTGCATTGATCGCGGCGGGGGTGGTGACCTATTTCGGTTGCCTGTACGTGTGTGGTTTCCGGCCCCGGCATTTCGCCCGCAAGGCCCTGCATTGAGGTAGAAGGCGGGTCAGGCGTCGGTTTTTCGTATTCCATGTCACCCCTGGGCGCTGCTGCCTGTCACCGGCGCCCGGGTGTGGTTATAATCGGCCACTTTATGAGCAAGAAGCGCGTTATGCAGCTGGTTCGAGGTCTTCACAACCTGCGCCCCGAGCACCGGGGCTGTGTCGCCACCATTGGCAACTTCGACGGGGTTCACCGTGGCCACCAGGCTATCCTGGCGCGCCTGCGCGAGCGTGGCCAGGAACTGGGCCTGCCGACCTGCGTGGTGACCTTCGAGCCGCAGCCGCGCGAATACTTCGCCCCCGATACCGCGCCGGCCCGGCTGGCCCGCCTGCGCGACAAGGTCGAGCTGCTGGCTGGCGAAGGCGTCGACCGGGTGCTGTGCCTTGCATTCAACCAGCGCCTGAGCCAGCTCAGCGCGCAGGCGTTCGTCAAGGCGATCCTGGTCGATGGCCTGGGGGTACGCCACCTTGAGGTAGGTGACGATTTTCGCTTCGGTTGCGACCGCGCTGGCGATTTTGCCTTCCTGGTCGCGGCCGGCAAGCAATACGGTTTTACCGTCGAAGCCGCCGACACGGTGATTCAGGACGGCTTGCGGGTCAGCAGCACTGAAGTGCGCAAGGCGCTGGCCGAAGGCGACTTCGAGCTGGCCGAGCACCTGCTGGGCCGCCCGTACCGTATCACTGGCCGCGTAATGCATGGCCAGAAGCTGGCCCGCCAGCTCGGCACACCGACCGCCAACATCCAGCTCAAGCGCCGCCGCGTGCCGCTGTCCGGGGTTTACCTGGCCAGCATCGAGATCGATGGCAAGGCCTGGCCGGGTGTGGGCAACATTGGCGTGCGCCCGACGGTGGCCGGTGACGGCCGCCCGCACCTCGAGATTCATCTACTGGATTATGCCGGCGATCTGTATGGCCGGCGCCTGACGGTGGAATTCCACCACAAGCTGCGTGAAGAGCAGCGATTCGCCTCCCTGGAGGCGCTGAAGTCGGCGATCGATGCGGATATCGCCGCCGCACGTGCACATTGGCACGCTCAACCGCTAACGAAGAGCCTGAAATGACCGACTACAAAGCCACGCTAAACCTTCCGGACACCGCCTTCCCCATGAAGGCCGGCCTGCCTCAGCGCGAACCGCAGATCCTGCAGCGCTGGGACAGCATTGGCCTGTACCAGAAGCTGCGCGAAATTGGCAAGGATCGTCCGAAATTCGTCCTGCACGACGGCCCGCCCTATGCCAACGGCAAGATTCACATCGGTCATGCGCTGAACAAGATCCTCAAGGACATGATCGTCCGTTCCAAGACGCTGTCCGGCTTCGACGCGCCCTACGTCCCTGGGTGGGACTGCCACGGCCTGCCGATCGAACACAAGGTCGAAGTCACCCACGGCAAGCACCTGACCGCAGACCGCACCCGTGAGCTGTGCCGTGAGTATGCCGCCGAGCAGATCGAAGGGCAGAAGACCGAGTTCATCCGCCTAGGTGTGCTGGGTGACTGGGACAACCCGTACAAGACCATGAACTTCGCCAACGAGGCCGGTGAAATCCGCGCCCTGGCCGAAATGGTCAAGCAAGGCTTCGTGTTCAAAGGCCTCAAGCCTGTGAACTGGTGCTTCGATTGCGGTTCGGCCCTGGCCGAGGCCGAGGTCGAATACGCCGACAAGAAATCCCAGACCATCGACGTGGCCTTCCCGGCTGCCGATGAGGCCAAGCTGGCTGCCGCCTTCGGCCTGGCGTCGCTGGCCAAACCGGCTGCTATCGTGATTTGGACCACCACCCCGTGGACCATCCCGGCCAATCAGGCGCTGAACATCCACCCAGACTTCAAGTACGCCTTGGTTGATACCGGCGAGCGTCTGCTGGTGCTGGCCGAAGAGCTGGTAGAGTCTTGCCTCAAGCGCTACAACCTGGAAGGTTCGGTGATCGCCACCGCGCCAGGCTCGGCCCTGGAACTGGTCGATTTCCGCCACCCGTTCTACGACCGCCTGTCGCCTGTGTACCTGGCCGAGTACGTAGAACTGGGCGCAGGCACTGGCGTGGTGCACTCGGCCCCGGCCTACGGTGAAGACGACTTCGTCACCTGCAAGCGCTATGGCATGGTCAACGACGATATCCTGACCCCGGTGCAGAGCAACGGCGTATACGTCGAATCGCTGCCATTCTTTGGCGGCCAGTTCATCTGGAAGGCCAACCCGGCGATCGTCGACAAGCTCAGCGAAGTCGGCGCGCTGATGCATACCGAAACCATCAGCCACAGCTACATGCACTGCTGGCGCCACAAGACGCCGCTGATCTACCGCGCCACCGCGCAGTGGTTCGTCGGCATGGACAAGCAGCCGAGCACTGGCGAGCCGCTGCGCGAACGTGCACTCAAGGCCATCGAAGACACCAAATTCGTCCCGGCCTGGGGCCAGGCGCGCTTGCATTCGATGATCGCCAACCGCCCAGACTGGTGCATCTCGCGTCAACGCAACTGGGGCGTGCCGATCCCATTCTTCCTGCACAAGCAGACCGGCGAGCTGCACCCGCGCACCGTCGAGCTGATGGAGGCCGTGGCCAAGCGCGTCGAGCAAGAGGGCATCGAAGCCTGGTTCAAACTGGACGCCGCCCAATTGCTGGGTGACGAAGCGGCCCAGTACGACAAGATCTCCGACACCCTGGACGTCTGGTTCGACTCCGGCACCACCCACTGGCACGTGCTGCGTGGCTCCCACGACATCGGCCACGCCACCGGGCCACGTGCCGACCTGTACCTGGAAGGTTCCGACCAGCACCGCGGCTGGTTCCACTCGTCCTTGCTGACCGGTTGCGCCATCGACGGCCACGCGCCGTACCGCGAGCTGCTGACCCACGGCTTCACCGTGGACGAAAGCGGCCGCAAGATGTCCAAGTCGCTGGGCAACACCATCGAGCCAGAAAAGGTCAACAATACCTTGGGTGCGGATATCCTGCGCCTGTGGGTGGCCGCGACCGATTACTCCGGCGAGATGGCCGTGTCGGAGCAGATCCTGCAGCGCAGCGCCGATGCCTACCGCCGTATCCGCAACACTGCGCGCTTCCTGCTTTCCAACCTGAGTGGTTTCAACCCGGCAACCGACCTGCTGGCCCCGCAGGAGATGATCGCCCTGGACCGCTGGGCTGTGGACCGTACCCTGCTGCTGCAGCGCGAGCTGGAAGAGCACTACGGCGAATACCGCTTCTGGAACGTCTACTCGAAGATCCACAACTTCTGCGTGCAGGAGTTGGGCGGCTTCTACCTCGACATCATCAAGGACCGCCAGTACACCACTGGCGCAAACAGTGTCGCGCGCCGTTCCTGCCAAACCGCGCTGTACCACATCAGCGAGGCACTGGTGCGCTGGATCGCACCGATCCTGGCGTTCACCGCCGACGAAATCTGGCAGTACCTGCCGGGTGAGCGCAACGAGTCGGTGATGCTCAACGGCTGGTATCAGGGCCTGGCCGAGCTCCCAGAAGGCACCGAGCTGGACCGCGCCTACTGGGACCGCGTCATGGCCGTGAAGGCTGCGGTCAACAAGGAGCTGGAAAACCAGCGTACCGCCAAGGTCATCGGTGGCAACCTGCAGGCCGAAGTCACCTTGTTCGCTGAGCAAAGCCTGATGGCCGACCTGAACAAGCTGGGCGACGAGCTTCGCTTCGTACTGATTACCTCCGCCGCCAGCGTGGTGCCGTTCGCCCAGGCGCCGGCCGAGGCCGTGGCTACCGAAGTGGAGGGCCTGAAGCTGCAGGTGGTCAAGTCAGGCCACGCCAAGTGCGGCCGTTGCTGGCACTTCCGCGCCGACGTCGGCAGCCACCCGGAGCACCCGGAAATCTGTGGCCGTTGCGTGGACAACCTGACCGGCCAAGGCGAGGTGCGCCACTATGCCTAACCCTGCAGCGGGGCGTTTCGGGCGCCTTGCATGGCTGTGGCTGAGCTTGCTGGTGCTGGTCCTCGACCAGGCCACCAAGCTGTATTTCGACAACGCCCTGACCATGTACCAGCAGATCGTCGTCATCCCTGACTACTTCAGCTGGACACTGGCCTACAACACCGGTGCTGCCTTCAGTTTCCTGGCTGATGGCGCCGGTTGGCAGCGCTGGCTGTTCGCCCTGATTGCGGTGGTGGTCAGTGCGGTGCTGGTGGTCTGGCTCAAGCGCCTTGGGCGCGGTGAAACCTGGCTGGCGGTGGCGCTGGCGCTGGTGCTCGGCGGTGCGCTGGGCAACCTTTACGACCGCATCGTGCTTGGCCATGTGGTCGACTTCATCCTGGTGCATTGGCAAAACCGTCATTACTTCCCGGCCTTCAACCTGGCCGACAGCGCCATCACCGTTGGTGCGGTGATGCTGGCGCTGGATATGTTCAAGAGCAAGAAGTCCGAGGAACCAGTCCATGACTGACACCCGTATCGGCCAGAACACCGAAGTCACTCTGCACTTCGCGCTGCACCTGGAAAACGGCGATACCGTCGACAGCACCTTCGACAAGGCTCCGGCTACGTTCAAGGTCGGCGACGGCAATCTGCTGCCAGGCTTCGAAAATGCGTTGTTCGGTTTCAAGGCAGGTGACAAGCGCACCGTTGCGGTGGCGCCGGAGAACGCTTTCGGTCAGCCCAACCCACAGAACGTGCAGGTCATGCCACGCTCCAACTTCGAAAACATGGAGCTGTCCGAAGGGCTGCTGATCATCTTCAACGATGCCGCCAACACCGAGCTGCCGGGTGTGGTCAAAGCCTTCGACGACGACCAGGTGACCATCGATTTCAATCACCCACTGGCTGGCAAGACCCTGACCTTCGAGGTGGAGATCCTCGAGGTCAAGGCCCTGTAGGCCTGGAGCCGATCATGCAAATCAAACTCGCCAACCCGCGCGGCTTCTGCGCGGGGGTCGACCGGGCGATCGAGATCGTCAACCGTGCGCTGGAAGTCTTCGGCCCGCCGATCTATGTGCGTCACGAGGTGGTGCACAACAAGTTCGTGGTGGAAGACCTGCGCAATCGCGGCGCCATCTTCGTCGAAGAGCTGGACCAGGTGCCGGATGATGTCATCGTCATCTTCAGTGCTCACGGTGTTTCCCAAGCTGTGCGCCAGGAAGCTGCCAGTCGTGGCCTGAAGGTATTCGACGCGACCTGCCCACTGGTCACCAAGGTGCATATCGAAGTGGCCAAGTACAGCCGTGACGGCCGAGAGTGCATCCTTATCGGCCACGAAGGGCACCCGGAGGTCGAAGGCACCATGGGGCAGTATGACCCGAGCAATGGGGGCGCCATCTACCTCGTCGAAGACGAAGACGATGTTGCCCAGTTGCAGGTCAACGACCCAGATCACCTGGCTTTCGTGACCCAGACCACGCTGTCGATGGACGACACCAGCCGTGTCATCGATGCCCTGCGCGCACGTTTCCCCAACATTGGCGGCCCGCGCAAGGACGACATCTGCTACGCCACGCAAAACCGCCAGGATGCGGTCAAGCAACTGGCCGGCGAATGCGATGTAGTACTGGTGGTCGGCAGCCCTAACAGCTCGAACTCCAACCGCCTGCGCGAGCTGGCTGAGCGCATGGGCACCCCGGCCTACCTGATCGACGGTGCCGAAGACCTGCAGCGCAACTGGTTCGACCAGGCAGCGCGCATCGGCATCACTGCCGGCGCTTCGGCCCCTGAAGTGCTGGTGCGTGGCGTGATCGACCAGCTCAAGGCCTGGGGCGCGACGGGCGCCGAAGAGCTTGATGGGCGGCCGGAGAACATCACCTTCTCCATGCCCAAAGAGCTGCGAGTTCGTTCGCTGATCTGAGTCAGGTGCCTGCGCACGGTGAGCCTGCCGTCTCACCTGTGCGCAGGTCGATTTTGCCAGCACGAGATATCACTACAGTGTGTGAGCGGCGCGTTGATGTACGTTCGCACACGCTCAGCGTCGCGCCGAAGCGCCCCTCTGGCATTCCCTGGGCATTGAATGTCACTTGCCCACCTGCGTTTTCCGCTATTTTCATCGGCCGTGCCAGCCGATGTTCGCGCAGCAGTTGCTGGTTGTGTGCGAGCAGCACCCGCCAACCTTTGCCCCAGTCATTCTCGATAGGCCGTACCAACACTTCCCGGCCTTGCAGCACGGCGTGGCCACGCGCACTTCGCAGCGCCTGGGCCAGTTCGCGAGCCGCCGCTTCCCCATGCAGATTTTCGCTCAACCTCGCGTAGGCAGGCATACCGAGCTGTGTGAGCAAGGCGACCATGGCCACTGCCAACATCATTTGAATCAGTGTTACACCACGTTGCCTCACCGTGCATTCCTCCCTGGAAGTGCTTCGCTGTAGCTTCACGGTCATTGGGCCAACGGTCCAGTCGACGAGATTCAATGCCATTGAAGGAAAAGTCGCGGGAGGTGCAGGGATGCGCAACAAGCAACGGGGCACGACGCTCCTGGAAGTGCTACTGGCTGTCGTGGTGGTGGCCGTTGGCATAGTCGCCTCGGCCGCCATTGAGTTGAAGGCTTTGCAAATGACCGACAGCGCGCGCCGTGAGGGTGGCGAGGCTTTCGCGCGGTACAGCCAACACGAGCGGGGCCAGCCGTGAGGCGAACCCAGGCAGGCTTCGGGTTGCTGGAGGCGATGCTTGCCTTGGCAATGGGGCTGATGGTGCTGACGGCTGCCAGCCAGCTGTTGGTGGCCAGCCATCAAGCTTGGCGGCTGCAGGGGGCTGCGCTGCGGCTTCAGGACGATGCGCGGCTGGCGTTGCTGCGCATGGCCCAGGATGTCCGGATGGCCGGCATGTTCGGATGCCTGCAGCTCAGGCCCGACGACATCAAGGACCCATTGGCTCGGCAGGCATTGGCCCAGCCGCTGCTGATTGGGCCGTCGAGCCTGGAACTGGTGGTGGCCGAAACCTCTGCCTACACCGGCAAGCCTGACTGGACGCTGTTCACTGACTGCCGAAAAAAGGCCGTGGTTTCCGACCTGCCCCCGGCGCATTTCGGGGAGCACATGGCCTTTCGGCTTAGCCGTCACCGCTACGAGTTAAGGGACTCGACGCTGTATTTCGTGTGGGGTCGCAGTACCCAGCCGCTGATCGAGCACGTACGCCAGATGCAGGTCACTCATGAAAAAACGCCAGGTGCCGGGCGTATCGACATAGCCCTGACGTTGTTCGAGCCAACGCTGCAACTGGAACAGCGTCACGAAATCAGCATAGCGTTACGCAATTTGGGTGCCGACTCATGAACCGTGAACGCGGGATGGTGCTTTTACTGGCCTTGGTATTCAACCTGTTGCTGGCCTTACTGGCCACCTCGGCCTTGCGCCAAGCGCTGATCGAGACCCGGTTGAGCAGTGCCATGCGCGAGAGTCTGCAGGCCCTTAAAGACGCCGACACTGTACTGCTGGCAGGCCTGCAAGCACTGCAGCGCTCACCGCCAGCGCCGTGCAACGACTGCCTGCCACCGGCAGGCCCGCATGACCTGCGCGGCCGCTGGCAAAGCCACGAGCTTGGCTATTTCCATTTGCAGAACCTTGGCCAAGCCGAGCGCGCAGTACACATGCCCGAAGGTGAATCGGTCACGTTGTACCGAGTGACAGCCGTGAGCCGGCAGCCATCAGCCAGGCAGGTGCTGGAAGCCGTTTATGCCATACCAACCGCTCAACCACAGGCCCCCAAGCGTATCCTTTGGCGGCAGAGACTGAGGCAAGACTGACATGCAGCAAGGGATGACGCTGATCGAGTTGTTGATTGTCGTGGCCGTGACCGGCATTCTGGCAGCCATTGCCTACCCCAGTTACAGCGAACAGCTCAGGCGGGCCGCACGAAGCGAAGTGGTTGGCCTGCTGCATGATGCTGCCCTGCGCCTGGAGCACCACCGCGTGCGCACCGGCCAGTACGCCGAAGGCGATCCACAACTGCCCGCTGGCAACCGCCATTACCGTTTGCAGGCCCTGCGTGACAGCGACACCTTCACGCTGATCGCTCGCAGGCTGCCAAGTGGCCTGATGGCCGAGGATCGCTGTGGCGACTATCAGCTCGACCAGGCAGGTGTGCGGAGTAATCCGGGCGCTGTTGGCGGCAGTGAGCGCTGCTGGGGAAGCTGACGGTTGGAGGTGCCCAGGCATCGCGGATTTACTTCAGGTGTTGGATCGACAGATGAGCAAGCAAGTAGTGGTGGTCGGTGGCGGCGTGATCGGCCTGCTGACCGCATACAATCTGGCGGCGAAGGTTGGCCAGGTGGTGGTGTGTGACCAGGGCGAAGTGGGCCGTGAGTCTTCATGGGCCGGTGGCGGCATCGTTTCGCCCCTTTATCCATGGCGGTACAGCCCGGCGGTTACCGCGCTGGCGCACTGGTCGCAGGATTATTACCCGCAGTTGGGCGAGCGCCTGTTCGCCACCACGGGGATCGATCCACAAGTTCATACCACGGGGCTGTACTGGCTCGATCTGGACGATGAAGCCCAGGCCCTGGCCTGGGCCGCGCGTGAACAGCGGCCACTCAGTGCCGTGGATATTTCAGCCGCCTACGACGCTGTACCGGTATTGGGCCCTGGCTTCAAGCATGCGGTCTTCATGGCCGGTGTGGCCAACGTGCGCAACCCTCGGCTGGTGAAGTCGCTTAAGGCAGCGCTGCTGGCGTTGCCTAACGTGTCCTTGCGCGAGCATTGCCAGGTCAGTGGTTTCGTCCATGAAAATGGGCGGGTGACGGGGGTGCGAACCGCCGAAGGCGTGCTGGCTGCAGATGATGTGGTGCTCAGTGCCGGCGCCTGGAGCGGCGATCTACTGCGCACGGTGGGGCTGGAGTTGCCAGTGGAGCCGGTGAAGGGCCAGATGATCCTGTTCAAATGTGCCGAAGACTTCCTACCGAGCATGGTACTGGCAAAGGGGCGCTACGCCATTCCACGTCGGGACGGGCACATTCTGGTGGGCAGTACCCTGGAGCATGCCGGTTACGACAAGACGCCAACTGAAGCGGCGCTTGCCAGCCTCAAGGCATCGGCCATCGAGCTGCTGCCTGCACTCAAGGATGCCACGGTCGTGGCGCACTGGGCGGGATTGCGCCCAGGCTCGCCAGAGGGCGTTCCCTACATCGGGCCGGTGCCAGGGCATCAAGGGCTATGGCTGAATTGCGGGCATTACCGTAACGGCTTGGTGCTGGCGCCGGCGTCATGCCAGTTGTTCACCGATTTGCTGACGGGGGGCGAACCGATCATCGACCCGGCACCTTATGCGCCAGAGGGGCGACTAGCCTGAAAGCCGGCCCGGTGCGCGCGCCCCTGAGTGTCGATGGGCCTCACACGTGCCAGGCTTACCGAGATGGCCCAGGCCCCTGTTGCAGGTGAGCCTGGCTGCAATACCATTGGGCGCCTTGTTGTAGCGCACGGTCGTTGGGCAGGTGAACGCCGCAGTGCGCACAGCGCACCATCTGCAGCGGCGCATCGAGCTTGGGCTCGGCGTGTGATTGCTGGCTGACTTTGAATTTGCGCCACAGCCAGAACGCGGCGGCGATCAGGGCGATCCAGAAAAGTAGGCGAACCATGATGTCCAGCTTGTTGGTGGTAGAAGCCGACAGTCTAGGGCGCAGCCATGAAAAAAGGGAGGCCTGGGCCTCCCTTTCTCATGATGCTTGTGTCAGTCGAACAGACCAAAGGTCATGTAGCTGAACCACGAGCGGTCTTTCTCGGCCTCTTTCGGGCCTGCTGGCACGATCGGGTCGCCGTTTTCGTCTTCAGGCAGCAGCTCTCGCGGCATCTCGTCGCGCGCATCCTGGAACTGCTTGACCACATCCTGGTTGGCGCGGGTTTCGCCCGGCGGCAGCGGTGTATCGGTTTCGATCAGGCCCAGGGTGGCCTTGGACAACCAACTGCGGCCGTCAGATTCGGTCTGCTGGGGCTGGAATTGGCCATCTACCAGGCTTGGATGGTCTGGGTAGTTGAGCTTTAAGGTTTCCAGGCTGGTTGCAGCCAGCTCGTCCAAATGCATCTTCTGATACGCCTCGACCATTACGGCCAGGCCGTCGCCGACCGATGGGGTTTCCTGGAAGTTCTCGACCACGTAGCGGCCACGGTTGGCAGCTGCCACGTAAGCCTGGCGGCCCAGGTAATAGTCGGCCACGTGGATTTCGTAGGCCGCCAGCAGGTTGCGCAGGTAGATCATGCGCTGCTTGGCATCGGGGGCGTAGCGGCTGTTGGGGAAGCGGCTGGTCAGCTGGGCGAACTCGTTGTACGAGTCGCGGGCGGCGCCCGGGTCACGCTTGGTCATGTCCAGCGGCAGGAAGCGCGCCAGCAGGCCACGGTCCTGGTCGAACGAGGTCAGGCCCTTGAGGTAGTAGGCGTAGTCCACGTTCGGGTGCTGCGGGTGCAGACGAATGAAGCGCTCGGCGGCCGACTTGGCAGCTTCGGGCTCGGAGTTCTTGTAGTTGGCGTAGATCAGCTCGAGCTGCGCCTGGTCGGCGTAACGGCCGAATGGGTAACGCGACTCCAGGGCCTTGAGCTTGTTCACGGCGCTGGTGTAGCTGGAGTTGTCCAGATCAGCCTGAGCCTGTTGATACAGCTCGGCCTCACTGAGGTTCTCGTCAATGACTTCCTTATTGGAGGAACAGGCCGCGGTGAGCCCGAGGATGGCGATCAGCAGCAGGTGTTTCACTTGCATGGCGGCTTGCGTCCCTTTGACGGCCGCTGTCTTGGGCGGTGCCGTCCTGTTATGATGAGCGCCCCGGCCAACCCCGGGACAAAAGAAGCCGTATTTAACCACAAGCTCGCAGCCGAAACCAAAGGCTGTGCGCCCGCCGAATCGAGCATGTCCGAGATCATTCAACTTAGCGCAGAGGTACCGTCCGATTTGGGCGGTCAACGCCTCGACCAGGTCGCCGCCCAATTGTTCGCCGAGTATTCGCGTTCGCGGCTTACTTCGTGGATCAAAGAAGGCCGCCTGACGGTCGATGGCGCAGTCGTGCGCCCTCGCGACCTCGTCCATGGTGGCTCGCAACTCGTGCTTGAGGCCGAGCAAGAGGCCCAGGGCGAGTGGGTCGCAGAAGATATCGAGCTGGATATCGTCTACGAGGACGAGCACATCATGGTGATCAACAAGCCTGCCGGGCTGGTTGTGCACCCGGCTGCCGGGCATGCCAGCGGTACGCTGCTCAATGCCTTGCTGCACCACGTGCCCGATATCGTCAACGTGCCGCGCGCCGGTATCGTCCATCGCCTGGACAAAGACACCACCGGGCTGATGGTCGTGGCCAAGACTCTGCAAGCCCAGACCAAGCTGGTCGAGCAGATGCAGGCGCGCAAGGTCAGCCGTATCTACGAATGCATCGTGATTGGCGTGGTCACCGCTGGGGGCAAGATCGATGCCCCGATCGGCCGCCACGGCGGCATGCGTCAGCGTATGGCGGTGACCGACGGCGGCAAGCCTGCCGTCAGCCACTACCGCGTGCTCAAACGCTTCCGCTCGCATACCCACGTGCGTGTGAAGCTGGAAACCGGCCGTACGCACCAGATCCGCGTGCACATGGCCCATGTCGGCTTCCCGTTGGTGGGCGATCAGACCTACGGCGGGCGCTTCCGCATCCCGCCAGCGGCCAGCCCAACCATGGTCGAAGCAGTGAAGGCTTTCCCGCGCCAGGCGCTGCATGCCCGCTTCCTGGCATTGGCTCACCCGATCACCGGCGAAATCATGAAATGGGAATCGCCGTTGCCGGATGACTTCGTCTGGCTGCTTTCGCTGTTGAACCACGACCGCGAGAGTTTCGTTGGATGACCGGCCTGACGCAGTCGCTGCTATTTCCCGATTGGCCTGCCCCGGCCTCGGTGCGCGCCTGTGTCACCACCCGCGCGGGCGGTGTCAGCCTGCCGCCCTATGAAACCTTCAACCTTGGCGACCACGTAGGCGACGACCCTGCCGCGGTCGCCGCGAACCGTCAGCGCCTGAGCCATACCTTCGACATCCAGCCCGCCTGGCTCAAGCAGGTGCATGGCCTGGTAGTGGCCGATGCCGACCCGGCCGTCGTTAGCCAAGCCGATGCCAGCTGGACCGACCAACCGGGCATCGCCTGCGCCGTGATGACTGCCGATTGCCTGCCGGTGCTGTTCTGCGACCGTGCCGGTACACGCGTGGCCGCCGCCCATGCCGGCTGGCGCGGGCTAGCCGGCGGCGTGCTCGAGGCGACCCTCGAGCGCCTGGCACTAGCGCCTGAAGAGGTGCTGGTCTGGCTTGGCCCGGCCATCGGCCCCAAGGCCTTCGAAGTTGGCCTGGAGGTGCGCGATGCCTTTACCGCTGTGCACCCTGAAGCTGCCAGGGCGTTCGTCGAGGGGCAGCGGCCGGGCAAACTGATGGCCGACATCTACGAGCTGGCGCGAATTCGCTTGGCGGCAAGGGGTGTGTGTGCCGTTTATGGCGGGGGCTACTGCACGGTCAACGATGCCCGCTTTTTCTCCTATCGGCGCACCCCCCAAGGCGGGCGCTTTGCCTCGTTGGTCTGGCTCACCGGGCGCTAATCAAAAAAGCTGACCTCGGTCAACCCCGCTACGCTTGAAACTTCCAGAATCAACCTTATCTATAAGGTCATCTCAGGCAGGTTTCTTCACGAACAGGCGCTGTCCATCGCTCCTACCTGCCCTTTAAAGGAAGGTAACCCCATGCGAATAGACCGTTTGACCAGCAAGCTTCAGCTTGCAATATCCGATGCCCAATCCCTGGCCGTTGGCATGGATCACCCCGCCATCGAGCCCGTGCACCTTTTGCAGGCACTGCTCGAGCAGCAGGGTGGTTCGATCAAACCGCTGCTGATGCAGGTTGGTTTCGACATCAACAGCCTGCGCCAGGCTTTGGTCAAAGAACTTGATCAGTTGCCGAAAATCCAGAACCCAACCGGCGACGTGAACATGTCCCAGGACTTGGCGCGCCTGCTCAACCAGGCTGACCGCCTGGCCCAGCAGAAAGGCGACCAGTTCATTTCCAGCGAATTGGTATTGCTGGCCGCCATGGACGAGAACAGCAAGCTCGGCAAGCTGCTGCTCAGCCAAGGCGTAAGCAAGAAGGCCCTGGAAAACGCCATCAACAACCTGCGTGGCGGCGCGGCGGTGAACGACGCCAATGCCGAGGAGTCGCGTCAGGCGCTGGACAAGTACACTGTCGACCTGACCAAGCGCGCCGAAGAGGGCAAGCTTGACCCGGTGATCGGCCGCGACGATGAAATCCGCCGCACGGTGCAGGTGCTGCAACGCCGTACCAAGAACAACCCCGTGCTGATCGGTGAGCCTGGTGTGGGTAAGACCGCCATTGCCGAGGGCCTGGCCCAGCGCATCATCAACGGTGAAGTGCCAGACGGCCTCAAAGGCAAGCGTTTGCTTGCGCTGGATATGGGCGCACTGATTGCTGGTGCCAAATATCGGGGCGAGTTCGAAGAGCGCCTGAAAGGCCTGCTGAACGAGCTGTCCAAGCAGGAAGGCCAGATCATCCTGTTCATCGACGAATTGCACACCATGGTTGGCGCCGGTAAAGGCGAAGGTGCAATGGACGCTGGCAACATGCTCAAGCCCGCCCTGGCCCGTGGTGAGTTGCACTGTGTGGGCGCGACTACGCTCAACGAATACCGCCAGTTCATCGAGAAAGACGCGGCGCTGGAGCGCCGTTTCCAGAAGGTGCTGGTGGAAGAGCCGAGCGAGGAAGACACCATCGCGATTCTGCGCGGCTTGAAAGAGCGCTATGAAGTGCACCACAAGGTAGCCATCACCGACGGGGCGATCATCGCTGCGGCCAAGCTCAGCCATCGCTACATCACTGACCGCCAATTGCCCGACAAGGCCATTGACCTGATTGACGAAGCGGCCAGCCGCATTCGGATGGAAATCGACTCCAAGCCGGAAGTGCTCGACCGCCTCGACCGTCGCCTGATCCAGCTCAAGGTTGAATCCCAGGCACTGAAAAAAGAGCAGGACGAGGCGGCCAAGAAGCGTCTGGAGAAGCTCACCGAGGAAATCGAGCGGTTGGAGCGCGAGTACTCTGACCTGGAAGAGATCTGGGCTTCGGAGAAGGCCGAAGTGCAGGGCTCGGCGCAGATCCAGCAGAAGATCGAGCAAGCACGCCAAGAGCTGGAAAGCGCCCGTCGCAAGGGTGACCTGAGCCGCATGGCCGAGCTGCAGTATGGGGTGATCCCAGACCTGGAGCGCAGCCTGCAGATGGTCGACCAGCACGGCAAGACTGACAACCAACTGCTGCGCAACAAGGTCACCGAGGAAGAAATTGCCGAAGTGGTATCGAAATGGACCGGTATTCCCGTGGCCAAGATGCTTGAAGGTGAGCGCGAGAAGCTGCTGAAGATGGAAGAGCTGTTGCACCAGCGGGTGATCGGCCAGGGCGAAGCGGTAACCGCCGTTGCCAATGCCGTGCGCCGCTCGCGTGCCGGGTTGTCCGATCCGAACCGCCCCAGTGGTTCGTTCCTGTTCCTCGGCCCGACCGGCGTGGGCAAGACCGAACTGTGCAAGGCGCTGGCCGAGTTCCTGTTCGACACCGAGGAGGCCATGGTGCGTATCGACATGTCCGAGTTCATGGAGAAACACTCCGTGGCTCGCCTGATCGGTGC
Organism: Pseudomonas promysalinigenes; assembly: GCF_014269025.2. Lineage (NCBI taxonomy): Bacteria > Pseudomonadati > Pseudomonadota > Gammaproteobacteria > Pseudomonadales > Pseudomonadaceae > Pseudomonas > Pseudomonas promysalinigenes. The sequence continues at coordinate 4,346,235 of NZ_CP077094.1, read as the reverse complement.
CCCGCCAGGCTATGTGGGTTATGAAGAGGGCGGTTACCTGACCGAAGCCGTGCGTCGCAAACCCTACTCGGTGGTATTGCTGGACGAAGTGGAGAAGGCTCACCCGGACGTGTTCAACGTATTGCTGCAGGTGCTCGAAGATGGCCGTCTGACCGACAGCCATGGCCGTACGGTGGACTTCCGGAACACGGTGATCGTAATGACCTCCAACCTGGGCTCTGCGCAGATCCAGGAATTGGTGGGTGACCGGGAGGCGCAACGTGCTGCGGTGATGGATGCTGTGGGCGCGCACTTCCGTCCGGAGTTCATCAACCGTATCGACGAAGTGGTGGTGTTCGAGCCACTGGGCCGCGAGCAGATCGCAGGCATCACCGAAATCCAGCTTGGCCGCCTGCGCAGCCGTCTGCTGGAGCGCGAATTGTCGCTGACTTTGAGCCCAGAGGCGTTGGACAAGCTGATTGCGGTGGGTTACGACCCGGTCTATGGCGCTCGTCCGCTGAAGCGGGCGATCCAGCGCTGGATCGAGAACCCATTGGCGCAGCTGATCCTGGCTGGCAAGTTCATCCCTGGCACGGCGATCACCGCCAAAGTGCAGGGCGACGAAATCGTCTTTGCCTGACCGCCGCTGCACACGAGCCCCGCATTTGCGGGGCTTTTTTTCGTGTGCGCGCCCGCAAAATCGAGGCTCTGCAACAATTATGGGTAACCCGCTGAAAATTTTGAAATTTTTGCTTGCATCAAAAAACGAGTGACCCTAATATACGCCGCGTTGTCAGGCACTAAGCGAATCACCAGCAACATCGGTGGCCGCAAAACAACTTACAAATCAGTAAGTTGAACGAAAAAAAGTGGTTGACAAGCAAAACGAAGAATGTAGAATAGCCGGCCTCAGCAGCTAGAACGCGAAAGCGGTAAGCCAAAGAGACCGAAGCTAACACAAGCTTCGAAGTAGTAAAGATGTGCCGAAGTTCAGTTCCGCGATAGCTCAGTCGGTAGAGCAAATGACTGTTAATCATTGGGTCCCTGGTTCGAGTCCAGGTCGCGGAGCCAATCTCGGGGTGTAGCGCAGTCCGGTAGCGCGCCTGCTTTGGGAGCAGGATGTCAGGAGTTCGAATCCCCTCACCCCGACCATTTTCCGGGTCGTTAGCTCAGTTGGTAGAGCAGTTGGCTTTTAACCAATTGGTCGTAGGTTCGAATCCTACACGACCCACCATGTAAAAAGGGGCATCTCGAGTGAGGTGCCCTTTTTTTTGCAAGACCTCGGGGTGTAGCGCAGTCCGGTAGCGCGCCTGCTTTGGGAGCAGGATGTCAGGAGTTCGAATCCCCTCACCCCGACCATTTCCGGGTCGTTAGCTCAGTTGGTAGAGCAGTTGGCTTTTAACCAATTGGTCGTAGGTTCGAATCCTACACGACCCACCATATAGAAAAGGGCATCTCGAATGAGATGCCCTTTTTCTTTGCCCTGCATTCAGCAAAGCCACTGTGTGCGGGTTCAGCGGCGAGTGGGCTGTAAGGCTACAGCCGCATTCACGCGAGAACCCGCTCCTAAAAGTGTTCAGTGCAGCTTCAGGCGCGGTTCGGTGCCTCGGCCAATCTTGCTGCCCAACATCATCAGCGCGGTGCGGAAGAACCCGTAAAGCGCCATCTGGTGCATGCGGTACAACGACACGTAGAACATCCGCGCCAGCCACCCCTCCAGCTTGACGCTGCCCATCAGGTTACCCATCAAGTTGCCGACCGCCGAGAAGCGCGACAGCGATACCAGTGAGCCGTAGTCCTTGTACGCGTAGGTCGGCAGTGGTTTGTTTTCCAGGCGCGCCTTCAAGCTTTGCGCCAGCATCGAAGCCTGCTGGTGCGCGGCCTGGGCGCGTGGGGGAACATTCCGGTCGCTGTCTGGTTGCGGACACGCGGCACAGTCACCAAAGGCGAAGATATCGTCATCGCGGGTGGTTTGCAGGGTAGGGCGCACCACCAGCTGATTGATACGGTTGGTTTCCAGGCCATCGATATCCTTCAGGAAGGCCGGCGCGCGAATGCCTGCCGCCCAGACCTTGAGGCTGGCCTGAATCACTTCACCGTCCTTGGTTTTCAAGCCATCTTCGGTCACTTCACTGACCGCGGCATTGGTCATCACCTTGACACCGAGCTTTTCCAGGGTCTTGTGGACCGGCACGCTGATACGCTCAGGCAACGCCGGCAATACACGCGGGCCGGCCTCGATGACCGTGATATGCATGTCCTTGGGCTGGATGCGGTCCAGGCCATAAGCCGCCAGCTCGTGGGCGGCGTGGTGCAGCTCGGCTGCCAGCTCCACGCCCGTGGCCCCTGCGCCGACGATGGCCACGCTGATCTTTTCGCTGGCTACATCACCAGCGTGCGCACGCAGGTAGTGGTTCAGCAACTGCTGGTGGAAGCGCTCGGCCTGCTTGCGGGTATCGAGGAACAGGCAGTGCTGCGCTGCGCCCAGGGTGCCGAAGTCGTTGGTGTTGGACCCCACCGCAATCACCAAGGTGTCATAGCCCAGCACGCGCGCAGGCAACAATTCGCGGCCCTCTTCATCAAGGGTTGCGGCCAGTTGGATCTGCTTGCCCTCACGGTCCAGGCCGCTCATGCGGCCCAGCTGGAAGTTGAAGTGGTTCCACTTGGCTTGGGCCACGTAGTTCAGCTCGTCTTCCGAGGAGTTCAGCGAGCCGGCGGCCACTTCGTGCAGCAGTGGTTTCCAGATGTGGGTGAGGTTGGCGTCGACCAGGGTGATTTCGGCCTGCTTGCGCTTGCCCAGGCTTTTACCCAGGCGGGTCGCCAGTTCCAGGCCGCCGGCGCCGCCGCCGACAATCACGATGCGATGAGTCATGGGGATATCTCATAAGGTTTACGGAATTCTTGGCCCAAAGGGCCGGCCGCAAACTGCACGAGGGGAGGGCGAGCGCCAGGCAGCTCATAGCACCAGTCCACTCAGCAGGCGGCTGACGAGGCCCAACCCGATGGTCACCGCCAGCACCAGCACAAGGAGCAGCCAGGGCCGAAAAGGCCGGCGCTCGACTTGATGCTGAGGGGCTTGCAGATACTCATCGACACGACGCTGATCTTCCGGGTTCAGGCGGCTGGTCATGGTGGGCCTCGTCAGGTAGACGTTTGAGACTGCACGAACGCCACAGTGTTCATGCTCGAACCTCACACAGAGGATAATGCTTTGCATCCTTGGCGCCGAGTCTACGCCATCGCAAAGAGTCTCGGCAGTGGATCAAAGACTGATGCCTACATCGAACACGATGCTACGCCCCAAGTTGCTGCGCAGAAAATCTGGCGCATCAGGGTGGGCGAACAGCACCCGGGCGAACGTTGGCCCAACCAGCGACAGCGAGCGCCAGCCCTGGCGCAGGTATTCGGTGGGCGGTGGGAAATGCGTGTTGAGGTCGAGCACCTCACGCTTGAGGCTGGCGAAGGCGATGATGTCCAACTCGCCCAGCTCCAGCCCGCGCTCGCGATAGTTGTGGGCCTTCTTGCGCAGGGTCGGCGCCAGGCGCGCAAGCAGCTCGGTGGCAGCAATACGTCGGGGGCGCGTCTGGCGCCGTACCAACTGCGCCAGAGAAAAGGCACTGCGCCGACGCTGCAGCTCTTCTCGCCATTCGTCGTTCAGCCGGCGGCCCTCGTCGAGCACGAAAAACACTTCGAATGCGGCATCGCGAAAAAGCACGTCCGGCGGCTCCTGGCCGGCGGGGGTGAAGTCATCGCTGCGATAAGGAATGTTCAGCCCTTGCAACAGGCGCTGGCACACCCAACGCTCCCGCTCCCATTTACGGGCGTTGGATAAAAAGGCATTGGCTTGTTCGGCCTGGATGGTAAGCAGGCGCAGGTAGTCGGAGTCATCCATGGGTACTAGCTTAGCTTGCAATTGTGACCGTAAGGCCCTGTTCGACCATGGGAATCGGCATCAGGGTATAGACTCGAAATAGACCTGCCCGGAGCAAGCTGCCTGTGATCAGCGCCTACGTTCTGTCTGCTGTCACCATGACCCTCGGTTGGCTGGGGTACTTTGCCTTGTTGATTTGGGCAGCATCACGTACGCGGTGGATAGAACTGTGCACGGATCGGCGGCGTCAGCACCTGCTGTTTGGTACGGTGTTCTGCTTGTTTGCCCTGTGGCTGGTGCGGCGTGATTTCGATACCGGTGTGTCGTATCACTTCATCGGCATGACGGCGGTGACCTTGCTGCTGGACTGGCCCCTGGCGGTGCTCGGGGGCTTTCTCGCCCAGCTTGGCTTGCTGGTGCTAGGGCGGCAGGACGTGGCAGCGCTTGGGGTCAACGGGTTGCTGCTGGTGGGCTTGCCGGTGTTGATTACCGAGGTGTGCGCGATCTTGGTCGAGCGTGCGCAGCCGCGTAACCTGTTCGTGTACATCTTCTGTTCGGGTTTTTTCCCCGCTGCGCTGACGGTGCTGATTTGCCTGCCGGTAGCATTAGGGGTGCTATGGCTGGATGGCCGCTTCGCTATGCCAGAGTGGCTCAGCGACTTTATCGGCTATCTGTGGTTGATGATGTTTCCGGAGGCATTCATCAACGGTACGGTGATCAGCGCCTTGGTGGTGTTTTGCCCGGACTGGCTGGAAACGTTTAACCGCACCCGGTATTTGCAGGCGCCGTGGAAGGATGACGAGCGCGGATGAATGTATCGACTGTGCCGAGCACTTCGCGAGCAAACCCGCGCAGAGGCCGGTAGGAGGGTTTAACTGCCAAGCGCCCGGTACAGCTACATCATGCTCAGTGCCGCGGCTCTAGTTCCCCGGAAAACAGCTCGTCTTCGGCGTCCGGGGCCACCGGAATCTTGTGCTCTTCTGCCGCCCAGGCGCCCAGGTCGATCAGCTTGCAGCGATCGGAACAAAACGGCCGGAACGCGCTTTTATCGTTCCATTCCACAGGTGCGCCACAGGTCGGGCAATCGACGGTCAATGGCTGGCTCATGGCTGGCCTCCTCGTAAAGTCAGGTAAAAGTGGTGCAAGCGGTCAATCTGCGTGTACAGCGCGGCCAGGTCGGCATTGTTGTTCACCACGTCGTCAGCATGAGCTAGACGCTCCTCACGGGCCAGCTGCGCCTTGAGGATGGCCTGCACCTGCTCGGGGCTGGTGTTGTCCCGGGCCAGGGTGCGTGCCACCTGGATTTCCTGCGGCACATCGATGACCAGCACGCGCTGGACCTTCTGATGTTGGCCCGATTCGATAAGCAGCGGCGACACATAAACCGCATAGGGCGACTGCGCCTTGGCCAGGTAGCTGAAGATTTCCTGGCCGATCAGTGGGTGCAGCAGTTGCTCCAGCCACTTGCGCTGAGCCGGGTCGGCAAAGATCAGTTGGCGCAAGGCCGCACGATCCAGTTGGCCATCGCCCTGCAACACGCCGGGGCCAAAACGCTCGACGATGCTGGCCAGTGCCGGGCGGCCAGGTTCGACTACCCAGCGCGCCGCTTGATCGGCATCGACCAAGTGCACGCCAAGCTCGACGAAGCGCTCGGCGGCGGCGCTCTTGCCGCTGCCGATGCCGCCGGTCAGCCCGAGAATCCAGGGGGTGAAGGCCTTGCTGGTCATCACATTCCAAACAGTTGCAGGTAGAAGGCGTATATTTCATCACCCCAGAGCACAGCAATCCACCCCGCAGTTGCCAGATAAGGGCCAAAGGCGATGGCAGTACTGGCCGATTGCTTGCGTAGGCGCAGCAGGCACAAGCCCGCGACCACACCGATCAGCGATGATAACAGCATGGTCATCGGTAGTACCTGCCAGCCGCCCCACGCGCCGATGAGCGCCAATAACTTGAAATCGCCATAGCCCATGCCTTCCTTGCCGGTGACCAGCTTGAATACCCAGTACACCGACCACAGGCTGAGGTAACCGGCCACCGCGCCCCAGAGGGCATCGGGCAATGCGACCAGCATATCGAAGGCGTTGACCATCAAACCCAGCCATAGCGTCGGCAGCACCAGCACATCAGGCAAAAGCTGTTGGTCCTGGTCGATCAGGCTCAGTGCCAACAGGCTCCAGGTCAGCATCAGCAGGGCAAGGGCCTGGAGGCTGACGCCAGAATGCCATGCCACCGCCATCGACAATAATGCACAGGCCACTTCGACCAATGGATAGCGGGCACTGATCGGCTGCTTGCAAGCCGAGCAGCGTCCGCGCAATGCCAGGTAACTGATTACCGGAATGTTCTCCCATGCGCGAATCGCATGCTTGCACGGTGGGCAGTGGGAAGCGGGTAGCAGCAGGTCGAAGCGCTCGTGCTGCCGGGTAGGCAAGCCCAGCACCTGCTGCGCCTCACGCTGCCACTGGCGCTCGAGCATGATCGGCAGGCGATGCACCAGTACATTGAGAAAACTGCCCATCAGCAGCCCGAGCACCGCTGCCAGGCAAATGAAATATGACGGCTGTTCAGCCAGTGCAGTCCAGGCGGCCATGTTCAGATCAAGCTACCCAGTTGGAAGATCGGCAGGTACATCGCCACCACCAGCCCGCCTACCAACACCCCCAGCACCACCACGATGGCCGGCTCCAGCAGGCCGGTCAATTGGTCCAGGGCATGACGCACCTGTTCTTCGTAATGGCTGGCTGACTTGTCCAGCATCTGGTCCAGCGTTCCGCTGGATTCCCCAATCGCCGTGAGTTGCACCAGCAAAGGGGGGAACAGTGGATCACTGGCCATTGCCTGGTTCAGCGCCTGCCCGTTGGCCATGCCAAGGCGTAGCCGCTGCACCGCTTGTTCGTGCAGGTCGTTGCCGCAGGCCCTGGCCACCGTCACCAACGCATCCAGCAACGGGACCCCTGCTGTGTAGGAAGTGGCCAGGGTTCGTGCGAAGCGCGCCAGCGCCGCTTGGCTAAGCAGCTTGCCGAACACAGGAATGCGCAAGGCCCTGGCAGTTAGCCACAAGCGCGCTGGCGCATGCTTCCGATACAGCCGGGCCAGGCCAAAACCCAAACCAAACGTGATCGACAACAGCAACGGCCCGAACCGTCCCACGCCTGTGGACAAGTCGATCACCCATTGTGTGAAGGCTGGTAAAGCAGTGTCGAAACCGGCAAACAATTGCTCGAAACGCGGGATTACCTCCAGTAACAGAACTGCCGAAACACCTAGGCCAGTCAGCAACAGCAGCAGCGGGTACAGCATTGCCTTACGTACCCGTTTACGCAGCAACTGATGCTGCTCAAGCATCCCCGCCAGTTGTTCCAGCTGCCGATCGAGCGTCCCTGATTGTTCCCCCACGCGTACCAGGTTGCAGTACAAATCATCGAACCACGCCGGATGGCGCTGCAGCGCATCCGCCAGGCCCAGCCCAGATCCCACATCCCGTTTCAATTTATCCAGCAAGGCTGCCTGCCCGGCACTGCAACCACTGCGGCCCATCACTTCGAAGGCCTGCAACAGCGGCACCCCGGCCCTGAGTAAGGTCGCCAATTGCCGGCTGAAGCCCGCTGGGTCGGCTTTTTCCCGTGGCTTGGGCAAGCGCCACTGCAAGCCCCCCGCTGGGCGCAGGCTTACCACGCGAATGCCCTGGCGCTGCAAACCGGCCCGGGCATAAGCCGGGCTGCGCCCACTCACTTGGCCACTGAGCGTAGCGCCGCTGGCGTCGGTCCCACGCCAGGAATAGAGATGCGTCGATGGGTTCATGCAAAGGTCCTTTTAGCTCGTGCGACAAGCCTGGAAACAGCTTGCCGCGTCCATGAGCGGGCGTATGTCCGTGTCGCTCACTAGAGTAGTTCAGCGAAGCGCGGCCCTTGCCGAGCAGGGGTGACAAAAGGTGTCTGTTCAGGCCTACTGCGCCGCTGCCAGTTGAGGGCGAGCCTGACCTTCACTCGAACCCGTATCAAAAAGGAAATCGTTCATGAAAGGGCAACGCGGTATCACCCTGATCGAACTGATGATCGTCGTCGCGATCATCGGCATTCTGGCGACCATCGCCCTCCCGATGTACACCAATCACCAGGCCCGCACCAAGGCGGCAGCGGGGCTGCTGGAAATCAGTGCGCTGAAGACGGCGATGGAGCTGCGCTTGAATGAGGGCAAGGATGTCAGCAACGTAGCCGAGTTGGGCGGCCAACCGACTACGGCCAACTGTGCTATCACGGTCAGCAGCAAGGCGTCGGATGGGGCAGGCAGTATCGAATGCACATTGGTCGATGCCCCGGCCAATGCATTGGGCAAGCGCCTTACCCTGACCCGCTCCCCGACGGGTTGGAGCTGCGCGACCGATATCGACGAGGACCTGGCGCCCAAAGGTTGCAAAGCGTCCTGAAGTAAAGGGAATAACGCCGGGGAAACAGGGGTTTACGTGACCGGGGCGGCAGTGGTACGTTGCGCTACACGCCGGTGTAGCTCAGTCGGTAGAGCAGCGCACTCGTAACGCGAAGGTCGCAGGTTCGATTCCTGTCTCCGGCACCATCCAGCTGTTCCGATACGCCTCTCCTTGTATACGGAACCCCCTGAAAAGCCCGCCAAGTGCGGGCTTTCTTGTTTCTACCTGTCTCGCTCTGTCTCTAGTGAGGAAGACAGGGTGATGTCACCCTAGGCGAAACTACCAATATTGATCGACTCGACGAGCGCCAGTGCGTGAGAACGACACGCTGTCTAGAAATCGACAGGGTGGGCTGGCTTCCCGAGGCGGTACAGAGTCGGCCAAGCACTGCCGCCGTTGTCCGCGAGGACTAGCCGGCCTGGCAGCGGATCAGGGGCAGACCCATGGTGGCCTGACCCTGGCGGCGAAGGCGCGCCAGGCCGGGGTGGGCCAGCAGGTCTGACGAAAAAGCGCAGGAGCAACGAAAATGTGCAGGTGTCGTAGACCCAGCAGCTGACCGAGCTGCCTGCCGTGAACTACCCGGGTACTGGGTAGTTATCAGATAATCAGGCGTCCAGCTCACCAGCCTGAGCATCGCGACTAGTGTCTTGCCGAGTGCTGTATGGGACGCCATCAGTCACTGAAAGCGGCCATGATTGCGTCCACGACCACACGTACTCTGGTGGTGTGGGCCAAGTCCTGATGTAGAACCAGCCACGCTTCATAGGACTTGGCCCGATGACGATCAGGCCATAACCGCACCAGTTCAGAATCACGCCGGGCTACATATTCTGGTAACTCGCCTAAGGCCAGGCCAGCGCGTACGAAGGTCGCCAGCATCAGGCTTGAATCCAGTTCAGCGACCACGCGGCCTTGAGCTCTGGATTCGCCTGCCAGTGTCTCGTCCTGGCGCACTGTCACGCCTTCTTGGTAAAGCGCAATGTCGTGGCCTGCGAAAGCTTCTCCAGGCCTCGGCTCCCCGTGTTGCTCCAAGTAACTCCGGCTTGCGTACAGGCCAACATCCCAGCGAGCGAGTTGCCGCACGATCAGGTCGGGTTGCTCCGGTCGCAAGGTGCGCACGGCAACATCGGCTTCCCTGCGTCCTAGGTCGAGCAGCCGTGTGGTAGTGGTCAAGATCACGCGCACCTCGGGGTGGCTGGCACGTAGCCGCTCGATGGCCGGTACAACGAAATCCACGGCGAGTGCATCGGTGGTTGTCACACGCACCTCGCCAGAGGCGTGCGTGTCGGTGCCTTCACCGCGCCGCTCGAAGGAGACGGCCATGCGCTCCATGCCTTCGGCCATACGCACTACCTGCTGGCCGGTGTCGGTCAATACCAAGCCACCAGTGCTGCGCAGGAACAGCCGACTGCCCAGAGCCTGCTCCAATCCGGCCAGGCGCCGGCTGACCGTAGTCTGGTCGATGGTCAGATGTTGGGCCGCACCGCGGAGGGTGCCGGCACGCTGTACCGCCAGGAAAATCCGTATGTCGTCCCAGTTCATCTCCGCTCTTCACCTTGTTGCAAATATGCAGCCATAGAATGCTTTTTCATGCATTTTCGCATTTAAGGCATCTCTTTAACATAGTGTTCATTCCGTTGAACCCTTGATCCGCAACTAATCCAAACCGGTTGCTTGGGAGCGCCATGCCTCGTTTATCTTTTATCCTGACCGTTGCCATGCTGAGTACATTTGGTCTCATTGCTTCGGATATCTACCTTCCCGCCATGCCGAGCATGACTACCGAGTTCGATATCGCCGACTGGCAAATGCCGCAGACGGTTTCTTTCTACCTGCTGGCACTGGCTATCTCGCAACTGGCTTACGGTCCGTTGTCTGACCGTCACGGCCGCAAGCCAGTGGTGCTGGCCGGTGGTGTGCTCTACCTGATCGGTTCTCTGGGCTGCGCGGCGTCGGGCAGCTATGTAGGCTTCCTGGCTTGGCGTATGGTTGAAGCGGTTGGAGCGGCAGCGGGACTGGTCATCGGCCGGGCGCTTATTGCCGATACCTGCGATAAGCGGATCTCGGCCAAGGTCTATGCGGTGGTTTATCCAATAGTGTCGCTGTCGCCGGCTTTGGCTCCGGCTATTGGCGGGCATTTGGCCGTCGCGTTTGGGTGGCGGGCCGACTTCCTGTTCGTGGCGGCCTTTGGCGCTGTGGCGCTGCTGATGGCGTTGACGTTACTGCCTGAAACGCTGCCCGTGTCGGCGCGCACTCGGACTTCTCCTTTTGCCGGATTTAGCCATGTGCTACGCGACCGGACCTTTCGCCGCTATACGCTGGTGGTCTGCACGATCTACTGCGCGTGGTTCGTATATCTGACGCAGTCGCCGTTCCTATTCGTACGGGCGGGATTGAGCGAAGAACAGAGTGGCTGGCTGTATTTGCCGCTGACGGCAGGCATCGTTGGCGCGAACTTGCTGGCGAAGCGATTGCTTGACCGCTGGCCCTACGACCGCATCGTCACTGTCGGCATTGCATGTTTTGTACTCGGCGGCACAGCGTTTCTCACTGCCGCGGCATTGGGGTGGTCTGGCGCGGCGGCCGTGGTACTGCCAATGTGCCTAGTCAGCCTTGCTAACGGATCGTCGCTGTCGCTGGCGGTCTCCGGTGCCATCGCCAGCGAGCATGGGTATGCGGCTACCGCGTCGGGATTGGTTGGGTTCTGCCAGATCGGCAGCGCTGCGCTTATGGCAATGGTCGTGAGCGCGGCTTTCGGCACGAGCTTTAGCGTACTCGGCGGCGCGGTACTGGTGTTTAGTCTGCTCGCATTGTCCGCATGTTTACCATTCTCTCTGCAAACAACATCGGGCGCGTAGTTGATAGCCCCATGAGATAGCCCTCACAAGGTTTCTTCAGGATGGCCTTTGGTATTGGCTCAGGCGCTTCGGTCTGGCGTACGATGTAGCACAAGACCATCAGGCAGATGGGGCTTTGAATACGGGATTTCCCGTAATTGCCTGCCAAGGGATTGCTGTCATAGCAACACCCGCCGGCGAGCAGCCACGGTCATTAGGTGGTGAAACGCCACCCCCACCGTTTCGGGGGAGTGGTGCCCGGCTATACACAACCCCCTTGGCATCGACTTGGTTGCTATGTTCACACCCGGAATGGCGGGCATGTAGTTCCCCGGTGGGGGTGAACGATCCTCCACCCGTGGCCTACCCGCGCCAGGTGCCGCTCACTACCCCCGCGGCGGGATGGTGGATGGAGTAGCATGCCAAGGGCTGGGTGGAGGTACTTTTCGTTTTAGGTATATGTTTAGGTATACAGTGGTGGCGTAAAGCTATCTATGGTCCTTATTTTGCTGGGTGAAAGGTGCCCGATTCGACTCCTGTCTCCGCACCAGTTCAGGTTCCAGCGAAGGCTACCGAAATCTCTGGAACCCCCGTAAAACCTGCCTTCTGGCGGGTTTTTTCGTTATGCCGATCCGTCGGCTTCCGACAGCCGGCAGCCATTTTTCACAGGCCGCTCATTCGAGCGTATTGCTTTGGACTGGCACAAATAAATGTCTGTGAAGAGGGCGCCTATCCCTTCGCGAACTGTGCACAGTCGTTGAAGACTCCCGTATTCCCGCTGCTAGGCGCAGGCGCCATCGTGGGACACCTCCGACCTCATGCAGCCGCTCGAGGCGATCACGAACCGCGACACGGTCGATGTAGCCTTACGCGTGTGATAAAAACCATTGCTTCCACCTAGCCTTCATAGCCCTTCCAGCCACCTACTCCTTGGGAGCGAACCATCAAGGCCCTATCAATCGTCCAGCCCAGTGGCACCCGAATCGCTGCAGGCGTAAAAACCCTCGAAGTCCGTCGCTGGCATCCAGGCTTAAATCCCACCGAGGATCTTCTAATCGTCGAAAACGGCCGTTTTCTCCACGCAGATGCAGACGAGGACCCCGACGGCATAGCCGTGGCGATCGTGCGCATAAGAGCCGTACGTCCCTTCGTGCTTGCTGACATGGCTGCAGCCTGTGCAAGTTACTTCGAAGAGGGTTGGCTCGCATGGGAATTGACTGATGTGAGGCCAATTCGCCCGGTTTCTGCCCGCGCAGCACGGGGTATCTATGAGGTCGAGGTTTCTACTGAGGCTTGCGAAACACCATGACTGATGAACATCGCGATGACCGCTCCATCCACCAGGCAGCCTGCCACTGCGGCACTGTGCGGTTTTCTCTGCGCCTGACCGACGGCCTGCACACCGCGCGCCGGTGCAATTGCTCATATTGCCGAATGCGTGGCGCTGTGGCGGTGTCTGCCAATCTGGACGACATCACGGTCACCCATGGGCAAGAGGCGCTTACGCTTTATCAGTTCCATACCCAGCAAGCCAAGCACTACTTCTGCTCCAAATGCGGTATCTACACCTTCCACCAGCGCCGTTCAGCGCCGCATCAGTACGGGGTCAATGTCGCCTGTATCGAGGGCATGAGCCCGTTCGATTTCGCCGAGGTGCCCGTAAGCGAAGGGCGCTCTCATCCCAACGACAGGATGGATGGGCAGGCGGTGGTTGCGGGGTGGCTGCGGTATGAGGCCAGTCCCGGCGCTGAGGAAGCCTGAAACGTTGCACCTAGCCGCCTATGAGCGGCTGGGGCTGTAAGACAATGCTTAATAACCTTACCGTTAGTCGGATATTCAAAAGCGCTGCTATCCACCGTCTAGCCTGCACCCTAGCGTCAGGGATAACGCTAATATTTGGTCCATGAAGGACCGCCACGCCTCGTCGTCCCGACGCTATATCTGCTGAGGAGACGACAATGAAAATAACCCTGAAACACTTAGCGTACATGGGGGCAAGCTTCACCAGTGCGCTAGCCGTGGCCGATACGGCCAGCCCCCCGCTACTGTCACCCGCTATTCCCTTCGATGTCACCGCCCAAGCGCCCTTCACCCTGGACAACCTGCAACACGATTTTGACGTGCTGTCCTGGCAAACCTTCGTCGCCCTGAACTGGCCCGCCAACGCCGACGGTAGCGCCAATACCGCGTCTAAGATCGGCGGGCCCGGCAAGACGGTGTGGGAGTCCTGGAAAGAGAGCTACGAGATTTTTCTGCCCAAGGGGCAGAAACCGGTGGCATGGGATCAGCAGGCGCCAGTTCCTGCGGCCTGCGAGGGCAAGGGCGACCTGCCGGTGCTGCAGCAGATGGGCAAGGTCGCGGGGGTGCTCGATGAGTTCATCCAGCCCTTCAAGACGGGCCAGTTGGTCGATCAAAGCGGGACCTACACGCGCAACGCGATCATGGTCAACCAGCCGATGTTCGATGACATCGTCAACAATGGGCTGTACAGCAAGGAAGGCCAGCAGGCATTTCTGAGCAAGGCCGACAACCGCATCGCTTTTGCCTGTGGCTCGTCAGAGGACAAGCAGGTGGGCGCAATCATGGTCAAGTCGGCGTGGAAGGTGCTCGACGCCAATGACAACCCGCAGGAATTCCACGCGGTCGACGCGTTGGTCTACACCCCAGGCAACGCCGACCCGAACAGGGGGGCGGTGATCCCCGAGTCGTGTGCGGCGCAGAAGGTGGGGCTGGTGGGCCTGCATATCGTGCACAAAACCAAGAACGCGCCGCAGTGGGTCTGGTCGACCTTCGAACATGTGCGCAACGTGCCGGAAAAAACCACGCCTATAAACGAGCGCAAGGGGCCTTACCTGTTCTATGACGCCAAGGCTAGCGACCGGCCGGTGAACGAGCCGCCTGCGCAACCCTGGGACCCGTCGAAAAAGGCCACCCCCTCGCAGATCGTGCGTGAGGTTCCCATCACTGCGGCTACCCATCAGCTCAACGCCCAGTGGCAAGGTGCGCTCAAGGGCACAGTGTGGGCCAACTACCAGCTGATCAGCACTCAGTGGCCCACCGATGCGGCGGCCGACTGCCAGGTGCCGTCGCCGACCAACCCGCTGGGCACGCCTGCACCGAACTTTCTGGCCAACGCCACGCTGGAAACCTACAACCAGGGCATCACTCCACAGGCGTCTTCCAGCTGCATGGAGTGCCACAACAACGCCACAACCCGCGTGACCCAATCACCGCGTACCAGCTTCGCCGATTTCACTTTCCTGCTTGAACGTGCTCAATCTACCGGCGCCAAGGAGTGATGCCATGAGCGACCAAAGTCTGCAGAATTTCATCGGTTTGTCCGCTGTCCTTACAGGCCTGTCGGCCAAGCTGCTGGCGCCCTCCATCGACCCGGTCAACCTGCCGCCGGTGTTCTTCGCCACCGCCCAGCAAGGCATGGGTACCGAGGCCTTCAGCAGCTTGCTGGAGCTGTTTGCCAGCCTTCAGGGCCAAACGCCTGCGCAAATCGCCAGTGCGGTGTTGAGCAACACCAACCCGCAAATCGCCCGAGGCGCCCGTTCAATCATGAAGCTGTGGCTACTAGGCAGTTGGTACCAGCCCTATGATCTGGGCAGTGCGCGCCAAGGTGATACGCATGTGATCAGCGACCAGGCCTACAAGGAAAGCTGGGCATGGAAGATCGCTCAGTCTCACCCCATGGGCTACAGCCAGTACCACTTCGGCTACTGGGCTGAGCAGCCACCGACCCTCAAGCAATTTACCGGTGTCGACGCCAAGGAAGGGCAGCAGCCATGAGCAATGTACAAACCCAGACCATCGAAACCGCCGACGTGATCGTGGTAGGCGCCGGGATGGCCGGCAGTGTCATGGCCTATCAGTTGGGCCTGGCCGGCTTGAAAGTGCTGGTGCTCGAATCGGGCCCGGCCATTCCCCCCAACCGCAGCGAGTACCTGGAGCGCTTCTACACGGCCGTGCTCAAGTCGCCCGAAGCGCCTTATCCGCCGCAGCAGAGCGAGCAGACCCCAGCCAGTCAGTTCGCGCCGCGGGCAACCATCCAAGACCTGATCACTGCTGGCAGCACAGACCCAGACAAAGCGCAGAAAAGCTACCTGGTGCAAAAAGGCCCACTACTGTTCGCCAGCACCTATGAGCGGGTGGGCGGAGGCACCATGTGGCACTGGATGGGCACCGCGTTGCGGCTATTGCCCAATGATTTTCGCATGCACAGTGCGTATAAGGTCGGCGTCGACTGGCCAATCTCTTACGACGACCTGCAAACCGCTTACTGCCGCGCTGAGGAAGAAATGGGCGTTTCCGCCGATGTTGCGGCGCAAACCTACCTGGGCGTGACCTTCCCCCAAGGTTACCAATACAGCATGCACGGCATCCCGCCGTCGCTGGTGGATCAGGGCCTGGGCAAGGGCATCGATGGCACTCAGTACCAAGGCTTCAATCTGCAGGTGCGGCAAACCCCAGCCGGGCGTAACTCTCAGAACGACAATGGCCGCCGAGTCTGCGCTGGCAACACCAGTTGCACACCGATCTGCCCGATCCAGGCCAAGTACGATGCCACGGTGACCATGGCCAAGGCCTTGGATACCGGTAACGTGCGCATCCTCTATCAAACCGTGGCCAGCAAGGTGCAGGTCGATGCCAACGGCGTCACCGGTATCGACTACATCCAGTACCAGGACGACGGCACGCGCCAGCACGGTGCCGCCCAAGGCCAGCGCTATGTGATCGCCGCCCATGCCATCGAAACGCCGAAGCTGCTGCTCAATTCCGTTGGGCCCCACAGCCCCAATGGCGTTGCCAACAGCAGTGGGCAGGTTGGCATGGGGCTTTCCGACCACCCGGTGTATCTGGCCTGGGGCCTGATGCCTGAGGGCAAGCCGTTGTTCCCGTTTCGTGGGCCGCTGTCCACTTCCGGCATCGAGGACATGCGCGATGGAGCGTTCCGCAGCCAGCGCGCGGCTTGGCGGATCGAGATCGGCAATGAGGGCTGGAATTGGTCGAAGAACGATCCGTATGCAACGGTCTGTGATTTCATCGACGGCACCAACGATGCCGGCGCCAACCCCCAAAACCTGGCGTTGTCCGGCGAGGCCTTGGTGCAGCAGCTCAACAGCGTACTGACCCGCCAGTTCCGTCTGGGCTTTCTGGTCGAGCAACTGGAAAAAGACCCAGACAAAGCCCTGTGCCGGGTGGAGTTGTCGAAAGAGTTCACCGACGGCCTTGGCCTGCCTCGGCCCCAGATCACCTACGATTTTTCTGACTACACCAAGGAGGGCTTCAAGCAGGCGCGTCTGGCTGCCACGCACATCATCACCGAGCTGATGGGCGCCACCGAGCTTACCGACCTTGATCCGGACCCCAAGAAGGGGGCACAGACGGTGTTCGAATACGGTGGCCAGCACTACGCGTTCTATGGCGCAGGCCACTTGATGGGCACCTACCGTATGGGCTCGGATCGCACCAAGTCGGTGGTCGACAAAGACCAACGCAGCTGGGATCACCCCAACCTGTTCCTGGTCGGCGATGGTGTCTTCCCCACCACAGGGACGGCAAACCCGACACTGACTATCACCGCGCTGACTTTCCAGGCCGCCGATGTGGTCGCCAGCGACCTGCTCAAGCGCACGGTGCATGTGCAGGCCAACCAGGCATGGCAGGGCACCGGTGTGCAGGTCAATGGGCAGAGCTGGCAGCTGGCGGTATGCACCGGCGGCCAATGGACAGCCAACCCGAGCACCGGGATGGTCGGCGCGGCAGGCAACCCCGGGTTGATAGCTGCGCCTGGCTATACATTGCCCGGGCAACCGGAAGGCGCGTTGATCGGGCGTATCGGCACTGGCGGTATGCCGTTCCTGGTCGGCGACCAGGCGCAGTTGCCGCGTGGTCAGCAGGGCGAATTGCAGCTGTGCATCAACGATGACCTCACTGGGCGTTATGGGGCTGGGCTGAGTGACAACATTGGCAGCCTGACTGTGGAGGTGCGTTTCGGGGCGCTATAAGCGCTGACTTGCAACACCCCGCAATGCCACAGCGTTGTGGGGTGTTGCGCCTTGATGAGAGTTGGCGCTTGGAGGCTTCGAGGTAATGGGAAAGGGACCAAATAATGCATTTGCAGGTTGTTATGATATAACATCTGCGAATTAGAGCCGGATTAGATTCGGCCATCCAGCCCTTGCGCCAACACGCGCTCTTACCTTGTCGCTTCAGGAGCCTCCATGCGATTTACCCCGGCCTCCCTTGCCATTTTCACGGCAATGGTTACCCCTGACATTTTCGCCGACCAGACCGGCAGCTCGACCATCACCCTGGGTGAAGTGAACATCACCCACACAGCAGGCACGGCATTGAGTACGGAAAATGTGCTCACCTCGGTGGATGTGCTGGGCGGCGATCAGGTCAAGGACAAGAACGTGATGAACAGCTGGCAGTTGCTGGGCCAAATGCCAGGTATTCAGCTGACCGAAACGGGGCAGGGGGCGGAGTCGGGCAAGGTCACGTTCCGTGCGTTCAATGGCGAGGGCTACATCAATGGCATCAAGACCCTGATCGACGGGGTGCCAAGCAACGTCAACAGTGGCAACCAGCGCTTCATCGACATGATCTTCCCGCTCGACATCGAATACATCGAGGTGGTGCGCGGGACCAACGACCCGCGCTATGGGCTGCACAACATCGCAGGCAACATCAACTTCGCTACCCGCCAGGGCGGCAATTATGCCGACAGCCGCCTGACCTACGGCAGCTTCGACACCCGTGAAGTGCAGCTGGCGGTGGGCCATGAAGAGGGCAACTTCGCCCAGAACTACTTCCTGGCCAAGCAGGACAGCAATGGCTACCGTGACCACAGCAATTCCAACAAGTATTCCCTGGGCGGCAAGTGGTTCGTCAGCAGCGACGAGCAGGACCTGCGTGTTGGCGTGATCGCGCGTTTGTATCACCACCAGGCTCAGGAGCCAGGTTTCCTGACCCGCCAGCAGATGCACGACAGCCGCACCCAGTCGCCAGCCAAGAACGGCAACGATGGCGATGACCGCGACATGAAGCACCTGAGCCTGCACGCCGATTGGCAGTTGGCTGACGACCTGAGCCTGAACAGTAAGCTCTACTACAACAGCTACAACGATGACCGCACCATCACCTTCACCGACTACCGCCCCGGCAATGCGCCGCGTCAGCGCAGGCAGTGGGACGAACAGCAAAGGGGCATGCTCAGCAACCTTACCTGGCGCGCCAACGACCTGGTGACCTTGGACGGCGGCATCAACTACGAAGAGCAGGACAACGCCTACCGCCGCATGCGTTATGCCTACGGCGTGCCGACCAATTTCGATGCCCCACCTGCCCGTGTGCAGGACGATGATCGCTATACCCTGCGCAATATCGGTGGCTATGTGCAGGCCGTGGTGCAGCCGACCGAATCGTTGAAGATCATCCCTGCCATGCGCGTCGACAAGTTTTCCGGCAACACCGAGCTGCCCAATGGGGTCAAAGCATCGTTGCAGGATTACGGCTGGATCCGCCAGCCCAAGCTCAGCGTGATTTATAGCCTGACGCCGGAAATCGACCTGTATGCAAACTGGGGCCGGACTTTCCAGATTCTGACCGGCTCCAACGCACCGGCCTACATGACCCCAGGGCAGGCCTCTTACGACCCATCGATCAACACAGGCAAGGAAGTCGGCGTCAAGTTCCAGCCGTTTGCCGGTGCCCAGGCGCGGGTTGCCCTATGGCAGCAGGACGCCACCGACGAAGTTGCCAATATGCCCAGCACCGGCACCACGGTGGGTCTTGGCGAAACCCGGCGCCGTGGCGTGGATATGCAACTCAGCGCCCAGTTGGATGAACAGTGGACCCTGTGGGCTTCCCATGCCATCCAGGAAGCCGAGGTGGTCAAGGCCTACTCGGCAAGCGGCCAGTCGCTGGCCGGCAAGCAGGTGTTTTCGACCCCGCGTTACATCAGCAATCTGGGCGCCGACTACCGCTATAACGATGACTGGAAGTTCGGCATGCAAGGTCGTGCCCAAGGTAGTTACTACATCGATGAGCTGAACGAGCAAGGCAAATACGGAGGCTTCGTGGTGGTGGACGCCAGTGTCAGCTACCGCATCAATGCGTCCACCAGCGTGGACTTGCAGGTCAAGAACCTGCTCGATCGTCAGTACGCCTACGTCTGGTACGACAATTTCTTCTGGGGAGGCGATGACCAGGCCATGTTCTCCCCGGCACCTGGCCGTTCGGCATTCGTGTCGCTCAACATGAGTTTGTGATCATCAGGCCTCGCCAGAGCGCTTGCCAATGTCTCTGGATGACCGTTCAGCGGGCCAGATAGTACTGTTTTGCAGCCTACTGGCCACCGACATGCCCACCTTGTGTGGGCATTTTTTGTGCATATTTCAGAAACGAAGCGCTCTGGCCCGCTGTCTTTAACTGAGAAGGCGGGCGTCGTACTGCCTTATCGCGTAAAGTGCTCACCTGGGCGTCATGCGCAGATGGGTATTGGGTTCGAGCTGCGGGGGCATGGATGCGCAGCGGACCACTTGCACTGGCACTATTCTCCTAACACTCGGGCGTGCGATCGATGCCGGCCCGACGGCGAACGACACCAGGGTATGTATGAGTCTGCAAAAGCGTAACAATGTGCATATCGAGGGCGAAGGTAACGTCACGCTGCTTCTGGCCCATGGGTTTGGCTGTGATCAGTCGATGTGGAGGTTATTGCTGCCACATTTCTCTGCTCGGATGCGCGTCATTACCTTCGACCTGACCGGCGCGGGGCAATCTGACCTACACGCTTACGATCGGCAAAAGTATGGTTCGCTCTGGGCTCACGCCATTGATCTGAACGCCATTATCGATGAGTACGGTCAAGGCCCGGTGATCGTGGTCGGGCATTCGGTAAGCGCTATGATTGCCTTGCTGGCCGAACGGCTGCTGCCTGGCCGGCTGGCCGGTTTGGTGATGATCGGTGGCTCGCCGTGTTACGTGAACACCGATGACTACGTCGGTGGTTTCTCGCTGGATGAGGTGCAGGGGCTGCTCTCTGCCATCGACGAAAACTACCTCGGTTGGTCCAGCACCATGGCGCCTGTGCTGATGGGCACGTCCGGGGAGCCTGCGCTGCAGGACGAATTGCTCAGCAGCTTTGGCCGCACCGATGCGCAGATCGCCCGGCATTTTGCCCGTGTGATCTTTATGTCCGACCATCGCCAGGATGCGATCGGGCTGCACTTACCTACGTTGATTCTGCAAAGCCGGGAAGACCCGGTGGTGCCGGTAGCCGTGGGGCATTACTTGCAACGAAGTCTGCCCAACAGTCAGTTGGTGCTGATCGAGAACTTGGGCCATTACCCGCAGTTGAGCGCGCCCAGTGCGTGCACTGCGGCGATGGAGGATTTTTTCGCCAAGCTCGGCTTTGGCCATGAATGACCCTGCCTCGCTGTACTCGGAACAGTACTTCGACTGTGCCCCCTGTGGCTTGCTGGTCATGGAGGCCGACGGAACGTTGCTGCGCTGCAATGCGACATTGAGCAACTGGCTGGGCTACGACGACGACAGCTTGCTGCTGCGCAGCTTTGACCAGTTACTGACGCTGGCGGGGCGCACGTTCCAGCTCACGCACTGGGGCCCTTTGCTGAACATGCAAGGCTCGGTGTCCGAGGTCAAGATTGGCCTCTGCCACCGTGAAGGTCATGTGGTGGCCATGCTGCTCAACGCAGTAAGGCGTGAAACATCCGAGGGGGTGCGTTATCAGCTGGCGCTGTTCAGCACCACTGAACGTGACCGCAACGAGCATCTGGTGTTTCAAGCCATGCAGCGTGCCGAGGAGCTGCTGGCACAAAAGGTCAGCGCAGAGCAGGCCTTGCAGCGTGCTCAGGATGAACTGGCCGCCGCTTACGCCCAAGCCCAGCAGCGTGCGTTACACGCCGAGCAGATGGTCGCCGTCGCCAGCCACGACCTGAAAAACCCTATGACAGCCATCAAGATGGCAGCCCAGTTGCTGGCACGCGATGCCCACAGTGACCGAGCCCGTCGGCTGCTTTCGAGCATTAGCACATCGGCCGAGCGGGCCCAGCGCATGGTCGTCGACCTGCTGGACTTCGCTTCGATCAGGCTGGGGCAGGGCCTCAGCGTGCGGCGGCGAAACGTGGATTTGCTCGAAGCGGTGGACCAGTGCGTAGGCGAGCTCAGGATAGCCTTGGGCAATACCTGCATCCGTCACCTTTCGCGAGGGCGAGGTCAGCTCGAGGTGGACCATGACCGGTTGCACCAGATGATCGGCAACCTGGTCGCCAACAGCGCGGCTTATGGCGACATGCGCTTCCCCATCACCATCACCACTGATTTCAGCGACGAAGGGGTTGCCCTGAGCGTGCACAATCACGGCCCTTGCATCGCCCAAGAGCTGCTGCCGGTGTTGTTCGAGCCCATGACTCGCGGCAGTTGCCAGCCCGCTGCGCTGCGCTCGGTCGGGCTGGGTCTGTTCATCGTCAAGCAGATCGTCGAAGCGCACGGGGGGCGTATCAGCATGACGTCCAACCCGGTCTATGGCACGACATTCTCGATTTTTCTGCCCGCTTGATTGGCGCGCTCGGTCAAGCTCGCGCAGCAGCGGGCCGGGTGTTAGATCGAGCGTTGGTTCACCCGCTTGGACAGCGCCTCAGCGCTTTCTTTACGTTCGCTATAGCGGTCCAGCAGGTAGTTATCACGGCCACGCAGCAGCAGCGTGAACTTCATCAACTCCTCCATCACATCGACTACCCGGTCGTAGTAGGAAGAGGGCTTCATGCGATCGTTTTCATCGAACTCCAGAAATGCCTTGGGCACCGATGATTGGTTGGGGATCGTCACCATACGCATCCATCGGCCCAGCACACGCATCTGGTTGAGAGCGTTGAACGACTGTGAGCCGCCACACACCTGCATGACCGCCAGGGTCTTGCCCTGGGAAGGCCTTACCGCGCCAAGGGCCAGGGGTATCCAGTCGATCTGCGCCTTGAATACAGCGGACATCGCGCCGTGGCGCTCGGGGGAGCACCACACCTGGCCTTCGGACCACAGCACCAGCTCGCGCAATTGCTGAACCTTTGGGTGTTCGACGGGGGCATCGTCGGGCAGTGGCAAACCGCAGGGGTCAAAGATGATGGTCTCGGCACCCATCAGTTCCAGGATGCGTGCCGCTTCCTGAGTCAGCAGGCGGCTGAACGAGCGCTCTCGGGTCGAGCCGTACAGCAGCAGGATGCGCGGCTTATGGGTGGGCGCGGCTTGTTCGTTGAGCTTCTCGCAGGTTGGGGCGTCGAACAGTTGCAGATCCAGGTTGGGTAAATCACCTGGGTGCTGGGCGGTCAGTTCAGTCATTACAGTTCACCTATCCGGTCCAGCGCCTGCTTGAGTTCTGCAGGTTCGAGCGCGCCATGGTTGAGGGCGAAGAAGGCAGCAAAGCGCAGGCGGATATGGTTGACGGTGGCATCGAAAGCCGCCTGGATTTGTTCATCGCTGCCATCGACCTCGGAAGGGTCGGCCAGGCCCCAGTGGCTTTTTATCGATGGCCCGAAATAGACCGGGCAGGGCTCGCCACTGGCTTTGTCGCAAACGGTGATCACGATATCGGGTGGGCTATCTTGAAACTGCTCGGAGCCTTTGCTGTGCAGCGCTGTGGTATCGACCCCCAAGCTCTGCAGCGTGCTGAGTGCTCGGGGGTTCAAGCGGCCGCTGGGGAAGCTGCCGGAGCTGACAGCGGTCATGCCCGGCGGCGCTACGTGGTTGAACAGGCCTTCGGACAGTACGCTGCGGCAACTGTTGGCGGTACACATGAACAGCACTTTCATCGATGGCTCCTAGGCGTGGAGGCTCAGCCGCAAGGCCAGCGCGGCCAGGGTCACGAGCAGGATGGGCAGGGTGAGCACAGTGCCCACCTTGAAGTAGTAACCCCAGGTGATGCGAATGTTCTTCTGCGCAAGCACATGCAGCCACAGCAAGGTCGCCAGGCTACCGATGGGGGTGAATTTCGGGCCCAGGTCGCAGCCGATCACGTTTGCGTAGACCATGGCATCGTGGATCAGGCCCGTGGCATTGCTGCCCTGGATCGAGAGCGCGCCAATGAGCACGCTGGGCAGGTTGTTCATCACCGATGAAAGCAGTGCGGCGGCTACCCCTGTACCCAGGGTCGCGGCCCACAGGCCGTGCTCGGCTAAGTAGCTGAAAAGCTCAGCAAGGGCATCGGTCAGGCCCGCATTGCGCAAGCCGTACACAACCAGGTACATGCCCAGGGAGAACACCACGATCTGCCAGGGCGCATGCTTGATCACCCGGCGCGTGGAGATGATATGGCCACGGCCGGCGATGACCAGCAGGATAACGGCGCACAAAGCGGCCACAACGCTGACCGGCACGCCCAGCGGCTCAAGCGCGAACAGCCCGGCCAGCAGCAGCCCCAGTACCCACCAGCCGGCGATGAAGGTAGCCCGGTCACGAATGGCCCGCTTGGGTGCATCCAACTGCTCAGGGGCGTATTGGGCCGGGATGTCTTTGCGGTAGAACAGCCACAGCATCAACAGGGTGGCGGCGACGCTCACCAGGTTCACCGGCCACATCACCGAAGCGTACTGGCCAAAGCCCACGCCGAAGAAGTCGGCCGAGACGATGTTCACCAGGTTGGACACGATCATGGGCAGGCTTGCCGTGTCGGCGATGAACCCCGCCGCCATGACGAACGCCAGGGTGGAGGCGGGGCCAAAGCGCAGCGCGGTCAGCATGGCGATGACGATGGGCGTGAGGATCAATGCCGCACCGTCGTTGGCGAACAGCGCAGATACCGCCGCGCCCAGTAGCACCATCAATGCGAACAGTCGCCCCCCGTGCCCCCGGCCCCAGCGCGCCATGTGCAGGGCCGCCCATTCGAAGAACCCGGCTTCATCGAGCAACAGGCTGATGATGATGATCGCGATGAAGGTGGCCGTCGCGTTCCATACGATATGCCACACCGCTGGAATGTCGCCGAGGCTTACTACCCCCGTGAGCAGAGCCAGCACTGCGCCGGCAACGGCGCTCCAGCCAACCCCCAGGCCCTTGGGTTGCCAGATGACCAAGGTGAGTGTGAAAACGAAGATCAGAGCAGCAGTCAGCATCTGTGGACCTCAGCAGCAGGCGGTTTGGCGAATGGGACGGTCTTGCATCGAAGCCAGGCGCCCTTGGTCGTTGTCCACCCAGGCCCGATGGGCCTGAAGCGTCAACTCCAGTACGCCTTTGATCCACTCAGGCAGCTCAGGGTGCAATCGGTAGTAGATCCATTGCCCCTGTCGGCGATCCTCCAGCAGCCCGCAGGCGCGAAGTTGTGCCAGATGACGCGACACCTTTGGTTGTTTGTCATCCAGGGCCCAGATCAGTTCGCATACGCACAGCTCTCCTTCGGCAAGGAGCATCAGCATGATGCGCGCGCGGGTTTCATCACCGAGGCATTTGAATACAGCGGAAGGAGTGAGAGACATTAAAGCCCTATATGCGTTAATGCGAATATCCGAATTAACGCATATAAAGGTTGTTTTGCCTAGCTTGCGGATCGGCACGTTAACGGTGTCATCGAATCTGGGCTTTACCCATCGTCAATCTGGTAATCCTGCCAACCGCAAGCCTTCGGCGAACCGTGCCAAGTCCTCATCACGATGTATCGGCAACCATTGCCTCAAGGTCGATACCCGAAACTTTGGGTCCAGCGCGCGCAAGCGTTGCATGGCCTGCTCGGCAGCGGGCATTCGCCCGGCGCATGCATGGCTTGCCGCCAGCACTGCCACCGCCGCCAGCAGACTGGGCAGATCGATCAGTGCCTTTTCTGCCCATTCCACAGCCTCTTCCAGCTGCCCAGCAAAGAAGTGTGCCAATGCCATGCCCACTTGCATGCGAAACATTTCCGGGTCCAGCGGGCTCAGCCGTGCGGCGTGCTGGAGATTTGCGATGGCGGTCTGCGCTTCGCCCCGTAGCACCCGTAGCATGCCGCCCAAATACCAGGCTGGCGCCAGATTGGGGTTGAGCAGGCGCGCGCGGTCGAGCAAGGCGATGCCACCGTCCAGGTCGCCTGTCAGGTGCCCCAGGGCATGGCCGCCGCGGGTCAACGCCACGGCATCGTCCCGCCCCAGTGCCACGGCCAGGCGTGCCAGGCGGGCGCCTTCGGCAATTTCCTTGGCGCGCTCGTCCATCCAGCCATTGAGCTTGCGCCAGAAATAGCACCAAGCCGCCATGGCATGGGCCGATGCGAACTCTGGATCAAGCTCGATAGCTTGGTAAAACAGCGGCAATGCTTCGGCAATCGCCTCACGGCTGCCGTCATGTAGCTTGGCGGTACCACGCAGGTAATAGTCATAAGCGCACAAGCTTTCGGTGGCTTTGCGCTTGGCCCGATCGATCTCGGCCCGCTCAAGCTGCGGAGCAATCGCGCCTACCACGCTTTCGGCTACTTGGTCCTGGAGTTCGAACACGTCGTCCAAACGGCCCTCGAAACGCTCTGCCCAAAGGTGTTCGCCCGTAGAGGCGTCGATCAACTGGCCGGTAATACGCACTCGGTTGCCTGCTTTGCGCACACTGCCTTCAAGTACATAGCGCACACCAAGTGTCCGGCCCACCTGCTGGATGTCGACACTCCGGCCTTTGAAGGTAAAGCTGGAATTGCGCGCAATGACGAACAGCCAACGGATGCGTGACAGGGCTGCGATGATGTCCTCGACCATACCATCGGCGAAGTAGTCCTGCTCCGGGTCACCGCTGAGGTTATGAAAGGGCAGCACGGTGATCGAGGGTTTGTCGGGTAATGCGAGCCCGATGCCGCCCCCGCGCGGTTCGGCTGCCGATGGCTGGGGGTTGCTGGCCCGTTCCCTGACCTGCCCCACGAAACGATACCCTTTGCGTGCCACGGTGCGGAGCAACCGCTGATCCTCGCCGGAGTCGCCGATGGCCCTGCGCACGGCGTTGATATGGCTGCTGATGGTCGATTCGCAGACGATCTTGCCACTCCATACACGGGTCAGCAGCTCATCGCGGCCCATCACTCGGTCGCGGTGGCTGACCAGTTGCAAAAGCAGATCGAACACTTGAGGGCCGATGTTCACGGCCTGGCCGCACTGGGTGAGCTCTCTGCGCTGCTCATCTAGCACATAGTCGTCAAACTCGAATGGCACGATGTGTCCCTCGCAAGCCCTGGTTCTTGTGTTCGAGGCCACTGTTCACGGGCATGGGTCGATCATACGGCAGCACATTGACCGCTGCACACGGCACAGTTCGCATTGAACAGTTTGGACGCGTTTTCAACGGTTTTTGAAAGCAAATTCCCTTCGTCAACAAGGACACCACCCAGCATTGGGCGCACGCTTGAACCATGACGGCCGCAAATGCATGCGGTCCAGTGTGGAG
The DNA here is from genome assembly GCF_014269025.2 of Pseudomonas promysalinigenes. Taxonomy (NCBI): domain Bacteria; kingdom Pseudomonadati; phylum Pseudomonadota; class Gammaproteobacteria; order Pseudomonadales; family Pseudomonadaceae; genus Pseudomonas; species Pseudomonas promysalinigenes. Next base: position 4,319,708 of record NZ_CP077094.1, on the reverse strand, counting down.
AGCGTGTATGAAAATCGTGGTTATCGGCGGCACCGGCCTTATTGGCTCGAAGCTGGTAAGCAGCCTGGCTGGGCAAGGGCATGAGGCTTTGGCAGCGGCGCCCAGCACCGGTGTGAACAGCATCACCCGCGAGGGATTGGCCGAGGCAATGAGCGGCGCGGCTGTGGTGGTGGATGTCAGCAATGCGCCGTCTTGGGAGGACCAAGCTGTGTTGCAGTTCTTCCAGGCGTCCACTGGCAACTTGCTGGCGGCAGAGAAAGCGGCAGGGGTGAAACACCATGTCGTGCTGTCAATAGTGGGCAGTGAGCGGCTTCCCGAGAATGGCTATTTCCGGGCCAAGGTCGCCCAGGAGGAGCTGATCAAGCAGTCTGGTGTGCCCTATACCGTGGTGCGCGCCACCCAGTTCTTCGAATTTGTTCAGGGCATTGCCGAGGCCGGCGCTGTTGGGCAAGAGGTGCACTTGTCCCCGGCGTTGTTCCAGCCGGTCGCATCGGACGATGTCGTTGCCGCGCTTACCGATGTGGTGCTGGCGCAACCGGCCAACGGCACCCTCGAGGTTGCAGGGCCCCAGGCAATACCGTTGGATGAAATGGCGCGGCGCTTGCTGCAGGTGCGGGGTGATTCACGCAAGGTGGTCGCGGATGTGCATGCACGCTACTTCGGCGCCGAGCTTGACGATAAATCACTCACCCCCGGTGCGGGAGCGCGCCTTGGCCTTGTGCATTTCGAAGATTGGCTGGCTGGAAACTGAACCCGGCTCACGCATCCCCCATTCAAGGAACACTACTATGTTCAATCGTCACCTCTTGGCCTTCGCATTTGCCGCCCTGACAATCACTCCAGCGCTGGCGGCTGAGCGCCCAGTCAGCAAGGTTACCGTGGTTTTTGATCACCCCCTGCCAAACGTGCCTGGCAAAAGCATGCGTGGGGTGATAGTCGACTATGCCCCGGGCGCGGCATCACCCGCGCATCGCCACCCACAGTCGGCCTTTATCTATGCCACCGTGCTCGAAGGTAAAGTGCGCAGCAGCGTCAACGGCGAGCCGGCCAAAGTCTACAAACCCGGCGAAAACTGGTACGAGGCGCCAGGCGCATTCCATGGGGTCAGCGCTAATGCCAGCGACAGCAAACCCGCCAAGCTCATGGCTGTGTTCGTGCTCGACAGCGATGAGAAGGTCTTGGTCACGCCGAGCGAAAAGTAAAAAACCAAAACCTGGCCAGACTAGCAAACTCAAGCAGCCGCCAGCTTTAGGCTGGCGGCGCTGCTAAGGTAAGCACCTCGACGATCGAACATGAGGTTCAAGATGCTTTCGCACACGCAGATCATTGCCCGAAACCGTGACGCCTGGAATGCGTCGGCCGATCAGCACAGGCGCAGCGCCGAATGGCTTCGGCTAGTCGACGCCGTGCAGAACAAAAGCTTCTCGTGCCTGGACTCGACCTTGACCGAGCAATTGCAGCAGGTGGGCATCGCTGCAAAGGCGGTCATCCAGTTGGGCTGCAACAACGGCCGCGAAGCGCTGTCGCTCTTTGCGCTGGGGGCATCGGAGGTGGTAGGTGTGGACCAGTCCTCGGCGTTTCTCGAGCAAGCGCGGCTGTTGGCCGAACAATCCCCGTATTCACCTGAGTTCGTCGAGGCCGATATCCACGGGCTGGCGGCCAATCTTGACGAGCGCTTCGATGTTGCCCTGATCACCATTGGCGTATTGAACTGGATGCCGGACCTCGGCGCCTTTTTCCATCATGTTGCCAGGGTGCTGAAACCAGGCGGCACGTTGGTAATCTATGAAACGCACCCGTTTCTGGAAATGCTCGACCCTCAAGCCAGCGACCCTTGGCGTATCAGCAGTTGTTACTTCCAAACCGACCCGGTGGTTGAAACCGGTGCAATCGTCTATGAAGGCACCGGCGAGCAGAATGATCTGCAGTCCTACTGGCATATCCACCGAGTGGGCGATGTGCTGGCCGGTGTCATCGGCGCAGGGCTGCAGCTGCGTGCTTTCAACGAGTACCCGCATTCCAATCGGGAAGACATCTACGCGATTTATGAGCAAAACGCGTTGCGCATACCCATGTGCTACGTGCTGGTTGCAGGCAAGTGACCTACCGCACCAGCCTTGGGATGATTCGAACATAAATCAGCTCACTGACAAGCTCTATCAATGTCTGAGTAATCACAGCTGCGGCCGCCAGGCCGCCCAGGCCCTCCGGCAACGCCAGGGCCAATGGCAGCACCACCAGCGAGTTGCGTGTCGCGGCGCTGAAGGTGACCGAGCGTGCCTGGGCTACCGGCAGGCGCAGCAGGCGCGCTGAGGCCAAGCCCAGCAGTGGCGCCAGCAGCATAAAACTGATGTATACCGGGATCACCGGCAGCAACTGGTCAAAATCCCGCAACACCAGGGCAATCTGCGAAGCGACCACAGCCACTAGCACCAACGCCATGGCCGGCACTGGCATCCACGCCCAGGCCTCGTTCCATGCCGCTACCATACGGTGGCGGCGGGCACTAACGTTCGTAAGAATGGCCAGCGCCATCGGCAACACGATCAGCAGCACGAACGCCTCCACGAAGGGGGTGATGCTGACCACCACCGCGCTGCTGTCGCCCAGCAGAAGGGTGAGGTACAGCGGCAGCAGCACCAGCTGCGCCAGTAACAGTACTGGCGTTGCGGCCAGGGTCAGGCGCGCATCGCCTTTGCCAATGTGAGTAAACACCACTACGTAGTCGATACAGGGTGTAAGCAACACCATCAGGGCGCCGATCAGGATCGCCGGGTGTTCGTCCAGGCCGCGGGTCAGTGCCCACACCAGCAGCGGCATGAGGATGAAATTGGCGACCAGCAGCGCGGCCATGAAGCGGCGGTTGCTCAGACTCTGCCGCACGTCGAGGAAGGGGATCTGCAGAAACATCGCATACATCAGGACGGCGATGGCGGGGGTGACCAGCAGGTGAAGATGCTGAGCAGCATCAGTCGCCAGTAGGCCGAAAACCACGGCGGCCACTACGGCGGCAAAATAGAGGGGGATCTGCTGGCTTTCGAGTTGCTCTCTGGTCAAATGGGTGGCCTGTGCTTGGAAATGGTCATCGGTGCACAGGGTAATACGCGCCGGCGTCGAGTGGGCAGTGATTACATGGCCCAGCTCGCGCCGCCAGCGCTTTGAGGTCAGCCTGGATTGAGCCAGTCCACGCCGCGTTCGAGAATGATCAGGTTTAGGGTGCTGGAGTGGGCTGCGGGGTAGCAGGCCAGAAATCCACCCACTGGAAACAACCCATGTACCTCCAGTGGGTGCCCATCTGGGTTGGTCGCGCGAATATCGCACTGGTTTTCACTGACCTGGTAAACGTCGAACGGTGCATCGCGTTGCGCGTCTATGAGTTGCCACTGGGTGGGGTAGGTAGGCTTGGTCGGTTGCACGTTCACCAGACCATCGGCAGTGGTGAATACTCCTTTGCCGAAGTGCGGCCCGCTTCGCAGATAAATACGGTAGCCCGCTTGGCTGTAGCGAAAGTACAGCAACAGCGTCGGCGGCTGGGGGGCTTTGTCGAAGCTGATCAGCCCGAGCTCCTGCTCATGGCTCCAGTCTTTGTCCAGTGCATCGAGCATGCCCAGGGTATGGGTGCCATTCACCCCGTAGGCTGGAAGCTTATGTGGGCTGGCGAGCACTACTGGCCCTGTGGTCATGTTGCCCAGCACGTTGACCGGGTAACCGTCCACCTGCAGGTTGGCAGTGAATGAGCGTTCTACATCAGTAGGCATGAGGCCCTCCGCTAGGGCAGCTGATCGAGGCCCCAAGGTAGTCCCCATGCGACGGCGGCCCCACCTGGAACCTGTACCGCACGGCAAGATGAAACGAAAAAGCCCGGCACATGGCCGGGCTTCCTCACATCAGGCGTTCGCCAATCAGTTGCCGTATACCGGCAGCTTCTTGCAGATGGCTTTTACCTTCTCGCGCACAGCGTCGATCACCGTTTCGTTGTTCAGGTCGGCCAGGATGTCGCAGATCCAGCCGGCCAGCTCGCGGCATTCGGCTTCCTTGAAACCACGGGTGGTCACAGCTGGGGTGCCGAAACGCAGGCCCGAGGTGACGAACGGAGAACGTGGGTCGTTCGGGACCGAGTTCTTGTTCACGGTGATGAAGGCTTTGCCCAGGGCAGCGTCTGCATCTTTACCGGAGATTTCCTGCTTGATCAGCGACAACAGGAACAGGTGGTTCTGGGTACCACCGGATACCACATCGAAACCACGCTCGATGAACACTTCGGCCATGGCCTGGGCGTTTTTCACTACCTGCTGCTGGTAAGCCTTGAACTCAGGCTGCAGGGCTTCCTTGAAGCAGATGGCCTTGGCAGCGATCACGTGCTCCAGCGGGCCACCCTGGGCACCAGGGAAGACGGCGGAGTTCAGCTTCTTCTCGATCTCTTCGTTCTTGCGAGCGAGGATCAGGCCACCACGTGGGCCGCGCAGGGTCTTGTGAGTGGTGGTGGTGACCACGTCGGCGAATGGCACTGGGTTCGGGTAGACGCCAGCGGCAACCAGGCCGGCAACGTGGGCCATGTCGACGAACAGGTAGGCACCGACCTTGTCGGCGATGGCGCGGAAGCGGGCGAAGTCCAGAACCTGCGAGTAGGCCGAGAAGCCGGCAACGATCATTTTCGGCTTGTGCTCGACGGCCAGGCGCTCGACTTCGTCGTAGTCGATCAGGCCGTTGCCGTCGATGCCGTACTGGATGGCGTTGTACAGCTTGCCCGAAGAGCTGACCGAAGCACCGTGGGTCAGGTGGCCGCCGTGGGCCAGGCTCATGCCCAGGATGGTGTCACCGGCCGACAGCAGCGCCAGGTAGACCGCGGCGTTGGCTTGCGAGCCTGCGTGTGGCTGAACGTTGGCGTAGTCAGCGCCGAACAGCTCCTTGGCACGGTCGATGGCCAGTTGCTCGACCACGTCGACGTATTCGCAGCCACCGTAGTAGCGCTTGCCTGGGTAGCCTTCGGCGTACTTGTTGGTCAGGACCGAGCCCTGGGCTTCCATGACTGCCGGGCTGGTGTAGTTTTCCGAAGCGATCAGCTCGATATGCTCTTCCTGGCGCAGGGCTTCTTGCTGCATGGCTTCGAAGAGCTCGGCGTCGTACTTGGCAATGGTCAAATCACGGCTGAACATGGCGGTCCTCAAGGATCGGGGTAATTTGGGGGGGCATTCTAACCGATTGATCCGCGCCTGGCATATGAAGTGGCATCAAGTCGCGGACCAATGGGCTTCATGTTGCATCCCGCGCCGTGTCTGGGCTGGCTGGTCACGGGAGTTGACTTTTGAGTCCGTTTTTTTGCCCAGGATTTAGCCATGACGCGGGCTTTGTGCGGGGTTTGCGCGAAGCCTGCGGCGCGGTGGATCGCAGCGGCTGCGTCGATGTTCGCGGGGCCTGCGCAGCCAGGACATTTACTCCCACTGCACTGTACTGTTCACTGAAACATGAACAGCGTTTCGTTGGAGAACTGCGCCTCGAACTGATGGGCCGGCATCGGCCGCCCGAACAGGTAGCCCTGGACTTCGTCGCAGCCATGCTCGCGCAGGAACTCCAGTTGTTCATGGGTCTCGACACCTTCGGCGATCACCGCCAGGTTCAGGCTGTGGGCCATGGCGATGATAGCCCGAGCGATCTGCGCGTCCTGCTCGCCTTCGGGCAGGCCGTCGACGAACGTGCGGTCAATTTTCAGCACGTCGATTGGGAACTGCTTGAGGTAGTTCAGCGACGAGTAACCGGTGCCGAAGTCGTCGACCGCGATGCTCAGGCCCAGGTTCTTCAGGCTGGCCAGAATCTGCATTGCTTCATCGACCTCACGCATCAGGATGCTTTCGGTCAGCTCCAGCTCCAGGCACGCCGGTGGCAGGTTGGTTTCCTCGAGAATGGTTGCGATACGCGTGCCCAGTTGGCCATCGGAGAATTGCCGCGCCGAGATGTTCACCGACACCTTCGGCACACGTACCTTGTTCTTGTGCCAGTGCTTGAGCTGGCGGCTGGCCTCGCGCAGCACCCAGTCGCCAACATCCACCACCAGCCCCAACTCTTCGATGACCGGGATGAAATCCCCAGGCGGTACCAGCCCTCGAGTCGGGTGGCGCCAGCGCAGCAGCGCCTCGGCACCGGTAAGGCGCTTGCCGTCACCGCTGAACTGCGGCTGGTAATAGAGGATGAACTCGTTCTGTTCCAAGGCGTGGCGCAGGTCGCTTTCCAGCTCCAGGCGCTCCAGGGCGCTGGCGTTCATTTCGGTCTGATAGAACTGGAAGTTGTTCTTGCCGCGCTCTTTGGCGTGGTACATGGCGGTGTCGGCGTTCTTCATCAACTGGCTCAGCTCGTTGCCATCCTGCGGGCTGAGTGCAATACCGATGCTGGCGGTGACGAAAAACTCACGGCCTTCGAGCACGAACGGCCGCACCAGGCCGCCGAGGATGTTTTCGGCAACATGAATGGCTCGGTTCAAGGCCATGTCACGGGTGGCGCGTGGTTGCAGCAGTAAGGTGAACTCGTCGCCGCCCATGCGCGCCACTGTATCGTCTTCGTCGACGCAGGCCAGCAGGCGCAGAGCCATGTCCTTGAGCATGCGGTCGCCTGCCGCATGGCCCAGGGAGTCGTTGATCGGCTTGAAGCGGTCCAGGTCAAGGAACATCAGCACAACCCAAGACTTCTGCCGCTCGGCCTGTTGCAGCGCGGTGTGCAGCCGGTCCTGGAACAACGTGCGGTTGGGTAGGTGCGTCAGGGCGTCGTAGTAGGCCAGGCGATGAATGCGCTGTTCGCTAGCCTTGCGCTCGCTGATGTCGGTGAAAAAGCATACATAGCTGGCCAGGTCGCCCTCGTCGTCCAGCACCGCGGTGATGCCGACCCAGGCTGGGTAGCGGTCGCCGTCGCGGCGCTTGAGCCACACTTCGCCTTCCCAGCTGCCGCGCTGGTGAAGTTGCTTGAGTACGTAGCGCAAGTGGCTTTCCTGCTGGTCCTCGACCACCAGCATGGCCGGCAACTGGTCGAGCACATCGCTGACCGCGTAGCCGCTGACCCGGCTGAATGCTTCGTTGGCCTGCACGATGTAACCTGCTGGATCGGTGATGAGGATCGCCGAGGTGGAATGCTCGAAAACCGTCGCGGCCATGCGCAGGTCTTTTTCCGCACGACGCTGCTGGCTGATGTCACGGCCAACCCCAAGCACGCCCTGGAAGCGTTGCTGATCGTCCCACACCAGCACCAGCCGCAGTTCGATGGGGATTTTGCGGCCATCGGCGCGCATGCAGTCGAACAAGAACAGCTGCGTTGGCAGCTGGCTGCGCAGACGCTCCAGCAGTTCGCTGTCACCCAAGGCTTTGCTCACCCGCTCCATCAGGCTGTAGATGCCGGTGAGCTGAGCGGGGTTGGCGATGATCGATTGCCAGCCGTTGGCGAAGATCCACTCGGCCTGGTAACCCAGCACGGCCTGCACCGACGGGCTGAGGTAGTTCAGTTGCAGGCGGCTGTCGGTGGAAAAGATAACGTCGCTGATGCTTTCGGCAAGCATGCGATAGCGTTGTTCGCTGTCGCGCAGCGACTGGCTGGCCTCGATCTGCACCGTGACATCCTTGCCTATGCCGATGATGCGGGTCACCAAGCCTTCTTCATCGCGGGTCAGCACCTGCTCGCGAATCTCGTAGCAGCGCCAGCCACCGTCATGGTGGCGGAAGCGCAGTTGCGTGTGCAGCGACTGGCTGGGGGCAAGATCGCGTTGTTGCTGACGCAGCGCCCGGTAGTGCTCGGCATCTTCAGGGTGCAGCAGCAACTCCCAGAAACGATCGCCCATCTGGGCAAGCTGGGTGCGGTCGTAGCCCAGGGTTTGGCCCAGGTGACGGTTGCTGAAGATCATTCGCTGGCTAAGCACGTCCTGCACGTAGAGCTGGTCCGGCACGGTACGCACCACGTCGGACCAGAAGCTTTCACGCTCCAGCAACGACAGTTCTACCTGTTTGCGGCTGGTGATATCGCTGATGCTCAGGATCACCGCCTGATAGTCGCGACGCTCTTGTGGCAGGCGCGCCATCAGCCACAGGTGCAGCTCGCCACCCAGCGGCGCGGACAGGCGCACTTCAAGTTCCAGGGTTGGGCGTTGCTCGATCAGCGCGTCGATCAGTTGCATGCCCACGCTTTCACGGCCGTCTCCGCTGCCGTCGATCAAGCGTTGCCAAGCCCCTTCGTGACATTGCACGTTGAGCAGGTGGCGCGCCACCTGGTTGATCTCGGTGATCTTGAGCTCTTGCAGCAGCGCACGGCGCAAACCAGGGTCCAGTGCCAGGCTTTGCTTGAGCCCGGCCAGGTTGCGCAGATGATAGCGGTCAAGCTGCCCAGGCAGGCTCGACAGGTCGAGCACGCACAGCGCTACGCCTGTGCCTTCGAAGATTTCGTGGTAGCGCCGACGGTCCTCGTGCAAGGCACGCTGGCGCCGGCGCATGCTGATCAGCGCCAACACCGGCAGCAGGGCACAGAGCAGCGCCAGCAGGCACTTGCCAATCAGGGCTGGCAGCAGGTTCTTCCGAGCCTGGCCGGCGTCGAACAGGCCGCGCAACTGCCAGGTGCTGTTGTCGATGAAGGCGAGCATCACGCTTTGCAGCGGCTCATCACTGGTTTGTACCGGAGCATGGCGTTCCAGTACCTCGCCGGTGCGGCTGTTTTCCAGCAGCCAGAGTGGATGCCCAGGGCTATCCAGGTGGGTAGTGAGCACTTGGTAATAGTTAGGTGACAGGCGCAGCAGCCAGTAGCCGCGGCCTTGTTCGGTCGTCTGACGCAGCAGCAGGTAGAGGGTGCGATTGTCTGCGGCGTTGGTGTAGAAAAAATTCCGGCCTTGACTCAACCCCAGCAGCTCGTCAATGAACTGGCGGTCGGGGCTGCCCTCCAGGCTGTCGCTGCGTACCTGCCCAGCCTCGTCCAGCCACGCCAGGTCCTGCAGATCAGACAGGCGCTCGCGCAGTGTGGCCAGCAGACTGGGCATCGCATCGGCCGCCGGTGCTTTGACGTAAGGCTGGAGCACAGTGAGGGCCTGCTGGGCTTTGAGCGCCATGTTCAGGCCCAGGTGGTCGGCGAGTTCTGCACTGGCATTGAGGTGCTGCAGGCGCTGGTCGTCCTGGGTGTGGCGGAACTGCGCGAGCAGTTGCCACAGCAGCAACCCCAGCAGGATCAATGCCAGCAGGGCCAACGCACCTTTGACCGAACCCCGCAGCGAAGCGACTGGGGCCGACGGAGCGGGGCGCAGCAGGGTCGAAGGTTTGAGATTGGTCAAGCGTTGGTCCTGCGATTGGGCTGGCGATGGCAGGGTAGGAACATGCACGGTATATGCCGGTGTCTGCACGAGCCTTGACCGTGAGGGCGCACTATAAAGCCGGACATTCGAACGGGCTAGCATGCCTGTGATTGTGGCAATGTGCCAGCTCGATTGTCCGAGGCCGATGGTCGTCGTGCTGCGCAGCCGTTCGGCAAGCCCCTGCATCCTGTGCGAGAATGCCGCCCGCTTCAATGACAACGTATCGGAGATGTTCCGTTTTGGTTACTCACTTTTCCACCAATGGCCTCGATTCCGCCTGTGGGCGCAGCAGTCAGACCCTTGTCAGCACTGCCGTGACCACGGACGTATCCTGCAAATCCTGCCAGCGTTCGCTGGGTAAACCCGAGGCGGCAGGGGCCGCGAAAAACAAGACACCCTCACTGGCTGAGCTGCGCAAGACTGCCAAGGCACAGGTGACGGTCGAAAAGGTGCCTGTGGCGGGCATGACCAAGCCGGCTGGCAAGGCTGCTGGCGAGCCGACCGTTGCCACGCAACCCGTTCGCAGCGGCGGCTTCAGCGTCAAGGCCGCTTACGCCGCGCGCCTGGCCGAGCAGGCAGGCCGTAGCCGCCTGCCCCGTGGCAAGGCTGGCAAACAGCGTCACGTCTGAGCCATTTTCGGCGGCTGCACGGGCCCGCTCGCGGTTCACCTGGCTCCCACAGTGATGCCCAGGTCAATGTGAGCGGGTTCAACTGCGAAGGGGCCGGGCCAGGCCATGATGCCTTCAGGGTCACGATGCTCCCGTGCCACCATACGACCACACTGTGCAACGCTGCGCGTTGGCGTAGAATGGTCGACTTTGTTCAATGACACCCCGTAAACACATCCCCCTGCCCCCTCAATGCCGGGGCAATCGTCGATGTCTTTACCTATCTGATAGAGGGCTTGGTTTTGGCTCAATACGTCTACACCATGCATCGGCTGAGCAAAGTCGTGCCGCCGAAGCGGGAAATTCTCAAGAATATCTCCCTGTCGTTCTTCCCAGGCGCCAAGATTGGCGTACTCGGCCTGAACGGTGCCGGTAAATCGACCCTGCTGCGGATCATGGCTGGCGTCGATAAGGAATTCGACGGCGAAGCCCGTCCGATGCCCGACATCAACGTAGGTTACCTGCCGCAGGAACCGCAACTGGACCCTAACAAGACCGTGCGTGAAGTGGTCGAGGAAGCGGTCAGTGTGATCAAGGACGCCCAGGCTCGCCTGGACGAAGTCTACGCGGCTTACGCCGAGCCAGATGCCGACTTCGACAAGCTGGCCGCCGAACAGGCCAAGCTCGAAGCCATCCTGCAGGCTGCCGATGGCCACAACCTTGAGCGTCAGCTGGACGTTGCCGCCGACGCCCTGCGCCTGCCTGCCTGGGATGCCCGCATCGAGCACTTGTCCGGTGGTGAGAAGCGCCGCGTGGCCCTGTGCCGCTTGCTGCTGTCGGCCCCTGACATGCTGCTGCTGGACGAGCCGACCAACCACCTGGACGCCGACTCGGTAGCCTGGCTCGAGCGCTTCTTGCATGACTTCCCCGGCACCGTGGTTGCCATCACCCACGACCGTTACTTCCTCGACAACGTCGCCGGCTGGATCCTCGAGCTGGACCGCGGCGCTGGTATCCCGTACGAAGGCAACTACTCGGGCTGGCTGGAAGCCAAGTCGGAGCGTCTGGCGCAGGAGTCCAAGCAGCAGAGTGCCCACGAGAAGGCGATGAAAGAGGAACTGGAGTGGGTGCGTAAAGGCGCCAAGGCTCGTCAGTCCAAATCCAAGGCTCGCCTGCAGCGCTTTGAAGAAATGCAGTCGCAGGAATTCCAGAAGCGCAGCGAAACCAACGAGATCTACATCCCGGCCGGCCCGCGCCTGGGTGACAAGGTCATCGAATTCAAGAACGTTACCAAGGGCTACGGCGATCGCGTGTTGATCGACAACCTGTCTTTCGCCATGCCAAAAGGCGCTATCGTCGGCGTTATTGGTGGTAACGGTGCAGGTAAGTCCACTTTGTTCCGTATGCTGATGGGCAAAGAGCAGCCAGACTCTGGCAGCATCGAGATCGGCGAAACCGTGCAGCTGGCCTGTGTGGACCAGAGCCGTGAAGACCTCGATGGCGCCAAGACCGTGTTCCAGCAGATCTCTGACGGCTCCGACCAGATCCGCATCGGTAACTACGAGATTCCATCGCGCACCTACGTTGGCCGCTTCAACTTCAAAGGCGGCGACCAGCAGAAGTTCGTCAAGGACCTGTCCGGTGGTGAGCGTGGCCGCCTGCACTTGGCTTTGACCCTGAAGGAGGGCGGCAACGTCCTGCTGCTCGACGAACCTTCCAACGACCTTGACGTTGAGACGCTTCGCTCGCTGGAAGAAGCCCTGTTGGACTTCCCGGGGGCTGCCATTGTGATTTCCCACGACCGTTGGTTCCTGGACCGTGTGGCCACTCACATCCTGGCGTACGAAGACGATTCGAACGTGGTGTTCTTCGAAGGTAACTACACCGAATACGAAGCCGACCGTAAGAAGCGTTTGGGTGACGCTGCTGCCCAGCCTCACCGTGTGCGGCACAAGAAGCTGGCCCAGTAAGCCAGTCTTTTTGATGCACAAGAATGGGGCCCTTCGTGGCCCCATTTTTGTGCCTGACGTTACCCATACCGCGAATAATCCTGCGTCTGCGCCAATGACACGCAGCACCCATTTCGCTGGGCTCAAGTGGCAGTGAGCTGATCGGCCATGAAGCCATCGACAGACTGCTTTTTGTATACACTTATATAAAACGCACCAAATAATTTCATAAAAACGACATTTTGCCCTGTTCCGGTGCGATTGCTTCTTGGTACATTCCGGGAAAAACCAATAAGTCCAATCCTCTTGGTGAGATGTCTACCATGATCGAATCCGTCGACAGTTTCCTCGCACGCCTTCAACAGCGCGACCCAGGCCAGCCCGAATTCCATCAGGCAGTGGAAGAAGTGCTGCGCACACTATGGCCGTTTCTGGAGGCTAACCCTCGCTACCTGCAGTCGGGCATCCTCGAACGCATGGTCGAGCCTGAGCGCGCTGTTCTGTTCCGGGTGTCGTGGGTCGATGACCAGGGCAAGGTCCAGGTCAACCGTGGCTATCGCATCCAGATGAGCAGCGCCATTGGGCCGTACAAAGGTGGCCTGCGTTTCCACCCGTCGGTGAACCTGAGCGTGCTCAAGTTCCTGGCCTTCGAACAGGTATTCAAGAATTCCCTCACCTCGCTGCCGATGGGCGGCGGTAAGGGAGGCTCGGACTTCGACCCCAAAGGCAAGAGCGACGCTGAAGTGATGCGCTTCTGCCAAGCCTTCATGAGCGAGCTGTACCGCCACATTGGCGCCGATTGCGATGTGCCGGCCGGGGATATTGGCGTTGGCGCCCGCGAAATCGGCTTCATGTTCGGCCAGTACAAGCGCCTGGCCAACCAGTTCACCTCGGTGCTGACCGGCAAAGGCATGACCTATGGCGGTAGCCTGATCCGCCCTGAAGCCACAGGCTATGGCTGTGTGTACTTCGCCGAAGAAATGCTCAAGCGCCAGGGCCTGCGTGTCGATGGTCGTCGCGTGGCGATTTCCGGGTCGGGCAATGTTGCCCAATACGCTGCGCGCAAGGTCATGGACTTGGGCGGCAAGGTGATTTCGCTGTCCGACTCCGAGGGTACGCTGTACGCCGAAGGCGGCCTGACCGAAGCCCAATGGGAAGCGGTGATGCAGCTCAAGAACGTCGCACGCGGGCGCATCAGCGAGCTTGCCGAGGCCTTTGGCCTGGAGTTCCGCAAGGGCCAGACGCCCTGGAGCCTGCCATGCGACATCGCGCTGCCGTGTGCCACGCAGAACGAGCTGGATCTCGAAGACGCTCGCACGTTGCTACGCAACGGCTGCATCTGCGTAGCCGAGGGCGCCAACATGCCTACCACGCTGGCAGCGGTAGATTTGTTCATCGATGCCGGCATCCTTTATGCCCCAGGCAAAGCGTCCAACGCCGGTGGGGTGGCCGTATCGGGCCTTGAGATGTCGCAGAACGCCATGCGCCTGCTGTGGACGGCCGGTGAAGTGGACAGCAAGCTACACAACATCATGCAGTCGATTCACCATGCCTGCGTCCATTACGGTGAAGAGGCCGACGGCAAGGTCAACTACGTCAAAGGTGCCAACATTGCAGGTTTCGTGAAAGTCGCCGATGCCATGCTGGCCCAGGGCGTGGTCTGATCAGGGCTGACGGGGCTGGCACACAGCCAGCCCCGTGCATTCAGCTGATTTCAACCACCTCGATCATCTGCTCGCCCAACGGTCGCCGCCATACCACCTCATCCCCGGGCACTGCCCCGAGCAGGGCGCGCCCCAGCGGTGAACCCCAGTTGATCATCCCGCGCCCGGCATCGGCTTCGTCTTCGCCTACCAGCTGCACTTCGTGCGTCTGGTCCTGCTCATCGATGAACCTTACCCGGCTGCCAATCTGCACGCTGCTACGCGATGTGGCCGCCGGCACTACCTGCGCACTCTGTACTCGCGCGTTGAAGTAACGAAGGTCACGCTCGGTATCGGCCAGGCGCTGCTTGTCTGCGCGCTCACCCTGGGCCTGTAGCTCGCTGCGCAATGCATTCAACTCGCTCACGCGCTGTTGCAGCTGGCGCAAGCCATTGGCGGTAACGTAATTGGGCTGGTCGCTGACACGTCGTTCCACAGGCTGGTCGGCCTGGGCGGCGGCTTGGTCTTCGTTGACGAATGCTCGGCTCATGCGATGGCCTCCTCGTAATGCAGACCAGCATGGCAGGCTTGAGGTTTCAGTGGATGTCGGTTTGCGACGCTGCTCAGTCCGCATTCAGCGGCGGTAGGCCCGGGCCGCGCTTTGGTCTTTCTCCTGCTGCCACTGACGGTCGCGCTCGTCCCAGAAACGCTCGTGGTATTGGCGCTGCTCCTCGCTGTTCTGCATCGCCTGGCACTGGCGAAAACCATCGTCCCAGCCGGCTTCATACTGTCGCTCGTGCAGGTAGCGTGGCACGTTCTTGCGAAAGTTGCCGACCATCAGCCCGGCAGCCTGGTGGCCGCTGCTGCAACCGTCCTGATAACCGTCGGCGTAAGCAGGCGGGTAGCCATGCCCGATCATCTGATCGTGGGTAGTTTCGCAAGCCGCCAGTAGCAGCGCGACGCACAAGCCGAAAAGGTACCGCAACATGACCACCTGAACCCTTTGGGAGATACCGCAAAGTCTAGGTGGCGATTTGTCGGGGGGCTGTCAAAACAGTGTCAAAGAGTCGCTGGGTTCACATTGGCAGGCGCCGGGTGTGCTGCCAGTAGGGCGCATGGCGCCCTCATTGGCCTCAATAGTGATACCACTTCAGCTGCAGCATCACTTCGTTCTGCGCCGTCGCCAAATGGCTGAACTGCCGCGAAGCACTCAACCTCAGCCCCAGGTTCTGGCTGATCTCCCACTGCTGGTTCAGGCTGATGCTGCGCCGGACTTCGCCATTGGTGAAGTAATCACCCTTGGCTTCCAAGGTCATGTTGCCCAGGCCGTTGCGCCACAGCAGCCCACCATTGAACCCTGTCGCTGGGGCGATGAACTGGGCGAAGTCGTTGTGGTGCTCCACCCGCACCGTGCCCAGGGCGAAGCCCAGCAGGTCGTCGGCCAGTTGCCAGGTACCACCGGCGCCGCCATTCACATGGCTGACCAGCACCTCATCGTCATGTTTACCAGGCACCCGTTCCAGGCCACCTGCCACCTGCCAGGACCATGGTTTGAGCAGCTCGTTGCGTGGGGTCAGGGAGCGGATGGTGGCAAGATCAAGGCGCTGAACCTGCCAGTCGTTGCCTTCGTACTGGCGCACCTTGAGTTGCAGAATCTCGATCTGTGCACCCAATGGGAAGCCATAGGCGTTGTCATTAAGGTCGTGGTAGGCCATGCGCAGGCCATATTCGGCATAGGCGCGATCCTCACGAGTGCCTACCCCCAATTGCCAGGTACGCGAGTCGTGGCCGTCCTCAGGCAAGCCGGGGCGTTCGATCTGCAGGGGCGGTGGCGGGTTGGTGTTGATCGCTCGCAGCAGCTCGAAGCTGCGCTTGGCCTGCCCAGGGTCTCGCTCCTGCCCATTGGCACGGTAGCGCTCCAAGCGGTAGGCGGCATCCTGCACCAGTGCCTGGCGATCGCGGGGCAGGGCTTTGAAGTCGGGGCTTTGCAGTTGCGTGGTGTCGGCACTGACAGCCAATACCTGACGTTTTTCGGCATGGTCCAGTGGCTCGGCGCGGGCCAGTAATTCACGTTCGCGTGACGGGCGATAAATTTCGCTGGCTACCAGGCCAGATTGCTTCACCGCCTTGACCGTGTCGGTAGGAATGGCAGTGAGGGGGAACTGCGAGGTCAGGTCCAGGCTCGGACGGGCCACTTGCAGCAGCTCCAGTAGGCGGTACGAGCAGTTTTCGTCGAAGAAGAAATAATCGAACTGGATCTGTTTCAGCTCCCAGACATGCTCGACCATGCGCCCGGTTTCCTCCGGGGTCAGGTCCAACTGGTACTCCCACAGGTCGCGGTTCTCAAGGCTGCGGTATTCAGAGAGCTTCTCTTGGTAAGGCATGAGCGCGAACAGGCCCGGGTAACCGCCCATCAGGCCTTTCCAGGCATACAGAATGCTGTTGTCGCTGCCTTCGATATAGGCACCGAAGTTGATCGCGTAGCTCAGCAGCGTGGTGTCGTCGCTGCGGGTGTTGGTCTGGTCGATGCGCAGCAAGGTATGGCCGAACATCGATGAGGGGCTGTTCAGGTAGGCTGCCGGAAAGATCAGCGCCGCACTGTGCGGGTCGATCGACTGGTACCACGTCTTGAATTCCTGACAATCGGGCTGCGGCAGGCCTTGCAGGTCAAGTTGTTCACGCAACCAGCGGGTGCGCGCGGGAAATACGCACTGGGCATGCTTGTCACCGAGGCTGGCGGGGGCATACAGCGCTTGCACGGTGGCTTCCAGCTCCTGGTCCGGGTGATGAGCACCGTCCTTGGCAAGGAAGAAGGCGTCATCGTCCACATAGCTGCGCCAGCCTCCGAGCTTGGCGGTTTCATAGTGGCCCAGGGCAATCCAATACGGGGTGTTGGCCAGTTGCTGAATGCGGTCGGCGTGCACAACGGGCATGGCATGAACAGGCGCGCAGGCTAGCAGCGCGAGGGAAGCGAGGCGTTTGAGCATATGGGGCAACTACTTCTAAACGATGCCGAAAAGGCGAAACCCGCCCCCGAAGGGGCGGGAGTAGCTGCAATCAGGCCTCGGTAGCGTACTTGGCCAGACGTGGGTCGTTCTTCAGAACGGCCAGGGTGTTGGTGTGCACGGTTTCAGCGGTTGCATCGGCGCTGCTGAAGATCTGGTTGAAGTGCTGGTGGGTGACCGAGGCGAAGTAGCCGCGATCTTCAGGAGCGACGCCCAGAACCACGGCATAGGTGGTCAGGGCTTCGCCCTGGCCCATGGCCATGTCTTCGGACAGTTCGTTCATCATGCCATTCATGGCGAACCAGGACTTGCCGCCGTAGGTCAGCGAAGCCTTGGTCGAGCAGCCGTTGGTACCGGAGGTCATGCCGAAGGTGGCGTTACCGGAGGTGCCGTTGGTGGTCGAAGCCAGGAAGTGGGCCGGCGTACCGCGCTGGCCTTCGAACAGCATGTTGCCCCAGCCGCAGTTCGGGCCGCCCGGCGCTTCAGCGAGGGCGTTGAGCGAAACCACGGTGAACAGAGTACCCAGAAGAATCCGTTTCATAGCTTTATTCTCTATTTGTCTTAACCAAGGGTCAGGGTTATCTGGCAACTCGGTTGCCAAGTCGGGAAAGCATTTCACCCACCCGCGCAAGTTGGAGTTTAGGCATGTTCTAAAGGTTGCGTCATTGATTGCGAAAAATTTGCATGGCGTTGCAGCTTCGCCGTTGCGATATAAAGTCCGGCAGAGCCTTGCAACGCGCGCGCTGGCAGCGCCAGAATGCTGAGTATCTGCCCCGCCGAAGTAAGGAAACCCAATGCCCGATCCTGTCGCTGCGCGCCTGCGTCTTGCGCCTGAAGCCCTGACCCGGCGTTTCTCACCCGAGCAGTTTGCCTTTACCAATACCGACGATCTGGAACCGTTTCGCGGAGTCCTGGGCCAAGAACGTGCTGTCGAGGCCCTGCAGTTCGGCGTGGCAATGCCGCGCCCTGGTTATAACGTGTATGTGATGGGCGAGCCCGGGACGGGCCGCTTCTCATTCGTCAAGCGCTACCTCAAGGCCGAAGGCAAGCGCCAGCAAACCCCCAGCGACTGGCTTTACGTCAACCATTTCGATGACACCCGCGAGCCCCGTGCACTGGAGTTGCCTTCGGGCAGCGCGGCCGAGTTCATCAGCGACATGAACGGCTTGATCGATAACCTGCTGGCAACCTTCCCGGCGGTGTTCGAGCACCCTTCCTACCAGCAAAAGAAAGGCGCCATCGACCGCGCCTTCAATCAGCGCTACGACCGCGCGCTGGATGTGATCGAGCGTGCCTCGCTGGAAAAGGACGTGGCCCTGTACCGCGATGCCAGCAATGTCGCCTTCACCCCGATGGCCGATGGCAAGGCGCTGGACGAGGCCGAATTCGCCCAGTTGCCAGAAGACGTTCGCGAGCAGTTTCATGAGGACATTGCCTTGCTGGAGGAGCAGCTCAACGAGGAGCTTGCCAGCCTGCCGCAATGGAAACGTGAGTCGAACAACCAGCTTCGTCAGCTCAACGAAGAAACCATCACCCTGGCGCTGCAACCGCTGCTGGCGCCATTGTCGGAAAAATACGCCGAAAATGCGGCTGTCTGCGCCTACTTGCAGTCCATGCAGCTGAATCTGCTGCGTACCGTGGTCGAGCAGCTGGTTGAGGACAGCAAGACCGACGCGGTTGCGCGCAAGCTGCTCGAAGAGCAGTACGCGCCAAGCCTGGTGGTTGGCCACCACGCCGACGGGGGTGCGCCAGTGGTGTTCGAGCCGCACCCAACCTACGACAACCTGTTCGGCCGCATCGAATACAGCACCGACCAAGGCGCGCTTTATACTTCCTATCGGCAGTTGCGCCCCGGCGCGCTGCACCGCGCAAACGGCGGTTTCCTGATTCTGGAAGCGGAAAAGATGCTCGGCGAGCCGTTCGTCTGGGACGCGCTCAAGCGCGCCTTGCAGTCGCGCAAGCTGAAAATGGAGTCGCCGCTGGGTGAGCTGGGCCGTGTCGCGACAGTCAGCCTGACCCCGCAGATGATTCCTCTGAACATCAAGCTGGTGATCATCGGCTCGCGCCAGTTGTACTACGCGCTGCAGGACCACGACCCGGACTTCCAGGAGATGTTCCGCGTACTGGTCGACTTCGACGAAGACATGCCGATGGTCGACGAGAACCTCGAGCAGTTCGCTCAGCTGCTGCGCACCCGTACCAACGAAGAGGGCATGGCACCGCTGACCAGTGATGCGGTGGCGCGCCTTGCCACCTACAGCGCCCGCCTGGCAGAAAACCAATCGCGCCTGTCGGCGCGTATTGGCGACCTGTTCCAGTTGGTCAGCGAAGCTGATTTCATCCGTCAGTTGGCCAGCGACGAGATGACCGACGCCGGCCACATCGAGCGTGCACTCAAGGCCAAGGCCACCCGTACCGGGCGGGTATCGCAACGGGTGCTCGACGACATGCTGGCCGGCATCATCCTGATCGATACCGAAGGCGCGGCCATCGGCAAGTGCAATGGCTTGACCGTGCTTGAAGTCGGCGACTCGGCCTTCGGCATGCCGGCGCGTATCTCTGCCACGGTCTACCCCGGTGGCAGCGGCATCGTCGACATCGAGCGCGAGGTCAACCTTGGCCAGCCGATTCACTCCAAGGGTGTGATGATCCTTACCGGTTACCTGGGCAGCCGTTATGCCCAGGAATTCCCTCTGGCGATTTCCGCCAGCATCGCCCTGGAGCAGTCCTACGGCTACGTCGATGGCGACAGTGCTTCGCTGGGTGAAGCGTGCACGCTGATCTCGGCCTTGTCGCGCACGCCGCTCAAACAATGCTTTGCCATCACCGGCTCGATCAACCAGTTCGGCGAAGTGCAGGCGGTGGGTGGGGTCAACGAGAAGATTGAGGGCTTCTTCCGTCTTTGCGAGGCCCGTGGCCTGACCGGCGAGCAAGGGGTAATCATCCCGCGCGCCAACGTCGCTACCCTGATGCTCGACGAACGCGTGCTGCAGGCGGTGGAAAACGGCATGTTCCACGTCTATGCCGTGAGCCAGGCTGACGAAGCCCTGAGCCTGCTGGTGGGCGAGGAGGCCGGGGTTCTCGATGACAAGGGCCAGTTCACCGAGGGCAGCGTGAATGCCAGGGTTGTCGAGCGCCTGCGGGAGATTGCCGAGATGATCGGTGAGGAGGAAATCGAGCGTGCAGAGAAAGAGCGCTTGGAAGAGGTAATCGCTCAAGCCAAACCGGCTTGAGTCAATAAACCGGCGCTAGCGGCCATGTGCTACCGTTCAGCGCCGGTTTTCCATCTTTTCGTGCTGTTCTTCTATGCTGGAACTTAAGGACAGTATCAGGGTTCAGGATGGAAACAGCCCGGGTGTTCCGGGCTGAACAGGGTTCATTGGAGGGGACGCGGCCATGCGCAACCTCAGCCTTACTCGCCAGTGCCTTGGCCTGGTGACCCGTATCGAATGCAGCATTCGCCCATTGGCCGGTGACAACGGTATGTGGACCTTGCTGTTTGCCGCCGGCATGGCCGGTGAACAACCCTCGGCGATAAAAGCCCAAGGCCCCTTCCATGGGCCGATGGTGGCCGAGTCCGTGCTCAACGCCATTCTCGACAGCCTGACTTTGCACGGGTATCAGGTGGCCGATGATCCACAGATCTGGTGCCTGCACTTGCAGGCACAGCTGCGGCGTATCAACGGTGAGCGCTGCCGCAACCTGGGGGACTATCAGTTCCATCCTGAAACCTGAGCCCACACATTCAGTAGCGCGGCACCATGCCGCAGGCTTTTGCTGTCACAGGTGGCTGGCTATACTCGCGCTCGTTTTTCAGTCACCTGACGAGTCCCAAACCCTCATGGAACGTTTTCTCGAGAACGCGATGTACGCCTCCCGTTGGCTGCTCGCTCCCATCTACTTCGGCCTGTCCCTCGGCTTGCTTGCCTTGGCGCTGAAGTTCTTCCAGGAAGTTGTCCACGTCCTGCCTAACGTCTTCGCGCTCAGCGAAGCCGACCTGATTCTGGTCATCCTGTCGCTGATCGACATGTCGCTGGTTGGCGGTCTGCTGGTGATGGTGATGATCTCCGGTTACGAAAACTTCGTCTCGCAGCTGGACATCGACGAGAGCAAGGAGAAGCTCAACTGGCTGGGCAAGATGGACTCTTCGTCGCTGAAGATGAAAGTGGCTGCATCGATCGTGGCGATTTCATCCATTCACCTGCTACGGGTGTTCATGGACGCGCAGAACATCTCTACCGAGTACCTGATGTGGTACGTGATCATCCACATGACCTTCGTGGTTTCGGCCTTCTGCATGGGCTACCTGGATAAGCTGACCAAGCACTGATCGCCCCGCTGGGGCGAGCGCTGGTTTCAATTAACGAGCGGCGCTAGCAGTGTGCTAGGCTGCTCGCCCTTTTCATCACGGGCGCGGCTGCATGGCGCCCTGCAGTGGAGCACGACAATGTCCGAACTCAACCTGTCCACCGACGAAACCCGCGTCAGCTACGGCATTGGCCGTCAGCTGGGCGGCCAACTGCGCGACAACCCACCACCAGGCGTCAGCCTGGAAGCCATCCTGGCCGGCCTGACCGACGCCTTCAACGGCGCCGACAGCCGTGTCAGCGAGGCCGACCTGTCGGCCAGCTTCAAGGTCATCCGCGAGGTGATGCAAGCAGAAGCTGCTGCCAAAGCCGAAGCCGCCGCTGCTGCTGGCAAGCAATTCCTGGTCGAGAACGCCAAGCGTGACGGCGTCACCACCCTGGCTTCGGGCCTGCAGTTCGAAGTGCTGACCGCAGGTGATGGCGCCAAGCCGACCCGCGAAAGCAACGTGCGCACCCACTACCACGGCACCCTGATCGACGGCACCGTCTTCGACAGCTCCTACGACCGTGGCCAGCCGGCAGAATTTCCGGTTGGTGGCGTGATCGCTGGCTGGACCGAAGCCTTGCAGCTGATGAACGCCGGCAGCAAATGGCGCCTGTACGTGCCGAGCGAACTGGCCTACGGCGCCCAAGGCGTTGGTGGCATTCCCCCGCACAGTACTCTGGTGTTCGACGTCGAGCTGCTCGACGTTCTGTAATGCCGCTGAGGCCGGCGCTGCCGGCCTCAATTCCAGTCTGTTCCCCCTGGGCGCAAGGCCCGCGCGTAGCAGAACAGGAACAAATTGCGCACCAGCTCCTTGAGCACCATCGGCTCGCTAGAATTGAGCCCGCACAAGTCCAGATCACCCTGGTCACGCAGCTCGTCCAAGGCGTCTTCTTCAAGCATTGCGCAGACCTCACCGGTTTCGCGATGAAGAATGCGCAGGTAGGGGTGGGGACGATCCAGCCAGGCGTCTATCAGATAAGTCATGGCTATTCTCCTTGAAAATGACTCCAATGAGAATAATTCCTATTATCAGAATAGCAAGCGCCAATTGGCGGATTTTGTAATCAGACCTTGCGCACGAATTCCGACTTCAGCTTCATTGCGCCGATGCCATCGATCTTGCAGTCGATGTCGTGGTCGCCATCGC
Source organism: Pseudomonas promysalinigenes (assembly GCF_014269025.2). Lineage (NCBI taxonomy): Bacteria > Pseudomonadati > Pseudomonadota > Gammaproteobacteria > Pseudomonadales > Pseudomonadaceae > Pseudomonas > Pseudomonas promysalinigenes. Next base: position 4,297,696 of record NZ_CP077094.1, on the reverse strand, counting down.
ACAGGCGGATGTTCTTGACCTTGGTACCAACCTTGACCACCAGGGACGACCCTTTGACCTTGAGGTCCTTGATCACAGTAACGGTATCGCCGTCCTGCAGAACGTTGCCGACCGAGTCCTTCTTCACCACGTCATCGCTTGCGGCTTCAGCTTCGCCGCTGGCGGACCATTCGTGTGCGCACTCGGGGCAGATCAGCTGGGTGCCATCCTCGTAGGTGTATTCGGAGTTGCATTTGGGGCAGGGCGGCAAGGTGCTCACTTCGTATCCTTAAACAGACGGGGTTAAAAGCCCACATTGTATAAGGTTTTGCGCGAGAAATGTTTTGCCCGTACAAAAGCTTCGCGGGTGAACCCGCTCCCACGTTTTGTGTGGGGGCAGGTTCACCCGCGAAGAGGACGGCTAGGGCTGTCAGTGCGTGCGGGCGACCGCGAACTCGCTCAGTTCGACCAGCGCATCCCGGTATTGGCTGGCCGGCAGCACTTCCAGGCAGGCGATGGCGCGCTTGACATAGTCGCGCGCAAGCTCGGCGGTGTACTTCAGTGCGCCCGAGGCTTCGACGGCCTCGCGAATCTGCTCCAGGTCTTCCAGGCCACCTTTTTGGATCGCTTTGCGCACCAACGCAGCCTGCTCCGGTGTGCCCTCGCGCATGGTGTAGATCAGCGGCAGGGTCGGCTTGCCTTCGGCCAGGTCGTCGCCGACGTTCTTGCCCAGGGCTTGGGCATCGCCTTCGTAGTCCAACAGGTCGTCGACCAGCTGGAACGCCACGCCCAAGTGGTCACCGAAGGTGCGCAGGGCCTCGCGCTGGGCCTGGTCAGCACCGGCCAGTGCCGCAGCGCTGTGGGTCGAGGCTTCGAACAGCATCGCGGTCTTGCCACGGATGACGTCCATGTAGACCTCTTCCGTGGTGCTGGCATCGCGCACCCGCGACAGCTGCAATACTTCGCCCTCGGCGATCACGCGGGTGGCCTTGGACAAGATCTGCATGACCGGCATCGAGCCCAGTTCGACCATCATTTCGAACGAGCGCGAGTAGAGGAAGTCGCCCACCAGCACGCTCGGCGCGTTGCCCCACAGCGCGTTGGCGGTGGAGCGGCCGCGGCGCATGCCTGACATGTCGACCACATCGTCGTGCAGCAGGGTGGCGGTATGCAGGAACTCGATGGTCGCCGCCAGCAGCCGCAGGTCGTCGCCTTCGCGGCCCAGCGCCTTGCCGCATAGCAGCACCAGCAACGGACGCAAGCGCTTGCCGCCAGCCGACGTGATATAGTCGCCGATCTTCGATACCAGCGGCACGCGCGAGGTCAGCTGCTTCTTGATGATCTCGTCGACGGCGCTGAAATCGTCAGCTACCGCGCGGTAGAAGGTTTGGGGTTGCATCGGCTGCTCCAGTGAGGTTGCGCGGCATGCTAGGTCGCAGGCCCCGGTGTGTCAAGGCGCGGTGCCCGCAGACCGGGGGCGGGACTTGCAAGCAAAAGCACGGTTGCGTACAATCGCGCACCCTAACTTCCTGGGCAGCACCTGCCTTACGCAATTGCACAGGGCCGTTCCAGCCCCATGCAGCCATGCCAGCCAATACTCATCATATAAAGCGCTGGGTGAGCAGGATTATCGGAGAAATACCATGTCTTACGCAGTAATCGTTACCGGCGGCAAGCAGTACAAAGTCGCTGAAGGTGAATTCCTCAAGGTCGAAAAACTGGAAGTCGCCACTGGCGAATCCGTGACTTTCGATCGCGTTCTGCTGGTTGCCAACGGTGAAGAAGTCACCATCGGTGCACCAGTCGTCGCCGGCGCTAAAGTGGTTGCCGAAGTCGTTTCGCAAGGCCGTCACGACAAGGTTCGCATCATCAAGTTCCGTCGTCGTAAGCACCACATGAAGCGTATGGGCCACCGCCAGTGGTTCACCGAGATCAAAATCACCGGTATCCAGGCTTAATCGCCCGGTTCCCCTGAATTTATTGGAGAATTGAACCATGGCTCACAAGAAGGCTGGTGGTAGTACTCGTAACGGTCGCGACTCAGAATCGAAACGCCTTGGCGTGAAGATGTATGGCGGCCAGGTTATCAAGCCAGGCAACATCATCGTCCGTCAGCGCGGCACCGAATTCCACGCTGGCTACGGCGTTGGCATGGGCAAGGACCACACCTTGTTCGCCAAGATCGAAGGCGTGATCAAGTTCGAGAAGAAAGGCGAGTTCATGCGCCGTTACGTGAGCATCGTCGCCGCTTAATCGCGACGTCGCTCCAGAAGCCCCGTCATGCGACGGGGCTTTTTCGTTTGTGGTGAGCCTCTTGCAAAGCTGTTTGTATGGGCTGCCGGCGTGGGTTTCTACGGTCGTACGGGGCCGCCGCGCTCATTTTTGCAAGAGCCTCAGGTTTTTTAGGTATTCAACTCGCCTGTCGGCGAGAGGCGGTTTTCAATGAAGTTTGTTGACGAAGTATCCATTCGGGTCAAGGCCGGTGATGGCGGTAACGGTTGCATGAGCTTCCGCCGCGAAAAGTTCATCGAGAACGGCGGTCCCAACGGTGGTGACGGCGGTGATGGGGGCTCGGTCTATATGGTGGCCGACGAAAACCTCAACACCCTGGTCGACTACCGCTACACCCGTCACCACGAAGCCCAGCGCGGCTCCAACGGCGGCAGCACCGACTGCACCGGCAAGAAGGGTGATGACCTGTTCCTGCGGGTACCGGTCGGCACCACCGTGATCGACGCTTCCACCCAGGAAGTCATCGGTGACCTGGTAACCCCAGGGCAGAAGCTGATGGTCGCCCAAGGCGGCTGGCACGGCCTTGGCAACACCCGTTTCAAGTCCAGTACCAACCGTGCGCCACGTCAGACCACGCCGGGTAAGCCGGGTGACCAGCGCGACCTGAAGATGGAGCTGAAAGTACTGGCCGATGTCGGCTTGCTGGGCCTGCCGAACGCCGGCAAGAGCACCTTCATCCGTTCTGTGTCGGCTGCCAAGCCGAAAGTCGCCGACTACCCGTTCACCACCCTGGTGCCGAACCTGGGTGTGGTCAGCGTCGATCGCTGGAAGAGCTTCGTCATCGCCGATATTCCCGGCCTGATCGAAGGCGCCTCCGACGGTGCTGGCCTGGGTATTCGCTTCCTCAAGCACCTGGCGCGTACCCGTGTGCTGCTGCACCTGGTCGACCTGGCACCACTGGACGGCAGCAGCCCGGCCGATGCCGCCGAAGTCATCATCAACGAGCTGACCCGCTTCAGCCCGTCGTTGACCGACCGTGAGCGCTGGCTGGTACTGAACAAGTCGGACATGCTGATGGACGACGAGCGCGACGAGCGTGTCAAGGAAGTGGTCGAGCGCCTGCAGTGGGAAGGTCCGGTGTACGTGATCTCGGCCATCTCCAAGCAGGGCACCGAGCAACTTAGCCATGACCTGATGCGCTACCTGGAAGACCGCGCCGACCGCCTGGCCAATGACCCGGCCTATGCCGAAGAGTTGGCCGAGCTGGACCAGCGTATCGAAGACGAAGCCCGTGCCCAGCTGCAGGCGCTGGACGACGCCCGCACCTTGCGCCGTACCGGCGTCAAGAGCGTGCACGACATCGGTGACGACGACGCCTGGGACGATGATTTCGAGGACGACGAAGACGGCCCGGAAATCATTTACGTGCGCGACTGATTGGTTGCAGTACACTAAACGCCGCTCTGATGAGCGGCGTTTTTGTATCCACGGTATCTACAGATTCGACATAGGTTGGAAGAAGATGCGAAGCAAGGTGACAGGCGCCAAGCGCTGGGTCGTGAAGATTGGCAGTGCCCTGCTGACCGCCGATGGCAAGGGCCTGGACCGCGGCGCCATGGCCGTGTGGGTCGAGCAGATGGTCGCGCTGCGTGAAGCAGGCGTTGAGTTGGTACTGGTCTCCTCCGGAGCCGTGGCCGCCGGCATGAGCCAGCTGGGCTGGACTTCGCGACCCAGTGCCATGAACGAGCTGCAGGCCGCTGCGTCGATCGGCCAGATGCGCCTGGTGCAGGCCTGGGAGTCGAGCTTTGGCGAGCATGGCAAGCACACCGCGCAAATTCTTCTGACCCACGACGACCTGTCCGACCGCAAGCGTTACCTCAATGCCCGTAGCACACTGCGGACCTTGGTCGACCTGGGCGTGGTACCGGTGATCAACGAGAACGATACCGTGGTCACCGACGAGATCCGCTTCGGGGATAACGACACCCTGGCGGCCCTGGTGGCTAACCTCGTAGAAGCCGATCTGCTGGTGATTCTCACCGACCGCGACGGCATGTTCGATGCCGACCCGCGCAACAACCCCGAAGCGCAATTGATTTACGAAGCCCGCGCCGATGACCCATCGCTCGATGCCGTGGCTGGCGGCACCGGGGGTGCGCTGGGCCGTGGTGGTATGCAGACCAAGCTGCGAGCGGCGCGGCTGGCGGCCCGTTCAGGTGCACACACCATCATCATCGGTGGCCGCATCGAGCGCGTGCTGGACCGTCTGAAAGCTGGTGAACGCCTGGGGACATTGTTGTCGCCTGAGCGCGGCATGCTGGCTGCGCGCAAGCAGTGGCTGGCTGGCCACCTGCAAACCCGCGGCACCCTGGTGCTCGACGCTGGCGCTGTGCAGGCGCTGCGTGGGGCGAACAAGAGCCTGCTGCCGGTGGGTGTGAAAACCGTGCAGGGCAGCTTCCGCCGTGGCGAGATGGTGATCTGCGTCGGCCCCGATGGCGCCGAAGTGGCCCGTGGCCTGGCCAACTACAGTGCCCTGGAGGCACAGAAGATCATCGGTCAGCCGTCCGATCATATCGAGGCCGTGCTGGGCTATATCGCCGAGCCGGAATTGGTCCACCGCGACAACCTGGTGCTGGTATGAAAACGTTCAAGCGAGTACTTGCCCTGGCAGCTCTTGCCCTGCCGATGCTGGCCGGCGCTGAAGAGATCGGCCAGGTATCGACCGTGTTCAAGTTCCTTGGGCCCAACGACCGTATCGTGGTCGAGGCCTTCGACGACCCCAAAGTCGAGGGTGTGACCTGCTACCTGTCGCGTGCCAAGACCGGTGGCGTGAAGGGCGGGCTGGGCCTGGCCGAAGACCGCGCGGAGGCCTCGATTGCCTGCCGGCAGGTTGGGCCGATCAGTTTCAAGGGTGAACTCAAAGATGGCGACGAAGTGTTCAAGGAGCGCACTTCGCTGGTGTTCAAGACCATGCAGGTGGTGCGCTTTCTCGACAAGAAGCGCAACACGTTGGTGTACCTGGTATACAGCGACCGCATGATCGAGGGCAGCCCGCAGAACGCGGTGACGGCGATCCCGATTCTGCCCTGGGCTCAGTGATCTCAGAGATAAGGCCGCTGGCCTCGATTCGCGGGTAAAATCCGCTCCCACAGCTACTGCACCGCCCTTGCGGCTTGTGCAATACCGGTGCGAGCAGGTTCACCCGCGAATGGGCCGCAGGGCGGCCCATACTTCAATCTCAGGCCAACGCTTCGGCCTGATCCTCGCGCACGATCGCCTTAACTTCATCCAGCCGGCTGATGTACTTCCAGTCCGCCTCGTCGATGTAGATGCCATTCGGCCCGCTGCCACCTTCCAGGTCGATCGCCACGTGTGCCGACACCTGCGGCTTGACGCTCGCCAGAATCGGCACGAAGCCCAGTTGCAGGCTGGTTTCAAGCAGCGCCGCCTGGTTGCGTTCGTCGATGTCCGCCGCTTCGTCAAGGTAGTACGGCAAGCGAATGCGCCCGGCCAGGTCGCGGTCCATCAGGTGCAGCAACAGGTACATGTTGGTCAGCGCCTTGATGGTCATGGTGGTGCCATTGGACGCCGCGCCGTCGATGTCGGCGTGAATGATCGGCTGGCCGTTGACCTTGGTGATTTCGAACGCCAGCTCGAACAGGTCCTTCAAGCCCAGCTGATTGTGGTTGGCCGCTACCAGGCGCGCCAGGTATTCCTTGGCTTCTTCGTTGCGGTTGTCCTGTTCGGCGCTTTGGGTCAGGTCGAACACCGAAAGGGTCTCGCCTTCCTCGTACTGGCCGGCACTGTGAATGATCTGGTCGATGTGCTTGAGCGCTTCCTTGTTCGGCGCCAGCACCACACGGAAGCTTTCCAGGTTGGACACCTGACGTTTGTTGATCTCGCGGTTGAACAGGGCCAGCTGGTGTTCGAGGCTGTCGTAGTCGCTGCGGATGTTGCGCAGGGTCCGGGCGATATCGGTGACGGCGGCGCGGCGCGCCTTGGCCAGGGTCAGCGCCTCATCGGTGCGGTGCGCATAGGCATTGACCAGCAGTTGCAGGCGGCGCTCCATGTCGTCTTCGCTGTCGAACTTGGCCACGCCCTTGAGGCGCACCTGGGCGTAAAGCGCCTCGATCTGGTTGTCGACCCGTTGCAAAGCCTGCCAGCTGTCCTGGTAGTCGTTGAGCATCGGCAGCAGGTTGTCCATGGAGTCGTCGACCGCTTCCATGTAAGGCGTGCCAAAGGGCAGGTCGGCCGGTAGCAGTTGGCGGCGGCGCAGGGCGTCTTCGAGGGTGCGCTGCTTAGACTCCAGGTCGCCGATCTGGCGGCCCACCAACTGCAGCTTGGCCGACAGTTGCTGGACGCGCTCGGTGAAGGCGTCGCTGGAGCGCTTGAGCTCATCCTGGGCAGCCTCCATCTGCGCCAGTTGCTCCATTTTTTCTGGCTCTTCGGCGCTCAGGGTTTCGCTGCGACGGTAGTCTTCCAGGGCCTTCTGGGCATCCAGCACATCCTGATACAGCGCTTGGGCCTGAGCTTTGGAGGCGGTGCGGTCGGCGGCGACCTGTTGTTGGGTCTTGAGCTGCTTGAGCTCCTTCTCCAGGCGTTCCTTCTGGTCGCGCAGGGCCGCACGATCGGCAAGAGCCTGCAACGCCGGTGGGTCGATATGGGAAAGGTCGATCGACAGGCCTGGGGCCTCGAAACGCTCGCCCTTGAAGCCGTCGAGCACAGCTTCCAGGGATTTCACCCACAGGTCGCTGTCGTCGAGCTCTATGCCGCGCTCGCCCAGTGGCAGGCTGAACAGCGCGCCGTTGAACAGGCGCATAAGGCGGTCGACGTCCTGCTGCGAGAATTCTTCACGCAGGCGTGCGTAGCTGTTGTTGTCTGCATGGTCGAGCTGCTGCTTGACCTGCTTCAGGCGTTTTTCCAGGTCACGCACGCGTTCGTCGAGGTCTTCGGCGCTGAACTGGCGCGACTGCGCCAGAGCACCGGCCAGTTCGTCGTGGGCGTCCTTGGCGGCCAGCAGTTGCTGCTCCAGCACTTTGACATCGTTGACCAGCGCGAAACGGTGCTTGAGCACCGACAGTTCGCCAAGCCAGCGCTGGATACCGGTAATTTCACGCTCCAGACGCATCAGCTCCTGAGTACCACCGCGTTGGTCGTTCTGCAGGCGGTCTTGCTCGCTGCGGTAGTGCTCGGCCTGGATCACCAGCTCTTCCTTGCGCGCCATGGCGTATTCCTGCCAAGTGCCCAGCAGGTTGTCGAGCAGCGGCGAAAGGCGGTGCAGCTTGCCGCGCAGGATGTCGCGCTGGGCCACTCCGCCGGCCAGGGCTTCGACCAGTGGGCCGGCGGCTACCAGGGCGTTGTAGTCCTGCTCCATGCGGCGCACGTCGCGGAAGGCTTCTTCACAGGCAGCGATGTAGTCGACGCTGCCCGAGCGCAGGCTGTGCTCGAAGGCATCGAGGAACAGCTGCTTGAGCTTGGCGGCAGTGATCTCGCGCATGTGCAGCAGGTTGATGAACAGTGCGCGGAAGGTTTTCAGGCTCTGTTCGCTGGTGGAGCGCAGTGGGATCAGGGTCAAATCCAGCGGGCACGAGGTGTGACCGCCGACCAGCAGCCGGCGCAGCTCATCAGGTTTGAGCTCATAGGCCTTCAGGCCCAGGCGCTCGAGGTTGGTGAACAGCTCTTTCTGCCGCAGGCAGGTGTCGTTTTGCTGGTAATGGGCCAGGTCCAGTTCGCCCTTATAGGCGAAGAACTGGTGACCGAAACCACCGCCAGGGCCCCGGCCGACCACGCCGACCACGTGTGGCCCGTGGGGCAGGTTCAGTTCGCAGAGGATGTACGAGGTATCGCTGGCGAAGTAGAAGCGGCGTGACTGCTCGAGGCTGTATTTGCCGAAGCTCATGTCTGACATGCGCGCCAGGATCGGGAACTGCAGGGCGTTGATCGACGCCGATTTACCCAGGTTGTTGGCGCCGTATACCGACAGCGGGTACTCCAGCGGGAACAGGCCCAGGCTGTAGCCTGCGGTGTTGAGCAATGCAAAGCGGCTAATGCCGTAGCGTTCCTGGCTCATGCGTCAATCTCCTGTTGCTCTTCGCGGATGGCCCGGGCCAGGGCGTCCTCTTCGCTTTCCTGGTCGTCGAACGGCGCAAGGTCGAGCGGGTCGTCGGTACGGTTGAGTTGTTCCGGGCTTTCCTCCTCCACCAGTACCGGGGTTGGCAAGGGCAGGTCGCTGTGCAGGCTGGCCGCCAGGTCGCGGTCCTGCTGTACCGACAGGCACACGTCGAGGAAGCGATGCATCGGCGGCAGGAAGCGGTAGATGCCGCCTTCTTCATGGGCGAAGCCGAGCTGAGTCATGCGGCGCATGATCTTTTCTTCCAGCTCCTCGACGGTTTGCACTTCGGCCTGCAGGAACAGGTCGCGGTATTTGTCCAGCAGCGAGGGCAGCTCGTCGCGGCCTATGCTGCCGCCGTCGAGCACGGCCATCGGGTCACGGCCCTGGTCGGCAAGGTGTTCGACCAGGATGAAGGTGAACAGCGACAGGCGCTGGGCGGTCTTGTTGACCTGCGCGGCGGCCTGCTCGGGCACGAAATAGTAGAACCCGCGGGTGTCGCACACCAGCTCAAAGCCCAGGGCCTTGAACAGGGTGCGGTACTGGTCCTGGAAATTCGACAGCTGGGCGTACATTTCAGGGTCGCGGCGGCTGACGTGGAAGCCCTTGAACAGCTCGCGGAAGATCGGCGCGAGCTGGGACAGTTCGGAAAGATCAAGATGCATTGGCTGGGCTCGCGTTGGTTTCAGGTTGCGCTTCGCGGCTGGACGTCAGGGCGAACGAGCGCAAGCTGACCAGGTGTTCTTGGGTGGTGTATTCGCGCCGTTCCAGGCGTTCGCGCTTAAAGCGCTTTTCCCGCGAGAGGCGCGAGAACCAGTACAGCAGCTCGTCGGTGGCGCCTTCTGGCTCCTGCTCAAGCAGCCAGACCATCAGGTCTGGCAGCGGCAGGGCATCTTCGCAGCGTTCGAGCATCTCTTTGACCGTGCGCGGCGCGCGGGGTAGCGGGCCTTTCTGGGTCTTGTGCGCCTTGGGGAACTTGGCCGGCTTGGGCTCGAAGCGAGCCAGGGCATAGACGTAGGCCTCGACCTGGCTGGCACTGCCCAGGAAGGTGCTTTGCGGGCGGGTGAACAACGGCATGGCTGCTTGCGGCAAGGCATCGAGGCCCTTGCGCCGGATCACCGACAGCGCCAGGGCGGCGCCACGGGTCACGGCGTTGTGCCGGCGCGCTTCTTCGCGCAGCGGCAGCAGCAGTTCGCGGGCGTGGCGCAGCGTCAGCTGAGCGCTGGTCTGCATTTCCAAGATACGTGCGTGGGTGCGCAGCAGCATGTCGTCGTCGACCAAGTGGCCAAGGCGCGCCTGCTCGCCAAGCAGCTTCAGCAGTACGGTTTCGACCTTGCGCACGCCTTGCTCGAAGGCGCCGTCGGCGTTCACCAGCTGAATCATTGGCTCGACGTACTCGTCCCAGGTCGCCAGCACTTCTGCGTAACGCTGGCGCAGCGGGATCTGGCGGTTGCTGGTCTTGGCCCGTTCGGCCACGGCGACCAGGGCCTGCTCGTCGTTATCGAGTTTTTTCAGCACGTCGCGCACGCGCATGTCGAGCAAGCGCAGCTGCCGGGCCAGGTCGTCGCTGTCGCGGTTGTCGAAGGCATCCTGGATGTGCCCGGCCAGGCGCTCCAGGTGGCGCAGGTAGGCTTCGATCTCAAGGCACAGGCCCAGCCGGTGCTCGCGGCGCAAGTAAGCGAGGAAGTCGTGAATCTGGGCGTTGAGCTCGAATCGGTTCGGGCTCTTGGCCACCGGCACCAGGATATCCAGGCGGATCCATACGTCGAGCAGCTGGGTAATGTCCTGCGGCGTGCTTTCGACTTGCTGGCGGCCCAATTGCTGGCGCAGTTCCACCAGGCTCAGGGTGCCCTGGTCGAAACGCTCGCACAGCGGCTCTATCAGGGCCCAGTGTTCGGCTAGGGCGCGCAAGACGCGCTTGGGTTCGATCATTGGCGTCTACTCGTTGCCAAGTAAAAGGGGGCGATTGTACTGCATACGGGGGGGATGATTTCACCCCTTGGTCTGTAATGAGGGGTGTTTGGCCTGAGATTTGTAGTAGCTGGGCGCTCGGTCGGACAGGCCCTGCAAAAACCGGGGCGTACACGTTAGAATGCCCTCCAACCTCCGCCCCGGACCTTCGAGCCTTGCTGACCGAACCTCGCCGCCGCGCCTACCTTTCCGCCATGCAGGTGGTGCATTGGCTGCCGCGCGCTGAACTGCCGTTCGCCGCACCGTCGCGCCCTGAACTGCTGCTGCCGCAAGCGCCAATCGAGCAAGCCGATGTCCAAGTGCCGCCCAGCATCGCCGCGGCCAACCCGGCGCCGAGCGCGCCCCAGGCACGCTCCGGGGAGCGCCCGAAAATCGAAATCCCGCGCCCTGCCAGCACGCCGAAAGTGCTTGCCAAACCAACCGATGCGCAGCCGCAGGCCTCTGCACCGCGGCCGGTGCAGGTAGCGCCGCCGCGTTTTGCGTTGCAGCTGTTGCGCGCTGGCAGTTGCCTGCTGCTGGTCGAGCTGGCCACCGGGCAGCCGTTTCAGAGCCGCGACCCGTCCTATCTGCTGCTCAAGGACATGCTTCGCGCTGCCGGCTTGCCCGATGCTCCGCAGATCATCGGCGAGCCGGTACGTTGGCCGCTCCTGGTGCGGGGCAACATGGACCAGGGCCCGGATGCTGCACGTGATTTCGTGCAGGGCTTCATTCAGGCGCGCCTGGAAGAGTCCGCATGCAGCCTGTTGTGGCTGGTCGGCTTGCCGGCGATGCGCTATGCCGCCAACGCAGACGCCGAAGGTTATTACCAAGTCATGAAGGTCGACGGCCTGGGCGATGCCTGGGCTTTGCCGGGCCTTGAACTGTTGATGGACGAGCCGCAGCGCAAGGCGGACGTCTGGCAAGCGATGCGCCAGCTGATGGCGCGCTGGAAGAGCGTTGAATGAGTGACTCGATCAGCTTCCGCCCGATGACCGAGGCGGATCTGGATGCCGTGCTGAAGATCGAATATGCCGCATTCAGCCACCCCTGGACGCGGGGCATCTTCCTCGATGCACTCAAATCCTACGAAATTTGGCTGATGTTCGTCGGGCAACAGCAGGTTGGGCATGGCGTGATCAACGTGATCATCGATGAGGCGCACCTGCTCAATATCACCGTGAAGCCCGAGAACCAAGGCTGCGGTCTTGGGCTGAGGCTGCTCGAGCATCTCATGTCCCGGGCTTATCAGCTCAATGGGCGTGAGTGCTTCCTCGAGGTACGGGCCAGTAATCAGTCGGCCTACCGCCTGTATGAGCGGTATGGTTTCAACGAGATTGGCCGGCGCCGTGACTACTACCCGATTGCCGGTGGGCGTGAGGATGCGCTGGTGATGGCCTGTACCTTGCTCGAAGACTGAGCAGGCCTTCGAGGCTTTTTCGCGGGTACACTCGCACCTATAGGGCCTGCGCCAGCCTACCCACAAGGCCTGCAGCAGCTTTGAAGCCAATGCAGTCCTTGTGGGTTTACCCGCGAAGGGGCCGATGCGTCGATCAAAGCTCCTGCGGCAAGACATCGACCGGCTTGCTCAGGTCGCGCAGGCTTCTGGTCATTTCCCCGGTGTTGCACTTCGCTGCCGCCTGCTCTGGCGTGTAGTTGCGCACCGTGCGGAAGAACAGTTCACACGTCTGTTTTTTCTGGGTCACCTGCCATTTGTTCGAGCAGGCATCAAGGGTCATCTTCGGTTCGGCCTGAAGGTTGCGCCCCATCCCTGCCTGCCAGCAGGCGGCCGTCAAATCCTGGCCCATCATCTTCAAACCGGCGGCATCAGCCGCATCCTGGTTGCCGCCATGGCTGTCCTTGTTCGCCGCGTACCAGATCGCGCTCGGGTGGTTGGCGCCCAGTACCGGCACCTTGGCCCCGTCCTGCGGGCTGATGCTGACCAGCCCCAGCACACCCACCTGGGGGCCGTATTGCTGCTGGATCCAGCTACGCACCGGTGCGCCGAAGGCGACCATTGGCAGCGGGTTGGCGGCGCTTTGCACGGTCATCTCGCGGACCATGCGCAGCTGATAATCCTTGAAGTAGCCGTAGGTGCCTGTCAGGGCATCACCCGCGCTGGCGGGCGCGGCAATGGGGGCGATGTCGATGATGGTCTGGTAGGCCGGGGTCTGGCTGGCGTCCACGCCGTTGAAGGTCAGCAATTGGGCCCAGCGGTCAGTGGTATTGGAGCGCAGGTAATCTTGGGCTTGGGTCAGCGAATAATCGGGCGGGAAGTGCAACAGTTCGATGCTGCGGCGGTTCTGCAGTGCCATCCCCAATGGTAGGAACAGGTACCAGTCATAGGACCATTTACCGTCCTTGTTCAGTCGAGTGGCCCCGTCATAGGCCAGCTCGCCACTGTCCAGCAGCTTGCGCAGCGGCTCGGCATAGTCGCTGGGCACGTCGCTGATGTTGGCATACAGGTGGTTGTTGTCGCGGCTGACTTGCACGTTGGCATTGGCATAGCCGTCGCGACGGACGCTCTGGGTCAAGTAATGCTCCACGGTCTGTTCCAGCGTCCAATCCCGGTAACAGATCACATGGCAGTTGTTGGGGTAGGCAAACAGGCGGGTGGCGCGCTGGGTATCGCCCAGGTCTATCTGTGCATCGGCCAGGGCCAGGCCGCTGAAGGCGAGGGCGGCGAGGCTCGATAAGGCAATCTTGTGCATGCTTAACTCCTTGTCAGTGGCCGCCCGAATGGGCGGCGGTGCTCATACTGCTGCAGGGAGCCTGGAAATGAGAAGAGCGAGCGCGCTGGTAATGGCTGCGAGTGTGTTATCGAGCGCCTTGGCGCTGGCTGACGAGCGCGATGTTTGGATGTTCGCGCAGTGGGCAGGTGACCATCAGACCCGGCCGTTTCGCGAGATGCTGGTGAACGCTCGCCTCTACGGCATAGTGCCCATTCACCAACTGCTGCGCTCGGCCTCGGACTGGAAACTGTGCCGAGCCTCGCCCTTCGCGGTGCCTCCAGCAAGTAACTGGCCAGCTGTGCGTTCCACGCTGTCGCTGCTTCAGGCCCTGGGCGATCAGAAGGTGCTGGGCCCATTCGAGGTGGTTTCGGCCTACCGTGATCCTGGGCTCAATCGCTGCGCTGGTGGGGCTGTGGGCAGCGCCCATACCCGTGCCTTCGCGGTGGATGTCCTGCTGCCGGCATGGGCCGACCCCAATCCGCTTTGCCGCTTCTGGCAGCAACATGGCCAAGCCTGGAACATGGGGTTGGGACGCTACCCGAGTGGACGTATCCACATCGATACTGCCGGCTACCGCACATGGGGCGGTGATGGCAGCGCGGGTTCGTCATTTTGCAGCAAGCCCAGGTAAGGGTAGGGTGCGTCGCCCAGTGGGTACAACGGGTTCACCGGCGCCTGGCCGGAGCAGCCTAGCTTGCCTTGAGCTTTTCGACAGGCAAAGAAAAAGGGCCTACCTTGCGGTAAGCCCTTTGACTTGTTTGGTGGCTACACAGGGACTTGAACCCCGGACCCCAGCATTATGAATGCTATGCTCTAACCAACTGAGCTATGTAGCCGATGGGGCGCATTATTCCCGTGTGCCGGCCTCGTGTCAACACTCATTTCGAAAAAAAATTGCACGCTTTCAAAAACTTAGCGTCCGCATCCGATTCTTGTGAATGAATCGCCACCGTGCCAACCGTTACGCGGAGGCTGTTGTAGGGGCGTTGTGGTTTGAATGCGTGGCTAGCGCCTGGATAAAAAGGTAGCTATGTATCTATTCAATTCCTGATAATCAGGCTTTGAACCTGCCCACGGAATGACCGCTCATGGCTACCAGCAGCACCTCAAATGCCAGCGCTGGCACGGGTTCGGCGAACCCGGCCAATACACTGGTGATGCGTATCATCGGTTTCTGCGCGCTGGCGCACCTGATCAATGACCTTATCCAGTCAGTGCTGCCAGCGATCTATCCGATGCTAAAGGCCAACTACGATCTGAGTTTTGCGCAGATTGGCATGATCACCTTGACGTTCCAGATCACAGCTTCGCTATTGCAGCCGTGGGTGGGTTTCTTCACCGACCGCAGGCCCACGCCCAACTTGCTGCCGCTGGGCACCCTGTGCACCTTGGTCGGCATCGTCATGCTGGCGTTCGTTGGTAGCTTCCCGATGATTCTGCTGGCATCGGCGCTGGTCGGTATCGGGTCTTCCACCTTCCATCCGGAAACGTCACGTATCGCCAGGCTGGCTTCAGGTGGCCGTTTTGGCTTGGCACAATCGACCTTCCAGGTAGGCGGCAACACCGGCTCTGCCTTTGGCCCGCTGCTGGCAGCGGCCATCGTCATTCCCTTCGGCCAGACCCACGTAGCCTGGTTCGGCGTGGCAGCACTGTTTTTCTTCGCCGTGACCCTGATGCTGCGCCGTTGGTACATGGAACACTTGAACCAGGCCAAGGCCCGCAAAACAGTGCAGGCCAGCCATGGCATTTCCCGTGGGCGAGTAGTTGCGGCGCTGATCGTGCTGGGGTTACTGGTGTTTTCCAAGTACTTCTACATGGCCAGCTTCACCAGCTATTTCACCTTCTACCTGATCGAAAAGTTCGACCTTTCGGTGGCAAGCTCGCAGTTGCATCTATTCCTTTTCCTCGGCGCGGTAGCCGCAGGTACGTTCTTCGGCGGGCCGATCGGTGACCGAATCGGGCGCAAAGCGGTGATCTGGTTCTCGATCCTGGGCGTGGCGCCGTTCACCCTGGTGCTGCCGTATGCCGACCTGTTCTGGACTACGGTACTGAGCGTGGTGATCGGTTTCATCCTCGCATCGGCGTTCTCGGCCATCGTGGTCTATGCCCAGGAACTGGTGCCGGGCAGTGTGGGCATGATTGCCGGGGTGTTCTTCGGGCTGATGTTCGGCTTTGGCGGCATCGGTGCCGCGCTGCTGGGCTACCTGGCCGATTGGCGCGGGATCGAATACGTGTATGGCTTGTGCTCGTACCTGCCGTTGTTCGGCCTGCTGGCAGTGTTCCTGCCGTCTACCAGCAAGCGTTGAGTTAGCTGGGGCCTCGCTGAGGCCCCAAGCAATTGACGGCTCAGCCTGCCTTGGCCTAGAGTGCCGTCTTTCATTTCACCCACCTGCGTAGTAGCCATCGCAATGCGCCGTAGCCAATCCCTCCCACACGCTCGCCAGCCTGCGCTTGAGGCCATGCGTCGTGCGTGGCCGAGCGATACGGTGCTCAAGCGTCGCCGCAGCGTGCTGTTCGCCTTTACCTTCTCGCCACACCCAGCCCTGATCTGACCCTGCGCCCTTGCCCCGTTCACCGTCCCGGTGCGCGTTGGGGCGCCTGTATCTGCACGTCTTTTCGGTTTTGCCTGGAGTGGTACATGAACATGCGTTTGCTGGCGGGCCTTCTGTTCGCCGTGTCGGTGGTGGGCTTCAGCCTGGGAGCCAGCCTGCCGCTGGTGTCGTTGCGCTTGCACGAAGCCGGTGCTGGCACCCTTGAAATTGGCATCATCTCGGCCATTCCGGCCGCAGGCATGATGTTTTCGGCGTTCTTGGTCGATGCCTGCTGCCGGCACCTGACCCGGCGCACTATCTACCTGTTGTGCTTTAGCCTTTGCACGGTAAGCGTCGCGTTGCTCGATTCGGCCTTCGATTCGCTGTGGCTGCTGGCCCTGCTGCGTCTGGGGCTGGGCATCGGCATGGGCATTGCGATCATCCTCGGGGAGTCCTGGGTCAACGAACTGTGCCCGGATCACAACCGTGGCAAGATCATGGCGCTTTACGCCACCAGTTTCACGGGCTTCCAGGTCCTTGGCCCTGCACTGATCGCGCTGCTTGGCGCCGATAGCCCTTGGATCATCGGTGTGGTCACCCTAGGTTACGGCCTGGCTTTGCTATGTATCGTGCTGACAGTACCCAACGATCACGTCGAGCATGGCGATGATGACGAGAAAAGCTTCGGCCTGATGGGCTTCTTCCGCGTGGCGCCAGCGTTGTGCGTAGCGGTGCTGTTTTTTTCGTTCTTCGATGCCGTGGTGCTGTCGCTGCTGCCGGTGTATGCCACCAGTCATGGCTTTGCCGTGGCTGTGGCAGCACTGATGGTGACGGTGGTGTTCGCCGCAGACATGGTGTTCCAGCTGCCGTTGGGCTGGTTGGCCGACCGCGTAGAGCGCACGGGGCTGCATTTGCTATGCGGGCTGGTGGCGATGGCCATCGGTATCGCCTTGCCGTGGCTGCTGCAGGTGACCTGGCTGCTGTGGCCAATGCTGGTGCTGCTAGGCGCGGTGGCCGGTGGTATCTACACCTTGGCGCTGGTGCTGATCGGCCAGCGCTTCAAGGGCCAGGACCTGGTCACGGCCAACGCCAGCGTGGGCCTGTTGTGGGGCGTCGGCAGCCTGATCGGGCCGCTGGTGAGCGGGGCGGCGATGGGTGTCGCACCCCATGGTCTGCCTATGGCGCTGGCGCTGATGGCAGGGTTGTTCGTGTGCTTTGCCCGGCAGTCCTGGCGCCGGGCAGGCAAAATGCGAGCGCTGGCCGATTGAGTTTGGCGGGTGGCCAGGGCCGGCCTGTTCGCGGGTGGATCGGGGCCCACGTCGCTAATCAGAATGTCCCGCGCAGCGTTACCGAGACATTGCGCGGGTCTCCCCAGTAATACCCGGTTGGCGTCGGCGCTACCTGGCGGTAGTACTTTTTATCGAAGATGTTGTTGGCATTGAGCTGCACCGAGTAGTGCTCGTTGAAGCGATAGTTGACCATGGCGTTGTACACCGCGTAACCCGCCTGGCTAGCCTCGGCGCCGGGGTTGACGCCGCGTGCGTTGCTGGCCGCCCTTGAATAGATCGCACTCTGTGCCTGCACGCCACCGCCAACGGTCCAGGCATCGAGTTGACCCGGCAGCCGGTAGCTGGTGAATAGCTTGAGCAGGCGTTTGGGGTCAGTGGTGCGGATGGCATTGCCCTGGTTGGTCGGGTCGTTCAGGTACTCGGTGGTGTTGTAGGTGTAGCCACCGGCGACGTTCCAGCCTGGCAGCACCTCGCCGGAAATCTCCAGTTCGAAGCCTTGGCTACGGTTCTTGCCTGCGGCGATCTTGCAGTAGCCGGTATTGACCCCACACGGCTGGCCGCTGGCGATGTCGTCGATCGCGTTACCCACTTGATAGATGCGAAACAACGCGAGCGATGCGTTCAGGCGCCCGTCGTAGAACTCGCCCTTGATGCCGGTTTCGTAGGCTTGGCCTTCGACCGGTTCGAGCACCGAGCCGTTGATATCGGTGGAGGTTTGCGGGTTGAAGATTTCGGTATAGCTGGCGTAGGTGCTGAAGTTATCGTTCAGGTCATAAATCAGCGCGGCGTAGGGCACGATCTTGTTGTCGACGCTGAAGCTGCCATTGCTACTGGTGTTGTTCTCTTGCTCGTAGTCATACCAGTTGCTGCGTGCACCGATGATCGCCGTCAGCGGGTCGGCCAGCGAAATCCGCCAGGTGGCGTAGGCGCCTTGCTGGGTTGTGCGGGTGCGTACCGGGTGGGCGAGGATGTCGATATCGGGGTTGGCCAGGCTGGTTTTCGGGTCCCATTGGCGAATGTCGAATACGCCCGACTGCACATAATTGGTCGCCGAGGCGTATGAGTCGTTGCGGATACGCTCCACGCCCAGCATCAGGTCATGGGTCCGGCCGAGTAGGTCGAACGGCCCGTTGAGGGTCGCGCTCAGGTTGTTTTGCAGGCTTTCACCGCCATCGCCTTCAGTAACCTGGTAGTTCATCAGGTAAGGGTTGTTGGTCGGGTTGGCAGAACCGGTGGCGCGGCTGAGGTAGGTTTGCTTGAAGCCGTTGTCGGCCAGCTCGAAGTGGGTGCGCTGGGCCATCAGCTTGAGCTTCCAGTCGTTGTCGAAGCGGTGCTCGAGTTCTGCGAAGGTCTGCAGGTTGCTGCGGTTCCAACGGTTCCAGTCGGCGCCCAGGTAAGTGCTGCGGCCCAGCGGTAGCGGCGAGCCGTCATAGTCAGCAGGTAGGTTGCCCCAGGCCCCGGTGGCATCGAGCTTGGTCCATTCAAGGCCGGTGGTCAGGGTGGTGCTGTCATTGAGGTCGAAAGCCAGCACGCCGTACAGCACCTCCTTGCGCTCCTGGCGTGCTGCCTGGAAGTGGTCCTTGTCATCGTGCACGGCGATCACTCGGCCACGCACATTGCCGGTCTCGGTCAGCGGGCCGGAGAGGTCTGCCACGTAACGCTGGGCATCCCACGAGCCCAAGGTGACGCTGCCTTCGCCCTGGTATTGGTAGGTGGGGCGCTTGCGCACCAGGTTGACAGTGCCCGAAGGGTTGCCGGCACCGCGAATCATGCCAGTGGCGCCGCGCAGGATCTCGGCCCGGTCGATGATGGCTGAGTCGCTTTGAATGAACGAGCCGCCACCACTGCCCTGTACCACCGTGGCACCGTCATACTGGATGGCATCGATTGCGTAGCCGCGCGAATAGTACTGTACCCGCTCGCTGTCGGTCAGGTTCACGACCACGCCTGGTGTCTGCTCCAGCAAATGGGTGAGGTTGGTGATGTGCTGGTCATCGAGGCGCTGGCGCGTGATCACGGTGACCGACTGTGGCGTTTGCCGCAGGCTTTGCGCGGTCTTGCCGATGGTGACAGCGCCAGTGGTGTATGAGCCGCTGCGCTCGGTCGTTTCGCCCAGCCGAGCGCTGGAAATGCTGGTGGCTCCCAGTTGCAGCGCGCCGTCGGCAGCCATTGTCGGGGTCAGCACAAAGCTGCCGTCACCCTCTTGTTGCACCTGAACATCGCTGCCCTGCAACAGAATCGACAGCGCTTGAGCGCCATCATGACGACCCTGCACACCCTGTGTGGCCTTGCCTTGCAGGCTGCTGGCATCGTACGAGAGGTTCAGCCCGCCTTGGCGGGCCAGTTGGTCCAGTGCCGCTGCCAGTGGGCCGGGTGCAATGTGCCAGTCGCGCGGCTGGCTATGGCTCGAAGGCGCCGCCAGGGCTACTGCCGGAGCAGCCAGGCCGCAGCACAAGCCAAGGCCGAACACGCCAGCGCGCACAGCTTGGCTCAGCCGCACATTGCGGGGAAAACTGGGGTGGATCATGGAGCGCTCCTGAAGGTTGGTAGACCGCTGTTGGGGCTTTATTCCCTTCAGGCCGAACGAGAATGAGATTCCACCTCATTTATTTCCAGAAATATTCAAACGGCGGCGACGCTCACCCAGTAACGCGTACGCAAGTCGATGCGCACCGGCAGGCTGCGCCCCAACAGTTGGAGGATCCGCAGCGTGTCGCCTAATTGATAGGTACCCGACACCTTCAGCCCCGCCACTTCTGGAGCGCAACGCAGCACGCCTGGGCGGTAGCGCGCCAGCTCGGCGATGAATTCACCCAGTGGCATCTGCTGCACGCTGAGCACGCCATCGGTCCAGCCCCACGGGTCGCCATGCCAGTGGGCGGGGGAGTAGGCGCCGCTGGCCAGCACTTGCAGCACTTCGCCAGCCTGCAGCTGCTTGGCAGCGCTGGTGTTCGGCAATAGCGTGACGGTGCCGCGACGCACCGCCAGCAATACACCCTGATCGTTTTCACGCAGGAGTAATTGCCCATCGCGGGTGCCCAACGCGCCGATGCGCGTGTTGATGCGATAAGGCCGGTCGTCGCTGGCGTTGCTGTCCAGGCTGACCTCGCCACGCAGCAGCGTCAGCTCACGGTAGTCGGCGCTGTAGTGCAGATCGATGGCACTGGCAGTGTTGAGTTGAATAAGGCTGCCATCACTGCCCTGGATGCGGCGGCGTTCGCCAGTGGCTGTGCGGTTGTCTGCCATCAGTGCTGGCAGGCCCAGGGGTTCGCGGGCGGCCCAACCGAGGCTGCCGCCGACCGCTAGCACCGCCAGCAGCTTGAGGTGGTCACGGCGGCGGATCTGCAGGCGCCGGCTACCCTCCAGGGTGTTGCGGCTCAGTGCGTTCGGCAGCTCAGCCAGTTCATCGCTCAGGTTGCTGACCCGCAACCAGGCCTGGGCATTGTGCGGATGCTCGCCCAACCATTGCTCGAACGCACGGTGCGTTTCAGGGCTTGGCGTATCGAAGCGCAGTTTCACCAGCCACGCGATGGCCTGGTCGACCTGTGCCTGTGGCGGTGCTGGCTCACTCGGCATAACGTAGCCGGTAGCAAACGCCCAGCGCCTTGGCCAAGTCGCGCTCGACGGTGGCTTGTGAAACCGCCAGGCGCAGCGCGATCTTGGGGATGCTCAAACCCTCCAGCTGGGCCAGCAAAAAGGCCTGTCGGGTACGCGGCTTGAGCTGTTGCAAGGCACGGTCCAAGCGTTCGAGGGTATCGAGGATGATGCGTCGGTGCTCCTCGCTGGGCGCCTCGCCCTCAGGCAGCAGTGCCAGGCTTTCCTGATAGGCCCGCTCCAGCGCACGGCGGCGGAACTGGTCGATCATCAGGCCACGGGCAATGCTGCTCAGGTAGGCGCGGGGCTCTTTGAGCGGTGATACCTGGCGCGCGCGTAGCAAGCGCAAGAAGGTATCTTGTGCCAGGTCCGCCGCATGCTCCTGGCAGCCGACCCGGCTGCGCAGCCAGCCACGCAACCAGGCGTGATGCGACTGATAGAGCAGAGCGACCTCGGCCGGTTTGAGCGTGTCGTTGATCTGCATCGTAGCGAAGGCCCGGTTTTGTGGATCATGTGCGTTTGTGAATGGTTCTCAATTCTATGCGGGGATGCTGGCACTGAGCAATGGCGTTTCTGGAATTACCTGAGCAAGATCCGGCGTTTGCCCGATGAGTGGCTGCGTTATGCTGGACCGGCCTGAAGCTGAAGGAGCGTTGCTAGATGCTTGCCGACCTTTCCCCTGACGCGTACCGCGCAGCCACGCACTACCTGGCTTCGCTGGATCCTGACTGGGCACGGCATATCCAGGCTACCGGGCCATGCCTGCATCGGGCCACCCCAGAGCGCGAGCCTTACGAAGCGCTGGTACGCGCCATCGCCTATCAACAGCTCCATGCACGGGCAGCCGAGGCGATACTTGGCCGGTTGCTAGCTCTGTTCCCCGGGCAGACGTTTCCAGCGCCCGCACAACTGTTGGCGCTCAGTCCCGAGGCACTGCGTGGGTGTGGCTTTTCGGCGAGTAAGCTGGCCACCCTCCAGGGTATTGCGCAAGCCAGCCTGCAGGGCATCGTGCCAAGCCGCGATGAGGCACAAGAGCTATCCGATGATGCGCTGATAGCGCGCCTGGTGACGTTACGTGGCGTGGGCCGCTGGACGGTGGAAATGCTGCTGATCTACTGCCTGGAGCGTTCGGATATTCTGCCGGTGGACGATTTTGGTGTGCGCGAGGGCTACCGTCGGCTCAAGGGGCTGGACAAGGCGCCGACGCCAGCCCAGATGCGCTCGCTCGGCGGTGCCTGGAGCCCGTACCGTACCGTTGCCGCCTGGTACCTGTGGCGGGCGTGAGCCACCGACCGAACCGACTGTCGAGGTAAACCGCAATGAATGCTTTCACAACCGACCTTCAACGCTGGCAAGCCGTCGAAGCCCGCGATGCCTCTGGCGCCGGGCATTTCGTCTACGCGGTGCGCACCACCGGTGTGTACTGCCACCCCGGCTGCAAGGCGCGCATGGCCAAACGCGAGAATGTCGAGTTCTTCAACGACTCCAGCAGTGCCGAAGCCGCAGGCTACCGCCCGTGCCGCCGCTGCATGGCCCAGCCGAACGCTTCTCGGCGCGCAGACATAGTGGCCCGCGCCTGTCGCTTGCTCGAACGCAGCGACAGCCCGCCGACACTCGACCAACTCGGCGCGCAACTTGCCGTTAGCCCATTCCACCTGCACCGCTTGTTCAAAGCCGCAACCGGCCTCACGCCCAAGGCATACGCCAGCGCCTTTCGCGCCCGGCGCCTGCGCGAGCGGCTGGGCGATGGGGATGGGTCGGTAACCGATGCCATCTACGACGCGGGCTACAACTCCAACAGCCGTTTCTACCAGAGCGCCCCCCAGCGCCTGGGCATGCAACCCCGCGACTACCGGGCTGGCGGCGTGGGTGCGACCGTGCATTTCGCCATCGGCGAGTGTTCTCTGGGCGCAATCCTGGTAGCGCAAAGCGAAAAGGGCATCTGCGCTATCGCGCTGGGCGATGATCCCCAGGTTTTGCTCGAGCAGCTGCAGGATCAGTTTCCCAAGGCTCGTTTGATTGGGGGCGATGCCAGTTATGAGCGGCTGGTCGCCGAAGTGGTCGGGTTCGTCGAGGCGCCAGCACTGGGGTTGAACCTACCGTTAGACGTGCAGGGTACCGCCTTCCAGGAGCGGGTCTGGCAAGCGCTGCGCGAGGTGCCCGTGGGCAGCCAGGTCAGCTACAGCGATATCGCTGAACGCATCGGTGCACCAAAAGCGGTGCGGGCGGTAGCCAAGGCTTGTGGCGCCAATCGCATTGCGGTGGCCATCCCTTGCCATCGGGTGGTGCGCCGTGACGGCGATATCAGCGGCTATCGCTGGGGGGTAGAGCGCAAACGGCAGCTGCTGGCACGAGAAACGGCACTCACCTGAAGGCACCAAGGCGGGTAGAATCCACCGCCATATCGATGTGTGAAGAGGAACATTCGATGAGGCGCGTTTGCCTTGCCCGTTTTTGTCTGGCCTTCTTGGCCTTGATGTTGGTAGTGGCGCAGCCGGCCTGGTCGGCGCCCGTGGCACCCGCATCGAACCTTGCGGCCGGCGATTTGCCAGCGCTGGATGAAACCGCCAGCTATGAACAACTCAGTGACCGGCTCGACCTGATCCGCCAGGGGGTCACCAGCAACGCCAACGACGATGTGCTCTCGCAGTTGCGCTTGGCGACCGTGCAGGTGCAGCGCCAGGCTGATGCCTTGAGCACCTTGCGCGCCGCCGATGTGGCCAAACTGGACGATAAGCTCAATGTGCTGGGGCCGGTGCAGCCGGACGAAGCGCCGAGCATCACCCAGCAGCGCAAGCAGCTCGATGCCGAGAAAAAGGCGCTGGTGGCCGAACAGGACCAGGCCGCCAAGTTGACCCAGTCGGCCCGCGACCTGTCGACACAGATCGTCAACCTGCGCCGCAGCCAGTTCAACTCGCAGATCCTCAGCCGTGCCGCCAGTCCGTTGAGCCCCGCATTCTGGTCGAGCCTGATCCGCCCCACCGATGATGATGTCGCTCGCCTGCGTGACCTGCGCAGTGAAGCTGGGGCTGCCTTGAACAGTGCCTTCAGCGCCGATCATCGCTGGTTCTTCATCGCCACTGTGGCAGCCGCGTTCCTGGTCTGGATCTGGCTGCGGCGGGTGATCGAGCGCATGTTGGCCGCTGCCATGGTGCGCTGGCTACCCGAGGGGCGCCTGCGCCGCAGCGCATTGGCCCTGAGCGTCAGCCTGGCCACCCTGGCCACCATCGCAGGGTCGGTATCGCTGCTGCGCTGGGGCCTTGAGAGCAGCGCAGAACTGGGCTCCGACGTTGCCAGCCTGACCAACCATTTCCTGACACTAGTGGTGTTCAGCGCCTTCATCAGCGGCCTGGGCCGCGCCATGCTGATGCTGCAGCGCCCGTCCTGGCGCCTGCCAGCAATCCACGACGAAGTGGCCGTGGCCCTGGGCTGGTTCCCCAAGCTGCTGGCATTAGCGCTGATGGTGATGCTGACCATCGAGCGCATTAACAGTGTGATCGGCACGAGCCTGGCGCTGACCGTGGCCACCAATGGCCTGACGGCGTTGGTGGTGGCGGCGATTTTCTCGTTTGCCCTGGTGCGATACCGCCGCACGTTGCGTGAGCATCAACTGCCCCGCCCGGCAGGGTTGGCTGGCTTGATCCCGTTCGTGATCGTGGTGTGGGTCGGTTTGATCGTGCTGAGCCTGCTGGCCGGCTACCTGACGTTGGCTTACTTCCTCACCGGCAAGCTGCTGTGGATCAGTGTGGTCGGGGTGTGCGCCTACCTGCTCACCACCTTCTTTAGCGACCTGTGCGAAATCCTGCTCTCGCCTCGCCAGCCAGGGGGGCTGACGCTGGCCGCGAGCCTGGGCTTGGCACCGCGCCACCAGGCGCAGGCCAGCACCGTGCTGGTGGGTATCAGCCGCACGGTGCTGCTGCTCATGGCCATCCTGCTGGCGTTGATGCCATCGGGCACGAGCCCCGGCGAGTTGCTGCTGAGCCTGGGTGATTGGGACGGCACCGGCGGCAAGCTGCTCGGCAACCTCAACATCGTGCCGCAGGACATAGTGCTGGCGTTATTGATCTTTGTGGGTGGCTGGTTGGCCATACGGGTGCTCAAGCGCTGGCTCAGCGAGCGGTTGCTGCCGGAAACCGACATGGATGCAGGTATGCGGGCCTCGCTGGTGACCCTCGTGGGGTACCTCGGTTTCCTGTTCCTGGCCATGTTGGTGATGTCGACCCTGCATATCAACCTGACCAGCCTGACGTGGGTCGTCAGTGCGCTGTCGGTGGGCATCGGTTTCGGTTTGCAGCAGATCGTGCAGAACTTCATCTCCGGCCTGATCCTGCTGACCGAGCGCCCGGTGAAGGTGGGCGATTGGGTGAGCCTGGCAGGGGTCGAGGGGGATATCCGCCGGATCAACGTGCGTGCAACTGAAATCCAGATGTCCGACCGCTCAACGGTGATTGTGCCCAACTCGCAGTTCATTTCGCAGAATGTGCGGAACGTGACCATGGGCAATGCCCTGGGCGTGGTGGGTATCACGCTGACGTTGCCGCTGGATACCGATGCCAACCGCGTGCGTGAACTGCTGCTGGCGGCCTATCAGGAGCATGAAGCGATCCTTGACGCGCCGGCCAGTTCGGTCAGTTTCAAAGAGCTGACTTCGACGGGCATGGTCATTGGTGTGAGTGGTTTCGTGGCGGGGCCGCGGCAGGTATCGGGCACTCGCAGCGATTTACTGTTCACCATTCTGGGCCGCTTGCGCGAAGAGGGGATCGCCCTGTCGTCGCCCCAGAGCATGGTGCTGCTGCAGGAAGGCACGCGCGGGGGCGATGAGCCTTCGTGAGCATTTTGCCGCTGAGGGCCGTTCGTAACGCGAATGTCTTTACAGCCCAATGTCGTTGAGGCCAACAGGTGTTCGCCTCAGCGCCTGGTCAGGCGCTGAGGCTGATGCGTCCTAGTCGACGCCTGGCCTTGAAGGCGATGAAGGCGTCGTGGTGGACACCTCTGGCCCATCACTCCAAACAGCGGGTTACATGCTTCACCGACTGATAAGCCGACAACCCCCAGGGCCCCAGCTCGCGACCAATTCCGCTGCCCTTGGTGCCGCCCCAAGACGTCTCCACGAACACTGCCTGTATCGAGTTGATCCACACATGCCCGACTTCCAGGGCATCGGCGACACGTTCGGCGCGTGCCAGGTCGGCGCAGCACACCGTGGCAACCAGCCCGAAACGGCTGTCGTTGGCCTCGGCAATCGCCTGTTCCTCAGTGGCGAAGCGGCGCGCGCAGAGTACCGGGCCGAAGATTTCCTCGCTCCATAGGCGGCTATCCTTGGGCACGTCGGTATACAGTGTCGGGCTCACGAACCAGCCTTCGCGGTCCAGCGCCTGTCCACCTGCCAGGCAGTGCAGGCCTTCTTCACGGGCGGTGGCGAAGTAGCTGGCAACCTTCAGCCATTGTGCCTGGCTGGTCAGCGGCCCCATATCGACGTCTTCGGTCAAGGGGTTTCCCACCCGCAGCTTTTGCAGCGCCGCCTGTAGACGCGGCAGCAGCGTATCGGCAATGCCCTCCTGCACCAGCAGGCGCGAAGTGGCCGAACACATCTGGCCGGCGTTCCAGGTGATACCGGCGACGATCCATTGCACTGCCTGGTCCGGGTCGCAGTCGTCGAACACCACGATCGCCGATTTGCCACCCAGCTCCAGGGTCACCGGTCGGCATTGGGCCGAGGCACTGCGCATCACCAGGCTACCGACGCTGTTGCTGCCGGTGAACGAGAGTTTGTCCAAACCGCTGTGGTTGCTCAACGCGGCGCCTGTTTCAGCCTTGCCATTGACGATGTTCAGTACACCGGCCGGCAGGCCCAGGCTATCGGCAATCTGGCCGTAAGCCAGCTCGATGAGCGGCGTCACTTCCGAGGGTTTGAGCACCACGGTGCAGCCGGCGGCCAAGGCTGGCGCAAGCTTCCAGGCGCTGGTCACCAGGGGGAAGTTCCATGGCACGATCAGGCCGACGACGCCTACCGGCTCCAGGCGGGTGCGCGCCGTGAAACCGGGCGCAGCCAACGGCACCTCGCGGTTTTTCGATGGCAGTTGCTCGGCCAGGTCGGCGTAGTAAGCGAAGGTGGCGATCGCGTCGTCCAAGTCGATCTCGACCTCATGGCGTGGTTTGCCATTGTTGCGCATCTGCAGCGCGATCAATTCCTCGCGGCGCTGGCCGAGCTGTTCGGCAAAACCGCGCAGGTAGGCGGCACGCGCTTGGCTACTGACCCGTTTCCAGGTCGTCAGGGCCTGGCGCGCAGCGCTCACAGCCTGGTCGACCTGGGCCACGCTGGCAGCCATCAGTTCGGCGAACGGCAAGCCCAGTGCAGGCTCGTTGACGTTAATGCAGTCGCTGCCCTGGCCTTCGACCCAGCGCCCGCCAATGTAGTGGGAAGTATTCATGCAGATAATCCAGTCAGGCTGTTTCGGCAGCGGTTACAGGAGGATGCTCGGCGCTTTTGCAGCGCACCCAGCGCGGGCCTTTTGGGCCATACACGCCAGCAGGTTCAGGGAACAGGTTGAGCAGCAGCAGGTACAGTACGCCGGCCAGGCCCAAAGTTACCGGCAGGCTCAGGTCGATGCCTCCGGCCAGGTTGCCCAAGGGGCCGACGAATTGCCCTGGCAGGTTGACGAAGCACAACCCGACCACCGCGCTGGGGATCCACGCGCCCATGCCACGCCAGTTCCAGCCGTGCAGGAACCAGTAGTGCCCGCCACGCTGGCCGCGGGTAAACACCTGCAGGTCGTCGGCATGGTAAAAACCGCGCCGGGTAATCAGGCCGAGGATCATGATCACCATCCAGGGGCTGGTGCAGGTGATGATCAGGACGGCGAAGGTCGACACGCTCTGCACCAGGTTGAAGGTGAAGCGGCCGATGAAGATGAAGCCGATCGCCAGTACACCGATCAGCAAAGTAGCGCCAGCGCGGCTGAGCAGGCGCGGGAACACGCTGGACATGTCCAGCCCGGTGCCATATAGCGCGGTGGTGCCGGTGGACATGCCGCCGATCACGGCAATCAGGCACACCGGCAGGAAGAACCAGCTCGGCGCCACCGCCAGCAGGCCGCCGACGTAGTTGTTGGCAGCGATGTAATCGGGCGCTTGGGTGGCCACCAGGGTGGCGGTGCACAGGCCGAACAAGAATGGGATCAGCGTTGCGACCTGTGCTGCAATCACCGCCAGCATGATGCGCGACTTAGGGGTTTGCCGTGGAATGTAGCGCGACCAGTCGCCGAGGAAGGCACCGAACGACACCGGATTGCTCATTGCCAGGATCGCGGCACCGACGAAAGCTCCCCAAAACCCCGGCTGGGTTAGGTTGACGCTACCAGCAAAGCCCGCATCGAATGGGCCGGCAAAGGCGAATATGCCTAGAAGAAACAGCAGGCTCGACGCCCAGACGGCGATCTTGTTGACCCACAGCATGAAGCGAAAACCAAAGATGCACACAACCAGCACCAGCACCGCGAACAGGCCGTAGGCCAGGCCCAAGGTCAGATCGGTTTCCGGCAGCCCGGCCAGGCGCTTGGCGCCGCCGACCAGGGCATCACCTGAGCTCCACACCGACAGTGAAAAGAACGCCACAGCGGTGAGCAGCGACAGGAACGAGCCAACGATGCGCCCGTGCACACCAAAGTGTGCGCCCGATGACACCGCGTTGTTGGTGCCGTTGAGCGCACCGAACAGGCCCATGGGGGCGAGGATCAGTGCGCCAACGCCAACGCCGAGCAGAATTGCCCAGACTCCGGCCTGGAACGATAGCCCGAACAGCACTGGGAAGCTGCCCAATACGGCAGTGGCGAAGGTATTGGCACCGCCGAAGATCAGGCGGAACAGGTCTAGCGGGCAAGCGTCGCGTTGATCGTCGGGGATCTGTTCGACGCCATTGGTCTCGATACCGGTCGAGTGGCTCATGGTGATGCTCCAGCGCGGTTGTTGTAGGCCCGCAGCTGTGCGCGGGCCCTATTGTGGGTGCGATGGCAGTGCGGCAAGGCCGCGTAAGTTGGATCAGGCTGCAGTCACGACCGACAAGTGCTCGTGGCACGCCAGCCAATGATCGCCCTGGCGGCGAAACACGATGGTTTCGCGTTCGGCCAGTTGGTGTTCTTCGCCGGCAAGGCTGATATGCGTAGCCACGTCATGCATGAAGATGGCTACTTCCCCTTGCAGGCTCACCTGCACGTTGCTCGACTCACAGCCGAGCACGGCAAAACCCTCGGCCTGCCATTGGGCCCAGAGAGCTTGGTATTCACGGCGCGAGAGCAGCGGGTGGGGCAAGGTGTGGAACAGGAAAGTGGCGTCTTCGCTGAAACAGGCGAAATAGCGTGCGCTGTCGTTGCTGGCGAAGGCTGCGATCAGGTCGGCGGCGGCTTTGCGTACTTGAGCGGTCTGGTCCACGACAGTGGCCTCACGATTATTGTGATTGTGGTGAAGCGATTCTGGTGGCGACGCAGAAGGGGAAAAATCGCTAAGGAAAAATAATCACTTCAGAAATCTGTGAAGTGATGGCCGTAAGGCCCTAGCCTGCCCACCCGACTGACGGTTCTACGCGACCCTGATCCTTGCCTACGCTCACACTCCCACCCTTTGCGAGTAGGAGATGCGTCATGGCGTTCCAATACAAGCGTCTGGACAAGAATGATGCCGCCGTTCTTTTGGTCGACCACCAAACGGGCCTGTTATCGCTGGTACGCGATATCGACCCCGACCGGTTCAAGAACAACGTGCTGGCGCTCTCTGACCTGGCCAAGTACTTCAAGCTGCCGACCATCCTGACCACCAGTTTCGAAACCGGCCCCAACGGCCCGCTGGTTCCGGAACTCAAGGAGCAGTTCCCTGACGCCCCCTATATCGCCCGCCCTGGCAATATCAACGCCTGGGACAACGAAGACTTCGTCAAGGCGGTAAAGGCCACTGGCAGGAAACAGCTGCTGATCGCCGGGGTAGTCACCGAAGTCTGCGTAGCCTTTCCGGCATTGTCAGCCTTGGAGGAGGGCTTTGAGGTATTCGTGGTGACCGACGCTTCTGGTACTTTCAACGAGTTGACCCGCGACTCGGCCTGGCGGCGCATGGAGGCAGCCGGTGCTCAGCTGATGACCTGGTTTGGCGTGGCTTGCGAGCTGCACCGTGATTGGCGCAACGATGTCGAGGGGCTGGGCACGCTGTTCTCCAATCACATCCCCGACTATCGCAATCTGATGACCAGTTACGACAAGCTGGCGAAGTAGGGTAGCAAGGGCGTTGCCAGACGAGCAAAGCGGTTTGCTGTCATGTCCAGTGCTCGATTAGTCTGAGTGCAACGCCCTTAACGCAATCGAGGAATACGTATGAAGGAACATACCTATCAGGTGACGGTGGATTGGGTGGGCAATACGGGTGAGGGCACATCCAGCTATACCTCCTATCAGCGCAATTTCACCGCCCAAGCCCTGAGCAAACCTGTGCTTGAGGGCTCTGCAGACCCGGCCTTTCGCGGTGATGCCAGCCGCTGGAACCCCGAGGACATGCTTGTCGCATCGCTTTCGGCCTGCCACAAGCTCTGGTACTTACACCTATGCGCAGTCAACGCGGTGAATGTGCTTGAGTATGTCGATAATGCTCAGGGGCGAATGGTTGAAGGCGATGCTCATCGTAAAGGGCATTTCACTGAAGTGGTCCTGCGTCCACAGATCGTGGTCAGCGCAGAGTCCGATGTAACCCTTGCAAGGCAGCTGCATGATACTGCCCATCATGAGTGTTTCCTGGCCAATTCGGTCAATTTTCCAGTGCGCTGCGAACCGGCTATCCACCGCCAGGGCTA
This sequence comes from Pseudomonas promysalinigenes, assembly GCF_014269025.2. Lineage (NCBI taxonomy): Bacteria > Pseudomonadati > Pseudomonadota > Gammaproteobacteria > Pseudomonadales > Pseudomonadaceae > Pseudomonas > Pseudomonas promysalinigenes. The sequence continues at coordinate 4,267,454 of NZ_CP077094.1, read as the reverse complement.
AAGAAAAAACCCCTTGCGGCGTGGGCAGCAAGGGGTTTTTTTGGCTTGCACAGCGCTTTGTGCGTTACACGTTGAAGCGGAAGTGCATAACGTCACCGTCTTTGACGATGTAGTCCTTGCCTTCAAGGCGCCATTTGCCGGCTTCCTTGGCACCGCTTTCACCCTTGAACTGGATGAAGTCGTCGTAGGCCACCACTTCGGCGCGGATGAAGCCTTTCTCGAAGTCGGTGTGGATCACCCCTGCGGCCTGCGGGGCGGTGGCGCCGACGCGCACGGTCCACGCGCGCACTTCCTGCACGCCAGCAGTGAAGTACGTTTGCAGGTTGAGTAGCTCGTAACCGGCACGGATTACACGGTTCAGGCCAGGCTCTTCCAGGCCCAGGGCCTCGAGGAACATATCTTTCTCTTCACCGTCGTCCAGCTCGGCGATTTCCGCTTCGATCTTGTTGCACACCGGCACCACGACCGCGCCTTCTTCTTCGGCAATGGCCTTGACCACGTCCAGGTGCGGGTTGTTCTCGAAGCCGTCTTCGGCCACGTTGGCGATGTACATCACAGGTTTGCTGGTCAGCAGGTGGAAGCCGCGGATCAGGGCCTTTTCATCATCAGCCATGTTCTTCATCAGGCTGCGCGCAGGCTTGCCTTCGGTGAAGTGCGGGATGAGCTTCTCCAGGATCGCCTTCTGGGCCAGGGCATCCTTGTCGCCGCCCTTGGCATTGCGGGCAACTTTCTGCAGCTGTTTTTCGCAGCTGTCCAGGTCGGCAAAGATCAGTTCGAGGTCGATAATCTCGATGTCACGCTTGGGGTCGACGCTATTGGAAACGTGGATCACGTTTTCATCTTCGAAGCAGCGCACCACATGGGCGATGGCATCGGTTTCACGGATGTTGGCCAGGAACTTGTTGCCCAGGCCTTCACCTTTCGACGCCCCGGCCACCAGGCCTGCAATGTCGACGAACTCCATGGTGGTCGGCAGGATGCGGTTGGGCTTGACGATTTCCGCCAGGGCCGCCAGGCGTGCATCGGGCATCGGCACGATGCCGCTGTTCGGCTCGATGGTGCAGAAAGGGAAGTTCTCCGCCGCGATGCCAGACTTGGTCAGGGCGTTGAACAGGGTAGACTTGCCGACGTTGGGCAGGCCGACGATGCCGCAATTGAAACCCATGGGTATTCCCCTCTCTAGGAAATCAGGCCTTCTGGCTGTGCAACTCGCGCATGGCCTTGGCGAAGTCGCCAGCCAGTACGTCCGGCAGCACGCCGAGGGCAAAATCGATGCTGGCGTCGAGCTTCTCCTGCTCGGCGCGCGGCGCGCGGCCCAGGACGAAGTTGGAGACCAGTTTGGCGTCACCTGGGTGGCCGATGCCAAGCCGCAGGCGATGGAAGTCGTTCTGGTTGCCGAGCTGCGCGATGATGTCGCGTAGGCCGTTGTGCCCCCCATGGCCGCCGCCGCGCTTGAGCTTGGCAACGCCCGGAGGCAGGTCGAGTTCGTCATGAGCCACCAGGATTGCTTCCGGCTTGATGCGGAAGAAATTCGCCAATGCCGCCACGGCCTGGCCGCTGCGGTTCATGTAGGTGGTGGGGATCAACAGACGAACGTCGTTGCCCTGATGGCTGAACTTAGCCGTCAGGCCGAAATATTTCTTGTCAGCGGTCAGCGATACCCGCTGGGCGCTGGCAATGCGTTCTACGAAAAGAGCCCCTGCGTTATGCCGGGTCTGTTCGTATTCGGGGCCGGGGTTACCCAGGCCGACGATCAACTGGATGGCGGTCACGTCAGGGGCTCTTCCTTGGAGTTGTTGGGTTACAGGGCGCGGGGCGCACTGTAACCCGATCAACACCGGCGCGCGAGTGGATTACTCGGCAGCGTCTTCTTCAGCAGCTTCGGCGGAAATGCGCGGAGCGTGAACGTTGGCAACAGCTTTGTCATCACCGTGGGCCAGAGCGACGAACTCTACGCCTTTCGGAGCTTTCAGGTCCGACAGGTGGATGATGGTGCCGATTTCGGCCTTGGCCAGGTCAACTTCGATGAACTCTGGCAGGTCTTTGGCTTCGCAGGAAACTTCGATCTGCGATTCAACGTGCGAAACTTCGCCGCCTTTCTTGATCGGTGCTTCTTCGTTGATGAAGTGCACTGGAACAACAGCGGTCAGCTTCTGGCCAGCAACCACGCGAACAAAGTCAGCGTGCATGATGAAGCCTTTGGCTGGGTGACGCTGCATGGCCTTGACCACGACGTTCTGCTTGGCGCCATCGACGTTCAGTTCGATAACGTGGCTGAAGGCAGCTTCGTTTTCGAACAGCTTGGCGATTTCCTTGGCCACGATGGTCAGGGATTGGGCTTCTTTATCGCCACCGTATACAACGGCAGGGATGTTGGCGGAGTGACGCAGGCGGCGGCTCGCACCTTTCCCCAGGTCAGTACGCGCTTGGGCGTTCAGGATGAAATCAGTCATTTTGCTTCTCCAAAATAGCCTCCCGTAAGGCGTTTGCGACCAGCGCCAGACGGGGTGGCAAAAAAGCCCCGCCCCAACAAGATGCTGGGGCGGGGCGCTTCATATCAACACGTATTCCGCTTAGCGGAACATCGCGCTGATCGATTCTTCGTTGCTGATGCGGCGAACCGCTTCGGCAACAACCGGTGCGATATCCAGCTGGCGGATACGGTCACAGGCTTGAGCAGCGGCAGACAGCGGAACGGTGTTGGTCACCACCAGCTCGTCCAGGACCGACTTCTCGATGTTTTCGATCGCACGGCCCGACAGAACAGGGTGCGTGCAGTAGGCGTAAACCTTGGCAGCGCCATGCTCTTTCAAGGCTTTGGCCGCGTGGCACAGGGTGCCGGCGGTGTCGACCATGTCGTCTACCAGGATGCATGTGCGCCCTTCGACGTCGCCGATGATGTGCATGACCTCGGAGTGGTTAGCCTTCTCGCGGCGTTTGTCGATGATACCCAGATCTACACCCAGGGACTTGGCAACGGCGCGTGCGCGCACAACGCCACCGATGTCCGGGGAAACGATCATCAGGTTCTCGAAACGCTGGTCTTCGATGTCGTCGACCAATACGGGCGAACCGTAGATGTTATCGACAGGAATATCGAAGAAGCCTTGGATCTGGTCAGCGTGCAGGTCGACGGTGAGTACACGGTCGATGCCTACGACAGTGAGCATGTCAGCGACGACTTTGGCGCTGATGGCTACACGTGCCGAACGCGGACGGCGGTCCTGGCGGGCATATCCGAAGTAAGGAATCACGGCGGTGATTCGGGATGCTGAGGAGCGGCGGAAGGCATCGGCCATCACTACCAGTTCCATCAGGTTATCGTTGGTCGGGGCACAGGTCGGCTGAATAATGAAGACGTCTTTACCGCGAACGTTTTCATTGATCTCAGTGCTGATCTCACCGTCGGAGAATTTACCGACAGAGACATCACCGAGAGGGATATGCAGCTGACGTACGACACGCCGAGCCAGATCGGGGTTAGCGTTCCCCGTAAAGACCATCATCTTGGACACGCGCAGTACCTGAAGGCTGAGGGTATACCTGGATGAGTATAAGGAAAATGGCAGGGGCGGCTGGATTCGAACCAACGCATGGCAGGATCAAAACCTGCTGCCTTACCGCTTGGCGACGCCCCTGTATCTGTTGCTGCGAACGCTTATGCGCTCGACTTCTTGACCAGACTTTGCAGCTTGCGATGCAACATCGAAATATTGCTTCCTTTCGCCACAAACCCTGTTTGGGTCACTGAAAGAAGGGCCAGAACTTTATCAGCTTCGGCTTTGCTTGGGAAGGCCCCAAACACACAGCTTCCAGTACCGGTTAGTCGAGCCTCTGTGAATTTGCCCAAAGAATTCAGCGCGTTGCGAACTTCTGGGTAACTCTGCTCTACCACCGGTTGGCAGTCATTTCGACTGTTTCCCTTGGGAACGGGGCGCATCTTAAGGGGGAGCGAATCACGTGTCAACTGCGGATGTGAAAAAATTTCTGCTGTGCTGACAGACACTTGCGGCACCAGCACGACGTACCATGGCTCCTCAGGATCTACCGGCGTCAATTGCTCGCCCACCCCTTGGGCGAAGGCGGCGTGGCCACGCACGAACACTGGCACATCAGCGCCTAGACCCAAGCCCAGTGTAGCCAGGCGATTTTCGTCCCAGTCCAGTTGCCAAAGGTGCGCCAGCCCCAGCAGCGTGGTGGCGGCATCGGAGCTGCCGCCACCGATGCCGCCGCCCATGGGCAGTACCTTGGTCAACCAGATGTCGGCGCCGAGCCCAGTGCCAGACTGCTCCTGCAATTTACGCGCGGCGCGCACGATCAAGTTGCTGTCGTGGGGCACCGACTCGATTTCGCTATGCAGGCGGATCACGCCGTCCTCGCGCCGGGCAAAGCGCAGTTCATCGCCATGGTCCAGGAACTGGAACACCGTTTCCAGTTCGTGGTAACCGTCAGGGCGGCGGCCAAGGATATGCAGCCACAGGTTGAGCTTGGCCGGGGCGGGCAGGGTCAGGGTAGGCATGAGCTCAGTGCCCCAACTGACGCGGCTGCCAGTCCTTGACCACGAGGGTTACGTCGAGGTCTTTGCCGTGCAGCTTCAGGCGCTCGGGCAACCAGTAGCCGTTTTGCTCGGTGTAGCTCAGGTACTGCACCTGCCAGCCGTCCTGGTCGAGGCTGGCCAGGCGGCTGTCGCCGTCGAGGGTCAGCTGGCTTTTGCTATCAGGGGCGGGCAGGCCGCGAACCCACCAGACCAGATGCGAGACCGGCAGTTGCCAGCCCAGCTGTTCTTCCAGCAGGGCTTCGGGGCTGGCGGCTTCATAGCGGCCCTGGTTGGCCACTTCCAGCACGACACCACCGGGGCGGCCGGTCAGGCGGGCAGCGCCACGGCCCAGTGGGCCGGCAAGGCGGATATCGTAATAGTCCTGACGCTGCAGCCAGAACAGCGTGCCGCTGCCGGAATCGCGCGGGGCGCGGATGCCGACCTTGCCGTTGATCTGCCAGCCGTCGAGGCTGCTCAACTGTGCTTTATGGGCGCGCCACTGCTGTGGGTCGCCGTGGCCCTGCAGGGCTTCGCGGCTTCCAAAGCCGGCGCAGCCAGCCAGCAGGGCGATCAGGGTGAAGGTGATGCAATGGCGCAGGAACATAGCGTTAAAGAGTCTCGGATCCGGTCAGGCGCAAGAGGGTCTTGCGCAGGATAGGGCTGTCGGCCTGGGCTTCGAAACCTTTGGCCCAGACTTGGCGGGCTTCACGGCGTTTGCCGTTGGCCCAAAGCACTTCGCCCAGGTGAGCGGCTACTTCGTGGTCTGGGAAGCGGGCGAAAGCCTGGCGCAGGTAGTTTTCAGCCTCGTCGAGGCGCCCGAGCCGATAGTTGATCCAGCCCATGCTGTCGAGCACGGCAGGGTCATCCGGGGTCAGCTGATGGGCCTTCTCGATCAGTGCTTGAGCTTCGCTGTAGCGAGTGGTGCGATCGGCCAGGGTATAGCCCAAGGCGTTGAGTGCCATGGAATTGTCTGGCTCGCGATCGATGATGGCGCGCAGGTCTTTTTCCATCAGTGGCAGGTCGTTGCGTTTTTCCGCCAGCATGGCGCGGGTATAGAGCAGATTCAGGTCGTCTGGGTAGCGTTTGAGGGCTTGCTGGAGCACCTGGTCGGCTTGAGCGTCCTTGTTGTTGTTGCTGTAGCTTTCCGATTCGATCAGGTACAGCTGTACGGCGCTGTCCGGCTGCGCGTCGCGAGCTTCGGCAAGCAGGCGCGAGGCCTCGGTGCCGCGGCCATTGGCAATCAGGATATCGGCCTGGCGCAGCTGTGCCGGCAGGTAGTCCGGGCCGGGGCCGACCAACGCGTATTCGCGTAGCGCTCCTGCCGGGTCATGGCGCTCCTCGGCAATCCGCCCGAGGTTCAGGTGGGCGGCGTCGACGTTGCTGTCGCGCTCGATGAGCTCGCGCAGGTACACCTCGGCTTCGTCCCAATCCTGGTTTTCCAGGCAGACCAATGCCAGGGCGTATCGCGACTCGTCGTCGTCCGGGTACTGCTGCACCAGGCTCAGGAATTCAGCCTTGGCGTCGGCCATGCGGTCCTGTTCGACCAGGGTGCGCGCGTAGGTCAGGCGCAGGCGCTTGTCATCCGGGTTGTCGCGGATTGCCCCTCGCAGCAGTGGCAATGCTTCCGGGCCCCGATCCAGGGCCTGTAGCAGGCGAGCGCGCAACAGAGTTGGGGCGATTTCGCCATTTTGAACCGGGTGGGCTTCGAGCAGGTCCAGTGCCTCCTGCGCTTTGCCGTCCTGGTTCAGCAACAGCGCCTTGCCGAACACCAGTTGGCTGTTGTTCGGGTACTTGACCAATAGACGGTCGAAGCTCTGCATCAAGCCGTCGCGGGTACCCTGATCGGTCTCGGCGGCCGACAGGGCAAGGAAGTCGAAGTGGGTGTCGCCCTGGCCCTGTAGCACTTTCTCCATGTAGACCATGGCGTCATCGTAACGCCCGGCCCGGGCCAGCTGAATGGCAGCAGCGCGCTGGGCGTCGAGGTTCTGCGGGTCGTTCTTGGCCCAGATCAATGCGCTGTCCAGGGCCGGTTCGTCTGCGCCCAAGTATTCGGCGATGCGGTAGGCACGCTCGGAGACGCCAGGATCCTGGGTCTTCTGCGCCTGGTCGGTGTAGTTGGCCAGGGCGATATCAAAGCGGTTGCGCTGGCCGGCCAGTTCGGCCACCAGCAGGCTGTACAGGGTGTCCTGTGAAAACGACCCATACACCACAGGCTTTTCTGCCTCGCCTTTGCCGGCCTCGGCAACGGTGGGCGCGGCATTGTGCGGAGCCAGGCTCTGGCAGCCCTGGAGCAGGGCGAAGGCAAGCAGCAGTGCGTAGGGTCTGTTCATAGAAGGCTTACAAAGACTAACCGGCGGTCGGAGCATGATGACACAAGCGCGGGGGCAAACCCACCTGCGAAGGTCGCGGTTTCATTGCAAGACTCGGACACTCACTGGGGGCAGAAGTGCAGATCGAAACAGCTGTTGGAAAAAATACGCCGGGTCCGTGAGGAATTTGCAGCGCCCAATGCCGAGTGCGCCTATGGGGTGAGTTCCCTGGACGACGTATTCATACATGCACTTGGAGCAAGCCCTTGGCTGTTTCGAGAATCTTTCACCCCTCATTGAAGGAATCCGGCATGTCTGCCATCTCCAAATCGCTCGAAGAACTGCTCGCCAACATCTACGCGGACCACAAAGTGTCGATGCAGGAATTCCTGACGCTTCAGGCCGAATCGGATCGGCGCTGGGAAAAAGTCATCGAAGAACTGGGCCCGAACACCACACTGCTGGCTTTCCAGAAATCCATGGATGTCGCACTGCACATGCTCCACCTGAGTGTCGAGCACATCAAGAAGCAGGAGCTCACCGACTTGGGTGAAGCGGTGGTGAAAGATGCCATCACTGCCCAGGTAGAAGCGGTGAAGGCCGGTAGCCTGCTCAGCTTCAAGGCGCTGAAGGTTGGCCCGAACTCGCTTTAAGCCAAAGCGCCTGGGTTCACTGGTACTAGCCCCGGCCCGGCGAGCGTTCGTCGGGCCGGGCTGCTTTTAGCACAATAGCGAACGGTGGTTGTCCTAAAACCTGCGAAAGAGGACAATTATCGGCTTCTCGTCACAACCAGCGACCTTGCATGGCCTTTCTTGCACTTGGTATCAACCATAAGACTGCCTCGGTAGACGTACGCGAGCGCGTGGCGTTTACCCCTGAGCAGCTGGTAGATGCCCTGCAGCAGCTCTGCCGACTGACCGCCAGCCGAGAGGCGGCAATTCTGTCGACCTGCAACCGCAGTGAGCTCTATATAGAGCAGGACCACCTGTCCGCCGACGCGGTTTTACGATGGCTGGCCGACTATCACCGGCTGAGCCTGGATGAGCTGCGCGCCAGTGCCTACATCCATGAAGAGCACGCTGCGGTGAAACACATGATGCGCGTGGCTTCCGGGCTCGACTCCCTAGTGCTGGGCGAGCCGCAGATCCTCGGCCAGATGAAGTCGGCCTACGCGGTGGCACGCGAAGCCGGCACTGTCGGCCCGCTGCTTGGGCGCCTGTTCCAGGCCACGTTCAGCGCTGCCAAGCAGGTGCGCACCGACACCGCTATCGGCGAAAACCCTGTGTCGGTGGCGTTTGCCGCCGTGAGCCTGGCCAAGCAGATCTTCAGTGACCTGGGCCGCAGCCAGGCCCTGCTGATAGGCGCTGGCGAAACCATAACCTTGGTAGCTCGCCACCTGCATGAACAAGGCGTGCGCCGTATCGTAGTAGCCAACCGGACACTGGAGCGGGCGAGCATTCTTGCCGAGCAGTTCGGTGCCCACGCCGTGCTGTTGGCCGACATCCCGCAGGAGCTGGCCAACAGTGATATCGTCATCAGCTCCACCGCCAGCCAGCTGCCGATACTCGGCAAGGGCGCGGTCGAAAGCGCGCTGAAGCAGCGCCGGCACAAACCGATCTTCATGGTCGACATCGCGGTGCCGCGAGATATCGAGCCGCAAGTGGCCGAGCTGGACGATGTGTACCTTTACACCGTCGATGACTTGCACGAAGTGGTGGCGGAAAACCTCAAGAGCCGCCAGGGCGCGGCCCAGGCGGCCGAAGAACTGGTTGCGGTCGGCGCTGAAGACTTCATGCTGCGGTTGCGCGAACTGGCCGCTGTCGATGTGCTGCGTGCCTACCGTCAGCAAAGCGAGCGCCTGCGTGACGAAGAATTGCAAAAGGCCCAGCGTCTGCTGGCCAACGGCGGCAACCCCGAAGATGTACTGGCGCAATTGGCCCGGGGCCTGACCAACAAACTCCTACATGCGCCTAGCGTGCAGTTGAAAAAGCTCTCGGCCGAGGGCCGCCTCGATGCGCTGGCCATGGCCCAGGAACTCTTTGCCCTCAACGAGGGCTCGACGGACAAATCCCCGCAATGAAAGCGTCGCTGCTCAATAAACTGGAGATTCTCCAGGACCGCTTCGAGGAACTCACCGCGCTGCTCGGTGATGCCGAAGTCATTTCCGACCAGACTCGTTTCCGCGCCTATTCCCGCGAATATGCAGAAGTGGAACCGGTGTACGCCGCGTATAAAGAGTGGCGCAAGGTGCAGGACGACCTTGAAGGCGCCCAGGCGCTGCTCAAGGACGCCGACCCAGACCTGCGCGAAATGGCCGCCGAAGAGGTGCGTGAGGCCAAGGAGCAACTGCTCGGGCTGGAGTCCAACCTGCAGCGCATGCTGCTGCCCAAGGACCCCAACGATGGTCGCAACGTGTTCCTCGAGATCCGCGCAGGCACTGGCGGCGACGAGGCGGCGATCTTCTCCGGCGACTTGTTCCGCATGTACTCGCGTTATGCCGAAAAGCGCGGCTGGCGTTTGGAGATCCTTTCCGAGAACGAAGGCGAGCACGGCGGCTACAAAGAAATCATCGCCCGCGTCGAAGGCGAAAATGTGTACGGCAAACTGAAGTTCGAATCCGGCGCGCACCGTGTTCAGCGCGTGCCGGAAACCGAATCCCAGGGCCGCATCCATACCTCGGCCTGCACCGTGGCGGTATTGCCCGAACCGGATGAGCAAGCGGCCATCGAGATCAACCCGGCAGACCTGCGGGTGGACACTTACCGTGCCTCGGGCGCTGGCGGCCAGCACGTGAACAAGACCGATTCGGCGATCCGCATTACCCACTTGCCGACTGGCATCGTGGTCGAGTGCCAAGAGGAGCGGTCGCAGCACAAGAACCGTGCCCGCGCCCTGTCATGGCTGTCTGCCAAGCTCAATGACATGCAGACTAGCGCCGCGCAAAACGCCATTGCCAGCGAGCGCAAGCTGCTGGTCGGTTCCGGTGACCGCTCCGAACGCATCCGCACCTACAATTATCCACAGGGGCGGGTAACCGATCACCGCATCAACCTGACCCTGTACTCGCTCGACGACATCCTCGCCGGAGGCGTGGAAGCCGTGATCGAACCCTTGCTGGCCGAATACCAGGCCGACCAACTGGCGGCGCTGGGGGACTGATGACCATCATTGCCAGCCTACTGCGCAACGCGCAGCTACCCGAATCGCCCAGCGAACGCCTGGACGCCGAGCTGCTGCTGGCTGCCGCCATCGGCAAGTCTCGCAGCTTTCTGCATACCTGGCCTGAGCGGATTGTCAGCAGCGAAGATGCCCAGACCTACGCCGGCTACCTGCAGCGCCGCCGTGCTGGTGAGCCTGTGGCCTACATTCTTGGGCAGCAGGGCTTCTGGAAGCTTGACCTGGAAGTGGCGCCGCACACTCTGATACCGCGCCCGGATACCGAGCTGCTGGTCGAGACAGCCCTGGAGCTGCAGCCTGCGTCGCCGGCCAAGGTGCTCGACTTGGGCACCGGTACTGGCGCCATCGCGTTGGCATTGGCCAGCGATCGCCCGGCCTGGCAGGTGACGGCCGTGGACCGCATCGATGAGGCCGTGGCCCTGGCAGAGCGCAATCGCCAGCGCCTGGGCCTGGGCAACGTTCAGATCCTCAAAAGCCACTGGTTCAGCCATCTGGCCGGGCAGCGCTTTGACTTGATCCTCAGCAACCCACCGTATATCCGCGCCCAAGACCCGCATCTGGCCGAAGGGGACGTGCGTTTCGAGCCTAGCAGTGCACTGGTAGCCGGTAACGACGGCCTCGATGACCTGCGAGCGATCGCCGCCCAGGCTCCGGAGCACCTATTGCCCGGTGGTTGGCTGCTGCTTGAACACGGCTACGACCAGGCTGGCGACGTGCGTGCCCTGCTCGAGGCCAACGGCTTCACCGAGGTGACCAGCCGCAAAGACCTTGGCGGCCATGAGCGAATTTCACTGGGGCGCCTGCCATGCTGACCGATCAGGAATTGTTGCGGTACAGCCGCCAGATCTTGCTGGCCCAGGTCGATATCGATGGGCAATTGCGGCTCAAGCGCAGCAAGGCGCTGATCGTCGGCCTCGGTGGCCTTGGCTCGCCCGTGGCGCTGTACCTGGCAGCCGCAGGGGTGGGGGAGCTTCACCTGGCTGACTTCGACACGGTCGACCTGACCAACCTGCAACGTCAGGTCATCCATGACAGTGACAGCGTAGGTATGAGCAAGGTCGATTCGGCGCTGCAGCGCCTGCGGGCGATCAACCCTGAAGTCACGCTTGTCGCCCACCGTGAAGCATTGGATGTGGACTCTTTGGCTGCGGCGGTTGCAGGTGTCGACCTGGTGCTGGACTGCTCCGACAATTTCGCCACGCGCGAGGCGGTCAATGCCGCTTGCTTCGCCACTGGCAAGCCGTTGGTCAGTGGTGCAGCCATTCGCCTGGAAGGCCAGTTGTCGGTGTTCGACCCACGGCGTGACTACAGCCCTTGCTACCACTGCCTTTACGGGCACGGTAGCGAAGACGAGCTGACCTGTAGCGAAGCGGGTGTGATCGGGCCGCTGGTAGGGCTGGTGGGTAGCCTGCAAGCGCTGGAGGCGATGAAACTGCTCGCCGGGTTTGGCGAACCGCTGGTCGGCCGGCTGCTGTTGATCGATGCCCTTGGCACGCGCTTGCGTGAGCTGCGGGTCAAGCGTGACCCGGCCTGCGCCGTGTGCGCCAAGCGCGATGGTTGAGCGTTCGGCGCCGGTCGGCGTGATGGATTCGGGGGTCGGCGGGTTGTCGGTGCTCGCCGAGATTCAGCGCTTGCTGCCCAATGAGTCGCTGCTTTACGTGGCCGATTGTGGTCATGTGCCATATGGCGAGAAGTCCCCAGACTACATTCGCCAGCGCTGCCGACGGATTGCCGAGTTCTTTCAGGCCCAAGGGGCCAAGGCAATGGTGCTGGCGTGCAACACTGCCACAGTGGCCGCGGTCGCCGATTTGCGCGAGTTGTACCCGCACTGGCCATTGGTCGGCATGGAGCCTGCCGTCAAGCCTGCCGCGGCCGCTACCCGCTCCGGTGTAGTGGGTGTGCTGGCTACCACTGGCACCCTGCAGAGTGCCAAGTTCGCCGCTTTACTCGATCGTTTCGCCACAGACGTTCAGGTCATCACCCAGCCTTGCCCAGGGCTTGTGGAGCGGATCGAAACCGGCGACCTGACCAGCCCGCAGTTGCGTCAATTGCTGCTGGGTTACGTGCAGCCCTTGTTGGCCGCAGGCTGCGATACCTTGATCCTGGGTTGTACCCATTACCCCTTCCTACGCCCACTGTTGACCCAGATGGTGCCCGCTGACGTGGCCATCATCGATACCGGTGCTGCAGTAGCCCGCCAGTTGCAGAGGTTGTTGGCAGCCCAGGCGCTTTTAGCTGATGGGCCTTCCCGAGAGGCAAGCTTCTGGAGCAGCGGTGATCCATTGGCACTCAAGCGAGTCCTGCCCGTGCTCTGGCAGCCATCTGATCGGGTGGAATGTTTCACTTTGTAAAAAAAATGTGAAGAACACCTGAACTATCGTACCAATCCCGCTTTCTATCCAGGTGCCTGATGGCAGGTGGATACTAATAACGGTATGAAAGGAAGGATGTTTTTGATGAAGCGACTGCTCGGTTTGGCGGCGGCTGCCGCCCTGGCCCTGGGACATGTAGTGGTGGCACAAGCTGCCGATGTCTCGCTTTCGGTTGGGCAGACCGGTGACTCCACCATGGTCTATCGTCTGGGGTTGCAGTCCAACTGGGACAAAAGCTGGTGGCAGAGCAGTGTGGGTCGGCTAACGGGTTATTGGGACGGGGCCTACACCTACTGGCAGGGCGATGAAACTGCCAGTAACCACAGCCTGTCTTTCTCGCCAGTGTTCGTTTACGAGTTTGCAGGGCAGTCGGTCAAACCCTACATCGAGGCGGGTATCGGTGTTGCGGCGTTCTCCAGCACGGAGATTGAAAGCAACAACCTCGGTTCATCCTTCAATTTCGAAGATCGGGTAGGCTTCGGCCTGCGCTTTGCCGGCGGGCACGAGGTTGGGGTGAGGGCGATTCATTATTCCAACGCTGGCATCAAGCAGCCCAACGACGGTGTCGAGAGCTACAGCCTGCATTACCGCATGGCGCTCTGACCGATTTCGTCCTGGCGCTGCCGCTTACAATGTAGGCGGCAGCGCCAGGCTCGGTAAGTCATCAGTCAACGTGACAACGGCCACAAGCTGCTGATGTCCATAACCTCCAACACCAGCTCCGGTTCGCGTAGCGGCAGACGGGTCAGCAGCTCATCCGCTGCACTCTGCGGTGTCCATTCACTCGGAGCCGCCTTGACGGGCGTCACCGGCGTCTTCAACGACTGGGGCGCCACCACAGTCAGATCAATCCCTTGGCTCTTCAGATTTGGGCGCTGTTCCCGCGACCATTGCACTGCACTGTTCCAGCCTGACGTCACCTGAGTAGGCGAATACAGCTGCAAGGCTGAATAGCGATTGAAGACCACCATGACTTGCGGCTGATACCCCTGCTTGAGCAATGGCAAAGCACTGTTGAGGCAATGCTCGGTTGCCAGCTGATTGTCATTGACGATGGTTTCCAATACCTGATCGTCAGGCACGCTAGCGGCTAAATAGTCACTGGTACCTGCATTGATGATCAGCACGTCAAGCGAGCACCATGCGTGACAAATCTGCTCAGTTGCACGGCTAGCTTGGCCTTCTTCATGCAATTGCCAGGGCAGCCTCAACAACTGGCTGCCATGTCGCATGCCCAATGCATCCAAAGCGTCGCATTCCTTGCCACTTGCGGCGACTCGGTGCCCGTTTTCGAGCAACCTTTCCACCAAGGCCAAACCCAGTCCATTACCGGCCCCCGTAATCCAGAAACTACGCGAGTCATTCAAGATACTGCCCTCTATTTCTGCCGACGTGGTAGGCCTTTGAAGGCTTCCAATGCACGTTGGCGACTGCTTGCCAGATCGACTATAGGACTGTGATAAGCGTTATTAGCAAAAAGATCCGAGCATTTCACTGGGTCGTGAATGTTTTTTTCATCAAGGTGCTTTAACTCTGGCAGCCAATGCCGAATGAAACGGCCATCAGGGTCGAATCGCTCTGACTGGGAGATGGGGTTGAAGATCCGAAAATAGGGCACTGAATCGGTTCCGGTCGAAGCGCTCCATTGCCAGCCACCATTGTTGGCAGCCAGGTCGCCATCAATCAGGTGACGCATGAAGTGACGTTCGCCCAAGCGCCAGTCGATCAAGAGGTTCTTGGTCAAGAACATGGCGACGATCATACGCAAGCGATTGTGCATCCAGCCGGTATGCAACAGCTGGCGCATGGCCGCATCGATGATCGGGAAGCCGGTACGGCCTTCCTGCCAGGCCTTCAGATCATCAGGGGCATTGCGCCACGGCAGGGCCTCGGTCTGTGCACGGAAGGCGCGGTGCCTGGAGACCTGTGGATAACCGGTCAGGATATGCTTGTAGAACTCCCGCCAGATCAGTTCATTGATCCAGGTTTGTACCCCGCGGCTGCCGCTGTCGAATTCGCCACGGTTGCTCCCCAGGGCAGCATGCAGGCATTGCCTTGGCGAGATCACACCTGCGGCCAGGTAGGCGGACAGTTGGCTGGTACCCGGTTTGGCCGGAAGGTCACGCAGTTGTTCGTAATCGTCGATGGTTTCATCGACAAAGCGCGTTAGGCGGGTCTGCGCCTCATCCTCACCGGCAGGCCATTGATCGCTCAGTGTGCGAGGAGGTTTATCGAACCCCTCGATGTGTTGTGGGATCGGGTCACTGGCGATATCCAGCGGGCGTTGCTTTTTCACCCGGCTGGCTAGCGACGGCAGGCTGCGGTGCAGGTGTTCAAGACAGACTTTCTTGAACTGGCTGAATACTTGGAAATAATCGCCGCTGCGGGTAAGGATAGTGCCGGGCCTGAAGAACAACTGGTCGAGATAGCTGTGGGCCTGCACACCAGCCTTCTCAAGCTGCGTGCGGGTGGCGTCATCACGAAGCGCTTCGTTGATGCCATATTCTTCGTTCCAATGCACAGCCTTGATGTCGTGCTTACGGCAAATGTCGAGCAGCGTAGCCGGCACCTGCTCCCAAGTGTCGATCTTGCGCACCAACAGAGGGATGTTCAGCTGCTCAAGGGACTGGCGCAGTTGGCGCAGATTGCGCAACCAGAAGTCGACCTTGCAGGCGGCGTCATCGTGAGCCTGCCATTGGCCGGGGCTTGCCAGCCACACGGCTACGGTAGGGCCGCGCTCGCAGGCGGCGCTGAGGGCGGAGTTGTCAGTAATGCGCAAGTCGCTGCGTAGCCAGATCAGTTGCATTGAGTACTCGTTTTTACTGGAGGCGATTATCGTCAAGCAGCGCTCGCAATGCCGCCTGCGGTGTATCGAACAAATAGAGATCGGGCAAACCGAAAGCGTTCAGTTGTGCCTGATGCAGAGCGATGGTTGCGCCGCCCAGCAGCTTGGGCCCGCTGATATGTTGCAAGGTACTCAGTAGTGCCGCTGCATCGATGCGCGGGCCTAGGTGAAACAACACTGCTCGCGGCTGTAGCGCGGTCACGGCACGGAGTAACTGCGAGCCCGCCACGGGCTGTTCCAGCACCTCCACGGGGACGCCGTTGCTGCTCAATAGCCATGCGCATAGCCACAGGCCTTGATCGAACGGGCGCTCACTGTCTTCACAAAGCAGCACTGGCGCACCTTGCAGCGATTGGTTGTCGTGATACACGCGGGCGCCCAGCTTGCTGCGCAACCAAGTGTTGAAGAACACCTGCTCAAGGCGTGCATCGAAGTGGCTGCGCCAGCGCACTGCAAGCCCGCGCAGCAGTGGCAAAAGCAATTGCTCACATAAGGTGACAGCGGGGTAAAGAGCCATGACTTGATTGAGTTGCTGATCAAGTGAGCGCTGGGACAGACTGCCTATGGCGTCGATCAGCTGCCGTTGACGGAGCTGCCAGTCTCCCACAGGCGCCTGCTCAGGCGTGTGGTCCAGCAACTCGATCACTTGGCTGACCGATGCCCCACGTTCAAGCCATGCCAGAATCGACCTTACCCGTTCAAGCTGTTCAGGCCCGTAAAGGCGATGCCCTTTGGCCGTGCGCTGTGGTTTGAGCAGGCCGTAGCGGCGCTCCCATGCGCGTAGAGTGACCGGGTTAACGCCAGTTCGGCGGGCCAATTCGCCGATGGGTACTAGCGACTCAGACAGCATTGCGCAGGCCCAGGCTTTCCGGGTGCGGCTGTAGATAGGCCTGTTGCTGCAGGTAGGGGTCTGGGTGCTTGAGCAGGTGATGCTTGAGCAAGGTCAACGGTACTACCAGTGGCACCACGCCTTTCTGATACTGGCTGATGACGTGTTGCAATTCGGCCTTGTCCTGCTGAGTCAGTGCTTGCTTGAAGTAGCCACTTAGGTGCTGCAGCACGTTGCAATGGTTGCCACGGCTGGCACAACGCCGCAGGGCTTGCATCAGCTGGCTGAAGTAACAGGGCCCAATGCGCTCAGGGTCGTCATCGCGGCTCATACTGCCCAACAGGCGACCCAGCTCGCGGTAGGCCCGAGGGTTGTTGGCCATGACCAGGTACTTGTAGCGTGCATGAAAGCTTACGAGCGCACCGCGACTTAGCCCTTGTGCCAGCAAGCGCTGCCAGTCGGCGTAGGCGTAGACGCGGCTGATGAAGTTTTCGCGCAGCACCGGGTCGTGCAGCCGTCCCTCCTCTTCCACCGGCAGATCTGGGCGGCGGTCGCAGAAGGCGGCGGCGTAAGCCCCTTTACCACCTTGCTGAGCCGGGTAGCCGTTATCCTGATACACCTTGACCCGATCCAGGCCGCAAGACGGGGACTTTTGCATGAATATATATCCGCAGATGTCATCTAGCTCTTCGGCCATCTGCTCGGCGTAGTTGCGCAGCGGGCCGGCCAAGTCGGCGCCCGGGTTACGTGTGCCTACCACCGCTGGCCGCTCGGGGTCACCCACCAATCGGATTGGCTCGCGTGGTACGCCCAGGCCGATTGCGACCTCTGGGCAGACGGGCAGCCATTCGAAATGAGCTTCCAATTGCTCCCGACACAGGTCTGAGGACTTGTGCCCACCGTTGTAGCGCACGCTTTGGCCTGTCAGGCAGGAGCTGATAGCGATACGGGGCTTATGTGCGGCGGCAGGTTCGTGCATGGCTGTCTCCGGTAAACTTGTACATGAGTGCTAAGGTGTACAGGTTTATTCCAGCACAGGCAAAAACTTATGCAACAATTTTTTTTGTATAAGTTTTTTGAGCAGTGTCACTCAAGATGTTCCAGCAGCCTGCGCGCGGCTTCCTGGCCACTGAGCCAGGCACCTTCGACGCGGCCTGACAGGCACCAATCGCCGCAGGCATACAGCCCTTGGTCGGCATCGGCCAAAACACCCCACTCGTGGTTGACGGCCGGTCGTGCGTACAGCCAGCGGTGAGCCAGGGCGAAACTGGGTGCCGGCACCACGCAGCCGATCAGCTCGGCGAATTCTCCACACAGCTGCTCGATGACCTCATCCTTGGCCAGATCGATGTGCTGTTTGCTCCAGTCGGCGGTGGCGTGCAGAACCCAAGTATCCAGCGGGGAGTCACGGCCGGGTTTACTGCGATTACGTGCCAGCCAGTCGAGCGCGCTGTCTTGCACGAAGCACCCTTGCATAGGGGTTTGCAGTGGGGTTTCAAAGCCCAGCGCGACTGCCCAGGTTGGGTCCATTTGCACACCCGCAGCAACCGCCGCGAGCTTGGGAGTGGCCGCCAGCAACTGCGTGGCCTGTGGGGCGGGTACTGCGATCACTACACGACTGAATGGGCCGTGGCTGCAGCCTTCGGTGTCCTGCAGATGCCAGTACTGCTTGCCGCGGAATACCTCAGCGATACGGCACCCGAAGTTGACGGTGACGTCCTTGAGCAAGCCGCGAGTGATGGCGCTCATGCGCGGTATACCTACCCAGCGCGTTTGTTCGTCGGGGGAGGGCGTGAGCTGGCCATCGCGGGAGTTGTAAAGTTGCGGCTTCCACTGTTCCACCCACCCGTTCGCCACCCACTGTTGCACCTGCTCGACGAAGCGTCGGTCGCGGGCGGTGAAATATTGGGCGCCAAGGTCCAATGAGCCTGCCTCGCTATGCTTGCTGGCCATGCGCCCGCCGCTGCCGCGGCCTTTATCGAACACGTGGACGGGCTGCCCGGCATTTTGCAGGGCCTGAGCGGCAGACAGGCCGGCGATACCGGCACCGATGATGGCAATAGGTACAGTCATGATTGGCCTCTTCGAACCTTGCTGTAAGCAGACTACGCTGTCGGACAAACCTGTACAATGTAAAATCTTTGTATAAGGTTATACCGCTTCATAGGGATGTTGACCTATGTTTATCCGAGAGCGATTGGTCTGGAAAAGTGCCTTGTTCTTAAAAATAGACCATGGCCGCACGCTGCGAGGACACAGCCATGCATATATTGCTGACAGGTGGTACCGGTTTGATCGGCCAGCACCTTTGCCGGTACTGGCTCGGCAAGGGCCATCGTCTAACCGTGTGGAGCCGGCGGCCTGAAAAGGTGCCGCGCACATGCGGCAGTGGGGTGCGCGGCATCGCCCGGCTGCAAGAGCTGGGCGCCGATGAGCGGGTGGATGCGGTGGTCAATCTGGCCGGTGCGCCGATCGCCGACAGGCCATGGTCGGGCGCCAGGCGCAACCTTTTATGGGCCAGTCGCATTACCCTCACCGAACAACTGCTGGCCTGGCTGGGTAGCCGTGAGCAGCGCCCCGAGGTGCTGATTTCCGGTTCTGCCGTTGGCTGGTATGGCGATGGTGGCGAGCGCGACCTGACAGAGGCATCGCCGCCGGTTCGCGAAGATTTCGCCAGCCAGTTATGCATCGCCTGGGAAGAAACTGCCCAGCGCGCCGAGGCGCTTGGCATACGCGTGGTGCTGGTGCGCACCGGGTTGGTCTTGGCCAGTGATGGCGGCTTTTTGTCACGCCTGCGCCTGCCGTTCAAGCTGGGGCTTGGCGGGCCGTTGGGCAATGGCCGCCAGTGGATGCCCTGGGTGCATATCGACGATCAGGTCGCGCTAATCGATTTTCTTCTGCAGCACGACGATGCCAGCGGTCCCTATAATGCCTGCGCGCCTGAACCGGTACGCAACCGTGATTTTGCCAAAGCACTGGGCCGTGCGCTGCATCGACCGGCCATCCTGCCAGTCCCCTCCGTGGTGCTCAAAGTTGGCCTCGGTGAATTGTCCACCTTGCTGCTCGGCGGTCAGCGGGCGCGACCGGCACGCTTGCTGGAGGCAGGCTTCTCATTCCGCTTCAACGATCTGCAATCGGCCCTGGGCAACCTGTCCAGCCGCCTCTGATATAGGACGCTGCATGACCGATCACGCTTTGCTTCTGGTCAACCTCGGCTCCCCGGCTTCCACCTCGGTGGCCGATGTGCGCCGTTATCTCAACCAATTCCTGATGGACCCGTACGTTATCGACCTGCCGTGGCCGGTGCGACGGCTGCTGGTGTCGCTGATCCTGATCAAACGGCCCGAGCAGTCTGCCGAGGCTTATGCCTCGATCTGGTGGGAGGAGGGCTCGCCATTGGTGGTGCTGACCCGCCGCTTGCAGGCGGCGATGGTCGAACACTGGCCCCACGGGCCTGTGGAGGTTGCCATGCGCTATGGTCAGCCCGCACTGCCCGAGGTGTTGGCACGTTTGGCCGCGCAGGGCGTGCGCAAGGTGACCCTGGCGCCGCTTTATCCACAGTTTGCCGACAGTACGGTCACCACCGTGGTGCAATTGGCGGAGCAGACAGTGGCTGAGCAGCAGCTGGCGCTGCAATTGCGGATACTGCAGCCGTTCTACGATGACCCAGCTTACATCGACGCCTTGGTCGCCAGCGCCAAGCCGTACCTGCAAGAGGACTACGATCATCTTTTGTTGAGCTTCCATGGTTTGCCAGAGCGCCACCTGAAAAAGCTCGACCCCACTGGCAAGCATGACTTACGGGCTGCCGATTGCTGCATAGATGCCAGTGCCGACATGCGTGCTGTGTGTTACCGCGGGCAGTGCCTGGCGACAGCCAAAGCCTTCGCGAAGCAGATGGGCATACCCGATGGGAAATGGTCGGTATCGTTCCAGTCGCGGTTGGGGCGCAACAAATGGATCGAGCCTTACACCGAGACACGCCTGGATGAATTGGCCAAGGCTGGCGTCAAGAAGCTGATGGTGATGTGCCCTGCGTTCGTTGCCGACTGCATCGAAACCCTGGAAGAAATCGGCATGCGTGGCAGCGAGCAATTCATCGAGGCAGGCGGCGAGGAGTTGGTGTTGATTCCGTGCCTGAACGACCACCCGCAGTGGGTGCGAGTGCTGGCGCAATTGTGCGAAAAGGCCTGACTCGTCAGCCGAACTATGCCGGCCCCAGGGGTTAACCCGGTAGGGGCCGGTCAGGCTAGCGCCGAATCAAAGCTGCTGATCATCCAGCTTCTTGTGCTTCCAGGCATCATTGCCAGGCAGGATCAGGTTCAGGGCAATGGCCACGATGGCGCACAGGGCGATGCCCTTGAGCCCCCAGTCGTCCGGGCCATCGCCGCTGCCGATCAGTACGCCACCGATACCGAACACCAAGGTCACTGAAACGATCACCAGGTTGCGCGCTTCGGCCAGGTCGACCTTGTGGCGGATCATGGTGTTCAGGCCCACCGCCGCGATCGAGCCGAACAGCAGGCACAAAATGCCGCCCATCACGGGCACCGGGATACTTTGCAGCAATGCGCCGAACTTGCCGATGAAGGCCAGGGTTATGGCAAACACTGCCGCCCAGGTCATGATCTTCGGGTTGTAGTTCTTGGTCAGCATCACCGCACCGGTCACTTCGGCATAGGTGGTATTGGGCGGGCCACCGAACAGGCCTGCGGCAGTGGTGGCCAGGCCGTCACCCAGCAGGGTGCGGTGCAGGCCAGGCTTTTTCAGGTAATCGCGACCGGTCACACTGCCGACTGCGATAACACCACCAATGTGCTCGATCGCCGGCGCCAAAGCGACTGGAACGATGAACAGAATGGCTTGCCAGTTGAACGCCGGCGCTGTGAAATTGGGGATTTCCAGCCACGGTGCGGCAGCGATCTTGGCGGTGTCGACCACGCCGAAGGCAAACGACAGGGCAAAACCCACCAGTACGCCAGCGATGATAGGCACCAGGCGGAAGATGCCTTTGCCGAACACGGCGACGATCAGGGTGGTCAGCAGCGCCGGCATGGAAATCAGCATCGCCGTCTGGTAAGGCAGCAGTACGCTGCCGTCACCGGCTTTGCCCATCGCCATGTTGGCGGCAATCGGGGCCATGGCCAGGCCGATGGAAATGATTACTGGGCCGATCACCACCGGGGGCAGCATGCGGTCGATGAAGCCTGTGCCCTTGATCTTCACCATCAGGCCCATGAAGGTGTACACGAAGCCCGCAGCCATCACGCCGCCCATTGTTTCGGCCAGGCCGAACTGCCCCTTGGCGAGGATGATCGGGGTGATGAAGGCAAAGCTCGATGCCAGGAACACCGGCACTTGACGGCCTGTGACCAACTGGAAAAGCAGTGTGCCGATGCCTGCGGTGAACAGCGCCACGTTCGGGTCCAGGCCGGTGATCAGAGGCATCAGCACCAGCGCGCCGAATGCCACGAAAAGCATCTGCGCGCCCGAGACGACCTGTCGCCAAAGCGGGTCGTTGAAGCCGTCCTGCATGATCAGGCGTCCTTCTGCTTGGTGCCGAAGATCTTGTCACCGGCATCGCCCAGGCCTGGAACGATGTAACCATGTTCGTTCAGGTGCTGGTCAATGGAGGCGGTGTAGATCTGCACGTCTGGGTGGGCTTGTTCCACCACTGCGATGCCTTCTGGCGCGGCGACCAGCACCATGGCGCGAATCTCTTTGCAGCCGGCCTTTTTCAGCAGGTCGATGGTGGCAACCATCGAGCCACCGGTTGCCAGCATCGGGTCGATGATCAGCGCCAGGCGCTGGTTGATGTCGGGCGCGAGTTTTTCCAGGTAGGTATGCGCTTCGAGGGTTTCCTCGTTGCGAGCCACGCCGACGGCGCTGACCTTGGCACCCGGAATCAAGCTGAGCACGCCGTCGAGCATGCCGATGCCGGCGCGCAGGATTGGCACGACGGTGATCTTCTTGCCGGCAATTTTTTCAACCTGCACCTTGCCGCACCAACCATCGATTTCGTAGGTTTCCAGTGGCAGGTCTTGTGTGGCTTCGTAAGTCAGTAGCGCGCCAACTTCCTGGGCGAGTTCGCGAAAGTTCTTGGTGCTGATATCGGCACGGCGCATGAGGCCGAGCTTGTGGCGGATCAGCGGATGGCGGATCTCACGAGTAGGCATAGGGGGGCTCCGAAAGGCGGGCAAAAAAACCGCGCTAGATTAATCTATTCAGCCTTTGCTGTCGTGCGGTCCTTTAGCACGTTAGTCCATAAATGCTTGATCTGGGACGAGCGGATGCGTACCTTTGCCCGCTTTTCCAAAATCCCCCGGAGAGCGCCATGTCCGCCGATCTCGAGCACATCCGTCAAGTCATGCGCGAGGCAGACTGCCTGTACCACGAAGCTGAAGTCGAAGCGGCCATCGCCAAGGTTGGCGAGCAGATCAGCAAGGACTTGCAAGACACCAATCCCGTGGTGTTCTGCGTCATGAACGGCGGCCTGATCTTCGCCGGCAAACTGTTGACCCACCTGCAGTTCCCGTTGGAGGTGTCGTACATCCACGCCACTCGCTATCGCAACCAGACCAGTGGCGGCGAGCTGTTCTGGAAGGCCAAGCCCGAAGTCTCGTTCATCGACCGGGACGTGCTGATCGTCGATGACATTCTCGACGAAGGCCACACCCTCAGTGCCATCATCGAATTCTGCAAGCATGCCGGGGCGCGAGCGGTACACACCGCCGTTCTGATCGACAAGGATCACGATCGCAAGGCAAGCCCTGGCCTGAAGGCAAGCTATGCAGGCCTGCCGTGCATCGATCGTTATATCTTCGGTTACGGAATGGACTATAAAGGTTACTGGCGTAACGCAAACGGCATTTTCGCTGTCAAAGGACTGTAACCATGAGCCAGCCTGCATTCATCGATCAAACGCTGTTTACCGGGCTGGCGCAAAAAGCTGCTCAGGCGCCGCGTCTTAGGCATCATCACAACTTCCACGAGATGGCAGACCCCTGCCATCGCCTGGCGGTTGGTTTGCAGCCCTCGACCTACATCGCCCCACATCGTCACCTGAGTGACGACAAGGCCGAAACCTTGCTGGTGCTCAAAGGGCGCCTGGGCCTTTTGCTTTTCGACGAAACAGGCATGCTGACCAGCACCCGTGTGCTGGAGGCGGGGGGGGAGTGCATGGGGGTGGATCTGCCGCCGGGGGTCTACCATGGCCTGGTGGTGCTCGAAGCCAACTGCATCATGTTCGAGTGCAAAGCCGGCCCCTACCGCCAGCTGGTCGAGGGCGAGCATGCGCCTTGGGCGCCACGCGAGGGGGATGCGGGCGTAGCGCAGTATCAGGCCTGGATGCTCGCGCAGTTCGATTGAGGCCTGCCATTGTCTGCATGCTAGAGTGCTTCTCCATGCCAAGGAGCCTCACATGCGTGCATTCCTTCCACTGCTACTGGCGGTGAGCCTGCCTCTGGCAGCCGCACCGCTGCATAGCCAGTTCCTCCCGCCCGATGACCAGGCCTTGCGCCAGGAAGCGCCAACCGGTCAACAGCTGTTGCAAGTGACCGACTACTCAGTGGTGGTGGGGGCCCAGCGCACGTCCGACCAGCAGCCTATCCCAATCACTGCGTCGCTGCAGATGCGCCTGAAGGGCAAGCCACTGAGCAAGGGCGCGACCATCAGCCAGGTGCTGCTGACCTTCGATGGCGAGGCCGGTAAAAGCCTGAAGAAACCGGTGTACGACGACAAGACCCGCACATTGAGCCTGAACTACCCTGCCAGCGATTATCGAGTGGTCATGGACCTGCTGCGTAACGAGACGGTTTACGTGCAGTTCCTGACCTACGCCAACGGCCACATCTGGGCCGACCTGCACACCGGTACCGTACGTTCGCGTTGAGGCCCGCAGCCTGAGGGGGGTACACTGCCGGCCTTCGAAATTCGTGATGGTCAGTTGGAGCCGGCAATGCGCAAAGACAAGAAGCAGGTGATTGGTGACGAGATCAGCGACGACTACGTCAAGTCGTTCCTACAATTTGAACCAGCCGATGGCGTGACCTCGCCGTCGCACCACAAGTTGATCAAGGGTTACCGAGGCCTGCGTGTCGACGACTTCGGGCGCTTCGTCGGCTTCTTCGTAGAAGCCGGATTTGACCTGGACGGCAAGGACGAGCACGGCAAGACCTTCGCCGAGGTGATCGCTGACCAACGCAATGCGCCGGAGTACCTCGAGATCATTGCCAAAGCTCGCGGTTGATACGACTGGCACAAAAAAACGCCCCAAGGGGCGTTTTTTCGTTTCAAACCGGCTTAGGCGTAATGCTTGGCCGGGCTTTGTTCCACCAGCTCCAATGCCGCATCGTTGTCGGCGCTGATCTTGCGGTATAACGCTGCATCGGTAGCCAGTTCCTTTTCCCGCGCCGGGAAAATTTCCTTGAGCTTGGCGGCCCACGGGCCCTTGGCCTGCTCGGGGAAGCAGCGCTCAATCAGCTCCAGCATGATCGATACGGTCACCGAAGCGCCGGGTGATGCGCCCAGCAGTGCAGCCAGGCTGCCATCCTGTGCGGAAACCAGCTCGGTGCCGAACTGCAGAATGCCGCCTTTTTTCGGGTCCTTCTTGATGATCTGCACGCGCTGACCAGCCACTTCCAGACGCCAGTCTTCCGCTTTTGCCTGTGGATAGAACCGGCGCAGGGATTCCAGGCGCTGCTCCATCGACTGCATCACTTCACTGACCAGGTACTTGGTCAAATCCATGTTGTCACGGGCCACAGCCAGCATTGGGCCGATGTTACCCAGGCGCACCGACAGCGGCAGGTCCATGAACGAACCATGCTTGAGGAATTTGGTGGTGAAGCCTGCGTACGGCCCGAACAGCAGCGACGTCTTGCCGTCCACTACACGGGTGTCCAGGTGAGGTACCGACATCGGCGGCGCGCCGACCGCGGCCTGGCTGTACACCTTGGCCTGGTGCTGCTTGACGATTTCGGGGTTATCGCAGCGCAGCCACTGGCCGCTGACCGGGAAACCGCCGAAACCTTTGCTTTCCGGGATGCCCGACAACTGCAGCAGTGGCAGGGCGGCGCCACCAGCACCGAGGAAGACAAAGCGCGCATCGACTTCGCGGGCACCGCCGCTGTTGACGTCTTTGATGCTCACGGTCCAACCGCTGCCGTTGCGGCGCAGACCGACCACTTTCTTGCTGTACTTGACCTGCGCGTCGGGGCTGTCGCCCAGTACCTTGAGCAGTTTGTTGGTCAATGCACCGAAGTTGACATCGGTGCCTTTGGCCACGCGCGTAGCGGCGATGTGCTGGTCGGCCGGGCGGCCAGGCATCATCAGCGGCATCCACTCGTTCATCACCGCCTTGTCTTCGGTGTATTGCATCTCGGCGAAGGCGTGGTGTTGCTTGAGCAACTCGTAACGCTTCTTGAGGAAAGACACGCCCTTGTCACCTTCGACGTAACTCAGGTGCGGGACCGGATTGACGAACGCACGTACAGAGCCGAAGTTGCCCTTCTTGCTCAGGTACGCCCAGAACTGGCGCGAAACCTCGAACTGCGCGTTGATGTGCACGGCCTTCTTGATGTCGATGCTGCCATCGGCGGCCTGGGGCGTGTAGTTCAGCTCGCACAGGCCAGCGTGGCCGGTGCCTGCGTTGTTCCAAGGGTTGGAGCTTTCCGCGGCTCCGGAGTCCATCGCCTCGACGACCTCAAGCTTCAGGGTCGGGTCAAGCTCCTTGAGCAGTACGGCCAGGGTGGCACTCATGATGCCCGCGCCTACCAGTACCACATCAACCGATTCGTTCTGCGCCATTTAACGCGTCTCCACAATCTACAGCTACCTAATTGACAGCATAGGATCACTGGGGTTGCCAGGATCGCCATGTCCGACTCTTCGCAGTTCTTGCAACTTCCGCGGACACCGCCAACCAGTCTTCGGGTTCGACTATTGAACGCCGTTTGCCAGGGCTGCGGCAATTCGACTTATGGTCAAGGTGTCGTGCGTGCGTTATGGAACGACCTCAAACACTCATACGCGATGAGCGCTTTTGTCGTCTGTTCAGGGCTGTTAGGGACACATCTGCCGCTTTTGCACATGCCAGACTGTTCATTTGCTCGCCACACTCTCGTGAAGTTGTGAAAACCGTTTTTTCACGCTCTTTTGAAGACGTGAACCTCAAAAAGGGACTGCGCGATGGCAACCCACAGGTTCATGCAGTGCTTAGGGCCACGAATGCTGGCACGACAGCCGATGCAAGACCTGAGTGGAAGGCTCTCTGTGGGCGAAGCGGGTTTCGGTGCCGGGGTCAGACGGCGGATGCGGGGCCCGATCAGGAGACGTCCTTATAATCGGGGGGAGATTATAACGATGTCGCGGGCAGAAAGGTCGTTAATCGTGGTTTTTATTGCAGCGTTTGTCAGGCTGCGAGGATGCGCTGATGCCAGCGATGGCTTGCAGGCATGCAAACGCGGGCTTCGGCGGGCAGTTCGCGGCCTAGCCAGGCCAGCCGGATTTCAGTGATCTGCACCCAGCCGTAGCCGCCGGGTACCTGGCTGGATTGCTTCAAAGCCAGGCATTTGCCGTCGGTGTCCAGGCGCGCATAGCAGTTGAGCTGTGGGCGTTGCAAGAGCAGGGTCCAGAGCGAAATCATGGCGGTATGTCCTGTGCGTTAGGCGTTGGCGCAAGGATAAAGGCGCAGCCATGAAACGATTGTGACAAGCCTGCCCGACCGATGACTGGCCTGTGTCAGGCTGGGTATACTGTGGGCCTTTGCCGTATTTTCTGGAGAAACGCGCATGTTGCAACGTCTGTTGTTCGGTTTGATTGCCGTGGCCAGCCTCAGCCTGGTCGGTTGTGCCCACAGCCCGCAACAACTCAGCCCGCAACCCACGCTCAAGGCTCAGCTTGCACCGGTCGGCCACGGCCAGCCAGTGGTGGTCAAGGTGGTCGATGGCCGGGCTTCGCAGTCGCTGGGCACCCGTGGTGGCATGTACCCTGAAACCAGCACGATCAGCGTCAGTGGCAACGATGTCGTACCCAAACTACAGGCCCAGGCTGAAGCGGCCGTGCGCCTGTTAGGGTTCACCCCAACCGCGAGCGCCTATAACGCACCGCAACTGACCGTGACGTTGGCAGAGCTGAAATACCAATCGCCCAAGGACAACCTGTACGTGACCGAGGCCACCATCGGTGCAACCTTCCGTGCCGATGTCCAGAATGCCAACCGCCGCTACAGTGGCCGCTACGGTGCCTCGCTGGACCAGCGCTTCGGTATGGCGCCCAATCAGGACACCAACACCCAGTTGGTGGGTGATGTGCTCAGCGATGCGCTGACGCGTCTGTTCAAGGACCCGACCATCGGGCAGGTACTGGGCGAATAAGCCAGCTTTTGCGTAACAAAACCCGCCGCCCGGCGGGTTTTTGCTACCTGGCCTGACCGTTGACTTGCCTGCCCTTAACAGAGCGAACATGCACAGATGAAACCTGGTGACACTTTGTCGCCAAGGCGCGGCGCGTAGCGTCGACTTCGGTAGAATGGCGGGCTTCGCTGTTGCTATGACCGAGGTTGTGTGATGTCTTTGCAAGTGCTTTGGGGGGTCATGACCGCCCATCCGACCAAGCTGATCAATTTGCTGGCGTTGCTGCTGACCTGCCCTGGCGGGTTGCTGCTGCAAAGCGCGCGGCGCCATGCGGTGATCACCCGCCAGCGCCTGGCGGTAGATGAGGGGGTGGTGGACAGCCTTGGCCAACGCATACCGCGCTATTACTACATCCTCGGCTTTTCCTGCCTGGCCATGGCCTTGCTGTTGTCCTGGTTAAGCACCTGGATCTGAACCCGTCGAGGGCCGCCCCGCGGCCCTGACCGTTCAGGCAACCGGCGTTTGTTGCTTGACCTGATACTGGTTACGGACTGGCGTAGCGTATTGCAATATTAGGTAGGGCCTTTGCTCTTCAGGGCAGGCATCCAGGCGGCGTTGCCATTCTTCCTTGGCCTTGGCTAGCTCTTGAGCCGGGAACATGTTCTCGGCGCTTGGCACATCAAGCGCCTCGTCCTTCTCGCTCCACATCGCATAAGCCAGGTAATGCACCGGGAACAGGCGGTAGCCGCCCAATATCTGCCGGTCGGTTTCCTGGGCCAGTTGCTTGGTGTCCTCGTAGTACTCGGTCACTGGCGAGGCGAAGTGGATGTGGACCCGGCCCTTATAGCCGGTGATGCCCTTGGCGATGCTGTTGTCGTCCTCACCGGGCGCTTTCTGATAAGTGCCGGTAGTTGCGCGGATGTACAGTTCGCGCGCCTTGGCCTGATCACAAGGGTCGTACTCGTAACTGATCGACACCGGCGTCAGGTTCAGGCTTTGGATAACCGCGCCGAACGGCTCATCCTTGCGGCTCATGTGGAACATCTTGAGGATCGCCGAATCGGTGCGGTCGTCACCGTCCTTGGCGCGCCCTTCGGCCTGGGCGATCCAGATGGACGTGCGATCCTTGCAGATCGAGTGGTTGATATAGGCCGAAAGCAGCTGGTACGCCGCGAGTTTCTCGCGTCGCCCGCTGATCGAGCGATGGACGATGAAGCTCTTGTTCAACCGCATCATGTCGCTGACGAACGGCTTTTGCAGCAGGTTGTCACCAATGGCGATGCGCGGCGTCGGCAGGCCTGCGTGGTACACGGCGTAGTTGACGAAGGCCGGGTCCATGACGATGTCGCGGTGGTTTGCCAGAAACAGATAAGCCGTACCTGCCTTGAGCTGTTCGACGCCGGAGTAGGTCACACCGTCGGTGGCACGTTCGATGGTGTGGTCGACGTAGTACTCGACCTTGTCCTGCAGTGTCGACACGCAGGTAACGCCTGCGAATTCCTTGCGCAGGCGCCGCGCGATCAGCGGCTTGAGCAGCCAGCCGAAGGCGCCGGCTGCGCGCGGGAAGCGGAAGTGGGTGAGGATATCGAGGAATGCCGGGTCGCTGAGCAGGCGCGCCAGAACGGCAGGGACCTCAGCATCGTCGTATGGTCGGATGGCATCGAATTCGCCCATCATGCTCTCTTGTTGGAAACGGCTAGGGTAATAAGGTAAGGGGTGGGGCCCGAAAAACGGCTCGGGCACACGCAAGCCCTGTAAATAGACCGGCAATTATACGCACAAGTCACCCCGGAGGCCTCGATGCTCGAACAAGCATTCTACGATTGCCCATACTGTGGCGAAGAAGTCGAAACGACCGTTGACCTGTCCGGCGGGGACCAGGAGTACATCGAAGACTGCCAGGTCTGCTGCAAGCCGATTCGCTTTGTGCTGCAGGTTCACGGCGACGAGTGGATGCTGGATGTTTACGGCGAGAACGACTGATGCGACGGATCTATGAACCGGAAAACCTGCTGGAAGCCGAAATGCTGCTAGGCATGCTGGCCAGCGAAGGCATCGATGTGCACCTGGCCGGTCGTCACCTGTTGGGAGGCGCCGGTGAGTTGCCGCTACAAGGGTTGCTCGGCCTTGCCGTGCCCGATGAACAAGCCGAATACGCACGGCAACTGATCGATGCGTACAATGGTGCCGAGCCGCTTGCCGGTGACGAGCCGGAGACTGTTCCCGGTACCTTGATCTGCTAGGTTCTGAAATCGCCCATGTGTGGACGTTACGCCCTGTTTCGCTGGCCCCAGGCGCTGGCCAGCCTGCCGGGTTTCCCTGCTGGCCAGCCTGCCCAATGGAATATTTCGCCAGGTGCCACGGTGCTCATCCAGCGCCAGCTCGACGGCCAGCAGCAGTTGGCCCCGGCACGCTGGGGGCTGACCCCCGCCTGGCTCACCGACCTGTCCCGTACCCCCGCCCATGCTCGTGCCGAAACCCTGGCTGAGCAACCGATGTTCCGCGAAGCGTTTCGCCAGCGCCGCTGCCTGATGCCTGCCAATGGTTTTTACGAATGGCGCGGCACGGTGCGCAAGCGCCCTTATTGGTTGACGCCAGGGGAGGGGGCATCGCTGTATTTTGCTGCTGTGTGGGAGGCCTATCCGGTGCAGGACCAGGTCTGGTTGAGTTGTGCAGTGGTGACCCAGGCCGCAATGAATCAGCGTCGGCCATTGATCCTCGATGAGGCTGGGCGCGCTGCCTGGCTGGACCCCGATACCCCGTTGCCGCGCCTGCAGGAGTTGCTCGCCAGCCCGCCGGCAACCCTGCGCGAACGGGCGCTGGCGAACTTCGTCAACGACCCGAAACTGGACGCGCCGGAGTGTTTGACGCCCGCTTAGCTAAAAACTTCCGTGCGGCTATGGCAGGGTGCTGGCGACTCAGCCTAGGATACGGCGCATGCAAAAAAGGGAGTGTCTCGATGCGTAAGTCTTTTATCGTCAGCCTGCTCAGTGCTGGCATCCTCATCGGCGGCTGCCAGGCGGTTAACACCACCAGCGGCGGGGCTGTTGGTGTCCAGCGTCAGCAGTACATGTTCAGCATGCTGTCGACCGATGAGGTCAACCAGATGTACGCGCAGTCTTACCAGCAAACGCTTGGCGAGGCTTCGAGCAAAGGCGTGCTGGACAAGACCAGTAATGACGCCAAACGCGTGCAGGCCATCGCCAGCCGGCTGATCGCCCAGGCGCCGCAGTTCCGCCCCGATTCCGCCCAGTGGAACTGGGAAGTCAACGTCATCAAGAGCGATGAGCTCAACGCCAACTGCGGGCCCGGTGGCAAGATCATCGTGTACACCGGGCTGATCGACCAGCTCAAGCTGACTGACGCCGAAATTGCCGCGGTGGTCGGCCACGAAATCGCCCACGCCCTGCGTGAGCACAGCCGCGAGGCGATGTCGAAGGCTTACGGGGTGCAGATGGCGCGCCAAGGCGCTGGCGCCTTGCTTGGCCTTGGCCAGGACAGCATGGCACTGGCCGACGCCGTGGTGAATTATTCCATGACCCTGCCCAACAGCCGCGCCAACGAAAACGAAGCCGACCTGATTGGCTTGGAACTGTCGGCCCGTGCCGGTTATGACCCCAATGCCGCGATCACCTTGTGGAACAAGATGAGCAAGGCATCGGAAGGCGCGCCGCCGGAGTTCATGAGTACTCACCCATCATCCAATAGTCGGATTGCCTCGTTGCAGGCGGCGATCCCGAAGGTGATGCCGCTGTACGAAGCTGCGAAAAAGTAAGCTATCGGCGGCTGTTAAGCAGTCGTTCGCGAACCGGGGCGCATAGCGCCCCGCTTTGGTTTTATCCCACCCAGCCACTGGTCTTCATGGCCGAATAAACCGCCACGATCGCCAGTACGAAGAATGCAGCAGCAGCCAGGCGACGGATCAGTGTCAGTGGCAGCTTCTCGGCGGCGAAGTTACCTGCCAGCACAACTGGCACGTTGGCAATCAGCATGCCCAGGGTAGTGCCGATGATCACCATGATCAGGTGCGGATACTGGGCCGCCAGCATCACTGTGGCGACCTGGGTCTTGTCGCCGATTTCCGCCAGGAAGA
Organism: Pseudomonas promysalinigenes; assembly: GCF_014269025.2. NCBI lineage: Bacteria > Pseudomonadati > Pseudomonadota > Gammaproteobacteria > Pseudomonadales > Pseudomonadaceae > Pseudomonas > Pseudomonas promysalinigenes. Next base: position 4,235,938 of record NZ_CP077094.1, on the reverse strand, counting down.
AGGCGATCAGGGTGGTCAAGAAGGGGCCGAAGCGGCGTGCCGGGTTCTCGTCGTCATCCATCTTGTCTGGCACCAGGGTCCACAGCGCGGTTGCGGTGAAACTCGCGGCAAGCACCCAGTGCAACACCGACTCGCTGAAGAAGCTGCCTACCCAGGCCCCTACTGCACCGGCGGCAGCATGGTTGGCCAGCGTAGCGGCAATGATACCGGCGATGATTGGCCAGGGTTTGCGAAAGCGCGCGGCAAGAATGAGCGCGAGCAATTGCGTTTTGTCGCCGATTTCGGCCAAGGCAACGATAGCGGTGGGGACCAACAGAGATTCCAGCATCAGGCTTCCTACGGGGGCGGGTCGACACGGCTATGACACGTACAGCCTCCCCGCCCCGGGTAAGGTGTGCGTGTCATAGGTCTTGTCAAACCCCTGGCCTGTCTGTGCAGGCCGCTGGGTCGCACGCGCCATGGCCTGTGGGCCAAGTATGTTGACGCGTACCGGGCGAGCAGGGCGCTCGCGGGAGACTACTCCCCTAGGACGGTGCGGATTCTGCCTAGCCCAAACGCTTTCGGCAAGCCCTGTTTGTTAACCGCGTGTGGCGCGATAGATTCGAAAGCCGTCGGCCTCGGCGCAGGTCTGGCAGTTGCCGAGCGCGCCTTCGATCAGTGGCTGGTAGCGCAGGAAACTATTGGCGACCAGGCGCATTTCGCCGCCTTTTCGCAGATGTTGGCCGGACTTTTTCAGCAAGTTCTCCGAGGCCTGATAGTTTGTGTGGACCCCGGTATGAAAGGGCGGGTTGCTCAAGATCAGGCATAGGTCGGCGGGCGCTGCGTCGATGCCATCGCCGCTGATGACTTCACCGTCAAGGCCGTTGGCTGCCAGCGTCAGGCGGCTGGCAGCCACCGCGAAAGCATCGACGTCCAACAGGGTGACGCGGCTTTGTGGATAGCGACGTTTGACGGTGGCGCCCAACACCCCCGCGCCACAACCGAAGTCGAGCACATGGCCTACCGGGAGGCCATCGAGGTGCTTGAGCAGTAGGGCAGTGCCGCGGTCCAGGCGGCCATGGCTGAACACGCCTGGCAGGCTCACTACCTGCAGTGGGCCGTCCTCGAGCTCCAGCGAAAAATGTTCGGCCAGGCTTTGCAGCGGTGTGGCCTCAGGGGCGTTATCCACGGTCACCTGCCAGAGTTGGCAATGCCGAGCGCTGTCGAGCTTGCGCGGTTTGCCGAACGCCTGCAGCTGCTTGGCTGCGCCCTCGATGCCGCCACGTTTTTCCCCCACCAGGTACAGTTCACGGCCTGCCAGGCGCGAGGCCAGTGCGTTGAGCAGGTAGGCGGCCAGTTCGCGGGACTTGGGCAGGAACAGCACCGCCGCCTCGAAGGCCGCCGGAGGTACCTCGACGCCGTAGTGGCTGCGCGCGCTGAAGCGGCTGTCAAGCATGGCCTGATCGCCAGCGTGCCAGGTCCAGGCTTGTGCGTTTGGCAGTTGCCCGAGCAAACCATCGGCGGGGGCGCCAGCGAGCAACAACGGGCCCTGGAACAGCTCTGCCTGGCGGAGCAACACTTCACTGCGCGGGTCCATGGACGACGCCTCCTGAAAAAGTGGCGCAGTGTAGCAGAGCCTGGCGCTGGCCTCAGCTCACCACGCGGCGCGGCTGGCCTTCGAAGAACGCTTTGGCGTTTTCACCGAGCTGGCCGACGATGCGCTGACGTGACTCCACCGCGCCCCAGGCGCTGTGCGGGGTGATCAGCAGGCGCGGGATACCCTTCTCCAACAGTGGGTTGCCGTTGACGGGCGGCTCGACGCTCAGCACATCGGTGGCGGCGCCGCCCAGGTGGCCGCTGCGCAAGGCGTCCGCCAGGGCGTGTTCGTCGATCAGGCCGCCACGGGCAGTGTTGACCACCAGCGCGCCTTTTTTCAGCAACCCCAGTTCCCGGGGGCCGATCATGTGGCGGGTGTGTTCGTTGAGTGGGCAGTGCAGGCTCAGCGCATCGACCTGTGGCAGCAATTCGTCCAGTGCCAAGCGGTCTTCGCGGGCTGGGCGGCCAGGGATCTGGCCACTCAGTACGCGCATGCCGAAGGCTTCGGCCAAGCGTGCCACTGCGCCACCGAGTTCACCATGGCCGAGCACGCCGAGGGTCTTGCCGTGCAGTTCGACGATGGGGTAGTCCAGCAGGCAGAACTGGCTGGCCTTTGCCCACTGACCATCGGCAACGGCCTGGTTGTAGTCGCAAAGGCGTGTGGCCAGGGCCAGTAGCAAAGCCAGGGTGTGCTGGGCCACCGAAGGTGTGCCATACCCTTGGCAGTTGCACACTGTAACGCCGTGGCTGCGGGCTGCTGCCAGGTCAACATTGTTGGTGCCGGTGGCTGCCACCAGAATCAGCTTGAGCTGGGGGTTGGCGGCCAGCGTGGCAGCATCGAGCATCACCTTGTTACTGACCACGGCAACCGCGCCCTGCAAGCGTTCGGCGACCTGCTCCGGTGCAGTGGCGGCATGCAGGTGGAATTCGTCGAACTGATCACTCAGGGGCGACAAATCAAGGTCGCCAAGGTCCAGGGATTGGTGGTCGAGAAACACGGCGCGGCGCAAGCTTGACATCAATGAGGGCTCCGGTGACAGGGCGGGTTTATCCATCAATCCGCACAATGCCACTCATACCCGGCGCAGCCAAATCATTCCTTCGGCTGATTTGACCGTCACACTCAGCCACTACAGTAACGCCAGAGTTGTTCGGCCTGCTTTCCAGAAAAGGGATTACCATGTTGCAGACCCGCATCATCAAGCCCGCCGAGGGCGCCTATGACTACCCGCTGTTGATCAAGCGCCTGCTCATGTCCGGCAGCCGCTATGAAAAGACTCGCGAAATCGTCTACCGCGACCAACTGCGCCTGACATACCTGCAGCTCAATGAGCGTATCGCCCGCCTTGCCAACGTACTGACCGAAGCAGGGGTGAAGGCGGGTGACACCGTGGCAGTAATGGATTGGGACAGCCACCGATACCTGGAGTGCATGTTCGCCATCCCCATGATCGGCGCGGTGGTGCACACCATCAACGTGCGCCTGTCGCCCGAGCAGATCCTCTACACCATGAACCACGCCGAAGACCGCTTCGTGCTGGTCAACAGTGATTTCGTGGGCCTTTATCAGGCTATCGCCGGGCAACTGACGACGGTCGACAAGACCGTGCTGCTCACCGATGCCCCAGGCACCACCGCCGAGTTACCGAATCTGGTCGGTGAATACGAGCAACTGCTCGCCGCCGCCAGCCCGCACTACGACTTCCCTGATTTCGACGAAAACTCGGTCGCGACCACCTTCTACACCACCGGTACCACCGGCAACCCCAAAGGTGTGTATTTCACCCACCGTCAGCTGGTGCTGCATACCCTGGCCGAAGCCGCAGTGACCGGCAGCATCGACAGTGTGCGCCTGCTTGGCAGTGACGACGTGTACATGCCCATTACACCGATGTTCCACGTGCACGCCTGGGGCATCCCCTATGCCGCCACCATGCTGGGCATGAAGCAGGTCTACCCCGGCCGTTACGAGCCGCAAATGCTAGTCAAGCTATGGCGCGAAGAGAAGGTCACCTTCTCGCACTGTGTGCCGACCATTTTGCAGATGCTGCTCAACTGCCCGTCCGCTCAGGGCGAGCATTTTGGTGGCTGGAAGATCATCATCGGCGGCAGCGCACTTAACCGGGCACTTTACGAGGCAGCGCTGGCCCGGGGTATTCAACTGACGGCGGCTTATGGCATGTCGGAAACCTGCCCGCTGATTTCAGCCGCGCACCTGAACGACGAGCTGCAGGCCGGCAGCGATGATGAGCGGGTGACCTACCGCATCAAGGCGGGTGTCCCGGTGCCCTTGGTGGAGGCGGCGATAGTCGATTGCGAAGGCAACTTCCTCCCAGCCGATGGCGAAACGCAAGGCGAGCTGGTGCTGCGTGCACCTTGGTTGACCTTGGGTTATTTCAAAGAGCCGGAAAAGAGCGAGGAACTGTGGCAGGGCGGCTGGCTGCACACCGGCGACGTCGCCACCCTCGACAGCATGGGCTATATCGACATCCGCGACCGTATCAAGGACGTGATCAAGACGGGTGGCGAGTGGATCTCCTCGCTTGATCTGGAAGACCTGATCAGCCGTCACCCGGCGGTGCAGGAAGTAGCGGTGGTCGGGGTGGCCGACCCGCAGTGGGGGGAGCGTCCGTTCGCCCTCTTGGTGGTGCGCGAGGGCCAGGCCATCGATGCCAAGGCGCTCAAGGAGCATCTCAAACCTTTTGTCGAGCAAGGGCATATCAACAAGTGGGCGATTCCAAGCCAGATCGCCGTTGTTACTGAAATTCCCAAGACCAGTGTCGGTAAGCTGGACAAAAAGCGTATCCGCCAAGACATCGTCCAGTGGCAGGCCAGTAACAGCGCCTTTCTGTCAACCGTGTGAGCAACAGGCGGGTCGTGCGCGCCGGAACGCGACCCGCATGCTAGACGGGCTGTAGCCTTGCCAAACGAGAAAAATCGGCCATGCTTGAGCGTGGCCAATGGGCAACCTGCGCAAATCACACTTTAGAGGGATCAAGCACGGGTGCCTGCTGGCTATAGTCGGGGTCAGGGAATTTTCAGAAATGGGGGGCGGCGTGCGCAAGGCACCTCGTCACGGGGGCAAGCCCGCACACCGGTCGCACGGGCCGTTTCTGAAGGGACTCACTGCCATAACAATAAAGTACATGGAGTAGCGTCGATGAAATCTGCATATCCGTTCTGGCGCCGGGCCAAGCTGCCTTTGGCCGTCAGCCTTGCTTCAACGCTCGCAAGTCCTGCTTTCGCTGTCAGTTTCAACATCGGTGAAATCGAAGGTCAGTTCGACTCGTCGCTCTCCGTTGGCGCCAGCTGGTCCACCGCCAACCCCAACAAGAACCTGATCGGGGTCAACAACGGCGGCAAGGGCCTGTCGCAGACCTCCGACGATGGCCACCTGAACTTCAAGAAAGGCGAGACCTTCTCGAAGATCTTCAAAGGCATCCATGACCTTGAGCTCAAATACGGCGATACCGGCGTGTTCGTGCGCGGCAAATACTGGTACGACTTCGAGCTCAAGGACGAAGGCCGCGAGTTCAAAGACATCAGTGATGCGGGCCGTAAGGAAGGCGCCAAGTCCTCCGGTGCCCAGTTGCTCGATGCCTTCGTTTACCACAACTACTCGATCGCTGATCAGCCGGGTTCGGTACGCTTCGGCAAGCAGGTAGTGAGTTGGGGTGAAAGCACCTTCATCGGCGGTGGCATCAACTCGATCAACCCCATCGACGTGGCTGCATTCCGTCGCCCCGGCGCCGAGATCAAGGAAGGCCTGATCCCGGTCAACATGTTCTACATCTCACAGAGCCTGACCGACAACCTGTCGGCCGAGGCCTTCTATCAATTGGAGTGGGACCAGACCGTCGTCGACAACTGCGGCACCTTCTTCTCCCAGCCGGACATCATCGCCGACGGTTGCACCGATAACCTGCGTGTGCTCAACAGCAGCCGCACGGTACCGGCTGCGGCGCGGCAGTTTCTGGCAACCCGCGGCGTCAACATCAATCAGGAAGGTGTGATGGTGGCCCGTGGCGCCGACCGCGATGCGCGCGACAGCGGCCAATTCGGCGTGGCCATGCGTTACATGTTCGAGCCGCTCGATACCGAGTTCGGCGCCTACTTCATGAACTATCACAGTCGCGCACCGATTTTCAGCGCAACGGGCGCTTCGCCGTCGGTCTTTGCTGGCTTGAGTCAGTTGCCGGCGCAACTGCGTGCGTTGGCACCACTGATCGTTGCAGGCAATTCCAAATACTTCGTCGAATACCCCGAAGATATACGCCTGTACGGTTTGAGCTTCTCCACCACGCTGCCCACGGGTACTGCCTGGAGCGGCGAAATCAGTTACAGGCCGAACGCACCGGTACAGCTGAACACCACCGATATTCTGTTTGCAGGGGTACGCCCCATCGGTGGCGCACTGAGCAACGCTTCGTTGCTCACCGGCACTCCAGGGCAAGACCTGCACGGCTATCGTCGCAAGGAAATCACGCAGTTCCAGACTACCCTGACGCACTTCTTCGACCAGGTGATGGGCGCAAGCCGTATGACCGTGGTGGGTGAAGTGGGTGTGACCCACGTAGGGGGCCTGGAAAACGCCCACGACACACGCTACGGCCGCGACCCAGTTTTCGGCCCTGGTCCATTGCCGGCTACCGGTGGCGCTAATACGTGCCAGGCACTCAATACCAGCACCATCGCTGGCGCCGGTGCCGGTGCCTCGACCACCAACCTCAACCGCAAGTGCGAGAACGACGGCTATACCACCAGCACCTCCTGGGGTTATCGCGCCCGCGTAATCTGGGACTACAACGACGTGTTTGCAGGGGTCAACCTGAAACCGAACGTAGCTTGGTCCCATGACGTGTCCGGTTATTCCCCGGGCCCTGGGGGCAACTTCGAGGAAGGGCGCAAGGCCATCAGCCTTGGCCTGGACGCCGAATACCAGAACACGTACACCGCCAGCCTGTCGTACACCAATTTCTTCGACGGCAAGTACAGCACTGTGGATGACCGCGACTTCGTCGCTCTCAGCTTCGGCGTGAACTTCTAAGCATACTGATCCAGGACGACACGAGATGAACAAGACCAGAAGTCTGTTGCAAGCCGGTGTGCTGGGCCTGTCCCTGCTGGCGACCAGCGTCATGGCTGCGGTATCGGCCGACGAAGCAGCAAAGCTGGGCAGTACCCTTACCCCAATGGGCGCCGAAAAAGCCGGAAACGCCAACGGCTCGATCGGGCCATGGGAGCCACTGTCCAAGAGCGCAGGCACTGTGGACAGCAAAGGTTTCCTGTCTGACCCCTATGGCAGTGAAAAACCGCTGTTCACCATCACCGCGCAAAACGCTGAGCAGTACAAGGATCAGCTCTCGCCGGGCCAGTTGGCCATGCTCAAGCGTTATCCGGACACCTACAAGATCCCGGTGTTCAAGACCCATCGCGGTTCCACGGTGCCTGACGATGTGTTCGCCGCCATCAAGAAGAACGCCACCACCACCACGCTGGTCGAAGGCGGTAACGGTCTGAACAACTTCCAGACTGCCGTACCCTTCCCGATCCCGAAAAGCGGCCTGGAAGTTATCTGGAACCATATCACCCGCTACCGTGGCGGTAGTGTCAGCCGCCTGGTGACCCAGGCCACCCCGCAGCAGAATGGCTCGTACAGCCTGGTGTACTTCGCCGACCAGTTCGTCTTCCGCGACAAGATGAAGGACTACGACCCCAACAACCCAGGCAACATTCTGTTCTACTTCAAGCAGGAAGTGACCGCCCCGGCACGCCTGGCCGGTACTGTGCTGCTGGTGCACGAGACCCTCGACCAGGTCAAGGAGCCCCGCAAGGCCTGGATCTACAACGCCGGCCAGCGCCGCGTACGTCAGGCCCCGCAGGTCTCCTACGACGGCCCGGGCACCGCGGCCGATGGCCTGCGCACCTCCGACAACCTGGACATGTACAACGGCGCACCTGACCGCTACGACTGGAAGCTGGAGGGCAAGAAGGAGATGTACATCGCCTCCAACGCCTTCAAGCTGGATGACCCCAAGCTCAAGTACGCCGACATCCTCAAGCCCGGGCACATCAACCAGGATCTGGCCCGTTACGAACTGCGCCGTGTATGGCACGTGGTCGCAACCTTCAAGCCTGGCCAGCGGCACATTTATGCCAAGCGTGACTTCTACATCGACGAGGATACCTGGCAAGCAGCGGTTATCGACCAGTACGACGGTCGCGGTCAGTTGTGGCGTGTGTCGGAGGCCCATGCTCAGCCGTACTACAACGTGCAGGTGCCGTGGTACACCCTCGAAGCCATCTACGATCTGCAATCGGGCCGTTACCTGGCCCTGGGCATGAAGAACGAAGAAAAGCGTGCCTATGACTTCGGCTTCAGTGCCAGCAAGGCCGATTTCCAGCCCGCAGCCCTGCGTCAGTCGGGTATCCGTTGAGCTGACGATCCGAAACACTGTGACCTCCCAGAACGCCCCGGCTTGCCGGGGCGTTTCTGTTGTGCTGCCATAAAACCGATGAATACCCCGCCAAAGCCCCGCCGCTAGGCCCTGAGCAGCGCCCATGTTGCGTTTTGTCGCAGTCTTTACCTGGCTAATGGTGCCCATCATCTTCAAACGCGTTGCATTACCAGCTAGTCTCGCAAGCACACGTACCGCCGAAGTCTTTCCAATAGAACGAGCCGGCCATGACCGATCTGTCCCGTACGCATGGATTCGCCAGCCAGGCTCTGGGCCTGCTGGACGGGCGCTTCTTCCGGCCACCGCAGCCGGACGGCCATGTGCCGCGTGCGCGCCTGTGCCAGCGCCTGCAGGGCGGCCTAAGCGGTCGGCTGCTGCTGGTCAATGCGCCCGCTGGTTTTGGCAAAAGCTCCCTGGCCATCGAATTCTGCGAGTCACTGCCCAGCCACTGGCGCAGTCTCTGGCTCGGCCTGAGCCAACGGGATGCTGACCCTGGCCGCTTCCTCGAACGCCTGCTCGAAGGCCTGCAGCAGTATTGTCCGGCACTGGGCGGGCAAGCCATGGGGTTGCTGAAGATGCGTCAGCGTCACCAGCCCTTTGCCTTCGAAGAGTGGCTGGACAGCCTGCTGGATGAACTGGCGTTGTACCTGCAGGCCGATACGCCTTTGCTTCTGGTACTGGACGACTATCACCTGGCCCAGGGGCCGGTACTGGACCGCTGCCTGCAATTTTTCCTCAATCATTTGCCGGCAGGCCTCGTACTGCTGGTGACCAGCCGTCAGCGCCCGGACTGGCACTTGGCGCGGCTACGCTTGTCTCGGCAATTGACCGAACTCGGCGAGCAGGACCTACGCCTGACCGCAGAGGAAGCGCTGGCAGTGATTGGTCACCATCCCATGGGCCTGGGTGGCCAGGCGCTCGATAACCTGATTCAGCGCAGCGATGGCTGGGTAGCGGGGCTGCGCTTCTGGCAATTGGCAGCCAGCGAGGCCGGTGACGAACAGCTCATGCCTCAGGCCCTGCACGGTGGTGAGGGTTTGATCCGCGACTACCTGCTCGAAGAAGTCATCGAAATGCTGCCAGGGGATGTACAGGCTTTTCTGTTTGACACCGCCTGCCAGGAACGCTTCTGTGCAGCGCTGTGCGACGCACTGCGCGAGCGCGCAGACAGCGCGGCGATCCTGGGGTATCTGCAGGCACATCAAGTGTTTCTGGTGCCACTGGACGAGCATGGCCTCTGGTACCGCTATCATCATCTGTTCTCCGACCTGCTGCGCAGCCGCCAGGCAAGTGAGCCACAGGCACGCCTGCACCTGCGTGCCTGCCGCTGGTTCCAGGGCCAAGGCTTGCTCGACGAGGCCGTGGAGCAAGCCTTGCGCGCCGGCCACCTCGATGTTGCCGCCAATCTGGTGCAGAACCTCTCCGAGGAGCAACTGCTGGCTGAGCAGAACGTGGGCATGCTGCTGCGCTGGAAGATGGACCTGCCCGACAGCCTTCTGATCAGTACGCCGCGCTTGATCGTGCTGTACAGCTGGGCGCTCGGCCTGGCGTGCCAGCTGGATGCGGCCGAGGAGTTGGCCAGTTACCTCAGCCGCTTCCTGCCGGCGCCGTCGGCTACCGCGCAGAAGTCGATGCTGGCGCAGTGGCTGGCCTTGAGCGGAGTCATCGCGCGGGGCCGGGGTGACCGTGAGCGTACCTTGGCGTATTGCGGCGAGGCGTTGCAGAGCCTGCCGAGTAAGCGCTATGGGCAACGCCTGGTGTGCCTCTCGACATTGTCCAACCTAGCCATTGCCGATGGCGACTTCTGGCGTGCGCGTGGCTGGAACCGCGAAGCGCTTGAACTGGCACAGCGGGTCGGTAACCCATTGTTCGAGGCGCTGGCGCATTACGACCGTGCCCGCGTGCTGCATGCCCGCGGTGAAGTGCTGCGGGCGCTTGATGAAGTGCGCCAGGGGCTGCAACGTCTGCAAGGGCTGCCTGCACAGCGGCTTTACGCCGTGCGGGCGCGCTTGACCCTTTACGAGGGTTACCTGCTGGTGGCGCGGCTGCAGCCCACCCAAGGTCGCGCGCGCTTGCGCGCAGGGCTTGGCGAGGCGCGTGCCTGCCGCGATATCAGCGTGCTTATCGGCCATTGCGTGATCGCCTCGCTCGAGGGGCGTGAGGGGCAGTATGCCGAGGCGTTCGCCGAATTGGCCGAGGCGGAGCGGCTGATGCACATCTGGGATGTGCCGGCGATCTTCTACCTGGCGATGATTACCCTGGTGAAGTGCGAACTATGGCTCGCTCAGGGTCGCATCGACCTGGCCGAGTCCTGGTTGCTGCGTCTGGGCCAGACCTATGGTGGCGAACACCCTGCGGCGGCGCCGGAGTTTCACCCCTTGCTGCCTTTGCACATCCAGTTGCAGCAGGCACTGCTTGAGCGTGTGCAGCAGCGCCGGGAAGACGCAGTGGCGCGCCTGCGTAGCCTGGCCGAGCGCGGGCAGGCCAGCGGCAGCATGATGCTCAGCTTGCACGCGCTGTCACAGTGGGCCGACCTGCTGTTGAGCCAGGGGGCTGAAGCACAGGCGGCGCAATTGCTACCCATGGCGTTGAGCGCAGCCCGAGGGGGCGTGATGCAACCGTTCCAGCGCCTGATCGAGCAGCACCCGGTGTGGCTGCGTGAACAACTGCTGGCGCAGCCGGCTTGCCAGGCTCAGGCTGAGCTGCTGAATCGGCTGCCGGAGCCTACACCCGCCGCAAGTGTTGCTGCCCAAGCCTTGAGTGGCCGTGAACTGGCGGTGCTCGAACTGATTGCGCAAGGTTGTTCGAACCAGCAGATCAGCGAACGGCTGTTCATCTCACTGCACACGGTCAAGACCCATGCCAGTCATATCAATAGCAAGCTTGGAGTGGAGCGTCGCACCCAGGCAGTGGCAAGGGCTAAGGCATTGGGCTTGCTGGCCTGAAGTAGCTTCAGGCGATGCGGCTGTATAACATAGTGGCGCAAAGCCATTATTTGTTGGTGCGCAATATTTCTCGCCCTCATCTTTCCGGCCCGCTTGCCGATACAGGTTTCGGCGGTATGCATCGCCCCGCGCCATTCACCCATCCACTCAATACAGGTCGTGTTGATGCTGCAGTACGGGCAAAAAAGCTTTCTGATCGTCGACGACTACACCGACTTCCGCACGTCGACCCGTTCCATGTTGCGTGAACTGGGCGTTCGCGATGTGGATACCGCAGACAGTGGTGAGCAGGCCCTGCGCATGTGCGGGCAGAAGCGCTACGACTACGTTCTCCAAGATTTCCACCTTGGCGACGGCAAGAAAAATGGTCAGCAGGTTCTGGAAGACTTGATCCTGGACAAACTGATCAGCCATGAATGCGTTTTCATCATGGTCACCGCAGAGAGCAGCCAGGCCATCGTGCTCAGCGCCCTGGAGCATGAGCCCGATGCCTACCTGACCAAACCGTTCAACCGCGTAGGCCTTGCCCAGCGCCTGGAAAAGCTGACCCAGCGCAAGACCCTGCTCAAGCCCATCCTGCAGGCCCTGGACCGTGGTCGCCCGGCCGAAGTGCTGGCCGCTTGTGCCGAGCTGTGCAAGAAAGACCCGCGTTTTGCGCCATTGTGCTTGCGCTACCGCGCCGATGCGCTGCGCGACCTCAACCGCTTCGATGAGTTGGAGAAGTTTCTCAAGACCATCCTTGGCAGCCGCCCTCAGCCTTGGGTGTATTCGGCACTGGGCAGCCTGATGCAAAAGCGTGGGCAGCATGCCCAGGCCCAAGGGGTTTACGAACAGGCGCTCAAAGCCTTCCCGATCATGCCTGGGTTGTACGATGGCATGGCAGAGGCGCTGGTCGCTCAAGGTGATACCAAGCGTGCCCAGACCATGCTCGAAGAAGCAGTGCGCTTGTCACCCCTGGCAGTGCGGCGGCAGGCTGCGCTTGGCAAGTTGGCGTTGGACAACGAAGATTTCGAAAGCGCCTCCAAGGCCTTCCGGCACGCCGTCACTCAGGGGCAGAGCTCACGCTACAAGGATGCTGAGAGCAACCTTGGGCTGGTTCAGGCGCTGATGAGCAAAAACGCAGGCTTCGGGCTGGATGCCCGGGCTCGGGTGGAGATCAACACCGTGCTCAGCGAAGTGGCCAAGGACAATGTCGAAGACCAGGGCCTGCAGGTGCGTGCCCGCTTGATGAAAGCGGCCAGCCTGCAGCAGGCAGGCGACCCTGAGACGGCCGCCAAGCTCACCGAGCAAGCCATGCAGCGGCTGGATAAGATGGACCAGTTCTTCTCCGTCGAGGCCGCCCTGACGGTGGCCAAACAACTTAAAGCGCTTGGCCAGGAGGCCGCTGGGGGCAGCATCCTCAAAGGCTGCGTGGAAACCTACGGTGATGACCCGAAGGTCATGCAGAACGTCGCCAAGCTGACGGATGACCCGACCGTGCTGGGCGCCGTCACCGAAGCGGTCGACCTCAATCGCCAAGGGGTGCGCAGTTACCAGGCGGGGCAGCTCAACGAAGCCTTGCAGATGTTCCGCAAGGCCCTGTCGCTGCAACCGAAGAACATCAGCATCGCACTCAATACGGCCCAGGCTCTGCTGCGCATCGGGGGCGAGGTGACACCGCCGGCGATCATGCAGGAATGCCGCGACTGCCTGACCCGAGTGGCCGGCATCCCGAGCACCGACAGCCGCTATGACCGCTACCGCAAACTGCACATCAAGGTCTTCGGCGCATGAGCCAGGATAACCAGGGGCTGGATTTTTCCACGGTGATCGCCTCCACCGTACACGACCTGAAAAACTCGCTATCAGCGCTGATTCAGTCCCATGACCAATGGCTGGCGCGGCTGCCTGAAGCGTGGCGCAGCGGCACCGAGCAGGGCGTGATCGAGCATGAATTCCGCCACCTCAACGGCATGCTGGTGCAGTTACTGGGGTTGTACAAGCTAGGGGTCAATCAGCTGCCGGTGTGCCCTGACTACCACGAACTGGAAGACTTCATCGAAGCGCAACTGGCGGCCCATCAGCAAGTGCTGCAGCACAACGATATCCTCGCGACCTGGCGGGTCGAAACCGATAACCCACTGGGCTTCTTCGACCGCGAACTGGTCGCTTCGGTGATCGCCAACGTCATCACCAACGCCACCCGCTATGCAGGGCATGCGCTGTTGATCAGCATCGGCGAGCAGGACGATCACCTGGTCATCAGCGTCAACGACGACGGCCCAGGCTACCCGGCCAAGATGATCGAGCGCCAGCAGGATTACGTGCAAGGCATCGACTCGCAAAGCGGCAGTACGGGGCTGGGGCTGTATTTTGCGGCGCGCATTGCCGCATTGCATGAGCGTAGCGGTGTGCGCGGGCGGATCGAGATTGCCAACGGAGGGACGCTCGGGGGCGGGTTGTTCAGGTTGTATCTGCCTTGACGCCAGGCGCTGCCAGGCGCCGCATACCAAGACAGCCTGCCCGGCCCGCGCTAACATTCCGGCAGCCGTCAGGAGCCCCTATGAACACAGCCCCCACTACACTTGTTCGCGAAACCTTCCCCGTAGGCCCTTTGCAGTGCAATTGCACATTGATCGGTGATCCGCTTACCAAGAAGGCCATCGTGGTCGACCCGGGCGGTGATCCGGACAAGATTCTCGCACGCTTGCAAGCCCATGGCCTGACGCTGGTCAGCATCATCCATACCCATGCGCATTTCGACCATTTCCTGGCTTCGGGCAAGCTCAAGGAACTGACCGGCGCCACCTTGCACCTGCACAAGCAGGACCAGCCGCTGTGGGACAACCTTGAGATGCAATGCCAGATGTTCGGTGTGCCCTACACCCCGGTGCCATCGCCAGACCGCTGGATCGAGGACGACGAAGAGCTTGCCTGTGGTTGTGGCGTGGCCTTGCATACCCCGGGGCACACCCCGGGTTCGATGAGTTTCTGGTTCGCCGATGCCCAGTTGCTGATCGCCGGCGATACCTTGTTCCGCCGGGGTATCGGCCGTACCGATTTGTGGGGTGGTGACCAGCGAGCGATTGTGCGGTCGATCAAGGAGCGACTCTACCGTCTGGATGAAGAGGCCACTGTGGTGACTGGCCACGGCCCGGATACCCGCCTTGGCGACGAGATGCGCGAAAACCCGTTCGTTCGCGCCTGAGCATGAAAAGCCTTTCATGGAATTTTTGCTTGTTCCGGCAATCCAAGGCTGGCATAGATCCAACTCTGATCTGCCGCACATACGAATTTTTTGTAGGAGCTTGCCCATGTTCACCATGCGTCGCCTGATTATCGTCGCAACCGCTGCAGCCTTGATGACCGGCTGCGCCGGGCAGAACCCTTATGACAATCAAGGCCAGGCTCAAGGCGGGTCGGCGGGAATGAGCAAGACTGCCAAATATGGCGGCCTTGGTGCGCTGGCTGGGGCCGTTGCCGGTGCCGCCATCGACCACAACCACCGTGGCAAAGGCGCCCTGATCGGCGCTGCAGCAGTCGGTGCCGCCGCCGCCGGTTACGGCTACTACGCCGACAAGCAGGAAGCCGAGCTGCGCGCGAAAATGGCTAACACGGGCGTCGAAGTGCAGCGCCAGGGCGATCAGATCAAGCTGATCATGCCGGGCAACATCACCTTCGCCACCGATTCGGCGAACATTTCCCCAAGCTTCTACAGCCCACTGAACAACCTCGCGAATTCGTTCAAGTCGTTCAACCAGAACACCATCGAAGTGGTCGGCTTCACTGACAGCACCGGCAGCCGTCAGCACAACATGGACCTGTCCCAGCGTCGTGCGCAGGCCGTCAGTACCTACCTGACTTCTCAGGGCGTTGATGCTTCGCGCGTGACCGTACGCGGCATGGGCCCCGACCAGCCGATCGCCAGCAATGCCGACGCCAATGGCCGCGCCCAGAACCGCCGTGTCGAGGTCAACCTGAAGCCGATCCCAGGTCAGCAATACGACCAGCAGCAGGGCCAGGTTCAGCAGTACCCTTGAAACGTCTCTTGCGGGCACAGTAGTCAATTTTTCGAGCGCGCCTATTGGGCTGCAACGCAGCCCGATAGGCTTCACTGACTGGCTGCAGGTCGTTTTCGTTTCAGCGGCTGACGCTGGCCTGTATGGCAGTAAGCGCGATGGTGTGAACGATATCATCCACCTGCGCACCACGTGGCAGGTCATTCACCGGTTTGCGCAGCCCTTGTAGCATCGGCCCCAAGCTGACCCCATCGGTGCTGCGCTGCACCGCCTTGTGGGTGGTATTGCCGGTATTGAGGTCAGGGAATACGAACACCGTCGCACGGCCCGCTACCAGGCTGTTCGGAGCCAGTTGCAGAGCGACCTGCGGGTTGGCAGCAGCGTCGTACTGCAGCGGCCCGTCAATCGTCAGCCCTGGTTCTGCGGCCTGCGCCAGGCGCGTGGCTTCGCGCACTTTTTCGACTTCCTCGTCACTGGCCGAATCGCTCGAATAGCTGATCATCGCTACCCGTGGCGCGATGCCGAATGCCTGCGCCGATTCGGCGCTCTGCCGGGCGATTTCCGCCAGCTCGCTAGCGCTGGGGTGGGGGTTCATCACGCAATCGCCGTATACCAACACCTGCTCCGGAAACAGCATGAAGAACACCGACGACACCAGGCTGGTGCCGGGGGCGGTCTTGATCAATTGCAGGGCCGGGCGAATAGTGTTGGCAGTTGAGTGCACCAGGCCCGAGACCAGGCCATCGACCTCGTCCAGGGCCAGCATCATGGTGCCGATCACCACCGGGTCTTCCAGCTGTTGCTCAGCCATGGGTGCGTTGAGGTTCTTGCTCTTGCGCAGGCTCACCATCGGTTCTACATAGCGCCCGCGAATCAGCTCGGGGTCGAGTATTTCCAGGTCCGGCGGCAAGGTAATGCCTTGCGCACGAGCCACGGCTTCGACCGCCTCGGGCTTGGCCAGCAGCACGCAACGGGCGATGCCGCGCGCCTGGCAGATGGCTGCCGCCTGAACCAGCAGCGGTTCTGCGCCTTCGGGCAACACGATGCGCTTATTGGCCTGTTGCGCACGCTGGATCAACTGATAGCGAAATACCGCTGGCGATAGGCGCAGCTCCCTTGGCGTGCCACAGCGCTGGTGCAGCCAGGCGGCGTCAAGGTGGCTGGCGACGAAGTCGGTGATGAATTCGGCCCGGTCACGGTCATCCACCGGGATTTCACGGTTCAGCGAGTTGAGCAGGTTGGCGGTGTCGTACGAGCCGGTGCTCACCGACAGGATCGGCAGGCCCGCCTGCAAGGCGCCTCGGCACAGGCCAAGGATGCGTGCATCGGGCTTGCTGTCGCTGGTCAGCAGCAGGCCGGCCAACGGCACACCGTTGATGGCAGCAAGGCTCACCGCGAGGATGATGTCGTCGCGATCGCCGGGGGTTACCACCAAGGTGCCCGGGGTCAGCAGCGGCACGGTATTGGCCACGGTGCGGGCACAGATGATGATCTTGTTCATCCGCCGCTGTTCGTAGTCGCCGGCATTGAGCACCTGGGCACCCAGCAGCTCGGCCACGTCGCGGGTACGCGGGGCGTTCAGCTCGCTCTGGTAGGGGATGCAGCCCAGTAGGCGGAAGTCGTTGCCGCGCAGCAGCGGCGAGTGCTCGCGAAGGCGCGTAGCAAAGTCGGCCATGCTTTCGTCGGTGCGTACCTTGTTGAGGATCACCCCCAGCACTTTGGGGTCACGCGGCCCACCGAACAGCTGAGCCTGCAATTCCACCCGCCCGGACAGCTCGCTGAGCACTTCGTTTTCCGGGGCGGAAACCAGAATCACCTCGGCGTCCAGGCTTTTGGCCAGGTGCAGGTTGACCCGTGCGGCATAGCTGGCGTGGCGGGTCGGCACCATCCCTTCGACCACCACCACGTCATTGCCGACGCAGGCTTGCTGGTAAAGGCGGATGATCTCTTCGAGCAGCTCGTCCAGCTGGCCATCGCCGAGCATGCGCTCGACATGGGCCAGGCTCAGTGGCACCGGCGGCTTGATGCCGTGGGTGCGAGCCACCAGTTCGGTGGAACGTTCCGGGCCAGTATCGCCAGGGTGAGGCTGAGCGATCGGCTTGAAAAAACCAACCTTGAGCCCAGCACGCTCAAGGGTGCGGATCAGGCCCAGGCTGATGGAGGTCAGGCCGACCCCAAAGTCGGTCGGCGCAATGAAAAATGTCTGCATGCGTGCTTCTCGAAATAAGCGGTGCAAGGAATCAACGGCCAAGGGTAGCGCTATCGGGCCCTTGTGCGCACCAGCCACAGGCGAACGCCTGGCCGATGTGCCGCGCGCGCTGCTCGGCATCGAGCACCCATGGCCTGGATTGCCAGGGTGGCTGGTGGCGCAGGTGCTGGGTGTGGCCGCAGGACAACTCAACCACCCAGTGGCCTTCTTGGTCCTCGTGCCAGCCGGTGATCCGACTGATGGGGCAGTGCTCGCCCGCACTGCGGTCGCAATCGAGCGATGCCTTGGTTACACTTGTGCGCTCTACATTCTTTTGCAAAAGGTCTTGCCCCATGCTGATCGCCGCCAACAAGGCAGTCTCCATCGACTATACCCTGACCAACGACGCCGGGGAGACCATCGACAGCTCCGCCGGTGGCGCGCCGCTGGTTTACCTGCACGGTGCCGCCAATATCATCCCTGGCCTGGAGAAGGCCCTGGAAGGCAAGCAAGCCGGTGACGAGCTGGAAGTTGCCATCGAGCCAGAAGACGCCTACGGCGAATACCTGGCCGAGCTGGTCAGCACCCTGAACCGCAGCCTGTTCGAAGGCGTCGACCAGCTGGAAGTGGGCATGCAGTTCCACGCTTCGGCGCCCGATGGCCAGATGCAGATCGTCACCATCCGCGATATCGACGGCGACGACATTACTGTCGACGGCAACCATCCACTGGCTGGCCAGCGTCTGAACTTCAAGGTCAAGGTCGTCGACGTGCGTGACGCCAGCGATGAAGAAATCGCTCACCGCCACATCCACGGTGAAGGTGGCCATCACCACTGATTTTCTGCGCTAAGCTCAGAAAGTCGCCAGGCGCTCGGACGAGCCGGCATGCTTCCAAACGGAAGGTGCGCGGCTTGCAAGAGCGCCTTTTTAGTGGGCGCAATTCGCCCCCAGCGGCAACCTGCAACCTCAGAGGGGATTGATCATGAGTGCATTTCACGACCTGACGTTGAAAGCGCTGACCGGCGAGGACCTGCCCCTGGCACCGTTCAAAGGCCAGGTCGTGCTGGTGGTCAATGTGGCCTCCAAATGTGGTTTGACGCCGCAATACGCCTCGCTGGAAAAGCTCCAGCAGCAATTCAAAGGCAAAGGTTTCAACGTGCTGGGTTTGCCGTGCAACCAGTTCGCCGGGCAGGAGCCTGGCAGCGACAAGGAGATTCTGGAGTTCTGCAGCCTGAACTATGGCGTGAGTTTCCCGCTGGCTGCCAAACTCGAGGTCAATGGGCCGCAGCGTCATTCGTTGTATCGCCTACTGGCAGGCGAGGGTGCTGAATTCCCTGGGGATATCAGCTGGAATTTCGAAAAGTTCCTGGTGGGTAAAGATGGCCGGGTGCTGGCGCGCTTCGCTCCACGCACTGCCCCGGATGACCCTTGCGTGGTCCAGGCTATCGAAAAGGCCCTGGGCTGACTGCATTCGAGTTCGCGGCTGATTCAGCTTGCACGCTCGTGCCCTCGATACCGGCGAATCACTCCGATCAATGATGCTTGGCCAGGCTGTGCGGGGCCCATAACCTCTGGTGTAGTTCCTCACACAGACGCAAGCGCCCCCATGTCCAGCAATCCTTTGTTCCAGCCCTTCACCCTTGGCGCACTCGAGCTGCCGACTCGTGTCGTCATGGCGCCGATGACCCGTACGTTTTGCCCTGGTGGAGTACCACATGCAGGCGTGGTCGAGTACTACCGGCGCCGCGCTGCCGCGAACGTTGGCCTGATCATCACAGAAGGCACCACGGTGGACCACAAGGCAGCCAACGGCTACCCGAATGTGCCGCGCTTTCATGGTGAAGATGCCCTGGCCGGCTGGCAGCAGGTGGTCGATGCCGTGCATGCCGAAGGTGGCCGTATAGTGCCGCAGTTATGGCATGTGGGCATGGTTCGGCGCCTGGGATGCGAGCCGGATGCCAGTGTGCCCGGTTACGGGCCCAGCGAGAAAACCAAAGACGGCCAGGTGCTGGTGCAGGGTATGAGCGAAGCTGATATTCGCGAAGTGATCGACGCTTTCGCCCAAGCGGCGCGCAATGCCAAAGCCATTGGGATGGATGGCGTCGAGATTCATGGTGCCCACGGCTATCTGATCGACCAGTTCTTCTGGGAGGTCAGCAACCGTCGCACCGACGCCTATGGTGGCGACCTGGCTGGCCGCTCGCGTTTTGCCATAGAACTGATTCAGGCCGTGCGTGCGGCCGTCGGGCCAGATTTCCCGATCATCTTCCGTTTCTCGCAGTGGAAGCAGCAAGACTACAGTGCTCGCCTGGTGGATACGCCTCAAGCCCTCGCTGCGTTTCTCGAGCCGCTGTCGGCGGCGGGTGTGGATATCTTCCACTGCTCGACCCGACGCTTTTGGGAGCCTGAGTTCGAAGGCAGCGAGCTGAACCTGGCCGGGTGGACACGTGCCCTGACCGGCAAACCAACCATCACCGTCGGTAGCGTGGGGCTCGATGGCGAGTTCCTGCAGTTCATGGTCGACACCGATAAAGTGGCCAAACCTGCCAGCCTTGAGGGCCTGCTGCGGCGGCTGGGCGATGAGGAGTTCGACTTGGTTGCGGTCGGGCGTGCCTTGCTGGTGGATGCCGAGTGGGCCCTCAAGGTGCGAGAAGGGCGTGAAGCGGATGTGCTGCCCTTCAGCCGTGAGGCGTTGACGACTCTGGCTTGACCCCCAGCGTGACGTGGGCGCCGGCTGGCGACGACAGGCAGGCGTCCATCAGGTGGGCTTCGAACTGCTCGACGACTGCCGGCCAACCTTGCCGGCTGGCGTGCTGGCGTGCATTGAGACGGATTCGGCGCAGCGTTTCATCTTCTTCCAGCAGCCAGCAGGCGGCCTCGATGAACGCCGCTTGGTCACCAGGCATGGCCAGCGTGCCACTGTGGCCGTGGCGGATATGCTGGGCGGCGGCGGCTTCGTCGTAGGCGACGACTGCCAGGCCCGAGGCCATGGCCTCGAGCACCACATTGCCGAAGGTTTCGGTCAGGCTCGGAAACAGAAACACATCACCACTGGCGTAATGCTCGGCCAGGGCCTCCCCGCGCTGGGCACCGCAGAACACCGCACCTGGAAGCTGCTGCTCGAGGCTGGCCCGTTGCGGGCCGTCGCCGACCACCACAAGCCGTAGATGCCGTTGTGGGTGAGCGTTTTGCATCTTTTGCAGGCACGGGCCCAATAGCGCCAGGTTCTTCTCCGCAGCCAGGCGCCCAACGTGCAGTACGGCAATGTCGTCGCTCCCAAGGCCCCAGCGCTCACGTAGCGCCTGGCTACGGCGTGCTGGGTTGAACAGGCCAGCGTCCACCCCACGGGTCAGCAGAGCCAGGCGTTCGAAGCCACGGCGTTGCAGGGCCAGGCACTGGCTCACGCTGGGTACGAGCGTGGTAGCGGTGCGGCGGTGAAACCAGCGTAGGTAATGTGTGAGCAGCCGTGCCAGCAGGCCAAGGCCGTACTTGCTGCAATATTGCGCAAAATTGGTGTGAAAACCGCTGACCACCGCCACCCCCAGGCGCCTTGCCGCGCGCAGGGCGCTCAGGCCCAATGGCCCTTCTGTAGCGATGTAAAGCACGTCAGGGCGTTGCCTGCGCCAATGGCGGATCAGCTTGTGCATCGACACTTCACCCCATTGCAGGCCGGGGTAACCCGGCAGCGCCCAGCCACGGCACAGCAACAGGCTTTGCATATCGCCGGTCCATGGCTCGTTCGCTTGCCGCGGACGAACGATCTGAACGTGGTGGCCGCGCTGTCGCAAGCCTTCACTGAGGTGGCCGAGTGTGTTGGCCACGCCGTTGATTTCGGGCGGGAAGGTTTCGCTGACCAGTGCGATGCGTAGTGCGCGTGTATTCATGGCAAAAGTCTGTGCCCGCTGCATTGCGCTCGAATGACAGGCGTGTGACGCGCATGTGACGCCGGATTGTCGGCGGGCGAGGCCCTCAGAATATTTCTTTTTGGAGTGCTCAAGGGCAGCCTGGCGCAGCCGATGAAGTTGCATCCTAATCGGTCAGATGCGCTCCGGGAGAGCGGTGATGTTCAACAGCAAGCTCAAGAATGAAATCCAGCAACTGCGCGAAGAGCTGAAGGCTATCGAGCAGGTCAAGAATAGCCTCGACAGTGAAATGCTGGTGCTGCACCTCGACCCGCAGGGGCGCATCGAGCAGGTCAACGGCAACTTCGAGAGCGAGATGCTCTACCGCGCCGAGCAACTGATTGGCCGCAACATCGAGGATATCGTGCCGGCGCATGTGAAACAGCTGGATTTCTACCAGCGCATGAAACAGGCCATCAGCCGTGGCGAACATCTCAACGGCGCTTTCCGCCTGCTGCGCGGCAACGGCCAGGAGGCATGGCTACGTTCGATCCTGCAGCCGGTGAAAAGTACCGATGGGCGGCTCAGATATTTCACTATGCACTCCAGTGATCTGACTCGCACCATCGAAGCTTCCCGAGAGCATGAAAGCCTGATCAAGGCGCTGATGCGCTCCACTGCGGTCATCGAGTTCAACCTCGACGGTGAAGTGCTCACGGCCAATGATCGCTTTCTGCAAACGGTGGGCTACAGCCTGGACCAGGTCCGAGGCAAACATCACCGGATGTTCTGCGAACCAGCGCAGGCCAACTCTGCCGATTATCAGGCGTTCTGGGATAAGCTGCGCCGCGGCGAATACGTGGCTGATCGTTTCAAGCGTATTGACGCCCACGGGCGTACGGTCTGGCTGGAAGCCTCCTACAACCCGATCTTCGATGCCCACGATGTGCTGTACAAGGTGGTCAAGTTCGCCACCGTGATCACCGACCAGGTCAATCAGGAGCAGGCTGTGGCGCACGCCGCCGACATTGCCTACAACACCTCGCTTGAGACCGATAGCAGCGCCCGCAAGGCTACCGAGGTGGTCACCCAGACCGTCGAAGTTATGCGCGGCCTGGAAGGCTCCATGCAAAACGCTGCCAACGGCATCGAGGCGTTGGACAAGCAGTCCAAGGTGATCGGCGCAATCATCAAGACCATCAGCGACATTGCCGGGCAGACCAACCTGCTGGCGCTCAATGCCGCCATCGAAGCTGCGCGCGCGGGTGAGCAGGGCCGGGGTTTCGCCGTCGTGGCCGATGAAGTGCGACAGTTGGCATCTCGTACCAGCAGCGCCACCGAGGAAATCGCCAGGGTTGTGCAGCAGAATGAGCAGTTGGCCCAGGCGGCGGTGGACATCATCGATACCAGCAAGCGCCAGGCCGAGCAGGGGTTGGCCCTGGCAGCCGATACCGGTGGGGTGATCGTCGAAATTCAGGAAGGTGCGAAGAAGGTGGTGGATGCGGTAGGGCAGTTTTCCAGTCACCTGGTGCAGTGATCACGGCAACCCGCCGGTAACGACAACCTTCAGGTCATCAGCCACTGCCTGTACCGCTCGGGCCACTGCATGGTTGGCGTGCCCGGCCTACCCATACCGAAACCATGGCCACCGCTGGCGTACAGATACCTCTGCACCGGCACATGAGCGGCCTCGCAGGCCGCCGCCATGATGAGCGTGTTGTGCGGATCGGCTATGGGATCATCCTCGGCCTGCACCAGAAACATCGGGGGCGTGTGCGCTGTTACGTAACGCTCAACCGACCATCGGGCATTCTCGGCCGGGCTGGCGTGGGCGCCTACCAGTACCTTGTGGGTCGAGGTGTGGGAGTAGGGCGCTTCAAGCGTAATGACTGGGTAAATCAATGCTGCCCGATCAGCATAAGCAGGCGCATGGTCAAGGTGGTCGACGGCAGGATAGGACTGAAAGTCGGCGCGTGTTGCCGCCATGCCCATCAGATGCCCACCCGCTGAGAAGCCTAATACCTGCACATGCTGTTCTCGGCTACGAATGATACGCAGGGCACGTTGCGCGTCCTGCAAGGGCGCCATCGCGCCCTGCTGCCAGCCCTCGGCAGGCAGCCGGTAGCTCAACACGTAGGCCGTGTACCCCAGGCTCACTAGCCACTGGGCGGCAGGCCATGCTTCGCTGGCCATCTCGATCCGTTTGTAGCCACCGCCGCCTGCCACCAGCACAGCCCGCCCATTGGGACGCTGGGGTTTGAAAACCCGCAGCGAAGGCACTGCAATATTGGTCAATGCCCCCTTTGCCGACAAATGCTCGGCACCGGTTGGCCCATCGGCGCCCGGCGCTGCGCCTGGCCACAGCGTGAGCGTCTCGCTCTGCACTGGCAGCGTTGCCGTATGCCCGCTGCCCAGGCGCAGCGCAAGCAATACTGCGGCAGTCTTTGTGAAAAAATCTCGACGATGCATAGGGATGGCCGCAGTTATCGAGCAGGTCCAACCATCGTCAGATGGTCGGGGCCAGGCGTGCGCGCTCAGTCCCGCTCACGCACCCAGAACAATGTAGCCCCAGCCACCGCCGCTGGCATCATCAGCACGTTTACCCCTGGTATCAGCAGGGCCAGGTAAGTGATGCCGCCAAAACCCAGCGACTGCCAGCGCTTGCTGCGCAGCCAGGCGAGCATGTCCTGCCAGCTCATTTTGTTGTTGTCTGCCGGGTAGTCGATGTACTGGATGGCCATCATCCATACGCCGAAGATCAGCCACAGGGGTGCGGCCACCACATTGACCACCGGGATCAGCGACAAGATGAACAGGCCGATCGCCCGCGGCAGAAAGTAAGCCAGCTTGCGCATTTCGCGGCCAAAGGTGCGCGGCACCATGGCTACCAGCTCACCCCAACTGAACGCCGGGAACGGGTCTTTGCCACGTACCACTACTTCGACCTTTTCGGCGAGAAAGCCGTTGAACGGCGCGGCGATGACGTTGGCCACCAAGGTGAAGGTGAAGAACACCATCAGTACCAACAAGGCGACGAACAGTGGCCAGAGAATGTAGGAAAGGAAGCTCAGCCAACTTGGCAGCGTCGGCATCAGCGCATCGAGCCACAGGCTGAATTCGTGCCCGGCGAAATAGATCAGGCCACCGAACAGCAGCAGGTTGATGGCCAGCGGCAGCAGCACGAACATCCGCAGGTTGGGGCTCAGCACCAGTTTCAGGCCTTCGCGAAGATACTGGGGGCCGGACAGGACAGGGGCTTGCATTGGGTCACTCCGCAAAGAAGGAAAACGCGCTGACCTTACCGATTTTGCGGCGCCGACGAAAGGCAGGCATTGATGAAGAAACCGGCTGTAACAAATGTGTCTGGGCCCTTTTCAGCACTCGAATTTGCAGATAGAGGATGCCTATGAGGTGGATTGTCGAAGGATATTTCCTTAATCTCTGCCACCTCGCTACAGTGCGCTCAAGTTTTCGTTTTTAGGGCCTGCGCATTCAAGCCTTCCCCAAGTGCCGCGCAGGTCCTTTTTAATTTCCAGCTGGCGGCCCCAGTGGCCTGCTCGACAGGAGTTCGACATGTCTGAAGTACGTCATTCACGCGTCATCATCCTTGGTTCCGGCCCTGCCGGTTACAGCGCCGCGGTTTACGCCGCCCGCGCCAACCTCAAGCCACTGCTGATCACCGGCATGCAGGCAGGTGGCCAGCTGACCACCACCACCGAAGTCGACAACTGGCCGGGCGACCCCCACGGCCTGACCGGGCCGGCGCTGATGCAGCGTATGCAGGAACACGCCGAGCGCTTCGAGACCGAGATCGTCTTCGATCACATCAACGCCGTCGACCTGGCCAACAAACCCTTCACCCTGCAGGGCGACAGCGGCAAGTACACCTGCGATGCGCTGATCGTCGCCACCGGCGCCAGCGCCCGTTACCTGGGCCTGCCGTCGGAAGAAACGTTCATGGGCAAGGGCGTATCGGCCTGTGCCACCTGCGACGGCTTCTTCTACCGCAATAAGCCGGTGGCTGTGGTCGGCGGCGGTAACACCGCCGTAGAAGAGGCACTGTACCTGGCCAACATCGCCAGCAAAGTGACCCTGGTGCACCGCCGCGAAACCTTCCGCGCAGAGAAAATCCTGGTCGACAAGCTCAACGCGCGAGTTGCCGAAGGCAAGATCGAGCTCAAGCTCAATGCCACTTTGGATGAAGTGCTGGGCGACAACATGGGCGTGACAGGTGCGCGCTTGAAAAACAACGATGGCAGCAGCGATGAGATCAAGGTCGACGGCGTGTTCATCGCCATTGGCCACACGCCGAACACTTCGCTGTTCGAAGGCCAGCTGACCCTCAAGGACGGCTACCTGGTCGTCAACGGTGGCCGTGAAGGCAACGCCACTGCCACCAATGTCGAGGGCGTATTCGCCGCTGGCGACGTGGCTGACCACGTTTACCGCCAGGCAATCACCTCGGCCGGTGCCGGCTGCATGGCGGCACTGGATGTCGAGCGCTACCTGGACGGTCTGGCTAACGCCTCGTTCTGATTCGCATCTAAAAAACCGGCCAGCTGGTATAACGCCGGTCAGCCAAGGCCGATTAGGCTGGCTGTTTTGCAGCCTTTCACGGGTGAACCCGCGTAAGGCTGCAACGCGGCCGCCAATCGATAACCCCTTGACTGACTGCAGTTAGCTACCTGGCCGGTTTTTTCATGCCTGCGATTCGCTCACAGGCTCAGCCGCATCGACAGATCCACAGCCTTCACATCCTTGGTCATTGCGCCAATGGAAATGAAGTCGACGCCGGTCTCGGCAATCGCTCGCAAGGTACTTTCGTTGACGCCGCCGCTGGCTTCGAGCTTGGCCTTGCCAGCGGTGATGGCCACCGCCTCGCGCATCTCGTCAAGGGTCAGCTCGTCGAGCATGATGATGTCCGCGCCAGCGCTCAACGCCTGGCGCAACTCATCCAGGCTTTCCACTTCGATTTCCACCGGCTTGCCGGGGGCAATGCGGTGCGCCGCTGCCACGGCCTCGGCCACTCCGCCGCTGGCGGCGATGTGGTTTTCCTTGATCAGGAACGCGTCGTACAAGCCGATGCGGTGGTTGTGACAGCCACCGCAGGTGACTGCGTACTTTTGCGCAAGGCGCAGGCCCGGCAGGGTCTTGCGGGTGTCGAGCAGGTGCACCTGGGTGCCCTCGACCAGGTCCGCCAGGAACCGCGCACGGGTAGCGACACCCGACAGCAGTTGCAGGAAGTTCAGGGCACTGCGTTCGCCGCTGAGCAGCGAACGTGCCGGACCTTCAAGGTGAAACAACGGTTGGTTGGCCGTGGCACGTTGGCCATCGACCACCTGCCAGTGCACCGCCACGCGCGGGTCGAGCTGGCGGAAAACCGCATCTACCCAGGCGGTACCGGCAACCACGCAGTCTTCGCGGGTGATGATGGTGGCCTTGGCCAGGCGCTCAGCCGGGATCAACTGCGCAGTGATGTCGCCACTGCCGATGTCCTCCAGCAGCGCGCGGCGCACATTGGCTTCGATCTCGGCAGTCAGGTCGGCAAGGCGTAGGTTCGGCATGGTTGGCTCCACAAGCAAGTTGGCGGCGATTATAGGGCAGGGGCGCTACGTCGTGTACAGCAGCCCGGCAGGCAACCTTTGGTCAGGTCAGCTGAGCACGTTTGCAGATGCGCAGTCTCTACCCATAACGAACGGGGCTGGCAGCGCACCGATTTTTTATCGATAATGCGCCCAACATTTGGCGTCATAGCTTTGACGATTAGTCGCCTCAACCTACACGTCACCTAACAAGGAGTCGGGGATGCAGAAACAAGGCAAGGTGGTGCCCCTCGCGGCTGCCATCGACAAAGGCGCAAACACGCCTTTGCCTTGCCTTCCGGTTTTGCTTCTGCAAGTGCGTGACAAGGCCGCGATGCAGTTGCGCGAGGGCCTACAGGCGTTGTTCGACAATGCTGACGACATGCTCTTCGAAATGGCCGACCGCGCGGTCGATCGCGTCAACCAGAACCTCTATTTCGAGGCTATGCGCGACCTGCGCCTGAAGCGCAAAAGCATCGAACGCGGCTTTCTCGATATCTTCTACGATGCTTTCTCCCGCATTGGCCAGCCCGATCCCTTGGGCCGGCATGAGCAGGGCAATAAGCTCCAAAAAGAACGTACCGTAGCCGTCGACGGCATGGTTGCACGGGTGCTGTCACGCGATGGCCATGCCCTCGAGCAATTAGGGGCACGCTTGCAGTGCCTGGTGGCGCGGCACTTGGACCAACAGCAGAATCCACTTGGGCCGGCAGCGCTTTGTGCCTACTTCCTCGACGCCGGGCGCAACCTGGGGGTGGGCCTGCGGGTCAAGTTGATCGTGCTCAAACTGTTCGAGCGCTATGTGCTGCGTGATATCGACAGCGTCTATGCAGAGGCTAACCACCTACTGGCCGCTGCTGGCGTGATGCCAGAACTGCAACCGGCACCGCGACGGCGCGCCGACGACCGGCGCTTGAGTGCGCGGCACGTGTCGACCCGCCTGCCGGAGCACACCCTGGGGCCAGCGGATGCCGGGCATGCCTTCATGGATGACTTGCAAGCCCTACTGGCGCCATGCCGCGGCCGCTTTGCCCCACGTTTGCAAGCCACTGCCGCCAGCCAGCCAATCAGCACCGCCGACTTGCTGCGCTTGCTTTCACATCTGCAACACTATGTGCCAGCTTCAGTTGACGATGATGACTTCGACCTAGGGCAGCAGCTCGAACAACTGCTGCTCAGGGTCAGTGTACGCAGTGGCACCCGGCGCCGAATCCCCTGCGCCGACGAAGACATGATCAACTTGGTCGGGCTGCTGTTCGAGTACATCGCAGCCGACCCCAACCTGCCTTCGAGCCTTCGCGCAGTCATCGTCCGCCTGCATATTCCGTTGCTGAAGGTGGCACTGTTAGACAAAAGCCTGTTCAGCCGTACCAGCCACCCGGCGCGGCGCCTGCTCAACGAGTTAGCCGCAGCTGCGATGGGCTGCGAAGGCAGGAACGAATGCCTGCGCGACAGCCTGCATTTGCGCATCGAGCGGACTGTCCAGCGTCTGCTCGGTGACTTCACTGACGATATGGCGATTTTCGTCGACCTTCTTCAAGATTTTCTGACGTTCAGCCAGGGCGAGCGTCGTCGTAACGACCTGCTCGAGCAGCGCACGCGCGATGCCGAAGAAGGCCGTGCCCGCGCCTTGCAGGCCCGCCTGCAGGTTCAGCAAGAACTCAACCAGCGTCTGCGAGGCCGCACCCTGCCTGAGGCGGTGGTCAACATGCTGGTTCAGGGCTGGAGCCAGGTGCTGTTGCTGGCATGGCTCAAACAGGGCGAGCCCTCCCAGGCTTGGCGGCAGGCACTGGCGACCATGGACACTCTGCTTGCCAGCATCGTCCCGGGGCAGCAACCGCAATCGTTGCTGGAACAGGTCCCCGGCCTGCTCAAGGCCCTGCGCGAAGGCTTAGCCAGTGTGGCACTGGATGCGGCAGCCACGCGCGATTTCTTCCAGCAGCTTGAGCAACTGCATTTACGCGCGTGCCAGGGCGCGGCGTCGCTTACTGGCGGCGATGACCTGGCACAGGTGCTGGTGGCAGAGGACATCGTGCTGGCCATCGCCGAAGAGGCCGCATGTGCGCCGTTGCAACATGACGAGCCAGTGGAGCAAATGCGCACGGTCCAGCGCTTGCGGGTCGGTAACTGGGTGGAGGCGCTCGACGACGACGAGCCACTGCGCTGCAAACTGGTCGCGCGTGTCGACGGCAGCGACCGTCTGGTGTTCGTCAACCGCACCGGCATGAAAGTGCGCGAGTGGAGCCAGGCGGGCCTGGCTCAAGCCCTGCACCGGGGTGCAGTGCGCCTGCTGGATGATGGCCCACTGTTCGAGCGAGCACTGGATGCCGTGCTCGACGGGCTGCGCCAGCAACAGGCGCGCTGAGCGTTTGGCCTTACAATCATTCACATGCAAAGCGGCCCACGGGCAGGGCATACTGCAGCTCTGTACTGGTGCTTTTCAGGATCTGCCCCATGCAATTGGACCGTGCCACTGGCTGGTTTCACGGAAGCGGAATCACCCACTGCCCCTCGCCGAACTTCAATGCTCGCCCCGAAGGCGAAGCGATCTCCCTGCTGGTGATTCACAATATCAGCCTGCCGCCAGCCTGCTTTGGTAGCGGCAAGGTGCAGCAGTTTTTCCAGAATCGGCTGGACCCCAACGAACATCCGTATTTCACCAGCATCAGTCACCTGACGGTCTCGGCCCACCTGTTCGTCGAGCGCGACGGCGCGGTGACCCAGTTCGTGTCGCTGCTCGACCGGGCCTGGCATGCTGGGGTGTCGTGTTTTAACGGGCGTGAAGGCTGCAACGACTTTTCCATCGGCATCGAGTTGGAAGGCACTGATGATCTGCCGTATACCGATAGCCAATATGCCGTGCTCGAGCAACTGACGCGGCAGATCCAGGCGGCCTGGCCTGTGATCGACTTCGAGCGTATTCAGGGCCACAGCGACATCGCCCCTGTGCGCAAGACCGACCCTGGCCCAGCGTTCGACTGGGCGCGTTACCGCAAGGCCCTGAGTGGCAACGAGGACTGCGCATGAGTTTTCTGGTGCTGATAGTGGTGCTGTGGGTAGAGAAGTTTTCTGCGCTGCGCCATCGGCTACAACGAGACGGTGTCTTTCTGGGCGAGCTGATGCGCCTTGAGCGCAGCGGCAAAGTGCACCCCTGGTGGACGCTGGCGGCCCTGCTGGCCCCGGTGGCCGTGCTGGTGCTGTTGCTGCATGTGCTTGAGCCGGTGGCCTATGGCCTGCTGGCTTTGCCGGTGCACTTGCTGGTGCTGATCTACAGCTTGGGGCGCGGTGATGCCAAGGGCGCTCTTGGGCCGTTTCGTGACGCCTGGCGCCGTGGCGATGACCAGGCTGCGCTGCATGTGGCCGAACGCGACCTGGGCTTGGCGGCCGACGAGCCGCACAGTTTGCTGGTGCGGGTACAGGGCTATCTGTTGTGGCAGGCCTACCAAAGCTTCTTTGCGGTAATCTTCTGGTATTTCGTGCTCGGCCCAGGTGCGGCGCTGGCCTACCGGCTGCTCGCCCTGACCGCCGAGCACAGCCGCCAGCCTGGCCTCAGTGCACGGGCGCAAGGGCTGCGCCATGCCTTGGACTGGCTGCCTGTGCGGGCGCTTGCCTTGAGTTTTGCACTGGTCGGCAATTTCGTCGCAGTGATGCGGGTGATGCTGCACGAGTTGCTCAACTGGCATATCAGCGCTGCGCACCTGGTGGCCAAGGTTGGGTGTGTAGCCGATGACAGCGCGCCCACCGAGGATGCCCAGCGGGGCTTGAGTCGGCTCGATAGCGTGTGGGACCTCCTGCTGCGATGCGCTGTGCTGTGGTACTCAATGTTTGCGTTGTGGACAGTGCTGATGTAGCTGAGCGGTTAACCTTAAGTTACAAACCTCCGATTCGATCTGCGGTATACAAGTGGCCTAGTGCTATCTCTGCAGAACAACAAGAATCGATGGAGGTGCCCTGTGACGCCTTTGCTATATCCAGCCGTTGCGCTGATGAACAGGCTGAGCTTCGGCCAGAAGTTCAGCCTGATCAGCGTTTTGTTCTTCCTGCCCATGCTGGCCACCAGCTTTTACCTGGTGCGCGATGCCTATCAGCAGTTTCATGCAACCCGAGCAGAGTTGCAGGGCATTGCGCCCCTCGCGGCAAGCCTGGGCCTGCGCGCCGACCTGGAGTCGCTTGGCAACTTGGTGCAGATCAATGCAGTACTGGGCCAATCGGGCCAGGCAGGCGATCTAGATACACGTATCACGGCGTTGCAGGACAAGGTTCAGGCGCAGGTGCGCAGCCTGCAGGATCAAGCCACCTTGGCCCAGGGCACCCTTGAGGAACTGGCCAAAGCATTTGCCAATGCCCAGGCCGAGTCATCGCTGCAAAGCAAGGTCGCGCTGTTCGACAAACTGTTGACCATGGCCCAGATGCTCGGCAAGCAGGTGGCCAGCCACAGCGGCCTGAGCCAGGATAGCGACGCCTCGGTGCGCCAGTTGAGCGAGCTGATTGGCGGCGCCACCGCTCAAGTCACCCAAGCCCTGGGCGAAGGCCGGGCCATGGGCGCCATCGCGCTGGGCCGGGGGTTTATGGATTCCTCTGGCAGTGCGCGCTTCGAAGACCTGTTACAACGCCTCGATCGCCTTGCCGGCGACTATGCACTGCGGCTTGACCAGGCCCTTGCTTCGGACCTGGGCGCAAAGCCTGCGTTGGCGCAAGTGGCTGGCAGCAGCCAGGCGACGGTCAGGCAGGCCGCGTCTTTGTTCGAGGCACAGGTGGTGGTGGCCGAAACGCTCGACGCGCCATGGCAGGCCTTTTATCAACAGGTCAGCGACTTGATGGCCCAGACCTACCGGCTGAACGATGCGGTAATCGGCCAACTGCAGGAGCAGTTGCAGCAGCGCCTGGGCGAGCAACGCTTGCGCATGGTGGCGCTGGGGGCCCTGCTAGGCGGCGTCTTCGTGCTGATTCTGTACCTGTATGGCGGCTTCTATGTGTCCACCCGGGCCACGTTGCGCCAGCTTGGCGGGGCAATGGACAAGGTCGCAGCCGGCGATATGACCGTCAGCTTCAAAGCCCAGAGCCGCGATGAGTTGGGCGAGCTGGGCCAGGGCTTCAGCGAAACCGTGCAGCGAATTCGCGCGCTGATCGATCAGGTCGGGCGCACCGTGGTGGCCGTGGAAGAACAGGCCGGGCAGGTACTGGCGGTGTCAACGCGAAGCAATCAGGCGGTCAGTGGCCAGCGTCAGCAGATCGAGCAGGTGGCCACGGCGATGAACCAGATGAGCGCCACCGCTCAGGAAGTGGCACGCAGCGCCACACTGGCCGCTGACGGCGCTCAGCAGGTCAACCTTGAAGGTGCCAACGGTCGCTCCCTGGTGGCCAGCCAGCAAGCGAGCATCGGCCGCCTGGCTGAAGAGATCGATCAGACCGTGCTGGCCATCAACCGCCTGGCTGACGATAGCCAGGCCATCGGCCAGGTGCTGGAAGTGATCCGCGGCATCGCTGAGCAGACCAACCTGTTGGCATTGAATGCCGCCATCGAAGCGGCCCGTGCCGGCGAGCAGGGCCGTGGTTTTGCCGTGGTCGCCGACGAAGTGCGAACCTTGGCACGCCGTACCCAGGACTCCACGGCGCAGATCGCACAGATGATCGCGCGCCTGCGCGAGGGCGTAGCGCAGGCCGTGCAGGCGATGGGCAGCAGCCATCAGATGACGGCGGGCACCGTCGATGAAGCGCGGCAGGTGCAGCAGGCGCTGGGCAATATTCTGGCCGCCGTCGGCGGTATCGTTGAGCAAAACCAGCAAATCGCTGCTGCTGTAGAGCAGCAGACAGCGGTGGCCCACGACATTGACCGCAACATCGTCGCGATCAACCGCGCAGCCCAGGACACCACGCAGGGCGCCTGCCAGACCGAAGATGCCAGCCGTGTGCTGTCGAGCCAAGTTGTAGAGCTCAAGCGCCTTATCGGTACTTTCAAAGTCTGAGCGCGGCGTGAGTTACCAGCTAAACAGCTCGTAAGCATTGCGGCTGCTGGCCTCGGCCAATGCCTCTGGCGCGATGCCGATCAGTTCGGCCAGCGCCTGGGCAATTTCCGGCAGGTGCTCGGGGCTGTTGCGTTGCCCGGCAAACATGGCCGGGGCCATGTCGGGCGAGTCGGTTTCCAGCACGATGCTGTCCAGCGGCAAGCGCGCCACGGTCTTGCGCAGGCGCAGCGCCTGGGGCCAGGTCGCTGCGCCGCCCAGGCCCAGGCAGAAACCGAGTTTGATGTACTCACGGGCCTCTTCGTAACTGCCGGCAAAGGCATGGATCACTCCCCCTCGCGACGGCTTGTAGCGCTTGAGCGTGGCGATCACCTGGGCGTGGCTGCGGCGCACGTGCAGCAATGCAGGCAAAGCGAAGTCGCATGCCAATTGCAATTGCGCTTCGAACAGCGCCTGCTGGCGCTGTTTGTCCAGCCCTTCAAGGTAGTAGTCCAGGCCGAACTCGCCCACTGCGCACAGCCGCGGATCGCCCTGCAGGCGCGTCAGCCACTCGCGCAGCTGCTGCAAGTGTTCCGGGCGGTGCTGGTCGAGATACACCGGGTGCAGCCCCAAGGCCGCGTACACGCCGCCCTCAGCGCAGGCCAGGTCCCACACCCGCTGGAAATTGGCCTGATACACCCCCAGCACCACCATGCGCTGTACCCCTCGGGCTGCCGCATTGGCGAGCAGCTGCGAGCGGTCGGCGTCGAAGTCGGGAAAGTCGAGATGGGTATGGGTGTCGATCAGGCGCATGCTCAGGCCGCTGGGATGCGTTGCTTGAAGGTACGGCCGATGGCGTGCACCCCAGGTTCGTAGCGTTTATCCTCGATCGCGGCCAAGGCCAGTTGCAATGCAGTAGCGGCGATCTGGCCGTGCTGCTGAGCCATGGCATTGACCGGCAGCGGCAAAAAGTCGAGCAACTGATTGTCGCCGAAGGTGCCCAGCTGCAGCTGGCGCGAATTGGCCGGGCGTGCCTGCAAGGTATCGAACACACCCTGTAGCAGCACGTAGGATGTGGTGACCAGGGCATCGGGAAGGCCACCATGGTCGTCGATCAGTTGCTGCATCAGGCGTTGGCCGCATTCACGGCTGAAGGCCTCGCCCTGATAGCGGCGCACTACACCGTCGAAGGTCTGCATGGCTTCGTCGAACCCGCCGGCACGGGCCTGGCTGACCGACAGCTCCGGCCGCGCGCCGATCAGCGCTATGCTACCAGGGGTGGTCGCCAGTAGGCTGTCGGCCAGTTGGCGGCTGGCATCACGGTCGTCGCTGATCACTGAACAGAAGTAGGCGGGGTTCAGTCGCCGGTCGATGGCTATCACCGGCAAGCCTTTTTCTTGCAGCGTGCGGTAGCTGTCGTCCTCCGGCGGCAGGCAGCTGGCCACGAACAGCGCATCGCAGCGGCGCGCACGAAATAGCTGCTGCAGTTGGCGCTCGCTTTCGGGCTGGTCATCGCTGCTGGCGATCAGCAGCTGGTAACCGCGGGCGCGCGCGCCTTGCTCGAGCTGTTTGGCGATGCGGGCATAGCTGGGGTTCTCCAAGTCCGGGAGAATGAAGCCCAACGTGCGGGTATGCCGGCTGCGCAGGCCAGCAGCCTGAGGGTTGGGGGTAAAGCCGTGAGCTTCGACCACTGCACGCACCCGTTCTACAGTGCTATTGCTGATGCGCTGTTGTTCGGCCTTGCCATTGATGACATAGCTTGCAGTGGTCACTGACACACCGGCCAGGCGGGCGATATCGCTGAGTTTCACCGAATTTTCCTTGTTATTACCGGGACTGGCTACGGGGCCAGGACCGGAGAGTTTGACCCGGGTAGGCCGCTTTGCGCAGGCGACCATTGTTGCAATTGTCCGACAGGATGGGGCTTTTTCCTCGGCAGATTATCGAGTAACGTGGCCGCCTGGTCAGATTAAACGTTTCAGCTATCAATTTTTTCTGCCTCGTCCGCCGTGCTTTCATGGCAGTCGAACTGGCTGATTGCGTGAATATCACAACAATACCTCAGTACCTGGCACTAAAACCAAGCCTGGGCTGCAAAAGGAGAAGGTCATGCTCGAGCTCGCCAAAGAGCAGATAGCCATGGGCCAAAAGGCCACCGACAAGGCCGAGGCCCTGCGCCTGCTGGCCGACCAACTGGTAGCGGACGGCCTGGTCGCCGAAGGGTATCTGGACGGCCTGCAGGCGCGCGAGGCGCAAGGCTCGACATTTCTGGGGCAGGGCATCGCCATCCCGCACGGTACGCCACAGACCCGCGACCTGGTATTCGCTACCGGTGTACGTTTGCTGCAGTTCCCCGACGGGGTGGACTGGGGCGATGGGCAACGGGTGTACCTTGCAATCGGTATTGCTGCCCGTTCCGACGAACACCTGCGTCTGCTGCAACTGCTCACCCGTGCCTTAGGTGAGACGGACCTGGCAGAAGCACTGCGCCGCGCCAGCTCTGCCGAGGCGCTGCTCAAGCTGCTGCAAGGTGCGCCCCAGGAGTTGGCCCTGGATGCTCAGTTGGTGGGGCTGAACCTGCCCGCCGAAGACTTCGATGAGCTGGCCTGGCGTGGCGCCCGGCTGCTGCAGCGCGCCGGTTGTGTCGACAGCGGCTTTGCTGCCGTCCTGCAACAGTCCGAGCCCCTGCCGTTGGGCGAGGGCCTTTGGTGGTTGCACAGCGAGCGTCAGGTGCGCCAGCCTGGCCTGGCCTTCATCACCCCACAGCAGCCGCTGCGTTATCGTGACCAGCCGCTCAACGGCCTGTTCTGCCTGGCCAGCCTTGGCGCGGCCCACCAAGCGCTGCTCGAGCGCCTTTGCGAAGTGCTGATCGAAGGCCGTGGGCAAACGCTGTACCAGGCCACCAGTAGCCGGGCGGTGTTGCAGGTGTTGGGGGGCGAGGCCCCGGCGGACTGGCCAACAGCGCGTGTCGTGTTGGCCAACCCCCACGGGCTGCATGCCCGCCCGGCGAAGGTATTGGCACAACTGGCCAAAAGCTTCG
This sequence comes from Pseudomonas promysalinigenes, assembly GCF_014269025.2. Classification (NCBI taxonomy): domain Bacteria; kingdom Pseudomonadati; phylum Pseudomonadota; class Gammaproteobacteria; order Pseudomonadales; family Pseudomonadaceae; genus Pseudomonas; species Pseudomonas promysalinigenes. Next base: position 4,200,366 of record NZ_CP077094.1, on the reverse strand, counting down.
AAGGTGACATTCGTCTGCGGGTGCTCGATAGCGCGCAAGCTGCCGTATCGATCAAGAGCTTGAGCAAGCTGCTGAGCCTCGGCGCTCGTCGGGGGCAGGAGCTGGAATTGAGCGCTGAGCCGTCGATTGCCGGCGATGCACTGCCGGCCCTGCTGGCGGCGATCGAGCAAGGCCTTGGCGAAGACGTCGAGCCGATTACGCTCGCCCCTGCAGCGCCAGAGGTCGAAGAGGTGGTTGTACTTCAGGCGCCCGCTGCGGGCAGCCACATCCAAGGGGTCAGTGCGTCCCCCGGAATCGCCTGTGGCCCTGCGCATGTCTGCGTCGAGCGTGATATCGATTACCCGCTGCGCGGCGAGTCACCCACCCTGGAGCGCCAGAAGCTGCGCGGTGCACTAGAGGTGGTGCATGGCGAGCTGCAAGCGCTGGTGCAGCGCAGCGGCGCGTCGATTGGCGAAATCTTCGTCACCCATCAGGAAATGCTTGCCGACCCGGATCTGACCGACGAGGTCGACGCCCGCCTGGCCCAAGGCGAAAGCGCAGCTGCCGCGTGGATGGCGGTGATCGAAGCGGCTGCGCGCCAGCAGGAAGCCTTGCAGGATGCTCTGCTGGCCGAGCGCGCTGCCGATCTGCGAGACGTTGGCCGCCGGGTGCTGGCCCAGCTGTGCGGGGTGCAGGCGCCGGTCGAGCCCGAGCAGCCCTACGTGTTGGTCATGGGCGAGGTTGGCCCGTCCGATGTCGCGCGCCTGGACCCGGCCCGTGTTGCCGGTATCGTCACCGCCCACGGCGGTGCTACCGCGCACAGTGCGATTGTTGCCCGCGCCTTGGGCATTCCGGCAGTGGTGGGCGCAGGTGCTGCGATCCTGCTGCTTGAAGCGGGCACCACACTGTTGCTCGATGGCCAGCGCGGTATGGTCAGCGTGGCCCCGCCGGCTGACGAACTGCAACGCGCGCTGGCCGAGCGCGACGCGCGTGAACGACGCCTGCAAGCCGCTTGGGCCAAGCGCCACGAGCCGGCGGTGACCCGCGATGGGCATGCTGTCGAGGTGTTCGCCAACATTGGCCAAAGCAGCGGCATCGACAAGGTGGTGGAGCAGGGTGCCGAGGGCGTTGGCCTGCTGCGCACCGAACTGATCTTCATGGCCCACTCGCAGGCTCCGGATGTCGCCACCCAGGAAGCGGAATATCGGCGGGTGTTCGACGGCCTGGAGGGTCGGCCGCTGGTGGTGCGCACCCTGGATGTTGGCGGCGACAAGCCTTTGCCGTACTGGCCCATCGCTGCCGAGGAAAACCCGTTCCTGGGCGTGCGTGGCGTGCGCCTGACCCTGCAACGCCCGCAAATCATGGAAGACCAGTTGCGTGCCTTGCTGCGCGCCGCCGACCAGCGACCGTTGCGCATCATGTTCCCAATGGTCGGGCAGATTCACGAGTGGCGCGAGGCGCGCGCCATGGTCGAGCGCCTGCGCCAGGAAATCCCGGTCGCCGACCTGCAGGTCGGGATCATGGTCGAAGTGCCTTCGGCCGCCTTGCTGGCGCCGCAGCTGGCCCGTGAAGTGGACTTCTTCAGCATCGGTACCAATGACCTGACGCAATACACCCTGGCCATCGACCGTGGCCACCCCAGCCTTTCAGCCCAAGCCGACGGCCTGCACCCAGCGGTGTTGAGCCTGATCGACATGACCGTGCGCGCCGCCCATGCCGAAGGCAAGTGGGTGGGTATCTGCGGCGAATTGGCCGCAGACCCGCAGGCGGTGGCTGTGCTGCTGGGCCTTGAGGTGGACGAGCTCAGCGTAGCCGCTCGCAGCATTGCCGAAGTCAAAGCCTTGGTGCGCCAGGCTGATTACCAAACGGCCCGCGCCCTGGCGCGCGAGGCCCTGCAACAAGACAGCGCCGCGGCGGTTCGCGCGCTGGTGGAGCGTTACTGAATGGCCAAGATCCTAACCCTGACCCTGAACCCTGCGCTGGACCTGACCGTCAGCCTCGACACCTTGCGCCCTGGGCACGTCAACCGCGCCCAGGCTCAGCAGAGTCACGCCGCTGGCAAAGGCCTGAATGTGGCTCAGGTGCTCGCCGATCTGGGCCACCAGGTCACCGTCGGTGGTTTTCTGGGCAGTGACAACCTGCAGCCGTTCGAAGCGCTGATCGCCCGGCGCGGTTTCACCGATTGTTTCGTTCGCGTGCCCGGTGAAACCCGCAGCAACCTCAAGCTAGTCGAGGCCGATGGCCGGGTTACCGACATCAATGGCCAAGGGCCGCACGTCGATGAAGCGGCCCGCAACGAACTACTGCGCCTGTTGGCCCAAGTAGCGCCAGGACATGACGCCGTGGTGGTGGCAGGTAGCCTGCCCCGAGGCATCAGCCCTGCGTGGTTCAGCCAGTTACTGGAGCAATTGCGCAAGCAGGGGCTCAAGGTGGCCTTGGACAGCAGCGGCGATGCCTTGCGTGCAGGCTTTGCCAGTGCGCCGTGGCTGGTCAAACCCAATACCGAGGAGCTCGGCGAAGTGCTGGGTACTGCGGTGCACACTGCCGACGAACAGCGTGCTGCTGCCCAACAGTTGTTGGCAAAAGGTGTCGAGCATGTGGTGGTGTCGGCCGGTGAGCAGGGCGTCAGTTGGTTCACCGCTGGGCTGGCGCTGCATGCGCAACCGCCGAAAGTGCAGGTTGCCAGCACCGTAGGCGCGGGTGATTCGCTGGTCGCTGGCATGGTCCACGGCCTGCTCAGCGCACAGAGCCCGCAGCAGACCCTGCGCGCTGCCACCGCCATCGCCGCGCAGGCGGTGACTCAGGTTGGCTTCGGCATCCACGACCGCGCCCAGCTCGCACAACTGGAAGCCGGCGTGCAACTGAAAGAACAACAAGAGGGTTGCCGATGAATATTGCCATTGTCACTGCCTGCCCCAATGGGCAGGTGTCCAGCGTGCTCAGCGCCCGCCTGTTGGCGGCTGCCGCCCAGCGCCGAGGCTGGAGCACCTGTGTTGAGGTGCAGGACAGCGAACATCCCGAGCGCCAGCTGACAGCAGCCGAAATCGCCCAAGCCGATTGGGTGCTGGTGGTCAGCACCGGGCCGGTAGACCTTGCGCGCTTTGCCGGCAAGCGCGTGTACCAGAGCACGCCAGCGCAAGCCCTGGCCGACCGTGAGGGCTTTCTCGACGAGGCAGCGGGCAAGGCTCAGGTGCTCACCGCCCAAGCACCCGCTGCAACGCCTACGGCCACTGCGAAAATCGTCGCGGTGACAGCCTGCCCAACCGGCGTGGCACATACCTTCATGGCTGCCGAAGCCTTGCAGCAGGCGGCGCAACAATTGGGTTATACGTTCACGGTCGAAACCCAGGGCTCGGTGGGCGCGCGTAACCCGCTATCGGCCCAGGCTATCGCCGAAGCCGATGTGGTGCTGCTGGCTGCCGACATCGAGGTGCCCACGGCCCGCTTTGCCGGCAAGCGCATCTACCGTTGCGGCACGGGTATCGCTCTGAAGCAGGCACGCGCCACCCTGGACAAGGCCCTGGCCGAAGCCAAGGTCGAAGGTAGCGCAGAGGCGTCTGCGGCGGCGCCTGCCAAGGCCGAGAAAACCGGCGTCTACAAGCATCTGCTGACCGGTGTGTCGTTCATGTTGCCGATGGTGGTGGCTGGCGGCTTGCTGATTGCCTTGTCATTCGTGTTCGGCATCGAGGCCTACAAGCAGCCGGGCACTTTGCCGGCAGCACTGATGCAGATCGGTGGCGAGGCTGCATTCAAACTGATGGTGCCCTTGCTGGCAGGTTATATCGCCTGGTCGATCGCCGACCGCCCCGGCCTTGCGCCAGGCATGATCGGTGGTTTGCTGGCCAGCACCCTGGGGGCCGGGTTCATCGGCGGCATCGTCGCCGGTTTTCTCGCAGGCTACAGCGCCAAGGCCATCGCTCGCTGGGCACGCCTGCCGAGCAGCTTGGAGGCGCTCAAACCAATCCTGATCATCCCTTTGCTGGCCAGCCTGTTCACCGGCTTGGTGATGATCTACGTGGTTGGCCAACCGGTGGCAGCGATGCTCGAAGGGCTGACCCATTTCCTCGACAGCATGGGCACCACCAACGCCATCCTGCTCGGGCTGCTGCTGGGCGGCATGATGTGTGTCGACCTCGGCGGGCCCATCAACAAAGCGGCTTACGCGTTCTCGGTGGGGCTGCTGGCCTCCTCCAGCTATGCGCCAATGGCGGCGACCATGGCCGCTGGCATGGTGCCGCCCATTGGCCTGGGCATCGCCACTTTCCTGGCCCGCCGCAAGTTCGCCCAGAGTGAGCGTGAAGCGGGCAAGGCAGCGCTGGCGCTGGGGCTTTGCTTCATTTCCGAAGGGGCGATCCCGTTTGCCGCCAAAGACCCGCTGCGAGTGATCCCTGCGAGCATTGCCGGCGGCGCTTTGACCGGCGCGCTGTCGATGTACTTCGGCTGCAAGCTGATGGCGCCCCATGGTGGGCTGTTCGTGCTGCTGATCCCCAATGCGATCAACCATGCGCTGTTGTACCTGCTGGCGATCGTGGCCGGTAGCCTGGTGACGGCGGTTGTGTATGCCGTGATCAAGAAGAGCGAGCGGGTAGAGTTGGCCGTTGCGCCCGTGAAAGGCTAAAGCAATTGGCTGGCATCGCCGGCCTCTTCGCGGCTAAAGCCGCTCCTACCGGTTTAGCGCTGCCCTGGTAGGAGCGGCTCCAGCCATAAAGCGGCCATGGTCGTTTAGCGCCCGTGCTTCTGGCGCAATGGCAGCAATAGATCTGCAAGGCCGTTATGGTCGACCTCGTGCATCAATGCCAGCAACCCGCCCAGTTCTCCTGCTGGAAAACCCTTTCGTGCAAACCAAGCCAGATAATCACCGGGCAGATCGGCAATGAGCCGCCCCTGATATTTTCCGAAAGGCATGGTGCGGGTAACCAGCAGTTCGAGCATTTCTGGTTTCATCGATGAGGCCTGACTAAGGGGAAGCACCGACCATACTGCAAACTGCACGAGCGCCCAAGCGGCAATCATGCATAACGCCGTTTTCAGGCGGGCTAGTAGTTTTTATAAGTATCTGATTTTCAAGGCTTTATAAGATTGTCTTCGGTTGGCATGAAGGCTGCTCTAGTAATGATGACTATCACCTGCCAAGGAGTTATGCCATGAGCAACCCTAACAAAGACGTTATCGACGTACTGAACGACCTGATCGAGTACAGCAAGGATGGCGAAAAAGGCTTCAGAGAGTCGGCCGATGATGTGAAGAACCCAGAGCTCAAAGCGTTCTTCGTTCAGCGGGCCGGTGAGTGCGCCAACGCTGCAGGTGAGCTGCAAAGCGAAGTCCGCCGCCTGGGTGGCGACCCGGAAACCTCCACCAGCTTCAGCGGTGACCTGCACCGTGGCTGGGTCAACCTCAAGTCGATGGTTACCGGCAAAGATGAAGAAGCGGTGCTCAACGAGGTCGAGCGCGGTGAAGATCATGCGCTGAAGGCTTATAAAGAAGCCCGCGAGAAGCTGGCCAAGTTGGGCCGTGGTGCCACCGACGAAAGCTATAGCCTGGTCGAACGCCAGCTGCAGGGCGTGCAGGCCAATCATGACCAAGTCAAAGCTCTGCGCGACGCTGCCCGCGCTCGCTCCTAAGTGATAGGGCCCTCGACCCGGTTTCGGCCATTGGCCTTGGCCCGGTAGAGGGCTACATCCGCGGCACTCAGCACCTGAGCAAGGCTTTGCTGGGTGCCGGGGGTGTAAACGCTGACACCAACGCTTACCGTCACCGAATCTTCATCCCCAGCGAACGGTGCAAGCGCTTGCACCTTGGCCCGCACCCGCTCGGCCAGCATCATTGCGCCTGGCATATCCGTGCCCGGCAAAATCACCTGAAATTCCTCGCCTCCATACCGTGCCGCCAAGTCTGCTGGCCTACGAATGCAGTATTTCAATGCGTTGGCCACTTCGCGCAGAGCATGGTCGCCCCCAGCATGCCCATGGCGCTGATTGAATGCCCGGAAGTGATCGACGTCCACCATCAGCACAGCCAGCGGCTGGCGCTTATGTTGAGCGTGTAGCCATTCGTGGCGCAGGACCTGATCGAGCCTGCGACGGTTGGCAAGCCCAGTCAGGCTGTCGGTGGCAGCCAATGTAGCCAGGCTTTGCTCGGCTTCATGTCGACGGCGCAGCTCCCGGCCCAGTAGCAGGGTTAGCCAGAGAATACCGATACACAACACGCCGGTGGCGACACTCACCAGGGTCGCTGTGCGTCGCCAGGACTGGAATACTTCATCCGTGGAATGCATCACCAACACGACCAGCGGCAAATCAGCGACTCGGGCGAAGGTATAAATGCGCTTGGCGTGGGTGCTGCCGGAGCGCGCGGTGAAACTACCGCTTCGTTCGCTGATGATGCGCTTGAAGTTGGGCCGCTCACTGTAATCGCTGCCAATTTGCGGATCTTCAGGGCGAGCAGGTTCGCGCGCCAATAGTTGGCCATCGGTGTTGAGCAAGTTGATGCTGCTCTGGGCACCGATATCCAGGCGGCGGAACAGTTCGCTGAAATAGGACAAGCGCAAAGCGCCTGCGGCGAGCCCGGCGAACTCACCGTGTGGCCCGTCGATGCGGCGGCTGAAACTGATGCACCAGCCCATGTCGCCCAGTTTGGCCTTGAACAACGGCCCTACCAGCAAGCCGAGGTTGGCGTGCTGCTGGTGGGCCTGGAAGACCCCAGTATGGCCAAAGTTCGCCTGGCGGGGGGCAAGGCTGTTGGAGTCCCCCACCACATTACCCTGCTTGTCCAGCCACAGAACATCCCCGCGGGTGCGGTCCACGAAGGCTTCATTGAACAGCAGGCGCTGGCGCATAGGGGCTGGGATCGTGGGCAGCTCACTGCGCCCAACTGCCCAAATCAGGTTTTTCAGCGACTGATCGTAGAGTTCGGCATTGCGTAGGATGTCGCTCTCGATCAGCTGCACGACATTGTTGGAGGCGCGAATGGCCGATTGCTCGACGCTGTCGCGCTCGCGTGCCAGCAGATAGCTGACGATGGCAACGATAGCCAGCACGGCAAAGCAGCTGCCCAGGTTGAGGATCAGCTCGGGTTGCGACCGGTTGAGTGCGAACGGCGGGGATCGAGTGGGCATGCGCGCTACTGCTGGGGCGAGGCCATTTTTGGCGGGCGACAGTGTAGGCAAGCGCGGATTGTCGGACAAGATTTGTCCGACGGAAATGCATGTCGAGGTATTTAGGGTCGTTTAGAAGTTGAGTCGTGATGCCAGACGAGGGCAACTGCCCCCGTCGGCGAACAGCATTCAGAAAATATTCAGTGGGTAATCGACGATCACCCGCAGTTCGTCGTTGTCGCTGTTGCTGTCGATTGAAGCGTACCCCTGGCTACCACGGTGCGTGGCGTAGCGCACTTGCACTGCCAGATCCTTCAGGTCACCTTCCTGGAATACATATTTCACGTCCAGGTCCCGCTCCCAGTGCATGGCGTTCTTGCCATCGGCGCGGTAGTAGTCGTAATGGCTGCTGTTCTGCGCGGCCTTGGTCAGGTCCGCCTCGCCGCGAGAGTAGGACAGTGAAGTGCTCAGGCCTGGAATGCCCAACCCGGCGAAGTTGAAATCGTACTGCAGCTTCCAGGAGCGCTCATTGGGAGCGTTGAAGTCCGAGTACATCCGCGAGTTATCCAGGTAAACGCTGTCACCCAGATTGATGTAATCGAACGGAGTGTTGCCGTTGACCCGCTGATAGGCGGCGGTAACGCTGTGGTAACCGGCGGCCACCGTAAAGTGCATGCTATAGGTGTTGTTGTCGATCTTGCCCAGCAGTGCCTGGCCGGTGTCCTGGGTGTGGTAGAAGTGCACGCCCGGGTTGAGGCTGACCAGGTCGTTGACCACGTAGGTGTAGTCCAGGTCAGCGTAATACTGGTTCCACACGTCCTTCAACTCGGCCGCGTACAGGTTGGCCGTGACCTGCTCGCTGCCACTCCAAGATGCACCGGCCCAGTTCAGGTGCTTGCTGGTCTGGCCGTCCATGTCGCCGTAGTAGGTGTCGATACGGCGGTGGCCACTCTGGTTGTACGGGTGGGTGAAGCTGACCTGACCGCCTTCGAGCAGCAGGCCGTCGACGCTGTGGTTGGTCAGGCTCACACCGCGAAAGGTCTGCGGCAGCATGCGGGTTTCACCCCCTGCGATCACCGGATTGGTGATGAACAGGTCACCTGCCTTCAACTCGGTGTCGAAGGCCTTGAGTTTGACCGCAGCACCGGCTGTGGAAAACGAGTGCGGTGCGGCCCCCAGCTCACCGTTGTCTTTGATGTGCTCTGGCAGAATGCTGGTGCCAGCGTGGCCGCCACCCCCGTCAAGTTTCAGGCCCAGCATGGCGTGGGCATCGAGGCCGAAGCCGACGGTGCCCGGCGTGTAGCCAGATTCGAAGCGGGCAACTGCACCCTGGCCCCACTCGCGGGTGTCGCGTACACCGGCATTGTGGTTATTGCGGTTGAAGTAGGCGTTACGAAAATGCAGGTTGAGGGACGAACCTTCGATGAAGCCATCAGCCTTGTCTTCATCTGCTTGGGCGGCGTAAGGGATCGTTGCAGTCAACGCAATGAAAATCGGGGTAAAGCGAAACGCGGAAGGCACCGGTAATAGCTCCTTTGGTCTGACGGTGGGGCAGTTTTTATTTTTTCGATGTGCAACGTTTTATAAGTGTGGATACGTCGGGGCTGATGGTTGAAGCACATAAAAAAAGCCGCTGATCGGCAGCGGCTTCAAAAGGCTAACATATCGGCACCGGCGGTGCCCATGGCGTAGCCAAGGGAGAACGGGAGCAGGTTCGACGAGCGATCAGCTATCGGCGTTGGCACTGTCGGAAACTTTGGAGGCCGTCTGTTCTGAGCCTTCTGCGGCATCTGCCTTGTGCGCCAAGGCTTCGCGGGAGTCTTGGTGGCTGGCGGCAAGTTGTGCAGTGCGGGCGACGAAGGCCGGGGATTCTTCAGCCATGGCCAGGGGCGACAACAACAGGGACGACAGAATGAAAACGCTGGCAATACCCATACTGTTGGACATGATTGTAACTACCTTCTTGCGGTGCAAGTGCTATGAGGACAGGGGTAAAGTTAGTCCTTAAACTGCCGTGGAAACAGCATGTTTATCGATAAGCACTATTGCGCAAAAAGTAACGATCATTAAAGAAGTTGAGTTAGACAGCCCGCGCTGCTAGGACGGCTTCGCCATCCCCTGAATCGGTAGTCGAATCCCGAAGGTATTGGTCCCTTCTTCACTGCGCACGAACACTTCGCCGCCATGCATCAATGCAATGGCCTTGACGATGGCCAAGCCTAAACCGTGGTTGCTGCCACCGCGGTTGCTGCGTGCCGCATCCACCCGGTAGAAGCGTTCGAACAACAGCGGCAGGTGAGCGTCTTCGATGGCAGGCCCCGGGTTGCTCACGGCGATGCAGGCCTGCTCTGGCCCCGCCTCGATTTGTACCTGAATCATCTGATGGGGCGCCGTATGCTGCACGGCGTTGTTGAGCAGGTTGATCAGCGCCCGGCGCAGTTGCGCCTTTTCGATGGGCGCCTGGGCATCGCCGTGTACGCTGACACTCACCTGGGCGTCTTCGAGAATGTAATCCAGGTAGTCGAGGGTGGTGGCGACCTCTTCGGCCAGCGAGGCGCAGGTCAGGGCGGTGGCCTTGCTACCTTGGTCGGCGCTGGCCAGGAACAGCATGTCGTTGATGATGCTGCGCAGGCGCTCCAGCTCTTCCAGGTTCGATTGCAGCACTTCGAAATAATGCTCGGCGCTGCGCCCACGGGTGAGGGCGACCTGAGTCTGGCCAATCAGGTTGGTCAAAGGCGAGCGCAGTTCGTGGGCGACGTCGGCGTTGAAGGCTTCAAGCTGCGTATAAGCCTGGCTGACCCGGTCCAGTGCGGCATTGAACGCGCTGGCCAATTGCGCCAGTTCCGGTGCCAGGTTGGCTGTTTGCAAGCGCCCATTCAGGCGTGGCGGCGCCAGGGCCTGAGCTTCGACCGATAGTGCCAGCAGCGGGCGCAGGCCAATGCGCGCGACCCAGTACCCCAGCACCGAAGCCAGCAGCACACCCAGCACGGCCAAGCCGACGATGGCCACCAAAAGACTGTGTTGCGCCTGCCAGAAGGTTTCGGTGTCGATGCCGATCATAAACCGCAGGGGTGGCCGCCCGCCCAGTGCCGGTAGCTCGCTGACCAGCACCTTGTACGGGTAGCGATGCTCGGGCAGGTGCAATTCGCGCATACCCGTTGGGCCTTCACTGAACGCGCGTACTGGCTGGCTGGGGTGGCCATACTCGAACGCCGGGTCGCCACTGATGACCCAAAAGCGGATGCGCTTGTCTTCTTCGCTCAGCAGGTCGAGCTTGTTGTTGATCTTGGCCCAGTGTTCACGCGTGCCATAGCGGTTCAGGGTGGATTCGAGCACACTGAACCGCGCATCCAGCTCCGCGGCCGGTAGCAGGTCCAGGCTGCGGTCGACCTGGCGATATAACGCCCAGCCGATCAGCACGAACACCCCCAGCGCCACCAGAATGAACAGGGTCGACAGGCGCAGAGCGATCGAGTTAAGCGGCACGGTTTTCAAGCACATAGCCCATGCCTCGAATGGTATGCAGCAGCTTGTTGTCGAACGGCCCGTCGAGTTTTGCGCGCAAGCGTTTGATGGCGACTTCCACAACATTGGCGTCGCTATCGAAGTTGATGTCCCAGACCAGCTCGGCGATAGCGGTTTTCGAGAGGATCTCACCCTGACGCCGGGCCAGTACGCTGAGCAGCGAAAACTCCTTGGCAGTCAGCTCCAGGCGCTGGCCGGCACGGCTGGCCTTACGTGCCATCAGGTCGATCCACAGGTCACCTACCTGGATCTGCAACGGCTCGTGGCTGCTGCTGCGCCGGGTCAGCGCCTGCAGCCGTGCGACCAGTTCCAGGAACGAAAATGGCTTGCCCAGGTAGTCGTCGGCGCCCTCGCGCAAGCCGTGGATGCGGTCTTCGACCCGCTCGCGGGCAGTGAGCATGATCACCGGCGTCTGTTTGCGCGCGCGCAACGCACGCAGCACACCATAACCATCCATGCCCGGCAGCATCACATCGAGCACGATCACCGCGTAGTCGTTTTCCAGGGCCAGGTGCAGCCCATCGATACCATCGCGGGCAAGGTCCACGGTAAAGCCCTGCTCAGTCAGGCCGCGGTGCAGGTAATCGGCGGTTTTTTCTTCATCTTCGATGATCAGTACACGCATGCTTGAGTCCTAGCTGGCACTTGTCGCCGCCGCGCCGGCGGCCTTACGGCGATGGAACAGGCGCTCCAGGGCCAAGTATATGACCGGGGTGGTGAACAGCGTCAGCGCCTGGCTCACCAGCAACCCGCCAACTACCGCGATACCCAGCGGCTGGCGCAATTCAGCGCCGGCGCCGAAGCCGAACATCAGCGGCACCGCGCCGAGCAGGGCGGCGAGGGTGGTCATGATGATCGGCCGAAAGCGCGTCAGGCACGCCTGGTGAATCGCCTGCTCAGGGGGCATGCCGTGGTGGCGCTGGGCCTGAAGGGCAAAATCGATCAGCAGGATGCCGTTTTTCTTGACGATCCCAATCAGCAGCACCACCCCGATCAAGCCCATGATGCTGAAGTCCTGGCCCATGGCCCAGAGCAGTATCAACGCACCCAGCCCAGCCGAGGGCAGGGTGGAAATGATGGTCAGCGGGTGGACCAAGCTCTCGTAGAGCACGCCCAGGATGATGTACACCGCAACCACTGCGGCGAGGATCAGCCACGGTTGGCTCGACAGCGAACTCTGGAATGCCTGGGCCGCGCCCTGGAAGTTGCCGCTGATCGAGTCAGGCATGCCCAGTTCGCGCTGGGTGCGCTCCAGGACGTTCACTGCATCGCCCAGGGCTACGCTCGGTGCCAGGTTGAACGACAGGTTGGCAGCCGGGAACAGCCCGTCGTGGCTGATAGACAGTGGGCCAGTGCTCGGTGGCGCCACATGTGCCAGGGCCGACAGCGGCACCATTTCGTTGGTCAGCGGCGAGCGCAGGTAGAAGAAGTTCAGGCTCTCGGCCTTGCCGCGCTGCTGTGCGTCCAGCTCCAGGATGACTTTGTACTGGTTGGTTTCGGTCTGAAACTCGCTGATCTGCCGCTGGCCAAAGGCATCGTACAGCGCCTGGTCGACATCGGTGGTGGTCAGGCCGAAGCGCGCTGCGGCCTGGCGGTCGATGTCGATGCGGGTCACGCTGGCGCCCAACTGCAGGTCGTTGGACAAGTCGCGCAGCATCGGGTTTTCCCGCAGGCGTTCGGTCAGGCGTTGGGTCCACAGGTTCAGCGCCACCCCGTCATTGCTCTTGAGCACGTACTGATATTGCGTGCGCGACGGGCCAGAGCTGAGGTTGATGTCCTGGCCTGCGCGCATGTACAGGACGATGCCCGGCACCTTGGCGAGTTTAGGCCGCAGCCGGTCGATGAACTCGCTGGCTGACACATCGCGTTCACCGCGTGGTTTGAGGGCGATCCAGAAGCGGCCGTTGGCGATGGTCTGGTTGCTGCCGGTGACCCCCACCGAATGGGAGTACGCCTGCACGGCAGAGTCGTCGCTAATGATCTTGGCCAGCGCCAAATGTTTCTCGACCATCGTTGGATACGACACGTCGGCCGCCGCCTCTGTCGTGCCGAGGATGAAGCCTGTGTCCTGCAGCGGGAAAAAGCCCTTGGGGATACCCACATAGCCGATCACCGCCAAGGCCAAGGTCACGCCGAACACCCCAAGCGTCAGGCGTTGATGAGCCAGGGCACGGTCCAGGCCTTTTTCGTACCACCCCAACAGCCGCTCGCCGAAACCGCCACGGTGCTCGCCTGGCGGGCGACGCATGAACAGCGCGCACAGAGTGGGGGCCAGGGTCAGCGACACCAGCACCGAAATCAAAATGGTAGAGGTGGCGGTCAGGGCGAATTCCTTGAACAACCTGCCGACTGCGCCGCCCATGAACAGCAGCGGGATGAACGCCGCGATCAGCGAGAAGCTGATCGATATCACGGTGAAGCCAATCTCCCCCGCGCCTTTGAGCGCGGCGGTGCGGCTGTCGTCTCCGGCTTCGAGATGGCGGTGGATGTTTTCCACCACGACGATGGCGTCGTCGACCACAAAGCCTACCGAGATCACGATGGCCACCAGCGTGAGGTTGTTCAGGCTAAAGCCCAGCGCGTACATCAGCGCGCAGCTGGCGATCAGGGATACGCCCAGCACGCTGGATACCACCAAGGTCGCCGACCATTGGCGCAGGAACAGCGCCATTACCCCGATCACCAGCGCCACGGCGATCATCAGGGTCAGCTCGACTTCGTGCAGGGAAGCGCGGATGGTCTGGGTGCGGTCCTGCAGCACCGACACCTCGACCGACGCCGGCAGCATTTGTTCGAGTTTGGGCAAGGCGGCCAATACCCGGTCGACCGTGTCGACGATGTTCGCCCCGGGCTGGCGGAACACTACCAGGTTCAGCCCTGGCTGCTCGCCGGACCACGCTTTGACGTAGGCATTCTCGGCGCCGTTGACCACGTTGGCGACATCCTGCAGGTGCACTGGCGCGCCATTGCGGTAGGACACGATGAGCCTGGCGTAGTCCTGGGGGTGAAACAGCTGGTCATTGGCCGCGATGGTAGAGACGCTGTGCTCGCCGTACAACGCGCCCTTGGCCAGGTTCAGGCTGGTCTGCTGGATGGCCTGGCGTACATCGGACAGGGTCAGGCCAATGGCGGCGAGCTTTTCCGGTTGCGCCTGCACACGGATAGCCGGGCGCAGTTGGCCGGTGATGTTGATCAGGCCAACCCCCTCGATCTGGCTGAGCTGGCGCGCCAGTAGGGTTTCTGCGTAGTCGCTCAGATCACTGCCGGGCATTTGTGCCGAACTCACGGTCAGCACCAGTACCGGGCTGTCGGCCGGGTTGACCTTGCGCCAGGTTGGCGGGTTGGGCAGGTCCTGGGGCAAACGGGCGGTGGCGGTGTTGATCGCTGCCTGGACTTCCTGGGCGGCGGTGTCGATGTTCTTGTCCAGGGTGAACTGCAGGATCAGGGTAGTTGAGCCTAGCGCACTGCTGCTGGTCATCTGGGTCATGCCGGGTATGGCGCTGAACTGCACTTCAAGCGGGGTAGCCACCGAAGACGCCATGGTCTGCGGGCTGGCACCGGGGAGCTGGGTGGTGACCTGAATGGTCGGGAAGTCTGCTTCAGGCAAAGGGGCTACCGGCAGCCGTGGGAAGGCGATGGCGCCCAGCAGCACCAAGGCGAAGGTCAGCAGCAGGGTTGCGATGGGGTGGTCGATGCACCAGGCCGAAATACCGTTGCGGGTATTCATGGCTGGCTCCTGCGGTCAGCCATTTCGGCAGGGGGCGGTGCGTCGGTAGTCACCTCGACCCGTGATCCGGGCTTGAGCCGCGATTGGCCGTCGAGCACCAGGCGCTCGCCCGGCTTGACCCCGGCGATGATATTCAGGGTGCTGTCCTGATAGAGCACCTTGACCGGCACGCTGGTTACCTTGTCACCGTCCAGGCGGTAAACGAAGTGCCCATCGATGCCGCGTTGCACCACTGGCGGCGGCACCACCAACGCGTTCTGCTCGACTGCGGTGCGCAGGCGCACGGTCACCAGTTGCCCGGGCCATAGGCGGCCGTCCTTGTTGTCGAATTCGGCTTTGGCTCGCACTGTGCCGGTGTTGGCCGATATCTGGTTGTCGATCAGGGCCAGGTGGCCTTCGCCCAGCAGGCTGCGCTCGCCGTCAGCGTCCATGTAGGCCTCGACCAACGCCGCAGTGGGGGCCTTGAGCAACGTTTGCAGCGTTGGCAGCATTTGTTGTGGCAGGGCGAACTCGACGGCAATCGGGTCGATCTGGGTGACGCTGAACAGGCCTTGGGTATCGCTGCTGCGCACCAGGTTGCCTGGGTCGACGTTGCGGATACCCACGCGCCCGGTCACCGGCGAGCGGATCTGGGTGTACGACAGTTGCACTTGGGCATTGGCGATGGCTGCCTGATTGCCTTTGACCGTGGCCTGCAGCTGGTTGACCAGAGCTTGTTGCTGGTCGAGTGTTTGCTTGGACACGCTGTTATCGGTGCTGAGCAGGCGGTAACGCTTGAGGTCGACGTCGGCCCCCTGGATCTGCGCCTGGCTCTGGCCGAGCTGGGCACGGGCCTGCTCGAGGCTGGCACGGATCGCCCGGTCGTCCAGGGTGGCAAGCAGGTCGCCTTCCTTTACCCACTGGCCTTCTTTGACCAGCACTTGGGTCAGCACGCCCTCGACCTGGGGGCGGATCTCGACGCTGTGCAAGGACAGCACCGAGCCGATGGCGCTGGTGTAGCGCGGCACATCCTGCTGGGCGACGCTGATCACACGCACCGGCACCGCCGCTTGCGCGTGCGGTGTAGGGCCGAGCGGGCGCTGGGTGTACCAGAGGCCGAGGGCTGCAAGGGCAAGCAGTGCCAACGTGGCGATAAGGACAGCGCGAGAGGGACGTCGCATCGGCGCGGGCACCTGGGCCAGGGGGACGAAGAGTTGTAGTGGAGTTATAGCGCGCAGAGCGGGTCGGCAGCGTGACGGCTGGCTGACAGCGGTGACAGATTGTAATGCTGTTCACTTAAGCCTAGAGGCTCGGCGTGAGTTTTTCGGTGGAGCGTAGATCGAGCGCCGCCCGCGCGGCGCATCGCGAGCTTTGCTCGCTCCTACGTTTGTTTCGGGCCAATTATGCCTGCGGGATTTGCGCGCGAACGCCTTGGCGCATGACGCAATATCGCGTCGTACAAACAAGGCGGTCGCGCGCACCTGCCACAGGCGTTACTGGCCCGAAACAAACGTAGGAGCGAGCGCAGCTCGCGATGCGCCGCGGGCGGCGCTCGATCTCACAGGCGCTAAAAGGCTCAAATTGAACCCCAAAAAAATCCGACATCAAATCATTGGTATCGGATTTTTCGACCCCAAGCCTGGACTCAAATGCTCAAGTGAACAGCACTAGTGACAGATTGGGGCTTTTTTGCGATTGGTTGTAGGAGAATTCTGAATCTGAAACCAAATGCTTCAGTAGTCCAGGGGTGACGAATTATCCTACGCCCCGAGTCGGATGGCGTCTGATAGTCGGGGAACTGCTTCAGCGGTAATTTCGCGGTTCGCCACAGAAGGCGAGCGGCCGTGAGAAGCTGCGGCTATATCCGGGAATGCCATCATTAATGGCAGCCGTGCGCGTGCGGACTTTGGTCCGGGCCGCGGTTCCTGGACGCGGTCTTCTCACCTCGCGTACGGCTGCCACCCAATCCGTGAGAAGAGCTCCGGTGGTCGCTTTCCATCAGCAATTTCAGGAAAGTCGTCATGAAAAAAATAGTCCCCGACCCCCCGCCCACATCCCCTATCCCGTACATCACAATCATCGCCGACCTGACCTTCGAAGACGCCAAACCCCACGCTGCGGCTCTTATGGACAGCCTATCGAGCAATATCCAACTCCTGCTAGAAACCGAGGCCGAGGTCCACCGCGAAGTCCTGTTGGTGAACATCGGTATCCTCACCGAATTGCTGCGTACCCTGTTCGCCCATATGGCATTGCAGGAGGTGCCCCATGAGCAATGAACTGAAGTTGCGCAGCACAGCCGGTAAAGAAACCTTTCTCGATTTGTATGCCATCCAGCCGGGCATCCCGCTCGATCATGCGTTCAATGAGTTGTCGGTCTTGTTAGGTTGCATCCGCCACTTGAGCGAAGAGGCGGAGATGGAGGGCAATTTGATCGCAGGCAGTGCAGCGCGGATTCTCAGCGCCATGGCCAAGGCGCTGATCAATGACATGGAAATCGGCCTCGATCACCGCACATGAAACGGGGGGGGTGGGGCCGCTTTGCGGCCCACCCACGAAGACGCCCGACGGGCTCACCTAGAACCCAATGAAGGCATAGTAGACTGGCGCTTGGGCCGTGGTCTCAAGCCCCAACACCTGCAACTCATTCATCAATTCAGGCTGCTCCACATGCAGTGCCCAACTGGCATCAGCCAACGCCGGCACTTGCTCCAGCGCAGCTGCAAAGGCCTTCATCTCCGGCAACCAGGCGGTAAAACCGTTGCCTTTGAGTGCGCTGGTGGTCATCCCTAGGCATTCGCAGACCGCTACCTTGGCGGCGATATCCTCGCGATCGGCTTGCCGCGAAGCTTCCACCAGCGCCAACAGCGCACGGTCGACCGGCAGCGCGCCATGGATTAGTTCAGGCCCCTGTTGCCACGCTTCGGGAGGGCAATCCTTGTTCTGCGGTCGCAGCGGGATATGCGGGTTGATTTCGACCGGATAAATACGGCAGACCAACGGCCGGCTTTCATAGATGGTGCAAAGATCGCCCTCGGACAAATAGCGACAGCGCCCGGGATTGAAAGCCGCGAAGGTCACCGAAACCCGTGCTTGGCCACCACCACAGCGCACCGCATGGGAGCGGCGCAGCACATGCTCGCGCTGCTCTACCGGCATGCCAGGCCCATCGGTCACAAAGGCCTCGATCAAAACGATCACCTGGCCACCCGCTGCCGCCCATCGGCGCGTTTCATCCAACGTCAGCGGCACATGGTGGCCGGTACAGCACTTACCACAACCGGTACAGGCAAAACGTAGGCTGCCGCTCACTTGGCGTCGGGGTTCCATTCGCTGACGTAGGCCTGCTGCTGCTTACGGTCGTACAAACACAGCTCGGTGCCGCTGCGTTGGCGCATGTGCTTCTGTGGGTAAACCCCCTCGATCAGCAGGGCGCTGAAACCGGTCCGGTCATCGAACTCCGCCGGCTTGCCCCGGGCATGGGCATCTTTGAACTGACTGGCGTTCAGGCACGCCTTGAGCATTTGCTGGCGCTGCTCGTTCCAGGCTTGGCTGCTGGAGGCCTGGGCGGTGAAGGGCATAAAGGCAAGTACAAGTATGAACGCCTGGCGAGTCATGACTGCTTCCATCTACAAATGTGCAAATTATGCCTTTGCCACCGCGTGGTGCAAGTGAAGATTTCCTACACTGCTTTCGGAATCTTTACGCATTGTTTCGATATAGAGCTATAGCAATAATCAGTCTAAGTTGAGTGCTTGAAGTATGGTCGGGCAGAGCTATAACTATTGGTGCGTATTGTTGACGGCCCTGCTTAATCGTCAAGGAGAGAAAAATGCGTTTCGAAGGGAGTTACCAGGAGCTCAGGGATAAACTGACACGGCTTGACTCTGCAGGAGTCTGGAAAACGCTGAACCCTAATCAGTACCAGTTCAAATCGAATAGCGGCGGGGTGATGAATTGGTATCCAAGCACACGCAATATGACTTTCCAAGGTAAGCCCTCAGCTGCTGATGAACTTGAAGGGTTGATTTCGAGTATTTTGAACCAGAGCGAGGCTCCCTACTCTGGTGGGTTGGCAAGCTCCGCAGGTGATACTATTAGAAACCTTTCGACGGACGTGGGTGGTTTACACTCTTCATTTCTGGATGATTCCTATTCGGATTCTGAACTTGTGATCGGTTTGGTCGGTTCTATAGGTACTGATTTGCGGGCCGTGTGCCAGTTGATTGAGGAACGTTTGAAGGCTTTTTCCTATAGTGCACGGCAGATAAAAATTTCTTCGGATGTTATTGCCATGTTGGGCGAGGAACCGGTCGTCGATAATGAGTACGATCGTATCGATAAGTTCATGGCTGAAGGTAATAGGCTTAGGAAAGAATGTCGCGATAATTCTGTGCTAGCGTTAGGGGCAGCTGCTGTTATCGGTAAACTGCGTGCTGAGCATGCGCCGCGGCGTAATGCTTACATTGTTAATTCACTAAAGAGCCCTCATGAAGTTCAGCGACTGAGGAAAATTTATGCTGGGGGGTTCTTCCTGGTCGGCGTGCATGCCGATTATGATCGTCGGCACGAGTATTTGGTCAAGGACCTCCGGTTGAGCGAGGCGCAGGTCGCTAATCTTATTTCCCGTGACGAAAACGAAAAAGAAGAATTCGGCCAGCATACTCGGGATACGTATCATCTATCTGACTTTTTTGTCAGCTATGACGGTAATCATGATGCGCTGAAGAAGCAGGTTTGGCGAGTATTGGACCTTCTGTTTGGGAAGCCGTACGTCACGCCTACATTCGATGAGTACGCCATGTTCATGGCCTTTTCTGCTTCGTTGCGCTCGGCCGATCTATCTCGTCAAGTAGGAGCAGTGATTGCCAAGGATCACTGTATTGTTGCCACTGGTGCAAATGACGTTCCTCGCTTTGGCGGTGGACTCTATTGGCCAGAAAAGAACGCTGCCCATGAAATAGCTGACGCTGAGGACGGCAGGGACTACAAGCGAGGTGAAGACTCCAATGCTGCCCAAAAAAAGGCAATCATCGAGCATCTGATCAAGATTGTGCCGGAGAACCTCAAAGCAGAGTTGGCGCCATTGATCAAAAGCAGTGCTATTAAAGACATTACAGAATACGGTCGGGTCGTGCACGCAGAGATGGAAGCTCTTTTATCTTCGAGTCGAACAGGTGTCAGTCCATTGGGCAGTACACTCTATTGCACGACTTTTCCGTGCCATAACTGTGCTAAGCATATTATCGCCGCAGGTATAAAAAGAGTTGTGTATGTCGAGCCTTATCCCAAGAGTAAGGCTTTGCAGTTTCACTCAGATGCCATCACTACGTGTGAAGCGAACCACGGTGTTTTTTTCGAGCCATTCATGGGAGTAGGACCACGCAGTTTTTTTGATCTTTTCTCCACGAACCTTGGAAGTGGCTATCCTGTCATACGTAAAACAGAGGAAGGGCAGGTGGTTGACTGGCGTGAAGCAGATGCTAAATTGCGCACCCAAATGTTGCCATGTTCGTATATCGAGCGAGAAGCCATAGCAAGCACTATGCTGTCAACATACTTGAAGGAGAAACCCGATGAGTGGCGCTAAACAGGAATTTCTTCGCTATCTGGATGATTGCAGAAAGAAAGTCGAACAATGGCCAGCCTGGAAACAGGAGGCATTGAAAGCACCAGCAAGAGAGCGCGCTCAGGCTGACGAAAGCTGCCAAACTCGCGCTCAGTGCAAGCGCTGATGGTCAGGCAAGGGCAGAGAGGTCGCTAGGCCACCTGCCCTTTTTTGATTCAACGTTCGGCAAACACAACAGCACGCGCCGCCGTCACCAGGCAGTCGGTCAAATCAGGCGAAGAAAACTTGGTGAGAATCGCATTGGCCCCGGCCCGATTGGCCTTTTCACTGCTCATGGCGCTGTCCAGTGAGGTGTGCAGTAGAACGTACAGGTGCTGGAAGTCCGGTGTCTCGCGCAGGGTGCGGGTAAAGGCGTAGCCGTCCATCTCGGACATTTCGATGTCTGAAACGATGATGTTGATTTCCTGGGCAGTGCCCTGCAGTTCCAGCAATACGTTGATCGCATCCTTGGCACTGCGTGCGGTGTGACATTCGATGCCGAGATGGCGCAGGGTATGCACTGACTGCTGCAGCGCCACCTGGCTGTCGTCGACCACCAGAATGTTGGCGGCTGCCAGCAGGCTTGCGTCTTCTTCGCTCAGTTGATCAGGATGGGCCTGGGGCTCTGGCGGGGCGATGCCGTGAATGACCTTCTCGATATCCAGCACCTGTACCAGGGTGTTGTCGACCCGCGTCACCCCGGTGATGAACGACCGGTTGCCCGAGCCGTACGGCGGCGGTTTGATGTCGGTGCTCAGGCAGTGGACGATGCGGCTAACCGCCTGCACGTGCAAGCCTTGGCGCGAACGGCTGATTTCGGTGACGATCAGGCAGCCGCCGGCCGGATCTTCCAGCGGCCGTTCGCCAATGGCCCGGGACAGGTCGATGACCGACAGCGAATTGCCCCGCAGTGTCGCTACGCCCTTCACATGGGGGTGTGACTCGGGCAGCTTGGTCAGTGGCGGGCAAGGGATGATCTCGCTGACCTTGAGCAGGTTGATTGCCATCAGCTTGCCGCTGCGCAGGGTGAAGAGCAGTAGCGACAGCGCATCTGCACGGGCATTTTGCGTGGCCATGGTGACCTTCGTGAAAGAACTAGGGATGCCGGTTTATCGGCTTCATTCAACGGCTCTTTAATGCCGACAGCGTCAAGCAGCGATCAACGCTCGCGCAGCGCTTCCCGGGCGCGGTTCAGCGGCTTGACCAGGTAATCGAGTATGGTCTTCTGACCCGTGCGAATATCCACCGTGGCGATCATCCCCGGCACGATCGCAAAATGCTTGCCGGCCTTGTTGGTCAGGCTGTCCTGTTCGGTGCGGATGAACACTCGGTAGTAGTAGATCTCGGGCTTCACTTCATCCTGCAGGGTGTCTGGGGAAATGCCCACTACCTTACCGTCCAGGCCGCCATACACCGAGTAGTCGTAGGCAGTGATCTTGACCTTGGCTGCCTGGTCGGGGTGGATGAAGGCAATGTCTCTTGGGGCGATGCGTGTTTCGATCAGCAGCCGCTCGTCCATCGGCACAATTTTCATCACCTGCCCGCCCGGCTGCACGACACCGCCCAGGGTGTTGACCTCGATGTCCTTGACGATGCCGCGTACCGGCGAGCGCAGGGTCAGGCGGGTCAGTGAGTCGCTGCGCCCGCGAATCACCTCCGCCAGGCTGTCGGCTTCGGCACTGGCCTTGGCCAGCTCTTCACGCGAGCGCACCAGGTAGTCGGAGCGCGCTTCGTTGGCCTTGAGTTCAAGCTCCGAGCGCTGACGGTTCAGGCGGATCACCTCAACTCGGCTGGAGGCACCCATCTTGGCCAGGTTCTCGGTGATTTTCAGTTCGGCGCGCACCAGCCTCAACGAATCCTCGATGCCTGCCAGGGTCTGCTCCAGGCCTTTTCGACGGGTTTCGTACAGCGCAGTTTCGGCGTCGATCAGTTCGGGCGAGTCTTTCAGGCTTGCAGGAAAGCGCAGTGGTTTGCCGGTGACCTCGGCGCGCAGGCGTGCCACGCTGGCCAGTGCTGCGCGGTACTTGGCCTCGCTTTCGCCAACGCTGGAGGCGGTCTTGGTCGGGTCGAGCTGCGCCAGCACCTGGCCACGCTCGACCAGATCGCCTTCGGCGACGTTCATTTCGGCGACGATGCCGCCCTCGAACGACTGAATCACCTGCTCCCGTGAGCTGGGAATCACCTTGCCGGTGCCGGTGGACACTTCGGTTACCTCGAACCAGGCCGCCCAGGCCAGGAAGGCGCCGAGCATCACCGCGCAAATTGTGATGAGGCGGCCAGCACGCAGTACCGCCTGCTCGTCCTGGCCATCGAGGTAGGACGCGGGAAGTTCATGTTGGCTCATGCCTGCACTCCTTGCAGTTTGGCCAGGGCGGCTTCGCGTTTGTCGTCGATGACGATACGCCCACCGTCCAGCACGATGATGCGTTCGACCCGCTGCAACACGCTCAGGCGGTGGGTTGCGATCACCAAGGTACGGCCCTGGCAGAAGCGGTCGAGGTTATCCAGCAACTTGCGTTCGGTGGTGTCGTCCAGCGAGGCGGTGGGCTCGTCGAGCAGCAGCACCTGCGGTTGGCGCACCAGCAGGCGTGACAGCACCAGGGCTTGGCGTTGGCCGCCGGAGAGCCCCAGGCCGCCTTCGAGGATCAGATGGTCGAGCCCCTTGGGCAGGCGCCTTACGAACTCCAGTGCCCCGGTCGCGGCCAGCGCTGCGACCAGCTCCTGGTCGCTGGCCTGGCCGGCGCCGAGGGTGAGGTTTTCCCGCAGGGTGCCGTGAAACAGCCGGGAATACTGAGCAAGCAGGCCCACGTCGCGGCGCAGGTCGGCGGGGTCTAGGTGGTCCATGGCGATGCCATCGAGGCTGACTTCGCCCTGGGCCAGGTCCATGGCGCCGCCTAGGGCCTGCAGCAAGGTCGATTTGCCGGCACCGTTGCGCCCCAGCACTGCAATGCGCTCGCCGGGTTGAATGGCCAGCTGGCCGATGCTCAGCACGGGTGGTGCCTCTGGGCTGTAGCGAAAGTGCGCCTGGCGCAGCAGATATTCGCCGCGGATCGCCGGCAAATGGACGCGGGCTTCGCCCTCGGGGTGATCGACCGGTGCCTGCATCAGCTTGTCCAGGCCCTCCAGCGCGACTTTGGCCTGTTGCCAGCGGGTCAGTACATGGGTCAGCTGGGCAAGTGGGGCCATCATCCGTGAGGACAGCATCGAGGCGGCCACCAGGCTACCGGTAGTGAGGTCCCCTGCAATCACCATTGGCGCGCCGATCACGATCACTACCGCAAACACTGCACCTTGGACGTTCTGGGTCCAGGTGACCAAGCCGTTGGTCAATGTGCGCAGGCGCAAATTGGTGTGCGCGCAGGCAGCGTTGTATTGATTCCACTGCCGCTCGAAACGGGCTTCGGCCTGCAAGGCTTTGATCTCGTCCAGGCCCTGCACGCTTTCCACCAGCATGGCATTGCGCAGCGAGGATTCGCGCATCGACGCATTGGCCAGGGCCGCCAGCCGCTTCTGTGCCAGCAGGCCGGGGATGACCATGGCCAGCAGTGCCACCAGCGGGATGAACACCAGTACCCCGCCAATCAGCCAGAACACGAACAGGAACAGTAGGAAGAACGGCAAGTCTGCCAACGCGGTTGCCGTGCTGGAGGTGATCAAGTCGCGGATCGACTCCAGCTCGCGCAACTGTGAGATGAACGAGCCGGTGGATTTCGGCCGGGCCGAGTTGCGCAGGCGCAGCGCATGCCCGTAGACCAGGTCCGATACCCGCAGGTCAGCGCGTTTGCCCAACAGGTCGGTCACCTTCAGGCGCAGCAGGCGCATGCTGAAGTCGAACACCAACGCCAGCACCACGCCGCCGAACAGTACGTACAAGGTGGGCAGCGACTCGGCGGGAATCACCCGGTCGTATACCTGCATCGAAAACAGCACGCCGGCCAGCGCCATCACGTTGGCCACCAGCGAGGCGACCATCACCTGGCTATAAGGGCGCAGGTCGCGCAGCACGATGCGGGCGAACCAGTGGTGGTCGTACGGGGCGGTGTAGTCGTCAGTGCGCACATCACGCAGGGGCCGCGCCGGGCGCATCAGCGCCACGCGGTTGATACGCCCCTCCAGGGCGTCACGGGGCAAGCGCGAGGTCAGGCGCTGGTCGCC
The DNA here is from genome assembly GCF_014269025.2 of Pseudomonas promysalinigenes. Lineage (NCBI taxonomy): Bacteria > Pseudomonadati > Pseudomonadota > Gammaproteobacteria > Pseudomonadales > Pseudomonadaceae > Pseudomonas > Pseudomonas promysalinigenes. The sequence continues at coordinate 4,176,300 of NZ_CP077094.1, read as the reverse complement.
GGCAAACACCACTGCCAGCTCGTTGTCTTCGGTCACGGCCTCTACCGTGGCCAGTTGACCATCGTCCAGTTCCAGCACCAATGGCGTGCGCCACTGGCGCAGGGCCTTGGCGTCGTAACGCACGAAGCGCAAGGTCAGGCCGGCCTGGCGTGCCATGTGCCGCAGAATTTCATCCAGCGGGCGTGCATCTTCGACCGCAGCCAGGCGGATGCGCTGGGGCGAGACGTCGAGACGGTAATGGTGCGCGACCTGCAGCATCACTTCCAGCCAGGGGCTCAGATCGGGGCGCTGTTCCTGCATCTGCTCCACAGGCTGCTGCTGACCGGATTGGGTCAATTTCACAGGATCGTTCATGGCTCGATTTCCACCCCTTGCAGGTTGCGCCCTTCCAGCCCAAAGGCCGAACGCAGGGCGCCGGTGTTGTACAGGCAGTCGACATCCAGGCGCAGCAGGTCGGAGCGGGTGCCGGCGAGTTCGAAGCGGGACTGGTAGATCTCCTGCTCGGCATTGAGCAGGTCGAGCAGGGGCCTGGTGCCCAAGTCCAGGTACTGCCGGCCATACAGTTGGCGGGCTTCCTGAATGCTGGACTGGCGTGATTGCAGTGCGTCGAGCCGCCGGCCCAGGCCTGTAGTCTGTGCCATGGCTTCGGCAAGGCCTCGGCGGGCTTGCAGGCGTGCGGCGTCCTCAGCCGAGTCGGCGGCGCTCAGGGCATGCCCGGCGGCGCGGCTGCGCGCGCTGACGGCGCCACCTTGATAGATGGGCACTTCGACATTCAGGTAGATGCCTGCCTGAGTGCGGTCCAGGCTTCGGTTGTCGCGGTTGTAGTCGTTATCCAGGTAGTGATTGACCTGCGGCTGCAGCGACAGCGTGGGGTAGGCCTCGGCCTTGGCTTGGGCCAGTTCGGCCTGGGATTGGGCACGCAGGGCCAGGGCCATCAGCACGGCGGGCAACCGGTCGCTACTGCCATTGCTGCGCTTGCACGCCTGGTTCAGTTCAGGTGGCGGCGCTTCGGCCAAGGCTGGCGGCGCCACCCGCCCAAGCAGTTCGGCCAGGGTGGAGCGCCAGCGTTGGTATTGGGCTTGGTACTCTTCGAGGGTAGCGCGGGCGCCCTCCACCCTGGATTCGGCCTGGACCACATCGGAACGCGTGCTGGCGCCCATGTCGCTGCGTTGCCGGGCCATGCCGGCGATGTCTCCCACGCCGCGAATCTGATCGCGGGCGATCTGCATCAGTTGCTCGTAACGGCGGGTTTCGATCCAGGCGTAGGCGGTATCGCGGGCAAGGTCGTCGATCACCAGCAGGATGTTGGCCTGGGCGCGATTGGCCGCAGCCTGGGCGGCGCTGACGGCATGGTCGACCTTGCCGAAGTCGTACAGCATTTGCTTCAACGACAGGTTCACCGCCTGGCTGCTGCGGTCGCCGCCGTAGCCGGTGTCATAGCCGGTGCGCAGGCCCCCAGAAATTTGCGGGTAGTATCCTGCGCGGGCCACGTTGATGCCTTCGCCTTGCTTGTAAAGGTTGCCAATGGCCTGGGCGATGCTGGGGTGCCACTGGGCGGCGGTGAGTACCGCTTCAGCCAGGCCCAGGCGGTCACCTTGGGCGCTGGCCTGCCCGGTCGGTGGGCGAGCCGGCACGGCATCGGGCGCGTCACGCATCAGCGACGGCCCGATGGTACGCAGTCTGGGGTCTATGTCATCGGCTGCCTGGGCAACCGGGTTCAGATTCAACGCCAGGAGCCCGAGGGCTCCTAGCCACAGCGGTGACAGCGGACTGCTTCGCTTCACGAAATTCCCTTACTGCTGTTCGTCCTTGTCGCCGGGCATGTGCCCGGCGGTTTGCAGCGGCCTCAGACGACATGGATGCTGTTCTGCACCCACAGGTGATGGCTCGGATCTTCCTGGGCCGTGTATTGGTTATAGTCGATGCCATCGACGGTCTGGTTTGCAACCAAGGTCCAGTTGTCCGTCATGTGCACTGAGTCTTGCCCGTCCCCCTTGATGATCAGCGTGTCGTTGCTGGCTTCGGTGATGGCTACCACGTCCGCCAGGTTCAGGGTCAGCGCCACCGCGCTGGTGTCGTTGAGGTCGATGACCTCGATGTTGTGGATACGATCGGCCAGGTTTGCCAGGTCGATGCTGGCATCGCCACCGCCCCACAACAGGGTGTCGGTACCGGTGCCGCCGTCGACGCTGGCGAAGTTCTGGTCGACCACTTCGAGGGTATCGTTGCCGGCGCCGCCTTCCAGGGTGATGTGGCCACCCTGGCTGCCCACCAAGTGGTCATCGCCGTCGGTGCCGGCGATCACTTCACCAGAGGCCGCCGCGAGGCTTGCAACCACCGCATTGTCATCGCTGGTATCGGCCGCCAGTGCCGAGAAGGTGGTCAGGCCGGCAGCATTGTCTAGGTTGACGGTCAGGGTGGCCGTGTCGGTGGTGCCGTTGGGGTGGGTCAGCTCGTAGGTGAAGGTGTCATGCTGGCCGATCACCGCTGAGGTCAGCCCGCTTTTGAGGGTGTAGGTATAGCTGCCATCGGCTTGTACCAGCAGCGTGCCGTAGGTGCCCACCACGCTCACGCCGTTGTAGCCAGGTACGGTGAAGGTGTTGGCTGCGGTCAGAATGCTTAGCACGGTAAGGCTCGACCCAAGCGTGTCTGCCCCCGCCGCGTCGGTGATCAGGTTACCGCTCACCGCGGTGTAGTTGCTGACCACGAACTCGGTGAGGTGCGTGGTGGTGGCATTGAGGCTGGTGGTAATCGAACTAAGCAAACCGATACCGCTGGAGTTCACGCGTACCTGGTAGCTGCCGGCCGTTTGCCCACTAAAGGTATAACCGGCGCCACCACCCAACAGGGTCAGCAGCGAACTGCCAGGTACCGATTGCACCAGAGCATACTGGCCAGTACTGGTGTTGAGTTTGTACAGCGCGATGGTGGTATTGCCCAGCAAGGTCAGCAGGTTGGCCGAGTTGATCACCACTTGCAGGTCGGCGCTGGTGTCGGCGGCTACGGTGGTAGTGTAGGTGGCCTGGCGTGCGCCGATTACCGGCAGGCTGAGCGTGCCTAGGGTTGTGCTGCTGGTGTCGACCCGGTTGGCCAGGGTGATGTTGGTGCTATCGATGTCGTTGACGGCGTCCACCACGGTGGCTGGCGCGCCAAGGTTGGTGTCGCTCCAGACCTCAGTGGCCTGTGGGCTGTCGATGCGCACATAGAGGCTGGCCGCAGCGGCCTGGCCGTTCGGATGCACGAGCTGGTAGCTGAATACGTCGACCTTGCCCACGCTGGCGGGGGTGCCGTTGGGGGTGTAGGTGTAGCTACCGTCGGCATGAATCACCAGGCTGCCGTACAGGCCTTGCACCGTGGTGCCTGCGCCACTGGCGGCGGCAACGAAGCTGCCGTTTTTGAGCACCTGCAGTACGGCGGCGTTGTCTGGCCCCAGCGAGTCGATGACGCCGGTAGTACCCGGATCGGTGATGACGTTGCCCGAGGTTGCAGTACCGCTGCCGGTGAACTGGGTGAGGCTGGTGATATCGACTTCCAGCGTGGTGGCGACGTTGGTGACCAAGCCTATGCCGCCGCTGGCTACGGTCAGGCGATAGTCACCGGCTTTTAGCACGCCGATGTCTACCTGCAGCCCTATCGGCAGCACGATCAGGTCCAGCAGGCCCTGAGTATTGCCGGTAGCGATTGTCACCCATGCACCGCTGGCGTCCTTGACCTGCAAGGTGAAGTTGGCGTTGTTCAGCAGGGCCAGCACGCTGTTGGTTGACAGCAGCAAGGTGGGGTCGGCAGTGGTACCGGCGCCCACCGTCCAGGTGAAGGTCTTGCTGAACCCTGACAGCAGCGTTGTGAAGCTGTCGTTGAAGGTTTGCGAGGTGGTTACGGGCGAGAGCGTCACATTCGCCGTGGCCAAGTTGTCGCTGGCGACCAGTGGCAGGTTCGCATCCAGGTCAGGCGCTGTGACGATTGCTGCGCCGGATACGTTGTTACGCGGGTCGGTCAGTGTCACAGAGAGGATCTGGCCGTTGTCCTGCGCGGGGCTCAGGGTAACGGTGAAGCTACCATTTGGCTGCACGGTGGCAGTCTGCAGTACCGTGCCGCTGGCGTTGCGTACGGTGACCGTGGCGCCCACCTCGCCGGTGCCGGTCAAGGTCGTGCCGTCGGCACTGATCACCAGGCTGCCGGGCAGGGCGGGCGGGGTGAGATCAGGAGCGGTAAGCGCGGTGCCGGTGGACACATTGCCTGCGGCATCGGTCAGGGTGACGGTCAGCGCCTGGTTGTCGATTTGCGCAGCGCTGAGGCTGACCACGAACAGCCCGTTGGTGCCGACCGTGGCAGTGCCGAGCACAGTGCCTGCACTATTGCGTACCGTCACCGTGCTGCCGACCTGGCCCGAACCGCTGATCAAGGTGCCATTGGCGTTGATCGTGGCCACAGGAGCGGTGGGCGGTGTGGTATCTGGTGCCGTGATGGCGGCCCAGGCCGAAAGGTTGCCGGCGGCATCTGCCTGGCGCACTACCAGGGCCTGGCCGTCGTTTTGCGCGGTGTTGAGGGTTACGCTGAAGGTGCCGTTGGCCTGCACCACCGCGGTGCCTAGCGAACCGCCCGTCAGGCTTAGCACCGTGACGGTGGCACCGGGTTCGCCGATGCCGGTGAGCACGGTGCCGTTCGCGCTGATCGCAAGGCTGGTTGGCGCCAGCGGTGCCTGGGTGTCGGGTGCGGTGAAGGTAGTGGTGGCGGATACGTTGAGCGCAGCATCGGCTTGGCTCAGGCTCAGCACCTGGCCGTTGAGCTGGGCGCTGCTGAGGTTGATGGCGAACCCCCCTGCGCCGTTGACCAGCCCCGTCCCAAGCACGGCCCCCCCGGCATCACGCACGGTGACGGTGGCACCTGCTTCCCCGGTACCGGTCAGCAGCAGGCCATTGGCCGACAGCGCAGTGACCACCGGGTTGGCCGGTGGGGTGATATCTGCAGCCGTTATAAACACTGGCTGCGATTCGCCGCCTAGCGCCGACACCGCCGTCACCGACAGGTGTTGCCCGTTGAGTTGGGCACTGTCGAGCGTGACGGTGAAGGCGCCGGTGACTGGATTGGCCAAACCGCTACCGATCAGGTTGCCATCAGCATCGTAGACACGGATCGCCGCGGCCGCAGTTGCTACACCTGTCAGCGTCAGGCCATCGGCGGCCAATACTGCACTGACTGGGGGCTCGGCCGGTGGAACCAGCGGGGTGGTATAGCTGGCCACTGGCGAAATGTTATTGGCGGCGTCGGCCTGGGTCACGGTCAGGATCGCCGACGAGCCAGGCGTTGGTGACAGGCTGACCGAGAAGTTGCCAGCACTGTCGACCTGGCCGGTGCCGATCTCTTGGCCACCGAAGCTTACGGTTACAGTGGCACCCGCTTCGCCACGCCCGGTGAGCACGTTGTAGTCGGGGTTGATGGCCAAGTTGGTGACGATGGCTGGCGGCGAGGTATCGGCGGTTTGGTAGGTGCCAGGCAGCGAGACGTTACCAGCGGCGTCGGTGGAGGTTACGGTGAGCAACTGCCCGTTGTTCTGAGCGGGGCTCAGCGTGACGACGAAATTGCCGCCATCGGGCACCGTCACGGTGCCGACCACCGTGCCGGCTGGGTTGCGCACAGTGATAACGCTGCCTACCTCACCCGTGCCGCTGAGCAATGTGCCGTTGCCGGTCACGTTCAGGCTGCCCGGCTGTACCGGCGGGGTCAGGTCTGGGGCGGTCAGTAGCAGCGGCAGCGACGGGTTGCCAGTAGGGTCCTGGGCAATGACGGTCAACTGCTGGCCGTTGACCTGCGCGGTGGTCAGGGTAATCACGAAGGTGCCGTCGACGGCGATGACGCCCTGGCCGATGAGGTTGCCCAGGTTGTTGATCACAGTGACCTGCGCACCGACCTCACCGGTGCCGCTGATCTGGGTGCCGCTTGGGTTGAGCGAAGCGACGACCGTGGCAGGTGGCGTGACGTCGGCAGCGGTGAGGCTACTGATCGCCGAGATGTTGTTGGCGTTGTCCTGCAGCGTGACCTGCAGTAACTGCCCATTCAATTGCGGGGTGTCGAGGTTGACCAGGAAGGTGCCGTTGGCAGCTACCGTGGCGGTGCCAATTTGCACGTTGCCAACGAACACCCGTACCGTCGCGCCCGCTTCGCCGACACCGCCAAGCTGGTCGCCAGCGGCATTGAGCTGCAACGCGGTGGCCGCGGCCGGTGGGGTGAGGTCTGGTGCGGTGACCGTGACCGGTTCGCTGATGTTGCCGGGTGGATCAGCCTGCTGCACCGACAGCACCTGCAGGTTGATCTGCGCTGGGGTCAGTTCGACGCGGAAGCTGCCATCGGCAAGCACTGTGGTGGTGCCCAGCAGAACACCGGCGGCATTGGTCACGGTGACCGTGGCGCCTGGTTCGCCCGCGCCTGTCACCACGCTGCCATCGGCATTGATCAGCACATTGGTGAGCTGGTCGGGCGGGGTGAAGTCCGGCGTGGTCAAGGTGGCTGCGGCCGACACGTTCCCGGCTGCGTCGGTCTGGGTGAAGCTCAGGACCTCGGCGTTGCTCAGGGCCGGGTTCAGGGTGACGGTGAAGTTGCCACTGGCGTCGACGGTAGTCGTACCCACCTGCTGGCCACCGGCATTGGTAACGGTCACCGTTGCCCCAGCTTCACCGCGGCCAGTGATGGTCACGCCGTCGCTGGAAATCGCAAGCTCGGTGGGTGGTGTTGGCGCCGTGGTGTCAGGTGCCGTGATGGCAGTGGGCGCCGACTGGTTGCCTGCGGCATCGGTCAGCACCACCTGAACCTGCTGGCCATTGGCTTGGGAGGGGGTGAGGGTGACTTGGAATGTGCCGTTGGCAGCTACTACACCGGTACCGATCACGCTGCCATCGGCAGCCAGCACCTTGATGTTGGCGTTGGCCTCGCCGGTGCCGTTGAGCAGGCTACCACCCCCAGCGAAGGCCAGATTGGCCGGCGCATCGGGTGCCACCCGGTCGGGCGCGGTGAGGCTCACACTATTGGACTCGTTGCCTGCAGCATCGGTTTGCGCGGCACTGAGTTGTTGGCCATTGATCTGCGCAGCAGCCAGTGTGACGCTGAAATTGCCGCTCGCATCGACGACGGCGCTGCCAAGGCTGGCGCCGCCTGCGCCGGTGATGGTGACTGTAGCGCCAGCCTCACCACGGCCCGTGACCACCAGCCCATCACTGGACAGCATCAGGTTGGTCAAAGGCTGCGGTGCGGTGGTATCAGGCGCCTGCAGCAGTGTGGGCAGGGAGCTGGTGCCATCGCTGCCGATGGCGCTCACTTGCAGCACTTCACCGTTGGCCTGGGCTGAGCCAAGGGCCACGGTGAAACTACCGTCGCTACCGACCGGGGCCATGCCCAGTAGCACCCCATTGGGCCCGTAGACCTTGACCATGATGCCAGGCGTGGCGGTGCCGGTGATGGTCAGGCCATCGGCCGACAGCACCAGGTTGCTGGGCGACGCTGGCGCTGCAGCGCCGGGTGCCGTGACTTGCTGTTCGGGTGAGGCGTTGAGTGCGGCATCTGTCTGCACCACACTGAGCACCGCGCCCGTGTTGGCGGCAGGGCTCAGGGTGACGCTGAACTGGCCGTTGGCCGCGACGATGGCATTGCCCAGCGCAGTGCCATCGGCAGCGCGGACGGTCACCGTGGCACCGGCCTCGCCGGTACCGGTCAAGGTCGTGCCATCCGCCGATACCGCCAGGTTGGCAACCGCTGCGGGCGGTGTGGTATCGGGGGCGGTGTAGGGCGCTGCTGGCGAGACATTGCCCGCCGCATCGGTAGCGGTGACCTGCAGGGCCTGGCCGTTGGTCTGGGCGCTGTTCAGGGTCACCTGGAAGGTGCCGTTGGCGGCAGCCACAGCGGTGCCGAGCACCGCACCCGATGCATCGCGCACGGTGACCGTGCTGCCTGCCTCTGCACTACCGCTTAACTGCAGGCCGCTGCTGGACAGCGCTAGGTCGCTGGGTGCGGCTGGCGGCGTGAAGTCGGGGGCAATGATGTTGACAGCGGCCGAAGTATTGTTGCCTGCGTCGGTCTGGGTGATGCTCAATCGCTGGGCGTTGAGCTGAGCAGTGTCCAGGTCGAGAGTGAAGCTGCCGTTGGCGCTTACTACCCCGGTACCGACGATAGTGCCATCGGCGCCGCGCACGGTGACGGTGGCCCCGGCTTCGCCCAGCCCGGTCAGGGTGAGGCCATTGTTGTTGAGCACCACATTGGTCAATGGGCTTGGTGCGGTGAGGTCCGGTGTGGTCAGGCTGACGGCTGGTGAGACATTGCCAGCTGCGTCCACTTGGCTGACGCCAATTGCCTGGCCGCTGTTCTGCGGTGTGTCGAAGATCACCGTGAAACGCCCATCGGCCCCCACGGTGGCGGTGCCCAACAAGGTGCCGGCGGCATTGCGCACCTGCACGGTGGCGCCGACCTCACCACTGCCAGACAACTGCCGGCCATCGGCACTGAGCAGCGCATTGGTGACGGCCGCCGGCGGCGTGCGGTCAGGGGTCGCCAGGCTGGCGGGGCTGGACACGTTGCCGGCAGCATCAGCCAGGGTCACCTGCAGAGGGCTGCCAGTGGTCTGGGCGCTGGGCAAGGTGATCTGGAACTGCCCGCTCTGGTTCACCGTGCCGGTAGCCAGGATGACGCCGCTGGCATCACGCACGGTTACGGTGGCGCCAGCTTCACCTTGGCCGCTGACCACAGTGGCCGCGCTGTTGAGGCTCAGGCCGCTCGCAGCATCCGGTGCCTGCAGGTCAGGCGCCTGCAAGGTGGCCGCCAACGATACATTGCCGGCCGCATCGGCTTGGGTGATGGTGAGGTTTTGCGCATCGCTTTGCGCAGGCGTCAGGGTGATGTTGAACAGGCCATTGCTACCGACTGTGCCAGAGCCGACGACGGCGCCGTTGGCGTCTGTGACGCTGACGGTCGCACCCACTTCGCCGCGGCCGCTGAGGGTGGTGCCGCTGCGGTTGATGGCAACCTGAGTAGGCGCATCGGGCGCCGTGGTGTCCGGTGCCTGCAGCGTAGCGGGTACCGAAGGTGCGCCACCGGCTGAAGCCCGCGCACTGACGCTCAGCACTTGCGCATTGAGCTGGGAATTGGCGAAGAAGATGCGGAAGATCCCATCGCTGCCGACCGTGCCGGTGCCGAGCGTGGTGCCGCCAGAAGTGACGGTGATCAGCGAGCCGACTGTACCTTCACCAGTCAGCAGGAAACCATCAGCGCTCAGCGCAAGGTTGCTCGGCGCGGCCAGTTCGGTACCGTCCGGGCCGTTGACGGTGACTGCGGTTTCATTGTTGCCGCCGTCTTGTACTACCAGTTGCACGCTGTCGCCAGTGGCCAACGGTGGGTTGACCTGAACCGCGAAGGTGCCATCGGGCCCAACTGTAGCACTGCCCAGCTGGGTGTTGCCGTCGCGCACGATAACCGTGGTGCCGGGCTCAGCGCTACCACTGATCGTGCCGCCATCCGGGCTGACAGCAATGTCCGAAGCCGCAGCAGGGGGGGTGGTGTCGGCAGCGATCACCGGGGTCGGCGCGGTGCTATTGCCGGCAGCATCAGTGACCACCACGGTCACCGTCTCGCCGTTGAGCAGGGCTGTGGCCAATGGCACGCTGAAACTGCCGTCAGGGTTGACCGCTACGGTGGTTTCTACACCACTGGGGCTGAGCACGGTGACCGACGCCGCACCGGGTGCATTGCCGGTCAGGGCCAGGCCATCAGGGGTAATGGCAAGGTCTGTCGGCAGTTGCGGTGGGGTCAGATCGGGTGCGATGGCCTGGGCAGCGGCCGATGCTGTGCCCTGGCCATTGATTTGCACGACGTCGAGTGTCTGGCCATCGAGCTGAGCTGGGGTCAGCGACACGCTGAATGTGCCACTGGCAGGCACCACGACACTGCCCAGCAGGTCACCTGCGGCGTTGCGCACTTCAACCGTTGCGCCGGCCTGACCTGTGCCTGTCACCAAGGTGCCATCGGCATTCACTTGTACCCCGCCAGGCACCGCCGGGCCACTGCTATCGTCAGCCGTGAAGGGCACCGACGGCGAGGCGTTGCCAGCGGCGTCGGTCAACACCACCGACACCGTTTCGCCGCTGATTTGCGCGGGCGAGAGGGTCACGCTGAAACTACCGTTCTGCCCCACGACGCCGCTGCCAAGCAACTGCCCGGCAGTGTCGCGCACTTGCACGGTCGCGCCAGGCTCACCTTGGCCAGTAAGCAGCGTGCCATCGGCGCTCAACGCAAGCCCTTGCGCTGCCTCAGGTGCTTGCAAGTCACTGGCGATCAGGGTGTTGGCAGGGGAGGGGTTGCCGCCGCCATCGGTTTGGATGACGGTCAGGGTCTGACCATTGAGCTGCGCTGGGGTGAGGGTGACGCTGAAGCTACCATCGGCCTGCACCGTAGCATTGCCCAGCACAGCACCCCCAGTGCCGGTTACTCGCACCTGCGCACCAGGCTCGCCGAAACCGGTCAATTGCGCGCCATTGGCGGACAATGTAAGGCCGGTGGTGATGGCCGGCGCGGTAGTATCGGGTGCATTCAAGCCCACCGAAGGCGAAACGTTGCCGGCAGGGTCGCGTTGTTCAACGGTCAATGCCTGGCCGTTGGTCTGAGGGGGTGCGAGGGTGACTTGGAAATTACCGTCGTTGCCCACCACGGCGCTGCCCAGCACCGCGCCATTGGGGCCGCGCACGGTGACCGTGGCGCCGGCTTCGCCAGTACCGCTGACAGTAGCGCCGGCGCCATCGACACTCGGCGTACCGACCACTTGTGGTGGGGTGCTGTCAGGCGCGATGAAACCGACCGGCCCTGCACTGTTGCCCAGGCTGTCGGTGGCTTCCACGGTCAGGCTCTGGCCATTTAGTTGTGGCTGGCCAAGGGTTACGTCGAAGCGGCCGTCGGCACCCACCGTGGCTGTACCGAGCACCGTACCATCGGCAGCGCGCACTGTGACCAGCGAGCCGGCCTGGCCCGTACCGGTCAGGTGTAGGCCGGTGATGTCGATCGCCAGGCCAGAGGGTTGCAGCGGGCCGTCCAAGTCAGGTGCGGTTACCGTCGTAGTGGAAGTGTTGCCGGCACCGTCGCGCAGGGCGACATCCAGCTGTTGGCCGTCGTTCTGCGCCGGGTCCAGTGTCACCGCGAACTGGCCGTTGGCGCCTATCACGGCGGTGCCCAGCAGCGTGCCTTGGGCGTTGGTGACCTGTACCGTGGCGCCAGGTTCGCCCCGGCCCGTCAGCGTCACGCCGTCGGCGCTGACTTGCAGATCGGTGGCCTCGTTGGGGGGGGTAATATCCGGAGCGCTGATTTGAGTCGGCAGTGAGCTGTTGCCGCCGGCATCGACAGCCACCACATCAAGCAGCTCGCCATTGGCCTGCGCCGGGTCGAGGGTGAGGGTGAAGGTGCCCTCGTTGCCAACTTGCACGCTGCCAAGCACATTCCCGTTGCCATCGCGCACCTGCACCTGCGTGCCAGCAGGTGCGTTACCGCTGAGCGTGGTGCCGTCGGCGCTGACTGCCAGCCCGGTGGGGCTGTCCGGCAGGGGGGCGGCTGGCACGATCACGGTTACGGCGGTAGACGGATTGCCTGCCGCATCGGTCTGTACCAGCTCGATGGACTGGCCGGTAGTCAGTGCCGCGTCCAGATTGACCAGGAAGGTGCCGTTTGCGCTGACAACGCCGCTTCCAAGCAACGCACCTGCGCCATCGCGAACCTCGACCGTTGCGCCCGGTTCGCCGCGGCCCGAAACCGCCAGGCTGCCAGCGCCTAGCGTAATGTCGGTGATCTGCGCGGGTGGGGTTGTGTCGGGCGCGGTGTAGGCCAACGGGATCGAGCGGTTGCCCGTCGCATCGGTAAGCGTTATGGACAGTTGCTCACCGTTGGCCTGCGGGGCATCTAGGGTCACACTGAAGCTGCCATTGGCGGCGACGATGCCGGTTCCGATCAGATTACCGCTGGCATCACGCACCTCCACCCGCGTACCCGCTTCGCCGCTGCCGGTCAATGTCACCGCATCGCTCAGGCTCAGGCCCGTGGGCTGTGCTGGGGCCTGCAAGTCTGGAGAGGTCAGTGGAGTTGGCGTCGACACGTTGCCAGCCGCATCGGTAAGGGTGATCTGCAGGGACGAGCCGTCGGTGACAGGTGCGGTCAGCACCACATTGAACGTGCCATCGGCCTGAACGCTACCGGTGCCGATCACCTGGCCTTGGTCATCCAGCACTTTGACCGTCGCGCCCACTTCGCCACGGCCCGATACCAGGCGGCCGTCGCCGCTGATGGCCAGGTCGCTGGCAGGTTGTGGTGGTGTGGTATCGGTGCCGCCGTCGATGTCCGGCGCAGTGACGGTGCTGGCCGCAGAGGCATTGCCAGCCGCATCGGTAGCCGTGACCTGTAAAGACTCGCCGTCCACCTGCGGGGGCGCGAGGCTGATGCTGAATACACCGGTCGGGCCCACCAGGGCGGAACCCAGCACGGTGGTGCCGTCAGCAGCCAGAACCCGCACGGTGCTGCCAGGCTCGGCCCGGCCGGTGACGAGGGTGCCGTCTGCGCTGACCTCAAGCTCGCTTGGCGCTGTGGGGGCGGTGATGTCGGGTGCGCCGATCTGCGTGGGCAGCGACGATGTGCCGAGACTGTCGACGGCGGTCACGTCCAGCAGCTGGCCGTTGGCTTGCGCCGGGTTCAGTGGCACGGTGAAGGTGCCCTCGGCCCCTACCACCACGCTGCCCAGTAGCGTGCCGTCGGCGCCACGCACCTCCACCCGCGTGCCGGGCTGGGCGCTGCCACTGATGCTGGTGCCATCGGCTGCGATATTCAGGTCGGTTGGGCTGGTTGGGACGCCGGTCAGGGGCACATCATAGTCGACGACGGGCGATGCATTGCCGGCAGCATCGGTCTGCACCACGCTCAGTTGCGCGCCCGGTGCCACGGCAGGGGCCAGGTCGACGATGAAGGTGCCGTTGGCGCTGACTATTGCACTGCCCAGCAGGTTGCCATCGGCATCGCGCACTTGCACCGTGGCCCCGGCTTCGCCACGGCCGGCCAATTGCAGCCCGTCCGGCCCTACCGCCAGGTTGGTGACAGCGGCAGGTGCAGTGATATCCGGAGCGTCGAATTGCAGCGGCGCCGAGGTGTTGCCAGCGGCGTCGACCAGGCGCACGTCCAGTGCTTGGCCATTGGCCTGGGCCGGCGACAGGGTGAGGCTGAAGTTGCCATCGGTCCCCACTTGGCCGCTGCCAACCAGGTTACCGGCGGCGTCACGCACCTGCACCGTAGTGCCAGGCTCACCGCGCCCGGTCAGGGTAACGCCGTCGGCAAGGGTAAGGTCAGTGGGTTGCGCTGGGGGTTGCAGATCGGGGGCAGTCAGCAGGCTTGGCGTCGACACGTTGCCAGCAGCATCGGTAAGGGTGACCTGCAGAGACGAGCCGTTGGTGACAGGTTCGGTCAACACCACATTGAACGTGCCATCGGCCTGAACGGTGCCGGTGCCGATCACCTGGCCTTGGTCATCCAGCACTTTGACCGTCGCGCCCACTTCGCCACGGCCCGATACCAGGCGGCCGTCGCCGCTGATGGCCAGGTCGCTGGCAGGTTGTGGTGGAGTGGTATCGGTGCCGCCGTCGATGTCCGGCGCAGTGACGGTGCTGGCCGCAGAGGCATTGCCAGCCGCATCGGTAGCCGTGACCTGTAAAGACTCGCCGTCCACCTGCGGGGGCGCGAGGCTGATGCTGAATACACCGGTCGGGCCCACCACGGCGGAACCCAGCACGGTGGTGCCGTCAGCAGCCAGGACCCGCACGGTGCTGCCAGGCTCGGCCCGGCCGGTGACGAGGGTGCCGTCTGCGCTGACCTCAAGCTCGCTTGGCGCTGTGGGGGCGGTGATGTCGGGTGCGCCGATCTGCGTGGGCAGCGACGATGTGCCGAGGCTGTCGACGGCGGTGACGTCCAGCAGCTGGCCGTTGGCCTGCGCCGGGTTCAGCGGCACGGTGAAGGTGCCTTCGGCCCCTACCACCACGCTGCCTAGCAACGTGCCGTCGGCGCCACGCACCTCCACCCGCGTGCCGGGCTGGGCGCTGCCACTGATGCTGGTGCCATCGGCTGCGATATTCAGGTCGGTTGGACTGGTTGGGACGCCGGTCAGGGGCACATCGTAGTCGACGACGGGCGATGCATTGCCGGCAGCATCGGTTTGCACCACGCTCAGTTGCGCGCCCGGTGCCACGGCAGGGGCCAGGTCGACGATGAAGGTGCCGTTGGCGCTGACTATTGCACTGCCCAGCAGGTTGCCATCGGCATCGCGCACTTGCACCGTGGCCCCGGCTTCGCCACGGCCGGCCAATTGCAGCCCGTCCGGCCCTACCGCCAGGTTGGTGACGGCGGCAGGTGCAGTGATATCCGGAGCGTCGAATTGCAGCGGCGCCGAGGTGTTGCCAGCGGCGTCGACCAGGCGCACGTCCAGTGCTTGGCCATTGGCCTGGGCCGGCGACAGGGTGAGGCTGAAGGTGCCATCGGTCCCCACTTGGCCGCTGCCAACCAGGTTACCGGCGGCGTCACGCACCTGCACCGTCGTGCCAGGCTCACCGCGCCCGGTCAGGGTAACGCCGTCGGCAAGGGTAAGGTCAGTGGGTTGCGCTGGAGGTTGCAGATCGGCGGAGGTCACCGAGCCTGGGGCTGACACATTGCCGGCAGCATCGGTGAGGGTTACCTGCAGGGTGCTGCCGTCTTTCACGGCTGGCGACAAGGTGAGTAGGAACGTGCCATCGGCACCTACCGTGCCGCTGGCAATCAGGTTGCCGCTGGCATCGCGCACCTGCACGGTTGTGCCGGCTTCCCCCCTTCCGCTCAGTTGTTGGCCAGCAACGCCGATCACCAGGTTGGTCGGTGCCTCGGGAGGTGTGGTATCGGGTGGAGTGCCGTCGTCAGGCGCGCTGATCGCCGCAGCCCCAGAGGTGTTACCAGCGGCATCGGTGGCGGTGACGCTCAAGGCCTGGCCATTGGTCTGCGGCGGTTGCAAGGTGACGCTGAACAGCCCATCGGCCCCCGCGGTGGCAGTGCCCAGCAAGGTGCCGCCGGGGCCACGTACTTGCACGGTGGCGCCCGGCTCGGCGCGGCCGGTGAGGGTGGTGCCTTGGCTGTTGACTGCCAATTCGCTTGGCGGCGTGGGGGCGGTAGTGTCCGGTGCGCTCAGCGATCCGCTTTGCGAGGTGTTGCCAGCGGCATCGGTAGCGGTGACGCTCAAGGCCTGGCCATTGGTCTGCGGCGGTTGCAAGGTGACGCTGAACAGCCCATCGGCGCCCGCGGTGGC
Source organism: Pseudomonas promysalinigenes (assembly GCF_014269025.2). Classification (NCBI taxonomy): domain Bacteria; kingdom Pseudomonadati; phylum Pseudomonadota; class Gammaproteobacteria; order Pseudomonadales; family Pseudomonadaceae; genus Pseudomonas; species Pseudomonas promysalinigenes. The sequence continues at coordinate 4,160,975 of NZ_CP077094.1, read as the reverse complement.
AGTGCCCAGCAAGGTGCCGCCGGGGCCACGTACTTGCACGGTGGCGCCCGGCTCGGCGCGGCCGGTGAGGGTGGTGCCTTGGCTGTTGACTGCCAATTCGCTTGGCGGCGTGGGGGCGGTAGTGTCCGGTGCGTTCAGCGATCCGCCTTGCGAGGTGTTGCCAGCGGCATCGGTAGCGGTGACGCTCAAGGCCTGGCCATTGGTCTGCGGCGGTTGCAAGGTGACGCTGAACAGCCCATCGGCCCCCGCGGTGGCAGTGCCCAGCAAGGTCCCGCCGGGGCCACGTACTTGCACGGTGGCGCCCGGCTCGGCGCGGCCGGTGAGGGTGGTGCCTTGGCTGTTGACTGCCAATTCGCTTGGCGGCGTGGGGGCGGTAGTGTCCGGTGCGCTCAGCGTTCCGCTTTGCGAGGTGTTGCCAGCGGCATCGGTAGCGGTGACGCTCAAGGCCTGGCCACTGGTCTGCGGCGGTTGCAAGGTGACGCTGAACAGCCCATCGGCGCCCGCGGTGGCAGTGCCCAGCAAGGTGCCGCCGGGGCCACGTACTTGCACGGTGGCGCCCGGCTCGGCGCGGCCGGTGAGGGTGGTGCCTTGGCTGTTGACTGCCAATTCGCTTGGCGGCGTGGGGGCGGTAGTGTCCGGTGCGCTCAGCGTTCCGCTTTGCGAGGTGTTGCCAGCGGCATCGGTAGCGGTGACGCTCAAGGCCTGGCCATTGGTCTGCGGCGGTTGCAGCGTGACGCTGAACTGGCCGTCCGCGCCCGCAGTGGCAGTGCCTAAAAGAGTGCCGTCGGCGCCGCGTACTTGTACCGTGGAGCCCGGCTCGGCGCGGCCGGTGAGGGTGGTGCCTTGGCTGTCGACTGCCAACTCGCTTGGCGGCGTGGGGGCGGTAGTGTCAGGTGCGGTTACCGTGCCGCCCGTAGAGGTGTTGCCAGCGGGGTCGGTGATCGTGACGGTCAGCCCCTGGCCGTTATTTTGTTGGCTGCCCAGGTCGACTGTGAAGCTACCATCACTGCCAACGGTGCCTGTGCCGATGAGGTTGCCAGCCGGGTCGAATACGTTGACCGTCGAGCCCGCTTCACCGCGACCTGACACGCGCAAGCCATCTGGGGAAACCAGCAAGTCGATGGGCGTCGCTGGCGGGGTAGTGTCGCCCGGCTGGCCGCCACCGCCACCGCCCCCACCGCCGCCCGCCGCAGCCGCAACGCCACCGGCACCGAGCAGGCCAAGGGCGGCAATGGCGAAGGTTGAAGTGCCTTCACCCGCAACACCAATACCGGCCACCAGCTGATCCAGCGATGCCACTTCGTCGAACGTGAAGCCGGTGAACGCTGCCGCATCGTAGTTGGCATGCCACAAGGTGCCATCTTCGCCGACGAACACCATGTCGCTGCCAACACCGGCCTGATCCACGGCGAAGAAGTTGCCGATGGTGACCTTTTCACCGGATTTGAGCGTGACAATCAGATCTTGCCCGCGCCGGGTGACGGTGGCCACCTGGTCGGGGGCTACCGGCATCTGCACTACGCCAGGGCTGTTGAGGTTGATATCGCCCCAGGCATTCTGGGTGGCCACGGCGGATTGCTTGTCAGCGACTACGATGTTGTCCATGAGTGCTCCCTGCTGGCTTTCGGTACACGCACAGGTGGCCGTGTGAGGGCCGTGTACCGTGTGTTAGGGAGATATAGCAGCCCATCAGATCGCCACCAGATGGCTTTGCGCCTAGTCCTTTAGTAGAAATCCATCTCAGCGAAGCCCCAGGCGACGGGCCAGTCGGTTGAGGTTGGCGCGGTCCAGCCCCAGCTCGCGCGCTGCTGCTGCCCAGTTTTGCTGATGGCTTTGCAGGCAGGCGGCGATGAGCTGGCGTTGGTAATCATCCACCGCTTCGCGCAGACCGCCTGTCGGCAGAGGCATAGCGGCCTGAGGTGTCTCGGCCGAAGCGCCCGGCGCAACCGGCTCAGTGGGATGCAAGCCCAGGTCGCTTGCCTCCAGGGTGAGGATACGTGGGCGTTGCGCGTGCTGGCCTAGAGCCTTGAGCGAGCAGCGGCCGATCAGGTGCTCCAGTTCGCGCACGTTGCCCGGCCAGTCATACGCCAACAATGCCGCTTGCGCGGCGCTGCTAAGCCGCAGGCTGTTCAAGCCCAGGCGTGATCGGTTCTGTTCGAGGAAGTAGCCAGCGAGCAACAGTACGTCGCGGCCACGCTCGCGAAGCGGCGGCACATGCAACGGGTACACACTCAGGCGGTGATAAAAGTCAGCGCGCAAGTTACCTGCCCGCACTTCTGCCGCCAGGTCGCGGTTGGTGGCGGCGATCAGGCGAACATCGACGCGGTGTTCGCGATCCGAACCCAGCCTTTGCAGTTGGCCGCTTTGCAGCACACGTAGCAACTTGGCCTGCACGGCCAGCGGCAGCTCACCAACTTCATCGAGAAACAGGGTGCCGCCATTGGCCAGTTCGAATTTGCCACGGCGTTCGCCATGGGCGCCGGTGAATGCCCCGCGCACATGGCCGAACAGTTCGCTCTCCACCAGGGTGTCGGGCAGAGCGGCACAATTGAGGCTGACCATTGGTTTGGCGGCGCGTTGGCTGGCCTGATGCAAGGCCATGGCCACCAGCTCCTTGCCTACGCCGGTTTCGCCGTTGATCAGTACGGTGAGCTCGCTGCCACCGACCAGGCGTATTTCTTCCAGCAGGCGCTTGTGCGCGGCGCTCTGGCCGATCAATGCCCGGTCCTGGCCGCTGGCCTGACGATAGACCTCGGCCCGGTGATGCTCGTCCTCGGCGCGCAGCGCCAATTGCTCGATGCGCTCGGCTACGGTCACGGTGGCGGCCGCCAGGCTGGCAAAGGCTTGCAAGGCGTCCAGCTCCAGGCTCTGGAACTGGCCTGGGGTGAGGGCGTCGAGGGTCAGCAAGCCCCAGGGGCGTTCGTCCACCATCAGTGGGCAGCCCATGCAGTCATGCACCTCAAGCGTGGCCCCAGGGGTGTTGACCAACCCATCGTAGGGGTCGGGAAGGCTTGAATCGCTGGCAAAGCGTGTGGGTTGCGGGCGGCTTAGCAGCAGCTCAAAGCGCGGGTGCTCACTGACTTTGAAGCGGCGGCCAAGCGTGTCGGGGGAAAGCCCATCCACCGCCAGCGGCACCAGCCATTCGCCTTCCAGCCGCAGCAATGCAGCGGCATCGCAGGGCAACAACCCGCGCATGGCCTGCAGAAGACGACGATAGCGTTCCTGGTCGGGCAAATCCCGGGACAGATCGCTGACCAAGGGCAGCAGCGTGGTAAGTAGCGGAGTATTAGTCATAAGGACTCCCTTTAGTCAAAGTGACTATACGTGGAGCCAGGTCAATTTGACACTTTCACTTATAAGATATTGATTTAAATGGAATTATTACTTGGCATGATTGCTGTAACTGTTAGCGCAACCTTATCAAGCCTGAGGCTTAGGAGTTGCAAATGCTCAGTGTCGAACAACGCGCAATCATCAAAGCCACCGTCCCATTGCTGGAAACCGGCGGTGAAGCGCTCACTACCCATTTCTACCGCATGATGCTCAATGAGTATCCCGAGGTACGGCCACTTTTCAACCAGGCTCATCAGGCCAGCGGAGACCAGCCTCGTGCCTTGGCCAACGGGGTGCTGATGTACGCACGGCACATAGACCAGCTCGAACAACTCGGTGGGCTAGTCGGGCAGATCATCAACAAACATGTTGCCCTGCAGATTCTGCCGGAGCATTACCCTATCGTCGGTAAGTGCCTGTTGCGGGCAATCGAGGAGGTACTGGGCAGCGACATCGCCACGCCCGAGGTCATAGCCGCCTGGGCTGGCGCCTATGGCCAACTGGCGGACATCCTGATCGGCGCAGAAGAAAGCCTCTACCAACAAAAAGCGCAAGCCGCAGGCGGTTGGCGCGGCACCCGTGAATTTCGCCTGGCACGCCGCGAGCAGGAAAGCTGCGAAATCACCTCGTTCTATTTCGTCCCCGTCGATGGCTTGCCGGTACTCAAGGCTGAACCAGGTCAGTACATCGGCCTTAGGCTGTTCATCGACGGTGCCGAGCAGCGGCGCAATTACTCGCTGTCGGCGCTGTGCGATGGCCTGGGATATCGCATCAGCGTCAAGCGGGAGCAGGGCGGTAAAGTCTCCAATTATCTGCATGATCAACTGGTCGTAGGGGATACCTTGCAACTGTTCCCGCCATCGGGAGAATTCACCCTGGCGGCCAGCGACAAGCCCTTGGTGCTGATCAGCGGCGGGGTAGGCATTACCCCAACATTGGCGATGCTCGAAGCAGCTCTGCAGACTCAGCGGCCGGTACGCTTCATTCACTGCGCACGCAATGCCTCGGTTCATGCGTTCCGCGCGTGGGTCGATGGGCTGGCCGAGCGACACCCGCAGCTTCAGCGTTTTTATTGCTATGGCGAAGGGCAGGACGCGCACCATGCCGATGCGGTTGGCCTGCTCAATCAGGACCTGCTAGGCCAATGGTTGGGGCACGAGCGTGATGTCGATGTTTACTTCCTGGGGCCCAAGGGGTTCATGGGGGCTATCAAGCGGCATTTGAAAGGCTTGGGCGTGCCTGAGCAGCAGAGCCGCTATGAATTTTTTGGCCCTGCGGCTGCGCTCGAGTAGATCACCAATCGCTCTATACGCGGTTGTTTTGATGCAACCTCTATATAAGGAAGATGAAAGGTAAAATGGGCACCTTTCATCTTTAATCCTCTTTTAATCGCTGTATCCTTCACTGCCGGGTGTCGAGGGGCTTGCCCTATCGCGGCACCTGGGGGGCCGTTTTTAACCGGCTGTCGTTGAACCGCTGTCGCACTACTCGGTCTTAGCACCTGCGGATAGCCCAGCGCCGTGCTGTCTCGCCGCCTCGATACGCTATGGGGCCATGCCTGTGTGTAGAATCGCACCCAGGCGGGCGGACCACGCTGCCATCTATCCATCGAAGGAATCGGCAATGAACGAACAAACCCTGCGCCTGAACCGCGAACGGCGCTTTCTGGTACTGCTGGGGGTGATCTGCCTCGCCCTGATCGGCGGTGCCTTGTACATGCAGGTGGTGCTGGGCGAGGCGCCTTGCCCGCTGTGCATCCTGCAACGGTATGCCTTGCTCTTTATCGCCATCTTCGCGTTCATCGGTGCCGCCATGCCTGGGCGCCGCAGCCTGACGCTGCTCGAGGGCCTGGTCGTGCTCAGTGCCATTGGCGGAATCATTGCAGCGGGCAACCATGTGTATATACTCGCCAACCCGATGGTCAGTTGCGGTATCGATACCTTGCAGCCGATCGTTGACGACTTGCCCCTGGCCAAGCTCTGGCCACTGGCGTTCCAGGTAGACGGTTTCTGCAGTACGCCGTACCCGCCGATCCTCGGTTTGTCGCTGGCGCAGTGGGCACTGTTGGCGTTCGTGCTGACAGCCATCCTGGTCCCGCTGGGCATCTGGCGCAACCGGCGTCAGGCTTAGACAAAAGTCCCGAATTCTCAGCGGGCTTTTGCACGGCATGAGATGAGTGAAAAGTCCTCTCCCGCTTGATCCAGATCAACCTACAGCCCTTGTCGGGCAAGGGCTGGAGGGCTAGCAAGCGGGGTGCGACAAACTGTCGCGAAGTTGAATTTCTCGCTCGGATTGTTACAGATCCTGTAAAGGACTGTTGCTCAATAAGTCATAGTCAAGGGTTGGCGACCTATCTACAATCGCCCCCAATTCCCGTTCGGCACTGCTTGCGAGTCGCAGGATTGAAGGAAGCCCTCAGCGCTTCTTTTTGCTGACTTCGTCAAGTTTCGCCAAACGGCGATACCGGGCGGACCCCCCTCCGCGTTTTCCCGCACCAAATGGACTTGGTCTGAAGTACAGGCCTGTTGCCTAAGAAACCATAAGCACCGCTATCACGCTTCACGCCAAGGTCTTGCAGTCAGGCCGGGGCGGGAGCGAGTTCGGGCGCTACATGCCGCACTTGGCAGGACGAAGTGTTGGCTACCAAAACACAAATTGCATTGAAGCAAGCTGATCTAGAGGTCGTGAGATGAGTAAAAAGCGTTACCCCAGACTGTTTGGCATATTGCCCTTTTTAGGCATGCTTTTACTCAGTGGGTGCAACTGGACCCTGCTCGACCCGAAAGGTCAGGTCGGCATTGAGCAAAAGAACCTGATCCTGATCGCTACTGGCCTGATGCTGCTGGTGGTGATTCCGGTCATCATCATGACCGTGGCGTTCGCCTGGAAGTACCGTGCTTCGAACAAGGCCGCCACCTACACCCCCGACTGGTCGCACTCGACCAAGATCGAAGCTGCGGTGTGGATCATCCCGATCATCATCATCATTGCCCTGGGCTACGTGACCTACAAGTCCACCCACAAGCTGGACCCGTATCGCCCACTGGATTCCGATGTGAAGCCATTGCAGATCGACGTGGTCGCGCTGGACTGGAAGTGGCTGTTCATCTACCCGGAGCAGGGCATCGCTACGGTCAACAAGATCGTCTTCCCGGCTAACACCCCGGTCAACTTCCGCGTCACCTCCGACGCCGTGATGAACTCGTTCTTCATCCCGGGCCTGGGCGGTCAGATCTACGCCATGGCGGGCATGACCACCAAGCTGCACCTGATCGCCAACGAGAACGGCGAATTCGACGGTATCAGCGCCAACTACAGCGGCGCCGGCTTCACCGGCATGAAATTCAAGGCCACTGCCACCTCTCAGGAAGACTTCGACAAGTGGGTCGCCGAGGTCAAGCAGTCGCCGAAGAAGCTGGACAAGGCCACCTACGACGCCTTGGCCAAACCAAGCGAAAACAACCCAGTCGCGCTGTATGGCGAGGCCTCGCCTGACCAGTTCCAGCTGATCGTCGACAAGTACGAAGGCATGAACCGCGGTCGTCCGAGCCACGAAGAAGCAGGCAGCAAAGATCTGGCCACCACCGAGTCGAGTGCGCAACCAGCTGCCGGTGCAGAGGAGTAAGAGATGTTCGGTAAATTAACCCTGGAGGCGATACCCTTCCACGAGCCGATAGTCATGGTGACCCTTGCCATGATTGCGCTCGGGGGTATTGCTGTCGTTGGTGCTATCACCTATTTCCGCAAGTGGACCTACTTGTGGACCGAGTGGCTGACCACTGTCGACCACAAGAAAATCGGGGTGATGTACATCGTCGTCGCGATGGTCATGTTGCTGCGCGGCTTTGCCGACGCCATCATGATGCGTACCCAGTTGGCCGCCGCTACCGGTGGCTCCGAAGGCTACCTGCCGCCTGAACACTATGACCAGATCTTCACCGCTCACGGTGTGATCATGATCATCTTCATGGCGATGCCGTTCTTCACCGGCCTGATGAACCTTGCAGTTCCGCTGCAAATCGGTGCACGTGACGTTGCCTTCCCGTTCCTCAACTCCCTGAGCTTCTACCTGCTGCTGGCAGGCGTGCTGCTGGTCAACATCTCGCTGGGCGTTGGTGAATTCGCCAAGACCGGCTGGGTTGCCTATCCGCCGCTTGCGGGTATTCAGTACAGCCCTGGGGTGGGTGTCGACTACTACATCTGGGCGCTACAGCTATCAGGTTTGGGTACGACACTGACCGGCGTGAACTTCCTCGTCACCGTGATGAAGATGCGCGCACCTGGCATGAAGCTGATGGACATGCCGATCTTCACCTGGACCTGCACCTGGGCCAACGTGCTGATCGTGGCTTCGTTCCCGATTCTGACCGCTGCACTGGCACTGCTGACTGTTGACCGTTATCTGGACTTCCACATTTTCACCAACGAGCTTGGTGGGAACCCGATGATGTACGTCAACCTGTTCTGGGCCTGGGGTCACCCTGAGGTTTACATCCTGATCCTGCCGGCCTTCGGCGTGTTCTCGGAAGTGACTTCGACCTTCTCTGGCAAGCGTCTGTTCGGCCACCACTCGATGATCTACGCATCGGGCGCCATTGCCGTTCTGGGCTTTGCTGTATGGCTGCACCACTTCTTCACCATGGGTGCCGGCGCCAGCGTCAACACCTTCTTCGGCCTGGCGACGATGCTGATCTCCATTCCGACCGGTGTGAAGCTGTTCAACTGGCTGTTCACCATGTACCAGGGCCGTGTGCGCTTCACCGCACCGATGCTGTGGACCCTGGGCTTCATGATCACCTTCTCGATCGGTGGTATGACCGGCGTTCTGCTGGCTGTTCCGGGTGCTGACTTCGTGCTGCACAACAGCCTGTTCGTGATCGCTCACTTCCACAACGTGATCATCGGTGGTGCGGTATTCGGCTACATCGCCGGCTTCGCCTACTGGTGGCCAAAAGCGTTCGGCTTCAAGCTGAACGAGAAGTGGGGCAAAGCTGCCTTCTGGTTCTGGATCTCCGGCTTCTACGTAGCGTTCATGCCGCTGTACGCCCTGGGCTTCATGGGCATGACCCGTCGTCTGAACCACTCCGACAACCCACTGTGGGAACCCTACCTGTACGTAGCCGTTGCCGGCGCCGTACTGATCCTGTTCGGTATCGCCTGCCAGCTGATCCAGATCGTCGTTTCGATCCGCGATCGCGAGCAGAACCTGGACGTGACCGGCGACCCATGGGGCGGCCGTACTCTGGAGTGGTCGACTTCCTCGCCACCTCCGTTCTACAACTTCGCCCACATGCCTGAGAAAGTTGGCCTGGACTGCTGGAACGAAGCCAAGGAAGCCGGTGTTGCCTACAAGGTGCCTGGCAAGTACGAAGCGATCCACATGCCGAACAACACCGCTACCGGTCTGTTCATGGGTATGTTCCTGACTGTCTTCGGTTTCGCTTTCATCTGGCACATCTGGTGGCTGGTGGGCGCAAGCCTGTTGGCAACCATCGCAGTCTTCGTTCGCCACGCTGCGCGTGACGACCAAGGCTACATGGTTCCGGCCGAAGAAGTGGCGCGCATCGAAGGCGAGCGTCTGAAAGCGCTGGCCCACGCAGGTGCTCTGCCTGCCGGCGCACGTGTCGAATCGTTTGAACGGGTGTAATCAATGTCCAGTCAAGTAATCCACGGTGGCGCGCATGGTCATGACCATGCTCACGATGACCACCACCACGACTCGGGCCAGATGACCGTCCTCGGTTTCTGGCTGTACCTGATGACCGACTGCATCCTGTTTGCGTCGCTCTTCGCCACCTACGCGGTGCTGTCCGGCAGTTTTGCCGGCGGCCCGTCGGGTCATGACATCTTCCAGCTCGACTTCGTAGCGGTTGAAACGCTGTTCCTGCTGCTGTCCTCGATCACCTTCGGCTTCGCCATGCTGAAGATGTTCGATGGCAAGAAAGCGGGCGTACTGGGCTGGTTGGCAGTGACCTTCCTGTTCGGTGCAGGCTTCATCGCGATGGAAATCTATGAATTCCATCACCTGATCGGCGAGGGCTTCGGCCCAACCCGCAGTGGCTTCCTGTCGGGCTTCTTCGCCCTGGTAGGTACCCACGGTCTGCACGTGACCGCCGGCCTGATCTGGATGGCAATCATGATGTACCAGATCAACAAGCACGGCATCACGCCGACCGCCAAGACCCGCATGAGCTGCCTGAGCCTGTTCTGGCACTTCCTGGACGTGGTCTGGATCTGCGTATTCACCGTCGTCTACCTGCTGGGGGTTCTGTAATGGCTAACGCACACGACACTCATCACGAAGGTAACCACGGCAGCGTCAAGTCGTACATGATCGGCTTCATCCTGTCGATCATCCTGACCGCGATTCCGTTTGGCCTGGCCATGTCGCCAAGCCTGCCGAAGAACCTGACCGTTCTGATCATCGTGGCCATGGCCGTGATTCAGGTAGTGGTACACCTGGTGTACTTCCTGCACATGGACCGCTCGAAAGAGCAGCGCTCCAATGTGTCGACGTTCCTGTTCACCACCCTGGTAATCGCTCTGCTGGTCGGCCTGTCGCTGTGGATCATGTTCAGCATCCACTTCGAAATGATGGCCAAGTGAGGTAAGACTGCATGTCCGTTAAGCACTTTATCCAAATCACCAAACCGGGGATCATTTTCGGTAACGTGCTTTCCGTGGCAGGCGGTTTCTTCCTTGCCTCGAAGGGCCATGTGGATTTCGCTCTGTTCCTGGCGGTGGTGATCGGTACTTCGTTGGTGGTGGCGTCCGGATGCGTGTTCAACAACTGCATCGACCGTGACATCGACCACAAGATGGAGCGCACCAAGAACCGCGTCATGGTGCAGGGCGGCATGTCGCTGCCCATCGCGCTGGCCTATGCCACCCTTCTTGGGGTGGCCGGCTTCAGCTTGCTGTATGTTCAGGCCAACCCGCTGGCGGCGTTCTGCGCAGCGGTAGGCTTCGTGGTCTACGTCGGTTTCTACAGCCTCTGGCTCAAGCGTAAATCGGTGCACGGCACCTTGGTCGGCAGCCTGTCCGGTGCCATGCCTCCGGTGATCGGCTACTGCGCCGTGAGCAACAGCTTCGACCTGGCTGCGGTGACCCTGCTGGTGATGTTCAGCCTGTGGCAGATGCCGCACAGCTTTGCCATTGCCATCTTCCGCTTCAAGGATTACAGCGCTGCCAACATTCCGGTACTGCCGGTGGCGCGCGGTATTCTTGCGGCGAAGAAGCAGATCGTGCTGTACGTGCTGGCCTTCCTGCTCGCGACCTTGATGCTCACCCTTGGCGGGTATGCCGGCCTCGGCTACCTGGCCGTGGCGGCCGCCATGGGCCTTTACTGGCTGTACATGGCCTGGGGCGGCTACAAAGCTGAAGACGACAGCAAGTGGGCGCGCAAGGTGTTCGGCTTCTCCATCCTGACCGTCACTGCCCTAAGCGTGATGATGTCGGTGGACAGCCAAACTGCTGCTGATGTGCTGATGACCTACGCACGCTGATCGAGGCGAGTGCTTCACCCAAAACCCGGCCATAGTGCCGGGTTTTTTATGCCTGGGATTTGGGTGTTGGCCCCTGTTAGGGTAAGAAACTTATATCTTTGAATTTCAAAAAAATAATCTAAAAAAATTTATAAAAACAAGAAATTGTCCTTTACATGGATCCTGTTTCGGCACTATCTTCTGATTCAGGCCGCCGCAGCGGCCAGCGTCGCTCGGACGGTTCCGGGCGCTTACGTCAGTTGAGGAAACCATGTCCAATCCTGGTTCGCCGCGCCGTTTCGCGCGCATCGATCGTCTTCCGCCCTACGTCTTCAACATCACTGCCGAACTCAAGATGGCTGCCCGCCGCCGTGGCGAAGACATCATCGACCTCAGCATGGGCAACCCCGATGGGGCGACACCCGCGCACATCGTCGAAAAGCTGGTGCAGGTCGCTCAGCGCGATGACACCCATGGTTATTCCACCTCTCGCGGCATTCCTCGCCTGCGCCGCGCCATCTCCAACTGGTACAAGGCGCGCTACGAGGTCGACATCGACCCGGAAAGCGAAGCCATCGTCACCATCGGCTCGAAAGAGGGCCTGGCGCACCTGATGCTCGGCACCCTCGATCACGGTGATACCGTACTGGTGCCCAACCCAAGCTATCCGATCCACATCTACGGCGCGGTGATCGCCGGCGCCCAGGTGCGTTCCGTGCCGCTGGTGCCAGGTGTGGACTTCTTCAACGAGCTGGAGCGGGCGATTCGCGAGTCGATCCCCAAGCCGAAGATGATGATTCTTGGCTTCCCGTCGAACCCCACGGCCCAATGCGTGGAGCTGGACTTCTTCGAGCGCGTGGTGGCCCTGGCCAAGCAATACGATGTACTGGTGGTGCACGATTTGGCTTATGCCGACATCGTCTACGACGGCTGGAAGGCGCCATCGATCATGCAGGTGCCGGGTGCCAAGGACATTGCGGTGGAGTTCTTCACCCTGTCCAAGAGCTACAACATGGCCGGCTGGCGCATCGGTTTCATGGTCGGTAACCCCGAGCTGGTCAGCGCCCTGGCGCGGATCAAGAGCTACCACGACTACGGCACCTTCACCCCGCTACAGGTGGCGGCCATTGCCGCGTTGGAGGGGGACCAGCAATGTGTGCGCGACATCGCCGAGCAGTACCGTCAGCGCCGCAATCTGCTGGTCAAGGGCCTGCATGAGCTGGGCTGGATGGTCGACAACCCGAAGGCGTCGATGTACGTGTGGGCCAAGATCCCGGAGCACTATGCACACTTGGGTTCTCTGGAGTTCGCCAAGAAGCTGCTGGCCGAAGCCAAGGTCTGCGTGTCGCCGGGTATCGGTTTTGGTGACTATGGCGACGACCACGTGCGCTTTGCCCTGATCGAGAACCAAGATCGCATTCGCCAGGCCATTCGCGGGATTCGCCAGATGTTCCGGGCCGATGGGCTGACCCAGAAGTAACGCCCCGCCCACGCCCGCTTCGGCGGGCGCGGACGGGCGGATCAATGGCAAACTATTTTTGCATCACCCCTCTTCTCAGCCGACCTGGCTTAGATTACAAATGGCGCGCGGGCTGAGCCCCGATAACAACAACCTTCCCTCCGTGCCATCATGTCCGAATATAACCCTTGCCTTGACTGCGGCGCCTGCTGCGGGTACTTCCGTGTGTCCTTCTTCTGGGGCGAATGCCAGTCTGCCGGCGGTGTCGTGCCCGATGACTTGGTGGTGCAGATCAATCCCTCCCGTGTTGCCATGATCGGCACCGACGCCAAGCCATGCCGCTGTGTCAGCCTACAGGGCGAAATCGGTACCCAGGTGGCGTGCACCATTTACGCCAACCGCTCCAGCCCGTGCCGCGAGTTCCAAGCATCGTGGGAGGGTGGCTTGCATAACCCTAGTTGCGATGATGCGCGGGCCGCTTACGGGTTGCCGCCACTGACACCACCTGGGGCCAACGAGCCGCACTGGCCGGATGAAGGCGCGGAGGTGGCCTGAGCATCTTCCCAACTGCCGCGCCTGAGGGTGTTGGCCGATAGGGTGCTGCGCAGTCAAGGTCGGGCGCCGCTAGCGCGGCGTTCGATGGCCGCCTTGCCCTAAAGCCAAGACATACACCCCCAGCCCCACATGACGTTAAACTGTCATCTCCCCAGCAATGGACAGGAGATCCGGTGTGACCCCACCCCGCAGCTTCCCCAGTGACCTCTGCCTTGACAGCCCGCGCCTGCAATTGCGGCCGATGCGCCATGCCGATGCGGCGCAATGGCTGAAAATCATGGCCGACCCAGAGGTCATGCGCTACTGGCACCACGCCCCCTGGCAAGATTTGGCCGAAGCTGAAAGTGCCCTGGCGGCAGACCGCGAGGCCTATGCCAATGGCGAGCAACTCAAGCTGGGCATGTACCGTCGCGATACCGGCGAACTGATCGGCATGGTCCAACTGTTCAACATCGACGATGGCTCGCGCCGAGGCGAAATCGGCTATTGCCTTGCCAGCGCAGTGCAGGGCAGAGGCTACATGGACGAGGCATTGACCTGCTTCATCGACTACATCGCCCACACCCTGCACATGCGCCGCCTCGAGGGCGAGATCGACCCGCGCAATCAAGGCTCGGCCCGCACCCTGGAACGCCAGGGTTTCGTGCTGGAAGGGACGCTGCGGGCACGCTGGTGCGTGAACGGCGAGCTTACCGACTCGGGAATCTATGGCCTGCTGCTCGAACCGCCGGTCGCATGAACATATCCCGCTTGCCTGGGTGGTACTTGACGCTGAGCCTGGCCCTGTACCTGCTGAGCCTGGCCTTCGACGGGGCCCAGATGAGCGCAGGCCGGCACATGCCTGCCCTGCAGATGTTCCTGTATGGCCCTTGGGGCGTACCTTTTGGCATGTTTCAGTGGTTTGCCAACCCGCTGTTCGGGTTGGCCATTCTCTGCCATCGGCGCCTGCGCAGGCTGGCTTTGCTATTGGGGTTGGCGGCGCTGTACCTGGCGGCCAGCAGCTTTGCCATTGAGCGTCTGCCGGATAACATCAGCTATGCATTTTCCGAGCGCATCGGTTTCGGCGCCGGTTTCTACCTTTGGTTGGCAGCTATGGTGGTGTTCAGTGCAGGCCAGGCCTGGCAGTGCGCAGTGGCGCGCAGCCGCAACGAGGTACCGGCCTGGAACTGGTTGGATGTCACCCTGATCGCGGCGCTGGCCGTGGCCGCTTATGCGGCGACGCAGATGCCTTCTTTGCAATTCGAGCCGGGCAAGGTGCTGATGCCGCCAGAGCCTGTGCAAACCCTATGAAAGGATTTGCCATGAACCCACGCTATCTGCTGCTACTGGCCTTTTTTGCACCCGTGGCCCTGGGCGATGAAAATACACCGGCCTACAGCCAGTGCATGGACAACGCCTCCAGTACAGTGGCCATGAGCCGTTGCATCCAGGCCCAGACCCAGCTTCAGGATCAGCGACTGAACCGGGTATACAAACAACTCGCCAGCAAGCTTGAAAGCGGCCCGCAGAAGCAGCTGCGCGATGTCCAGCGCCAGTGGATCGCTTTTCGTGACAGCAACTGTGCCTTCCATGTGCAAGCCAGTGGCGGCACGCTTGCGCAACTGGAGGGCGGCATGTGCGTGCTGAACATGACCCGCGAGCGCGCCGCAGAGCTCGAAAGGGTGCTCAGCCCCGGGCAATGAGCCGTGCGGCGCGGGCCTTGAGGTACTCGCGCACTTCACCGGCCGCCCCGGCAAACTCGATCCGCTCGGCCTTGGCCTCACGTTGGTAGGCATACATCGGGTCGTAGTATTCCTTGAGCAAGCCTTCGATCCAGCCACGGTGCAAGTCCACTGCGCCGCTGCGCAATTGCTCATCCAGCGCTTGATGCAGCATCGTGGATAAACGCTGAAAGCGCTCACCGCCCAGGCGCTTGTGGATATTGGCCATGCTCTGTTGCATGCGTTGGGCATACAAGTGGCGGCCTTGATCCTGCCCGTGCACGTCGACGAATTCGGCGCACAGGTTGACCACGTAATCGCGAAGGATACGCTGCACTCGCTGTTCGAAGCTGTCCTCAAGCCACACCAGAGGGTAGTGCTGCATGCCCAGGTAGAGCGCCAGCGGTACCGTGCAGCTGCCCACGATGCGGCCTTCGTCTTCGAGCACGAACTGTTCGATACCCCGCGCGCGTTTTTTCAGCACATCGATGGCGAGTTTGTTCTCGAAGTCGATCTGCGCCGGCTGCGCGGTGGCGCGTTTGCCAAAGCTGGAGCCGCGATGGTTGGCGTGGCCTTCAAGGTCGAGAACGTTGTCGAGCTGCTGCAGCACGTCGGTCTTGCCGGTGCCGGTAAGGCCGCCGACGAGTACGAAATCGCATTGCTCTACGGCCTGATCGGTGGTTTGCAGCAAAAAGCTGCGCATCGCCTTGTAGCCACCCTTGATGCGCGGGTAGTCGATGCCCGCTTCTTCGCGCAGCCATTGCTGCACGATCAGCGAGCGCAGGCCACCGCGGGCGCAGTACAGGTAGCCATCAGGGTGGGCCTTGGCGAAGCTGGCCCAGGCATGCAGCCGCTCGCGTTTGGTCGCGCCGCTGACCAGCTGATGGCCAAGGGTGATGGCTGCGGCCTGGCCCTGTTGTTTGTAGCAGGTGCCGACCTTCTGCCGTTCCTGGTCGGTCATCAGTGGCAAGTTGACGGTGCCGGGGAAGGCGCCTTTGGCGAATTCGATCGGCGCGCGCATGTCCATCATCGGTGCGTCGTCGAGAAACAGTTGGCGAAAGTCGTTGCAGTCGTGGCGCATCAATTCACCTCGACCGCGTGGCTCTGTCGTTCGACCAGCAGGCCGATCGGTGCCAAATCCAGGCCCAGCTCGTGGGCCACTGCCAAAAATTGCGCCTCGCCTTCTGGGGCGACGGCAACCAGCAGGCCACCGCTGGTTTGCGGATCGCACAGCAGGTGCTTCTGCGCGTCGCTCAGTGCGCCAAGCTTGTGCCCGTAGCTGTCGAAGTTGCGCAGGGTGCCGCCAGGGATGCAGCCCTCGGCCAGGTAATGGTCGACACTCGGCAGGCGAGGCACGGCAGCGTAGTCCAGCTGAGCGGTCAGGCCGCTGCCCTCGGCCAGTTCGACCAAGTGCCCGAGCAGGCCGAAGCCGGTCACATCGGTCATTGCCTTGACTGCTTCGAGTTTGCCGAAGCGGCTGCCTGGCGTGTTGAGCGTACACATCCAATCGCGGGCCAGGCCTTGGTCCTGCGCACGCAGCTTGGCCTTTTTCTCGGCGGTGGTGAGGATGCCGATGCCCAGTGGTTTGGTCAGGTAAAGGCGGCAGCCGGCGGTGGCGGTGTCGTTGCGCTTGAGGTGGCGCCTGCTCACCACGCCCGTCACGGCCAGGCCGAAGATCGGTTCAGGGGCGTCGATGGAATGGCCACCGGCCAATGGGATGCCAGCCTCGGCGCACACGGCGCGGCCGCCACGGATGACTTCGCGTGCAACTTCGGGCGGCAGTACGTTGACCGGCCAGCCGAGGATGGCGATGGCCATCAGCGGGTCACCGCCCATGGCGTAGATATCGCTAATGGCATTGGTGGCGGCAATGCGGCCGAAATCGTAAGGGTCATCGACGATTGGCATGAAGAAGTCGGTGGTCGATACCACCCCGCGCTCCTCGTCCAGGGCATAGACGGCGGCGTCGTCACGTGAGGCGTTACCGACCCACAGCTTCGGGTCCAGTGCCTGGACGCCGCTTTCGGCGAGGATCACATCCAGCACCTTGGGGGAAATCTTGCAGCCGCAGCCAGCGCCATGGCTGTACTGGGTCAGGCGAATTGGCTCGCTCACGTGTACCTCGAAAAGGGCAGTTTAGTGCGCCGATTGTAGCAAAGCTGGCCTTTACGACCGTGGCTCTTATACTTGCCACGGTCGGCGCGGATGCCGGCCTTTGTCAGCAACCGTCCTGGAGAACTCTCATGCTCAAACGCCCCCTGGCGCTCGCCGCCGGCTTCGTGTTGTCCTGCTGCGCCGTAGCCGCCCAGGCCGCCGACACCCTGCGGGTCAGCGCCATCCCCGACGAGGCGCCGACCGAGCTGCTGCGCAAGTTCAAGCCGTTGGGCGAGTATCTGTCCAAGCAACTGGGCATGGACGTGAAGTTCGTACCGGTGGCCGACTACCCGGCAGTGGTCGAGTCACTGGCCAGCGACCGCCTGGACATGGCCTGGCTGGGCGGCTTCACATTCGTCCAGGTCCACCTGAAAGACCCGACCGCCACACCGCTGGTACAGCGTGAGCAGGACGCGCAGTTCACGTCCAAGTTCATCACCGCTAACCCGGACGTCAAAAGCCTGGCCGACCTCAAAGGCAAGTCGTTCGCCTTCGGCTCGATCTCTTCCACCTCGGGCAGCCTGATGCCGCGTTACTTCATGCTCAAGCAGGACAACATCAAGCCTGAGAACTATTTCAGCCGTGTGGCCTATTCCGGTGCCCATGACGCCACCGTTGCCTGGGTGCAGGCTGGCAAGGTCGATGGCGGGGTGCTCAATGCCAGCGTGTGGCAAAAGCTGGTCGATGCCGGCAAGGTCGATACCAGCAAGGTCAAGGTCTTCGCTACCACGCCGACCTACTATGACTACAACTGGACCGTGCGCGGCAACATGGACCCTGCGCTGAAAGCGAAGATCAAACAGGCGTTTCTCGACCTTGACCCTGCCAAGCCGGAGGACAAAGCCATTCTCGACTTGCAGGCAGCCAGCCGCTTCATCGAAACCAACCCTGACAACTATGCGGGCACCGAGCAAGCTGCACGTGAGGCCGGCCTGCTCAAGTGACTATTCATGTGCAGGGCGCCAGCCTGCGCCATGGCCAGGTGCGCGCGCTTGATGGGGTCGATTTGCGAATCGCCAAGGGCGAGCGGGTGGCGATAATCGGGCCTTCGGGCGCTGGCAAGTCCAGCCTGCTGCACCTGATGGCCACCGCTGTGCAGCCCACTGGCGGGCACCTGGAACTGTTCGGTGAACAGCCCTGGGCGATGCCTGCCAGGGCTCGCCAGCGCCTGCGCGGGCGTATTGGCTTGGTGCATCAGGCGCCGCCGCTGCCACCGCGCCAACGTGTGGTGACCGCCGTGCTGGCGGGGCGCCTGGGGCAATGGGGGCTGCTGCGTGGCTTGTTCAATCTGATATACCCCACGGATCTGCCGGGTGCCCGTCAAGCGCTGGCCGAGCTGGGCCTGGCCGACAAATTGTTTGTGCAGTGCGGGCAGTTGTCCGGGGGCCAGTTGCAGCGAGTGGGCATTGCCCGAGCGTTATACCAGCGCCCGCAGCTGCTGTTGACCGACGAGCCGGTCTCGGCCATGGACCCGGTACTGGCTGACCACAGCCTGGCCTTGCTCAACCGCCACGCCCTGGCCAATGACGTGACCCTGGTGGCCAGCCTGCATTCGGTGGACTTGGCGTTGGCGCATTTTCCGCGGGTAATCGGTATTCGTGAGGGGCAGGTCGCGTTCGATTGCCCGGCCGAGGCAGTCACCCAGCAGTTGCTGGATGCGCTCTACGCCAACGAGCAGCTGGGCTCACCCGTACAACCCCAAGAACCGGCGCTGACGGTGCAGATTCCGCGATGCTGAGCGCCGATACTCGCGACCCGGCTGCATTACCCCGGTTGCTGGTGACCCTGCTGGTGTTGGCCGTGCTTTGGCCTGGCCTGCAACTGAGCGAGATCAACCCAGGGGTGTTGCTGCAGGCAGAAAACCGTCAGCAAATCGCCAGTTTCACCCGCGCTTTCTGGCCCCCGGCGCACAGTGCTGATTTTCTCGAGTTGCTATACCAGTCCACCTTGCAGACCCTTGCCGTGGCGACTGCCGGCATGGCCTTGGCCTTGCTGCTGGCAGTTCCCTGCAGCCTGCTGGCCAGCCGTGCGCTATCGCTGCGCGCTGCGTCACGCGGGGGCCGTGCGGGGCTGTGGTCGCGGCTGGTGCGCCTGCCTGTGCGCAGCTTGCTGATTTTTCTGCGCAGCGTGCCGGAGATCGTCTGGGCGTTGCTGTTCGTGCGGGCCGTGGGCCTTGGGCCTACGGCGGGGGTATTGGCGATCGCCATTACTTACAGCGGCATGTTGGGCAAAGTCTATGCAGAGATCTTCGAGTCGGTGGACCAGCGCCCGGCCCATGCTTTGCTACAGGGCGGCAGTGGTCGGTTGGCGGCGTTCTGTTACGGTATCTTGCCCAACGCCTCGGCAGAGGTGGTGTCCTATACCGTGTACCGCTGGGAGTGCGCCGTCCGCGCATCGGTGGTGATGGGCTTTGTCGGTGCAGGTGGCCTGGGGCAGCAGATCGACCTGTCGATGCGCATGTTCGCAGGCGGTGAGGTGGCGAGTATGTTGCTGGCGTTCCTCGGCCTGGTGCTGCTGGCGGACCTGCTCAGTCGTTTCCTGCGTGGGCGGCTGGCATGAGCCGGGTCGTGAATCTATTGGTGCTCGCCGCGATTGTGGCGGCAGTGGCAGCGTCGTTCGGCTACCTGGACCTGGACCTGCATGCGTTGGTCGGCGATGGCGGGCTCGGGCAGATGGGCGCATACGCTGCGCGCTTTATGCATCCGGATTTTTCCGGCGAGCACCTGCGGGCAGTCGGGCGTGGTGCGCTGGAAACCCTGGCCATGTCGGGGATGGGCACCTTGCTGGCGATGCTGCTGGGCCTGTTGCTGGCCCTGCCGGCAGCGGGCCGTTTCGGCTGGCCGCTGCAATCCGTTGCGCGGCTGCTGCTCAATGCGCTGCGGGCGATTCCCGAACTGGTATGGGCGGCCTTGACGGTGCTGGCGGCGGGGCTAGGGCCCAACGCTGGCACCTTGGCTTTGGCGCTCCACACTACAGGGGTGCTGGGGCGACTGTTCGCCGAGGCACTGGAGAACGCACCGGCGGCACCCGCTGCGGCCATTCGCCTGCAGGGTAGCGGGCAGGTAGCGGCGTTCTGCTTTGGCACGTTGCCCAATTTGTGGCCGCAGTTACTGGCATACAGCCTTTACCGCTGGGAAAACAACATTCGGATGGCCAGCGTTTTGGGCTTCGTCGGCGCTGGGGGGCTGGGGCAGATGCTCTACACCACCCTGAGCCTGTTCCAGGAAGCCCAGGCCAGCACGGTGATCATGGCCATGTTGCTGCTGGTGCTGCTGGTCGATGCCTTGAGTAATGTGCTACGCCAGCGCTACGTGCGGGCTTGAGCGGGCTCAAGTCATGAAACCAACTCGCCACACTGTGCTTCACGTTGCATCGACTCCAGGTTGCGCTCGATGGTCTCGCAGATGCTATCCATCTGGATCTGATGCTCGCTGGAGCGGAACGGGCTCTGCAGGTCGGTCCCGATTCGTTCGATGGCCAGCAGCATGAAGCCCACCACCGTCGATGCCAGCGGTGTGAACCAACCCAGTGACTCCACCAGCCCCACCGGTACGATCAAGCAGAACAGGGTGATGAACAACCGCGGAAAATACACGTAAGGGTACGGCAATGGGGTATTGGCGATGCGCTCCATGCCGCCCTGGGCGTTGGACAGGTCTACCAGTGTCGATTCAAGGCGCGCCAGACGGATGCTGTCGAGTCGGCCGGCCTGGTATTCCCGGGCCAGTAACCCTGCCGAGCCGCTGAGGATATCGTTGGCGAAATTGTTGGAGCGGTTGCGCCGTTCGAACTCACCCGGCGGGATGAATGCCATCAGCTCCTCTGGGCAGGCCTGCCCTTTGAGGTGTGAAGCCAGGCAGTTCACGTAGGCGATATGCCGACGCAGCAGCGTGGCTTTGACCGGGTTCGGGCTGCCGTCGGGGTCATCGATCAGCGTCAAGGTCTGGCGTGCGAAACTGCGCGAACTGTTCACCAGCGCACCCCACAACGTCCGCGCTTCCCACCAGCGGCTATAGGCACTGCTGTTGCGAAAGCTCACCAGCACCACCAGCGCCGAACCCAGCAAGGTCAGCGGGATCAGTGGCAGGGTGAACTTGCTGTCGAGAAACAGCATGAAGTCGATGGTAACCAACACGTCCCACACCAGTAGCCAGACCAGCGACCAGCCGATGTAGCCGAAGGTCTTGACGATCAAGCGGTATTTGCGGGCGATGACGTCTTTCACGGGGCTGTCTCGAAAAGCCAGAGATGCAGGATGTGACGTCATTCGATGCGGTTGGTTCTGGGGGCAGGGCGCCACGCTGTTACTGAACGTGTGGTTTCATCTGCCCCAACCCCCGTGGTGTATCAAGGCTTATTCGCCACCGCGACAAAGCCTTTGATGGCCGCAGGCGCGCCCTGGGGCTTGTTCCTGTGAGCCAGATACTGGAAACGGCGCCATTCCTTGTCGATTTCGCTGTAGGACATGAAAACGCTGATCCGTTGCTTGTCGGCAAGGTCTGGCCGAGTGCGGGCATCTATCTGGTCTTTGGCGATGTACGCCACATTCATCCCGACCACATTGCCGTCGTCGGCGAACACCGGCCCACCGGACATGCCTTTGGTGATCGGGCCATCATGCACCGAGTAGAAGACGCTGCCTGGCGTACCGCTCAGACGCACCAGCGAGGCGAGGGTATGGCCTTTGCCCTGTACCGGCATCATCAAACTGTTGAAGCCGACCGCCGTCACCGATTCGCCTGGGACGAACTGGCGCCATTGGGGCACTTTATTGGCCTTGTGCTTGAAGAACACCACATCGCCCAACCCTTCATGGACCACATCGCGTAGGAAAGGGGTGTGCTTGGCAGTGACGGCGTACTCTTCATTCCACTGGATGGCGGTCGCCATCAGCAGCATCGGCAGGGGGGCGCCAGAGGTAACGACAAAAGCCTGATCGTAGACAGGATCGGAAACGTAAGCGGTCGGCATTCCATTGCACCCACTAAGCAGCGTCATTGCTGCTAGCCAAGGTGCGGTTTTGTTCATGGGGCACGCAGTAGTGGTGGATAAAGGCGCGACTATGGCTAAGTGCCACTACTGAGGCAATACTTTTGGCATATAACCGACGAATGACAGCTTATGGCCATTATCGGAGACCTGGCCAATTGATTGCTTGGATGCGCGGCGTGGGCGAGGTCAGCAGGTTGGCGCCAAAAGTGGCACGGGTGGGACCGAACGGCAGGCGAAAAAAAACCGACCCGAGGGTCGGTTTTTTCCGGATTTTGGTGCCCCGAGGGAGACTCGAACTCCCACTCCTTTCGAAAACGGATTTTGAATCCGCCGCGTCTACCAATTCCGCCATCAGGGCGTGTGGCGCGCAGTATAGAGACATGCCTTTGGTCGGTCAATCGGCTTTCATGGTCTATTTTCACACATTGGGCTAAACTTCCCGGCCCTGTCGAACCCGAACATCATCATGCGCGTCGCCGATTTCTCCTTCGAACTCCCTGATTCCCTGATCGCCCGCCATCCTCTGGCCGAGCGCCATGGCAGCCGTTTGCTGGTCCTCGATGGGCCGAGCGGTACGCTGGCACACAAGCAATTCCCGGATCTGCTCGACTATCTGCAGCCTGGTGACCTGATGGTGTTCAACAACACCCGGGTGATCCCGGCGCGGCTATTTGGCCAGAAAGCCTCCGGCGGCAAGCTGGAAGTGCTGGTCGAGCGCGTGCTCGACAGCCACCGAGTGCTGGCCCATGTGCGTGCCAGCAAGGCGCCCAAAGAGGGCGCGGTGATTCTTGTCGACGGCGGAGGCGAGGCCGAGATGGTCGCCCGCCACGATACGTTGTTCGAACTGCGCTTTACCGAAGAGGTGTTGCCGCTGCTCGATCGGGTCGGTCACATGCCGCTGCCGCCCTACATCGACCGCCCGGACGAAGGCGCGGATCGTGAGCGTTACCAGACTGTCTACGCCGAACGCGCCGGGGCCGTCGCAGCGCCAACTGCCGGCCTGCACTTCGATCAGGCGCTGCTGGAAAAGATCGCCGCCAAGGGCGTGGAGCGCGCGTTCGTCACGCTGCACGTGGGCGCAGGCACCTTCCAGCCGGTGCGCGTCGACAAGATCGAAGACCACCATATGCATAAAGAATGGCTCGAAGTGAGCCAGGATGTGGTCGACGCCATCGAGGCCTGCCGCGCCCGTGGCGGCCGGGTGATCGCCGTCGGCACCACCAGCGTGCGTTCGCTGGAGAGCGCGGCGCGCGACGGCGTGCTCAAGGCGTTCAGCGGCGACACCGACATCTTCATCTACCCAGGCCGGCCCTTCCATGTGGTCGATTGCCTGGTCACCAACTTCCACCTGCCGGAGTCCACGCTGCTGATGCTGGTCTCGGCCTTCGCCGGTTACCCCGAGACCATGGCTGCCTACGCGGCAGCGGTGGACAACGGTTACCGCTTCTTCAGTTACGGTGATGCCATGTTCATCACCCGCAATCCGGCGCCACGCGGCCCAGAGGATCAAGCATGAGTCGCACCTGTCGAATGTCGTTCGAACTGCTGGCTACCGACGGCAAGGCCCGTCGTGGCCGGTTGACCTTCCCCCGTGGCACGGTCGAAACCCCAGCCTTCATGCCAGTGGGTACCTATGGCACGGTCAAGGGCATGCTGCCGCGTGACATCGAGGCCATCGGTGCCGAGATCATTCTGGGCAACACCTTCCACCTGTGGCTGCGCCCAGGCACCGAGGTGATCAAGAAGCACAACGGGCTGCACGACTTCATGCAATGGAAAGGCCCGATCCTTACCGACTCTGGCGGCTTCCAGGTGTTCAGCCTGGGTGCCATGCGCAAGATCAAGGAAGAGGGTGTAACCTTCGCCTCGCCGGTCGATGGCTCCAAAGTGTTCATGGGCCCGGAAGAGTCGATGCAGGTCCAGCGCGATCTGGGCTCGGACATCGTCATGATTTTCGACGAGTGTACGCCGTACCCGGCCGAGCATGATGTGGCGCGCACCTCCATGGAACTGTCGCTGCGCTGGGCTCAGCGCTCGAAGAATGCCCACGGCGACAACACTGCCGCGCTGTTTGGCATCGTCCAGGGCGGCATGTATCAGGACCTGCGCATGCGCTCGCTCGAAGCGCTGGAAAACATCGGCTTCGACGGCCTGGCCATCGGCGGGCTGTCGGTGGGCGAGCCCAAGCACGAAATGATCAAGGTGCTGGACTACCTGCCAGATCAGATGCCCGCTGACAAACCTCGTTACCTTATGGGAGTAGGCAAACCTGAAGATCTGGTTGAGGGTGTGCGCCGCGGCGTCGACATGTTCGACTGCGTGATGCCTACGCGCAATGCGCGCAACGGCCACCTGTTCGTCGATACAGGGGTGATCAAGATCCGTAACGCGTTCCATCGCCATGATGATTCGCCACTGGATCCGACCTGTGATTGCTACACCTGCACCAACTTCTCCCGTGCCTACCTCCATCATCTGGACAAGTGCGGCGAAATGCTGAGCAGCATGCTGAATACCATCCACAACTTGCGCCATTACCAGCGCTTGATGGCCGGTTTACGCGAGGCTATTCAACAGGGTAAATTGGCCGCCTTCGTCGACGCCTTCTACGCCAAGCGCGGGCTTGCTGTGCCGCCTTTGGACTGACTGTTCGCAATTATTATTAGAAAATTACATTAGGA
Source organism: Pseudomonas promysalinigenes (assembly GCF_014269025.2). Lineage (NCBI taxonomy): Bacteria > Pseudomonadati > Pseudomonadota > Gammaproteobacteria > Pseudomonadales > Pseudomonadaceae > Pseudomonas > Pseudomonas promysalinigenes. The sequence continues at coordinate 4,136,617 of NZ_CP077094.1, read as the reverse complement.
GTGCCCAATGAGCTTCTTGATTCCCGCCGCATACGCGGACGCTGCAGCACCCGCCGCTGGCCCCGCCGGTACCGGTTTCGAGTGGATTTTCCTGGTTGGTTTCCTGGTCATCTTCTACCTGATGATCTGGCGCCCACAGGCCAAACGTGCCAAAGAGCAGAAGAACCTGCTGAGCAACTTGCAAAAGGGTGACGAAGTTGTCACCAACGGCGGCATCGCCGGCAAGATCGTCAAGGTTTCCGATGACTTCGTGGTACTGGAAGTTTCCGATACCGTCGAACTGAAGTTCCAGAAGGGTGCCATCGCGGCCACCCTGCCAAAAGGTACGCTCAAAGCTATCTGAGTTACCGGTTTCATTTTTCCAGTCGGGGCGCGCAAAGCGCCCCGCGTCTTGAACGGGCGGCGTGATGCTGAACAAATACCCTCTGTGGAAATACGCACTGATCCTGGTGGTACTGGCGATCGGTTTCATTTATTCCGCTCCCAACCTCTACCCGGACGATCCGGCGGTGCAGATCAGTGGTGCCAGCTCGGCGCTGCAGGTCAAGCAGGCCGACCTCGATCGCGTCAGCAAGGCGCTGAGCGATGCTGGCATCACCGTCAAGGGTGCCAGCCTGGGTGAGAAGGGCAGTGGGCTGATTCGCCTGAACAACCAGGAAGATCAACTGCCAGCCAAGGATGTTGTGCGCAAGGCGCTGGGCGATGACTACGTCGTGGCCTTGAACCTGGCTCAAACGACGCCGCAGTGGCTGCGTAACCTGGGCGCAAGCCCGATGAAGCTGGGCCTGGACCTGTCCGGTGGTGTGCACTTCCTGCTGGAAGTGGACATGGACAAGGCCATGACTGCCCGCATGAAAGTCTACGAAGGCGAGGTCAAGACCTTGCTGCGTAAAGAGCGCGTTCGCTACCGCAGCCTGCCGCCGCAAGATGGCGCTGTGATGCTGGGCTTCGCTGACGACGCCACCCGCGAACAGGCACGTGCCCTGATCCGCAAGAATTTCAATGATTTCGACCTGACCACCACCGAGCGCAATGACCTGGCGGTGCTGCGTCTGGCGCTGACCCAGGCGAAAGTCGCCGAGATCCGCGAGTACTCGATCAAGCAGAACCTCACCACCGTGCGCAATCGGGTGAACGAGCTGGGTGTGGCCGAGCCGCTGGTACAGCGTCAGGGTGCCAACCGCATCGTGGTCGAGCTGCCGGGCGTGCAGGACACTGCCGAAGCCAAGCGCATCCTCGGCAAGACCGCCAACCTGGAGTTCCGCTTTGGCGCCGAGCCTGGTGCTTCCAAGGCTACTACCGAGGTCTTCGAGTTCCGCGAAGGCAACCGCTCCGCTGCTGTGGAGCGTGGCCTGATCATCACGGGTGACCAGGTGACCGATGCCCAGGCGAGCTTCGACGAGCACGGTCGTCCACAGGTGAACATCCGTCTGGACGGTCACGGTGGTGAACTGATGAGCCGCGCAACCCGCAGCAATGTGGGCCGCAGCATGGCGGTGATCTTCATCGAGCAGAAGCCGGTCACACGCTATGTCAAGCAGACCGTCGACGGCGTCGAGAAGGACGTTGCCGTTCAGAGCTTCCAGGAAGAGAAGAAGATCATCAGCCTGGCAACCATTCAGTCGCCACTGGGCAGCCAATTCCGTATCACCGGCTTGAACGGCCAGGGGGAGTCGTCGGAACTGGCCCTGCTGCTGCGTGCCGGTGGCCTGGCGGCGCCGATGTACTTCGCTGAGGAACGCACCATCGGCCCAAGCCTGGGTGCGGACAACATCACCAAGGGTATCGATGCGTCGCTGTGGGGCATGCTGTTCGTCTCGCTGTTCATCATCGCCATCTACCGCGGCTTTGGCGTGATCGCCACCATCGCCCTGGCAGGCAACATGGTGCTGCTGCTGGCGCTGATGTCGCTGCTCGGTGCAACCCTGACCCTGCCGGGTATTGCGGGTATCGTGTTGACCATGGGTATGGCGGTGGACGCCAACGTGCTGATCTTCTCGCGTATTCGCGAGGAGCTCAAAGCCGGCATGTCGGTACAGCGCGCGATCCATGAAGGCTTCAATCGGGCCTACACCGCGATCATCGACGCCAACCTGACCAGCCTGCTGGTCGGCGGCATCCTGTTCGCAATGGGTACAGGTCCGGTCAAGGGCTTTGCGGTGACCATGTCTCTCGGGATTTTCACCTCAATGTTCACCGCCGTCATGGTGACTCGCGCAATGGTCAACCTGACCTGCGGCGGGCGTGACATCAAGAAGCTGTGGGTTTGAGGGAGCTACGATGAAAACCATCAATTTCATGGGCGTGCGCAATGTCGCGTTCGGCATTACCGTGCTCCTCACCGTGCTGGCGCTGTTCAGCTGGTGGCAGAAGGGCCTGAACTTCGGCCTGGACTTCACCGGCGGCACGCTGATCGAGCTGACCTACGAGCGCCCGGCTGACCTGAAGGCGGTGCGCGCCGAGCTGGTCGACTCCGGCTTCCACGAGGCTGTGGTGCAGAGCTTTGGCGCCACCACCGACCTGCTGGTGCGTATGCCGGGCGATGACCCGCAGTTGGGTAACAAAGTGGCAGCTGCGCTACAGAAGATCGGCGGCGACAACCCAGCGACCATCAAGCGAGTCGAGTTCGTCGGCCCGCAGGTAGGTGAAGAGCTGCGCGATCAGGGTGGCCTGGGCATGCTGTTGGCCTTGGGCGGTATCCTCATTTACCTGGCATTCCGCTTCCAGTGGAAGTTCGCCGTGGGCGCGATCATCTCGTTGATTCACGACGTGGTGGTCACCCTGGGCATTCTGTCGTTCTTCCAGATCACCTTCGACCTGACGGTACTGGCAGCGGTGCTTGCCATCATCGGCTACTCGCTGAACGACACCATCGTGGTCTTCGACCGGGTGCGTGAAAACTTCCGTGTGATGCGCAAGGCGTCTTTGATCGAGAACATCAACGTCTCGACCACCCAGACCCTGCTGCGCACCGTGGCAACCTCGGTCTCGACCTTGCTGGCCATCGCTGCGCTGCTGTTCTTTGGGGGCGATAACCTGTTCGGCTTCTCGCTGGCGCTGTTCATCGGCGTCATGGCAGGTACCTATTCATCGATCTACATCGCCAACGTGGTGCTGATCTGGCTGAACTTGAATAGCGAAGACCTGATTCCACCCGCGAAAACCGACGGTGTGGATGATCGTCCCTGACGATTAGTCCTACGCCGTTCGGCGACCCCAAAGGCGCGAGTGTTGAACTCGCGCCTTTTTTTTTGCTCCAAGGCAGGGAGAAAGCAGGTTGACTCCTGCAGGTACAACAGGAGGTTCATGTGAACAAATCAATGCTGGTAGGCGCTGTACTGGGTGCTGTCGGTGTAACCGCCGGAGGTGCTGTGGCCACCTACAGCTTGGTGAACAAAGGGCCTGAATATGCCCAGGTCACCGATGTGCAACCGATCAAGCAACAAATCAAGACACCGCGTGAGGTGTGCAAAGACGTGACCGTCACGCGCCAAGCGCCGGTCAAGGATCAGCACCAGATTGCTGGTACTGTGGTCGGTGCGCTCGCCGGTGGACTGCTGGGTAACCAGATTGGCGGCGGCACTGGCAAGAAGATCGCCACCGTGGCCGGTGCTGTCGGTGGTGGTTATGCGGGGAACAAGGTGCAGGAAGGCATGCAGCAGCGTGACACCTATACCACCACCCAAACTCGCTGCAACACCGTGCATGACGTCAGCGACAAGGTAGTCGGGTATAACGTCAAATACACGCTTGGCGACAAGGCGGGGCAGGTGAAGATGGATCACGAACCAGGCTCGACCATTCCTGTGGACAAGAATGGCAAGCTGATTCTCAGTGAAGCTGGGCAGTGATGGGCGTATCTGCGCTGGCCCCTGCGGCGTAAGCTTTGAGGTCTGCGTCGCTCTGGTTGGCTTCGGTTGACCTTTGATTGCGCTACCAATCTTCAGGCAAAAAGAAAGCACCCCATGGGGTGCTTTCTTTATGGCCGGCAATTGGCGCTTAGCGCTTCATGTGTTCTGGCAGGTGTGGCTGGATAGCGGTCAGTACGGCCTTGAAGCACTTGATGTTGCCCGCAACGATGTGGCCTTTGTCGAGGAAATCGTGGCCACCGTTGAAGTCGCTCACCAAACCGCCGGCTTCCTGGATCAGCAACACGCCTGCTGCCATGTCCCACTCGGACAGGCCCGACTCCCAGAAGGCGTCGAAGCGGCCGGCGGCCACGTAGGCCAGGTCCAGTGCGGCGGAGCCTGCGCGGCGGATACCGGCAGTTTGGCCGGTCAGGGCGCGGAACATGCCCAGGTAGTTGTCCATGTCAGCCATTTGGTTGTCACGGAATGGGAAACCGGTGCCCAGCAGGGCGCCTTCGAGGCTGGTGCGCGAGCTGACGCGCAGGCGGCGGCCATTGAGCTGGGCGCCACGGCCGCGGCTGGCGGTGAATTCTTCCTGGCGTACTGGGTCGACGACCACGGCGTGCTCGAGGCGGCCGCGGTATTTGCAGGCGATGCTGACAGCGAAGTGCGGAATGCCACGCAGGAAGTTGGTGGTGCCGTCCAGCGGGTCGATGACCCACAGGTAGTCCTTGCCTTCTTCGCCGGTGCCGGCGTGCAGGCCGGTTTCTTCACCTTGAATGGAGTGGTTCGGGTAGGCCTTGCGCAGGGCGTTGACGATGCTCTGCTCGGCGGCGCGATCCACTTCGGAGACGTAGTCCTTGGCCTCTTTCTCGTCGACCTTGATGCTATCCAGGCGTTCGATGGAGCGGAAAATCAGTTCACTGGCGCTGCGAGCGGCGCGCAGGGCGATATTCAGCATAGGCTGCATGGGCGGGTCACCTGGAGATGTTAAAGAATAAAGCCGGACATTCTAGCAGAAAAGTTTGGCGGCAGAAGTGTCACATTTGCTTTCTTGGCGTTACGCTGGTCGGTTCTGTAAGATCTTTTCCCCCCAAACCTGCATCTGTGAGCACAACACCTTGCTGCAAAATATTCGTGTTGTTCTGGTCAATACCAGCCACCCCGGCAACATCGGCGGCGCTGCGCGTGCCATGAAAAACATGGGCTTGTCGCGTTTGGTGCTGGTGCAGCCAAAAGATTTTCCAGCTGATGAAGCCAGTGCGCGAGCTTCCGGAGCTGACGACATCCTGGCCAATGCCCAGGTGGTCGACAGCCTCGAGGATGCGCTGGTCGGTTGCAGCCTGGTCATGGGCACCAGCGCCCGGGAGCGGAGTATCCCCTGGCCGCTGATCGATCCGCGCGAGTGCGCGGTCAAGGCAGTGGAGCATTCCAAAGCGGATGAGTCCATCGCCCTGGTGTTCGGGCGTGAGCATGCCGGCCTGACCAACGACGAACTGCAGCGATGTCACTTCCATGTGCATATTCCCTCCAATCCAGACTTCAGCTCGCTGAACCTCGCTGCAGCGGTTCAGGTGCTTGCCTACGAGGTACGCATGGCCTGGCTGGCGGCCGAGGGCGGGGCCTTGAGCATCGAGAAGGCTGACGCCGGCGCTACGCGCGGCAACGAACTGGCGACCATGGACGAAATGGAGCTGTTCTACGAACACCTGGAAAAAACCCTGGTGGACATCGGCTTCCTCGACCCCGCCAAGCCCAAACACCTGATGCCGCGTTTGCGCCGGTTGTATGGGCGCAGTTCGGTCGAGCGTACGGAAATAAGCATTTTGCGCGGCATCCTCACCGAGACCCAGAAAGTGGTCCGGGGCGAGCCGCATAAACGGAAGGACTGACAGATGTTCGAACGTCTGCGTGAAGATATCCAAAGCGTATTTCATCGTGATCCTGCAGCGCGCAACGCTTTCGAGGTGCTGACTTGCTACCCCGGCATGCATGCCATTTGGCTGCATCGCTTGGGTAATGCCCTGTGGAAGCGTGATTTCAAGTGGTTGGCACGCCTGGTGTCCAACTTTGGCCGCTGGCTGACAGGTATCGAAATCCATCCGGGCGCAACCATCGGTCGACGCTTCTTCATCGACCACGGCATGGGTATCGTCATCGGCGAAACCGCCGAAATCGGCGACGATGTCACGCTCTACCAGGGGGTGACCCTTGGTGGCACCAGCTGGAACAAAGGCAAGCGCCATCCAACCCTGGAGAACGGTGTGGTGGTAGGCGCAGGTGCCAAGGTGCTCGGCCCGTTCACCGTCGGGGCGGGCGCCAAGATTGGCTCCAACGCGGTGGTGACCAAGGCGGTGCCCGCCGGTGCAACGGCGGTGGGTATCCCTGGGCGGATCATCGTCAAGAGCGAAGACAGTGACATCGAGGCGCGGCGCAAGGCCATGGCCGAGAAAATCGGCTTCGATGCCTACGGCGTCAGCGGCGACATGCCGGACCCGGTGGCTCGCGCCATTGGCCAGATGCTCGACCATCTGCAGGCCGTCGACGAGCGTTTGGAAGGCATGTGCGGGGCACTGACCAAAATGGGCAGCGACTACTGTGCCAAAGAGCTGCCCAAGCTGCCCGAAGATGACTTCATCCAACAAACCCAGGCCGCTGAGCGCGACACTCAGTTGCATTGATCGCGTCGCGTCCGAGCGGCTCTGACACATGGGGCGTGTGCTCGCGCCCCGTTGCTGCTACAATCGCGCCCGCCCTCCGGATGCAAACCCGACTAAAGCACTAGGTCTAATAGTTGACTTAAATGCTCGGGAATCGCATACTTGCACACATCCCGTAACTCCCGTGGTACCCATTAGCCATGCGACTGACTACTAAAGGCCGATACGCCGTCACTGCCATGCTCGACCTGGCACTGCACGCGCAGCACGGGCCTGTGTCTTTGGCCGACATTTCCGAGCGCCAGGGCATTTCCCTTTCTTATCTGGAACAGCTGTTCGCCAAGCTGCGCCGCAGCAGCCTGGTTTCCAGCGTTCGCGGCCCTGGCGGCGGTTATCAGCTGTCGCGCGGCATGGAAACCATCCAGGTGGCCCAGGTCATCGATGCGGTCAACGAATCGGTCGATGCCACCCGTTGCCAGGGGCTTGGGGATTGCCATGCCGGTGACACCTGCCTGACCCACCACCTGTGGTGCGACCTCAGCCAGCAGATTCACGAATTCCTCAGCGGCATCAGCCTGGCCGACCTCGTCATGCGCCGTGAGGTGCAGGAAGTCGCTCAGCGCCAGGACCTGCGGCGAGTCGCAGGCCGTACCGCCCAGCTGGACAAGATTGAGACGTCTGCCGTCGACTGACCATTAGCCGCGACGAGCGACGCCACCGCCTGATAGGAGATACCCATGAAGTTGCCGATCTACCTCGATTATTCCGCTACCACGCCGGTCGACCCTCGTGTCGCCCAGAAAATGGCCGACTGCCTGCTGGTCGACGGCAACTTCGGTAACCCGGCTTCGCGTTCCCACGTGTTCGGTTGGAAGGCCGAAGAAGCGGTTGAGAACGGCCGTCGTCAGGTCGCCGAGCTGATCAATGCCGACCCGCGCGAAATCGTCTGGACCAGCGGTGCCACCGAGTCCGACAACCTCGCCATCAAAGGCGTGGCGCACTTCTATCAGAGCAAAGGCAAGCACATCATCACCTCCAAGATCGAGCACAAGGCGGTTTTGGATACCGCGCGCCAGCTCGAGCGTGAAGGTTTCGAAGTCACCTACCTGGAGCCGGGCGAAGACGGCATCATCACCCCGGCCATGGTCGAGGCGGCGCTGCGCGACGACACCATCCTGGTTTCGCTGATGCACGTGAACAACGAAGTCGGTTCGATCAACGACATTGCTGCCATCGGTGAACTGACCCGTTCGCGCGGCGTGCTGTTCCACGTTGACGCCGCTCAATCGGCCGGCAAGGTTGAAATCGACCTGCAGAAGCTGAAGGTCGACCTGATGTCGTTCTCCGCTCACAAGGCGTATGGCCCTAAAGGTATTGGCGCGCTGTACGTCAGCCGCAAGCCGCGGGTGCGCCTGGAAGCCATCATCCATGGTGGTGGCCATGAGCGCGGTATGCGTTCGGGCACGCTGCCAACCCACCAGATCGTCGGCATGGGCGAGGCGTTCGCCATCGCCAAGCAGGAAATGGCCGCCGAGAACGTGCGCATCAAGGCCCTGAGTGACCGTTTCTTCAAGCAGGTATCGGACCTTGAAGAGCTGTACGTCAACGGCAGCAAAACTGCACGCGTGCCGCACAATCTCAACCTGAGCTTCAACTATGTCGAGGGCGAGTCGCTGCTGATGTCGCTCAAGGACATCGCCGTATCGTCCGGTTCGGCCTGTACCTCCGCTTCGCTCGAGCCGTCCTACGTGCTGCGCGCGCTGGGCCGCAACGATGAGTTGGCGCACAGCTCGATCCGCTTCTCCTTCGGCCGCTTCACAACCGAGGAAGAAGTCGACTACGCCGCGCAGAAAGTCTGCGAGGCCGTTAACAAACTCCGTGAGTTGTCGCCGCTTTGGGACATGTACAAAGATGGCGTCGACATCTCCAAGATCGAGTGGGCCGCCCACTAAGCAGTCGCCGGCAAGAGCGGCTCCCTGATGAGGAAGGAATTGCACCATGGCATATAGTGAAAAGGTCATCGACCACTACGAAAACCCACGTAACGTCGGCAAGATGAATGCCGAGGACCCAGATGTCGGCACCGGCATGGTCGGCGCCCCGGCGTGCGGTGACGTGATGCGTCTGCAAATCAAGGTCAACGAGCAAGGCATCATCGAAGACGCCAAGTTCAAGACCTACGGCTGCGGTTCGGCCATCGCTTCCAGCTCCCTGGCCACCGAATGGATGAAGGGCAAAACGCTGGACGAAGCCGAAACCATCAAGAACACCCAGTTGGCGGAAGAGCTGGCGTTGCCGCCAGTGAAGATCCACTGCTCGGTACTCGCCGAAGATGCCATCAAGGCAGCCGTTCGCGACTACAAGCAGAAGAAAGGCTTGATCTAAGCCCGCCCGCAAGACTCAAGGAGTTCCGATGGCTATCAGCATGACAGAAGCCGCCGCCAACCACATTCGCCGTTCCCTCGATGGGCGTGGCAAAGGTGAGGGCATTCGCCTGGGCGTGCGCACCACCGGCTGCTCGGGCCTGGCCTACGTGCTGGAGTTCGTCGACGAGCTGGCCGCCGAAGACCAGGTGTTCGAGAACCACGGCGTCAAGGTGATCATTGATCCCAAGAGCCTGGTCTACTTGGACGGTACCGAGCTGGACTTCGTCAAGGAAGGTTTGAACGAAGGCTTCAAGTTCAACAATCCCAACGTGCGCGGTGAGTGTGGCTGCGGCGAAAGCTTCAACGTTTGAGGCTGGCCGTGGGTACTCCTTGTCACTTCGCTCTGTTCGACCTCCAGCCCTGCTTCCGTCTGGACCTCGATAAACTGGCCGTTCGCTATCGCGAACTGGCACGTGAGGTCCACCCGGATCGCTTCGCCGACGCCTCCGAGCGCGAGCAGCGGGCGGCGCTGGAAAAGTCTGCGGCCCTCAATGATGCCTATCAGACGCTGCGCAGCGCGCCGCGCCGTGCCCGTTACCTGCTGGCCATCGGTGGCCACGAAGTGCCCCAGGAGATCACGGTCCACGACCCTGATTTTCTGATGCAGCAAATGCAGTGGCGCGAAGAGCTGGAAGAGCTGCAGGATGAAGCCGACCTCGACGGCGTGGCTGTGTTCAAGAAGCGCCTGAAGGCTGCTCAGGACACGCTGAACGAGGATTTTGCCGCCTGCTGGGATGTGCCTGCCGAGCGCGACAAGGCCGAGCGCCTGATGCGCCGCATGCAATTCCTGGACAAGCTCGCCCAAGAAGTGCGCCAACTCGAAGAGCGCCTCGACGACTAACCCGGTTTCGCCCGTGGCGACACCTAAGGTATTCAGATAAGCATGGCCCTACTGCAGATCGCCGAACCAGGTCAAAGCCCTCAGCCGCACCAGCGCCGCCTGGCGGTGGGTATCGACCTGGGTACCACCAATTCTCTGGTCGCTGCCGTGCGCAGCGGTCGCAGCGAGCCCCTGCCTGATGCGCAGGGCAACGTCATTCTGCCGTCAGCAGTGCGTTACCTGGCCGACCACAATGAAGTTGGCCTGGCAGCGCGTGAAGCGGCTTCCAGCGACCCGCTGAACACCGTACTGTCGGTCAAGCGCCTGATGGGGCGAGGCCTGGCCGATGTAAAACAGCTCGGCGAGCAGCTGCCTTATCGCTTTGTCGGCGGCGAGTCGCACATGCCGTTCATCGACACTGTGCAGGGCCCGAAAAGCCCGGTCGAAGTCTCCGCCGACATTCTCAAGGTGCTGCGCGAGCGCGCCGAAGCCACCCTTGGCGGTGAGCTGGTGGGCGCAGTGATCACCGTGCCTGCCTATTTCGACGATGCCCAGCGCCAAGCCACCAAGGATGCTGCCCGTCTGGCTGGCCTTAACGTACTGCGCCTGCTCAACGAGCCAACTGCCGCTGCCGTGGCTTATGGGCTCGACCAGAATGCCGAGGGCCTGGTGGCCATTTATGATCTGGGTGGCGGTACCTTCGATATTTCCATCCTGCGCCTGACTGCGGGTGTATTCGAGGTGTTGGCCACAGGTGGCGATACGGCACTGGGTGGTGACGATTTCGACCACGCCATCGCCGGCTGGATCATCGAGCAGGCGGGTCTTTCGGCCGACCTCGATCCGGCCACCCAACGCCAGCTGCTGCAAGCCGCGTGCGCTGCCAAAGAGGCCCTGACCGACGCCGATAGCGTCACTGTCAGCCATGGCGCCTGGCACGGCGAGCTGAGCCGAGTGGCCTTCGAAGCCATGATCGAACCCCTGGTCGCGCGCAGCCTGAAAGCTTGCCGGCGCGCTGTGCGCGACAGCGGTGTCGAGCTGGACGAGGTGGGCGCCGTGGTCATGGTCGGTGGTTCGACGCGCGTGCCGCGAGTGCGTGAAGCCGTTGGCGCGCTGTTCGGGCGTACGCCGCTGACTTCCATCGACCCCGATCAGGTCGTCGCCATCGGCGCTGCCATTCAGGCCGACACCCTGGCCGGCAACCGCCGCGAAGGCGGCGAACTGCTGCTGCTCGATGTCATCCCGCTGTCACTTGGTCTCGAGACCATGGGCGGGCTGATGGAAAAGGTGATCCCGCGTAATACCACCATTCCAGTGGCGCGTGCCCAGGAATTCACCACCTATAAAGACGGCCAGTCGGCCATGATGATCCACGTGCTGCAGGGTGAGCGCGAGTTGATCAGCGACTGCCGCTCCCTGGCGCGCTTCGAGTTGCGCGGCATTCCGGCCATGGTCGCCGGCGCCGCGAAGATCCGTGTGACCTTCCAGGTCGACGCCGACGGCCTGCTCAGCGTGGCCGCCCGCGAACTGGGTTCGGGGGTTGAGGCCAGCATTCAGGTGAAGCCATCCTACGGCCTGACCGACGGCGAGATCGCCCGCATGCTCAAGGATTCCTTCGAGCACGCAGGCTCCGACAAGCAGGCGCGCCAGTTGCGCGAGCACCAGGTCGACGGTGAGCGCCTGCTCGAAGCGGTGCAGGGCGCCCTGGATGCCGACGGTGAACGCTTGCTCAGCGAAGATGAGCGGGTGGCCATCGAGTACCAGATGCAAGAATTGCGTGATTTGCTCAACGGCACTGATGGCCCCGCTATCGAGCAGCAGACCAAGCGTCTGTCGCAGGTGACCGATGCTTTTGCCGCCCGTCGCCTTGATTCGACGGTCAAAGCCGCACTGGCCGGGCGCAACCTGAATGAGATCGAGGAGTAACCGATGCCCCAGGTGATTTTCCTGCCGCACGAGAAGTTCTGCCCGCAAGGGCTGGTGGTTGAAGTGGAGCCAGGCACCAACATTCTGGAGCTGGCCCACGAGCACCACATCGAGATGGAGAGCGCGTGCGGTGGTGTGTGTGCGTGCACCACTTGTCATTGCATCGTGCGTGAAGGCTTCGACTCCCTCGAGGAGGCCGACGAGCTGGAAGAAGACATGCTGGACAAGGCATGGGGCCTGGAGGCGCAATCGCGTCTGGCCTGCCAGGTTATCGTCGGTGACGAGGACCTCACCATCGAGATTCCAAAATATTCGCTCAACCACGCTGCCGAAGCACCGCACTGAGATTTGCCCCATGAGCCTGAAATGGATTGATGTACTTGAGATCGCCATCCAGCTTGCAGAAAGCAAGCCGGAAGTCGATCCTAGATATGTGAATTTCGTCGATCTGCACCGTTGGGTGCTGGCGCTGCCGGAGTTCAGCGACGATCCGTCACGAGGCGGTGAAAAAGTGCTCGAGGCCATCCAGGCGGCCTGGATTGACGAAGCCGACTAAGCGTGACGCTGCAGGTTAGGCAATCCCCTGGAACCCGCGTATAATTCGCGGGTTTAATTTTTCGTAACACTCATATTCTGGAGTTTTCCATGGCTGTTCAACGTACTTTCTCGATCATCAAGCCGGACGCCGTTGCCAAGAACGTTATCGGCAAGATCACCACCCGCTTCGAAGAAGCCGGCCTGAAAATCGTTGCCTCGAAAATCAAGCAACTGTCCAAAGCCGAAGCCGAAGGCTTCTACGCCGAGCACAGCGCTCGTGGCTTCTTCGGTGACTTGGTTGCTTTCATGACTTCCGGTCCGGTCGTCGTTCAGGTTCTGGAAGGCGAAAACGCCATCGCTCTGAACCGTGAGCTGATGGGCGCTACCAACCCTAAAGAAGCTGCTCCAGGCACCATCCGCGCTGACTTCGCTGAGTCGATCGACGCCAACGCCGTTCACGGTTCGGACTCCGAAGCTGCTGCTGCCCGCGAAATCGCTTACTTCTTCGCTGCTACCGAGGTAACCACTCGCTAAGCGAAAGCTTAAGGGTGAAGGTGAATCCATGACGACATCTACCGGCAAAATCAACCTGTTGGGGCTGACCCTGCAGGAAATGGAACAGTTCTTCGACTCGATCGGGGAGAAGCGCTTTCGCGCCGGGCAGGTGATGAAGTGGATTCACCATTTTGGCGTCGACGATTTCGCCGCCATGACCAATGTCGGCAAAGTCTTGCGCGAAAAACTCGAGGCCGTTGCCGAGATTCGCGGCCCGGAAGTGGTCAGTGAAGACATTTCCGCAGACGGTACCCGTAAGTGGGTGATCCGCGTTGCCTCCGGCAGCTGCGTCGAAACCGTCTACATCCCCACCGACGACCGCGGCACGCTCTGCGTATCGTCCCAAGCCGGCTGCGCCCTGGACTGCAGTTTCTGCTCCACCGGCAAGCAAGGCTTCAACAGCAACCTCACCGCCGCCGAAGTGATCGGGCAGGTGTGGCTTGCGAACAAATCTTTTGGGACCGTCCCTGCCAAGATCGACCGCGCCATTACCAACGTGGTCATGATGGGCATGGGCGAGCCTCTGCTGAACTTCGACAATGTCATCGCCGCCATGAAGATCATGATGGAAGATCTGGGCTATGGCATTTCCAAGCGCCGCGTCACCCTGTCCACCTCGGGCGTGGTGCCGATGATCGACGAGCTGGCCAAGCACATCGACGTCTCGCTGGCCTTGTCGCTGCACGCACCCAACGACGAACTGCGCAATCAGCTGGTGCCGATCAATAAAAAGTACCCACTGAAGATGCTGCTTGAGTCGTGCATGGGTTATATGTCGACCCTTGGCGGCAAGCGTGTACTGACCATCGAGTACACCTTGCTCAAGGACGTCAACGACCAGCCTGAGCATGCGGCGCAAATGATCGAATTGCTGCGCGACGTACCGTGCAAGATCAACCTGATCCCGTTCAACCCGTTCCCTCATTCGGGTTACGAACGGCCGAGCAACAACGCTATCCGCCGCTTCCAGGACCTGCTGCACCATGGTGGCTTCAACGTCACCACCCGTACCACCCGCGGCGACGATATCGACGCGGCCTGTGGTCAACTGGTCGGTCAGGTAAACGACCGTACCCGCCGCAGCGAGCGCTATATCGCTGTCCGCCAGCTGTCCGCTGACGCTGAGCAGCCAGTCAGCGGCGTGCGCCACTGAGCCTGGCTTTGTCATGAGCTTGCGCGCCGCGCTGTCGATCCTTGCGCTATCGCTGCTGGCCGGCTGCGTGTCCGGCGGTGCAAGCGACCCCCTTGCCAATCGGCAAGGGCGGCTGGAGGCAGGCCGTGCGTACACGCAGCTTGGCCTGGGGTATCTGCAACAAGGTTTGACCCAGCAGGCCAAGGCGCCTCTTGGCAAAGCCCTGGCCCTCAATGCAGGTGACGCCGATGCCCATGCGGCGCTGGCCCTGGTGTTCCAGGCCGAGGCGGAGCCTGCCCTGGCCGAGGCGCATTTCAAAAAAGCGCTACTGTCGCGCCCTGGCGATACGCGAATTCGCAACAATTACGGCAGTTTCCTATATGCTCAGCAACGTTTTGCCCAAGCCGAGCAGATGTTTCGCCTGGCCAGTGCCGATACCCTGTATCCTGAACGCTCGCGCGTGTACGAGAACCTTGGCCTCACGGCCCTGAAGCTCGACGATCGCGACCAGGCACATGCGTATCTGACCAAGGCCCTGCAACTCGACCGACGCCAGCCCAGAGCGTTATTGGAAATGGCTGAGTTGTCCTACGAAAACAGGCATTATGTGCCGGCCCGTGAATACTACGATCGTTTCAGCCAGTTGAGCGATCACACCGCCCGTAGCCTGCTGCTGGGCAGCCGCCTTGCCCGTGTGTTCGACGAGCAAGGTACCCTGGCCGATCTTGGCCAGCAATTACAACGACTTTATCCCGGTACGCCGGAATATCAGCAATACCTGTCGGAGCAACGATGAAAGCCGCGCATCCCGAAGTAGCAGCAGCGACTGGCCAGAACCCCGGTGAATTGTTGCGCCAGGCCCGCGAGAAACGGGAGTGGTCGCAAGCCGAGGTGGCCCGCAAGCTGAACCTCACCGTCAATTCGTTGAATCACCTGGAAACCGGCGCCTTCGACAAGCTGCCAGGGCACACCTTTGCCCGAGGTTACATCCGCGCCTACGCCAAACTGATGGAGATGGACCAGGCACCCCTGGTCGAAGCCTTCGACCAGTACACCGGCACCCACGCCAAAGGCAGTGACGTGCACTCGCTCGGCCGTATCGAAGAGCCGATGCGTTTGTCGCATAACATCATGCGCGGCGTGACCTTGCTGCTGTTGGTCGCGGTGGTGGGTGGCAGTTTCATCTGGTGGCAGGACAAGGGCAGCCTCAAAGGCAAGGACCTGGCGAAAATTGCCCTGGAACATGTCGAAGTCGAAAGCGCCGACGGTACCACGCAGATCCACCCGCTGGATGAGCCTGAAGACCAGGCCGTGACGGCGGGGCAGCAGCCCGAGAGCGCGCCACTGGCCCTGCAGCAGGCGCCAACCGACGCGGTTACCCAGCCGACCAGCGAAGTTGCCCCGGCTGAGTCTGCCCCGGCTTCGGCTTCAGCTGCCGTGCAGCAGGCACCGGCCACCGCCGTCGCCCCCGCAGCCCCAGCCGTCCCAGCGGCCAGCGCCCCGGCAACTGCCGAGCCTGCTGCCCCAGCGGCTGTACCGGCCGGTAGCGCCAAGGTCGCAATACAGTTCACCGCCGATTGCTGGACTCAAGTGTCCGATGGCAATGGCAAGGTGCTGTTCAGCGCCATCAAGCGCAAAGGGGACAACCTCGAGCTGACCGGCAAACCGCCATTTGCGGTACGTCTGGGCTTTGCCCGGGGCGCCCAGGTCAGTTACAACGGCCAGCCGGTCGATGTTGCCCCGTTCACCAGTGGCGAAACCGCTCGCCTGAAGTTGGGACAGTAAAGTCATGCACGGCGAATCTCCGATCAAACGTCGCGAATCCCGCAAAATCTGGGTCGGCAATGTGCCGGTGGGTGGCGATGCCCCCATCGCGGTGCAGAGCATGACCAACACCGACACCAACGATGTGCTGGCCACCGTGGCGCAGATCCAGCGCCTGGTCGATGCCGGCGTCGATATCGTGCGAGTGTCGGTACCGGACATGGACGCCGCCGAAGCGTTCGGCAAGATCAAGCAGCTGGTCACCGTGCCGCTGGTTGCCGACATTCATTTCGACTACAAGATCGCCCTGCGCGTGGCTGAGCTTGGTGTCGATTGCCTGCGCATCAACCCCGGCAACATTGGCCGCGAAGACCGCGTGCGCGCGGTGGTCGATGCTGCGCGCGACCGTGGTATTCCAATCCGCATCGGCGTCAATGCAGGCTCCCTGGAAAAGGACCTGCAGAAGAAGTACGGCGAGCCGACCCCAGCTGCACTGGTGGAGTCGGCCCTGCGTCATGTCGAACATCTGGACCGCCTGGATTTCCAGGACTTCAAGGTCAGCGTCAAGGCTTCCGATGTGTTCATGGCCGTGGAGGCCTATCGCCTGCTCGCCAAGCAGATCATTCAACCGCTGCACCTGGGTATCACCGAAGCCGGTGGCCTGCGTTCGGGGACGGTGAAATCCGCTGTCGGCCTCGGTATGCTGCTGGCCGAAGGCATTGGCGATACCATCCGCATCTCGCTGGCCGCTGACCCTGTCGAAGAAGTGAAGGTTGGCTACGACATCCTCAAGTCTTTGCACCTGCGTTCGCGTGGCATCAACTTCATCGCCTGTCCGAGCTGTTCGCGGCAGAACTTCGATGTGGTCAAGACCATGAACGAGCTGGAAGGGCGCCTCGAGGACTTGCTGGTCCCGCTGGATGTGGCGGTGATCGGTTGCGTGGTCAACGGGCCGGGTGAAGCCAAGGAGTCCCACGTGGGGTTGACCGGTGGCACGCCTAACCTTGTGTATATCGACGGCAAGCCAGCACAGAAGCTGACCAATGACAACCTGGTCGATGAGCTGGAGAAGCTCATCCGCCAGAAAGCGGCCGAAAAGGTCGAGGCTGACGCGGCACTGATCGCCCGTAGCTGACACATAGATTCGTAAGGACTTTTCGTGAGCAAATCGCTGCAAGCCATTCGTGGCATGAACGACATCCTGCCAGAGCAGTCGCCGCTCTGGCGCTACTTCGAAGGTACCGTTGCCGGGCTGCTGGATACCTATGGGTACAGCCAGATCCGCACGCCGATCGTCGAGTTCACCGAGCTGTTCAAACGCTCGATCGGTGAAGTCACCGACATCGTCGAAAAAGAGATGTATACATTCGAAGACCGTAACGGCGATTCGCTCACCCTGCGCCCAGAAGGCACCGCCGCTTGCGTGCGCGCTGTACTGGAGCACGGCATAACCGGCAATGGCCAGGTGCAGAAGCTCTGGTACATCGGCCAGATGTTCCGCCATGAGCGCCCGCAAAAAGGTCGTTACCGCCAGTTCCACCAGATTGGCGTGGAGGTATTCAACCTCGACGGCCCGGACATCGACGCCGAACTGATCATGCTGACCTGGCGCCTTTGGGGCCTGCTGGGCATCCAGGATGCTGTCAAGCTCGAGCTCAACAGCCTGGGCACCAGCGAAGCCCGTGCCCGCTACCGTGACGCCCTGGTCGAATTCCTCAGCGCGCGCCTTGAGCAGCTCGACGAAGACAGTCAGCGCCGCCTCAAGAGCAACCCGCTGCGAATTCTCGACAGCAAGGACCAAGGCACCCAGGCGGTGCTGGTCGGCGCCCCGAAGCTGGAAGATTACCTGGACGAAGACTCCCGCACGCACTTTGAGGGCCTCAAGGCTCGCCTGGATGCCGCCGGCATTCCGTTCGTGATCAATACCAAGCTGGTACGTGGCCTGGACTATTACAGCAAGACCGTGTTCGAGTGGGTCACCGACAAGCTCGGAGCTCAAGGCACTGTATGCGCGGGTGGCCGTTACGATGGCCTGGTCGAGCAGATGGGCGGCAAGCCTACCACTGGTGTAGGTTTCGCCATGGGTATCGAACGCCTGATCCTGCTGCTGGAAACCCTCGGCAAGGTGCCTGAATCGATCAGTCGCACCATCGACGTCTACCTGTGCGCCTTTGGCGACCAGGCGGAGTTGGCCGCTCTGCGTGTTTCCGAGGGCCTGCGTGATCGCTTGCCGGGCCTGCGCCTGGCGGTCAACGCCGGTGGCGGCAGCTTCAAGAGTCAATTCAAGAAAGCCGACAAGAGCGGCGCCCTGTTCGCCCTGATTCTCGGCGACGATGAGCTGGCCAAGCAGGAAGTTGGCATCAAGCCCCTGCGTGGCCAGGGCGAACAACAGAACATTGCCTGGGATGCTCTGGCTGAGCACCTGGAAACCGCGATCGCCCAGGCGTAACGCGGTTCAACAAGCGAATAGGCGAAAAGGAGTATTGGGGTGTCGAGTACCGATGATGAACTGGCCGGAGTCAAGGACTGGTGGAACCGCAACGGCAAGCCGCTGCTGACCGGTGCCCTGCTGGCTGGCGTGGTGGTGTTGGGCTGGAATACCTGGCACAAGTACCAGAGCAACCAGGCGCAAGGTGCTTCGCAGCTGTATCAGGCCCTGCTAGAAACCAGTCTGACGCCGGCCGGCCAGCCTGATGCGACCAAGGTTGCGGAACTGGCCGGCAAGCTCAAGAGCGAGTTCGGCGGTACCGCGTACGCTCAGTACGGCAGCCTGTTCGTGGCCAAGGTTGCGGTCGAGACCGGCAAGCTCGACGACGCTGCTGCCGAGCTGAAAAGCGTGCTGGACAAGCCTGCCGACGTCACCCTGGGTGAGATCTCGCGCCAGCGCTTGGCGCGTGTGCTCGCCGCGCAGAACAAGGCCGAAGAGGCCCTCAAGCTGCTCGACGGTGACACTGAAAAAGCGTTTCTGGCCAGCCGTGAAGAGTTGAAGGGAGACCTGCTGGTGCAATTGGGGCGCGGCGACGATGCCCACAGTGCCTACGAAAAAGCCAAGGCCGCGCTGTCTGATGAAGCAGCGGTCGGTGGCCTGCAACTGAAGCTGGATGACTTGGCCAAAGGGGATGCGTAAGTGATCGGTTGGAAACAAGCAGCAGTGCTGACCCTGGCCGTGCTGGCCGCAGGTTGCAGCAGCAACAGCAAAAAGGAACTGCCTCCGGCCGAACTGACCAAGTTCACCGAAGAAGTGGCGTTGAAAAAACTGTGGAGCCGTTCGATCGGTGACGGTCAGGGTGAAACTTACAACACGCTGGTTCCCGCGATCGAGAACGACCGCATCTATGCCTCCGATGTCAACGGCGAAGTGTTCGCCCTCGACCGCCTCACTGGCGACGTGGTGTGGAAAAAGGACCTGGAAAAGCCAGTTTCCGGCGCTGTTGGTGTCGGTTATGGCCTGGTCATGCTCGGCACTCTCAAGGGTGAGGTGATCGCGCTGGATTCCAGCACGGGTGAGGAGCGCTGGAAGGCGCGCGTCACCAGTGAAGTGCTCGCGCCGCCGGCCAACAACGGTGACGTGGTAGTGGTGCAAACCCAGGACGATCGCTTGATTGGCCTGGATGCCGCCACTGGCGACCGCCGCTGGATCTACGAGAGCACCCCGGCCGTGTTGACCCTGCGTGGCACCGGTGCACCGATCGCTACCAACCGCCTGGCTGTGGCTGGCCTGTCCACCGGTAAAGTGGTTGCGGTTGACATCAACAACGGCGTGCCGGTGTGGGAAAGCCGCGTGGCCGTGCCGCAGGGCCGTTCCGAACTGGACCGTGTGGTGGATATCGACGGCGGCCTGCTGCTGTCCGGTGGTACCCTGTACGTCAGCACCTACCAGGGCCGCGTCGCGGGCCTGGACCTGGAAAGCGGCCGTGTGCTGTGGCAGCGCGATGCTTCCAGCTACGTGGGCGTTGCCCAGGGTTACGGTAACGTCTATGTCAGTGAAGCCAGCGGTACTGTCGAGAGTGTTGACGAACGTTCTTCCAGCGCGCTGTGGAGCAACGATTCGATGGCCCGTCGCCAGCTGAGCGCGCCAGAGGTGTTCTCAAGCTACGTGGCGGTGGGTGACTTCGAAGGTTACCTGCACCTGCTGAGCCAGGTCGATGGCCGTTTCGTCGGCCGTGAGCGGATCGACAGCGATGGTGTGCGCGCTCGTCCACTTGTGGTCGGCGACACCATCTACGTCTTTGGCAATAGCGGTAAGCTCGAGGCACTGACCGTTCGCTGAAGCTATGCTTGGAGCCCTGGTGGGCTTCAGGCCGCGGCGTAGGATACGCCGCCCGAACTCCGGCCGCTGCCTTGCAGCGGCCTTTGCATTTTCAAGAATTCAAGAGTGGAGAGCCGCATGGTTCCCGTAATCGCCCTGGTGGGCCGCCCGAACGTCGGCAAATCCACCATGTTCAACCGCCTGACCAAGACCCGCGATGCCATCGTCGGTGACTTGTCGGGCCTGACCCGTGACCGCCAGTACGGTGATGCCTCCTGGCAGGGTCGTTCCTTCATCCTGATCGACACCGGCGGTATTACCGGTGACGAAGTGGGCATGGACGAGAAGATGGCCGAGCAGTCGCTGATGGCCATCGAAGAAGCTGACTATGTATTGTTTCTGGTTGACGCCCGCGCCGGCATGACCGCCGCGGATCAGATGATTGCCGAGCACCTGCGCAAGCGCAACAAAGAGGCAATTCTGGTCGCCAACAAAATCGACAACATCGATGCCGATGTGGCGCGCGCAGAGTTCTCGCCGCTGGGCATGGGCAACGCCATCCCGGTGGCTGGCTCCCAGGGCCGGGGTATCAACGCGTTGATGGAAGCTGTGCTCGGCCACATCCCGCGTGACCAGGTCGAGGAAGCCCTGGACGCTGAGGTCGCCGAGGGCGAGGAAGCTGTCCGCATCCCTGGCCCGAGCGAGAAAGATGGCATCAAGATCGCCATCATCGGCCGCCCGAACGTGGGCAAGTCGACCCTCGTCAACCGCATGCTTGGGGAAGAGCGGGTGGTGGTCTACGACCAGCCAGGTACCACCCGTGACAGTATCTATATCCCGTTCGAGCGTGATGGCGAAAAGTACACCTTCATCGACACCGCGGGTGTGCGTAAGCGCGGCAAGATCCACGAGGAAGTCGAAAAGTTCTCGGTGGTCAAAACCCTGCAGGCGATCAAGGACGCCAACGTCGTGATCTTCGTCATGGACGCCCGCGAAGGTGTGGTCGACCATGACCTGAACCTGCTGGGCTTCGCCCTCGAAGCCGGCCGCGCCATCGTCATCGCGCTGAACAAGTGGGACGGCATGGAGCCGGGCGAGCGCGACTACGTCAAGACCGAATTGGAGCGTCGGCTGTTCTTCGTCGACTTCGCCGACATCCACTTCATCTCAGCCCTGCATGGCACCGGCGTGGGCAACCTGTACAAGTCGGTACAGGCCGCGTTCAAGTCTGCGGTCACCCGCTGGCCGACCAGCCGCCTGACACAGATCCTCGAAGACGCGGTAAGCGAGCACCAACCGCCGTTGGTCAACGGTCGCCGTATCAAGCTGCGTTATGCCCACCTCGGCGGCGCCAACCCACCGCTGATCGTGATCCACGGCAACCAGACCGAGAAGATTCCCAAGTCTTACTCGCGCTACTTGGAAAATACCTACCGCCGTGTGCTCAAGTTGGTCGGTACCCCGATCCGCATCGAGTACAAAGGTGGTGAAAACCCCTATGAGGGCAAGAAAAATACCCTCACCGATCGCCAGGTCAACAAGAAGCGCCGCTTGATGTCCCACCACAAGAAGGCCGAGAAAAAGCGCCGCGACAAGCGCTGATTCTGCTTCGCGGCTAAAGCCGCTCCTACGACAGGGTGCCGATGCAGATTTACGCATCAACTGTAGGAGCGGGTTTACCCGCGAAATTGCCCTTTGATCCAGAGCAATCCTGTTATTGTTTCAACCTTTTTCCTGACCACGCGATCCGCTATGCTCGGACTCCACCCGTGCCGGATACACCCCAGGAAAGAGGGCTCCATGATCCGCAGCAAACTGCCGAATGTCGGCACGACCATCTTCACCACCATGTCTCAGCTGGCCGCGCAAACCGGCGCGCTCAACCTGTCCCAGGGCTTTCCCGACTTCAACGGCCCGCAAGCGCTGCTCGATGCGGTCGGTCGGCATGTGTCCGCCGGTCACAATCAGTATTGCCCGATGACTGGCCTGCCGGCCCTGCGTCAGCAGGTGGCCGCCAAAGTCGCCAGGTTATATGGCGCCATGGTGGATGCTGACCATGAAGTGACCATCACCCCTGGCGCCACGCAAGCGATCTTCTGCGCCATCCAGGCAGTGGTTCACCCAGGTGACGAGGTGATCGTCTTCGACCCCTGTTACGACAGTTACGAGCCGTCGGTTGAACTGGCAGGCGGGCGCTGTGTGCATGTGCAGCTCAGTGACGGCGACTTCCGCATCGATTGGCAGGCGTTCAGCGATGCTTTAAGCCCCCGTACGCGCATGGTCGTCCTTAATTCGCCGCACAACCCCAGTGGTGCATTGATCAGCCGTGAGGACCTCGAGCAACTGGCGCAACTGATCGCAGGCCGCGATATCTACCTGGTCAGCGACGAAGTTTACGAACACCTGGTCTACGATGGCGTGCGCCATGCCAGTGTGCTGGCCCATGAACAGTTGTACCAACGCGCCTTCGTCATCAGCTCGTTCGGCAAGACCTACCACGTCACCGGCTGGAAAACCGGCTATGTGATCGCGCCACCGGCCTTGACCGCCGAATTGCGCAAGGTGCACCAGTACGTCAATTTCTGCGGTGTTACACCACTGCAGTGTGCCTTGGCCGACTTTATGGCCGAGCACCCGGAGCACATCGATGAGCTGCCGGGGTTTTACCAAGCCAAGCGCGATTTGTTCTGCGGCCTGCTCGAAGGATCGCGTTTGCGGTTTACCCCTACCGCGGGTACTTACTTCCAGTTGGTGGACTATTCGCAAATTCGCCCGGACCTGAACGATGTCGACATGGCCATGTGGCTCACCCGCGAGCACGGTGTGGCGACCATTCCGGTCTCGGTGTTCTACCAGCAACCTGTCCCCGAGCAACGCCTGGTGCGCCTGTGCTTTGCCAAACGTGAGGAGACGCTGCGCCAGGCAGCGGAAAAACTATGCGCGATCTGAGTGCACTGCCTAACCTGAAAATCGCCCTGGTGCAGACCGCCCTGGCCTGGCACGACCGTGAAGCCAACTATGCGCATTTCGAGGTGCTGCTGGATCAGGCGCGCGGCGCCGACCTGGTGGTACTGCCGGAAATGTTCACCACAGGGTTTTCCATGCAGTCGCACACCTTGTGTGAGCCTGAAAACGGCCCAACCTACAAGTGGCTGAAGGCCCAGGCCAAGCGCATCGATGCGGTGGTCACCGGCAGCGTGATCATCCAGGCTGCCGACGGTAGCCACCGTAACCGTTTGTTGTGGGCGCGCCCGGATGGCGAGGTGCTGCATTACGATAAACGTCACCTGTTCCGCATGGCCGGCGAGCACAAGCACTACACCCCAGGTGAGCGTCAGGTGCAGTTCGAGCTCAAGGGGTGGCGGGTGCGTCCGCTGATCTGCTATGACCTGCGTTTCCCGGTATGGAGCCGTGATGCTCAGGACACCGACCTGCTGCTGTACACCGCCAATTGGCCTGCGGCACGGCGCCTGCACTGGAACCGGCTGCTGCCGGCGCGGGGCATCGAGAACCTGTGCTATGTAGCAGCGGTGAACCGCGTGGGCACCGATGGCAAAGGCTTTGCCTATTCCGGCGACAGCCAGGTGCTGGACTTTCAGGGCGAGAGCCTGCTCAGTGCGGGGGAAGCGGACGGGGTGTTCACGGCGGTGTTGAGCGCGGCGGAGCTGGCGGCCTACCGCACCAAATTTCCGGCCAACCTGGATGCCGATACCTACGAAATCCACTGAAGCAGAACCGGCCTCTTCGCGGGTTTAATAGTGAAGAGGCCGGCCTTGGTTACATCATTTTTCGGTTAGTACACGTCCCGCCGATAACGCCCATCTTCTATCAGCTGCTGCACAGTCGCTTCTCCAAGGATGCCCTTGAGCGCTGCGTCCACCCCTGCCGCCATGCCTTGCAGGCTGCCGCAGACATACACACAAGCCCCGTCTAGCACCCATTGCTTCAAGGCCTCGGCCTGCTGCAGCAACACATCCTGCACATACACCTTTTCGGCCTGATCACGTGAAAAGGCAAGGTCCAGCCGTGCCAGGTCGCCGCTGGCGAGCCAGCCCTGCAGTTCTGCGCCACACAGCAGGTCATGGGCGCGGTTGCGCTCACCGAACAGTAACCAGTTGCGCTGCTCGCCAGCATTGACCCGCGCTCGCATCAAGCTGCGCAGGCCTGCCAGCCCCGTGCCGTTGCCGATCAGGATCATCGGTGCAGGAGGCTGGGGCAGGTGGAAGCTGCTATTGCGGCGCAAGCGCAGGCTTAGGGTGCCATCAAGCGGCAGGTATTCGGTCAGCCAGCCCGAGCCCAGGCCGAGATGGCCGTGCGCATTACGCTCCTGGCGCACGATCAGCTCCAGCACCCCATCACTGGCGATGGAGGCGATGGAGTATTCGCGGGTGCCGATCGGTACCAGGGCATCAACCAGGGCCTGCGGGTGCAGGCCAAGCAGATGGTCGCGACGGCTCGGCAGCTGGCGGCCAGCCAGGGCCTGGCTCAGGGTTGTGTGCAAGCCTTCGACCTGCACGCTGACATTGGCGTCCTGCGCCATGCCATGCACAAACGCATCGATCCGGGCGCGCCCATTGAGCGGCAGGATTTCCACCAGGTCACCGGCTTCCCAACTGGCCGGTTGCTCTGGCCGCAGGCCTAGCAGGTAGACCGGTTGGCCTTGGCTGCCGGGGTTGAGCTGCTCGCGCCTGACCAGGGTCCAGTTGCCGAAACTCGGCGGCTGCCAGGCGCTGACAGGTTGAACACCTGTCAGTTGCGCCAGCTGCTGCTGCCAGAGCTGCACAGCGGCCTTGTCGGCATTGTCCACTTCCACTGGGCCGAAAGCGCTGCTGGCGCCCCGATCACTCAACCAAGCCTGCAGGCGTCGGGCGAAACCACAGAAATGTGGATACTGCCGATCCCCCAAGGCGAGTAGGGCGTAGTTGAGGTGGTTCAACGTCAAGGGCTGGCCGAGCACCTTGCGTTCGAAGCCACGGGCACTGTCGGGGGCTTCGCCGTCGCCGAAGGTACTGACCACGAACAGGGCGCGACGGGCCTGCTTCAAGTCGGCCTCATTCAGCTCGGCCAGGGCGCGGACGCGTACCGGCAAGCCCGCTGCCTGCAGCTGGCTTGCGCTTTGCCAAGCCAGTTGTTCGGCCAGGCCGCTTTGGCTGGCGAAACCAACAAGCCAGCTGTCACCGTCGCCCTGCCGAGCATCCACATGGCTGCGGGCGGCAAGCACTTGGCGCTTCTTGCGCCGTCGGTCGAGGTATAGCAGCCAGCCGGTGACGAAGAACAGCGGCATGCTCAGGCTGGCGATGGTGACGATGATGCGCCCGGGTAGGCCGAAGTATTCGCCGACATGCAGTGCGTAGACGCTTTGCAGCAACTGAGCCTTGAAGGGCTTTTCGATGTAGCGCTCGTGGCGCTTGATCTGGCCAGTTGCCGGGTCGATTACCAATGTGTTGAATGCCCGTGGGTGGGCTGCACCCTCTAGTAAATAGAACAGATTCGCCGGCTGGTTGCCCGCTGGCGGCAGGCGCAGGTTATAGGTGGCAAGGCTCGGGCCGGCTGCACCTTTGAGGGTGGCCCAGATAGCGTCGTAGTCGACCACCAGCGGCGGCGCATGCTTGTCGATATTGGGCGGCCCATGACGGCCACGGCCCTCACCGCGTTTGTGCTGCTGACCGGCCGCTGGCTCCGCCAGCAGCTTGTTCAGCCCCGAGCGATACCATTCATAAGACCAGAACAACCCGGTAAGCGCGAACAGTAGGTAGAACAGCAGGCACCAAGTACCGGCCACCGCGTGCAGATCCCAGTTGAAGGCACGGCCCTTTTTGGCCCAGTCGAGGGTCAGCCAGGTCCGCCAGTTGAGCGCCTTGCGCGGCCAGCGCAGATAGAGGCCGGACAGGCAGAAAAACACCAGCATCAGGGTGCAGGCGCCGGTGATCTGCCGGCCAGTGTCGCCCATGGCGAGGAAGCGGTGCAGGCTCAGCATCAGGTTGAAGAAACCCTGGCCGGCGGCATCGCCCTTGAGCTCGCCAGTGTAGGGGTCGGCATAGCGCAGTGTGCCCCGGCGCTCGCCGGGTGGCGGGGTGAAGAACACCCGCGCAGCGTTGCCTTCGCGTACATCCACCCACAGCATCGAAACTTTCTCGCCCTGGGCGGTTTCCACGCGGCTAACCAGCTCGGCTGGCGGCAGTACGCCCTCAGCCCGTACTTCAACCTTGAGGACATCGGCGTTGAAGGCGCGCAGCAGCTCTTCCTGGAACGAGTACAGCGCACCGGTGATACCCATCACTGCCAGCACCAGGCCTGCGGTGATGCCAAAAAACCAGTGCAGTTGAAACAGCGTCTTCTTCACCACGTCTTCACCTTGTGTCGCTACCGCCCTCTATGCGGCGGGGATTATGCCTTGATACGCAAAAACCCCGCTCACTGGAGTGAACGGGGCTGGGCTTCGGATCTTCAGAAGTGGACGCTGGTGGTCAGCAATGCGGTCCTGCCCGCTGCCTGATTGGCGAAGTGAGTAGAGAAGGCCTTGTCGTAATACACCTCGTTGGTCAGGTTCTGCACGTTCAGTTGCAGGTCGACGTTCTTGGTCAGCTTGTAGGCGGCCATGGCGTCGTAGCGCACGTAACTGTCTACTACCGTGGTATTGGCCACGTTGCCGTAGACCTCATCCATATAGAATGCGCCGCCGCCAACGGTCAGCTTTGGCGTGATCGAGTAAGTGGTCCACAGGCTGGCGCTGTTGTTGGGGGTGTTTGGCAGTTGGTTGCCATCGTTGACCCCGCCAATGGGCCCACCATCGATCTGGCGCGCTTGCATGTAGGTGTAGCCAGCAAATACCTGCCACTTGTCGGTTATTTTGCCGCTGGCCGACAACTCGATGCCCTGCACGCGGGTTTCACCAACGTTTTCGTAGCTGGTAGTGCCTACCTGTACGCGGGCGTTTTCCTTCTCGGTACGGAATAGCGCGGCGGCCAGGGACAGGCGCTCGTTGAGCAGGTCCCACTTGGTGCCGATCTCGTAGTTTGTGGTTTCTTCGGGCTCCAGGTCGCTGCTGAGCAAGTTACCGCTGCGATCAGGAGTGCCTGGCAGTGGGTTGCCTTCGGTGCCTTCGCCGAGCATCGCGCCAGGTGGCGTTGCAGAGGTGGCATAGGACACATAGATGCTGCCGTTTTCGGCAGGCTTCCACACCAGCCCTAACTGGCCGGTGACGAACTCACTGGTGTCCTGGCCCTTGGCGGTCGTAGTGCCTGCTGCGTTGTAGGTTTTGTAGTCGGTATCGAAGTGGTCGTAGCGCAGGCCCATGTTCAGCAGCCACTGCGGCGTCAGTTCCAGCGTGTCGAATACGTAAAGTGCACGGGTCTTGCTGTTGGTGGTGGTGCCAGCGTAGTTGCGGGCGATGCTGCCGCTCCACGGGTCGTCCGGGTTCGGATTGCTCAGCGAGGTGCAGTTATAGCCACTGCTGGCGCCGATCATGCCTGGGGTGCAGTTGGTGTTGGCGGCGCCGCCTGGCACGGTATCGGTGTTGACGGTGTAGGACGAGCGCTGGCTTTCTTCGCGGCTCAGTTCCACTCCGGTGGAGAAGCTGTTCTTCAGCCCGGCCAGGTAGAACTCGCCGAACAGGTCGGTCTGGTTGGTTGTGGTGGCGGTATTGCCAACCCGTGTGTTGGCGCGGCGCCAGACGCTGCCGTTGTTGACGTTGCCCTTGCTGTCATCGGGCTGGGTGAGGATGTAGTCCTGCATGCTGTTGCCATGGCGCAGGGTGTTTTTCACCGTCAGGGTGTCGCTAAGGTCGTGCTCGATGGCGAAGGTGGCGATATCGACGCGGGTCTTGCGAAAATCGCGGTCGGTCAGGCCGTAGAAGTTGTCGCTGTCGCCACCGTCGTAGGGCTTGCTCGGGTGAGCAGAGGTGCGTGCGTTGCTGCCACCTGCCGGGATGCTGTAGGGAATGCCCGAGTCAGGCAGGTCGTCGCTTTCCAGGTGGTAGTAGTCAAGGTTGACGCGGGTGGGCGTGCCCAACCCAAAGGCCAGCGAGGGTGCGATACCCCAGCGGTCGTAGTTGACCTTGTCGCGGCCGGCGACGTTGCTGTCGTGGGTCATCAGGTTCAGGCGCCCGGCGGCGGTGTCACTGAACTGGTAGTTGCCATCGAGGGTGTAACGCTGGGTCTGGTCACTGCCCCAGGTCCAGGCGCCGTCGAGCGAATTGCCCAGGTGGGCACGTTTGCTGACCAGGTTGATGGTACCGCCTGCGGCACCACGACCACCAATCGCCGAGTTCGGACCCTTGGCCACTTCGACCGATTCGATGGCGAAGATTTCCCGGCTCTGGGCGCCGGTATCACGCACGCCATCCAGGTAGGTGTCGCCTTGGGCGTCGAAACCGCGGATGAACGGGCGGTCGCCTTGCGGGTTGCCGCCTTCGCCAGCACCAAACGTTATTCCCGGTACGGTACGCAGCGCGTCCTGCAGGGTCAGGGCATTGGTGTCCTTGATGACTTGTTGCGGGATGACGGTGACCGAGCGCGGGGTGTCCACCAGCGGTGCGGTGTACTTCTGCGAGGAGGCACGCTCTACTTGGTAATCGGTGCTGGCTTGCTCAGCTTTACCCTTGACGCTGGTGGCGTCGAGGGTCAAGGCAGTGCTGGCGACCGGGTCGGCAGCATAGGCGCCGGACGCGCCGAGGGCTAAGCCGATGGCGGTTACGATCGAGCGTGGTGAGCTTACTGCAGATGGTACGTTTGGCATTGCGCTGGACCTTCCCCAAGGTGTGAAGGCCGCGGATGTTAATGTAAGGATTTGTAAGGCACAATTGAGACTCGTTACCATTCGCTAGAAATTTACAATCTTTACATATTCTCTTTACGTTTTAGCGACACTGAAACGTGTAAGCCCAGTCAGGGCTTGTGCAGTGTAAAAGGGAATCAATATCATCGAAATCTTACAGTTCTTAACGGTGCCGTCGCATGTTGCTTCATATTCCAGGGGTGTTCGATGCTCAAGAGCTGGCTCGCATTCGCGTAGCGCTGGAGCAGGCCGACTGGGCAGATGGCAAGGCCACGGCCGGTTTTCAGTCGGCCAAGGCCAAGCACAACCTGCAATTGCCAGAAGGCCATGCCCTGGCCAAGGAAATCGGCAGTGCGCTGATCGATCGCTTGTGGCAAAGCCCCCAGTTCATGTCGGCGGCGCTGCCACACAAGGTGTTCCCGCCGCTGATCAACTGCTACCGCGAGGGCGGGAATTTCGGTTTCCACATCGACAATGCGCTGCGCCAGCCCAAAGGCAGCGCCGAACGAGTGCGCACCGATCTGTCCTCGACCCTGTTCCTCAGCGACCCAGCCAGCTACGACGGTGGAGAGCTGGTGATTCAGGACACCTATGGCGAGCAACAGGTCAAGCTTGCAGCCGGTGACCTTGTGTTGTACCCCGGCACCAGTTTGCACAAGGTCAACCCGGTGACCCGTGGCGTGCGCTATGCGGCATCCTTCTGGACCCAGAGCCTGGTGCGCGAGGACAGCCAGCGTGCGCTGCTCTTCGAGATGGACAATGCCATCCAGCAACTCACCGTCGACGTGCCAGACCATCCATCCTTGCTGCAACTGACAGGCACTTACCATAACTTGCTGCGCCGCTGGGCCGAGGTCTAAACCGTGTCCTATCAGTTACGGCGTGAAGAAGTGGTGGATGCTGCCGGCCTGCAGGCGATGCTCCAACACAGCCCTGGCAAGGCGGCCCAGGCAATTCTGGCGGCAGCGGGGCAGGGCATGGTCGAGGCGCAGTTGCTGCTTGGGCAAATCCTGCTCGATGGCCTTGGCATCGAGCAGGATGCACGTGTGGCCCGGCGCTGGTTCGCCATTGCAGCTCAGGGCGGCAATGCCATGGCGCATAACATGCTCGGTCGTTGCCACGAGCAGGGCTGGGGAGGCGAGGTGAATGATGCACTAGCGGCCATTCATTATGCGCAGGCCGCCGATGCAGGGCTCGATTGGGGCCTCTATAACCTTGGCAACATGCTCGCAACTGGGCGTGGGCTGCCGGTCAATCAAGCCCAGGCGCTGATCTGTTACGAGAAGGCCGCGCTGTTGGGCCATGCCAAGTCGATGAACCTCTATGGGCGCTATTTGGAGCATGGCATCGCCACCGCGCCAAGCCCGGCACGGGCGGTGCGCTGGTATCGGCGGTCGGCTGAGGCGGGGGATTTTCGCGGCATGTTCAGCCTGGCCATGGTGTTGGCCGAGCGTGGCGAGTTGGCCGAGGCTGGGACCTGGCTGGAACGGGCGCGGTTGGAGGGCAACCTGAATTTTCTGCGCAGTGCCTTGGTGACCTTGCAGGGCGCGGGGCCGATGTTGATGTCTTACGCAGCCCGCTATGCCGAGCGGTTGCAGCAGGTCGAGCGCAGCACGTTGTAAGGCGGCGCTCGATCTCACTGCCACCAAAAGGCTAAAACCAAGCCAAAAAAAATCCGACACCAGATCACCGGTATCGGATTTTGCGGCCTATGGCCTAACGCTCAAAGCATCAGCCTCAACTGAATGGCATTAGCCTTCAAGCCCCGTTTGGCTTTACAGGTAGTAAGCCTTCAGCGGCGGGAAGCCGTTGAATTCAACTGCGCTGTAGCTGGTCGTGTAGGCACCGGTCGACAGCCAGTACAGGCGGTCACCAATGGCCAGGTTCAGCGGCAGGCCGTATTTGTAGTTCTCGTACATGATGTCGGCGCTGTCACAGGTCGGGCCGGCGATGACCACTTCTTCGGCTTCGCCTTTCTTCTCGGTCCAGATCGGGAACTTGATGGCTTCGTCCATGGTTTCGATCAGGCCGGAGAACTTGCCCACATCGGTGTAGATCCAGCGCTCGACGGCGGTGCGCGATTTGCGTGCCACCAGCACCACTTCACTGACCAGGATGCCGGCGTTGGCGATCAGCGAACGGCCAGGCTCAAGGATGATCTCCGGCAGGTCGTCACCAAAGTCTTCCTTCAGGAAGCGGATGATCTCTTCGGCATAGGTTTCGAGGCTGTTGGTGCGGGTGATGTAGTTGGCCGGGAAGCCGCCACCCATGTTGATCAGCTTAAGCTCGATGCCGTCTTCTTCCTTCAGGCGCTCGAAGATCACCTTGACCTTGGCGATGGCCGCATCCCACACGCTGATGTCGCGCTGCTGGGAGCCTACGTGGAAGGAAATGCCGTAAGGCACCAGGCCCAAATCACGGGCGAGAATCAGCAGGTCCATGGCCATGTCGGTCTGGCAGCCGAATTTGCGCGACAGCGGCCAGTCGGCCGTGGTCGAGCCTTCGGTAAGGATGCGCACGTAGACCTTAGAGCCCGGCGCGGCTTTGGCGATGTTGCGCAGGTCCGCTTCCGAGTCGGTGGCGTACAGGCGCACACCCTTCTCGTAGAAGTAGCGAATGTCCTTGGATTTCTTGATGGTGTTGCCGTAGCTGATCCGGTCGGCACTGACGCCACGGCTCATCACTTTGTCCAGCTCGTAGATCGAGGCGATGTCGAAGCTCGAGCCTTTTTCTTTGAGCAGGTCGATGATCTCGACGGCGGGGTTGGCCTTGACCGCGTAGTACACCTTGGCGAATTCGAAACCTGCGCGCAGGTCGTCGTAGGCCTTGCTGATCATCTGGGTATCGATGAGTACGAACGGGGTTTCCTGCTTGTCGGCGAACGCCTTCATTTTCTGGAAGGTGTCACGTGCGAAATAGTCTTCGACCTGGATCGACATGCTCAGGGACTCCATGGGCAAACTGAAAGAATAAGTGGCTGCAACTGAACGTCCTCCGTATCCCCACTTTGGTTCGCCTACTCAGTACTTGAGCCGGATGGATCGTTTCCAGCATGGACGTTCGGCGCGCACTTTAGGGCGTGAAGAATGCAGAATCAACAGGCAATCCGGGCGTGATCGTCGTGGAACGGCACCCTTCCCACTGAATAACCGACTCGCATGACCAGCTGATGTTCCCCTGGCACTTTCAAGCGTAAAAAATTGTGGAATGGAGCGAGTTGGCACCTTCGCGGGTTAACCCGCTCCTACAGGGTTTTGCCGGTGCGGCCGGGAGCGACAGCACACGGGGAGGAGGCTTTGGTGTTCATATTTATGGCCACGGTTTTCTGGGACCGGCGTGCAGAAAATGACTCATAAATTTTTTGTTACCGACAGGCGGACAGTGCTCGTCCATGAGAATCACTGCCATCTAAGCCTGGATGATGCCGTCAGGAAGCTGCGACCTCGGCAGGCGAAACAATGCTGGTCTTCGCCCCACGTGAGCGCCCGGAGCTCAGGTAAGCGGCAATCGACTCCTGTGTGACCTCGCCAAGGAATACCTGCTCAGCGTCCAGCACCGGCAACCAGGCACGGTTGAACTCGTACATCCGCGACAGCAGGATACGCAGATGCTCGTCGTGCGATGCAGTGGCGTTGAACGGGCGCAGGAAGTCGCCGCAGGTGCCTTGCTGGCGGTGCATGTCGCGGCGGCGTACGTAACCCAGTGCCTTGTTCTGCCCGTCGGTCACCACTACATAACGACGGTCATGCTCATCGAGCAGCTCCAGGGCATCATTGACCGGGGTTTGCGGGCTGACCGATGGCGCGTTGTCTGCGGCATCTTCGGCGCGCACCAGCAGCAGGCGCTTGAGGGTGCTGTCCTGGCCGACGAAGTTGCTCACGAAATCATCCACAGGGTGCGCCAGCAGGGTATCCGGGTGGTCGAGCTGGAGCAGTTTACCCGCGCGGAAAATGGCGATCTTGTCGCCGAGCTTGATCGCCTCGTCAATGTCGTGGCTGACCATGATCACGGTCTTGTTCAGCGCCCGCTGCATTTCGAAGAACTCGTTCTGGATCATCTCGCGGTTAATCGGGTCGACTGCGCCGAACGGCTCGTCCATCAGCAATACCGGTGCTTCGGCTGCCAGCGCGCGGATCACCCCGATGCGCTGCTGCTGGCCACCGGAAAGCTCGCGCGGATAGCGCTGCAGGTACTGCTTGGGTTCTAGCTTGATCATGTGCATCAGCTCACGGGCGCGCTCACGGCACTTTTGCTTGTCCCAGCCGAGCAGGCGCGGGACCACGGTGATGTTCTCCTCGATGGTCATGTTGGGGAACAGGCCGATTTGCTGGATTACGTAGCCGATGTGCCGGCGCAGGGTCACTTCGTCCAGCGCGCTGGTGTCTTCGCCATTGATGAACACCTGCCCGGAGGTGGGCGTGATCAGGCGGTTGATCATCTTCAACGTGGTGCTCTTGCCGCAGCCCGACGGGCCGAGGAACACGCAGATTTCGCCTTCATTGACGGTGAGGCTTACCGCGTCGACGGCTTTGACGTCCTTGCCGTTGACGTTGAAGGTTTTGCTGAGGTTCTTCAGTTCGATCATGAGCGCAGTCCTTCTGGAGTCAGGGCACGTTGCAGGGTTTGCAGGAGCAGGTCGGCGATGATCGCCAGCAGGCTGACCAGCACAGCGCCGACCAGCAGCATCGACATGTCGCTGCGGCTGATTGAGGTGAGAATGAGCACCCCCAGGCCGCCGGCGCCAATGGTGGCGGCGATGGTCATGACGCCGATGTTCATCACCACGGCGGTGCGCACGCCGGCGAGGATCACGGGCACGGCGATGGGCAGCTCGACCATGCGCAGGCGCTGGCCGAAGGTCATGCCGATCCCCCGCGCCGCCTCACGGATACCGGGCTCGACGTTGGTCAGGGCGAGGTAGGTGTTGCGCAGGATCGGCAGCAGCGAATAAAGAAACACTGCGGTGATCGCGGGCAGTGGGCCGAGTCCTTGGCCGAACTTGGAGTAGAACGGCAGCAGCAAGCCAAACAGCGCGATCGACGGGATGGTCAGCAGCACCGTGGCACTGGCTTGCAAAGGGCCGGCGACCACCGGGAAGCGGGTCATCAGAATGCCCAGCGGCACCCCGACGATAATCGCAAGGCCCACCGCCACGCCCACCAGCATGATGTGCTGCCAGGTCAGCTGCAGCACCAAGGCCCAGTCAAGATGGGCGAACGTGTCAAACAGGTTCATGGCTGTACCTCGCTGTTCAAGGGGTGCTCGCGCAGGAAGGCAGCGGCCACGCTGGTCGGGCTCTGGTGCTGGACATCGACCTTGGCGTTGAGCTGACGCATGGTTTCGTCATCGAGCTGTTCGGCCAGTGGCTTGAGCAGCGCCACCAGTTTCGGGTTGGCGTCGATGATCTGTTTGCGCACCACCGGGGCGGCGGTGTAATCGGGGAAGTAGTGCTTGTCGTCTTCGAGCAGCTTGATCTTGAAGGCGCTCAGGCGGCCGTCGGTGGTGTACACCAAGCCTGCAAACACCTGGTTGTTGTGCATCGCGGTATAGACCAGGCCGGCATCCATCTGGCGGATATTGGCGCGCCCCACTTGCAGGTCGTACATCTGCTTGAGGCCCACGAGGCCATCCGGCCGGTTGGCGAATTCGGTGTCCAGGGCAACCAAGTGGTTGCGGTCGCTTTCATCACGCAGTACCTGGTTGAGGTCGCTGATGGTGTTGACCTGTGGGTAAGCCTCAGCCACCTCTTTGGGCAGGCCCAAAGCGTAGGTATTGCTGAACTTCGACGGCGTCAGCCAGATCAGGTCCTTCTTCGCATCCAGCGCCTTGACCTTGGCGTAGGTGGCCTCTGCACTGGGCATGCGTTCTTCGATGTGGTTGTAGGACACCAGCGAAACACCGGTGTATTCCCACATCAGATCGAGCTGCCCGGTCTCTTGTGCCTGGCGTGCCAGGCTACTGCCAAGGCCGTTGGTGACGCGTACGTCGAAGCCGTTGGCACGCAGGTATTGCGCGGTGATTTCGGCAAGCACGGTCTGCTCGGTGAACACCCGCGCGCCGATGCGAATCAGCGGTTTCTCCGCTGCCTGGGCAAAACCTGCGAACAGCAGTGCCGCGCCCAGCAGCAAGGCGATTTTCTTCTTCATGGTTTCCCTCTCGTTAACCAGCCAGGCCGCGTTCCAGCCAGCGCTTGCTGGCAAAACTCACTGCCGCATCCAGAATCAGGGCCAGCAGCGCGGTGCAGGCTGCACCCAGCAACAGTTGTGGCTGGTTGTTCAGGGCGATGCCGGGGAAGATCAGGCTGCCAAGGCTGTTGGCACCGATCAGAAACGCCAGGGGCGCGGTACCGACGTTCAGCGCCAAGGCCACCCGCACACCGCCGACGATGATCGGCACAGCATTAGGTAGTTCCACTTGCCAGAGCTGCTGGCGCGGTGTCATGCCGATGCCGGTGGCGGCTTCCTTGAGTGAGGCGGGGACGTTCTTGAGGCCCTCGTAGGTGTTGCGCACGATGGGCAGGAGGGAGGCGAGGAACAGCGCGAAGATCGCAGGCCCGGCACCGATGCCGAGGATACTCAGAGCAATGGCCAGTACGGCCAGCGGGGGGATGGTGTTGCCTACGTTGAAGAACTGCATGAAGCGCTCGGCTTTGTCGACCCGGTGCGGTCGACTCAAGGCAATGCCGGCGGGGATGCCCACGGCCAGCGCCGCCGCCATCGAAGCCAGCACCAGTATCAGGTGCGCTTGCAGGTAGAACTGAAGATCGTCGCGATATCGCACGATCGTATCGATGCCGATCCAGTGGACCAGCAGGGCCAGGATGATGAGCACGGTGGCGCATCCCAACAGCCCTTTTCCGTAGCGTTTAGCCACAGGCGGACTCCTTGTTTTGTCGGCGAGCACACTTCTTTGATGCCGGCCAATGCTGGCGGCGGGTGGTGTGTTCGCGAATAGCAGCAAGAGGCAACCGAAGGCTGCGTTCAAGCCATGAGCCGAACCCCGTCGGGCCCGAAAATGCTGATGAAACCAGTCCCCAAGCGAAGCGGGTTGCAGGGGAATGGACGTCTCCGTGGGCGCAAAGGTTCCCATTTGAGGCGGCATTTGGCCAGCGCCGATTTCCTTCCCGCACAAATATTCCCACTGCTTCGCAGCGCCCCAGGCCTTTCAAATCAAGGGTGTCGGCTATGCCGACAAGCGGTTGAAAAACCTGATTTAAGTCGCTTACAGGAGCTGAAAATGTTCAATCATGTGTATGACCGATCGTTCGTGGCGCATGTCGCCTCTATCACCCCGACGCTTGAGGGGTATCTGAATTTCGCCAAATTGGCCGAAAAGGATGGACGAGCTGCCTTCACGGCCGACGACTACATGATCATCACGCCTGTGGCGGGGCGTGAGCCGCATCGCCTTTGGTTTCGCTGCATGGAAGATGAGCACGGCATGCGTTACTACGACATTCAGTCGTGGAGCCGTCGCACCGGGCGGGATTTCAACACCAAGGTGCGCAACCTTGAACTGACCAATAACGGCTACGCGAAGCTCTACAAGGAGCCAACCGCCACTGACCGCCTGTGGAGCGTCATGACCCTGCAGGATGATGAATTCGTCAGTGTTGGCGATGACTTGGCGCCAGGCCAGCACATCGAAGCGCAGATCTGGACGCCAACCAACCTTGCCCTTTGTGGCTACGGCCGTACCGAGGTGGCTGACCAGTGGATGGCGTACGCGGTTTCCCACGGTGGGCCGGTGCTGGACCTGCGGCTTGAAATCACCGACATCGGTGAAGAGTTGCTGGACGACCACTGATCCGCAACCGGTGTGTCGCCTCAACAGGCGGCGCGCCGGTGCTTTGGTCTGCCTGCGGATTCGGGTATGATACTGCCCCTTTTCGATCCTCAGTCAGGCGATTTCCCATGACCAACCAGGCCGCCGAAGTCGCGAAGCGCCGCACTTTCGCAATCATTTCCCACCCCGACGCCGGTAAGACCACCATCACCGAGAAGCTGCTGCTGATGGGCAAGGCCATTGCCGTCGCCGGTACCGTGAAGTCGCGCAAGTCCGACCGCCACGCCACTTCCGACTGGATGGAAATGGAGAAACAGCGCGGCATCTCCATCACCACCTCGGTGATGCAGTTCCCGTACCGCGAGCACATGATCAACCTGCTCGACACCCCCGGCCACGAAGACTTCTCCGAGGACACCTACCGCACCCTGACTGCAGTGGACTCGGCACTGATGGTGCTCGACGGTGGTAAAGGGGTTGAGCCACGAACCATTGCCCTGATGGACGTTTGCCGCCTGCGCGACACGCCGATCGTCAGCTTCATCAACAAACTCGACCGGGACATCCGTGACCCGATCGAACTGCTCGACGAGATCGAGGCGGTTCTTAAGATCAAGGCCGCGCCGATCACCTGGCCTATCGGCTGCTACCGCGACTTCAAAGGCGTGTATCACCTGACCGGGGACTACATCGTGGTCTACACCCCAGGCCATGGCCATGAACGTACCGAAGCCAAGATCATCGAGAAGCTGGACTCCGACGAGGCCCGCGCGCACCTGGGCGATCAGTACGAATCGTTCGTCGAACAACTGGAGCTGGTGCAGGGAGCCTGCCACGAGTTCAACCAGCAAGAGTTCATCGACGGCCAGCTGACCCCGGTATTCTTCGGTACGGCATTGGGTAACTTCGGTGTCGACCATGTGCTGGACGCTGTAGTCGATTGGGCGCCTCGCCCGTTGGGTCGTGTCGCCCATGAGCGCACCGTCGAGCCCGTTGAAGAGAAGTTCACAGGTTTCGTGTTCAAGATCCAGGCGAACATGGACCCCAAGCACCGCGACCGCATCGCCTTCATGCGCATTTGCTCGGGCAAGTACGAGAAGGGCATGAAGATGCGCCATGTACGTCTGAACAAAGACCTGCGCATCGGCGATGCACTGACCTTCTTCAGCTCCGAGCGTGAGCAACTGGAAGAGGCCTACGCCGGCGACATCATTGGCCTGCACAACCACGGCACCATTCAGATTGGCGATACGTTCACCGAAGGCGAAGCGCTGGGCTTCACCGGCATCCCTCACTTCGCCCCAGAGCTGTTCCGCCGGGTGCGCCTGAAGGACCCTCTGAAATCCAAACAGCTGCGTCAGGGCTTGCAACAGTTGGCGGAAGAGGGCGCGACCCAGGTGTTCTTCCCCGAGCGCAGCAACGACATCATTCTCGGTGCAGTCGGTGTGCTGCAGTTCGACGTGGTCGCCAGCCGCCTGAAGGAAGAGTACAAGGTTGAATGCGCCTACGAGCCGATCACCGTGTGGTCGGCCCGCTGGATCGCTTGCGATGATAAGAAGAAGCTTGAGGAATTCCAGAACAAGGCCATGGAAAACCTGGCCATCGATGGTGGCGGCCACCTGACCTATCTGGCGCCGACCCGCGTCAACCTGTCGCTGATGGAAGAGCGCTGGCCAGACATCAAGTTCCGCGCGACCCGCGAGCACCACTGATTACCAAGGTCTATCCAGACCCGCTGTAGGCGCGGGTCAACCTGCAATTGCGAGGGTGAACTCACCGACGCATTTGCAGGTTAACCCGCCCCACTGATGACCAGTTTCCTAAAGTTGATCAGTTACCAGCCTTGATGCTGGCCCAGATCCGCGTGCGAATGCGGTCGATCTTCGCTGGCATCGCCTCAAGGGCATACAGCTTGCCCATCACCTCCTCACTCGGGTAGATCATGCTATTGCCCTTCATCGCCGGGTCCACCAGGCCATCGGCCTTGAGGTTGCCGTTGGCGTACTGCACGTAGTTACTGATGTTGGCCATCACTTGCGGCTGCAACAGGTAATTCATGTAGGCGTACCCCGCCTTCTCATCCGGGGCATCGGCCGGCATGGCGACCATGTCGAACCACATGGGCGCACCCTCCTTAGGGATCGAGTAACCCACCTTCACCCCGTTCTTCGCCTCTTCGGCGCGGTTCTTGGCCTGCAGCACATCGCCCGAGAAACCCACCACCACGCAGATATCGCCATTTGCCAGGTCGCCTGTGTATTTGGACGAGTGGAAATAGCTGATATAGGGTCGCACCTGCATCAGCAGCGCCTTGGCTTTGTCATAGTCGGCCGGGTTCTTGCTATGGTGCGGCAGCCCAAGGTAGTGAAGGGCGATCGGCAGCAGTTCAGGGCCATTGTCCAGCACCGCTACACCACAGCTTTTAAGCTTGCTCATGTACTCAGGCTTGAAGATCAGGTCCCAGGAATCCACTGGGGCGTTGTCGCCCAGCACAGCCTTGACCTTGTCGATGTTGTAGCCAATGCCGGTGCTGCCCCACAGGTACGGAAAACCATACTGATTGCCAGGGTCATTGCCCTCCAGCGCCTTGAGCAGCACCGGGTTGAGGTTCTGCCAGTTGGGCAGCTGCGACTTGTCCAGGCGCTTGAGCGCTTTGCCTTGGATCTGCCGGGCCATGAAGTGGTTGGAGGGGAATACCACATCGTAGCCGGAGTTGCCGGTCATCAGCTTGCCGTCGAGGGTTTCGTTGCTGTCGTAGACGTCATAAGTTGGCACGATGCCAGTGGCTTGTTGGAAGTTCTT
This sequence comes from Pseudomonas promysalinigenes, assembly GCF_014269025.2. Classification (NCBI taxonomy): domain Bacteria; kingdom Pseudomonadati; phylum Pseudomonadota; class Gammaproteobacteria; order Pseudomonadales; family Pseudomonadaceae; genus Pseudomonas; species Pseudomonas promysalinigenes. The sequence goes on along the minus strand of NZ_CP077094.1, from coordinate 4,097,338 downwards.
CAACGTATCGGGCGCCACGTAGCTGGACCAGTTGTAGATCTTCACGGTTTCGGCGGCACTGGCCACGCTGGCGGCCAGCATCAGTGGGGCGATCAGAAGCGTACGCATATCGGGTTACCTTGCTTTGTCTGTTGTTATCGAAGGCAGGCGATCAGCGGATCAGAAAATCAGGACGTAGGTCTTGCGCACGGTCTCCTGGATATCCCAGGTGCCAGTGCTGTTGGCCGGTAGCATCAGTGCATCTCCGGCTTCTATGACCAGGGGCTCGCCACCGTCTGGGGTGAAGGTGCAGCGGCCTTTGATGAAGTGGCAGAACTCCTGTTGCACGATCTGCCGACGCCAGCGCCCTGGGGTGCACTCCCAGATGCCGGTTTCCACGCCGTCGCTGCGTTCCACGCAGGTGACCGATGTCACGGCCACGGTGTCGCCAAGCGGCACCGCAACGGGGTTGCAGCTTTCGAGCACGGCACTGTCTGTGTGTTTGAACTGGGTGATGCTCATGACCGGTGGATCCTGTGTCGAGAAAGGGTAGTCAGTGCATGAAGCCTTCCATGAAGTCCGCGAGCGAGCTGGCCAGGCGCCGCCTCCAAGGCGCGCTGGCGGGGTTGGCGAGGGTCCGATCCTCGTGGACGAAGCTTTTGATGATCGCGTTGTACCCCAGCCAGCGACAGGGCTCGGGCGGCCAGCTGGCCAAGCTGGACAGCGGGCGGTTGTCGAGCACCCAGGGCTGGGCAGTCAGTTGGTTATGCTGATTGAGGATCAAAGCCGCCAGGGTGCGGCCACCGAGGTTGGTGGCGCCGACCCCTTCGCCGCCATAGCCGCCTGACAAGGCGATGCCGCGCTGGCGATCGCACAACATGTGCGGATGAAAACGCCGCGCCATGCCCAGGTTGCCGCCCCAGGTATGGGTGATGCGCACGTGCCGTAGTTGTGGGAACAGCTCACCGAACAGATAACGACGCAGTTCGATTTCATCTGGCTGGAGGTTGAAATTCTCCCGCAGGCGGCCGCCAAAGCGGTAGCCACCCCGAGCGCCAAACACCAGGCGATTGTCGGCGGTGCGCTGGCCGTAGGTCACTTGGCGGCTGCTCTCGCTGAAAGCCTGCCCCTGGGCCAGGCCGATCTGTTCCCAAATGGATTCTGGTAGGGGTTCTGTGGCCACCAGCAGGCTCTGCACCGGCAACTGGTGTTTGCCTAGCGGCGGCAGGCTGGCGGCGTACCCTTCGACCGCCGGCACCACCCACTGGCAGCGGATGCGGGCCAAGTGCGAGCGAACTTCACCCGGCTGCCAGTCAATGGCCGGGGTGTTCTCGTAGATCGTCACCCCGAGCCTTTCCACGGCCCGGGCCAGGCCACGCACCAGCTTGGCCGGTTGAATGGTCGCGGTATGCGGGCTGTAGATAGCGCCGTAGGCATTGCTGATACGCAGTTGCGCGTCCAACTGCTCAGGGCGTAGCCAGCAGTAGTCTTGCTCGGTCATGCCTTGGCGATACAGGTCATCGAGGTAGGCACGCAGGCTGCGCTCCTGCTCAGGGTAGCGCGCTGCACAGTACAGCACCCCAGCTTTGCGGTAATCGCAGTCGATGCCTTCGCGCTGCAGCACGCTGTGTACTTCATCGGGGATGCCGTGGAGCAAATCGATGCTGGCGCGGCGATGCTGCGCCGAGACGGTACCCAGCAAGCGGTCTTCGCCGAGCAAATTGCCCATCAGCCAGCCGCCATTGCGCCCCGAGGCGCCGAAACCTGCAATGTTGGCTTCGATCACGGCAATGTTCAGGTGCGGGGCCTGGCGTTTGAGATAGTAGGCGGTCCACAGGCCGGTGTAGCCGGCACCGATGATGCAAACATCTACATCCAGGTCCTGGCGCAGGGCCGGGCGCGCGCACAAAGGCTCGTCAAGCTGGTCCATCCACAGGCTGAGCGTGCGCAGCGATTGCATCGGTTTTGCTCCACATTCGTACAAGTCTGTGGCGATGCTAGTAGGGGCGGCTGGCGCCTGTCTTACGTGCGTGCACGCAGAGAATTTTGCTTCAAGTAAGCTTTTGGGGTGAGGCCTGTGTGTTCGCGGAAGCATTTATAGAATGCCGAAAGCGAATTGAAACCGGCATTGAACGCCAGCTCGTCGATGGTCGCCACGGCGCTGCCCTCATTCAAGCGCGCCATCAGATGCTGCAGGCGTGCCTGGTTGACGTAGCGGTAGAAGCTTTGCCCCAGCACCTGATTGAGCAAGTACGAGATCTGGTTGCGGCTGTAGCCGCTGGCATCGGCGACTTGTTGCAGGTCCAGCTCTGGGTCAAGGTAAGGGCGTTGGCGCTGGAAGTAGTGCTCCAGGTCTTGGGCCATGGTCGACAACTGACGGGGCGAGAGCCCCAGGCGGCTAGTGGCTGGGCGAGGGCCGCAGCTGGCCGGGCCGTTGCCGTGCTGACGTACCAGAGTGGCGTATTCATTTACCTGCCAGATCAACCCATCCTTGACGGTGATCGCCTCGCTGGACTGAAACGCCACCAGGCCATCGCCGCCCTGCACCGTGACCTGGTACTGAATGAAGGCAGTGCAACCGTCCACACGAATGCGGTCGCTATGGACGATGTCTTCGCCGGCTTCGTGTGGCAGGCTGGCGCGCACATAGTCACGCAGCTCGCGATACCCCAGTACACGGTTCTGAAAAAAGTCGTGGTACTGGACGTCAGGGTGATACAGCGCGAGCACACCTTCCAGGTCGCGATGCTTCCAGCACAGGTGGTAGCGCAGCACGATCTCGGCGGTGATAGGGGTCTGGGTGGGGCCATCTTGAAGTGTCATCGGCCGTTCATGCCTTGCCTGTATCGCCGCCAGAATATTGCAGAACACCTGATGCCGAACACCCACTCGCGCATTTTGCACGGTCAATTATTCACAGGTTTTTATAACTTATTGATTTTAAAGGCGGTAACTTTTTGTAAAGAGTGGCACAGCGCCTGCAACTGTTATTGCGCGAATGGAATTCTCGCTAACAACATACATAGGCGACCACATCATGATCCCCTCTGCCGATTACTCAGTTGTCGATACGCAAAGCCGCTCAGGTGTTTCCTGGGCTGCGATTTTCGCAGGCGCTGCTGCTGCCGCCGCGTTGTCCCTGATCCTGGTTGTACTGGGTGCGGGGCTGGGCTTTGCAGCCACTTCACCCTGGGCCGACGAAGGTGCCAGCGCCAAAGCATTGGGCATCTCTACGATTGTCTGGTTGCTGCTGACGCAGATCATCGCCTCTGGCCTTGGTGGCTACATGGCGGGGCGTCTGCGGGCCAAGTGGGCGAACCTGCATGGCGATGAAGTGTACTTCCGCGACACGGCACATGGTTTTCTGGCCTGGGCAGTCTCGACGCTGGTAGCTGCGATGTTGGTACTGGGTACCGCCGGTAATCTGGTGGGTGCTGGTGCCAGTGCTGCCTCCCAAGCGGTAGGCATGACCGCTGCCGCAGGTGGCGCCGCCGCTGCCAATGCTGACAAAGATTCGATGGGCTACTTCGTCGACAGCCTGTTCCGCGGTGACGGCCCTGCGCCAGTCAGCGAAGACGCCGCCAATGGCGTGGCCGCCCGCATTCTGGCCAAAGGCGTGGCCGGTGACGGTGCTCTGACCCCAGAAGACCGCACCTACCTTGCTCAATTGGTAGCTCAGCGTACTCGCCTTACTCAGCCGGAAGCTGAGGCACGTGTGGACCAGGTGATCGCTCAGGTGCAAGAGCTCAAAATGAAGGCCAAGCAAGCGGCAGATACCGCTGCCAAAGTTGCCGCCTGGACCGCCCTGTGGACCTTCGTAGCACTGCTGTGCGGGGCGTTCTTCGCCAGCCTGGCAGCCCTTTATGGCGGCCGTCGCCGTGATCACGTGCAGTGGATGGAAGGCGAATACGTCGCTCATCGCACCATTCAACGATAAGCAAGGAGAACTGACATGCGCTCGATACTGCTATGGATGCTTGGTGTACCTATTCCGGTCATCATCCTTATTGCGATCTTCATGCACTAAATAAAAAGGGCCGCTTAGCGGCCCTTTTCAATGGTTACGCACTAAAGAAACTGCTCCGCATAATGGCAAGCCACCGATCGCGTGCCCACCTGCCGCAGCGCAGGCACCTCAGTGGCACAGCGTTCGGTGGCGTAAGGGCAGCGTTTGTGGAAAGCACAGCCGTCGGGCGGGCTCAGCGGGTTGGGCAATTCTCCCGCTATGCGTATCTTCGGCTTGAGCGGGTCCGGGTGGATCGCCGGCGTCGCCGACAGCAGCGCCTGGGTATACGGGTGCAGCGGCTTGTCGTAGATATCCGCCTTGGGCCCCATTTCCGCCGGGCGCCCCAGGTACATCACCAGCACCTGATCGGCCACGTGTCGCACCACCGCCAAGTTGTGCGAGATGAACACGTAGGCGGTATTGAACTCCTTCTGCAAGTCCATGAACAGGTTCAGCACCTGGGCCTGGATCGACACGTCCAGCGCCGACGTCGGCTCGTCGGCCACCAGCACCTTGGGCTGCAGCATCATTGCCCGGGCCAACGCGATGCGCTGGCGCTGGCCCCCTGAGAACATGTGCGGGTATCGCTGATAGTGCTCAGGACGCAGCCCCACCTGCTCCATCATCTTTTGCACTTTATCGCGCCGTTCGGCTTTGCTCAGGGAGGTGTTGATCAGCAGCGGCTCGGCCAGTTGGTCACCGATCTTCTGGCGTGGGTTGAGCGAGGCGTAGGGGCTTTGGAATACCATCTGCACATCACGGCGCAGCTGTTTGCGTTCAGCCTTGCTGGCGCCGTTCACCTCGGTGCCATCAATTTGCAGCGAGCCCGAAGAAGGCTCCTCGATGAGTGTCAGGGCTCGGGCCAGGGTGGACTTGCCACAGCCCGACTCTCCGACCACGGCCAGGGTCTTGCCTGCTTCCAGCTCGAACGACACGCCATTGAGCGCGCGCACCAGGGCACGGCCCTTGAACAGCCCGCGGGAAACTTCATAGTGCCGGGTCAGGTCCCGGGCAGTGAGAACGACGGCCATCACGCCACCTCCTGGTTCAGCGGATAGAAGCAACGCACCAAGCTATGGGCCTGCGGCTCGAGGGCAGGGCGCTGGCGCCGGCAATTGTCCTGCACGTACGGGCAGCGCGGCGACAGCAGGCAGCCAGCGGGGCGGTCGTAGCGACCAGGGACGATGCCCGGCAAGGTAGCCAGGCGCTCGGCACCGATGCTGTGCTCGGGGATCGCCGCCAGCAGCGCTTCACTGTAAGGGTGGGCGGGTACTTCGAACAATTCCGGCACCTGGCCCACTTCCACGGCCTGGCCGGCATACATCACGCATACCCGTTTTGCCGTTTCTGCCACCACGGCAAGGTCGTGGGTGATCAGGATCAGCGCCATGTTGCGCTCTTGCTGCAGGTTCACCAGCAGCTCCATGATCTGTGCCTGGATGGTCACATCCAGTGCAGTGGTGGGTTCGTCGGCGATCAGCAGCTTGGGTTCGCCGGCAATGGCCATGGCGATGGCCACACGCTGGCTCATGCCCCCGGACAGCTGGTGGGGGTAGGCATCCAGGCGGCTTTCGGCGGCCGGGATTTCGACCTTCTGCAGTAGCTCCAGAGCCCGCTGGCGGGCGGCCTTGCCCTTGAGGCCCAGGTGCTGGCGCAGCACTTCCTCGATCTGGTAACCGACGGTGTAACTGGGGTTGAGCGCGGTCATCGGGTCCTGGAAGACCATGGCGATATCCTTGCCCACCACCTTGCGCCGCTGGCGGCCGCTGAGCTTGAGCATGTCGGTGCCATCGAAGGTCAGGGCATCGGCGGTGATACGCCCGGGCGCGTCGATCAGGCCCATCAGCGCCATCATGGTGACCGATTTGCCCGAGCCAGACTCGCCGACGATGGCCAGGATTTCGCCGGCCTCGACTTTCAGGTCAAGCCCATCGACCACTGGCACCGCGTCGGCCTCGCCGAAGCGCACGTTCAGGTTGTTGATTTGCAACAGTGACATGGCGTTCTCCTCAGGCGGCGTTCTTGAGTTTCGGGTCCAGCGCATCGCGCAGGCCGTCGCCCATCAGGTTGATTGCCAGCACACTGAGCAGAATGGTCAAGCCAGGCAGGCTCACCACCCACCAGGCGCGCTCGATGTAGTCACGGGCCGAGGCCAGCATGGTGCCCCATTCCGGTGTCGGCGGTTGCACGCCAAGGCCCAGAAAGCCCAGGGCGGCGGCATCGAGAATCGCCGACGAGAAGCTCAAGGTGGCCTGCACGATCAGCGGCGCCATGCAGTTTGGCAGCACGGTGACGAACATCAGCCGTGGCAGGCTGGCACCGGCCAGACGTGCAGCGGTGACATAGTCGCGGTTCAACTCGCCCATCACCGCTGCGCGGGTCAGGCGCACATAAGACGGCAAGGACACCACGGCGATGGCGATGACGGTATTGATCAGCCCTGGGCCGAGAATCGCGACGATGGCCACTGCCAGCAGCAGCGAGGGCAAGGCCAGCATCACATCCATCAGGCGCATGATCGACGGGCCGAGTAGCTGCGGGAAGAAGCCGGCCAGCAAGCCCAGCAATATGCCAGGGATCAGCGACATCACCACCGAAGAAAGGCCGATCAGCAGCGACAGCCGTGCACCCTGGATCAGCCGCGACAGCAGGTCGCGGCCCAGCTCATCGGTGCCGAGGATGAACTGCCAGGTGCCGCCCTCGAGCCACACTGGCGGGGTCAGCAGAAAGTCCCGGTACTGCTCGCTCGGGTCATGGGGTGCAACCCAGGGCGCAAACAACGCGCAGAACACCACCAGGCACATGAAGGCCAGGCCCATCACCGCGCCCTTGTTGCGGGCGAAGGCGTGCCAGAATTCTTTGTACGGCGAGGGGTACAGCAGGCTTTGGTCCACCGGGCTGGCCGGTGCGACGGATTTAGCAATCGGACTAGTCATGGCAAAGGCCTCAGCGCTGATGACGGATGCGTGGGTTGGCCAGGCCGTAGAGAATATCCACGACGAAGTTGACCAGGATCACCAGGCAGGCGATCAACAGGATGCCGTTCTGGACCACGGGGTAGTCACGGGCGCCGATGGCTTCGATCAGCCACTTGCCAATGCCCGGCCAGGAAAAGATGGTTTCGGTCAGTACCGCGCCGGCCAACAGCGTACCCACCTGCAGGCCGAACACCGTCAGCACTGGGATCAGTGCGTTGCGCAGGCCATGCACGAACACCACGCGGGCGGGCGACAGGCCCTTGGCGCGGGCGGTGCGGATATAGTCTTCGCGCAGCACTTCGAGCATCGACGAACGGGTCATGCGGGCAATCACCGCCAAAGGAATGGTGCCTAGCACAATGGCCGGCAAAATCAGGTGCATCACGGCATCCTTGAATGCACCCTCCTCGTCGCTGAGCAGGGTATCGATGAGCATGAAGCCGGTTTTCGGTTCGATGTCATAGAGCAGGTCGATGCGCCCGGACACTGGCGTCCAGCCCAGGCTGACGGAGAAGAACATGATCAAGATCAGGCCCCACCAGAAGATCGGCATGGAATAGCCTGCCAGCGAGATGCCCATTACCCCGTGATCGAACAGCGACCCGCGCTTGAGCGCGGCGATCACCCCGGCCAGCAGGCCGACGATGCCGGCAAACAGCAGGGCGGCCAAGGCCAGCTCCAATGTGGCAGGGAACAGGGTGAGAAACTCGCGCCACACGCTTTCACGCGTACGCAGCGATTCACCCAAATCGCCCTGGGCCAGCTTGCCGACGTAGTCCAGGTACTGGGCCGGGAGGGGCTTGTTCAGCCCCAGGCGCTCCATGGCCTGGGCGTGCATTTCAGGGTCGACCCTGCGCTCGCCCATCATCACTTCCACGGGGTCGCCGGGGATCAGGCGTATGAGCGCGAAGGTCAGCAAGGTGATACCGAAGAAGGTCGGTATCAGCAAGCCCAGGCGCCGGGCAATAAAACTCAACATTGTCGGGGATACCTCATCAGCGGGTCACGCAGTGCCGCCGGTGCCCGTTTGGGTTCCCGGCGATCGTTGTTGTTCTACTTCACCTTGGTGGTGGCGAAGTTGTTGTTGGTCAGAGGGTTGATCACATACCCCTCCACGTTGTCACGCATGGCGGTGAACATCTTCGGATGGGCCATGCTGATCCAGGGTTGATCGTCATCGTACACCTTCAAAGCCTCGGCATAGAGCCGGGCGCGCTCGTCGTTGTCGATCACTTCGCGGGCGCGAGTGATCAGTTCCTGGAATTTGGCATTGCACCAGCGTGCATAGTTCTCACCGTTTTTGGCGGCTTCGCAACTGAGCAGCGGCGAAAGGAAGTTGTCCGGGTCACCGTTGTCGCCGGCCCAGCCGGTGGACACCAGGTCCGCTTCGCCGTTCTTGGCCCGGCGCAGCATTTCGGCCCACTCCATCACGCGGATGTCCAGCTTCAGGCCAATCTGCTTGAGGTCGGACTGGAGCATTTCGGCGGACAGGCGCGGGTTGGGGTTGGTCGGGCCGCCGCCGTTGCGGGTGAACAGGGTGATCACCGTACCTTCGGGTACGCCGGCTTGCTGGAGCAGTTCGCGGGCCTTGGCAAGGTCGCGCGGCGGGTTCTTGTTCTCGGTGTTGTAGCCGATCATGGTCGGCGGGTACGGGTTCACCCCGACCAGCGCGTTGCCTTTGCCGAACAGTTGATCGACATGGGTCTGGCGGTCGAAGGCCATGTTGATGGCTTTGCGCACGCGAACGTCGCTCAGGTACTTGTGCTGGGTGTTCATGGCGATGTAGCCGGTGACCAAGGCTTCCATCTCGGCCACTTTCAGCGACGGGTCGGCCTTGATCGACGCTACATCGTCCGGCTTGGGGTAAAGCGCTACCTGGCATTCATTGGCGCGCAGCTTCTGCAGGCGCACATTGCTGTCGGTGGCGATGGCGAAGATCAGCGCGTCGCTTGGCGGCTTGCCACGGAAGTAGTCCGGGTTGGGCTTGAAGCGCACCTGGGCGTCCTTGTTGTAGCGCTGGAAGATGAACGGGCCAGTGCCGATCGGCTTGCTGTTGAGGTCGCCGGTCTTGCCGGCTTTGAGCAGTTGGTCACCATATTCGGCGGAATAGATCGAGGTGAAGGCCATGGCCATATCACGCAGGAACGGGGCTTCGGGACGAGTCAGGGTAATGACCACGGTATGGTCGTCGGTCTTTTCCACCGACTTGAGCAATTGCTTGAAGGACATGCTCTCGAAGTAGGGATAACCCACGCTGGTTTTGCCGTGCCACGGGTGCTTGGGGTCGAGCTGGCGGTTCAGGCTCCACAGCACATCGTCGGCGTTGAAGTCTCGGCTTGGCTTGAAGTAGTCAGTGGTATGGAACTTCACCCCTTGGCGCAGGTGAAAGGTGTAGGTCAGGCCGTCGGCGGATATGTCCCAGCGTTCGGCCAAGGCCGGCTGCAGGTCAGTGGTCCCAGGCTTGAAGTCGACCAGGCGGTTGAACAGCGTTTCAGCCGAAGCGTCTGAAGTCACCGCCGTGGTGTACTGGACCACGTCGAAGCCTTCCGGGCTGGCCTCGGTGCACACCACCAACGGCTTGGCCGCAAGGTTGCCGGCGACGCCGAGGATGACCGCTGCCAGGGCAGCGCGAAGCGGTAGCGATGTCATGGATACTCCCTGCTTGCATTGATTCCAGCGTAGCCGCCACGGCCCGGCTCGAAGCGGGCCGTGGCGCCATCGGTCAGAGAATGTTGAATGGAATGGTGGTCACCAGCCGGAACTCGTCCAGGCTGCCATCGCCCTGGGCCTTGCTGGCGCGATGGGCGGTATAGGTGGCGCGGATGCTGGTGTCCTTCAGCGGCCCACTCTGCACTGCGTAACTGGTGCCGATACCCCACTCGTAGTGGGTTTCACCGTCCAGGCCGTTGACGTCGTAGGCGGTGCCTCGGTAATGAGTGCCGTCGATGCCCCAGCCACGGGCGTTGTACAGGTTGAATTTCAGGCCTGGAACGCCGTAGGGCGCCATGTTCAGCACGTAGGACAGCTGCAGGGATTTCTCGTTGGGGCCGTTGAAGTCCGACAGCAGCGAGTTGGCCAAGAAGATGCCGTTGGTTTCATGCAGGTAGTCGAAGTACTCGTTGCCGTTGACCTGCTGCCAAGACGCAGTGAGGGTGTGCGCCTGATGGGTCAGGCCCAGCGACAAGCTGTAGGTATCGTTGTCGATATCGCCCATCTTCTTGCTGCCGGTATCCACGGTCTTGTAGTAGTTCAGGCCAGTGGTCAGCGCCAACACTGCGCTGTCGCCCAGCACGTGGCTGGCACCGAAGTAGTACTGGTTCCAGAAATCATTGACGTGGGTGGTGTAGAGGCTGGTGGTCAGGCTCTTGAAGGGCTGGTAGTTGACCCCGGCGGTGCTGGCGCGGTCGGTTTCCACGCCCGTAGCGCTGTATTCACTACGGAATTTGCTCAGGCTCTGTTCGGTACGTGGCGATACACGGTCGAAGGTGCCCAGGTCGATCGACAGGTTGTCGAACTCGGCGCTGTGCACAAATGCCCCTTGAAAGCTCGAGGGCAGGGCACGGTTGCCGATGTAGGCGATCATCGGTGTGTCCACCGACTGGCGGCCGACCGTCAGGGTGGTATTGGACAGGCGCGCCTTGACGTTGGCCAGGCCCATCTTGCTCCACTGGCCAATGGGGTCGCCGTCGCTGTGGGTCAGGGTGCGGTTGTTCGGCCCGGCGATCGCGGCCCGGCCTTGCTCCAGGGCGATGGCGTTGTAGCCGGCAGCCTCTACGGCAAAGCCGATGGTGCCTTGGGTGAAGCCCGAGCTGTAATTGAGGATGCTGCCCTGCACCCAGTTGTTGCGGCTGTGGGTGTCGTGGCGGGTGCCGTCACCTTTGTAGTACTTCCACAGTGGCGCGCGGGTCGCGCGTTCATGGGCGTACCAGTTGCGGGTGCTGCCGGACAGGCTTTGGCCTTCGACAAAGCCTGTGGCCTGGTCTTGTTCGCTGGTGGTTTTGAGGCTCAGCGGTAGGTATTGCTGGCTCTGCGGGTCGGCCTGGGCTACGGCAGAAAAGCTGCCGATGGATAACGCCAAAGCGGTCAAGGTGAATAGTCTCAAGATTTAAACTCCCTTTCTGTTCTTCTAGTTATGCCTGGCCTTGTGGGCCGGCTTGTTGCGGTGTTGCCAGAGTTGCCCGGGGTCGCCGGGCCAAATCGGGGCCTTGCGTTGGCTGTGCTGGCCTTTTCGCGGGTAAAGCCGCGCCTACAGTCTTACCCGTTGCAGTCGGGTGACCTGCGAAGCGGCGCCAGGGGCTAGGGGCTAATCGACACTCACGCCGGAAAAGTCATTACGCCCGAACGGGCTGACCTTGAAATCTGCCACCTTGATGCTCAGCGGCTGGTTGACCGTGGAGTGCGCCACGGGGGTGATCGGCACCTGCTGCTTCAGGCGCTGCTGGGCCTGCTGGTAGAGGGCAGTACGCTGTTGGCGGTCGGTGACCTGCTTGGCCCGCTTGACCAGGCTGTCGTACTGCGGGTCGCACCACAGCGAGTAGTTGTTGCTGCCGATGGCGTCGCAGCTGTACAGGGTGCCCAGCCAGTTGTCCGGGTCGCCGTTGTCACCGGTCCAGCCGATCAGTGCGACGTCGTGCTCACCGCTTTTCATACGCTTCAAGTACTCGCCCCATTCGTAGCTGACGATGCGCACCTTGAAGCCGAGCTTGTTCCAGTCCGCCTGGAGCATTTCGGCCATCAGCTTGGCGTTGGGGTTGTAAGGCCGCTGCACGGGCATGGCCCACAAGGTGATCTCGGTGCCTGGCTCGACCCCGGCTTGCTGTAGCAGTTGTTTGGCTTTTTCCGGGTCGAAGGGTGCGTCCTTGAGGCTACTGTCGTAAGACCACTGTGTCGGCGGCATGGCATTGACTGCCAGTTGGCCAGAGGCCTGATACACCGCCTGTAAAATGGCCTGCTTGTTCACCGCCATATCCATGGCCTGACGCACCTCCAGGCGGTCGAACGGCGGGTGCTGGGTGTTGTAGGCGATGTAGCCGAGGTTGAAGCCTGGCTGTTGCATGACCTGCAGCTTGGCGTCGGCCTTGAGCGCAGGCAGGTCGGCCGGGCGTGGGTGCAAGGTGACCTGGCATTCGTTGCGGCGCAGCTTCTGAATGCGCACCGACGGGTCGGTGTTGATCGAGAACACCAGGTTGTCGATTTTCACCTCATCCGGTGCCCAGTAATCCTGGTTTCCTTTGAAGCGAATCTGCGAGTCCTTCTGGTAGCGCTGGAACACGAACGGCCCGGTGCCGATCGGCTGCTGGTTGATGTCGCTGGGCCGCCCGCTGGCCAACAGTTGCCCTGCATACTCGGCGGACAATATCGAGGCGAAGCTCATCGCCAGGTTCTGGACGAAGGCTGCGTCCACCTTGTTCAGGGTGAACACCACGGTCATCGGGCCGGTCTTCTCGACCTTTGCAATGTTCTTGTCCAAGCCCATGCTGACGAAGTATGGGAATTCGGTCGGGTAAGCCTTACGGAACGGTTGTTCCCTGTCGAGCATGCGGTTGAAGGTGAACAACACGTCGTCGGCGTTGAAGTCACGGGTTGGTGTGAATGCCTTGTTGGCGTGGAACTTCACCCCTTGGCGCAGGTGGAAGGTGTAGCGCAGGCCATCGTCGGAAACTTCCCATTTCGTCGCCAGAGCCGGTTGCACCGCCGTGCCGCCGCGTTCGAATTCCACCAGGCGGTTGTAGATCGGCTCAGCAGCGTCGTTATCGGTGGCGCTGGTGTACTGCGCGGTGTCGAAGCCAGCCGGGCTGCCTTCGGAGCAGAACACCAGGTTCTTGGCCTGCACGGCAGTGGCCTGGCTCAGCAGGCCGAGAGCGAGCAGGGTCGAGCGATAGATGACAGGGCGCATGGCGGTTCCTTTTCCAGCTGCTTACGCCGCCCACGGGTACGAATGGCGGCAACAGTTTGCCGACTCCGTCGCCAGTGGCGTCGGAGGGCGCGAGATGCTTGGGGGTGGTGAGGCGGTACCCACCGCCTGGCAGCGGGTACCTGGGCTAGCCTATTTGTCCACGCTGACGCCGTAGAACGCGTTCAGCGCGAAGGGGCTGATCTTGAAGTCCTTCACCTTGGCACTCATCGGCTGATAGACGGTGGAGTGGGCAATGGGGGTGATAGGCACTTGCTCTTTGAGAATGTGCTGAGCCTTTTGATAGAGCTCGGTGCGCTGGGCCTGGTCGGAGGTGGCCTTGGCCTGTTTGATCAGGTCGTCGTAGGGCTTGTAGCACCACTTGGAGAAGTTGTTGCCATCAACGGCGTCGCAGCCATAAAGGGTGCCCAACCAGTTGTCCGGGTCCCCGTTGTCACCGCTCCAGCCAATCAGCATGGCGCCTTGCTCACCTGCCTTGGAGCGCTTGATGTACTCACCCCATTCATAGCTGACGATTTTGGCCTTGATGCCGATCTTGGCCCAATCGGCCTGAAGCATCTCGGCCATCAGCTTGGCATTGGGGTTGTAGGGGCGCTGCACAGGCATGGCCCACAAGGTGATTTCGGTACCGTCTTTGATCCCGGCTTCCTTGAGCAGTTGCTTGGCCTTTTCCGGGTCGTACGGCGCGTCCTTGATACTGTTGTCATAGGACCACTGGGTGGGCGGCATGGCGTTGACTGCCAGTTGCCCGGCGCCCTGGTACACCGATTCGATGATCTTCTTCTTGTCCACGGCCATGTCCAGCGCCTGGCGGACTTTCAACTGGGCCATTGGGTTGGGCTCGTTGCTGCCCTTGATCTTGTCCATCACGTTGTAGGCGATATAACCAAGGTTGAAGCCGGCCTGGTTCGGCATCTGCAGGTTCTTGTCGGCCTTCAGCGGCTCGATATCGGCTGGCCTTGGGAACAGCGTGACCTGGCACTCGTTCTTCTTCAGTTTCTGCATGCGCACCGAGGCATCGGTGGTGATGGCGAAGATCAAGTTGTCGATCTTCACGTCTTCAGGCTTCCAGTAGTCCTTGTTGCCTTTGAAGCGGATCTGCGCGTCTTTCTGGTACTTGCTGAACACGAACGGGCCGGTGCCGATAGGCTTCTGATTGATATCGGCGGCTTTGCCCTGCTTGAGCAACTGATCGGCGTATTCGGCAGATTGAATGGAGGCGAAGCTCATGGCCAGGTTCTGGATGAAGGCGGCGTCTACCTCGTTCAGGGTGAACTTCACCGTGTGATCGTCGAGCTTCTCCACCTTGGCGATGTTCTTGTCCATGCCCATGTCGGTGAAGTACGGGAACTCGGTGGGGTAAGCCTTGCGGAAAGGGTGATCCTTGTCGAGCATGCGGTCGAAGGTGAACAGTACGTCGTCGGCGTTGAATTCACGGGTCGGCTTGAAATAGTCGGTGGTGTGGAACTTGACCCCTTCGCGCAGGTGGAAGGTGTAGCTCCTGCCGTCATCTGTGACCTCCCATTGGGTTGCCAGGCCCGGAATCACTGCAGTGCCACCGCGCTCGAACTGCGTCAGGCGGTTGAACATGGTCTCGGCCGAGGCGTCGAAGTCGGTCCCGGTGGTGTATTGCCCTGGGTCGAAGCCAGCTGGGCTGCCTTCGGAACAGAACACCAGATTGGAGGCGGCGTGGGCCAGCGGAGCGCCAGCGAGCAAGCCTGCACCTAGCAGGAACGGAATGACTGCGTGTTTGAGCATGGTGGCCTCATTGTTGTCATTTTTGATGTTGAGGTGGCCTCGTGAGCCGACCTGCGGATACTTATGCAGGGGATGTACCCAATGCAACCGTCTGAAGGATAGTTGGCGTCAGAAAAGTAGTACGATCGTACATGGATGTCGCATTCGTATAACTTTTAGCGAAGTTGAACGTTTGCGTGGGCAAAATGATGGCTTTTTGCGGGATGTTACGAGGCGGGAATTTCGTAGGATGCACTTATAGGGTGCGTAGGAAAATTCTTTAGCGGGACCCTTTGTGGCAGCAATGCGACCCGCCAATACAGGCCAAGCCCTGACCGAGCTGGCCTGTTGCTTGCAACGCAGGTAAAACCGCTCCCACTAGGGCTTGTGCAGCTATTTAGGGCATCTGCACTTCGATCAGGCCGTCGGCATTCATGCTGACTTCACTGGTACCGGCTTCGATGTCTGGTGCTGGCGCGGCCTCATCGGCTGCCATGGCCTTCATCGCCATCGGTGCGCTGCGCAGGTAAGGGCGGGGGTAGCCAGAGCTGTTGAGGTTCAGGCTGACCACTTTGTAGCCTGTGCCGCCCAGCGCCTGAGTCGCCAGTTGCGCACGGGCTTTGAAGGCGTCCACTGCTTCCTTGAGCAGCTCATCCTCGCTGGCCTTGCGCGTGGCCGGGGCGATGGAAAAGTCCATACCGCCCATCTTCAGCTCCTGCAGCAGGTCTGCGGTGAGCTGGGAGAGGGCAGGGAAGTCAGCACCTTCCAGGCGCAATTCGGCGCGCTCACGCCAGCCGGTGATTTTCTGGCCCTTGCTGTCATAAACCGGGTAGCTATTGCGGCTGCCTTGGCTGATTTTCACATCCTTGACCTGGCGTGCCTGCTGCACGGCCTTGTTCATGGTTTCGGTGATCTGCTTGGCAAGCTTGCCTGGGTCGGTGTTCTGCGCTTCGCTGTAGAGGGTCACGACCATCAGGTCGCGAGCCACTTCCTTGCTGACTTCGGCGCGCAGCGATACCTGGTTGTAGCGTGGCTCGTCGGCCGCCAGGGCCGGCAAGCTGGCCAGCAGGCCACAGGTAAGGACAAAAGCGGCGCCGCGACTTGGCATGTACATGGGTTACTCCTTGGCAATGTGAGCGTGGGGTCTGGCCATCCATTCCACGCATGGCCCATAAGACCCAGAGCAGTGTAGTGGGTTCAAAGGTGCCGCCCAGCATGTGTGACAAAGTGTGGCGCTTTGCCGCATTGCTACAGCGCGGGGGCTGGCTTGGGTATACTTCAGCCGATTTTTCTGAAGCATTCATCGGGACAGCGCATGCTCGCCGCCGCACAACCGCTCTCTGCCACCCGCCAGAACCTCTGGCGCCTGACCGTCATTCGGGTGTTGGTCCTAGCCGCTCAGGCAGGGTCCGTAGGGGTCGCCTACTGGACCGACCTGCTGCCGCTGCCGTGGTTATCGCTGGCCGCCACATTGGCCCTGTCGTCACTGCTGTGCGCCTTCACAGCCTTGCGCCTGCGGTTGTCGCTGCCGGTCACCGAAACCGAATACGCGCTGCAATTGGCCTGCGACCTGCTGATCCACAGCGCCTTGCTGTATTACTCAGGCGGCTCCACCAATCCATTCGTGTCTTATTACCTGGTGCCGTTGGCGATCGCGGCGGTGACCTTGCCGTGGTTGTACTCGCTGATTCTGTCGGGCATCGCCCTGACCGCCTACAGCCTGCTGCTGGTGCAGTTCTACCCGCTCGAAGGCCTGCCGATGGCGCGGGACAAGATGCAGGTCTATGGCATGTGGCTGAGTATTGCGCTGGCCGCCGCCGTGATTACCTTCTTCGCCGCGCGCATGGCCGAGGAGCTGCGTCGTCAGGAGCAGTTGCGCTCCGAGCGCCGCGAAGAGAGCCTGCGTGATGAGCAACTGCTGGCCGTTGCCACCCAGGCTGCCGGCGCAGCGCACGAACTGGGCACCCCCTTGGCGACCATGAGCGTGCTGCTCAACGAAATGCGCCAGGACCATACCGACCCGCTGCTGCAGGAAGATCTGCAAATCCTTCAGGACCAGGTGAAGCTGTGCAAGGAGACCCTCCAGCAGTTGGTGCGCGCCGCTGAGGCCAACCGCCGCCTGGCGGTGGTCGAGCAGGAGGTCACAGCCTGGCTTGATGAGGCGTTGAACCGCTGGCACCTGATGCGGCCTGAGGCCAGTTACCGCTTCCAGCGCCTGCGCGATGGTCAGGTACCGTGCCTGACGCCGCCACCAGACCTGACACAGGCACTGCTGAACTTGCTGAACAATGCCGCCGATGCCTGCCCTGACGACCTGCAGGTGACCCTTGACTGGGACGCCCAGGACATCCTGATCAGCATCCGTGACCATGGCCCCGGTGTACCGCCGGCCATTGCCGAGGCCATCGGCAAACCCTTCATTACCACCAAGGGCAAAGGCTTTGGCCTAGGCCTGTTCCTGAGCAAGGCCAGCGTGACTCGTGCGGGCGGCTCGGTAAAACTCTATAGTCATGAACAGGGTGGCACCCTGACCGAACTGCGCCTGCCCCATGGCAAGCGAGGAGATGAATGATGAGCGACGAAAACCAGGTTGAAGCCGAAGAGCTGCCGCATCTGTTGCTGGTGGACGATGACGCCACCTTTACTCGAGTGATGGCTCGCGCCATGAGCCGCCGCGGCTTTCGTGTGAGCACTGCCGGTTCTGCGGAGGAGGGCTTGGCCCTGGCCCAGCAGGACCTGCCGGACTACGCTACGTTGGACCTGAAGATGGAAGGCGACTCCGGCCTGGTGCTTCTGCCCAAGCTGCTCGAGCTGGACCCAGAGATGCGCGTGGTGATCCTGACCGGGTATTCGAGCATTGCCACCGCTGTCGAGGCGGTCAAGCGCGGCGCCTGCAACTACCTGTGCAAGCCAGCCGACGCCGACGATGTATTGGCGGCGTTGCTTTCCGAGCATGCCGACCTCGATACCCTGGTGCCGGAAAACCCCATGTCGGTGGACCGCCTGCAGTGGGAACACATACAGCGCGTGCTGAACGAGCACGAAGGCAATATCTCCGCCACTGCCCGAGCGCTGGGCATGCACCGGCGTACCTTGCAGCGCAAATTGCAGAAGCGCCCTGTGCGTCGCTGAATGTCTGCGGCATGGGCTAGCCTTTTTGCGGGTGAACCCCCGCCTACAGGAACCGTACACAGCCTGTAGGCGCACGTTCACCCGTGATTAGTCCTGCACAGGTGAATCGAGAAATGTGTTTATAGTCCTGCTAGATCCCCGCATTTCCTGGCGCGTTGGCGTATCATCAGTCGCCTAAAGGCAACTCCACCAGGACCGCTCGCGCATGCTTGCCCTTCTCATCCAGACGCTTAACATCACGGCACCGGTCTTCGCCATGCTGTTTCTGGGCGTGCTGCTCAAACGCATCCATCTGATCGACGACAACTTCAACCGGATCGCCTCGCAGTTGGTGTTCAACGTTTGCATGCCAGCGCTGCTGTTCCTCGGCATCTATCACGCCGACCTCGCTACAGCGGTGCAACCCAAAGTCATCCTCTACTTCGTCGTCGCTACCCTGGTCGGTTTCGCCATGGCCTGGGGTATGGCTGTCTGGCGCAGCCCATTGGCCGAGCGCGGCATCTACACCCAAGGTGCGTTTCGCGGCAACAACGGGGTGATCGGCCTGGCCCTGGCGGCCAGCCTCTACGGCGATTACGGCATTTCCCTGGGGGCGGTGCTCGCAGGGGTGGTCATCCTCATGTACAACTCGCTGTCAGCGGTGGTGCTGGCGGTGTACAGCTCGCAGCTCAAGTCCGATCCCTGGAGCATTCTCAAGAGCATTTTCAGCAACCCGTTGATCATCAGCGTCCTGGTGGCGACACCCATGGCTTACGGCCAGGTGCCGCTGCCCAACTGGCTGCTTACCTCGGGCGACTATCTGGCGCAGATGACCCTGCCACTGGCGCTGATCTGCATCGGTGGCACCCTTTCGCTGGCAGCGCTGCGCGACAGCGGCAAGCTGGCTATCGATGCCAGCCTGGTGAAGATGGTCTGGCTGCCGTTGATCGGCACCCTGGGCGCCTGGTTGTGCGGGTTCCGCGGTGCCGAACTGGGCATCCTTTTCCTGTACATCGCCAGCCCCACGGCGGCAGCCAGTTATGTGATGGCGCGCGCGGCTAACGGCAATCATGAACTGGCGGCGTCTATCATCGTGATCACTACGCTGATGGCTGCGGTCACCACCAACATTGGTATTTTCATCTTGCAGTGGGGCGGATGGATCTAGATCCTTCACTGCAAACAACAGCAAAAACACTGCCTCACTGAGCCAAAGGACTTTTCATGCAAGACCAGAGCACGCCCGAGCCGTTGAAGCGCGGGCTGAAGAATCGCCATATCCAGCTGATCGCGCTGGGCGGTGCTGTAGGTACAGGGTTGTTTCTTGGCATCGCCCAGACAATCCAGCTGGCTGGCCCTTCCGTATTGCTGGGCTACGCCATCGCCGGCCTGATGGCCTTCTTCATCATGCGTCAGTTGGGTGAGATGGTGGTGGAGGAGCCGGTGGCGGGGAGCTTCAGCCACTTCGCCCACCACTACTGGAGCGAGTTCGCCGGGTTCGTCTCCGGCTGGAACTACTGGGTGGTATACGTGCTCGTCGGCATGGCCGAACTCTCGGCGGTCGGGATCTACGTGCAGTACTGGTGGCCAGGCTTCCCGACCTGGGCCACGGCGGCGATCTTCTTTGTGGTCATCAACCTGATCAACCTTACCCAGGTCAGGGTATATGGCGAGATGGAGTTCTGGTTCGCACTGATCAAGGTGGTGGCGATCGTCAGCATGATTGGTTTCGGTGCCTGGCTGCTGGCAAGTGGCAATGGTGGCCCGGATGCCAGCGTATCCAACCTGTGGCAGTACGGCGGGTTCTTCCCCAATGGCGTGGCAGGCCTGGTGATGGCTTTGGCCGTGATCATGTTCTCGTTCGGGGGCCTGGAATTGGTCGGCATCACCGCTGCCGAGGCGGACAACCCGCGCCACAGCATTCCCAAGGCGACCAATCAGGTGGTCTATCGCATCCTGATCTTCTACATTGGTGCGCTGGCAGTGTTGTTGACGCTGTACCCTTGGCAGAAGGTGGTGCAAGGTGGCAGCCCATTCGTGATGATCTTCCACGAACTGGATAGCGATGTGGTGGCGACCATTCTCAACATCGTGGTGCTGACCGCTGCACTGTCGGTATACAACAGCTGCGTCTATGCCAACAGCCGCATGCTGTTCGGCTTGGCGAGCCAGGGTGATGCGCCGCGGCAATTGCTCAAGGTCAGCCGCGGTGGCGTGCCGCTCACCGCGCTTGGTGTTTCGGCAGTGGCCACCGGCCTTTGCGTGTTGATCAACTACCTGATGCCAGGCGAGGCCTTCGGGCTGTTGATGGCATTGGCGGTGTCGGCACTGGTGATCAACTGGGCCAGTATCAGTATCACTCACCTGAAGTTCCGCAAGGCCAAGCTGGCAACGGGTACTACCCCGTTCTACCAAAGTTGGGGGCATCCGCTGACCAATTACCTGTGTCTGGCGTTCATCGTTCTGATTCTGGTGGTGATGTACCTGACCCCGCCGATTCGAATTTCGGTGATGCTGATTCCGGGATGGATTGCGGTGCTGTGGGTGGCCTTCAAGCTGAAGAAGACTCGGCAGGTTCGGCGTTGAATTTGCACCGCCTGTGAGATCCAGCGCCGCCCGCGTGGCGCTCGATCTGAAGAGCGCCACCAACCCCAAGTCATGCGCTCATCAATGCTGCCGCCGCCAGGCACGCAGGGTGGTGAACAACAGCACCACGGCAAGCACCGGCAGCACATAGAACAGCATCAACCGCTCCAGCCGCCCGGCCAGTGGCATGCCCATGGTGAAAGCCGCCACATGTAGGCCATAGGCCAGGTACAGGCAAAGGAACACCAGCCCTTCGGCGCGGGTGATTCGATAACCGGAGTAAAACACCGGCAAGCTCAGTGCGGCGACGCCAAACATCACCGGAAGGTCGAAGGCCAGTGCATTGGGCGAAATGGTCAGTGGCTCGGGGGTGGTCAGCGCGGTCAGGCCAAGTACCCCAAGCAGGTTGAACAGGTTGCTGCCGATCACCGTGCCTACCGCAATTTCCCGCTCACCTCGAACGGCGGCGATCAGCGCTGCGGCAAGTTCAGGCAGGGATGTACACACCGCGACCACGGTCAGGCCGATGATGCGTTCGGACAAGCCCAGATCGGTAGCCACTTCAATGGCGGACTCCAACAGCAGGTGCCCGGCCAGGCTCAGCAGGCCAAAGCCCAACAGCACCTGGAGCAACGTCCCGGACCAGAAACGTCCGGCGCTGGCAGCCCCGGCATTCGGCGCAGGGTAGGTGCGGGCATAGTGGCGTGACTGGTGCCAAAGCATCGCCAGGTAGCCCGCCAGGCCAAGCAGCAACAATAAACCCTCGGCCCGGCCCAAGTGAGCATTGGCGCAAAGGGCATATACCAGCGCGCTGGCTGCGATCATCAGCGGGATATCCAGGCGCACCAACTGGCGTGACACCCGCAACGGGATGACCAGCGCGGCCAGCCCGAGGATGACCAGTACATTGAAGATATTGCTGCCGATCACGCTGCCCACGGCCACATCAGGGGCACCCTGGAAAGCAGCCTGCAGGCTTACCGTCAGCTGCGGAGCAGTGCTGCCGAAAGCGACCAGGCTCAGGCCGATGATCAATGGCCGCACGTGCAGGCGTTGCGCCAGGCGAAGTGCGGCGCGCACCATGAGCTCGGCTCCGCCGACCAGCAATAGCAGGGCAAGGCCCATTTGCAGCAGGCTGAAGGTGGGTAGGGTTGCGAGGTCGAAAATGGTCATGCTCCCGTCAAAGCGGTTGTCAGGTCAGTCGCTCAAACCTTGTACCCGCACGCGCGCCGTTCCGCTACGGAGCATGCCGATTTTTTCTGCTGCAGCACGTGACAGGTCGATCAAGCGGCTGCGGGTATGCGGGCCGCGGTCGTTGATGCGGACCACCACGCTGCGGTCATTGGCCAGGTTGGTGACCAGTACCCGGCTGCCGAATGCCAGGCTGCGGTGGGCAGCGGTCAGCCCGTGCTGGTTGAACGGTTCGCCGCTGGCGGTGCGTTTGCCGTGGTGGCGGGAGCCGTAATAGGACGCGGTGCCGGTTTCGTTGTAACCGCGGGGGTCGATGGCCTGACTGGCGCAGCCAGCCAGGAAGGAAAAAAGCGCCAAGCTGGCGAGGGATCGTTTAAGCAAGTGTGGTGCTCTCCCAGTGCGGCCATTGGCGGCTAAAGCCGGTCCTGTAGAGAGGTAGGTGCTCGCTCGGGTAGCGGCAGCTCTGTAGGAGCGGCTTTAGCCGCGAACGAGGGCTAGGCCCTCGCACGGCTATAGGATTGAAATCGTCACCCTTCGAGCTTGGCCTTGAGTAGTTGGTTCACCTGCCCAGGGTTGGCCTTGCCCTTGGAAGCCTTCATCGCCTGGCCGACGAAGAAACCGAACATCTTGCCGCGTTTGGCCTCGTCAGCGGCGCGGTACTGTTCGACTTGTTCGGCATTGGCGGCGAGCACTTCGTCGAGCATCTTGTCGATTGCACCGGTGTCGGTAACCTGCTTGAGACCTTTGCTTTCGATGATGCTATCGGCATCGCCTTCGCCGGCGGCCATGGCCTCGAACACGGTCTTGGCGATCTTGCCGCTGATGGTGTTGTCACGAATGCGCAGCAACATGCCGCCCAAGTGCGCGGCACTCACCGGGGCTTGGTCGATCTCGACCCCTAGTTTGTTCAGCAGGCTACCCAGTTCGACCATGACCCAGTTGGCGGCAAGCTTGGCATCCCCGCCAATACGCACCACTTCTTCGAAGTAGTCCGCCTGCTCGCGGCTCGAAGCCAGCACGTTGGCGTCATAGGCCGACAGGCCGTATTGGCTCTGGAAACGTTCGACCTTCTGCGTTGGCAGCTCAGGAAGGCCTGCGCGCACCGTTTCGAGGAAACTGTCCTCGATTACCACCGGCAGCAAATCGGGATCGGGGAAGTAACGGTAGTCGTTGGCCTCTTCCTTGCTGCGCATGGAGCGGGTCTCGTCCTTGTTCGGGTCGTACAGGCGGGTTTCCTGCACCACCTTGCCGCCGTCCTCGATCAGGTCGATCTGGCGCTGGATCTCGCTGTTGATCGCGCGTTCGATGAAGCGGAACGAGTTGACGTTCTTGATCTCGCAGCGGGTGCCGAACTCGGTCTGGCCTTTGGGACGGATCGATACGTTACAGTCGCAGCGCAGCGAGCCTTCGGCCATGTTGCCGTCACAGATGCCCAGGTAGCGTACCAGCGCGTGGATTGCCTTGACGTAAGCCACGGCCTCCTTGGCGCTACGCATGTCTGGCTCGGAGACGATTTCCAGCAGCGGCGTGCCGGCACGGTTGAGGTCGATGCCGGTGGAACCGCTGAAGTCCTCGTGCAGGCTCTTGCCGGCGTCTTCCTCCAGGTGCGCGCGGGTTACGCCGATACGCTTGATGGTGCCGTCTTCCAGGGCGATGTCCAGGTGGCCCTTGCCGACGATCGGCAGATCCATCTGGCTGATCTGGTAACCCTTGGGCAGGTCAGGGTAGAAGTAGTTCTTACGCGCGAACACGTTGCGCTTGCCGATTTCGGCATCGATGGCCAGGCCGAACATGCAGGCCATGCGTACGGCCTCCTGGTTCAGCACTGGCAGCACGCCAGGCATGCCTAGATCAACCAGGCTGGCCTGGGTGTTCGGCTCGGAGCCGAAGGTGGTGGCGCTGCCGGAGAAGATCTTCGACTGGGTGGCCAGCTGGGTATGAATCTCCAGCCCGATCACAACTTCCCATTGCATGTGTGAATTCCTCAGAAGCCGTTAGGGGCGCGGGTGTGCCAGTCGGTGACTTGCTGGTAACGGTGCGCGACGTTGAGTAGGCGGCCTTCCTGGAAGTATGGGGCCAGCAGCTGTACGCCGACCGGCAGGCCATCGACGAAGCCGGCAGGCATCGACAGGCCTGGCAGGCCTGCCAGGTTGGCAGTGATGGTGTAGACGTCTTCCAGGTAGGCGGCGACAGGGTCGCTGCTCTTGGCGCCAAGCTTCCAAGCCGGGTTCGGCGTGGTCGGGCCTAGGATCAGGTCGACATCGTTGAACGCCGCCATGAAGTCGTTCTTGATCAGGCGACGGATCTGCTGTGCCTTGACGTAGTAGGCGTCGTAGTAGCCGGCCGAAAGGGCGTAGGTGCCGACCATGATGCGGCGCTGCACCTCGGCGCCGAAGCCTTCGCCACGAGAGCGCTTGTACAGGTCGGTCAGGTCCTTGGGGGCTTCACAGCGGTAGCCGAAGCGCACGCCATCGAAACGCGACAGGTTGGAGGAAGCTTCGGCGGGGGCGATCACGTAGTACGCCGCAATGGCATGCTGCATGTTGGGCAGGCTGATTTGCTTGACCACTGCGCCGAGCTTTTCCAGCTCCTTGACGCTGGCCTGGACCAGGTCGGCGATGCGTGGGTCGAGGCCGGCTGCGAAGTATTCCTTCGGCAGGCCGATGCGCAGCCCCTGCAGCGAGCCGTTGAGGCTGGCGCTGTAGTCAGGTACGGGCTCATCGATGCTGGTGGAGTCCTTGGCATCGAAGCCGGCCATGCCTTGCAGCAGCAGGGCGCAGTCTTCGGCAGTGCGCGCCAGCGGGCCACCCTGGTCGAGGCTGGAAGCGTAGGCGATCATGCCCCAGCGCGATACGCGACCGTACGTCGGTTTGAGGCCGGTAAGGTTGGTCAGCGCCGCCGGCTGGCGGATCGAACCGCCAGTGTCGGTACCGGTAGTGGCCGGCAGCAGGCGTGCAGCTACGGCCGCGGCCGAACCACCGGACGAGCCGCCAGGCACGTGCTCGAGGCTCCATGGGTTCTTCACCGCGCCGTAGTGGCTGGATTCGTTGGCCGAACCCATGGCGAACTCGTCCATGTTGGTCTTGCCCAGGGTGACCATGCCGGCATCGGCCAGCTTGGCTACCACTGTGGCATCGTACGGCGCGTTGAAGTTGTCGAGCATCTTCGAGCCGCAGCTGGTGCGCACGCCCAGGGTGCAGAACAGGTCCTTGTGGGCGATTGGGGCGCCGAGCAGGGCGCCGGTTTCGCCACCGGCGCGGCGGGCGTCTGCGGCACGTGCCTGGCCCAAGGCCAGTTCTTCGGTGACGCTGATGAAGCTGTTGATCTGTGGGTCGATCTGCTTGACGCGCGCCAGCAGGGCGCCGGTCAGCTCTTCGGAAGAAAACGACTTGTCGGCGAGTCCGCGGGCGATCTCGGCCAGGGTCAATTCATGCATGGCAGGCTCTATCCCTTACTCGATGACTTTGGGAACCAGGTACAGACCGCTTTCGGTCGAGGGTGCAATGGCCTGATAGGCATCGCGCTGATTGCTTTCGGTGACCTGGTCGGGACGCAGACGCTGGCTGGCCTCCAGGGGATGGGCCAGAGGTTCGATACCGTCGGTGTCGACCGCTTGCATCTGGTCGACCAGGCCGAGAATGCTGTTCAGGGCGTCAGTAATGCGTGGCAGTTCGCCGTCATTCAGGCCCAGGCGGGCCAGATGGGCGATCTTCTCCACGTCGCTGCGTTCAAGCGCCATGGTTGATCTCCAGGGGAAACAAAGAACCGAATCAGCTCGGCAGTGAGGAACATGTCAGCATTTTGGCGGTCCAACGGCCGCGATCATCTGCTGGCGTGCTCGGAAAAACAGCCAATTTAACATATTGGCTCCTTGCCCAAAATCCCTGCCATTGTTAGAGTTTGCCGCACTTTTTTACCCACGCTTTCCCCAGGGTCACTTTCCCATGTTCAAGAAACTGCGTGGCATGTTTTCCAGCGATCTTTCCATCGACCTGGGGACTGCCAACACCCTAATTTACGTGCGTGAGCGCGGTATCGTCCTGAATGAGCCCTCGGTTGTTGCCATCCGTACCCACGGCAACCAGAAAAGCGTCGTCGCCGTCGGTACCGAGGCCAAGCGCATGCTCGGTCGTACCCCAGGTAACATTGCTGCCATTCGTCCGATGAAAGACGGCGTCATTGCCGACTTCAGCGTCTGTGAAAAAATGCTGCAGTACTTCATCAACAAAGTGCACGAAAACAGCTTCCTGCAGCCCAGCCCTCGCGTGCTGATCTGCGTACCGTGCAAGTCGACCCAGGTAGAGCGCCGCGCCATTCGCGAGTCGGCCCTGGGTGCCGGTGCCCGTGAAGTGTTCCTGATCGAAGAACCCATGGCCGCTGCCATCGGCGCCGGCCTGCCAGTCGAAGAAGCTCGCGGCTCGATGGTTGTCGACATCGGTGGCGGTACCACCGAAATCGCCCTCATCTCGCTCAACGGTGTGGTGTATGCCGAATCCGTACGCGTTGGCGGCGACCGCTTCGACGAAGCCATCGTTACCTACGTGCGCCGCAACTACGGCAGCCTGATCGGCGAGTCCACTGCCGAGCGCATCAAACAGGAAATCGGCACTGCCTACCCAGGCGGCGAAGTGCGCGAAGTCGACGTACGTGGCCGTAACCTGGCCGAGGGCGTACCGCGTGCCTTCACCCTGAATTCCAACGAAGTCCTCGAAGCGCTGCAGGAATCCCTGGCGACCATCGTCCAGGCGGTCAAGAGCGCTCTGGAGCAATCGCCGCCGGAGCTGGCCTCCGACATCGCCGAGCGCGGCCTGGTACTGACCGGTGGCGGTGCCCTGCTGCGTGACCTGGACAAGCTGCTGGCCCAGGAAACTGGCCTGCCGGTGATCGTTGCCGAAGACCCGCTGACCTGCGTGGCCCGTGGCGGTGGCCGCGCCCTGGAAATGATGGACAAGCACGCGATGGACTTGCTCTCCAGCGAGTGATCCGCGTAGCCATCGAGCGCCCGGTTTACAGGTAGCACGCACAGTGCTACCTGTATGCGCTGGGCTGGCGTCCGTCCGGGCGTCGTTTCCGTCAACCCGCAACCAGGCTGGTGCGTTGTCCCGATGTCCAATGACCTCCTGAGTCGTCCACGAGGAACGGCCCATTAAACCGCTTTTCTCCAAGGGCCCTTCGCTGGGCGTTCGCCTGCTAGTGCTGGTGGTGCTGTCGGTCGCGTTGATGGTTGTCGACGCGCGTTTCGACGTGCTCAAGCCTGTGCGCAGCCAGATGGGCCTGGTGCTGATGGAATCGTACTGGATCACTGACCTGCCGCAGCGCATGTGGCAAGGCGTGGCCGGCCAGTTCGGCAGCCGTACGGAGCTGATCGCCGAAAACGAAAAACTCAAGACCGAAGCCCTGTTGTTGCAGGGGCGCCTGCAAAAACTGGCGGCCCTGACCGAGCAGAACGTGCGCCTGCGTGAGCTGCTCAACTCTTCGGCGCTGGTTAACGAGAAAGTCGAGGTGGCCGAGTTGATCGGCGTCGATCCCAACCCGTTCACCCACCGCATCCTGATCAACAAGGGTGAGCGCGATGGCGTGTTCCTTGGCCAGCCGGTGCTCGATGCCCGCGGCCTGATGGGCCAGGTCGTCGAGCTGATGCCTTACACGTCACGGGTGTTGCTGTTGACCGATACGACCCACAGCATTCCGGTGCAGGTCAACCGCAATGGGCTGCGCGCCATCGCTAGCGGCACGGGCAACCCGGAGCGTCTGGAACTGCGCCATGTTGCCGATACCGCTGACATCAAGGAAGGCGACCTGCTGGTCAGCTCCGGCATGGGCCAACGTTTCCCGGCCGGTTACCCGGTGGCCACGGTCAATGAGGTGATTCACGACTCCGGCCAGCCGTTTGCAATCGTACGCGCCATTCCGACTGCCGCCCTTAACCGCAGCCGCTACATGCTGCTGGTGTTCAGCGACCGTCGCACGCCGGAGCAGCGCGCCACTGACGCCGCCATTGCCCAAGAGGAAGCCGATCGCAAAGGCGCAGCGCAGCCGGCCACTGCTGCCGAGCCTGCGTCCACGGCTGCACCTGCCGCTACAGGGCAGGCACCTGCCACTCCTGCAGCCGCGCCGACCAGTCCCGCTGCGGCTCCAGCGGCACCTGCGCAACCTCGGAGGCAATAATGGCCAAGTCGCGCCGAAATCACGCTTGGGTCATTTGGCTTACATTCGCCATCGGGCTGTTGCTCAGCGTGTCGCCGATGCCTCAGTTTCTCGAAGTGTTCCGCCCCATGTGGCTGGCGATGCTTGTGTCCTTCTGGACCTTGAACGTGCCCAATAGAGTGGGCATGACCACTGCCTTCGTGCTGGGGCTGGCCGAGGATGTCCTGTACGGAACCTTGCTCGGCCAGAACGCGCTGATCCTCACCCTCATCACCTTCCTGGTGCTTTCCTTGCAGCAGCGCTTGCGCATGTTCCCGCTTTGGCAGCAGAGCCTGGTGGTGCTGGTGATCTTCGGTATTGCTCAGTTGGTCCAGCTTTGGCTCAGCGCGCTGACCGGCAACCGCCTGCCAACCCTGGCGCTGGTCTGGTCAGCGGTGATCAGTGCCTTGCTCTGGCCGTGGATCAGCTTCGCCCTGCGCGACCTGCGCAGACGCCTGCACATTCACTGACGGCGCTGCCACCACTGACAGGGAGATGTCTCATGAAACCACTCTACCTCGCCTCTGGCTCGCCACGCAGACGTGAATTGCTCGCGCAGATCGGCGTGCCGTTCGCCGTCGTCAGCGCTCCGATCGATGAAACCCCACTGCCCGGTGAAGGCGCCGACGCTTACGTCGAGCGCCTGGCCGTGGCCAAGGCTCAGGCCGGCCTGGCGGCCCTGCAAGGCCCTGGCGTGGTGCTTGGTGCCGATACGGCGGTGGTGCTCGACGGCCGCATCATGGGCAAGCCCGAGAACCGCGAACACGCGTTGGCCATGCTGCGCGAGCTGGGCGGCAAAGCCCATCAGGTACTTACGGCAGTGGCAGTGTGCGATGGGCAGCGCTGCGAAAGTGTGCGCGTCAGCAGCACCGTACATTTTCGCGCCATCGATGCTGCGCAGGCCGAGCGTTACTGGGCCACGGGCGAGCCGGCGGACAAGGCCGGCGGCTATGCCATCCAAGGCCTGGGTGCGGTATTCGTAACCGGCCTCCAAGGCAGTTATTCGGCAGTGGTTGGCCTGCCGTTGTGCGAAACGGCCGAGATCCTCGCCGAGTTCGGCATCGCCTGCTGGCAGGAAGCGGCGCTTTTGCCTGAGGTAACAAACCAACGGTAGCCAGGCTGTCACGCGCGATCCATCATTACCGAAGACCTTTGACGAGAGCCTGCCATGAGTGAAGAGATCCTGATCAACATCACCCCGATGGAATCGCGTGTGGCGGTGGTGGAAAACGGGGTGCTGCAGGAAGTGCACGTCGAGCGCACCCAGCGCCGCGGCATCGTTGGCAATATCTACAAAGGCAAGGTGGTGCGGGTGCTGCCGGGTATGCAGGCAGCCTTCGTCGACATTGGGCTTGAACGCGCAGCGTTCATCCATGCCTCGGAGATTTCTCAGCGCGAAGGCTCGGCGGTGGAGAACATCACGGCACTGGTCCACGAGGGCCAGGCGCTGGTGGTGCAGGTGACCAAAGACCCAATCGGCACCAAGGGCGCACGCCTGACCACGCAGCTGTCGATCCCCTCTCGTTACCTGGTGTACATGCCGCGCAGCAGCCACGTCGGTATTTCCCTGAAGATCGAAGACGAAGCAGAGCGCGAGCGCCTCAAGCAAGTGGTCAGCGATTGCATGGTCAGCGAGAACATCAAGGACGCCGGGGGCTTCATTCTGCGCACCGCTGCCGAAGGGGCGCGCTCTGAAGAAATCCTCCAGGACATCCGCTACCTGCGCCGTCTCTGGGAACAGATCGGCAGCCAGATCAAAACCTGCGGTGCGCCGACTGTCATCTACGAAGACCTGGGCCTTGCTCTGCGCACGCTACGGGATCTGGTCAACCCGAAGATCGAAAAAATCCGTATCGACTCGCGGGAAACCTTCCAGAAAACCACGCAGTTCGTCATCGAGCTGATGCCGGAAATTGCTGATCGTCTGGAGCACTATCCAGGGGAGCGGCCGATTTTCGACCTGTATGGGGTCGAAGACGAAATTCAGCGCGCCCTGGAGCGCAAGGTGCCGCTCAAGTCTGGTGGCTACCTGGTGGTCGACCCCGCCGAAGCGATGACCACCATCGACGTCAACACCGGGGCATTCGTCGGCCATCGCAACCTCGAAGAAACCATCTTCAAGACCAACCTCGAAGCTGCCACGGCCATTGCCCGGCAACTGCGGCTGCGCAACATCGGCGGGATCATCATCATCGACTTCATCGACATGGAAGACGAAGAACATCAGCGCCAGGTGTTGCGCACCCTGGAAAAACAGCTCGAACGCGATCATGCCAAAACCAACATCATCGGCATCACCGAACTGGGCCTGGTGCAGATGACGCGCAAGCGCACCCGCGAAAGCCTCGAGCAGGTATTGTGCGAGCCCTGCATCGCCTGTCACGGCCGTGGGAAACTGAAAACCCCTGAAACCATCTGCTACGAGATCTTCCGCGAAATACTTCGCGAAGCCCGTGCCTATCAGGCTGAAGGCTATCGGGTGCTGGCCAACCAGAAGGTGGTGGATCGCCTACTGGACGAGGAGTCCGGCAACGTTGCCGAACTTGAGACCTTCATCGGTCGAACCATTCGCTTCCAGGTCGAGTCGATGTATTCGCAGGAACAATACGACGTGGTGCTGCTCTGAGGCGTTTCATTACCTGCCGCATAGGGCGCTGGCTGGCAAAGTCGGCACGTCGGGCCATCATGGATAAACGACCTGGAGGGCCATGGCCATGGGACGTCTGAACCGCGTTCTGCTTGCCTTGACCCGTTGGGGTCTAGGCCTATGCGCTCTGCTCGCCGTGTTGGTAGCGCTGTATGTCAGCCTCGGCCGTGTACTGGTGCCGCTGGTGGCCGAGTACCGCGCAGACGTTCAGCGCAAGGCTGAACAGGCGCTTGAATTGCCTGTGCATGTGGGGGCTCTGGAAGGGCGTTGGAGTGGCCTGTCGCCGGTGCTACGGGTGCGTGACCTGCAACTGGGGGAAGGCGCTTCAGCCCTGCGGCTCGATGATGTGAAGGTGGTGCCCGATCTTTGGGCCAGCCTGGTTGCCCGTGAAGTGCGCCTGTCGCGCATCGAGCTGGGTGGCTTGCAATTGATCCTGCGCGAAGACGAGCAGGGTAATTGGGCGATGGAAGGGCTGCCGAAAAAGGACGACGCGCCGCTCGACCCCGCCCAGATGCTGCAGCGCCTGCGCCAATTGGGCCGTATCGATGTATTCGACAGCCAGGTCACGCTGCAGCCCTGGCAGCGGGACCCATTGACCCTCACCTATGTCAGCCTCGGTTTGCAGGCCGGCACATCTCGTCAGGCCCTGGACTTGCGCGCTACTTTGCCCGACGGCCAGCCGCTGGCGCTCTACCTGCGCAGCCGGGCCACCGCCGAGGCCTGGCGCGACGGGGATGCCAAGGCTTATTTGAGCTTGCCGCAAAGTGACTGGGCGCGCTGGCTGCCACCGCGGCTGCTGGGCCAGTGGCGGGCCGAAGCGTTGAAGGCCGGAGGCGAGTTCTGGGTCGATTGGGGGCAGGGCCAGCTGCAGCAGGCCGTCGTTCGCTTGAATGCGCCAAACCTGGGCGGTGCCTATGCTGACCGCAAGGCGGTGGCGTTGGATGATCTTGCCTTGTCCGCCTGGTTCCAGCGTCGCGACCAGGGTTTTGATGTGGTGGTCGACTCACTTGCCGCGAGCATTGGCAAGACACGTTGGGAGTCGCATCTGCAAGTAAACCAGCGCCCAGGCGATGACCCAGCGGGTGAAACCTGGCAGGTGCAGGCAGACCGCTTGGACCTTACGCCTCTGACCCCATTGGTGCAGGCACTGGCACCCTTGCCAGACAAGCTCATGGAGGTGCTCGAAGCACTCCAGGTAAAAGGTGCACTGCGCAACGTGCGCCTGGACGTGCGGCCGAAGGCTGAGGGCAACCAGCGCCTGCAGTTCGCCGCCAACCTGGAGCAGGTAGGGTTCGATGCCTATCACGGCGCCCCAGCGGCCGGGAACGTCAGTGGCAGCATCAGCGGTGACCTTGGCCATGGCGAACTACGCCTGGACACCGACGCGTTCATGCTGCATCTGTATCCGATCTTCGCCAAACCCTGGCATTACCAAAAGGCCAATGCACGCCTGACCTGGGCCCTCGACCAGCATGGCTTCACCCTGGTCGCGCCCTACCTCAAGGTATTGGGAGAAGAGGGCAAGATCGCCGGCGACTTTCTGATCCGCCTGCTGTTCGACCCAGGCGCTGAAAGTTACATGGACCTGCGGGTGGGGCTAACCGACGGTGATGGCCGCTACACTGCCAAATACCTGCCCGAGGTGCTGAGCCCTGCGCTCGATGAATGGCTGCGCAGCGCTATCGTCAAAGGCGATGTTGATCAAGGCTATTTCCAGTACCAAGGTTCGCTGAACCATGGCGCCTCACCTGAGGCTCGCAGCATCAGCCTGTTCTTCAAGGTCCACGATGCAGTGCTGGACTTCCAGCCGGGCTGGCCGCAGGTGCAGCAAGTGGACGGCGATGTGCTGATCGAGGACAGCGGTGTGCGTATCAAGGCCAGCAAGGGCCTGCTGCTCGATACTGCGGTCACCGACGTCAATGTGAATATCCCTCACGTCGATGAGGGCCAGCACAGTCACCTGTATCTGGACGGGGGGTTCGACGGCAGCCTCGGCGATGGCTTGAAGATCCTCAAGGAAACACCGATCGGTACAGGCGACATCTTCGCGGCCTGGGAGGGGGAGGGGCCGCTCAAGGGCAAGGTCAAGCTCGACATTCCGTTGGCCCATGGCGAGCGTCCTAAAGTGCTGGTCGACTTCGCCACTAGCGATGCGAAGCTTAAAGTTGCCCCGCCTAGCCTGGACCTTACACGCCTGAAGGGGGATTTCAGCTTTGACCTCGACAAGGGGCTCAGTGGCAAGAACATCAGCTTGCAAGTGTTCGGCAAGCCGGCCACCGCGCAGATCAGCGCCCTGGGCGAGCCCGGGCAGATGCAGACACGCATCGATGCCAGCGGTCAGGCTCCGCTCAAGGCCCTCACCGATTGGCTGCAGTTCACCCAGGCCTTGCCCGCGTCGGGTGATATCCCCTACCAGTTGCAGCTTAACTTGGGCAGCCGTGATAACAGCCTGAATGTCAGTTCTTCACTCAAAGGTCTGGCCATCGACTTGCCGGCTCCGTTCGGCAAGGCGGCGGCTGAAACCCGTGACAGCCAGTTCAGCATGACCCTGCAAGGGCCGGAGCGACGCTTCAATGCGGCGTATACCGACCTTGCCCGCTTCGCCTATGCCGCCCCTGCAGACAAACTGGCCCAAGGGCGCGGCGAACTGCTGCTGGGCGCGGGCCAGGCGCAATTACCGTCAGGTCAGGGGCTGCGCGTCAGAGGGCGGCTGGATAGCCTCGATCTTGAGCCCTGGCAGGAACAGGCCGCACGCTTTGCCGGTGATGACCCAGGCGGTAGTGCCCGGCAGACCCTGCAGAGCGTTGACCTGAGCATTGGCCAGCTCAAGGGCTTCGGCATGAGCCTGAATCAAGCCGTGGTGCGCCTGGCCCGTGGTGGCCCGGCATGGGACCTGCGCCTGGACAGCAGGGAGGTCATCGGTAACGCCCGGGTGCCTGATGCCAAGGCTGCGCCAATGACCATACGGCTACAAACCCTGCGCCTGCCGCCTGCCGACCCTGCCGATGCGCAAGCCGAAGAGGGCCCCGATCCGTTGGCCTCCTTCGACCCGCGCAAAGTGCCGGCACTGGACTTGACCATCGATAGGCTGTACCGAGGCGATGATCTGTTTGGCAGTGCCGCAGTGAAGCTGCGCCCCACGGCAAACGGTGTATCCGCGCAGGACATCAACTTGAACGTCAAAGGTCTGCACGTCGATGGCTCAGGCGGCTGGGAGGGGCCAGTAGGGGGCACCAACAGCTGGTACAAAGGTCGCCTGGATGGCAAGAACCTCGCCGACGTGCTCAAGGCCTGGGGCTTCGCGCCCACCGTGACCAGCCGTGATTTTCGTCTGGACGTGGACGGACGCTGGCCTGGGTCGCCGGCCTGGGTTGGCCTCAAGCGGTTCTCTGGCAGCATGGATGCAGCCTTGCGCAGCGGCCAGTTCGTCGAGGTGGAAGGTGGTGCCCAGGCCCTGCGGGTGTTTGGGCTGCTCAACTTCGATGCCATTGGTCGCAGGCTGCGCCTGGATTTTTCGGACCTGTTCGAAAAGGGCTTGGCCTACGACCGGGTCAAAGGTCTGCTGGCGGCCAGCAATGGCGTCTACGTCACCCGCGAGCCCATCTCGGTGACCGGCCCGTCGAGCAACTTCGAGCTTGAAGGTACCCTGGACCTGGTCCGCGATCGGGTCGCTGCCAACGTGCAGGTGTCGCTGCCGGTTACCAACAACCTGCCCTTGGCCGCGCTGATCGTTGGCGCCCCCGCCGTCGGTGGTGCGCTGTTCCTGGTCGACCGCTTGATCGGCGACCGGGTATCGCGTTTCGCAAGCGTGCACTATCGCGTCGAGGGGCCGGTAAAAGAGCCTAAAATCACCTTTGTGAAACCTTTCAACAAATAATCTTGGGAGCGCCCATGAAGGCAGCGGTCATCCAGATGGTCAGCCAGGACGATGTGCTGGCCAATTTGCAGCGTGCCGGGGCTCTGCTCGAGCAGGCGGCGCTGGGTGGTGCGAAGCTTGCGGTACTGCCGGAGAACTTCGCGGCGATGGGGCGCAAAGATGCCGCCGCCATCGGCCGCGCCGAGGCGTTGGGCGATGGGCCGATTCTGCCATGGTTGAAACGCACTGCTCGCGACCTCAGATTATGGATTGTTGCAGGTACTTTGCCGCTGCCGCCACAAGGGCAACCACAAGCCAAGGCCCATGCCTGCTCGCTGCTTGTCGACGAACACGGCCAAGTAGTTGCGCGTTATGACAAGCTGCACCTGTTCGATGTGGACGTTGCCGACAACCGTGGTCGTTACCGCGAGTCCGATGACTATGCCCATGGAGCCAGTGTGGTAGTGGCGGATACGCCAGTGGGCCGATTGGGCTTGAGCGTTTGCTACGATCTGCGCTTTCCCGAGCTTTACAGCGCTTTGCGCAGTGCGGGCGCGGAGCTGATCACGGCGCCGGCAGCCTTCACTGCGGTCACGGGCGCTGCACATTGGGACGTGCTGATTCGTGCCCGAGCCATCGAAACCCAGTGCTATGTGCTGGCGGCGGCTCAGGGCGGTACCCATCCAGGCCCGCGGGAAACCCACGGGCATGCGGCGGTCATCGACCCTTGGGGGCGGATCGTTGCCCAACAGGCGCAAGGCGAAGCCGTATTGCTTGCCGAGCGCGACACTGATGAACAGGCGTCCATCCGGGCGCGCATGCCGGTCACCACGCACCGGCGCTTTTTCTCGCAGGACGCCTTGCGGCCTGCGCACACCGCGGAGTGACTATGAGCCAGATGTTATCCACCGTCAGCGAGCAGCTACTGGCCCCGGGCGGACTTACCCTCGATAGCCTGCAGAGCGTGCTGGGCGAGTTGGCCGGCCCCGGCATCGATGCCGCCGACCTGTACTTCCAGGGCCAGATCTCGGAAACCTGGGCGCTGGAGGACGGCATCGTCAAAGAGGGCAGCTTCAACCTCGACCAGGGCGTTGGGGTGCGTGCCCAGTCTGGTGAGAAGACTGGCTTCGCCTATAGCAATGCCATCAACCTCGAGGCACTGAACTCGGCGGCCCGCGCCGCTCGCTCGATTTCCCGCGCAGGCCAGAGCGGCCAGGTACAGGCCTTCAAAAGCCGGGACGTCACGGCGCTGTATGCCCCTGACAACCCTTTGGATGTACTCAGCCGTGCCGAAAAGGTCGAGCTGCTAAAGCGCGTCGATGCTGCCACGCGCGCCCTCGACCCGCGGATCCAGCAGGTCAGCGTGAGCATGGCCGGGGTCTGGGAGCGCATCCTGATCGCCGCTGCCGACGGCAGCCTGGCCGCCGACGTGCGTCCGCTGGTGCGCTTCAACGTCAGTGTCATCGTCGAACAAAATGGCCGCCGTGAGCGTGGCGGGCAGGGTGGTGGCGGGCGTACCGACTACCGCTTCTTCACTCAAGAGCGCGTCATGGGCTACGCCCGCGAGGCGTTGCGTCAGGCGCTGGTCAACCTTGAGGCCATTCCGGCCCCGGCAGGCACATTACCGGTGGTACTGGGCTCGGGTTGGTCGGGTGTGCTGCTGCACGAAGCGGTCGGCCATGGCCTGGAAGGGGATTTCAACCGCAAGGGGAGCTCGGCATTCAGCGGCCGGATCGGCGAGAAAGTTGCCTCCAGCCTGTGCACAATCGTCGATGACGGCACCCTGGAAGGCCGCCGCGGCTCGCTGAGCGTTGATGACGAAGGTACCCCCACCGAGTGCACAACGCTGATCGAGAACGGCATCCTCAAAGGCTACATGCAAGACAAGCTCAATGCGCGTTTGATGGGCATGGCAGTCACTGGCAACGGCCGGCGCGAGTCCTACGCGCACCTGCCGATGCCGCGCATGACCAACACCTACATGCTGGGCGGTGAGAGTGACCCCCAGGAAATCATCGCCTCGGTGAAGAAAGGTATTTACTGCGCCAACCTCGGCGGCGGCCAAGTCGACATCACTAGCGGCAAGTTCGTGTTCTCGACCAGCGAAGCCTACCTGATCGAAGACGGCAAGATCACCGCTCCGGTCAAAGGCGCCACCCTGATCGGCAACGGGCCTGAAGCCATGAGCCGGGTATCGATGGTCGGTAACGATCTGGCACTGGACAGCGGTGTGGGGACCTGTGGCAAGGATGGGCAGTCGGTGCCGGTAGGCGTCGGGCAGCCGACCTTGAAGCTTGATGCCATAACCGTGGGCGGTACTGGCGCTTGATGGCATTGGGCGCCGATGTGGGCGCGGCCTTGCCTCGCGAAGCCGGCAGTGCGGTGCTGGCTGCCGGTGTTCGCAGGGCGAGCCCGCTCCCACAGGCAGCCGCTAAAGATTCAGCGCAGACCGCGTTGCAGTTCGTCGAGGTCGCGAATGTATTTGAATACCTTGCGCGCAGCGGCAGGCGGCTTGTTCCGAGCTTTTTCGTGCTGGGCATGACGGATCAGCGAGCGCAGCTGTTGGCGGTCGGTTTCCGGGTATTCGTTGACGAACCGTTCAAGGTCGTCATCGTTACCGTCAATCAGCCGGTCGCGCCAGCGTTCGAGGCTGTGGAAGCGCTCGTTGTACTGACGGGTCGAGCTGTCCATCTGTTCGAGCACGGCATGGATGGCATCAAGGTCCTGCACACGCATCAGCTTGCCGACGAACGACATGTGGCGTTTGCGGGCTCCGTGGGCGGTGTGCTTGCTGGCGTCGGCCAGGGCTTTTCGCAGTTCGTCGGTCAGCGGCAGGCGTGCCAGGGTATCGGCCTTGAGCGTAGTCAGGCGCTCGCCGAGCTCGACCAACGCATGCAGCTCGCGCTTGATCTGGGTTTTGCTTTTTTCGCCGTCGAAGGCGTCGTCGTATGAATCAACCATGGGGGGCAGTCCGCTTGGGTTTTTGAGAAAAGTCGCCGAGCGGCGAGCAGGCAAGGCGAAACAGGCGAGGTAGCGGAGTTTACAGATTGTAAATGAGCATTCCGAGCCGGCTTTCAACGCAGCATGTTCGTCGCGCAGGCACTTTTCGTACTAAGCCTGAAATTTGCCGCCATGATAACCAGATGGGGGCCGCTTGTCCGGCCCGGTCGTAGAATGACCCGTAGCCATGCGCAGAATTTGAGTGGAGAAAACCATGAGTGCAGTCCAAAGCGTAGGCCCAAAGGACCTGCCAGCGTTGCAGGAGCAGGTCGAAGCGATCATTGCAGAAGCACGCAAGCAAGGCGCCAGTGCCTGTGAAGTGGCGGTGTCGCTGGAGCAAGGCTTGTCGACCACGGTGCGTCAACGCGAGGTCGAAACGGTCGAGTTCAACCGCGACCAAGGCTTTGGCATCACCCTGTATGTGGGCCAGCGCAAAGGCTCGGCCAGCACCTCGGCCAGTGGTCCGGAAGCGGTTCGAGAAACCGTCGCTGCTGCCTTGGCGATCGCCAAGCACACCTCCGAGGACGAGTGCTCGGGCTTGGCTGATGCAGCGCTGATGGCCCGTGACATTCCCGATCTGGACCTTTACCACGACTGGGGCATCGAGCCAGAAAAAGCCATCGAAATGGCGCTGACCTGCGAAGCTGCGGCGTTCGACGCCGACCCGCGTATCCTCAACGCCGATGGCACCACCTTGAACACCCACCAAGGGTGCCGCGTGTATGGCAACAGCCACGGCTTCATCGGCGGCTACGCCTCGACCCGGCACAGCCTGAGTTGCGTGATGATCGCCGAGGGTGAGGGCCAGATGCAGCGTGACTACTGGTATGACGTGAACCGTCAAGGCAACCTGCTGGCCGACCCGCGCAGCATTGGCATTCGGGCTGCCCAGCGTGCCGCCAGCCGCCTGGGTGCACGCCCGGTAGCGACCTGCGAAGTGCCGGTGCTCTTTTCTGCCGAGCTGGCCGGGGGCCTGTTCGGCAGTTTCCTCTCGGCCATTTCTGGAGGCAACCTGTATCGCAAGTCGTCGTTCCTCGACGGGGCAATCGGCCAACGCCTGTTCCCATCCTGGCTGACCCTAGACGAACGCCCGCATATTCCGCGTGCGCTGGGCAGCGCCGCATTCGATGCAGACGGCCTGGCGACCTACGCAAAACCGTTCGTAGACAACGGCGAATTGGTGTCCTACCTGCTGGGTACCTACTCCGGTCGTAAGCTGGGCCTGCCGAGCACCGCTAACGCAGGGGGTGTGCATAACCTGTATGTCACCCATGGCGTCGAGGACCAGGCAGCGCTGATCCGGCGCATGGGCCGTGGCCTGCTGGTTACCGAGCTGATGGGGCATGGTCTGAATATGGTGACGGGCGATTATTCCCGCGGTGCAGCAGGCTACTGGGTCGAGAACGGTGAGATCCAGCATGCGGTGCAGGAGGTGACCATCGCTGGCAATATGAAAGACATGTTCCAGCAAATTGTCGCGATTGGTAGCGATCTGGAAACTCGCAGCAATATTCACACCGGCTCGGTATTGATCGAACGGATGACCGTTGCTGGCAGCTGAAATCACCTAGGAAAATCAGTTTCAAACTGAACCCGGCCTGCGTGCCGGGTTTTTCTTTCATCGCCGATCACTTGAAGTGATTATGATTATCAATTAATAATCAATATCATTACTCGATCACTTGGCGATGATGTTGATGAAACCCGTCCTGCGCGAACTACCTTACCTGGAAAACTGGCGCTGGCTCAGCCGGCGCATTCGCTGCGCCCTCGAACCCAACGAGCCGCGCCTGATCGAGCACTACCTGGCCGAAGGGCGCTACCTGGTGTGCTGCACCGAAACTGCGCCATGGACCGTGGCATTGACATCGTTCCGCTTGCTGCTGGATACCGCCTGCGACCGCATGCTGCCTTGGCACTGGCGCTGCTTGTGCCTGGATCGAGCCTGGCGCCCGCTGCTCGACCTGCGCAAGCTGGACCGGCACGAGCAGAATCTACGGTGGCAGCCCTATGCCATGCAGTTGGCGAACTGCCAACTGCTGCCCTCGATTACCCCCGAAGAACTGATGCAAGGATTCGAACATGACTGATACCCGTATCGAGCGTGACAGCATGGGCGAGCTGCAGGTGCCGGCCAAAGCCCTGTATGGCGCTCAAACCCAGCGCGCGGTCGACAACTTTCCGATCAGCGGCCAGCGAATGCCGGCCCAGTTCATTCGCGCGCTATTGCTGGCCAAGGCCGCCGCAGCCAAGGCCAACGTGCAATTGCAGCAGCTCTCGCCGGGGCAGGGGCAGGCCATCGTTCAGGCGGTTGAGCAGCTGCTGGCAGAGAATTTCATTGAGCACTTCCCGGTGGATGTGTTCCAGACCGGCTCCGGCACTAGTTCGAACATGAATGCCAACGAAGTCATTGCTACCCTGGCCAGTCGCATCCTTGGGGAGCCGGTCAATGCCAATGACCATGTCAACTGTGGCCAAAGCAGCAACGACATCATTCCCACCACCATCCACGTCAGTGCGGCGCTAGCTTTGCACGAGCAACTGTTGCCGGCGTTGAGTCATCTGATTGAAGTGATCGAGGCCAAGTCAGCGCAGGTACATCGCTACGTGAAAACTGGCCGAACTCACCTGATGGATGCCATGCCAGTGCGCATGAGCCAGGTACTTGATGGCTGGGCAGCACAGATCAACGGCGCGAAAGCGCATATCCAGGCAACCTTGCCGAGCCTGCAGGCCCTAGCGCAAGGCGGCACCGCCGTAGGCACAGGGATCAATGCCCATCCGCAGTTCGCCGCGGTGTTCGCGCGTCAGTTGAGCGATATCGCCAAGGTCGAATTCACGCCTGGGCGTAATCTGTTCGCACTGATTGGCTCCCAAGACACCGCCGTTGCCCTCTCAGGGCAACTCAAGACAACCGCGGTCGCGTTGATGAAGATCGCCAACGATCTGCGCTGGATGAATTCAGGCCCGTTGGCTGGCTTGGGTGAAATCGAATTGCAGGGCTTGCAGCCCGGCTCCTCGATCATGCCTGGTAAGGTCAACCCGGTAATCCCGGAAGCCACTGCCATGGTCGCCGCCCAGGTGATCGGCAATGACGCCACCATCGCAGTGGCCGGCCAGTCGGGTAACTTCGAGCTCAACGTCATGCTGCCGGTCATCGCTCGCAACCTGTTGGAAAGCATCGAACTGATGGCCAATGCCAGCCGCCTGCTGGCGGACAAGGCGATCGCCGGTTTCAAGGTCAACGAAGCCCAGCTCAAGCAGGCCCTGGCTCGCAATCCGATCCTGGTCACCGCGCTGAACCCCATCATCGGCTATCTCAAGGCCGCAGAAATCGCCAAGTCTGCTTATCAGCAAGGTCGCCCGATCATCGATGTGGCGCTGGAACACACCGACCTCTCCCGCGATCAACTCGAGGCGTTGCTGGACCCAGAAAAACTGACCGCCGGCGGTATCTGACACGCCATAGGCACCGCGCTGGGGCCTGCAAGCTTGCTGGCCGGTCAGGCAGCGGTGCTGATTGCTCTTACCAAAGGAGTCCATTGATATGCCGCATACCCTGCCACCTTTGCCTTACGCCTATGATGCCCTGGAACCGCACATCGACGCGCAGACCATGGAGATTCACCATACAAAGCACCACCAGACTTACGTCAATGGTCTGAACGCCGCCCTCGAGGGCACCGAGTGGGCGCAGTGGCCAGCCGAGAAACTGGTCGGTGCGGTCAAGCAACTGCCCGAGAACCTGCGCGGCGCGGTCACCAATCATGGCGGCGGTCATGTCAACCACAGCTTGTTCTGGACGATCATGTCTGCTCAGGGTGGTGGGTTGCCACAAGGCCAGCTGGCCCGTGCCATTGACGCCGAGCTTGGGGGTTACCAAGCGTTCCAGGAGGCCTTCACCAAGGCCGCCCTGACCCGGTTCGGCAGTGGCTGGGCGTGGCTCAGCGTAACGCCACAGAACACGTTGATAGTTGAGAGCAGCGCGAATCAGGATAGCCCCCTGATGCACGGTAATACGCCGATTCTCGGGCTTGATGTGTGGGAGCACGCCTATTACCTGAAGTATCAAAACCGCAGGCCCGAATAC
Organism: Pseudomonas promysalinigenes; assembly: GCF_014269025.2. Lineage (NCBI taxonomy): Bacteria > Pseudomonadati > Pseudomonadota > Gammaproteobacteria > Pseudomonadales > Pseudomonadaceae > Pseudomonas > Pseudomonas promysalinigenes. The sequence continues at coordinate 4,056,057 of NZ_CP077094.1, read as the reverse complement.
ATAGGGGCGTTCTACAACGTGATTGACTGGCCGCAAGTGGAGCGCCGCTATCTCGAAGCCTTGAAGTGAAGCGACCTGGCATGCGCGCTACAGTGATGGCCCTTGGCGGTGTCCGTCTGCTGCGCTTGGCGTTGGGTGTATTGCTGCTGGTAGCCGGTAGTGCGCTACTACTGGCCCGGGGCATGGCCTGGTTAGGCGTTTAGCCGATCGCGATCATCGCCCCTAACGTACTCGAGGTTTGCTTGGCGTGTAAGCAGGGGGGCGGGATACCCGATGCCGATCGCCGGAAGATGGGTTCCCTTGCAGGACGTCGCAAGCCCCGGGTACTTCACTCACCTTCGTCGAAGTAGTTGTTGATCAGTGCAACCAACGCTTCCAGCGCATCGTTATCCTGTTCACCCTCGGTGTGCAGGTGCACCTGCGTGCCTTTGCCCGCAGCCAGCATCATCACCGCCATGATGCTCTTGCCGTCGACCAGTTTGTCAGACGCACGGCCGACACGGACCTGGCAGGGGTATTTGCCGGCCACACCGACGAATTTGGCTGCCGCCCGAGCATGCAGGCCCAGCTTATTGATGATGGTGATTTCGCGGGCGGGCATGGTGCGGTAGATCCTGTGGGCTAGAGGTCGCGGTGGCGAACCTGGACGTTTTTCAGTGATTGCTGCAGCAGTTGGCCCAGGCGCTCGGTAATGTACACCGAGCGATGATGGCCCCCGGTGCAACCAATGGCGATGGTGACATAGGCGCGGTTGCTGGCCGCGAAGCGTGGCAACCATTTGAGCAGATAGCTGGAAATGTCGCTGAACATTTCTTCGACGTCTGGCTGTGCGGCCAGGTAATCGATGACCGGTTGTTCCAGGCCAGAGTGTTCGCGAAGCTCGGGTTTCCAGTAGGGGTTGGGTAGGCAGCGAACGTCGAAAACCAGGTCGGCATCGACCGGCATCCCACGTTTGAAGCCAAATGACTCGACCAGAAATGCAGTACCAGGCTCCGGTTGGTTGAGCAGGCGCAGTTTGATCGAATCGCGCAGTTGATAGAGGTTAAGGCTGGTGGTGTCGATCTTTAGATCGGCAAGGTCAGCGATAGGCCCAAGCAGCTCGCTTTCGACCCGGATCGCTTCGGCCAGCGAGCGATCGGCATTGGTCAGTGGATGGCGGCGGCGGGTTTCCGAGAAACGCTTGAGCAACGTGTCTTCGTCGGCGTCTAGATACAAGACATCGCATTGAATGTGACGCCCACGAGCATCGGCCAACAGTTCAGGGAAGCGGGACAGGTGGCTTGGCAGATTGCGCGCGTCGATTGACACTGCCACCTTCGGCTGCAGTAACTCGGTGTTGATCAACGCATTTTCGGCCAGCTGCGGTAAAAGGCCGGCAGGTAGGTTGTCGATGCAATAGAAGCCATTGTCTTCCAGCACATCCAGGGCGGTGCTCTTGCCGGAGCCGGAACGGCCGCTGACGATGATCAGGCGCATGTTCAGTGCTCGTTTTGTGCGTCCAGGACAACCTGGTACAGGGCCTCGCTGCTGCCGGCGGCGCGCAGCCGATCGCGAACCTCCTTGCGATCAAGCATGCTGGCGATCTGGCGCAGCAACTCAAGGTGTGCGTCGGTGGCTGCCTCAGGCACCAGCAGCACGAACAGCAGATCCACCGGGGCGCCATCGATTGCGTCATAGTCGATGGGCGCATCCAGATGCAACAAGGCACTCACCGGGGAAGAGCAGCCTGGAAGCCGGCAATGCGGGATGGCGATGCCATTGCCAAAGCCGGTCGAACCCAGTTTTTCGCGACCGATGAGCTTTTCGAAGACGTCTTGCATCTCAAGTTCGGGAACTTGTTCGGCGATCAGGTTGGCGACCTTTTCCAGGGCGCGCTTCTTACTGCCGCCCGGCACGTTCACGAGGGAACGGCCGGGGGTCAGGATGGTTTCAAGTCGGATCATGGATGAGAGGGATCAGCGAGCGGCTGCACCTTGCAGCAGGCTTTGCTGTTTTTCCTTGTGTTTTTTCAGTTGGCGGTCGAGCTTGTCGGCCAAGGCATCGATTGCTGCATACATGTCTTCGTGTTCGGCGTTGGCAACCACTTCACCGCCTGGAATCTGCAAGGTCGCTTCGACCTTTTGCTGCAGCTTCTCGACTTTCATGATGACCTGCACGTTGGTGATCTTGTCGAAGTGACTCTCCACGCGCGCGAGCTTTTCGAGCACATATTCACGCAGTGGCTGGGTGACTTCTACATGCTGTCCACTGATATTGACTTGCATACAGCTTCTCCTTTATTGCCCGTGCATAAAGAGGCAGGACTTGCACCTGCCCCACAAACGCTATGGCTCAACCAGGCGCTACATCAGTCGCTTGCGCTCGCTCGACGGTGCGATGCCGAGAGACTCGCGGTACTTGGCGACGGTGCGACGGGCTACCTGGATGCCTTGTGCCTCCAGTAAACCAGCGATCTTGCTGTCACTCAATGGCTTTTTCTGATTTTCCGCCGCAACCAGTTTTTTGATGATCGCGCGGATAGCCGTGGACGAGCATTCTCCGCCTTCGGCGGTGCTGACGTGGCTTGAGAAAAAGTATTTCAGTTCGTAGATGCCGCGCGGGGTGTGCATGAACTTCTGCGTGGTCACCCGCGAAATGGTCGACTCGTGCATGCCCACTGCTTCGGCGATGTCGTGCAGGACCAGCGGTTTCATCGCTTCGTCGCCGTGGTCGAGGAACCCGCGTTGATGCTCGACGATCTGGGTGGCGACCTTCATCAGCGTTTCGTTGCGGCTTTGCAGGCTCTTGATGAACCAACGCGCCTCTTGCAGCTGGTTGCGCATGAATGTGTTGTCAGCGCTGGTATCGGCGCGGCGCACGAAGCCGGCGTATTGCGGGTTCACGCGCAGGCGCGGGATCGCTTCCTGGTTCAGTTCCACCAGCCAGCGTTCGCTGTCCTTGCGCACGATCACGTCGGGTACCACGTATTCCGGCTCGCTCGACTCGATCTGCGAGCCCGGGCGCGGGTTTAGGCTCTGCACCAGCTCTATCACCTGACGCAGCTCGTCTTCCTTGAGCTTCATGCGGCGCATCAGTTGGCTGTAATCGCGGCTGCCGAGCAGGTCTATGAAGTCGGTCACCAGGCGCTGGGCTTCGCTCATCCACGGGGTGCTGGCCGGCAGTTGGCGCAATTGCAGCAGCAGGCACTCGCCCAACGTGCGGGCAGCGACGCCGGCCGGTTCGAACTGCTGGATGCGGTGCAGCACTGCTTCGACTTCGTCGAGCTCGATGTCCAGTTCTGGGTCGAAGCCTGCGCAGATTTCTTCGAGGGTATCTTCCAGGTAGCCCTGGTTATTGATGCTGTCGATCAGGGTGACAGCTATCAGGCGGTCAGTATCGGACATCGGGGCCAGGTTCAGCTGCCACAGCAGGTGGCTCTGCAGGCTTTCGCCGGCCGATGTTCGGGTAGTGAAATCCCACTCGTCGTCGTCATTGCTTGGCAGGCTGCTGGCGCTGGTCTGGTAGATATCTTCCCAGGCGGTATCGACCGGCAACTCGTTGGGGATTCGCTCGTTCCATTCTGCGTCTTCCAGGCTTTCGGCACTGCTGGTGCTTTCCTGGAAGCTAGTCTCCTGAACTTCGGCGGCTGGCTTGTTCTCGGCGTTGTCCGCCATGGGGTCGCTGTTGTCGAAGTCGTCGCCGTCTTCCTGACGTTCGAGCATGGGATTGGATTCCAGCGCCTCCTGGATTTCCTGTTGGAGGTCCAGGGTGGAGAGCTGAAGCAGACGGATGGCCTGTTGCAACTGCGGGGTCATCGTCAGTTGCTGGCCCATTTTTAGGACGAGCGATGGTTTCATGGCTGGGGCTTAATACCTTGTTCGCCGGCGCGCATGCGCCATCCACTACACGAGGGCGCCGGGGCGCCAAATCAAGCAAGTTTTATGCCTTAAAATGTAGCGTTTGCCTAGAGCGCTGTAACAACTTAAGCCCCCACTGGGGCACAGTGCCAGTGCTCCAGGCAGAACCTGCGGTCAGAGTCGGAACTCGTGACCCAGGTAAACCTCCTTGACCAGGTCGTTGGCCAGAATGGTCTCGGCGTCACCCTCGGCGATCAGTTGACCGTCATTGACGATGTAGGCGGTTTCGCAGATATCCAGGGTTTCACGCACATTGTGGTCGGTGATCAGCACCCCGATACCCTTGGCTTTGAGGTGATGAATGATCTGCTTGATGTCGCCCACGGAGATCGGGTCTACACCAGCGAACGGCTCGTCCAGCAGGATGAACTTAGGCGCAGTGGCCAGGGCGCGGGCGATTTCCACCCTTCGGCGTTCACCGCCGGACAGGCTCATGCCGAGGTTGTCGCGGATGTGGCTGATGTGGAATTCCTGGAGCAGGCTTTCCAGCTCTTTGCGCCGGCCCTCGCGGTCGATGTCCTTGCGGGTCTCGAGGATGGCCATGATGTTGTCGGCCACCGACAGCTTGCGGAAGATCGAAGCTTCCTGCGGCAGATAGCCGATGCCTGCACGGGCGCGCCCGTGCATGGGCTGGTGGCTGACATCGAGGGTGTCGATCAGTACGCGCCCCTGGTCGGCCTGCACCAGGCCCACGATCATGTAGAAGCAGGTGGTCTTGCCGGCGCCATTGGGGCCAAGCAGGCCGACGATCTGCCCGCTGTCGATCGACAGGCTGACATCACGTACCACTTGCCGGCCTTTGTAGCTCTTGGCCAGATGCTGGGCTTTGAGGGTTGCCATTTACTCGGCCTTCTTCTTAGGCTGGATCACCATGTCGATGCGCTGACGTGGCTGAGTCACGTTGCCACCGCGACCGGCGGTCGCAACCTGGGACTTGGTGTTGTAGACGATCTTCTCGCCCTCGGTGGTGTTGCCTTCGTTTTCGACCTTGGCGCGGTCAGTGAGGATAACCGTGTCTTTCTGCGCCTGGTACTGGATGGTCACCGCCCACCCCTTCATCTTGTCGGGCTTGGCCGTACTCTGCTGCTGTTCGAAATACGCCAGGTTGCCCACCGAAGTCACCACGTCGATGTCGCCATTGGCGGCGCGGGTCATGGTGACGGTGTTGCCTTTGATCATCATCGAGCCCTGGGTGATGATCACATCGCCGGTGTAGGTGGCCACGCCTTGCTTGTCGTCCAGGTGCGCGTTGTCGGCCTGGATACGGATAGGCTGGTCACGGTCGGTCGGCAGGGCGAAGGCGCTCGCGCTTCCCAGTGCTGCGCTCAGGCTGAGCAAAAGGGGGAGGGTTTTAACGAGCCTCATACTGTCCTCTTACGTTAGAGAGCAAGTCGATCTTGCTTTCTTTCAAATACGCTTTCATTCCCTTGCCTGTGGTTGTGCCACCGGCGCCGTCGATTCTAACGGCTTGCTCGGTCTGCGCATATTGCTTCTGTGGGAATACGGTCATGCGCGAGCTGGTGATGATGGTATCGCGCTGTTTTTCGTCGGTGCGGGCAATGCGCACGTTATCGATCAGTTCGACTTCGCTGCCGTCAGGGTTGACCTCGGCGCGAACGCTCTGCACATGCCATGGGTACTGGGTACCGCGGTACATGTGCAGGTCTGGCGTGGTCACCAGAGTGACCTCGCTGGCCTTGAGGTGCTCGACTTTGTCGGCAGTCATTTCGTACTGCAGTTTGCCGTCTGGCAGAAACTGCACGCTATGGGCGTTGATCGCATAGTAGTCGATGGCGCTTTCGTCGACCTGCGCCGCTGGCTCTTCCAGGAAGCGCTCGGGGCTGACATTCCAGTAACCGACGGCCGCCAGCAGCGCGGCAATGACCACGAACAGCGCGATGTTGCGGGCTTTCTTGCTGAGCATGGGCAGCCTTAAAGGTAGTTGGCGTTGGCAGCGTCCAGGGTGCCCTGGGCCTGCATGATCAGTTCACAGAACTCGCGAGCGGCGCCTTCACCGCCGCGTGCCTCGGTCACGCCATGGGCGTGCTGACGCACGAAAGGTGCAGCATTGGCCACTGCCATGCCCAACCCAACCCGGCGAATGACCGGCAGGTCCGGAAGGTCGTCGCCCAGGTAGGCGACCTGCTCATAGCTTAGGCCCAGTTCGGCAAGCAGACCGTCGAGCACCACCAGTTTGTCCTCGCGGCCCTGGTACAGGTGGGGTATGCCGAGGTTCCTGGCGCGGCGCTCGACCACCGGGGTCTTGCGCCCGCTGATGATGGCGGTGGTCACGCCAGATGCCATGAGCATCTTGATGCCATGGCCGTCGAGGGTGTTGAAGGTCTTGAATTCGCTGCCGTCTTCAAGGAAATACAGGCGCCCATCGGTGAGCACCCCGTCCACATCGAACACGGCGAGTTTGATGGCCTTGCCACGCTGCATCAGGTTCTGGTTCATCGTCATCGCTCCCGGTTACATCACCCCTGCGCGCAGCAGGTCATGCATGTTCAAAGCGCCGGTCGGTCGGTCGTTGCCATCGACCACCACCAGGGCGCTGATCTTGTGATCTTCCATGATCTTCAGCGCTTCGGCGGCGAGCATCTCGGCGCGGGCGGTCTTGCCGTGTACGGTCATCACTTCGTCGATCAGTGCGGTATGCACGTCGATGTTGCGGTCCAGGCTGCGGCGCAGGTCACCATCGGTGAAAATCCCTGCCAGGCTGCCGTCTTGCTCGAGCACCACGGTCATGCCCAGGCCTTTGCGGGACATTTCCAGCAGCGCATGCTTGAGCAGTGTACCGCGCTTGACCTGTGGCAGCTCGTCGCCCGCATGCATGACGTTCTCGACCTTGAGCAGCAGGCGGCGGCCCAGGGCGCCGCCTGGGTGCGAGAAGGCGAAATCTTCAGCGGTGAAGCCGCGCGCTTCGAGCAGGGCGATGGCCAGGGCGTCGCCCAGCACCAGCGCGGCAGTGGTGGAGGAGGTTGGTGCCAGGTTGAGCGGGCAGGCTTCGTGGGCGACCCGCGCATCAAGGTTGACCTCGGCAGCCTGGGCCAATGGTGAGTCCGGGTTGCCGGTAAGGCTGATCATCTTGATGCCAAGGCGCTTGATCAGCGGCAGCAGGGTCACGATTTCGCTCGTGCTGCCAGAATTGGACAACGCCAGGATCACATCGTCCTGGGTGATCATGCCCATGTCGCCGTGGCTGGCCTCGGCCGGGTGCACGAAGAAAGCAGGCGTGCCAGTGCTGGCCAGGGTGGCGGCGATCTTGTTGCCGATGTGCCCCGATTTGCCCATGCCGACTACAACCACTCGCCCGGTGCTGGCCAGGATCAGCTCGCAGGCCTTGACGAAGTTCGCGTCGATGCTGGCTGCCAGGCCTTGTATGGCCTCGAGTTCCAGGCGCAGTGTGCGCTGGGCGGACTGGATCAGCTCGTTGGATTGGCTCATGTAGAAAGCACTGCCTGATGAAAAGGCGGCGATTATAGCTGCAATGGAAGAAAGGCTCACCCACTCGATTGTCTGAACAATTGTCTGCAAACCCTGTCGCACCCCTGAATGACACGTTTCATGGCCTTGGGGCGCATGCCCAGCGGTGCTATAGTTCGCCGCTATTCGGCCTGCCGCGAGTGCATGTGTCTTCACGATGAAGGCCGGCGTCACTGAGTGCGAGGCTGCACTAGCAAGGAGTCTAGATGAGTGTGGATAGCGCCTACGCGGTCGAGTTGAAGGGGGTTACCTTCAAGCGCGGTTCGCGCAGCATTTTCAGCAATGTCGACATCCGTATCCCGCGTGGCAAAGTCACCGGGATCATGGGGCCGTCGGGTTGCGGCAAGACCACGCTGCTGCGCCTGATGGGCGCGCAGCTGAGGCCCTCGAGCGGTGAGGTCTGGGTAGCCGGGCAGAACCTGCCGAGCCTGTCGCGCAGCGATCTGTTCGACGCGCGCAAGCAGATGGGCGTGCTGTTCCAGAGCGGTGCGCTGTTCACCGACCTCGATGTGTTCGAGAACGTCGCATTTCCCCTGCGTGTGCATACCCAGCTTTCGGACGAAATGATCCGCGACATCGTGTTGATGAAGCTACAGGCCGTGGGTCTGCGCGGGGCTATCGACCTGATGCCGGACGAGCTCTCGGGTGGTATGAAGCGCCGTGTGGCACTGGCCCGGGCGATCGCTCTGGACCCGCAGATCCTCATGTATGATGAGCCGTTCGTCGGGCAGGACCCGATCGCCATGGGTGTGCTTGTGCGCCTGATCCGCCTGCTCAACGATGCCTTGGGCATTACCAGCATCGTGGTGTCTCACGACCTTGCCGAAACCGCCAGTATCGCGGATTACATCTATGTGGTCGGTGATGGCCAGGTGCTGGGCCAGGGCACGCCTGACGAACTGATGGGCTCGGACAACCCGCGCATTCGCCAATTCATGAAGGGCGACCCGGACGGCCCGGTTCCCTTCCATTTTCCTGCGCCTGACTACCGCGCCGATCTGCTGGGGGCGCGTTGATGCGCAGAAAATCCTTAATCGAACGTATTCGCCTGCTCGGGCGTTCGGCGATCGACGTGCTGGCTGTGCTCGGCCGCTCGTGCCTGTTCCTGTTCCATGCGCTGATTGGCCGTGGCGGTATCGGTGGCGGCTTCCAGTTGCTGACCAAGCAGCTGTACTCGGTAGGCGTGCTGTCGCTGGCGATCGTCGTGGTTTCCGGCATGTTCATCGGTATGGTGCTGGCCCTGCAGGGCTACAGCATCCTCACCAAGTACGGCTCGGAGCAGGCGGTGGGGCAGATGGTTGCCCTGACCCTGCTGCGTGAGCTCGGCCCGGTAGTCACTGCGTTGTTGTTCGCCGGCCGTGCAGGTTCTGCGCTGACTGCCGAAATCGGCAACATGAAGTCCACCGAGCAACTGTCGAGCCTGGAAATGATCGGCGTCGACCCGCTCAAGTACATCGTCGCACCGCGCCTGTGGGCGGGTTTCATCTCGTTGCCGCTGCTGGCGCTGATCTTCAGCGTGGTGGGCATCTGGGGTGGCTCCTGGGTGGCGGTCGACTGGCTGGGCGTTTATGAAGGCTCGTTCTGGGCCAACATGCAGAACAGCGTTTCCTTTACCGACGACGTGCTCAATGGGCTGATCAAGAGCCTGGTGTTCGCCTTCGTCACCACCTGGATTGCCGTTTTCCAGGGCTACGACTGCGAACCCACCTCAGAGGGGATCAGCCGTGCCACCACCAAGACCGTGGTCTACGCCTCGCTGGCAGTGCTGGGTCTGGACTTTATTCTGACCGCCTTGATGTTTGGAGATTTCTGATGCAAAACCGCACCCTGGAAATCGGTGTCGGCCTGTTCCTTCTGGCCGGGATTCTGGCGCTGCTGCTGCTGGCTCTGCGTGTCAGCGGGCTGTCGGCCAGCCCGACCAGCGATACCTATAAAGTTTATGCGTACTTCGACAATATCGCCGGTTTGACTGTCAGAGCTAAGGTGACCATGGCGGGTGTGACCATCGGCAAGGTCACCGCCATCGATCTGGACCGTGATTCCTTCACCGGCCGGGTAACGCTGCAGCTGGACAAGTCGGTGAACAATTTGCCGACCGATTCCACTGCCTCGATCCTGACCGCCGGTTTGCTTGGCGAGAAATACATCGGCATCAGTGTGGGCGGTGAAGAAGAGGTGCTCAAAGACGGCTCGACCATCCACGACACTCAGTCGGCGCTGGTGCTGGAAGATCTGATTGGCAAGTTCCTGCTCAATTCCGTTGGCAAGGAACCTAAAGAAGCACAACCGGCTAATTAAGGAGTATCCATGATTTCGATCCTGCGACGTGGCTTGCTGGTATTGCTGGCGGCCTTCCCTCTGATGGCGCTGGCCGCGCAATCGCCGCACGAGGTGGTGCAGAGCACCACCAACGAGCTACTGGGCGACCTGAAGGCCAACAAGGAGCAGTACAAAGCCAATCCCAATGCGTTCTACGACGCGCTGAACCGCATCCTTGGGCCGGTGGTGGATGCCGAGGGCATTTCCAAAAGCATCATGACCGTCAAGTATTCGCGCAAGGCAACGCCCGAGCAGATGCAGCGTTTTCAGGAGAACTTCAAGCGCAGCCTGATGCAGTTCTATGGCAACGCACTGCTGGAGTACAACAACCAGGGCATCACCGTCGACCCGGCCAAGGCTGACGACGGCAAGCGCGCCAGTGTCGGTATGAAGGTCACCGGCAACAACGGTGCGGTGTACCCGGTGCAGTACACCCTGGAAAACCTCGGCGGCGAGTGGAAAGTGCGTAACGTGATCGTCAACGGCATCAATGTCGGCAAGTTGTTCCGCGATCAGTTCGCCGATGCCATGCAGCGCAATGGCAACGACCTGGACAAGACCATCGATGGCTGGGCTGGCGAAGTGGCCAAGGCCAAGCAGACCGCCGAAACCTCGCCAGACAAGGCTGTTAAATGAGCCAGGCCGCTGTAACCATGGCCGAGCCGGGCGTGCTGCGCCTGGCTGGCGAGCTGGATTACCGCAGCGGGCCGGCCCTGCGCAAGCAGGGCAAGTCGTTGATCGAGCGTTGCCGTGAGGCCCGGCTGGTGCTGGATTGCTCGGCGGTGGCGCGCTCGACCAGCGTCGGCCTGTCGCTGCTGCTGGCCTTCATTCGTGACGCGCAGGCAGCCGGCAAGGCCTTCGAGGTGCGTGGGATGCCCGAAGACATGCGCGAAATCGCCGGGGTTTATGACCTCGACGAGGTGCTGGCAAACTGATGCATTGGTGGTAAAGCGAGGCCCCTCGGTCGCGTGCCCTCTCGTTGGGCTTCGCAGGCGAGGGGCTTTTTTGTATGATGGCCGACCCGTGCGCATCGGGCGCCGATTGAGGTTGAGCATGCAGGCCGTAGAAGTTAAGAGCTTCCTTGAAGAAAAATTGCCCGGGTCCCGGGTCGAAGTTGAAGGCGAAGGCTGCAACTTCCAGTTGAACGTGATCAGCGACGAGTTGGCTGGCCTGAGCCCGGTCAAACGTCAGCAGGCGATCTACGCTCATCTGAATCCGTGGATCGCCAATGGCAGCATCCACGCGGTAACCATGAAATTTTTCAGCAGCGCAGCCTGGGCTGAGCGCACCTGAGCCAACGTGGCGGCGAGACTCCAATGGACAAACTGATTATTACTGGCGGCGCTCGTCTAGACGGCGAGATCCGCATTTCCGGCGCGAAGAACGCAGCCTTGCCGATCCTCGCGGCGACCCTGCTGGCCGATGGGCCTGTTACCGTCGGCAACTTGCCGCACCTGCACGACATCACCACCATGATCGAGCTGTTCGGGCGCATGGGCATCGAGCCTGTGATCGACGAAAAGCTGGCGGTGGAAATCGACCCCCGTACCATCAAGACCCTGGTAGCCCCCTACGAGCTGGTCAAGACCATGCGGGCCTCGATCCTGGTGCTCGGCCCAATGGTCGCTCGCTTCGGTGAGGCTGAAGTGGCACTGCCAGGTGGCTGCGCCATCGGCTCGCGTCCGGTCGACCTGCATATCCGTGGCCTGGAGGCCATGGGCGCCAACATCGAAGTCGAAGGCGGCTATATCAAGGCCAAGGCGCCTGAAGGCGGCCTGCGCGGCGCGCACTTCTTCTTCGACACCGTCAGCGTGACCGGTACCGAGAACATCATGATGGCCGCAGCCTTGGCCAAGGGCCGCAGCGTACTGCAGAACGCCGCGCGCGAGCCTGAAGTGGTGGACCTTGCCAACTTCATCAATGCCATGGGTGGCAAGGTTCAGGGCGCAGGTACCGATACCATCACCATCGATGGCGTCGAGCGCCTGCATTCGGCCAGCTACCGTGTCATGCCCGACCGTATCGAAACGGGCACCTACCTGGTGGCTGCGGCCGTGACCGGTGGCCGGGTCAAGGTCAAGGATACCGACCCGACCATCCTTGAAGCAGTGCTGGAAAAACTCAAAGAAGCGGGCGCCGACCTCACCACCGGTGATGACTGGATCGAGCTAGACATGCACGGTAAGCGGCCGAAAGCCGTCAACCTGCGCACTGCCCCGTATCCGGCGTTCCCAACCGACATGCAGGCGCAGTTCATCTCGCTCAATGCCATCGCCGAAGGCACGGGTGCCGTGATCGAGACGATCTTCGAAAACCGCTTCATGCACGTGTACGAAATGCACCGCATGGGCGCGCAGATTCAGGTCGAAGGCAACACCGCGATCGTCACCGGTGTACCGGCCCTCAAAGGAGCCCCGGTGATGGCCACCGACTTGCGCGCCTCTGCGAGCCTGGTGCTGTCGGCACTGGTCGCCGAAGGCGATACGCTGATCGACCGTATCTACCACATCGACCGTGGGTACGAGTGCATCGAAGAAAAACTGCAGATGCTCGGCGCGAAAATCCGCCGTGTACCGGGCTAGTTGCCCGCTGGCACAGGGATGTGCCATTCGAATTGAATGCGGTCGGGCGAGCGTCGCCCGGCCGGCAGTAGCCGCTTAAGGACCGACGTTCCAATGTTGACCATCGCGCTTTCCAAAGGCCGTATCCTCGACGATACCCTGCCATTGCTGGCCGAGGCCGGTATCGTGCCGACCGAGAACCCGGACAAGAGCCGCAAGCTGATCATCCCCACCACTCAGGATGACGTGCGCCTGCTGATCGTACGTGCTACCGATGTGCCGACCTACGTCGAGCATGGCGCTGCCGATCTCGGTGTGGCTGGCAAAGACGTGCTGATGGAGTACGGCGGCCAAGGCCTGTACGAGCCGCTGGACCTGCAGATTGCCCGCTGCAAGCTCATGACCGCCGGTGCGGTCGGTGCGCCCGAACCCAAGGGGCGCCTGCGCGTTGCTACCAAGTTCGTCAACGTAGCCAAGCGTTACTACGCCGAGCAAGGTCGCCAGGTCGATATCATCAAGCTGTACGGCTCAATGGAGCTGGCACCGCTGATCAACCTGGCCGACAAGATCATCGACGTGGTAGATACCGGCAATACCTTGCGTGCCAATGGCCTGGAGCCCCAGGAACTGATCGCCACCATCAGTTCGCGCCTGGTGGTGAACAAGGCATCGATGAAGATGCAGCACGCCCGCATCCAGAGCCTGATCGACACGCTGCGCCAAGCGGTCGAATCGCGACACCGCGGCTAAGTTCTGCGCGCGGCCTTAGCTGCCGCGCCCGTCTATCCGCGTCATAGCCATTTTTCTCGGGTGCCCGCGCGGATGGACTGGTAGCCTAGGGCGCCTGAGCATTCGCTAATAATCGAGGCCCTCGCCATGACCGTGTCCACTGCAATTGCCCGTCTCAACGCTGCTGACCCGGATTTCGCCCGACATCTGGATCATCTGCTGAGCTGGGAAAGTGTGTCCGATGACGCGGTCAACCAGCGCGTGCTCGACATCATCAAGGCCGTGCGTGAACGTGGTGACGCCGCGCTGGTGGAGTTCACCCAGCGTTTCGACGGTGTTGACGCCAATTCCATCGACGATCTGATCCTGGGCCGTGAGCGCCTGGAACTGGCCCTGACCCGCATCACTGACGCTCAGCGTGAAGCGCTGGAAAAAGCCGCTACTCGCGTGCGTCTTTACCACGAGCGGCAGAAACAGGACTCCTGGCAGTACACCGAAGCTGACGGTACCGTGCTGGGTCAGAAGGTCACACCGCTGGACCGTGCTGGCCTCTACGTGCCGGGCGGCAAGGCGTCTTACCCGTCATCGGTACTGATGAACGCCATTCCGGCCAAGGTCGCAGGCGTTGGTGAAGTGGTGATGGTGGTGCCCACCCCGCGCGGTGAGGTTAACGAACTGGTGCTGGCTGCCGCCTGCATTGCCGGGGTCGACCGGGTGTTCACCGTTGGTGGGGCACAGGCCGTCGCGGCGCTGGCCTACGGCACCGAAAGCGTGCCGCAGGTCGACAAGATCGTCGGCCCAGGCAACATCTACGTCGCCACTGCCAAGCGCCATGTGTTCGGCCAAGTTGGCATCGACATGATCGCTGGCCCTTCGGAAATCCTCGTGGTGTGCGACGGCCAGACCGACCCGGACTGGATCGCCATGGACCTGTTCTCCCAGGCCGAGCACGATGAGGACGCCCAGGCCATTCTGGTCAGCCCGGACGCAGCGTTCCTCGACCGCGTGGCCGCCAGCATCGATAAGCTGCTGCCGACCATGGAGCGCGCCGAGATCATCGAAAAATCGGTCAACGGCCGTGGCGCATTGATCCAGGTGCGTGACATGCAGCAAGCCATCGAGGTGGCCAACCGCATCGCCCCTGAGCACCTTGAGCTGTCGGTCGCTGACCCACAGGCCTGGTTGCCGCAGATCCGCCATGCCGGCGCGATCTTCATGGGCCGTCACACTAGCGAAGCGCTGGGCGATTACTGCGCCGGCCCCAACCACGTGTTGCCGACCTCCGGGACTGCGCGATTCTCGTCGCCGCTTGGGGTGTATGACTTCCAGAAGCGCTCGTCGATCATCTTCTGCTCCGAGCAAGGTGCATCCGAACTGGGCCACACCGCCTCGGTTCTGGCCCGTGGCGAGTCGCTGACCGCCCACGCCCGCAGCGCCGAATACCGTATCTTGACCCAAGGCAAGGGGAACTGAACATGAGTCGATTCTGGAGCCCCTTCGTCAAGGCACTGGTCCCTTACGTACCCGGCGAGCAGCCCAAGATGGCCCGCCTGGTGAAGCTGAACACCAACGAAAACCCTTATGGCCCATCGCCCAAGGCGCTGGAAGCCATGCGCGGGGAATTGAACGATAACCTGCGCCTGTACCCGGACCCGAACAGCGACCTGCTCAAGCAGGCGGTTGCCGGCTACTATGGCGTCACCCCGGCCCAAGTGTTTGTCGGTAACGGCTCGGACGAGGTGCTGGCGCACATTTTCCACGGCCTGTTCCAGCACGACCGCGGCCCGCTGCTGTTCCCGGACATCAGCTACAGCTTCTATCCGGTTTACTGCGGCCTGTACGGCATCGGCTTCGAGCAAGTGGCACTGGATGAGCAATTCCAGATCCGCATCGCCGACTATGCCAAGCCCAACGCCGGGATCATCTTCCCCAACCCTAACGCACCCACTGGCTGCCTGCTGCCGTTGCAGGCGATCGAGCAGTTGTTGCAGGCCAATCGCGAGTCGGTGGTGGTGGTTGATGAGGCCTACATTGACTTCGGTGGCGAAACCGCCATCAGCCTGGTGGACCGTTACGATAACTTGCTGGTCACCCAAACCCTCTCCAAGTCACGTTCCTTGGCCGGGCTGCGGGTTGGGCTGGCGGTGGGGCATCCAGATTTGATCGAGGCACTGGAGCGGATCAAGAACAGCTTCAACTCTTACCCATTGGACCGGATGGCGATCGTCGGCGCAGCCGCAGCATTCGAAGATCAGGCTTACTTCGAGCAAACCTGCCGCCAGGTGATCGAGAGCCGTGAATCGTTGGTCGAGCAGTTGCTGGCCAAAGGCTTTGAAGTGCTGCCATCGGCGGCCAACTTCATTTTTGCCCGCCATCCGCAACAGGATGCTGCGCAGCTGGCCGCTCGCCTGCGTGAGCAGGGTGTGATCGTGCGTCACTTCAAGCAAGCGCGCATTGCTCAGTTCCTGCGCATCACCATTGGCACACCTGAGATGAATCAGGCACTGCTTGATGCTCTGAACTGAGGATCACCTGCCGGGGGCGGGCTAGGCTGCTCCCGGCAGGCGATGCTTCGAAATACTAGGCTTGATTAATTCATCGGATGATTGGTTGAATGGAATGAGTCACGAATTGGCAAAGCGCTCGCTGGTCGAACTGGCTGTAGAGCGCATGCGCGAACGCATCCTGCAAGGCCACTGGCAAGTCGGCCAGCGCCTGCCCACCGAGCCGGTGTTGGCGCTGGAAATGGGCATCAGCCGCAACACTGTACGCGAGGCCATGCGGGTCTTGGCATTCAGTGGGTTGGTCGAAGTGCGCCAAGGTGATGGCAGCTACCTGCGCACCTGCCAGGATCCGTTGCAAGCGGTGCAGGCCATGTCGCGTTGCACCTTTGAACAGGCTCGCGAGACACGACACATTCTGGAGGTTGAGGCCATCGGCCTGGCGGCGTTACGCCGCACTGACGAAGACCTGCGTGCATTACGCGCGGCGCTGGCGGGTAGTGCCGAACACTTTCACGGCGATATCGACGCCTATGTCAGCTGCGACCTGGTGTTTCATCAGCGCTTGATCGACGCCGCGCACAATCCCGCCCTGAGCGAGCTGTACCGCTACTTTTCAGGTGTGGTGGCCGCTGCGCTGCAACACAACATGGCGACCGTGCCGCGCTGTCAGGCGACCTTCGACCTGCACGGGCAGATCCTCGACGCCATCGAACAACGCGATCCGGAGCGGGCCAAGGCCCTCAGCCGGACCCTTATCGAATCTTGAAGATAAAACTGCCCATGACTGATCCAACGACCCGAGAGGCGCCCACCCGCGCTACAGACCTGGAAGAACTGCTGATCGACGCCGAGGCCGATGACGAGCAGGTGCAGCAACAGCCCCCAGCCTTGCACCGCCCATGGCTGTTGCTGCTTGGGCTGGTGCTGGTGGCGTTGAACCTGCGCCCGGCATTGTCGAGCATGGCGCCAGTGCTGAACCAGGTCACGGCAGGCCTTGGCCTGAGTGCCTCCGCAGCCGGCTTGCTGACCACGCTGCCGGTCCTGTGCCTGGGGCTGTTCGCACCCCTGGCGCCGGCACTTGCACGGCGCCTGGGGAGCGAACGGGTGATCCTTGGCATTTTGTTCACGCTGGCATTGGCTATCCTGGTGCGTAGCGCCATGGGGGTAGCCGGTGTATTCATCGGTAGCCTGATGGCCGGGGCCAGCATCGGCATCATCGGCGTGCTCTTGCCAGGGATCGTCAAGCGTGACTTCCCGCAGCACGCCGGTACCCTGACTGGCGTATACACCATGGCGCTGTGCCTGGGCGCAGCCATGGCGGCGGGGGCGACGGTGCCGTTGACCCAGCATTTCGGTGATAGCTGGGCCCTCGGCCTGGGCTTCTGGATGATTCCGGCGCTGTTGGCCATGCTTGTTTGGTTGCCACAAGCGCGGCAGGGCCATGGCCTGCACAAGGTCAGTTACCGGGTGCGCGGGCTATGGCGTGACCGGCTGGCTTGGCAGGTGACCCTCTATATGGGCCTGCAGTCGTCGCTCGCGTATATCGTCTTCGGCTGGTTACCATCGATCCTCATCGGCCGTGGCTTGAGCCCGACTGAAGCCGGCCTGGTGCTGTCTGGGTCAGTCATCGTGCAACTGGTCAGCTCGCTGAGCGCACCTTGGTTGGCCACGCGGGGGAAGGATCAGCGCCTGGCAATCGTGATCGTGATGCTGGTCACGCTGGCGGGGCTGTTCGGTTGCCTGTATGCACCGATCAGTGGGCTGTGGGGCTGGGCGGTGATGCTGGGGCTGGGCCAGGGCGGTACCTTCGCCTTGGCGTTGACGCTGATCGTACTGCGCTCCAGGGATGCCCACGTGGCGGCCAACCTCTCCAGTATGGCGCAGGGCGTGGGGTACACTGTGGCGTCCATGGGGCCGTTCGCGGTTGGCCTGGTGCATGACCTGACCGGTGGCTGGGCGGCAGTGGGCTGGATCTTCGCCGTGCTTGGCGTTGGGGCGATAGTCTTTGGGCTGGGGGCAGGGCGAGCCTTGCATGTACAGGTGACGTGCGAGCAGCGCTGACACCTGTGGTGCGCTCATCTGGCGCGATCGCCCGCTGGCGTATGCCGGCAGGGAGGATTATCGTGCAGCTTCCCAGAGCAAGGACCAACAAGCCCATGAGCGATGCCAACTGTGCTGTGATCACCCGCTTCTACCAGGCTTTTCAGCGTTTGGACGCAGAAGCCATGGTGGCTTGCTACAGCGACGATATCGTGTTCAGCGACCCGGTGTTCGGTACCCTGCGCGGCCGCGATGCTGGTGATATGTGGCGCATGCTGACCAGCCGAGCCAAGGACTTTTCGCTAACCTTCGACCAAGTGCGGGCCGACCTGCACAGCGGGTGCGCCCATTGGGTTGCCACCTACCTGTTCAGCCAGACTGGCCGCACCGTGGTCAATGATATTCAGGCGCGTTTCGTCATTCGCGACGGGCAAATCTGCCAGCATGATGACAGCTTCGACTTGTGGCGCTGGTCACGCCAGGCCTTGGGCGCACCTGGGCTGCTGCTGGGCTGGTCGCCGATGCTGCAGAACAAGGTGCGCCAGCAGGCGTGCAACGGTTTGCGAGCGTTCCAGCGCAGTCAAGGCAGCGCCACCGCCTGATCGCTTTCGTGATAGCTGAACTGAGCACGTTCTTGGAGTGTGGCGGGTAGCCGGATGCGGATAACCGGGATAAAGGTGCCATTGGTCCGGTGCCAGTCTTTCTGGTCCGCCTGAGCCTGATGCAAAGCTCCCCCCGGTCCCTCGATGTAGAAGAACGACTGAATCGGCAAGGTGCTCGAGCGATCTTCATCCCACGCGCGTATGATCACCTCGTTCCAGGGGTAGGGCATTTCGTTACCATAAAGCTGCTTGACCCGCAGGCTCTGATAAAAAGCATCGGCGCGTTCTGGCACCCGTTCCCGTTGTATGTCGAATGTGCACTGAGCTTTGTAGTCCGGGTTTTCTCTGAACTGTTCGATCCAATCCTCGGCGGTTAGGATGCCTCGTTCATGGCAGGCCATTTGTACGTCTGCGCTCTGGCGGTTGTTGCCACAACCGTGCCTGTCACGTTCCCAGCTGTCACTGTCGGTTGGCGAGGCGCAGAGCAGCTCGTACCGCAATGAGCCTTTGGGTCGTTGCAGCAGGGGATACAAGGTGTATCCACTGCGGCCATCTTCTGCCAATTGAAGGGTTGGAACATCTGCCCGCAGATACGAGAAGGATACGCCGCCTTTGGCTTTGGAGTTGGGGCTGTGATGCCAGGTGTGATACTTGGGCGAGGGCCGGGTACTGCGCAGCAGCACACCTGAGCAGGCATGGGCGGGTACGGCATTGCCTTGACATTGGGTAGGGGTCGAGTCGTAGTTACGCTGCATCTGTGCGGCGACTTGCGTGCCGGTAGAGGCATTGGCGTTGGCCACGGCAACCGACAGCGTGGCGCTGACCAGCAATTGGGTTAGTGTTGGAAACATGATGAAGCCCTTTTGAATTGGGCCCATCAAGCTAATGATGAAAAGAGCGAGCGTCGTGAGTGAAAATATACCGCCTGAGGTAGTGAAGCCTTGGTATGTCTACCTGGTGCGGGCCGCCAACGGCTCGCTGTATTGCGGTGTCAGCGATGACCCTCAGCGGCGGTTCGTGGCCCACCAGAAAGGCCAGGGCGCACGCTATTTCAAGACCAGCCCCGCGCAGGCACTGGTTTATGTCGAACAGTGGCCCGACAAGGGCGAAGCACTGCGTCAGGAGCGCCTGGTGAAGAAGTTGCGCAAATCGGCCAAGGAGGCTCTGGTTGCCTCCTATGATGGCGGGTGATCAGTCCTTGCGGCGCTTGAGCTGATCCACCAAGGTGGTCGGCAGGCCTTTGATGATGAGGGTGCCGGCGGCCTCGTCGTATTCCACCCTGTCACCGAGCAGATGCGCCTCGAAGCTGATCGAGAGGCCCTCGGCGCGGCCGGTGAAGCGGCGGAACTGGTTGAGCGTGCGTTTGTCAGCGGGGATTTCCGGCGATAGCCCATAGTCCTTGTTGCGGATGTGGTCGTAGAACGCTTTTGGGCGGTCTTCGTCGATCAGGCTCGAAAGCTCTTCCAAGGTAACTGGCTCACCCAATTTGGTCTGAGTGGTGGCGTAGTCGACCAGGGTCTGAGTCTTTTCGCGAGCGGACTCTTCAGGCAAGTCCTCGCTTTCCACGAAGTCGCTGAAGGCCTTGAGCAGGGTACGTGTTTCGCCCGGGCCGTCGACGCCTTCCTGGCAGCCGATGAAGTCACGGAAATAGTCCGAGACCTTCTTGCCGTTCTTGCCTTTGATAAACGAAATGTACTGCTTGGAGCTCTGGTTGTTCTTCCATTCCGACAGGTTGATGCGCGCCGCCAGGTGCAGTTGGCCAAGGTCGAGGTGGCGCGAGGGCTTCACATCCAGCTCGGCATCCACCGCTACGCCTTCACTGTGGTGCAGCAGGGCGATGGCCAGGTAATCGGTCATGCCTTGCTGATAGTGGGCGAACAGGATGTGGCCGCCAGTGGAGAGGTTGGACTCTTCCATCAGCTTTTGCAGATGTTCGACCGCCAGGCGGCTGAATGCCGTGAAGTCCTTTTCGGCTTCCAGGTACTGCTTGAGCCAACCACTGAGTGGATAGGCACCGGACTCGCCGTGGAAAAAGCCCCATGCCTTGCCTTGCTTGGCGTTGTAGCTGTCGTTGAGGTCGGCCAGCAGGTTTTCGATGGCATCCGATGCGGCCAGTTCGCTATCCCGTGCATGGAGCACGGCGGGGCTGCCATCGGGCTTCTTGTCGATCAGGTGAACGATGCAATGACGGATTGGCATGGAATTCTCGGTAAGTCCGGGGCGGCCGCAGGCCGCGCTGCAAAAGTTGGCCAGTTTACCCCAGACCACAGGTGGTGCTGTGGCCGGATGTTGGCTGAAATGTCGGTTGTTCGTTTTTTGTTCAAATTTGTAGCTTTTCGCCCAAAACCCCCGAAAAACCTGCACTAAATCGAGGCCGGTAGCGGATATTTATCCATTCCTGTGTTAGCTTTGCGCGGTCTTGCGCACCCCGTGTGGCGCATTGCTGGCAGCGTGCTCACGCGGTGTCGAACCAAACGCCGGATTACGCATCTACATGCGCGATTGGCGCGGCCCTCCACAGTTCAGGGGCTGGCCCGATAACGTCGTCGAACGCTGCATAACCACTGAATTTGATAGGGAAGGAACATCACCATGGCATTGACCAAAGACCAACTGATTGCCGATATCGCTGAAGCTATCGACGCGCCAAAGACCACCGCGCGTAACGCACTGGAGCAACTGGGCCAGATCGTTGCCGACCAACTGGAAAACGGCGCCGAAATCACTCTGCCAGGTATCGGCAAACTGAAAGTCTCCGAGCGTCCTGCCCGCACCGGTCGCAACCCTTCGACCGGCGCCGCCATCGAAATCGCTGCCAAGAAAGTTGTGAAGTTCGTTCCAGCCAAAGGCCTGAGCGACGCCATCAACAAGTAATTGTCGATGCGTTGATCACAACCGCGCCCGGGTTGCCCAGGCGCGGTTTTTTCATGCCTGCGATTTACGCCGGGCATGCCAGGCTTGGCGCGCGGCATCGTCTAGGAAGCTCCAGGCGACCATACGGCTCTGCTTTTGCCCCTGGCCCATCTCGGTAATGCGTACGGCCTTGGCTTCGGCCTTTTCGAGCGCCGCTTCGATACCTGGCAAGTTACTGGCTTTGGATACCAGGCTGGTGAACCACAGCACCTGTTGCGCGTATTGCTGGCTTTCCTCCACCAGCTGGGTAACGAAGCGGATCTCGCCGCCTTCGCACCACAGTTCGTTGTTCTGCCCGCCGAAATTGAGCACTGGCAACTTGCGCTTGGGGTCTTGCTTGCCCAGGTTCTTCCATTTGCGCTGGCTGCCGCGGGTAGCCTCCTCGCGCGAAGCATGGAAGGGTGGGTTGCATAGGGTCAGGTCGAAGCGCTCTTCGGTTTTCAGCAGGCCGGTGAGAATGCATTTGCGGTTGGCTTGCTGGCGCAGGCTGATGGCTTTGCTCAAACCGTTGGCTTGAACGATGGCCTTGGCCGAGCCCAGCGCAACCGGGTCGATGTCCGAGCCCAGGAAGCGCCAGCGGTAGTCGCTATGGCCTAGCAATGGATAGATGCAGTTAGCGCCCACGCCAATGTCCAATGCCTTGACCTGAGGGCCCCTCGGCACTTCGCCGGCGTTGTCTGCGGCCAACAGGTCTGCGGCCACATGCAGATAGTCGGCACGCCCTGGGATGGGCGGGCACAGGTAATCGGCAGGGATATCCCAATACTGGATGCCATACTGCGCCTTGAGTAAGGCTCGGTTGAACACACGCACCGCCTCTGGGTTGGCGAAGTCGATGCTGGGTTTGCCGTGGGGGTTGGTGATGCTGAAGCGGGCCAGGTCTGGGTGGGCCTTGATCAGGCTGGGAAAGTCGTAGCGGCCCTGATGGCGGTTGCGCGGGTGCAGGGTGGGTTTGTTCGAAGTCATGACAGTGTCCAGCCCTATACGAGCGGTGGCTATGGAGCCTGGGGCTGCTGGGCAGCCCCTTCGCGACACAAGGCCGCTCCAGCAGAACAGTAGCGCCTTTAGAGTCGGCGCCGTTCTGTGGAGCGGCCTTGTGTCGCGAAAGGGCCACAAAGCGGGCCCATCGGTCTCTCTAGAGATTAAAGCGCTGCAATGCGCGCATGCTGCTCGGTGAAGTTGGCCAGGGCTTGCTCGGACTCAGCCAGCTTGGCGCGCTCCTTCTCGATTACCGCAGGCGGTGCCTTGTCGACGAATGCGGCGTTGGACAGCTTGCCGCCCACGCGCTGAACCTCACCTTGCAAGCGCTGGATCTCCTTGTTGAGGCGAGCCAGCTCGGCGTCCTTGTCAATCAGCCCGGCCATCGGTACCAGTACTTGCAGGTCGCCGACCAGGGCAGTGGCCGACAGCGGGGCCTCGTCGGCATCGCCCAGTACCGTGAACGATTCGACTTTGGCCAGCTTCTTGAGCAACGCTTCGTTTTCCTGCAGGCGACGCTGGTCGTCAGCATTGGCGTTCTTCAGGAACAGCGGCAGTGGTTTGCCGGGGCCGATGTTCATCTCAGCGCGGATGTTGCGCAGGCCGACCATCAGTTCTTTGAGCCATTCGATATCGCCTTCGGCAGCCGCATCGATGCGGCTTTCATTGGCCACTGGCCATGGCTGCAGCATGATGGTCTTGCCTTCGATACCAGCCAGCGGCGCAATGCGCTGCCAGATTTCTTCGGTAATGAACGGCATGAATGGGTGCGCCAGGCGCAGCGCCACTTCCAGCACTCGCACCAGGGTGCGGCGGGTGCCACGGGCGCGCTCGACCGGAGCGTTCTCGTCCCACAGCACCGGCTTGGACAGCTCAAGGTACCAGTCGCAGTACTGGTTCCAGATGAACTCGTACAGCGCCTGGCTGGCCAGGTCGAAGCGGAACTGCTCGAGCTGGCGGGTGACTTCGGCTTCGGTGCGTTGCAGTTGCGAGATGATCCAGCGGTCTGCCAGCGAAAGCTCGTAGGCTTCGCCGTTCTGCCCGCAGTCCTCGCCCTTGTCCAGTACGTAGCGGGCGGCGTTCCAGATTTTGTTGCAGAAGTTGCGATAGCCTTCGACGCGGCCCATGTCGAACTTGATGTCGCGGCCGGTGGAGGCCAGCGAGCAGAAGGTGAAGCGCAGGGCGTCAGTGCCGTAGCTGGCGATACCTTCCGGGAATTCAGCTTTGGTCTGCTTGGCGATCTTCTCGGCAAGCTTGGGCTGCATCATGCCGCTGGTGCGTTTTTCCAGCAGGGCATCGAGGGTGATGCCGTCGACGATGTCCAGCGGGTCGAGCACGTTGCCCTTGGACTTGGACATCTTCTGGCCCTGGCCATCGCGCACCAGGCCGTGTACGTACACGGTCTTGAACGGTACCTGCGGGGTGCCGTCTTCGTTCTTGATCAGGTGCATGGTCAGCATGATCATGCGCGCAACCCAGAAGAAGATGATGTCGAAGCCGGTCACCAGCACATCGGTGGAGTGGAATTTCTTCAGGAACTCGGTCTGCTCCGGCCAGCCCAGGGTGGAGAAGGTCCACAGGCCCGAGCTGAACCAGGTGTCGAGCACGTCGTCGTCCTGGCGCAGCTTCACATCGCTGCCCAGCTTGTGCTTGGCACGCACTTCTTCTTCGTTGCGCCCGACGTAGACCTGGCCAGCTTCGTCGTACCAGGCCGGAATGCGGTGGCCCCACCACAGCTGGCGGCTGATGCACCAATCCTGAATGTCGCGCATCCAAGAGAAGTACATGTTTTCGTATTGCTTTGGCACGAACTGGATGCGGCCATCTTCCACGGCTTCGATGGCAGGCTCTGCCAAAGGCTTGGTGGAAACGTACCACTGGTCGGTCAGCCAAGGCTCGATGACCGTGCCGGAACGGTCGCCCTTTGGCACTTTGAGGGCGTGGTCATCGATACTGACCAGCAGGCCTTGGGCATCGAGGTCGGCGACGATCTGCTTGCGGGCGACGAAGCGGTCCAAGCCTGCGTACTGGGCAGGCAGGCCGGTTTCGATCTGCTCGTTGACGCTGCCGTCGAGGTTGAAGGCCTGCGCGGCGGACAGCACCAGTGCGTTCTTGTCGAAGATGTTCAGCAGGGGCAGGTTGTGGCGCTTGCCGACTTCGTAGTCGTTGAAGTCGTGCGCTGGGGTGATCTTCACGCAGCCAGTGCCGAACTCGGGATCGCAATAATCGTCGGCGATGATCGGGATGCGGCGGCCGACCAGTGGCAGCTCGACGAATTTGCCGATCAAGGCCTGGTAGCGCTCGTCAGTCGGGTTGACGGCAACGGCGGCGTCACCCAGCAGCGTTTCCGGACGCGTGGTGGCAACCACCAGATAGTCTTTGCCTTCGGCGGTCTTGGCGCCGTCGGCCAGCGGATAGCGCAGGTTCCACAGGTGGCCCTTCTCGTCGTGGTTTTCCACCTCGAGGTCGGAAATGGCCGTGTGCAGTTTGGTGTCCCAGTTGACCAGGCGCTTGCCACGGTAGATCAGGCCGTCCTCATGCAAGCGCACGAAGGCTTCCTTCACCGCCTCGGACAGGCCGTCGTCCATGGTGAAACGTTCGCGGCTCCAGTCCACGGACGAGCCCAGGCGACGGATCTGACGGCTGATATTGCCACCTGATTGGTCCTTCCACTCCCAGATTTTCTCCAGGAAGGCTTCACGGCCCAGGTCGTGGCGGCTTTGGCCCTTGGCTTCGAGCTGGCGTTCAACCAGCATCTGGGTGGCGATACCGGCGTGGTCGGTACCAGGCTGCCACAGGGTGTCGCGGCCTTGCATGCGGCGGAAACGGATCAGGGCATCCATGATCGCGTTGTTGAAGCCGTGGCCCATGTGCAGGCTGCCCGTCACGTTCGGTGGCGGAATCATGATGGTGTAGGACTCACCTGCACCTTGTGGAGCGAAATAGTTTTCGGACTCCCAGGTGTTGTACCAGGAAGTTTCGATGGCGTGCGGCTGGTAGGTCTTATCCATGCGCGGCGGGACCCTGTGCATTTATTCGGGAAAGCCGGGAAGTATAACCAAGCTGGGGGCCGCAGGCGACAAGCTGCTGCTATCTGGCAAGGCGGGCCTGGCGTGTGCTTACCTCAACCCACAAGGCCTGCTAATACCTCAAGGTGAGCACCAGGCTGGGAGATCGGCTTTACCCGCGAAGCATGCAGTGCGGTGTGTGGCACCGGCACCGCACACTTGCAGCCTCACTCCGAGCGTTTGATCAAGCGCTCGATCCGCGCATCCAAGCGGCGTTTGATCTCGTTTTCGATGTGTGGGGTGAAGTCGTTGATCACGTCCTGCATGATCATCTGCGCAGCGGCGCGCAGCTCGCTCTCCAGGTGCAGCAGAGTGTCCTGGCGGCGAGTCTGCGGGTCGTCCTGGGGTGGGCTTGCCATAGGCTGTTCAGAGGCTTGTGTTGCATGTGCGCTGGGCACATCAAGCAACAGCGGGATTTGCTCGACTGTTTCGGTAAGCAGCGGCGGTTGCAGGTCAGAATCGCCAAGCAGCTGGCGAATCGACTCCAGGTCATCCAGCAAGTGAGCAGAATCGGGTAGGGCGGAGGGCTTGTCCATCGTCGTCAAAGTCGCTGTAAGCGGTGGTCTTGCAGAGCATAGCCCTGTTCACGGTAGAAACGGAACCGCTCCCGGGCCGATTGGCGAATGCCTGGGTCCTCGACAACGATTTCGGCAACCCGCTCGAACTGGCCAACGAAACCCGGTACATCGGCACCCAGGTTTATCAGCAGGTCACGATGCTCCCCTGCGTCGTCCGCCAACCCCAGCGCTACTGACGTGTGCGGGTGCGTTTCAGCCAAGTCATGGGGTACGAACGCCTCACCCTTGAACTGCCAAAGCCGTTGGTCCAGCTCTTTACGCTGTTCGGCGTCCTGGCAATGCAGGTAGACCCGGTGGCCGAGGCGCCAGGCCTTTTCGCACAGTTTGCAGGCGAAATCGAGCCGCGCCGACAGCGAGTCGGTGGGAAGAATGTAGAAATCGACTTTGCTCATGGTGTGCTCTGCCAGCCAGCGGCGTCAGGGGCGCCGCTGGCTTCACGGCATCAGGCGCCGGCGCGGTCCAGCAGATACTGGGTCAGCAGGGGCACCGGGCGGCCGGTAGCGCCTTTGTCCTTGCCGCCGCTGATCCACGCGGTGCCGGCGATGTCCATGTGCGCCCAGTTGTAGGCCTTGGCGAAGCGCGACAGGAAGCAGCCTGCGGTGATGGTGCCGGCTTTCGGGCCACCGATGTTGCCCATGTCGGCAAATGGGCTGTCCAGTTGCTCTTGGTACTCGTCGAACAGCGGCAGCTGCCATGCGCGGTCGTCGGCACGCTTACCAGCCTCGAGCAGTTGACCGACCAGTTCGTCGTTGTTACCCATCAGGCCGGAGGTGTGGCTGCCCAGGGCGACGATGCAGGCGCCGGTCAGGGTGGCGATGTCGATCACCGCCTGCGGTTTGAAGCGCTCGGCGTAGGTCAGGGTATCGCACAGTACCAGGCGGCCCTCGGCGTCGGTGTTGAGGATTTCGACCGTTTGACCACTCATGGTGGTGACGATGTCACCTGGGCGAGTGGCGCCGCCGCTTGGCATGTTCTCGGCGCAAGCCAGCAGGCAAACCAGGTTGATCGGCAGCTTGAGCTCCAGCACGGCACGCAGCGTGCCGAACACGCTGGCGGCACCGCACATGTCGTATTTCATTTCATCCATGCCGGCACCGGGCTTGAGGCTGATGCCGCCGGTATCGAAGGTGATGCCCTTGCCCACCAGCACGAACGGCTTGTCGGCCTTTTTGCCGCCCTGGTAGTTCAGTACGATCAGGCGTGGCGGCTGCTCGCTACCCTGGCCAACGGCATAGAACGCGCCCATGCCCAGGTCTTTGATCTTTTTCTCGTCGAGGACCTCGACCTTCAGCCCTTTGTGCGCCTTGCCCAGGTCTTTGGCCTGCTCGGCCAGGTAGCTTGGGTGGCACAGATTCGGCGGCAGGTTGCCCAGATCGCGAGTGAACGCCATACCGGTGGCGATGGCACTGGCATGCTTGACGGCGCGCTCGACCTCGGCCACCCCGGCTTTGTCTGCCAGCAGGGTGACTTTCTTGAGGGCACGCGGTTCGGCTTTCTGACTTTTGAAACGGTCGAACACGTATTGGCCGTCGAGCAGGGTCTCGGTCAGCAGACGATACTTGCCGTAGTGGGCATCGCGGTGGCTGACGGCGATGTCATCCAGTGCCAGCACCGCATCGGTGCCGTTCAGGCCCTTGAGCACGCCAGCAACGCTGCTGATCAGTTTGCGCCAGGCGCGATCGCCAAGTGCTTCGTCCTTGCCGCTGCCGACCAGCAACACCCGTTCGGCCTTCAGGCCAGGCAAGGCTTGCAGCAGCAGGGTCTGGCCAGGTTTGCCAGCCAGGTCGCCGCGCTTGAGCACTGCGCTGATGGCGCCTTCACAAGCTTGGTCGACAGCCTTGGCGACGGTGCCGAGCTTGCGCCCTTCACCGACCGCTACCACCAGGGTGGCGGTTTTTACGGATGCAGCAGCTACGCTTTTTACAACCAGTTCCATGTCAGGGTCCCCGAATGATCTTTGCAGGTGGCGCTATGGTTTTTCGCG
Source organism: Pseudomonas promysalinigenes (assembly GCF_014269025.2). Taxonomy (NCBI): domain Bacteria; kingdom Pseudomonadati; phylum Pseudomonadota; class Gammaproteobacteria; order Pseudomonadales; family Pseudomonadaceae; genus Pseudomonas; species Pseudomonas promysalinigenes. Next base: position 4,028,399 of record NZ_CP077094.1, on the reverse strand, counting down.
CTCTGGACGGGCCTGGCCGCGTTGTCGCGCACCAGTGGAAAAGCTGCCAGTTTGAGCCTCGGGCAAGCGTGCTGACAAGCCCGATGTGGCTGTTGATGCGCGGCCAAGTGACAGGCGCCGTCAATCACAGGATAATGCGCGCACTTCATATGGAGGTTCGCCGTAGGCGAACCGGCTTTGGTCCTGGATGTCACAGGCCAATGTTTGGCAGTCCGCCCCTGACAACCCAGGAGTGTCTGGTTTGATCGTCTTTCGTTATCTGTCCCGCGAGGTCCTGGTGACCTTGAGCGCCGTCAGCGCCGTGCTGCTGGTGATCATCATGAGTGGGCGCTTCATCAAGTACCTGGCCCAGGCCGCCCAGGGTATCCTCGACCCTGGCGTGCTGTTCCTGATCATGGGCTTTCGCATGCCAGGTTTCCTGCAGCTGATTCTGCCGCTGGGCCTGTTCCTGGGGATCCTGCTGGCGTATGGCAGGCTCTACCTGGAAAGCGAAATGACCGTGCTGTCGGCAACCGGCATGAGCCAGCAGCGCCTGCTGGCCCTGACCATGGCGCCGGCTGCTCTGGTCGCCCTGCTGGTCGCCTGGCTGAGCATGAGCTTGTCCCCCTTGGGCGTTGCCCAGGTACAAAAGATCATCGCCCAGCAGGACGCGATGACCGAGTTCGATACCTTGGTACCTGGCCGCTTCCAGACTTTGCGCGACGGTTCACGGGTGACCTACACCGAGCAGCTGTCTGACGACCGCGTGAAGCTGGCCGGGGTGTTCATTTCCGAGAAGCGCTTCAACCAGGACAAGACCAAGGACCGTGCCCCGTCGGTGCTGGTTGCCGAGAAGGGCCACCAGGAAGTTCAGGCCGACGGCAATCGCTACCTAGTGCTGGAAAACGGCTACCGCTATGACGGTAATCCGGGCCAGGCTGACTACCGCGCCATCAAGTACGACACCTATGGGGTGCTGCTGCCCAAGCCGGAGGTGGCTGAAGAGGTAACCGACCGCGAAGCGATTTCGACCCTGGAGCTGTTCGGCAAGACCGACCCACGCGAACGTGCCGAACTGCAATGGCGCCTGTCGCTTCCGATCCTGGTGTTCATCGTGACCCTCATGGCGGTGCCGCTGGCCAGGGTCAACCCGCGCCAGGGCCGCTTCCTCAAGCTGCTGCCGGCGATTCTTCTGTACATGGCTTACCTGACGATGCTGATTTCCGTTCGTGGCGCTCTGGAAAAGGGCAAGTTGCCCATTGGCCTTGGCCTGTGGTGGGTACATGGGCTGTTCCTGCTGATCGGCCTGGGCCTGATGTACTGGGAGCCGCTGCGCCTGAAAATGGCTGCCCGTCGTGCGGAGGTGGTCCGTGGCTAAGCTTGACCGTTACATCGGCCAGAGCGTGTTGTTGGCCATTCTGGCGGTGCTGGGGATTATTCTCGGCCTGGCCTCGCTGTTCGCCTTCATCGACGAGATGGGCGACCTGAGCGACACCTACACCCTGCTCGACGCCGGCAAATACGTGCTACTGACCGCGCCTCGGCGGCTATACGACATGCTGCCCATGGCGGGGCTGATCGGCTGCCTGATCGGCCTCGGCAGCCTCGCCAGCAACAGCGAGCTGACCATCATGCGCGCGGCGGGCGTTTCCATTGGCCGTATCGTCTGGGCGGTGATGAAGCCCATGCTGGTGCTGATGCTGGTTGGCCTGCTGATAGGTGAATATGTCGCTCCGGTCACCGAAAACAAAGCCCAGGCCGATCGGTCCTTGGCGCAGGGTGGCGGTGAAGCGCAGAGCTCCAAACATGGCATGTGGCACCGCCAGGGCGAGGAGTTCGTGCACATCAACGCGGTGCAGCCCAATGGCTTGCTGCTGGGTGTGACGCGCTATCGCTTCGACAGCGAGCGCAAGATCCAGTCGGCGAGCTTTGCCCGTCGGGCCCAGTTCGAAAGCGATCACTGGACCTTGAACGACATCAGCACTACCTACTTCCGTGGCGACCACACCGAAGTGGTGAAGGCGCCTTCGGAGCAATGGGACGTGTCGCTGACCCCGCAGTTGCTCAATACCGTGATCATGGCGCCTGAATCGTTGTCGATCACCGGGCTTTGGGACTACATCCATTACTTGTCCGATCAAGGCCTGAACAACTCCCGCTACTGGCTGGCGTTCTGGACCAAAGTGCTGCAGCCGATGGTCACCGCAGCGCTGGTGCTGATGGCGATTTCCTTCATCTTCGGCCCGCTGCGTTCGGTGACCCTCGGTCAGCGCGTGTTCACAGGTGTGCTGGTGGGCTTCGTATTCCGCATCGGCCAAGACTTGCTGGGCCCGTCGAGCCAAGTGTTCGGCTTCCCACCGCTGCTCGCGGTGGTAATCCCAGCGGGGATCTGTGCCGTGGCCGGTCTCTGGCTGTTGCGCCGTGCCGGCTGATGGCGACAACTGACCGATGACCGACCTACGGGTCAAAGTCGGTCAGTGACGCCAATGGGGCTGCTTGGCAGCCCTTCGCGGATAAACCCGCTTGCACAGTTTCTCCCCTAAAAAACCCCTGCGGGTTCCCGCCACGGGCCGCGACGCGGCCCCATAGCTGGGCGTACGAACTTGATCGAATGGCATTAGCCTGAAGGTCGGCTGTCTCACACCTGCTTCTTCGGTTTCGGCACGCGCACCAACTGGGTGTGTGAGTAAATGTCGTGCCAGCTGCGCCGACGCTTGTCGAACAATGACCAGATAAAGCCCAGCCCCAGGCAAAGCCAGGACGCAATGGCCACCATGAACCTCAGCAGCGCCTGCCATAGGCTGATCGCACTGCCGTCGGCGTTCTGCACACGCACCCCCCAAACCTGCATGCCCAAGGTCTGACCACCGTGGGTCCAGAATTTGGCAAAGAAGCCGAACAGTGCGAAAAGTAGGAGGGTCGAGAGCAGTGGGTCGCCATCCAGCGCGCCGGCCTCGGTCAGCTCGCGCATGCGGGCTTCGCCAATGATGGCCATCTGCACCATCTTGTAGGCACCGGCGGTGACGATCAGCAGTGCCGTGCAAAGCAGGAAGTCGTAGAACATCGCCGCCAGGCGCCGACCGAGGCCGACGGGTGGAAAGTCACCCTGGGGAGAGAGCAAGGGCTTGGGCATGCAATTTAGCTCCGAGTAACGAAGCCGCCATTCTACGGGCAAAAAAAAGCCCCTGCATATCGCAGGGGCTTCTGGGAGTCGGGCTTTGCCTTACACAGCCTGAACTTTGTCAGCCTGCATGCCTTTCTGGCCTTGAACTGCTTCGAAGGTGACCTTCTGGCCTTCTTTCAGGCTCTTGAAGCCGTTGCCTTCGATGGCGCGGAAGTGCACGAACAGATCCGGACCGCTTTCTGGAGTGATGAAGCCGTAACCTTTTTCGTCATTGAACCACTTGACGGTACCGTTCTGACGCTCAGCCATTGTCTTATTTCCTATGAAGCTTAAATATTGATGACAGTTTCTTTTGCGTTATATATACGCCAAAGAGTACTGGGCTGGGTTGCAGGAAAGTAAGAGACGTCGAACGGGTTGTAGCTAATCTAGGCTACTGGCCCAGGTCACGAACTGTTGCGACCCATGCAAACACAGTGTTGTGACTCTACGCCAAGTCCCGAGCGAAAAACAAGCCCTGGGTCGCGTCTAAAACAGGGCTTTCTCCAGGCCTTCGAAAATCTGCCGAAAACGCCGTAGTGCCTGGGCTGCAACCCTGTTCAAAAGTTATTGGGCAGGTTCGAAATCGAATATCTGCAACCTGCCACTGAACCTTATGTCCTGTCTTCAACCACGGTAGTAACGCTGTGCAACGAAAGGCATTTTGCTGACTTTCAAGGCAACCTTCTTACCGCGTACCAAGGCGAACAGGGGAGTGTCCAATGCACAGTGTTCGATATCGATATAGCCCATGGCGACTGGGGCGCCGAGTGTCGGGCCAAATCCGCCACTGCATACTTTGCCAACGTTATTATCGAACGCATCAACAATCTCCGCGCCTTCGCGTACCGGCGTGCGTTCTTGTGGTAACAGACCCACGCGCTTGCGGGCCACCCCCGTTTGCTGCTGGGCAAATATGACCTCGGCGCCGGGGAAACCACCGGCACGGCCGCCGTCTGCTCGGCGAACCTTGGACACTGCCCACAGCAGGCTGGCTTCGATTGGCGTGGTATGGGTGTCCATGTCGTGGCCATAGAGGCACAGGCCTGCTTCAAGGCGCAGCGAGTCGCGTGCCCCCAGCCCGATGGGCTGCACCTGCGGGTCGGCCAGCAGGCGGCGCGCCAATGCCTCGGCGGCGCCGACAGGCACTGAAATCTCGTAGCCGTCTTCGCCGGTGTAGCCCGAGCGGCTTACGTAACAGTCTTCATCGAGCAGTTTCACTGCGCGCACCTGCATGAACGTCATGCCAGCAACCTCGGGTACCAGGCGTTCCAGCACCTTCACCGCAGCCGGGCCCTGCAGCGCGAGCAGGGCTCGTTCCTGGAACAGCGCCTGCACTTCACAACGGTTGCCGATATGCTTGCGCAGGTGGGCCAGGTCCTGCTCCTTGCAGGCCGCGTTGACCACCAGGAACAAGGTGTCGTCGCCCAGGTTGGCGACCATCAGGTCGTCGAGGATGCCACCTTGGTCGTTGGTGAACATCGCATAGCGCTGCATACCCACTGGCAGGTCGATGATGTCTACCGGCACCAGAGTCTCCAGTGCCTTGGCGGCGTCTGCGCCGCGCAGCAGGATCTGGCCCATGTGCGATACGTCGAACAGGCCTGCCTGTTCGCGGGTGTGCAGGTGCTCCTTGAGCACCCCCAGCGGGTACTGCACCGGCATGTCGAAGCCGGCGAATGGCACCATGCGCGCGCCCAGCTCCAGGTGCAGGGCGTGCAGCGGGGTCTTTTGCAGTGTTTCGGACATCGATGACTCCTTGGTTGTATATCGGGTCAACATTCGATGATGTTGACGGCCAGACCGCCGCGGGCGGTCTCCTTGTATTTGCTTTTCATGTCGGCGCCGGTCTGGCGCATGGTACGAATCACCTTATCGAGCGACACGTAGTGCTGCCCGTCACCGCGCAGGGCCATGCGCACCGCGTTGATCGCCTTGACCGAGCCCATGGCATTGCGCTCGATACACGGCACCTGTACCAACCCGCCAATGGGGTCGCAGGTCAGCCCAAGGTTGTGCTCCATGCCGATTTCAGCAGCGTTCTCGACTTGCTGCACGGTGCCGCCCATCACCTCACACAAGGCCCCGGCGGCCATCGAACAGGCTACCCCCACCTCGCCCTGGCAGCCGACTTCAGCCCCGGAAATCGAGGCGTTTTCCTTGTAGAGGATGCCGATGGCGGCAGCGGTCAGCAGAAAACGCACCACCCCCTCTTCGCTGGCACCTGGGACGAAGCGCATGTAGTAGTGCAGCACTGCCGGCACGATGCCCGCCGCACCGTTGGTGGGCGCGGTGACTACCCGCCCGCCATTGGCGTTTTCCTCGTTGACCGAAAGGGCATAGAGGTTGACCCAGTCGAGCACCGACAATGCATCGCGCAGGTTGGCTTCCGGGTGGCGGCTCAGTTGGCGGTACAGTGCCGGAGCGCGGCGCTTGACCTTCAGGCCGCCGGGTAGAACCCCTTCGTGACGGTAGCCGGCTTCGACGCAATCCTGCATCACCTGCCAAATGTGCAGCAGGCCGCTGCGGGTTTCGCTTTCAGGGCGCCAGGCGGCCTCGTTGGCCAGCATCACCTGGCTGATCGACAACTGGTGCGCGATGCAGTGGCCGAGCAAAGCTTTGGCGGTCGTGAATGGATAGGCCAGCACGGTGCTGTCTTCGACGATTCGGTCCTGGCCGGCAGCATCCTCATCCACCACGAAGCCACCACCTACCGAGTAGTACTCGCGGCTGCGAATTTGTAGACCGGCGCCATCGAAGGCTCGGAAAATCATGCCGTTGGGGTGGTAGGCCAGGGGTTTGCGGATCATCGCCAGGTGCTGCTTCTCGTCGAACGCGATGGTCTTCTCACCCAGCAGGCTGAGCTGACCGCTAGCGCGGATGGCCTGCAGGCGGGCGGGAATGATTTCGGTATCGACGCTATCTGGGTGCTCGCCTTGCAGGCCGAGCAATACCGCCTTGTCACTGCCGTGGCCTTTGCCGGTGGCGCCAAGCGAGCCGTAGAGTTCGGCCTTGACGCTGACGGTGCTGGCCAGCAAGCCATCGCGGCGCAGCCCCTGAACAAAGCGCGCGGCAGCGCGCATAGGCCCGACCGTGTGGGAGCTGGAGGGGCCGATGCCGATCTTGAACAAGTCGAAGACGCTCAGTGACATGCTGCCTCCAGCTGGGTTGTTTGGGCGGACACTGAACCGAGCGGGAGCGGGTTGGCCCGCGAATATGGCGATGCAGCCACTAACGCATTCGCCGGTGAACCCGCTCCCACAGGTTGTGTGTCAAGCCTAGATGCTATCAGGCGTCCTGATAGCTCTCGATCGACGGGCAGGCGCAGACCAGGTTGCGATCACCAAACACGTTGTCGACGCGACCGACCGGCGGCCAGTACTTGCCTTGCACCAGGCTGGGCAGTGGATACACGGCCTGCTCACGGCTATAGCCATGGCTCCATTCACCTACCAGTTCCGCTGCAGTGTGCGGGGCGTTTTTCAACGGGTTGTCATCTTTGTCAACGCTGCCGTTTTCCACGGCGCGGATCTCTTCGCGGATCTGGATCATGGCGTTGCAGAAGCGATCCAGTTCTTCCCTGGACTCACTTTCGGTCGGCTCGATCATCAGCGTGCCGGCCACCGGGAACGACATGGTCGGGGCGTGGAAGCCAAAGTCGATCAGGCGCTTGGCCACGTCATCGACGCTGATGCCGCTGCTGTCCTTGAGTGGGCGCAGGTCGAGGATGCATTCGTGGGCGACCAGGCCGTTGCCACCGGTGTACAGCACTGGATAGTGCTCTTCCAGGCGGCGGGCGATGTAGTTGGCGTTGAGAATCGCCATCTGCGAGGCACGTTTGAGCCCGGCACCGCCCATCATGCGAATGTACATCCAGGTGATCGGCAGGATGCTGGCGCTGCCGAACGGCGCGGCGCATACGGCCCCCTCGGGGTTTTCCAGCGCCGCGTGACCTGGCAGGAACGGCGCCAGGTGCGACTTGACGCCGATCGGCCCGACGCCTGGGCCGCCACCGCCATGAGGAATGCAGAAGGTCTTGTGCAGGTTCAGGTGCGAAACGTCGCCCCCGAATTTGCCTGGGGCGCAAAGGCCGACCATGGCATTCATGTTGGCGCCGTCGATATACACCTGGCCGCCGTTGTCATGGATGATCGCGCAGATCTCGCCAATCGCTTCTTCGAACACGCCGTGGGTCGACGGGTAGGTGATCATGATCGCCGCCAGGCGCTCGCGGTGTTCGATGGCCTTGGCGCGCAGGTCTTGGACATCGACGTTGCCACGGGCATCACAGGCGGTGACCACCACACGCATGCCGGCCATGTGCGCGGTCGCAGGGTTGGTGCCGTGAGCCGAGGAAGGGATCAAGCAGATATCGCGGTGGCCTTCGCCGCGGCTGCGGTGGTAAGCGCGGATCGCCAGCAGGCCTGCGTACTCGCCCTGGGAACCGGCGTTGGGTTGCAGCGACACCGCGTCGTATCCGGTGGCGGCGCACAGCATCGCCTCAAGTTCGGTAGTCATCTGCAGGTAGCCCTGGCTTTGCTCAGCTGGGGCGAACGGGTGCAGGTTGCCAAACTCGGCCCAGGTCACTGGGATCATTTCGCTGGCCGCGTTGAGCTTCATGGTGCACGACCCCAGTGGGATCATGCTGCGGTCCAGCGCCAAGTCCTTGTCGGCCAACAGGCGCAGGTAGCGCATCAGCTCGGTTTCGCTGTGGTAGCGGTTGAACACCGGGTGCTCAAGGATCGCCGACTGACGCAGCAGGGTGGCCGGCAAACGCGAGCCGGTGCTGGCTGCCAGGCTAGCGAAGTCGGGCTGAGCCTGATCGCTGCCGAACAGTTGCCAGAGGGCCTCGACGTCGGCTTGGGTGCTGGTTTCGTCGAGCGACAGGCCCAGGTGGGCAGCGTCGATCTGGCGCAGGTTGATACCCTGGCCCCGCGCCTTGTCATGCAAGCTGGCGGTGGCACTGCCGGTGGCCAGGGTCAGGGTGTCGAAGGCGGTTTCCCCAACCACTTCCAGGCCCAGGTTTTTCAGGCCGGCCGCGAGAATCGCGGTGAGGGCGTGAGTGCGCTCAGCAATGCGCTTGAGGCCCGCCGGGCCGTGGTACACGGCGAACATGCTGGCGATGTTGGCCAGCAGCACCTGGGCGGTGCAGATGTTGCTGGTGGCTTTCTCGCGACGGATATGCTGTTCGCGGGTCTGCATGGCCAGGCGCAGGGCAGTTTTGCCGAAGCGGTCGATCGAAACACCGACCAGGCGGCCAGGCATGTCACGCTTGAAGGCATCGCGGGTAGCGAAATAGGCCGCATGGGGGCCACCAAAGCCCAGCGGCACGCCGAAGCGCTGGGCGCTGCCGATGGCAACGTCGGCGTCGAACTCGCCAGGCGGGGTGAGCAGGGTCAGGGCCAGCAGGTCGGCGGCGACTGCGACCAAGGCATTGGCGGCGTGAAAGCGCGCGACGACCTCGCGGTAGTCGAACACCTCACCGTTGCTGGCTGGGTATTGCAGCAATGCGCCGAAGAAGGCGCTGACATCGCCCAGTTCACGTTCGTCACCCACTACGATTTCGATGCCCAGCGGCTCGGCACGGGTGCGCAACACGTCGAGGGTCTGAGGGTGGCAGTGCACGGAGGCGAAGAAGGTGTGGCTGGCCTTGTTCTTCGACAGGCGCTTGCAGAAGGTCATGGCCTCGGCCGCTGCGGTGGCTTCGTCGAGCAAGGATGCGTTGGCGATCGGCAGGCCGGTAAGGTCACTGATCAGGGTCTGGAAGTTCAGCAGTGCTTCCAGGCGGCCCTGGGAAATCTCTGGCTGGTAGGGGGTGTAGGCGGTGTACCAAGCCGGGTTTTCCAACAGGTTGCGCAGGATCGGCGATGGGGTGTGGGTGTTGTAGTAACCCTGGCCTATATAGCTCTTGAACACTTGGTTCTTGCCCGCGATGGCCTTGAGCGCCGCGAGGGCATCGGCTTCGCTCTGGCCGTCTTGCGAGCCGAGCACGCTGGTGCCTTTAATGCTGTCAGGGATGACCGCTGCGGTCATGGCGTCCAGCGAATCGAAGCCCAGGGTGGCGAGCATGGCCTGCTCGTCGTCGGCGCGCGGGCCAATGTGACGGGCAATGAATTCGTTGGCGGTGCCGAGGTTGATAGTCATGGTCGGGCTCCTCAGGCGTCGTCGTTGGCTTTGATCAAGCGGTCGTAGGCGTCCTGGTCGAGCAGGGCGTTGACTTGGTTCATGTCGGCCGGGATGAAGCGGAAGAACCAGCCTTCACCCAGCGGATCTTCGTTGACCAGTTCGGGGCTGTCGTTGAGGCCTTCGTTGACGGCGACCACTTCACCGGTCAGGGGCATGTACACACCACTGGCGGCTTTCACCGATTCGACGGTGGAGGCTTCGGCGCCTTTTTCATAAGGCTGCAGCTCAGGCAGTTGCACATAGACCACATCGCCGAGGGCGTTCTGGGCGTAGGCGGTGATGCCCACGGTGACACTACCGTCGTCTTCGACGCGTAGCCATTCGTGATCTTCTGTGAAACGCAACTCGCTCATGGGGGATCCTCGGGAAGCAGGGCGATGGGCGCGGTGCGGCCGCGCTCTTGAATTGCGAATCCCGAAGCAATAATGCGGCCAATATTAATAAAGCCTTATAAATCAATGATTTGAAGGTGGATGCGATAAAGGCGCGCCCGGCCACTGTAACGAATTCGCTACATTTGAAGGGTGGCCTAAAACTCGAGGTTGATCAGACCCTTGTCCAGCGGCGTGAACTCCAGGGTGTATTGAATTAATTACAGTGTATTGAAATCGTTCCGTCATAAGCTTTTGCTGGTGATGCCGTATTTGCGTAACCGTTGTGCAATCGCCGTATGCGATGTCTGCAGCCGCCCCGCCAACTGCCGTGTCGAGGGATAACTGGCGTATAGCCGCTGCAGCAACGCCTTTTCGAAATCGCTCACTGCCTGCTCCAAGCTTGCCACCTCGCCATCCTGCCCTCGGGCCACCGAGGTTCCGGCGATATCCAGGTCACCGATATCTACCAGGTTGCCCTCGCAGATGGCCGCAGCGCGGAAAATCACGTTCTGCAACTGACGCACGTTGCCTGGCCAGGGGTTGGCCAGCAGGGCCGAGTGAGTCGCGGGGGTGAGGCGGCAGGCGGGGCGCTGGATCTGTGTGCAGGCCTGCTGCATGAAGTAGTGCGCCAGCATGAGGATGTCCTGGCCCCGGTCGCGCAGCGGCGGCACTTGCAGGTTGAGCACATTCAGGCGATAGAACAGGTCTTCACGGAAGGTGCCTTCGGCGACCATGCGTTCCAGGTCGCGGTGGGTGGCGCTGATGATGCGCACATCCACTTTCACCTCGCGGTCGCCGCCCACGCGGCGGAAGCTGCCATCGCTAAGAAAACGTAGCAGCTTGGCCTGCAGGTACGGCGACATTTCGCCGATCTCGTCGAGGAACACCGTACCCTGGTTGGCCAGCTCCATCAGCCCGGGCTTGCCGCCGCGCTGGGCACCGGTGAAGGCGCCGGGGGCATAGCCGAACAGCTCGCTTTCGGCCAGGCTTTCGGGCAGTGCCGCGCAGTTGAGGGCAAGGAACGGCGAGGCTTGGCGGCTGCTGATGGCGTGACAGGCGCGGGCCACCAGCTCTTTGCCGGTGCCGGTTTCGCCGTGTACCAGCAACGGTGCGTCCAGTGCCGCCACGCGCAGTGCGCGGGCTTTGAGCGTGCGGATGGCCGGTGATTCGCCCAGCAGCGCATCGAAGCCTTCAGCGTGGTCGTGGTGCAGCGCCGACAGGCGCTCGCCCATGCGGCTGGGCGCATACAGTGTAAGCAGCCCGCCTGCGTGGGTGATGGGCGTGGCGTCCAGCAACAAGCTTTGCCCGTGCAGCTGCATTTCGCGCATCGGCAATCGGAAGTTGTTGTCCAGTAGGGCCTGGAGAAGTTCTGGATCGTTGAACAACTCACCCACCGTACGCCCGGCGGATTCGCGGCCGCAAAGGGCGATCAGCGCCGGGTTGGCCAAAAGCACCTTGCCCGCGCTGTCGACCGCTAGCACTGGGTCGCTCATGGCCGCCAGCAGTGCATCGAGTTGCAGGTGGCGGCGTTGGCCGGGAAGGATGTCGACCACCTCCACCGATTGCACGCCCTGGACTTCGAACAGGGCGTCGTGAAGTTCTTCGAGCACTGCAGGGCTCAGGGTCGGGGCATCGATATAGACGTTGGGCGGGACCATCTCCACGGCGTCCAGATTGAGGTTGCGGGCACCGAGCAGGGCGAGGACTTCCTGAGTGATACCGACGCGGTCGATGAAACTGACGTGGATGCGCATGGGGCAGAGGGGCGTTTTGGCCGGGGAGGGCAGTAGTATGCCTCAACATTGTCAGGGCCGCAGAACGGCCCCTCTAGGCGACTTCACTCCAAGTGTTCAGGCTTGATCGGATCGCCCGATTTCACGTGAAGTTTCTCGCGGATGTCTTCGAACATCGCGTCGTAGAGCTTGTGTGGCGAGCTGAGCGTCTCGAATTTCTTCGGCGGCTCCAGGTGCGCCTGGGCTTTGCGGCTCAAGACCATCAGAAAGCTCGGTAGCACCTGGTCCTTGGCCAGGAAGAAAGTCTCATCCACCGGCTTGCCTTCGATGCTGCCGTGCATGTGAAACGCCACACCCAGGCCTTCGCCGGGGTCCTGCACGGCTTCGTATTCGATGTTCAGGTCATAGCTATGGTCGGCGCTGTTCAGCGCAATGCGCTCGATGTGTACGTGACCGGGGTGAAATTGGGCCATGGCTCAAACCTCCACAAAATTGAAAAGGCGGGCCCGGCTAGCCCGCCAACTGCAGTCAACGGTAGCTGATACCCGGTGTCTGGGTGCTGATCCGGGTACCGGCGACGCCTTTGACGATATCCTCGATGTTCTCCAGCGAGCTGATCACAGCCACTTTACCGGTATGGCGGGCGAAATCGCAGGCAGCTTGCACCTTTGGCCCCATGGAGCCTGCAGCGAAGCCCAGGCGATCGAGTTCATCGGGATGGGCCTGGGCAATGGCTTTTTGCGTTGGCTTGCCCCAATCAATGTAGGCCGCATCGACATCGGTGGCGATTACCAGAAGGTCGGCTTTCAACTGTTCGGCCAACAACGCCGAGCACAGGTCTTTGTCGATCACCGCCTCGACCCCCTTGAGCTTGCGGTTTTCATCGTACAGAGTCGGGATGCCGCCGCCCCCTGCGCAGATCACGATGCTTTTCTTTTCGAGCAGCCAAGTGATCGGGCGGATTTCGAAGATGCGTTTGGGTTTTGGGCTTGCGACGACACGCCGATACTTGTCGCCGTCGGCCTTGACCACCCAGCCCTTTTCCTTGGCCAGGCGCTGCGCTTCCTCTTTGCTGTACACGGGGCCGATGAACTTGCTTGGGTCTTTGAAGGCCGGGTCGTTGGCATCTACCTCAACCTGCGTCAGCAGGGTAGCGAACGGCACTTCGAAGTCCAGCAGGTTACCTAGCTCCTGCTCGATCATGTAGCCGATCATGCCTTCTGTTTCGGCACCCAGCACATCCAGCGGGTAAGCTTCGTCGGGCTTGTACGACAGCCCTTGCAGCGCCAGCAGGCCCACCTGCGGGCCATTGCCGTGGGCGATCACCAGCTCGTTGCCGGGGTGGATCTTGGCGATCTGTTCGGTGGCTGTGCGTATATTGGCGCGCTGATTCTCAGCGGTCATCGGCTCACCGCGGCGTAGCAGGGCGTTGCCGCCCAATGCAACAACGATACGCATGGGAAATGTCCTTTAAGCGAAAGAAATATGCGCTGTTGGGTGGCCGGACACCGCACCGTGGCAGCGGGTAACCCCGCTGCCACAGGTGACGCGGGCTGCCCAGCCTTACAGGTCAGCCAAGGTCGAAACCAGGATCGCCTTGATGGTATGCATGCGGTTTTCCGCCTGTTCGAAGGCGATGCACGCCGGCGACTCGAACACGTCATCGGTCACTTCTATGCCATTGGCCAGGTCCGGATACTGCTCGGCAATCTGCTTGCCTACCTTGGTTTCGCTGTTGTGGAAAGCAGGCAGGCAGTGCATGAATTTGGTCCTGGGGTTGCCTGTGGCTTTCATCATCTCCTTGTTCACCTGGTAGGGCTTGAGCAGCTTGATGCGCTCACCCCAGGCTTCGATCGGTTCACCCATCGAAACCCAGACGTCGGTGTGAATGAAATCGACGTCCTTGACTGCAGCCTTGGGGTCTTCGGTGAGGGTGATTCGTGCGCCGCTTTCTTCGGCGTAGTGCTGGCAACGCTCGACCAGGTCTTCATGGGGCCACAGCGCTTTGGGGGCGGCGATGCGTACGTCCATGCCGAGCTTGGCGCCGATCAGCAGCAGCGAATTGCCCATGTTGTTGCGGGCGTCGCCCAAGTAGGCGTAGCTGATGTCGTGTAGCGGTTTGTCGCTGTGCTCACGCATGGTCAGCACATCGGCGATCATTTGGGTTGGGTGGTACTCATCGGTCAAGCCGTTGAACACCGGCACGCCTGCGAACTTGGCCAGTTCTTCGACGATTTCCTGTTTGAAGCCACGGTACTCGATGGCGTCATACATCCGACCCAGCACGCGGGCAGTATCCTTCATGCTTTCTTTGTGGCCGATCTGCGATGAGTTGGGGTCGATGTAGGTGACATTGGCGCCCTGGTCATAGGCCGCAACTTCGAACGCACAGCGGGTGCGGGTGGAGGTTTTTTCGAAAATCAGCGCAATGTTGTTGCCTTTGAGGTGTTGCTGTTCGGTGCCGGTGTATTTGGCGCGTTTGAGGTCGCGTGACAGATCCAGCAGGTATTTGAGCTCGCGCGTGGTGTGGTGTTCGAGGCTGAGCAAGTTACGGTTGTGGATGTTGAACGCCATGACGGTTCTCCTTGAATTCGGTAGGGGGCCTGGCCGCCACCTCGTGAGTGCGGCCGGGTGTGCAGTGGGCGTTAATAGTCGATAGGGTCGCGTACGATCGGGCAGGTCATGCAATGGCCGCCGCCGCGGCCGCGGCCTAGCTCGCCGGCGCTGATGGTGATGACCTCGACGCCGGCTTTGCGCAGCAGGGTGTTGGTGTAAGTGTTGCGGTCGTAGCCAATGACCACGCCTGGCTCGATGGCCACCACGTTGTTGCCGTCGTCCCACTGTTCGCGCTCGGCGGCGAAGCTGTTGCCGCCGGTCTCTACCACCCGCAGCCCGTCCTTCAGGCCAAGTTGCTCGCCCACCACTTCGATGAACGACTTGTGAATGCGATGCACGTCCATGCCGTACGGCTTGTTTTCATCGGGGCGGATGATGAACGGGACGATCTCCTTGACCACTTCCGGGAAGACCGTGACCAGGTCCCGGTCGCAGAAGCTGAACACCGTGTCCAGGTGCATGGCCGCGCGGGATTTGGGCAGGCCGGCGACGATCACCTCTTTCACGGCCCCCTTGGCGAACAGGTTCTGCGCCAGTTGGCCGATGGCTTGGCGCGAGGTGCGCTCGCCCATGCCGATCAGCACGATGCCGTTACCGATCGGCATCACGTCACCGCCTTCGAGGGTTGCGCTGCCGTGGTCCTTGTCCGGGTCGCCGTACCAGACCTGGAAGTCGGCGCCGGTGAATTCCTTGTGGAATTTGTAGATGGCGGTGGTTAGCAGGGTTTCCTGGCGCCGCGCGGGCCAGTACATCGGGTTCAGCGTCACACCGCCGTAGATCCAGCAGGTGGTGTCACGGGTGAACTGGGTGTTGGGCAGCGGTGGCAGGATGAAACTGGAGTGGCCCAGGTATTCGTTGTACATGCGCACCACATCGGCGCCTTCGCTCTGCGGTAGGTCCTGGCCGGCCACTCCGCCGATCAGAAATTCGGCCAGATGGCGAGGCTCCAGGCCTTCGAGCCAGCTGCGCACTTCGTGGGTCAGGCCGACACCCACGCTGTCTGCGGTGATCTTGCGGTCGAGAATCCAGTCC
Source organism: Pseudomonas promysalinigenes (assembly GCF_014269025.2). Classification (NCBI taxonomy): domain Bacteria; kingdom Pseudomonadati; phylum Pseudomonadota; class Gammaproteobacteria; order Pseudomonadales; family Pseudomonadaceae; genus Pseudomonas; species Pseudomonas promysalinigenes. The sequence goes on along the minus strand of NZ_CP077094.1, from coordinate 4,013,316 downwards.
AGAGCCTGCTTGTCCTGCACGATATCCGTCAGCAAGTTGTGCATTTCCAGCACGTCTACCCCACGCTCGCGCATTTTGGTGACGAAGTCGAAATGGTCACGTTTGGCCTGGTCGACCCAGATCACGTCGTCGAACAGCAGCTCGTCACAGTTGCTTGGGGTCAGCCGCTTGTGCGCCAGGCCCGGTGCGCAAACCATTACCTTGCGCAGCTTGCCGGCTTCGGAGTGGACACCGTACTTCTGTTTTTCAGCGGACATGGTTCATTCCTCCAATTGAACGAAGACGTGGGTCAAAGGGTCAGGAAGCCGTCATACAGGCCATAGGCTGCCACCAGGGCGCCGACGACCACGGCTGCGAAGATCAGTTTTTCCACGTTGGTGAAGATCGGCTGGCCCACCTCCCGCTTGGCTTTGGCGAACAGGATCGCGCCGGGGGCGTAGAGCAGGGCCGAAAGCAGCAGGTATTTGACCCCTCCGGCATACAGCAGCCAGATGGCGTAAAGCAGTGCGATGGCACCGATGATCAGGTCCTTCTTGCGTTCGGCAAGGGCCTGTTCGTATGTCTCGCTGCGCAGTGCCAGCAGGAAGGCATACGCCGCTGACCACAGGTAAGGCACCAGGATCATCGAGGTGGCGAGGTAGATCAGCGACAGGTAGGTACTGTTGGAGAACAGCGTGATGACCAGGAAGATCTGCACCATCGCGTTGGTCAGCCACAGCGCGTTCGCCGGCACCTGGTTGGCGTTTTCCCGGCGCAGGAACTCCGGCATCGTGTGGTCCTTGGCCGCAGCGAACATGATCTCGGCGCACAGCAACACCCAGGACAACAGGGCGCCGAGCAGCGAGATGATCAGCCCGACGCTGATCAGCACCGCACCCCAATGGCCTACCACATGCTCGAGCACCGCAGCCATCGACGGGTTCTGCAGCTTGGCCAGCTCCGGCTGGGTCATGATGCCCAGCGAAAGCACGTTGACCAGCACCAGGAACAGCAACACGGTGATGAAGCCGATGACCGTGGCCTTGCCCACGTCGGAGCGTTTTTCCGCCCGTGACGAGAAGATGCTTGCGCCTTCGATGCCGATAAACACCCAGACGGTGACCAGCATCATGTTGCGTACCTGGTTCATCACGCTGCCAAGCTCGGGAGTGCCCACGGCCCAGATGTCGGCGGTGAACACCTCGAGCTTGAAGGCGAACAGGCAAATCAGCGCAAACAGCACCAGCGGCACAACCTTGGCCACAGTGGTGACCAGGTTGATAAAGGCTGCTTCCTTGATGCCGCGCAGTACCAGAAAATGCACGGCCCACAGCAGCACCGATGCACCGATGATGGCCGCGGGGGTGTTACCTTCGCCGAAGATTGGGAAAAAGTAGCCCAAAGTGCTGAACAGCAATACGAAATAGCCGACATTCCCTAGCCAGGCGCTGATCCAGTACCCCCATGCTGATGAGAAACCCATGTAATCGCCGAAGCCTGCCTTGGCATAGGCATACACACCGCCGTCCAGGTCGGGCTTGCGGTTGGCCAGGGTCTGGAACACGAATGCCAGGGTCAGCATGCCCACTGCGGTGATTGCCCAGCCAATTAGAACCGCGCCGACGCCCGCACTGGCGGCCATGTTCTGCGGCAGCGAAAAGATACCGCCACCAATCATCGAGCCGACCACAAGTGCAACTAATGCGCCTAGCTTTAGTTTTCCCGAAGAATCAGACATTTAACAACTCCTGCCAGGAGAAAGTTGACGACAGCATAAATCCGTCGCCGTGGCCTTGAACTGACGTGAATCAGTTCTAGGCAAGGTGAAGGTAGGAAATTTCCTTCACGCGCTCCTGGAGAGTGCCAACAGCTCAGCTGCAGGCCTTATGCGCTGGCACCTCCATGTACGGCTAGAGCGAACGCTCTGTTTAACCTGCGATCTCTGAAGCTAGTTGCTTTCACCGTTTTCGCAAATTTTTCACAAAAAATTGTGCGTTTTATAGGTTTCTTTTCTTGTTGTGTTACAACTGCTAGCGTTACAGGAATTTTATAAGTTACTTCCGTCATTACAGGCATGAGTTTAATTTTAAGCCGGTCTATGTAGCACTAAAAGATGGCGCACAGGGTTGTTTCAGCCTCTGACAATGTGAACAAGGAACAGCATGAACGAACCAGGACAAAAGCTGCGCCTGGCCGCACTGATCGCATTGGTTGTCGGTTCGATGATTGGTGGCGGGATCTTTTCGCTGCCGCAGAACATGGCTGCCCGCGCCGACGTCGGCGCGGTTCTAATTGGCTGGGCAATCACCGCTGTGGGCATGCTGGCCTTGGCGTTCGTGTTCCAGACGCTGGCCAACCGTAAACCTGAACTGGACTCGGGAGTCTATGCCTACGCCAAAGCTGGCTTCGGCGAGTACATGGGGTTTTCCTCGGCATGGGGATACTGGATCAGTGCCTGGATGGGCAATGTCGGCTACTTCGTGCTGCTGTTCAGCACCCTGGGCTTCTACTTTCCAGTATTTGGCCAGGGCAATACGCCGGTTGCCATCGCTTGCGCCTCCGTGCTGCTGTGGGCCGTGCATTTTCTGGTGCTGCGCGGCATCAAGGAGGCGGCGTTCATCAACCAAGTGACCACCGTGGCCAAAATCGTGCCGTTGCTGATCTTCGTGGTCATTGCCGCTTTCGCGTTTCGCGCCGATATCTTCACGCGCGATATTTGGGGCCAGAGCAACCCGCAGTTCGGCAATGTGCTGAGCCAGGTGCGCAACATGATGCTGGTCACCGTGTTCGTGTTCATCGGTATCGAAGGCGCCAGCGTTTATTCGGGGCGCGCACAGCGCCGGTCGGATGTCGGCAAGGCCACGGTGGTGGGGTTTCTCGGGGTGTTGGCACTGTTGGTGTTGGTCAATGTACTGTCGCTGGGGGTCATGACCCAACCGGAACTGGCCGGGTTGCAGAACCCGTCGCTGGCCTCGGTGCTGGAGCACATCGTCGGCCCTTGGGGGGGCTTGCTGATCAGTATTGGGCTGGCGGTGTCGCTGCTTGGGGCCTTGCTGTCCTGGGCATTGTTGTGCGCCGAAATTCTTTTTGCCACGGCCCGTGACAAGACCATGCCGCGCTTTCTGGCCAAGGAAAACGCCAACCACGTGCCTGCCAATGCGCTGTGGCTGACCAACTGCATGATCCAGGGGTTCTTGCTGATCACCCTGTTTTCGGCCGGCACCTATACCAGCCTGATCTACCTCGCCTCGTCGATGATTCTGGTGCCCTACCTGTGGTCGGCGGCTTACGCGCTATTGATCGCGTGGCGCGGGGAAGGCTACCAGGGCCAGCGGGGCCTAAGGCGCAAAGACCTGATGGTGGCGCTGGTGGCGTTGATTTACGCAGTGTGGTTGCTATACGCCGGCGGCCTGAAGTACTTGTTGCTGTCGGCACTCCTGTATGCGCCAGGCGTTATCCTGTTCGCTCGGGCCAAACATGAACAGGGCCAAACCCTGTTCACGGCATGGGAGAAGCTGATTTTCGCGGCTGTGCTGGCCGGCGCGGGGTTGGCTGCCTACCTGCTGTATTCAGGGTTGCTGAGCTTGTGAGCCTGCGGTGCAGGGCTGCTCCGGGCGCGACCAGATCCACAGATTGCCAAGTGTCATGCCGGCGATCGCCAGAAACACCGGCCAGTGGTGTTCGAGGAAAATCAGCATCAACCCTGCACACAACAGCATGCTGAGGGTGGCGCTGACCTTGGCGCGGCGCTGGATCACCTTGCCGTTGCGCCAGTTGTACAGGATCGGCCCGAACACCCGATGGTTCTCAAGCCACGCTGACAGCCGTGGCGAGCTGCGCGTGGCGGCCCAGGCAGCCAGCAGGATGAACTCGGTGGTCGGCAGGCCGGGGATGACGATGGCGACCAGGCCGATGCCCAGGCTTGTGTAAGCCAGGATGCCATACAGCAGGCGGGACAGTTTCGAGCGGGCAGGTCGGGTCATGGTCTCACTGCATTGAAAACGTCCGGCCACCGGTAAGGCGGCCGGCTGGAGCGAATCAGGCCAATGCCGTGTCTGCGGCGTAGGCATGCTTGAGCAGTTCGGTGAAGCGCTCGAAGGCGGCTTGCGCGCCGCGCTCGGCGGCGGCGTCTTGTTCGGGCGACAGCGCCAGGTCATCGAGAATGCGGGTGAACTGCTTCCAGCCTGCGGCGCGGCCACCTGCCGGCTCGCCAAGGTGGCGGGCACCAAAATTTTCGGACAACTCCAGGGCCACGGCACGCTTGATCAGAAACGCAGCGCCCAGTTTGGAGCCTTCGGAGACGAAGATCCAGCCCAGTGCTTCACCCAGGCTCGGGCTGCGCAGCGCCCCAGGCAAACTCGCCGGCACTTCGGTATCAAGGTCTGCAAGGTCCAGGCGGGCTTGCTCGGCGCGGCAGCGCTGGGCAAGGTCCGGAACGATGGTGATCAGTTGCGGGTCGTTGTACAGGCTCTGCAGTTCAGCCTGGAACAGGTACTGGGCGACGACGAAACGGGCGAAATTTTCACGGCTGTCGAAGGGTGCGTGGGATTTGACCAGGGCATCGAGCTCGCTGTGCGCAGCTTGAGTGACTTGGTTCAAACGTTGCGAGCGCAGGGCTGGGCGATCGTTCATAGGGGTGTCCTTGGAAAATGAGGGCGTCTGGTGACAAGACGAAACAGCGATGCGGTGACAGTAAAAAAACCGGGTGTTTGCCAGGTTTCGCAATGGCCTGCTCTTGATGGGTGGGCCTGCGTCGCGAAAGGGCCGCAAAGCGGCCCCAGGAATTCAGCATTGCTGAGTCGATTCCTGGGGCTGCTGGGCAATCTGTTCGCAACGCAAGGCCGCTTCTTGAGTCAGATATCCCACACTACGTTGATGGCGAAGTTGCGCCCTGGCATGGTCAGGCGGTCGAGGTTGGCCGGTTGGGTCACGCCAGCTTCACCCTGGCCGTCGTAGCCGCGCACCGAGTCCCACTGCCAGTATTTCTTGTCGGTCAGGTTGTACAGCCCGGCGTTGACGGTGACATCGTCGGTGACTTTGTAGAAGCCGCTCAGGTCCAGGACACCATAGCCAGGTGTGCGGAACTGCGAGCTCTGGCCATCTGGCGCGAAGAAGGTGGTGTCGTCGACGCGGGTCTTGCGCTTGACCAGGGTCCAGCTCAGCAGGCCGCCGTAGTTCGCCTGTTCGTAACCCAGGCCGAACACGCCGGTCAGCGGGTTGACGCTGTTCAGCGGCTGGCCGTTGTCGTCGTTGCGACCATGGGCGTAGGCGATCGATCCCTGGGTATACAGACCTTGCGGTGCACCGAAGTGGTCCAGGTTCACCCGGCCCTTGACCTCGGCGCCCTTGATGGTGGCGCGCTTGATGTTGTTGGCCTGGAAGGTGGTTTCCAAGTTGGCCGACTGCACGGCATCTTCGTCGATGAAGTCGCGGTACTTGTTGTAGAACACCGCCACGTCGAAGTTGCCGGCGTCGAAGTTGCCGCGCAGGCCGGTTTCGTAGCTTTTGCTCTTTTCCGGTTCTAGGCCGGGATTGCCCTGCACGCTGTAACCCAGTGTCGGGTTTTCAAAGCGCCCGTACATCGATTTGGCCGTCGGGGTGCGGAAGCCTTCGGCGTACTGGCCATACCAGGTGTAATGGTCGTTGAAAGCGTAGGTCATGCCGAACTTGGGCGACACGCGGTGCCACTTCTTGTCAGCGTCGTCGAGGCTGGCAGGGGCGGTGCCCGAGCCTTGGATGCCCCGCAGGAACTGTTCGGTGAACTTGGGCTGCATGCGCGTGTAGTCGTAGCGTGCGCCGGGCAGGAAGGTCCAGTCGTTCCAGCGGATCTCATCCTGTACGAACAGGCTGTAGGTGTTAACGGTGGGGTCCGGGAAGTCACTGACCAGCGCCTGGGCATCGCTGGTGCTGACCTGGCCGATGCTGCGGCAGGCGCCGCCGACCGCCAGGCAGGTGCCGGTACCGCTGCGCGCGCCAGTGACCTGCTCGTGCTTGAGGGTGGTGCCGTAGGTCAGCAGGTGATCGCTGGCGCCGATACTGAAAGCCTTGTCCAACTGGGCATCGAACACCCACTGGCGGTCCTTGTAGGTGGTATCGCGGGTTCGCAGCACCGTGCGGCTGAACGGGAAGTATACCTCCTCGGTGCGCTGGTCGGTTTTGGCGACTTGGTAGTTCAGGCTCCACTTGAGGTGGTCGGCGAGCAGGGAGTCCAGGCTGAACGCGTGGTTGATACCAAAGCGTTCGCGGGTGATGGTGTCATTGCCTTGGCGGCTTTTGTACATGCCAAGGCCAGTACCGTTGGTGAATGGGCCGCCGACGGCGCTAAGAATGTTCTGGTCGCGATCGTCCCTGTAGCGTTCATAAGTCAAGCCCAGGCGGGCATCGTCGGCATAGTTCCAGCCCAGTTTGGCCAGTATGTTGGTAGTGCGCACATCCTCCGGGTTCGCCTGGGTGCGGCCCAACCCGGTGCCGCCATGGCTGCCGTAGGATTCGCTTTCGTGGCCGTTGCGCTGGCTCAGGTGCAGCAGGCCGTCGAATTCTCCCGTGCGGCCAGCCACGGTGGCCGAGGTCAGCCAACTGTCATCGGTCGAGCTGTAGCCGGTTTTCAGTCGCGCGCCGAGGTCCTTGCCGGGCTTGATGATGTCTTGCGGGTCGAGGGTGAAGTAGCTGACTGCACCACCGATGGCGTTGCTGCCATACAGCACCGAAGCTGGTCCACGAAGGATTTCCACGCGCTTGACGATCTCGGGGTCGACGTAGTTGCGCTGGGTCTGGGCGTAGGGGCCATAGAAGAAGCTGTCGGGGATCGACACACCGTCGACCTGGGTGAGGATGCGCTCGCCGTCGATACCTCGGATGTTGTAGCCGTTCAGGCCGCTGCGCTGTCCGGTGCCGGCCACCGACACACCCGGTTCATAGCGGACCAGCTCCTGGATGGTGTTGACGTTCTGCCGGTCCAATTGCTCGCGGCTCTGGACGGTGACAGTGCTCGGTACTCGGGTCACGTCCTGGGCGCTTCGGGTGGCGCTGACAGTCATCTGCTGCAAAGCGATCACGTTGTTCCCTGGCAGGCGTTCGAGTACCACATTGCCTTGGCCAATGCTGCGAAAGCTCAACCCGGTGCCTTGGAGTAGGCGCTGTAGCGCCGCTTGGGCTGGCAGCGAGCCCTGTACACCCGGCGAGGCAACGCCTTGGGCCAGGTCAGCGCTGAAGCCGATCTGCCACCCGGTGACTTGGGTGAATGCGTTTATGGCTTCGACCAGCGGCTGCTGGGCAATGTTGAAGCGGTAGTCGCCCATGCGCGAGCTGCTGGCCTGGGCCGGTTCTACAGCCAGCGCCGGCAGGCTACAGGCACCGCTTGCAAGCAGTGCCAGCGTCAGCAGCGACAGTTGGCCGGTACGGCGGGGACGGGTGGACGGGCGGTTTGGACCTGTGGACATCGAAAGCGCTCCCAGACGCGCGAGTTGTTATAGGGACGACTGTTCTCTTTATTGAACAAGAATCAGTTGCATTGGCTATAACGAGACGGGCCAGCGGGGAAATCGCGTAAAAATGTTTTTTACTCAGTTGATGATGACCACCGCAGGGAATTCGTGCAGCTGCGCGGAGGTGATGTGAGCCAGCGCGCGCAAGGTTTCGAGCGGCTGGTCGAGGCGGTAATTGCCGGTCACTGTCAGCGTGTCGAGGTGGCTATTGCGGTTGATGATCCAGCCTGGGTAATAACGTCGCACTTCTGCCAGCACCTGGCTAAGAGGGCAGTTTTCGAATATCAAACGGCCGTCGACCCAAGCCAGGTCTTTGCGCATGTCTGGGCGTTGCCGCTGGCCGAAGCCGTTGGGGCCGACACTGATACTGTCGCCAGCACGCAGGCGGATGCGCTGATCGCTGCGACCCTGCAGGTCGACATCGCCGCGCTGAACGCGTACCTGGGCCTCGCCATCGAGGTAGCGCACTGCAAAATCGGTGTCGTGCACCTGGGCGCGCAGAGGCCCGGCCTGAACGTCCAGGGGCGCCTGAGTACCACCGGGCACTTGGAAGTACGCCTCACCTTGCAACAGCCGCGCTACCTCGTGGCCGCCCCGCAGGTCGCTGGCGAATGCGGAGTCGGTGTTGAGCAGCACCTTGGTGCCGTCGACCAGCTCCAGACGCTGACGCTCACCCACTACGGTCAGGTGATCGGCTTGTAGGCGCACTGGCAGGTTGCCAAAGGTGAAGAGCCCGACCAGCAGCACTGCGGCACTGGCCAGAGGCTTGTAGTGCGCGCGCAGGCGGCCGCGTAGCGAGCGGCGTTGACGCTGATTCAACTGCATCGCGGCTTGGCGCATTGGCGTGCCGTTCCACAAGGCTTCGGCTTCGACATAGGCTTGCGCGTTCAGCGGACCCGCGCTGAGCCACTGCTCGAAAGCGGCGGTGTCTTCGGCGCTGGCGCATTGCAGGCGCACGAGCCAGTCCAGCGCCTCGTCCTGCGCACGGGCGCGGGCTTCAGGCCCGTTGGCTGGTGGGCGAGTGGCGGGGCTGTCGGTCACGGTGGGTCCTTGCTGAGGGTTTTGCGGATGATCAAGGCTAGGGCCAGGCATGGCAAGGGCACGGCACGTTCATTTGTGGCGCTCGGCCACGCCCATGCAGATGGCCATGATCAGCTTCAGCTCTTTCTGAACTGTGCTGGCCGAGATCTGCAGTTGCTCGGCAATTTCCAGATAACTGGCCCCTTGCAGGCGGCTGAGGATGAAAATGCGCTGCTGGCGTTGGCTCAACTGATTGAGGCTGACGCTCAGATGCTCAAGCAGTTGGGCTGCATGGGCGGCATCTTCGCTGCTACTCACTGGCGAGGCGACATTGTGCAGCACCTGCTCGGGTACATCGTCGACCAGCATGCGCGACTGCACGCGACGTGCTCGCAGATGGTCCAGCGCCAGGTTGCGGGCAGTCTGGAACACGAACGGTTCGAGGTGCGCGACGGGGCGCTCACCCAGCGCGCGGGAAACTCGCAGGTAAGTTTCCTGCAACAGATCTTCGGCGGTGCTGGGGTTACCTACCATGCGTTGCAACGTGCGCAACAGGGAGAGGCGCTGGATGAGGAAGACGGAGTGGAACCGAGACTGACTCACAGGGGGACCTGGCCGACCAAAAGATAATGATAATGCTTATCATGTAGCCTTCAGGTCAAGACCGGGATTGTCAGCGCATGTCCAGCCCGCGCTCTACCGAGCGTCGCAGGCGCGGCGCTCGGTCTGCAAACTACCCGTGTTGCCCAATCGGCCTTAGCGGGCGTTGGCCAATGCCAGGCAGTTGTCCAGCATACGGTTGGAGAACCCCCACTCATTGTCGTACCAGGCCAGCACCTTGAGCATGCGCCCGTTGGCGCGGGTATGGTTGGCATCGAAAATCGACGAAAGCGGATTGTGATTGAAGTCGCACGATACCAATGGCAAGGCGTTGTAGCCGAGCACCTTGGAATGGCGGCTGGCTTCGAGGAACAGCTGGTTGACCTGCTCGGCTGTGGCCTCGCGCTTGAGGTTGACGGTCAGGTCGACCAGCGACACGTTGATCACCGGTACCCGCACGGCCATGCCGGTGAGTTTGCCGGCCAGCTCCGGTAGCACCAGGCCGACGGCCTCGGCAGCGCCGGTCTTGCTCGGGATCATCGACTGGGTAGCCGAGCGAGCGCGGTAGGGGTCGCTGTGATAGACGTCAGTCAGCACCTGATCGTTGGTGTAGGCGTGGATGGTCGTCATGAGCCCTTGTTCGATGCCGAACTCGCGGTGCAGCACCTGGGCGATGGGGGCCAGGCAATTGGTGGTGCACGAGGCATTGGAGATCACCTGGTGCGAAGCGCGCAGGATATCGTGGTTAACCCCGTATACCACGGTGGCATCCACCCCCTTTCCTGGGGCCGAGACGATCACTTTGCCTGCGCCTGCCGTGAGGTGCGCAGCCGCCTTGGCGCGGTCGGTGAACAGCCCGGTGCACTCGAACACCACATCGATCGCCTCGGCCTTCCACGGCAGCTCCGCCGGGTTGCGGATGGCGCTGACCGCGATGCGATCGCCGTTGACCGTGATGCTCTCATGGTCAGCCTGCACGTGTGCATCGAACGCACCATGCACGCTGTCATACTTGAGCAGGTGGGCATTCATGGCGCTGTCACCCAAATCGTTGATGGCGACGACCTGCAGGTCCTGGCGGTAGCCTTGGGTATACAGTGCGCGCAGCACATTGCGCCCGATGCGGCCGAATCCATTGATGGCGATACGTAAAGTCATGGCAGTACCTCTGGCGGTTCGAGTGGAAGCTGTGGCAAAAATGACGCTTCACTGAAACGGTTTTGTTGTTGGAATTACAAGATTATTCACTCCGAGATAGAAAACAAGCCTTTTTGATGGCAGTATTTTGGTTAAACCTACAACGAGTGGTTGGGCATGTGCCTCACCGATGCTGCGGGCCGCTCTACCTTGAGCCTAGGCCGTAATCGTCGCCAGCACTGCCCGGTAAACCGCCCTTACAATTAGCCTGGAGTCCAGTACATGCATCCGCGCATCCTTGAGGTCACCCAACGGCTGATCGAACGCAGCCGTGCCACCCGCGAACGCTACCTTGAGCTGATTCGTGGTGCGGCCAGTGACGGCCCCATGCGCGCCAGCCTGCAATGCGCCAACTTCGCCCACGGCGTGGCCGGTTGCGGCGCCGATGACAAGCAGACCCTGCGCTTGATGAATGCCGCCAACGTCGCCATCGTTTCGGCCTACAACGATATGCTTTCGGCGCACCAGCCCTATCTGCATTTTCCCGAGCAGATCAAACAGGCGCTGCGCGAGGTGGGTTCGGTAGGCCAGTTCGCCGGAGGCGTGCCGGCCATGTGCGATGGTGTGACCCAGGGCGAACCGGGCATGGAGTTGGCCATCGCCAGCCGCGAAGTGATCGCCATGTCCACGGCGGTGGCGTTGTCGCACAACATGTTCGATGCCGCCCTGATGCTCGGCATCTGCGACAAGATCGTCCCCGGTCTGATGATGGGGGCCTTGCGCTTTGGCCACTTGCCGACCATTTTCGTCCCAGGCGGGCCGATGGTTTCCGGCATTTCCAACAAGCAGAAGGCCGATGTGCGCCAGCGCTATGCCGAGGGCAAAGCCACCCGTGAAGAGCTGCTGGAGTCGGAGATGAACTCCTACCACAGCCCCGGTACCTGCACCTTCTACGGCACTGCCAACACCAATCAGCTGGTGATGGAAGTCATGGGCCTGCACCTGCCAGGCGCCTCGTTCGTGAACCCGTACACGCCGCTGCGCGATGCCTTGACCGCCGAAGCCGCGCAGCAGGTGACGCGCATGACCAAGGCCAGCGGCAGCTTCATGCCACTGGGCGAAATCGTCGACGAGAAGGCGCTGGTCAATGCCATCGTGGCCTTGCACGCCACGGGAGGTTCGACCAACCATACCCTGCACATCCCGGCGATCGCCCAGGCAGCAGGGATCCAGCTGACCTGGCAAGACATGGCCGACCTGTCCGAGGTAGTGCCGACCCTGTCCCACGTGTACCCGAACGGCAAGGCTGACATCAATCATTTCCAGGCCGCGGGCGGCATGGCCTTCCTGATCCGCGAACTGCTCGATGCCGGCTTGATGCACGAGGACGTCAACACCGTGGCCGGCCATGGCCTGCGCCGCTACACCCAGGAGCCGTTCCTGGACGACGGTAAGCTGGTGTGGCGCGAAGGGCCCGCGCAAAGCCTTGACGAAAGTATCCTGCGCCCGGTGGCCAGGCCATTCTCCGCAGAGGGCGGCCTGCGGGTGATGGAAGGCAACCTGGGTCGCGGCGTGATGAAGGTTTCGGCAGTGGCCCTAGAGCATCAGGTCGTCGAGGCGCCAGCCAAGGTGTTCCATGACCAGCAGTCGCTGGCCGAGGCGTTCAAGGCTGGCGAGCTGGAGCGCGACTTCGTGGCTGTGGTGCGCTTCCAGGGGCCGCGCTGCAATGGCATGCCCGAGCTGCACAAGCTGACCCCGTTCCTGGGGGTGCTGCAAGACCGTGGCTACAAAGTGGCGCTGGTGACCGACGGGCGCATGTCAGGTGCCTCGGGCAAAATCCCGGCAGCCATTCATGTTTGCCCTGAAGCATTCGATGGTGGCCCGCTGGCACGGGTGCAAGATGGTGATATCGTGCGGGTCGATGGCGTCGAAGGCACGCTGCGGGTGATGGTGTCGGCCGAGGAACTGGCCAGCCGTGACCTGCCGCCGGCACCCCAAGGCAACGACCTGGGCTGCGGCCGTGAGTTGTTCGGCTTCATGCGTATGGCGTTCAGCCCGGCAGAGCAGGGCGCGAGCGCCTTTACTTCGGCTCTGGAGAACCTCAAATGAAGGACCTGCTGGTTGGCGACATCGGTGGCACCAATGCCCGTTTTGCGTTGTGGCGTGACAACCAGCTGTACCAGGTCCAGGTGTTCGCGACGGCGGATTACACCAGCCCTGAGCAAGCCATCCAGGCCTACCTGAACAGCCACGGCATTGCCCGTGGCGGTTTGGCGGCGGTGTGCCTGGCGGTAGCCGGGCCAGTGGATGGCGATGAATTTCGCTTTACCAACAACCACTGGCGGCTCAGCCGCAAGGCGTTCTGCCAGACCTTGCAGGTCGAGCGGCTACTGTTGACCAACGATTTTTCGGCCCAGGCCCTGGGCATGACCCGCTTACAACCCGGTGAGTATCGTGAAGTATGCCCAGGCCAGGCGGACCCAGCACGGCCGGCATTGGTGATCGGCCCGGGCACTGGCCTTGGCGTCGGCAGCCTGCTGCGCCATGGCGAGCAGCGCTGGCAGGCGCTGCCGGGGGAGGGCGGGCATGTCGACCTGCCGGTGGGCAATGCCCGCGAAGCTGCGATCCATCAGCAGATCCAAAGCCAGATCGGCCACGTCAGCGCCGAGACGGTGCTGAGCGGCGGCGGCCTGGTGCGGTTGTATCAGGCCATGTGCGCGCTGGATGGCGATATGCCCCGCCATACATCCCCGGCTCAGATCACCGATGCAGCGCTGGGCGGCGAGCCACGGGCGCTGGCGGTGATCGAGCAGTTCTGCCGTTTTCTCGGGCGCGTGGCGGGCAACAATGTACTGACCCTGGGGGCCCGCGGCGGGGTTTATATTGTCGGCGGCGTGATCCCGCGTTTTGCCGACCTGTTCCTGCGCAGCGGGTTTGCCGAGAGTTTCGCCGACAAAGGCTGCATGAGCGGCTATTTCGCCGGGGTGCCGGTATGGCTGGTGACGGCGGAATTCTCTGGACTGTTGGGGGCAGGGGTGGCATTACAGCAAGCACTGGATCACTGATGGGCGCTAAGCGCCCCCAACAGCAGGCGACGAAGACCTGCGATGAAAAGAGGGCGGGATACCTTGAGCACTGCCGGAAAATCGATCCTGATGGTCGACGACGATCAGGAAATACGCGAGTTGTTGCAAACCTACCTGAGCCGCGCCGGCTTCCAGGTGCATGCCGAAGCCGATGGCCAGGGTTTTCGCCGCGCGCTGGAAACCACCCCATGTGAGTTGGTGATCCTCGACGTCATGCTGCCCGACGAAGATGGCTTCAGCCTGTGCCGCTGGGTGCGTCAGCACCCACGCCTGTCGCGGGTGCCGATCATCATGCTGACGGCCAGCTCCGATGAGGCAGACCGGGTCATCGGCCTGGAGTTGGGGGCCGACGATTACTTGGGCAAACCGTTCAGCCCGCGCGAACTGCAGGCGCGCATCAAGGCCCTGCTGCGGCGCAGCGAATTCGGGCAGGCAGCGCCTGGCAACACCGTACTGGCCTTCGATGACTGGCGCCTGGATACCATCAGCCACCGCCTGTTCCACCGCGATGGTGAAGAGGTGATCCTGTCCGGGGCCGACTTCGCCCTGCTGAAGCTGTTTCTCGACCACCCTCAACAGATTCTCGACCGCGACACCATCGGCAACGCCACCCGTGGCCGCGAGCCGATGCCGCTGGACCGCATCGTCGACATGGCGGTCAGCCGCCTGCGTCAGCGCCTGCGCGATACCGACAAGCCGCCACGGCTGATCCGCACCGTGCGTGGCAGTGGCTACCTGCTGGCTGCCCATGTCTGCTGCGCGTCCTGAGCGGCGCTGGCGCCTGCTGCCGCGCTCATTGCTGGGGCGCATGCTGCTGCTGACCTTGTTGGTGGTGCTACTGGCCCAGGGCTTGTCGAGCGTGATCTGGGTTGCGCAGTTGCGCGCGAGCCAATTGCAAGGTCTGCGCGCCAGCGCTGGCAGCCTGGCTCACTCGATGAGCGCCAGCGTCAGTTACTTTCGCTCACTGCCGGTGGCCTATCGGCCGATGGTTCTTGATCAATTGCGCAGCATGGGCGGTACGCGCTTTTTCGTATCACTCAACGACAAGCCGCTGGACATGCCGCTGTTGCCCAACACCCCGCGCAAGCAGGCGGTGATCGAGGTGTTTGAGCAAGTACTGCATGAGCGTCTGGGCGAGGGCATGCAAATCTCCGTGGAGTTCGTCAGCCCTGATGACCTGCGCATATTCAACAGCGGCCTTAAACTCGACGAGCTGCCGCGTTCGTGGGCGCATTATTCTTTGACCCTGGAGCCGCTCAACCCACCGGTGTTGGTCACCCAAATTCGTCTTGGCGAAGGGGAGTGGCTGTATATCGCCTCGTTGTTGCCCGAGCCTTACACGGGCCTTGAAGCCGAACGCCTGCCTCGCCAGCAGATCGGCTTCATCGTGCTGACCACGGCTTTACTGTTGCTGTTCATCGGCTTGCTGGTGCACTGGCAGAGCTGGCCGCTCAAGCGCTTGGCGCGTGCAGCCCGTGAGCTTTCTTTAGGCGCCGATGTGGCCCCGGTGGCCGAAGGCGGTGGCAGCGAGGTGGTGGAAGTGGGGCGGGCGTTCAACAGCATGCGTGAGCGCATCAGCCGTTACCTGACCGAACGCTCCCAGTTGTTCAGTGCCATTTCCCACGACCTGCGTACCCCGATCACCCGCTTGCGCCTGCGTGTGGAGCTACTTGAAGACGAGCGCTTGCAGGCCAAGTTCAGCCAGGACCTCGATGAGCTGGAGCTACTGGTCAAAGGGGCGCTGCAATGCGTGAAGGACACCGATATCCACGAGAACATCGAGCCGGTCGACCTCAATCAGGTGCTGGAAATTCTGGCCGAGCCATATCTGCAGGATGGGCGGGTCACCGTCGAAGGTCGGGCTTTGGCCCCGTATCCGGGCAAACCTCTGGCCCTGCGCCGTTGCATCGGCAACCTGATCGACAACGCCATCAAGTACGGCGAGCGAGCCCACCTGCGCATCATCGATAGCCCCCAGGGGTTCGTGCTGCAGGTGGAAGACCAAGGCCCAGGCGTGCCGCAACAGCAGATGGAACAGGTGTTCGAGCCGCACTTTCGTCTGGCCGCCAGCCAGCAGGGCTACGGCCTGGGCTTGGGCATCGCGCGCAACATCGCTCACAGCCACGGCGGTGAGGTCAGCCTGCTCAATTTGCGCGAGGGCGGCCTGCGCGTCACGCTGCACTTGCCCCGAAGCGCGGAGTGACGAATGTCACGGCTTGGTGACATAACCGCAGTCCTTCGTGACATGCCGGCCGGGTCGGCTGGTTAGACTTCGCAGCACCACTGGCAAGGAATGCGCCGGCTCATGAATCTTGATTTCCCTGTTGGCAGCTGCCTGGATTCGCCTGCCCATGCAGCCTGGCTGCGGCAAGAAGGGCGGCGGCTGCTCGACTTCGCCAAGGCCTCCCGGTTGCCCGAGGGCTTTGGTAGCCTCGATGCTGAAGGGCGTCTTGCCCCAGGCGCCAGCGCTCAAACCCTGAACACAGCGCGCATGACCCATTGTTTCGCGATCGCTCACATGCAGGGCGAGCCGGGCTGCCTTGCCTATGCCGAGCACGGTGTCGCGGCCCTGCTGGGGCCACTGCGCGATCATGAACATGATGGCTGGTTCGGCCATCCTTATGGCGACAACGATGATGCCAAGCTGGCCTACCTGCATGCATTCGTGGCGCTGGCAGCCAGCTCTGCGGCAGTGGCTGGGGTTGCCGGGGCCAGGCAGTTGCTAGGGGATGTGGTGCGGGTGATCGAAGGGCATTTCTGGTGCGAGGCGCAGGGTGCCCTGGATGAGAGCTTCTTCCGTACCTGGCAATTGCCTGAGCCCTACCGTGGCGCCAACAGCAACATGCACGCCACCGAAGCATTCCTGGCCCTGGCCGATGCCACTGGCGACCCGCTGTGGTTGCAGCGTGCCTTGCGCATTGCCGAGCGCATCATTCACGTCCATGCCACTGCCAGTGGCTACCGGGTCATCGAGCACTTCGACGCCAGCTGGCAGCCACTGCTGCACTATAACCAGGCTCAGCCAGCCGATCTGTTCCGGCCCTATGGCACAACGCCTGGGCATGCCTTGGAGTGGGCGCGGCTGCTGCTGCATCTGGAGGCCAGCTTGCGCCTGGCCGGGCAGGGCGCACCGGATTGGCTGCTGGAATGCGCCTGCGGCTTGTTCGACAGCGCCTGTCGCCAGGCCTGGGGCGTCGATGGTGAGCCAGGCTTTGTCTACACGCTGGACTGGGACAACCGCCCAGTGGTCAGGCAACGCCTGCACTGGGTCCACGCCGAAGCTTGCGCCACGGCGGCCGCCTTGTGGCGCAGAACCGCAGAAGCACGCTATCAGCAGTGGTACCAGTGTTTCTGGGCGTTCATCGACAAGCATTTCATAGACCGCGATCGCGGTAGCTGGCATCACGAACTCGATGCCAGCAACAACCCAGCCGGTACGCTATGGCCAGGCAAGCCTGACCTCTACCACGCCTATCAAGCACTACTGCTGCCCAACCTGCCATTGGCCCCGAGCCTGGCAACTGCCGTTTCGCACTATGTAACCAAACGATGACATTCGCGCATCGCTTCGTTACCTGGCGAAGCGGGCGCGCTGATTAGACTCCATGCAATGCAAGCGATCGACTTGCCCTGCATAACAACAAGAAAGGTATTGCGATGAATTCTACCCTCCGCCTCGCCGCCGCGATCTCCCTTGCCTCGCTCCTGCCCTTCAGTGTGTCGGCTGCCGATTCCAAAGGCACTGTCGAAGTGGTGCACTGGTGGACCTCCGGTGGTGAAAAAGCTGCTGTCGATGTGCTCAAATCGAACGTCGAGAAAGATGGCTTCGTCTGGAAGGACGGCGCTGTTGCCGGTGGTGGCGGTGCCACTGCCATGACGGTGCTCAAAAGCCGCGCCGTCGCAGGCAATCCGCCTGGAGTCGCCCAGATCAAAGGCCCGGACATCCAGGAATGGGCGACCACCGGGCTGCTGGACCCAGAGGTACTCGAAAGCGTCGCCAAAGAAGAAAAATGGGATGCTTTGCTCGATCAAAAGGTCGCCAACACCGTGAAATACGAAGGCGCCTACGTTGCGGTGCCGGTCAACATCCACCGCATCAACTGGCTGTGGATCAACCCGGACGTCTTCAAGAAGGCCGGCATCGACAAGGCGCCAACCACACTCGATGAATTCTACGCCGCTGCCGACAAGCTCAAGGCGGCTGGTTTCATCCCGCTCGCCCATGGCGGCCAACCTTGGCAGGACAGCACCGTATTCGAAAGCGTGGTGCTGGCGGTGATGGGAGCAGATGGCTACAAGAAGGCTCTGGTCGACCTGGACCCGGCGGCCCTGACTGGCCCGCAGATGGTCCAGGCATTGACCGATCTGAAGAAAATCGCCACCTACATGGACCCTGATGGCAAAGGCCAGGATTGGAACCTGGAAGCGGCCAAGGTCATCAATGGCAAAGCCGGCATGCAGATCATGGGCGATTGGGCCAAGAGCGAGTGGACCCTTGCCAAGAAGACCGCCGGCAAGGACTACCAGTGCGTACCGTTCCCTGGCACCGACAAAGCATTCCTCTACAACATCGACTCGCTGGTGGTGTTCAAGCAGAACGACGAAGGTACCGCCGCCGGTCAGCAGGACATTGCCCGCAACGTCATGGGCCAGGACTTCCAGAAGGTCTTCAGCATCAACAAGGGTTCGATCCCGGTGCGTAACGACATGCTCGCCGACATGGGCAAGTACGGCTTCGACGAGTGTGCCCAGACCTCGGCCAAGGACTTCCTCGCCGACGCCAAGACTGGCGGCCTGCAGCCGAGCATGGCGCACAACATGGCCACTTCGCTGGCTGTCCAGGGTGCCTTCTTCGATGTGGTGACCAACTACATCAACGACCCCAAGGCCGACCCGGCCGATGCGGCGAAGAAGCTGGCTGCGGCGGTCAAGGCTGCCAAATAGCCCGTTCGAGCTTGGCCAAATCCCTGCTGGAGCGGGTTAAACCGCGAACACCTGCGTAGCCACCGCCTGGCGGTGGCTTGTTCGCGGGGCAGCCCACTCCTGCAGGTGATCTGTTGACCTTACCCTGGTGGCTAACATGACGACACTGACCGCCCAACTGCGGGCTTCCCCCCTGGACGCGCTGCAGCGCTGGCTGCCGAAACTGGTGCTGGCGCCGAGCATGTTCATCGTTCTGGTGGGCTTTTACGGCTACATCCTGTGGACCTTCGTGCTGTCCTTCACCACTTCGACTTTTCTGCCGACCTACAAATGGGCGGGCCTGGCGCAGTACGCCCGTTTGTTCGACAACGACCGCTGGTGGGTAGCGAGCAAGAACCTTGCGCTCTTCGGTGGGCTGTTCATCGCCATTAGCCTGGCTATTGGTGTGCTGCTGGCGGTGTTGCTGGACCAGCGTATCCGCCGCGAGGGTTTCATCCGCACGATCTACCTGTACCCCATGGCGCTGTCGATGATCGTCACCGGTACCGCCTGGAAGTGGCTGCTCAACCCTGGGATGGGTCTGGACAAGCTGCTGCGCGATTGGGGCTGGGAGGGTTTTCGCCTGGACTGGCTGATCGACCCTGACCGGGTGGTGTACTGCTTGGTGATCGCCGCCGTATGGCAGGCCTCGGGCTTCATCATGGCGATGTTCCTTGCCGGCTTGCGCGGGGTCGACCAGTCGATCATTCGCGCTGCGCAAATCGACGGTGCCAGCCTGCCACGTATCTATTGGACCGTGGTACTGCCTAGCCTGCGCCCGGTGTTTTTCAGCTCGCTGATGATCCTCTCGCATATCGCGATCAAAAGTTTCGACCTGGTAGCGGCAATGACGGCCGGTGGGCCTGGTTATTCCTCTGACCTGCCGGCGATGTTCATGTACTCCTTCACCTTCAGCCGTGGCCAGATGGGCATGGGTTCGGCCAGCGCCATCCTGATGCTCGGGGCGATCCTGGCGATCCTCGTGCCGTACCTGTATTCGGAACTCAGGAGCAAGCGCCATGCGTGACGTGTCGATCAAGTCGCCGGTCAGCCTCAGCCGTATCGCCATCCATGCGGTACTGCTGATCGCCGTGCTGCTGTACCTGGTGCCGCTGGTGGTGATGCTGTTGACCAGCTTCAAGTCCCCGGAAGACATCAGTACCGGCAACCTGCTGAGCTGGCCTGCGGTAATTACCGGCATCGGCTGGGTCAAGGCCTGGGAAACGGTCAGTGGCTACTTCTGGAACTCGATCATGATCACCGTGCCGGCGGTACTGATCTCTACAGCCATCGGCGCACTGAATGGCTATGTGCTGGCGATGTGGCGCTTTCGCGGCTCGCAGCTGTTCTTCGGGCTATTGCTGTTCGGCTGCTTCCTGCCGTTCCAGACGGTGCTGCTGCCGGCTTCGTTCACCCTCGGCAAGCTGGGGCTGGCCAGCACCACCAGCGGCCTGGTGTTGGTGCACGTGGTCTACGGCCTGGCCTTTACCACGCTGTTCTTTCGCAACTTCTACGTGAGCATCCCCGATGCCCTGGTCAAGGCTGCACGCCTGGACGGCGCGGGTTTCTTCACCATTTTCCGCCGCATCATCCTGCCGATGTCGACGCCGATCATCATGGTCTGCCTGATCTGGCAGTTCACCCAGATCTGGAACGACTTCCTGTTCGGCGTGGTGTTTTCCAGCGGCGATTCGCAGCCGATCACCGTGGCTCTGAATAACCTGGTCAACACCAGCACTGGGGCCAAGGAATACAACGTCGACATGGCGGCGGCAATGATCGCCGGTCTGCCAACCCTGCTGGTTTATGTGGTGGCAGGCAAATATTTCGTCCGCGGGCTCACCGCCGGCGCGGTCAAGGGGTAAGTCATGGCAACACTCGAACTTCGCAATGTGAACAAGACCTACGGTACCGGCCTGCCGGACACCCTCAAGGACATCCAGTTGGCGATCAAGGATGGCGAGTTCCTGATCCTGGTGGGCCCTTCCGGCTGTGGCAAGTCGACCTTGATGAACTGCATCGCCGGCCTTGAGCAAATCACCGGTGGCGCAATCCTCATCGACGGGCAGGATGTCAGCGGCATGAGCCCCAAGGATCGCGATATCGCCATGGTGTTCCAGAGCTACGCGCTGTACCCGACCATGAGCGTGCGCGAAAACATCGAGTTCGGCCTGAAGATCCGCAAGATGCCCCAGGCTGCCATCGATGAGGAGGTGGCGCGGGTGGCCAAGCTGTTGCAGATCGAGCACCTGCTGGCGCGCAAGCCGGCACAGCTTTCCGGTGGCCAGCAGCAGCGTGTGGCCATGGGCCGCGCGCTGGCGCGGCGGCCGAAGATCTACCTGTTCGACGAGCCGCTGTCCAACCTGGACGCCAAGTTGCGGGTGGAGATGCGTACGGAAATGAAACTGATGCACCAGCGCCTGAAAACCACCACGGTGTATGTCACCCACGACCAGATCGAGGCCATGACCCTGGGCGACAAAGTGGCGGTGATGAAGGATGGCATCATTCAGCAGTTCGGCACGCCCCAGCAGATCTACAACGACCCGGCCAACCAATTCGTTGCCAGCTTCATCGGCTCGCCGCCGATGAACTTCATTGCGGTACGCCTGGCCAATCAGGATGGGCGCCTGATGGCAGTGCTCGACAGTGGGCAAGCCCGCTGCGAACTGCCACTGGGGCAGTCCAATGATGACCTCGACGGCCGCCAGGTCATTCTCGGTATCCGCCCTGAGCAGATCAGCTTGGGTGCAAACCAGGGCAATGGCCTGCCGGGGATTCGCGCCGAAGTGCAGGTGACCGAGCCCACCGGGCCGGACCTTTTGGTGTTCGTCACCCTCAACCAGACCAAGGTCTGCTGCCGCTTGGCGCCCGATATCGACTGCCGGGTCGGCGACAGCCTGAACCTGCAATTCGACCCGGCCAAGGTGCTGCTGTTCGACGCTGACAGCGGCGAACGCCTGCACCTGGCCAGCAGTGAAACTGTCGTAAAGGACAACGTGGCTCAGATCAAGAGCCGTTAAACCGTCTACATCACCAATAAGAAAAAAGAGGACGCAAAGGGATGGAACAGCGCAAACGCATCACAACCCTGGGTTCATTGGCCCTGCTCGCCGTGGTCGGCAGCAGTGGCGCGCAAGCTGCCGAGGCATTTTCCAGCGAGTCGAAATGGATGACCGGCGATTGGGGCGGTACCCGCACCGAGCTTCTGAACAAGGGTTACGACTTCACCCTGGACTACGTGGGCGAGGTAGCCGGGAATTTGCACGGCGGGTACAACCACGACAAAACCGCGCGCTACAGCGACCAGTTTGCCTTGGGCGCGCACCTGGATCTGCAAAAGATCCTCGGTTGGCACGATGCCGAGTTCAAGCTGGCGATCACCGAGCGCAGCGGTCGCAACCTGTCCAACGATCGTATCAGCGACCCGCGTGCCGGCCAGTTCAGTTCGGTGCAGGAGGTGTGGGGCCGTGGCCAGACTTGGCGTCTGACGCAGATGTGGGTCAAGCAGAAATATTTCGATGGCGCGCTGGATGTGAAGGTAGGCCGCTTCGGTGAGGGCGAAGACTTCAACAGCTTCCCCTGCGACTTCCAGAACCTGGCCTTCTGCGGATCGCAGGTGGGCAACTGGGTGGGTGGCATCTGGTACAACTGGCCGGTCAGCCAGTGGGCGTTGCGGGTCAAGTACAACATCACGCCGGAGTTCTTCGTTCAGGTCGGCGCCTATGAACAAAACCCGTCGAACCTGGAGACTGGCAACGGCTTCAAACTCAGTGGCAGTGGCACCAAGGGTGCGATCTTGCCGGTGGAGATGGTCTGGCAGCCCAAGCTCAATGACCTGCCGGGGGAATACCGCCTGGGTTATTACTACAGCACCGCCAAAGCCGATGACGTGTACGACGACATTAATGGCAACCCGCAGGCCCTCACTGGCGAGGCCTTCAAGTCGCACTCGAGCAAGCATGGCTGGTGGGTGGTGGCGCAGCAGCAGGTCACCGCCCATGGCGGCGATGCCAACCGAGGCCTGAGCCTGTTCGCCAACTTCACCGTGCATGACAAAGCCACCAACGTGGTCGACAACTACCAACAGGTGGGCCTGGTCTATAAAGGCGCCTTCGACGCCCGGCCCAAGGACGACATAGGCTTTGGCGTGGCGCGCATTCATGTCAACGATGATGTGAAGAAACGCGCTCAGTTGCTCAATGCCCAGAGCGGTATCGATGATTACGACAACCCAGGGTTCGTGCCGGTACAGCGTACTGAGTACAACGCCGAGCTTTATTACGGCTTCCATGTCACCAACTGGCTGACCGTGCGGCCCAACCTTCAATATATCAAGCACCCAGGTGGCGTCGACGATGTGGACAGCGCACTGGTCGCGGGGTTGAAGATTCAGTCGTCATTCTAAGGCCAATTGTTGTAAATTTACGCCAATCCAACTTCGGCTCCCGGCACCCACTGGTTTGCAGTGGGTGCCGGGGATGGGCTGAGGTAGCGCTATCTCAAACAACAAGAGCTTGGAACCATGCCTGAACATCCGCTCCATCGCTTCTTTTCCTCGCAGCGGCCCCGGCCGACTTTCGAGTGGGAGCGTTATCAGCAGCGCGATGTGCTGATCATCGATCACCCCCGTTGCCAGGCAGTGTTCAGCCGCCAGGGCGCCCAACTGCTGCATTTTCAGCCGGCCGGCGAGCGGCCGTGGTTGTGGTGCGCCGAGCAGTGGCCGCAAGTGGGTGCCATTCGCGGTGGGGTGCCAGTGTGTTGGCCCTGGTATGGCCGCCACCCCAGCGAGGACCTGTGGCCCGCCCACGGCTGGGCGCGCTTGCTGGACTGGAAGCTGGTAGACAGTCGGGAGGACGAGCAGGGCGTCAGCCTTAAGTGGCGGCTGGACTTGTGCGATTGGCAGGTCGACCTGCATGCCAAGCTTGGCAGCCGCATGGAACTGAGCCTGAGCACCGAGCATCAGGACAGCGAACCTTGCCAGTTGAGCCATGCGCTGTTGGCTTACTGGCGTATCAGTGACGTTTCCGAGATAGCGCTATCTGGCCTGGAAGACATCGAAGGTTACGACCGCCTGAGCCGTCAGGCCTGCCGTGAAGAAGGCGCCTTGAAGCTCAAGGGCGGCTGCCAGAAAGTCTACCCAGGCACGCCGCGCGTGCAGTTGCAGGACCCGGCATGGCAGCGCGAGCTGTGCATCGATACCGGTGACAGCCACGATACCGTGGTCTGGCACCCAGGTAATCGGCCATTGATGGGCGTCACTGGCCGTGAGTGTCAGGGTTTCGTCTGCGTCGAGGCCGCCAGCGGCAGTGGCGAGGGCCTGAGCCTGGCGCCAGGGCAGCGAGCGCATCTGCGGCTGCAGGCGCACAGGCTCAGTTGAGTTCGTCGTCCTCTACCGGGTAGCGGCTAGCGTTGAGGCTCTCTTTGATCTTGCGCAGGTGCGGCTGGAAGTCCACACCGCGGCGCAGGGTCATGCCAGTGGCCAGTACGTCGAGCACGGTCAGCTGGATGATTCGCGAGGTCATCGGCATGTAGATGTCGGTGTCCTCAGGCAGCGGAATATGCAGGCTCAGGCTGCAGGCCTGGGCAAGGGGCGAGCCGGCAGCAGTCAGGCCCAGTACCGAAGCGCCGTTTTCCCGTGCCAGGCGCGCCACGTCGACCAGCTCGCGGGTGCGCCCGGTGTAAGAAATGATCACGAACAGGTCGCCGGTATGGGCCACCGAAGCCAACATGCGTTGCATCAGCACATCGGCGTGGGCCGATACCGCCAGGTTGAAGCGGAAAAACTTGTGCTGGGCGTCCAGGGCCACCGGTGCCGAGGCGCCGAGGCCGAAGAAGTGAATCTGCCGGGCCTGGATCATCATGTCCACGGCGCGGCTGACTTGTTGCGGGTCCAGTTGCTGGCAGGCACTGTCGAGCGAGGCGATGGCGCTGCCGAAAATTTTCTGGGTATAGGCGGCCGGATCATCGTCGGCTTCAACTGCCCGGCTTACGTAAGCTGCACCACTGGCCAGGCTCTGCGCCAGTTGCAGCTTGAGCTCCGGGTAGCCGCTGACACCAAATGAGCGGCAAAAGCGGTTGACGGTCGGTTCGCTGACCTTGGCCGCCTGGGCCAGCGCGGCGATGCTGAAACGGGTGGCTTGTTGCGGGTTGAGCAGGATGACTTCGGCGACTTTGCGTTCGGCCTTGTTCAGCTCGTCGAGGCGGCCCTGGATTTGTTCCAGGAGGTTTCGCACGCGGTCCATGGGTGTGTCCTTGGGTCGGGAAGACAGCCGGCTGAGGGAGCAGCAGGCTTTTTGCACGGTCGTCTATCGTACTGTCGGTGCGGTTGACGTACCACTTGTCTGTAGAGTTTGTGTTTAATGTTGTGGTTTTTACTACATTATCCCTTGAAAACCGTGTTTGAAAGCGGTATTCCTAGACCAACTTTAGGAAAGAACCAACATCATGGCTGCGATCAGTGTCGAACCTTGCACCTTTGCCCTGTTTGGCGCCCTTGGCGACCTGGCATTGCGCAAGCTGTTTCCTGCGCTCTATCAGCTTGACCGTGCCAACCTCCTGCATGCGGACACCCGCTTGCTGGCGTTGGCGCGAGAGGCGGGCAGCGTCGAGGAGCACCTCAATACCATCGAAGCGCATCTACGCCGGCATGTAGCCGAGGCCGATATCGAGCCGGCGGCGATGGGGCGTTTCCTCGGCCGTTTGCATTATGTGCACCTGGACTTCCTGCAACCTGAGGGCTACCAGGCGCTGGCCGAGCAACTGAACGCCGAGCAACCACTGATTGCCTACTTCGCCACGGCGGCGGCGGTTTACGGGGCAATCTGCGAGAACCTCGACAAAGCAGGCCTTGCTGCTCGCACCAGGGTCGTGCTGGAAAAGCCCATTGGCCATGACCTTGAATCGTCGCGGCGGGTCAACGACGCTGTAGCGCGCTTCTTCCCGGAAAACCGGGTATATCGCATCGACCACTACCTGGGCAAAGAGACGGTGCAAAACCTGATCGCGCTGCGCTTTGCCAACAGCCTGTTCGAAACCCAGTGGAATCAGAATTCCATTTCCCACGTGGAAATCACCGTTGCAGAGAAGGTCGGCATCGAGGGCCGTTGGGGCTACTTCGACAAAGCCGGTCAGTTGCGCGACATGATACAGAACCACTTGCTGCAACTGCTCTGCCTGATCGCCATGGACCCACCGAGCGAGCTGTCGGCCGACAGTATTCGTGACGAGAAGGTCAAGGTGCTCAAGGCACTGGCTCCGATCACTGGCGAGGGTTTGAGCACCAGCGTGGTGCGTGGCCAATACATCGCAGGCTACAGCGACGGCAAGCCCGTGCCGGGCTACCTGGAGGAAGACAACGCAAACGCCCAGAGCGACACCGAAACCTTCGTCGCCCTGCGCGCGGACATTCGCAACTGGCGTTGGTCCGGTGTGCCGTTCTACCTGCGTACTGGCAAGCGTATGCCGCAAAAACTGTCGCAGATCGTCATTCATTTCAAGGAGACGCCGCACTACATCTTCGCCCCGGAACAGCGCTTGCAGGTTGGCAACAAGCTGATCATCCGCCTGCAACCGGACGAAGGTATCTCTTTGCGCGTGATGACCAAGGAGCAGGGGCTGGACAAGGGCATGCAACTGCGCAGTGGCCCGTTGCAGCTGAATTTTTCCGACGCCTGGCGCAGTACGCGGATTCCCGATGCCTACGAACGCTTGCTGTTGGAAGTGATGCGCGGCAATCAGAACCTGTTCGTGCGCAAGGACGAAATCGAGTACGCCTGGAAGTGGTGTGACCAACTGATCGCCGGCTGGCGTAACGCGGGCGATGCGCCCAAGCCCTACGCAGCAGGTTCCTGGGGGCCGATGAGCTCGATTGCATTGATTACCCGAGATGGGAGGTCGTGGTATGGCGATATCTGAATTGAAGCTGCCGGCAGCGGTGCAGGTGCACGAGCTGGCAGAAGCCAAGTTACTGGCCGCTACCCTGGCCCACGATGTGGCCGAGCGCCTGCGCGCAGCCATCGCCAGCAAAGGTCAAGCGTGCGTGGTGCTGTCCGGTGGCCGTAGCCCGGTACCATTTTTGGAACAACTGGCCGGTGAGCAACTGGACTGGGCCAAGGTTACCGTCAGCTTGGCTGATGAGCGTTGGGTGCCGGTTGAGCATGCTGACAGCAACGCAGGGCTATTGGCACGTCACCTGTTCCAGGGGGCGGCGGCCAAGGCTCGCTTCATTGGCCTGTACCAGCAGGCCGAACATCTCGATGCGGCGGCCTTGAGCGCTGACCAGGCCTTGGCAGATCTGCCGCCCATCGACGTTCTGGTGCTGGGCATGGGCGACGATGGCCATACCGCCTCACTGTTTCCCAACAGCCCGAATCTGGCCGAAGGCCTGGACCTGAACAGCAAGCGCCGATGCCTGCCGATGCTCGCCCCGAGCGTGCCGCACCAGCGGCTATCGCTTACCCGCGCCATGCTTGCCAGTGCAGCGTTCACTGCGCTGTCTGTGCAAGGGCCGGGCAAACTCGCTACCCTGCGCGCCGCGCTGGCGGGCAACGACCTTGCGCAAATGCCGATTCGCGCCTTTCTTCACGACCCCCTGAGCATCTACTGGTGCCCATGAGCCAAGGATCCACTGTCATGACCACCCTTGAACGCCCACAGCCAAAGCTTTCGATGGCAGATAAAGCCGCCAGGATCGATGCCATCTGCGAGCAGGCGCGTATCCTGCCGGTAATCACCATCGCCCGGGAGCAAGACATTCTGCCGCTGGCCGATGCCCTGGCTGCTGGTGGTATCCGCACCCTGGAGGTGACCTTGCGCTCCCAGCATGGCCTGAAGGCCATCCAGGTGCTGCGCGAGCAACGCCCGGAACTGTGCATCGGTGCCGGCACCGTGCTCGATCGCAGTATGTTCGCTGCTGTAGAGGCTGCGGGTGCGCAATTCGTCGTTACCCCAGGCATCACCCAGGACATCCTTGAAGCGGGCGTGGACAGCGAAATTCCGCTGTTGCCAGGCATCAGCACGCCATCGGAAATCATGATGGGCTACGCCCTGGGTTATCGCCGCTTCAAGCTGTTCCCAGCGGAAATCAGCGGCGGGGTGGCCGCGATCAAGGCCTTCGCCGGCCCATTCGGCGATATACGCTTCTGCCCAACCGGCGGCGTTAACCCAGCCAACGTGCGCAATTACATGGCGTTGCCCAATGTGATGTGCGTGGGCGGCACCTGGATGCTCGATAGCAGCTGGATCAAGAATGGTGACTGGGCACGGATCCAGGCCTGCAGCGCCGAGGCGATTGGGTTGCTGGACGCCAACTGAATTTGATTTGTTGTGTGCTTTACGGCTTATGGGGCGCTTGGTCGGCGCCTCTTTTTTTTTGCCAGCAGATTCTTCAGCGCCTGTGAAATCGAGCGCCGCCCCATTAACGTCGGACAAAAAAAACCCGCATCCAGGATGCGGGCTCTTGAGTGCCGCCCTTGAGCTTAAGCTGCCTTGGCGTCCTGCTGGCTCAATGAGCGGTTCAGTGCGCTGAACAGAGCCTTGAAGCTGGCGGTGGTGATGTTTTCGTCGATGCCTACACCATGCACTGGACGGCCGCCGGCCACACGCAGTTCGATGTATGCCGCCGCCTTGGCATTGGTGCCGGCGCCGATGGCATGTTCGTTGTAGTCCATGATCTCCACCGACACCGGCAGGCCGGCAACCAAGGCCTCCAGGGCGCCGTTACCCTTGCCGCGCCAGTGCAGGGTGGTTTCGCCTTCACCGGCAACTTCCACTTCCACGGCGCTGTGGCCGTTTTCTTCCTGCAGACGATGGCTGACCAGGGCATACGGCGCGTTGGCCTGCAGGTACTCCTTGTGCAGCAAACTGTAGATTTGCTGAGCGGTCATTTCCAAGCCCAGGCGGTCGGTTTCACCTTGCACGACCTGGCTGAACTCGATCTGCATGCGGCGCGGCAGGCTGATACCGTATTCCTGCTCGAGCAGGTAAGTGATGCCGCCTTTACCCGACTGGCTGTTGACGCGGATCACCGCTTCGTAGCTGCGGCCGATGTCGGCTGGGTCGATTGGCAGGTATGGCACTTCCCACAGCTCACCGTCCTGCTGTTTGGCGAAGCCTTTGCGGATGGCATCCTGGTGCGAGCCGGAGAACGCCGTATGAACAAGGTCGCCCACATAGGGGTGGCGTGGGTGCACCGGCAGCTGGTTGCATTCTTCGACCACCTTGCGCACACCGTCGATGTCGGAGAAGTCCAACAGTGGGTCGATGCCCTGGGTATAGAGGTTGAGCGCCAGGGTCACCAGGTCGACGTTACCTGTGCGCTCGCCGTTGCCGAACAGGCAGCCTTCGGCACGGTCGGCGCCAGCCATCAGGCCCAGTTCGGTGGCCGCGATGCCGGTGCCACGGTCGTTGTGGCAGTGCAGGCTGATGATCACGCTGTCGCGACGGCTGATGTTGCGGCAGAACCATTCGATCTGGTCGGCGTAGATGTTCGGCGTGGACACTTCCACGGTCGCTGGCAGGTTGAGAATAACCTTGTGCTCAGGCGTCGGGTTCCACACTTCGATGACTGCATCGCAGACTTCCTTGGCGAACTCGAGCTCGGTGGCGCTGAAGGTTTCTGGCGAGTACTGGAAGGTCCACTGGGTTTCCGGCTGCTGGGCGGCATATTTGACGAACAGTTTCGCCGCATTCACCGCGATATCCTTCACGCCTTGCTTGTCCTGGTTGAAGACGATGCGGCGGAACGACGGGCTGGTGGCGTTGTACAGGTGGACGATGGCCTTCTTGGCCCCACGCAGCGACTCGAAGGTACGGGCGATCAAGTCCTCACGGGCTTGGGTGAGCACCTGGATGGTAGTGTCGTCCGGGATATGGCCGTCTTCGATGAGTGTGCGCACGAAGTCGAAATCGGTCTGCGAAGCGGACGGGAACGATGCCTCGATTTCTTTGACCCCGACCTGCACCAAAGTCTTCCAGAAACGCAGCTTTTTCTCAGAATCCATCGGCTCGATCAGCGACTGATTGCCATCACGCAGGTCGGAACTGCACCAGATGGGCGCTGCGGTAATGGTTTTCGACGGCCAGGTACGGTCAGGCAGGTCGATGGTTGGGAAGGCGCGGTATTTCTTCGAAGGGTCTTTGAGCATGGTCATGGAAGCAATCCTTTTGTGTGCGGCCGAAATCGGGCCTGCCGAGCGATAACGAGATGAAGAGGCGAGGCGACGCGATTCAGCCTGGTAGTCGAGCGCTGACCAGGCAGAGGCTGCGATGTTGTCGGAGCAAGATGAGGGTGCTGAAGGTTTTCATGCCCTCAACCCTAACCAGTGGGCTGGGGGTTGGCAAGCGTTCGAAAAAAATTGAGATAAATGCTTAAAAAAAGCTTGGATGCAGGATTTTATAGCTGACTTTTCGGGTTTGTTTACCGCTGATTGCTCAGTATTTTTCGATGGCGCAACATGGTTGAACTCGCGCTACCCGTGCTAGCACCATGGCGTTTGCACCCGCTTCAACGGGCGTCGCGATCGATTGGGATACAACTGACTTTCATCTGCGCCAGCTTGTTCGCGGCAGAAACCGCTCCCACAGGTTGGCGCACATCTTAAGGCATTCGAATACTTGCTGGGAGCGGGTTCACCCGCTCAGCCGGCGCTACGATCTCAGGGCTGAAACGCTCCGATGAAGATCGCCGGATCGACCCGTGCATCGTTAAGGCTGACGTTCCAGTGCATGTGCGGCCCGGTCGCGCGCCCTGTGGAGCCTACCCGCCCGACCACCTCGCCGCGGCGCAGCTGCTGGCCGACCTGCACATCGATCTTCGACATGTGGCAGAACATGCTGATGAAGCCCTGGCCATGGTCGACGAACACCGTGCGGCCATTGAAGAAGTAATCACCGACCAGAATGACCTTGCCGTTTGCTGGCGTTTTGATCGGCGTGCCGGCGGGCACCGCGAAGTCCAACCCGGCGTGGGGATTGCGTTCTTCGCCATTGAAAAAGCGGCGTACGCCGAACTTGCTCGACAGCGGCCCGCTGACCGGTTTGTCGAGAATCAGATTGCTCGGCAACACCGGGCTGAAGCTACGATATGCCTTGATCTGTTCAGCCAATTCACGATCGATGCGCTTGAGGTCTTCGGGGTTGGGGTTGACCTGGCGGGTGTTCTTCAAAGTGATGTGCTGCTCGGGGTACTTTTTGCTGCCAACCTTGAAGGCCAGACTGCGCCCGCCTTGGGTCAGCGTAGCGGTGCCTGGCTTCTGCGTCAGTGGGATGCCGACGATGGCCAGCCAGTCGTCCTGCTCCTTGACCACCAGCACCGGCTTGCCGTCGAAACGCGCGCTAGGCGCGACTGCCGCTGGGCCAAGGTTTACCACCGCCACGCCACCGGGCACCGGTTTGTTCAGCGTGCGGGTGATGTAGCTGGCCTGAGCGCCTGCAGCCAGTAGCAGCAGAGAAAGGGCAAGCAGGGGGGCAAACAGGCGCGGCATGTGTCAGTCCAGTAGTGAGAGGGTGACCGGGGTCAGGTGGTTGTCTTCGACCCGTACTTGAAGTTCGCCTTCGTTCAGGCGCGCAGTCAGGCGCTGGCCGTTGCGGGTCTGGGCGGCGCAGCGGATGGCCTGGCCATGCTCGTCGAGCAGGATGCTGTA
The DNA here is from genome assembly GCF_014269025.2 of Pseudomonas promysalinigenes. NCBI lineage: Bacteria > Pseudomonadati > Pseudomonadota > Gammaproteobacteria > Pseudomonadales > Pseudomonadaceae > Pseudomonas > Pseudomonas promysalinigenes. Next base: position 3,982,404 of record NZ_CP077094.1, on the reverse strand, counting down.
GCCACGGGCCAGGGTCGCCAGCGGGCTGACCACCTGCAGCGTCTGCAGTTGCGCCTGAAAACGCTGGCGGCGGTCCTTGAGGACATCACGCATGGCCCGTGGCAGGCGCTCGGCGAGGCTGTCCAGGCGTTGGCCGAGCAGCTTCAGCGTACGCCCCGGATGCTGCGCGGCCAGGCGCGTATCGAGGCGTGCAAGGCGCTCGCGCCGCTGATTCAGGTTGAGTGTGAATGCACGGCGCAGGCGCATGTCCAAGTCGTCCAGGCGTTGTGCCTGCTGTCGCAGCCGCTCACCGGGGTGGCGCAGGCGGCGGGTCATCGACTCCAGGCGCAGGCGGTCGTGAGCCAGACGGTTGCGCATGCGCAGCAGCAGGCGCCGTTGCAGGCCGTCCAGGCGCTGCTGCAGGCCACTGTTGTCAGGGGCCAGCAGCTCGGCAGCGGCCGAGGGAGTCGGGGCACGCACGTCGGCGACGAAGTCGCTGATCGACACGTCGGTTTCGTGGCCCACGGCGCTGACGATTGGTGTCACGCAAGCGGCCACGGCGCGCGCCACGGCTTCTTCGTTGAAGCACCAGAGGTCTTCCAGCGAGCCACCCCCACGGGCCAGGATCAGCGCGTCGAAACCAAGCCTGTCGGCCTGCTGCAAGGCGCGCACGATCTGGTTGACCGCCTCGCGGCCCTGCACAGCGGTAGGGATCAGGTTCAGCTCGACCTGGGGCGCGCGGCGGCCGAACACGCTAATGATGTCGCGAATCACTGCCCCGGTGGGGGAGGTGATGATGCCGATGCGTTGCGGGTGGGCCGGCAGCGGCTTCTTGCGCTCGGTGCTGAACAGTCCTTCGGCGCTGAGTTTTTCCTTGAGTGCTTCGAAGGCCAGGCGCAGGGCGCCATCACCGGCCGGCTCGACGGTATCGAGGATCAGTTGGTAGTCGCCACGCCCCTCGAACAGTGAGACCTTGCCGCGCACCCGCACCGCCAGGCCATCGCGCAGTGCCTGGCGTACACGGGTAGCGTTCTGCCGGAACAGCGCGCAGCGTACCTGGGCACCGCTGTCCTTGAGGGTGAAGTAGAGATGGCCGGAAGCCGGGCGGGCGAGGTTGGATATCTCGCCTTCCACCCAGACGCTGCGGAACACGTCTTCCAGCAGCACCCGGGCGCGGCCGTTGAGTTGGCTGACGGTAAGGACTTCGCGGTCCAGACCGAGTCGTTCGAAAGGGTCTCTGATCATGGGGGCATGATAAAGGCGTGGTGGAGGGCATGTCTCGGGTTTTCTGCCGGCGCTGTACTTGTGGGCGCCAGTGACTCAAGCGCATCCCCTTGGCCATTACAGTGATATCTTCGCGAGCGACACCCAAGGACTTCAGGACCCAGCAAGATGCTCGCCCAACTCTCCCTGAACTCAGCCGACTGGCTTCCCATTCTGCTTGCCATCGCCGCCGCCTACATCGTCTTTGGCATTGCCGGCTTCGGCACCGCCCTGGTGGCCGGCCCGGTATTGATCCACTTCATGCCTTTATCGCGGATCATCCCGCTTCTGGTGCTGCTGGATTTCGTCGCCGCCTTTGGCAACCTGCTGCCGTCACGCCGCGATGTGGCGCGCGCAGAACTGCTGCGTCTGTTGCCGTGCATGGCCCTGGGCTGCACCCTGGGCGTGGTGTTTCTGTTGCATCTCAAATCCGACCTGCTGTTGCTGCTGATGGGGCTGTTCGTCACGGCCTACGCAATCTATGGTTTGGCGGTGAAGGTCCGCCCGGCGCAGTTGTCGGGCTTGTGGGCAGTGCCAATGGGAACGGTTGGCGGGCTGTTTGGCGCCTTGTTCGGCAGTGGCGGCTTCTTATACGCGATTTACCTGAGTGCACGTTTGCAGGCCAAAGAGCAGGTGCGCGCAACCCAGAGTGCGTTGATCAGTTGCAGTACCCTGGTGCGCCTGTCGCTGTTTTTGATCGCCGGGGTGTATGCCGATACGAGCTTGTTGATGCTGGCGGCCTGCCTGTTGCCCGTGATGTTCATCGGCCTGTTCGTTGGCCGTCGATTGAGCATGAGGTTGTCTCGCGAAGCCTTCGTACGTTTGGTCACCTGGCTGGTGCTTGCCAGCGGCCTGGCGCTGATCGGTCGCTACCTGGCCGGTTGAGCGGTAGAATTGCGCCATTACCGCAGTCTTTCAGGCTTTTCCCGTTCATGAACACCCAAAGCATCATCGTCCCCAAGCTGTCCACCGTGCCGGTGCACGAGGCCCGCGCTCGCGCCATTGTGCGCTGGCTGGTGCGCGAGAAGGTCGTCGCAGAGCAACTGAGCACCTGCGGCCGTACCGGCAACCGTATGGGCCATGCCTTGGCCGAAGGGGCGCGCAAAGTGGCCCTGCACCCTGAAAAGCTGCCGTTCGGCGAGCAGGTCAATGGCCTGGAGGTGATGCTCAAGCGCTGCATCTATACCCCCACCGAAGGTTTTCTCGAAGAAGCTGGTTGCCCGCAATGCAGGCGCGAGGTGGGTGAGCCGCTGTTCGAAAGCCTGGAGGAGTGGATGCCGGGTGTCAGCGACAACTTCACGTGCCCACTGTGCGGCCATGAAGACGACATCAACGGCTTCATCTACCTGCAGCCATGTGCCTTTTCCAACCTTGGGTTCATCTTCAACAACTGGGGCGAGGCCGGGTTCACTCAGGCCTTTCTCGACAGCTTCGCCGACTGGCTCGACCAGCCGGTGGCCGTGGTGCAGGTAAAACTGCCACAAGGCTGACCGAAGGCCCTTATTTTGCATTGAGCGGCGCGCCGTGCATGAGTATAATGGCGCGCTTCCATTTTTCCCGCCCGGGAGCCCCCGCGATGCTGCGTATCAGCCAAGAAGCCCTGACCTTCGACGATATCCTCCTTGTACCTGGCTATTCCGAGGTACTGCCCAATGAAGTCAGTCTCAAGACCCGTTTGACTCGTGGCATCGAGCTGAACATTCCGCTGGTTTCCGCTGCCATGGATACCGTGACCGAAGCGCGCCTGGCCATCGCCATGGCCCAGGAAGGCGGCATCGGCATCATCCACAAGAACATGACCATCGAACAGCAGGCCGGCGAAGTACGCAAGGTCAAGAAGTTCGAGGCTGGCGTGGTCAAGGACCCGATCACCATCGACGCCGACGCAACCGTGCGCGACCTGTTCGACCTGACCCGCCTGAACAACATCTCCGGTGTTCCGGTACTGGAGAACGGCGACCTGGTCGGTATCGTCACCTCCCGCGACGTGCGCTTCGAAACCCGTCTGGATGCCAAGGTCCGCGACGTGATGACGCCCAAAGAGCGTCTGGTCACCGTGCGTGAAGGCGCCGACAAGAACGAAGTCCGCGAGCTGCTGCACAAACACCGCCTGGAAAAAGTCCTGATCGTTGACGACAAGTTCAACCTCAAGGGCATGATGACCGTCAAGGACATCGAAAAGGCCAAGGCTTACCCGTTGGCCAGCAAGGACGACCAAGGCCGCCTGCGCGTCGGCGCTGCGGTCGGCACTGGCAAGGACACAGGCGAGCGCGTTGCTGCCCTGGTGGCTGCGGGTGTTGACGTCGTGGTCGTCGACACCGCCCACGGTCACTCCAAAGGTGTGATCGACCGCGTTCGCTGGGTTAAAGAAACCTATCCGCAAGTGCAGGTGATCGGCGGCAACATCGCCACTGGCGCTGCGGCCAAGGCCCTGGCCGAAGCCGGCGCTGACGCCGTCAAGGTCGGTATCGGCCCAGGCTCGATCTGCACCACCCGTATCGTTGCCGGTGTCGGCGTGCCGCAGATCAGCGCCATCGCCAATGTCGCCGCAGCACTGGAAGGCACTGGCGTGCCACTGATCGCCGACGGCGGTATCCGCTTCTCCGGTGACCTGTCCAAGGCCATCGTCGCAGGTGCTTCTTGCGTAATGATGGGTTCGATGTTCGCCGGTACCGAAGAAGCGCCGGGTGAAGTCGAGCTGTTCCAGGGCCGTTCCTACAAGGCTTACCGCGGCATGGGCTCGCTGGGTGCCATGGCACAGGCGCAAGGCTCCTCCGACCGTTACTTCCAGGACTCTTCGGCTGGTGCCGAGAAGCTGGTACCGGAAGGCATCGAAGGCCGCGTTCCTTACAAAGGTGCCCTGGCAGCGATCATTCACCAGCTGATGGGCGGCTTGCGTTCGTCCATGGGCTACACCGGTAGCGCGACCATCGAAGAGATGCGCACCAAGCCGGAATTCGTGCGCATCACCGGTGCCGGCATGGCCGAGTCCCACGTGCATGACGTGCAGATCACTAAAGAAGCCCCTAACTACCGCGTAGGTTGAGGCTTCCAGCTACAACATGAAAGCGGGGCTGTCACGACAGCCCCGCGTCGTTTCCGATTTCCACTGACGAGATTGAGTCATGGCCCTCGACATTCACGCTCACCGTATCCTGATTCTCGATTTCGGTTCCCAGTACACCCAGCTGATCGCCCGCCGCGTGCGCGAAATCGGCGTGTACTGCGAGCTGCACCCGTTCGACATGGACGATGAAGCGATCCGCGAATTCAACCCGCGTGGCATCATCCTCGCCGGCGGCCCCGAGTCGGTTCACGAAGCCAACAGCCCCCGTGCCCCGCAGGCCGTGTTCGACCTGAACGTACCAGTGCTGGGCATTTGCTACGGCATGCAGACCATGGCCGAGCAGATGGGCGGCAAAGTCGAGGGTTCGGAGCTGCGCGAGTTCGGTTATGCCCGCGTCGACGTGGTTGGCAAGAGCCGCCTGCTCGATGGCATCGAAGACCATGTGGACGACGATGGCGTTCTGGGCCTGGACGTGTGGATGAGCCACGGCGACAAGGTCACCCAGATGCCAACCGGCTTCAACGTGCTGGCCAGCACCCCGAGCTGCCCAATCGCCGGTATGTTCGACGATGCCCGCGGCTACTATGGCGTGCAGTTCCATCCGGAGGTGACCCACACCAAGCAGGGCGGTCGTATCCTGTCCCGTTTCGTGCAAGACCTTTGCGGCTGTGAAGCCCTGTGGACCCCGTCCAACATCGTAGAAGACGCCATCGCCCAGGTGCGTGAGCAGGTCGGTTCGGCCAACGTGCTGCTGGGTCTGTCCGGCGGCGTCGACAGCTCGGTTGTTGCCGCGCTGCTGCACCGCGCCATCGGCGACCAGCTGACCTGTGTATTCGTCGACAACGGCCTGCTGCGCCTGCACGAAGGCGACCAGGTAATGGCCATGTTCAAGGAGAACATGGGCGTCAAGGTGATCCGCGCCGACGCTGAAAAGCAATTCCTCGACAACCTCGAAGGCGAAGCCGACCCGGAGAAGAAGCGCAAGATCATCGGCCGTACCTTCGTCGACGTATTCGACGCCGAAGCCAGCAAGCTCGAGAACATCCAGTTCCTTGCCCAGGGCACCATCTACCCTGACGTGATCGAGTCGGCCGGCGCCAAGAGCGGCAAAGCCCACGTGATCAAATCGCACCACAACGTCGGTGGCCTGCCGGAGGAAATGAACCTCAAGCTGGTCGAGCCGCTGCGCGAGCTGTTCAAGGACGAAGTACGCAAGATCGGCCTGGAGCTGGGCTTGCCGTACGACATGGTCTACCGCCACCCGTTCCCAGGCCCGGGTCTGGGCGTGCGTATCCTCGGTGAAGTGAAGAAGGAATACGCCGACATCCTGCGCCGCGCCGACCACATCTTCATCGAAGAGCTGCGCAAGGCCGACTGGTACCACAAGACCAGCCAGGCGTTCGTGGTATTCCAGCCGGTCAAGTCGGTTGGTGTCGTGGGTGACGGCCGTCGTTACGCCTGGGTCGTGGCCCTGCGTGCCGTTGAGACCGTGGACTTCATGACCGCGCGCTGGGCGCACCTGCCGTACGAACTGCTGGAAACCGTCAGCGGTCGTATCATCAACGAAATCGACGGCATCTCCCGTGTGACTTACGACGTGTCGAGCAAGCCGCCAGCGACTATCGAGTGGGAGTGATCCCGTTGGCGCAGCGCGGCAGCCGCTAACCTGCCGCAGATGAACCATCTGTGCGCCATGCCAGTCAGCTAAGCCAATTGGGGCTGCTTCGCAGCCCTATTCAGGTCAACCCGCTTCCACCGCGAATCTGCGAAGGGCCGTAACACGGCCGCAGTAGATAAGTAAACGACCTGGCTTGCCTGACCGGCATTGCGCCTGCGTGAGCCTTGCCAGGTTGTGCCTCCTGCCTCAACGCGTTCTTGCCACCTCGATGGCGCAGCGCAGGCGGTGCTTGTCCGATTCCAGTGCCAGCGCCTGTTCGGCGCGCTCGAAGGCCAAGGCGGCCTGTTGCAGCGCGGCGCTGCGAAAGTCTGCATCGCCCAACTGGGCCAGTGCCTGGAGGCATTTTTGCAGGCGTAATTGGATTTCGATATGGGCTGCACCATCTCGGGCGATCAGCATGAAGGCATCTTCGAATACGTCGCTCATCGCCAAAGCAGCTACCTGAACCCTGGGGTAGTCGATGTGTTCCTTCGCGGCAGGTTCGGCGAACAGGCTCAACAGCCGTGTCAGGCGGCCGATGACGTCGATGGCAGTACCGTGATCGTTGAAGGCCTGCGACAGAGCCCGGCAGCCGATTTCGCTCATGACCATCAGGCCGAAACGAGGGTCCTGATCGTAGCTGCGTTCATCGCCAACCGTGAAGCCATCTCTGACGGCTTCAATCAGCGCTTGGTCGTTTGCCCGGCCAGGCGTGGCGCTGAACCAGGCCAGTGGGGTGCTGCTATGCACGAAGCTGCCTGGGATCGCCACCACGTGCACGAAACCCTCATACTCCTCAGCGCACAGCGACAATGCTTGCATGTCGATGAACTGCACATAGCCAACCGTGTTGGCCAGGATCGGCAGTGCGTCCACTGGCAGCGAATCGCCTATCAAGGGCAAGCCCCCCAGGCAGGGGCGCTCGCGCCTTGCGGTGATGGCCTGGTGCGTGGTTTGCTCGACTTTGCGCGTGGTTTCACCGACTTGGCCCAGCCGGGTTAGATGGTCGATCCAGCGTGACAGCGAAACGACGATCAGTGCGATCATCGCCACCGTTACCAGAAACAGCACGAAACGCCCACGATCGCCGTAGGCACCGGTTTTCAAGACCACGATTCCCACCATGCTGAACAGGAACGAGCCAATGAACGTCGACAGCACGTTCTGCGTCAGGGTGTCCTCCATCAGCAGGCGGGTCGCACGAGGCGTGACGTTGCTGGCAGCCGAGCCGTAGGCTGAGGTCATGACACTGAGCGAGAATGTGGTCACCGCCAGCATGCTCGAGGCGATGATGGTGAGGATGTCATACACCGCATCAGCGCCCATCTCGGTTGCCGGGTGCCAGGGAATGAAGCGCTCAGCCAACGCTGCCAAGAGTGCGGCAGCAACGCCCAACATACCGATCAAGGTCGCGCGGACCCACAGGCGTCGCGTGAGTTGAGCCAATATCCATCGCCAGCGTGACATGCATGAGTCCTTATCGTGTTGTGATGCCGCTGGCGCGTTGCGCGTGCCAAGTGACGTTCATCGTGGCACCTTCTGCCCCGAGCGGTGGGTGCATAACCTATTCGCTGCTTGGCGGGTGGCCGAAATGAGCTTTGTAGGCATGGCAGAAGTTCGCGGGGTTGGCATAGCCGACCTGGTAGGCAACCTGCGACACCTGCCAGCGCCGCTCCAGCAAAAGCCTGCGGGCCAACTCCAGGCGTTGCTCGCGCACGTACTGCAGAATAGGCCGGCCAAAGGCTTTGCGAAAAGCCCGGCGCAAGGTGGTTTCGCCCACGCCCAGCTGACGCGCGAGGCTGGCCGCGGTGGGCGGGGCGCTGAGCTGGGCATCGAGCAGGCGGCGGGCTTCGATGGCCAGGTCACGTAGCCCGCGATCCGGCGTGTGGCTGGATTGCGCAGGGCCGATAAGGTGCCTAGCCAGTTCCAGGACGATGGCCAAGCTGAGGCTTTCGCAATGCAGGCGCCTGAGCCCGCCGGTGTAGGGCGACAAATACAGTTGCTGCAGCAAGCGACTCACTGCCGGGCACTGCGATAACTGGTCAAAGCGCATGCCATCTGCCGTCAACGCCAGCAAGGGCATCAGCTGTGCTTCATCCTCCACCAGCTCTTGCAGGTAGTGGCCGGCGATTCGAACGCCAGCCATGCGTGCATGGCTGTCGGCAGGCAACTGGTCCTGCGCCTCCAGGCTTTCGCCGAGGCCTAGCAGGTGCAACTGGCCGGGTGTATAGCGGTTCAATTTGCCGTCGACGGTGTGCTGCCAGGTCCCGTCGAACAGTTGCACGATGCACAGGCTCTGGGGAAGCACCTTGTCGATTTTAAGGGGCTCCGGAAACTGCAGGTTGCAATCGAAGTATTGCAACCCGGCATGCACTGTCTGAGCACGATAGTGGCCGGTCGCGCTACCCATTATTCGGGCCTTGCGGCTGTCCAGCACGCCAGCTTTGGCGAGTACCCCCGGCCTGTCGAAGGAAAAATCAGTGTCCAAGTAGGGGCTGGTCGATGGCATGACGCGAATCATCCTTGGGTGGCGGCGGCGTGTGCAGAAATGGTAACCCCCGCACATTTTTGGCAACAACCATTGTGCTTGACGGCCCATTTGTTGTGCGGCCCAGCCACTGGGGTTGGCAGCCCCGGCGCAGCTGTTTTCAATGGCCGATCGTTTGGCATCAGGATGGTAAAAATGTTCGCTTATCGCAAATGGGCTTTCTTGCTGGTTGCCTCGCTCCTGCTTTGCCTGGGCCAGGCCCAGGCAGAGCAGCGGCCAGAGGTGGCCGAACAGGTGGTTGCCTATATGGGCACGGAGGGCGTCAAAGTGTGGACGCTACGTATCGGCGAGCGTGCTGCCAATCAAGCACTGGTTCAGGTCGAGGGCGTCGATCACGACTGGAACATGCGCATACAGAAGATGCAGGTAGAAAAGACGGCCAAGGACACCCGCTACTTCACCACCGTGGATGGCAATAAGTTCGTGGTGTTGATCGTTCAGGGTGGCTGGGGCGGTGAGTTGTACTTGCCTGGCGAGCCGCAACCGTTCCAGGTTGGCTACTCCGAAGGGCTGTCGCGTCAAGGCAATGCGCAGGCATTTCTGACCGATTACCTGGCCAAGCAGCAGTGACGTGTGAGGGCGATTGAACATGGCTGAACCTAACGACCCGCTGTCCGAGCTTTCCGGCTCGCTCGGCGAAGCCTACGATCAAACCCGTGCTGCCGAGCGGGAACGAGTGATTGCCGAACTCAAAAAGGTGATCGAACGCGTGCCTGAGCAAAGCGAGTTCACCAATTCCCGGCGCTATAAAATCTGGGGGCCGATTCTTCTGGTAGGCGCGCTTATCCTGCTGGCTGTCACGTTCAACTCGCAGCGCATGGGTGCAGTTATATTTGTGCTGTTTATCGTTTGCATGGCCGCTGCCCTGACCTGGCAGCACCGCAATGCAGGCACCCAGGTGTTCATGCGTCTGACCCGGCGGGAATTGTACGTCGACACCCTGGACGCCCCGGTCGATATGGCCGAGGTCGAGGATATCGCGGTCAAGGATGAAGGCCTGGTCATGGTGCAGACCCTCGAACTGAGCAGCGAAGCTGCGCTGCCCAAGCACCGTGTGGCCAAACTGCAGTTCTTCGGCAACCAGGCGATGGCGTTGAAAAAGCCGCGGCCGCAGATTCGTATCATGTCCGCAGGCCTTGCCTGCAATGGCCGCAAGCTGGGCTACGAGGAGGTGCTGGCGATGCTGGCGGCGTATTGCGATGCGGCCCACGCCCAGCGCCAACTGGAGCTGCTCCAGGCCGATGGCTGACACCGAGCACCTAACGCATCAAGCGCCGTTGCCACTACAGGCCGACCGCCTTCGGGCGCAGCGGTTCGCGTGTGTGCTGGCCCAGGGTCCAGTGGCTAAATGAAGCGACTGGGTCGGTGCCTGGCCATGCTGCTGTTGCCAGTGGCGCTTTTGCTTTGGAGCTCCGTGCAACATTGGCGGGCTGAAACGGCTCAAGAGCAGGCACGCATCACTCGACAATGGCTGGCAGAACCTAGCGATGCCTTGCTCCAGGCATTGCCTTGGGCCGCGCGTAAACAACTTGCCGGGCGCATCGACACCCGCCAAGTGCTGGAACGGCAGCTGAGCGAGCTCGACAAGGACCGTTATTGGCTCCGCACACGCCTGTGGATGGCTAGCCTGAGCGGCTTGATGGCGTTGGGTGCTTTGATGGCGGGTGTCTGCGCCTGGCTCCGGCTCAGGGCCGACGCATGGCGCGCCTTGCGTTCGGCACAGTACTTGCGCCAACGCATGACCGCCAACTGGCGGGTGCTGGGGCGCTGGTTAAGCGCCTATATGGGCTTGCTCGCAGCCTCCCTGGCCGTTTCATTGCTCTACGAAGTCAGCGCTGGCGTAAGCAATGCCGCGCAGGGCGGCTTGGCCGTACTGATCGTGGTACTGCCCCTGGCCGCAGTGCTGATCGTTTGCCTGAGTATTTTTTGGCGTTTGAGGCAAAAATGGCCGGGCATGGGGCAGGGTAACGCCAGCTTTCTCGGCCAGGAACTTCAGCGCCAGCAGGCTGGAGCGCTCTGGCAGTGGATCGAAGAGCTGGCTGGGCGGCTGCAGGCGCCAGTGCCGGACCATATCGTGGTCGGGATCGATCAGGGCTTTTTCGTCACCAGCATGCCGATCGTACTGCAACCTGGCCAGTCGGTTCTCAACGGGCGAATCCTGTATCTGCCAGTGCCTTATCTGAGCGTGCTGAGCCAGCAAGAGGCTGCCGCGATCATTGGTCATGAGCTTGGGCATTTGCGCAGTCGCGACACAGAGCTGGCCAGCCAGACCAATGTGCGCTTGAGCATGATGTGTGCACAGTTCTCGACCATCGTCGATACCCGCCGGGCGATGCGCTGGGTCGCACAGCCTGTGGAGTGGATGGCTGGGCAATTTCTGCATCGGTTCCAGCTCGCAGTACACCACTGGGGGCGCGCCCAAGAGTTGCTGGCAGATCGCGCGGGTGCTCAGGTGCATGGCGCGCACTTGTTCGTTCAGGCGCTGCTGCGGGCGATTGCCCTGGGCCGCGTGGTCGATGCCTTGTTGCTTGAACAGGGTGGTGCAGGGCTGGCGGTGGCTTTGGATCGGCACCTGCAGCACGTTGCGCTACACCTAGACGAGGCTGTACTCGAGCTGAGCATGGCCCATCCCTTCGATACCCACCCGCCCGTCGCCGCGCGGCTCGACAACCTTAACGTGCTGCTTGACGCGCCGCTGCTGCAGGCCGCCCTGCGCCAACCCTCAGGCAGTGACCGGCAGTGGTTCAATCTGCTTTGCCAGGCGCCTGCAAACGAGGGCTGGGGAGACTTCACTTAATATTTCCCATTCGCAGGTGTATCGTATTCGCCCTTCACCGCCAGCCGTGCTGGCAGCTTGATTGCGCTGAACACGAGGTACCCGCACCGATGTCCTTCACCCGTCGACAAATGCTCAAGGGACTTACCGGCCTGGTTGTTGTAGGCCTGGGCGCCGGTGGCGCGGCGCGTTACTGGTTGGGCAAGGTCGAGGACGACAACGCCGGTCATGACTACGAGTTGATCGCAGCGCCGTTGGACGTCGAACTGGTGCCTGGTTTCAAGACCCAGGCCTGGGCCTTCGGCCCGTCGGCGCCTGGCACCGAGTTGCGGGTGCGTCAGGGTACCTGGTTGCGGGTTCGCTTCATCAACCACTTGCCGGTGGAAACCACCATTCACTGGCATGGCATCCGCCTGCCGCTGGAAATGGACGGGGTGCCTTACGTCTCACAGTTGCCGGTCAAGCCTGGCGAATATTTCGACTACAAATTCCGTGTGCCGGATGCTGGCAGCTATTGGTACCACCCTCATGTAAGCAGCTCCGAGGAGCTAGGACGCGGGCTGGTCGGCCCGCTGATCGTCGAGGAGCGTGAACCGACCGGCTTTGAGCACGAACGCACGCTTAGCCTGAAAAACTGGCATGTCGACGAGCAGGGTGGCTGGCTGCCCTTCAGCATTCCCCGAGAGGCTGCGCGCAACGGCACCGCAGGGCGGTTGATCACCATCAATGGCCAGGCCGATTCGGTCACCGAGCTGCCGGCAGGCCAGGTAGTGCGAGTCCGCCTGCTGAACCTGGACAACACCTGGACCTACCGCATCAACCTCAAGGGTAACTGCGAGGCCAAGATCTACGCCCTCGACGGCAACCCGGTGACCCCAAGGCCACTGCACGACGACTATTGGCTGGGTCCTGGCATGCGGATCTGCCTGGCCATCCGTATCCCTGACCCGGGCGAGGAGATTTCCCTGCGCGACGGCTTCGTGCGCCTGGGCACCCTGCGTTCGGTGGCCAGTAGCGAAGCGCCCGGCGACTGGCCCAAGGCTTTGCCGGCCAATCCGATTGCCGAGCCTGACCTGGAGAATGCCGAGAAACTGAACTTCAATTTCGAGTGGGCGGCCAACGTCACGGTCACACCTGACCCAGACAAACCCTCGAGCATGTGGCAAATCAACGGCCAGGCCTGGGACATCACCGACAAAACCTGTGCCGACCGGCCCATCGCTACCCTCAAGCAGGGCAAGAGCTATATCTTCGAGCTGAAGAACATGACCCAGTACCAGCATCCGATTCATCTGCATGGCATGAGCTTCAAAGTGATCGCCTCCAACCGCCACGACATCAAAGAGCCCTGGTTCACCGACACCTATTTGCTGGGCAAGAACGAGCGTGCCCAGGTGGCCCTGGTGGCGGATAACCCCGGTACCTGGATGTTCCACTGTCACGTCATCGACCACATGGAAACCGGCCTGATGGCCGCGATCGCGGTGGTGTGATGCGCCCGCAGATCATCGATCGCAGCCGCGATCAGGAATTCATGCGGCTGGCCCTGGCGTTGGCTGGCGAAGGCGCAGCCATGGGCGAAGTGCCGGTGGGAGCCGTGCTGGTGCAGCATGGCCAGGTTATCGGCCAAGGTTTCAACCGGCCGATCGCCGACAGTGACCCCAGTGCCCACGCCGAGATGGTGGCGATCCGTGCGGCTGCAAAGTCTGCGAGCAACTACCGCCTGCCGGGCAGCACCCTGTATGTAACCCTGGAGCCGTGCAGCATGTGCGCCGGGTTGATCGTGCATTCTCGAGTGATGCGTGTGGTATTTGGCGCGCTGGAACCCAAGGCAGGCATCGTGCAAAGCCAGGGGCAGTTTTTCGGGCAGGCGTTTCTCAATCACCGGGTTATGGTGGAGGGTGGGGTGCTGGCTGAAGAGTGCGGGCAGATTCTGAGTGACTTCTTCAGGGCGCGCCGAGCCAAGGTTTGAGCTGTGCCGGCATTATCGTGAGTAAACCCGCACCCTCCAGGGCTGGGCATGGTCAGGCATGCGCGCCAACCTGGGCAAGCGGCTTAGCCGCGAACAGGCCCTGACAAGGTTACATCGGCGGCGATTGATCCGCCGGCTTGTCTTTGTTGACACCAGGCACATGCAGGTTGCCCTCGGCCACCTGACCTTCGAGTTGCGGCTGGGTCACCCAGGTGAGGATGTCGTAATAGCGGCGGATGTTGGCGACGAAGTGCACCGGCTCCCCGCCACGGGCATAGCCGTACTTGGTTTGCCGGTACCACTGCTTCTGGGCCAGGCGCGGCAGCATCTTTTTCACGTCCAGCCATTTGTTCGGGTTGAGCTTTTCGCGCTTGGCCAGGGTTCTGGCGTCTTCCAGGTGGCCACTGCCGACGTTGTAGGCGGCCAGGGCGAACCAGGTACGGTCAGGCTCCTGGATGCTGTCGTCTAGCTCCTGCTTGATCTTCATGAAGTACTTGGCGCCGCCCTGGATGCTTTGCCTTGGGTCCAGGCGGTTGGATACACCCATGGCCTGAGCGGTGCGCTGAGTCAGCATCATTAGCCCGCGCACGCCGGTTTTTGAGGTGACCTCCGGTTGCCACATCGATTCCTGGTAGCCGATGGCGGCGAGCAGGCGCCAGTCGACCTGCTCGACTTTGGCGTAGCTCTTGAAATGCTTCTCGTACTTGGGCAAACGTTGCTGCAGATGCTGGGCGAACGTATAGGCGCCGACATAGCCGAGTACGTCGACATGCCCGTAGTAGCGATCTTTCAGGCGCTGCAGCGTGCCGTTCTTCTGTGCTTTGTCGAGGAAACGGTTGATTTCGTTGAGCAGGCTATTGTCGTCGCCGGCAGCTACTGCCCAGCGCTGATCACGGGTATCGCCCAGGTCGAAGGCGACCCGCACATTGGGAAAGTAGACCTGGTTCATCGCCAGCTCGTTGGAGTCGACCAAGGTCAGGTCGATCTGCCCCTCATCGACCATGCGCAGCAAGTCGACCACTTCCACCGCGTCGGATTCTTCGTACTCCAGCCCTGGGTACTGCTTTTTCAGCTCGGCCAACTGGTCGGCGTGGCTGCTCCCTTTGAGCACCATGATCTTCTTGCCGACCAGGCCTTTGGCATCGGTGGGGCGGGGGCGACCATTGCGATAGATCACCTGTGGGGTCACTTCCAGATAAGGATGCGAATACCTGACCTGGGCCTTGCGCCGGTCGCTGCTGACCAGGCCAGCTGCTGCCAATACCGGCCCGGACGGTTTGCCTAGCGCGTCGTACAGTTCATCGAGGTTGTCAGCGGTTTCGATTTGCAGCTTGACGCCTAGATCGTCGGCGAAATGCTGCACAAGTTCATATTCGAAGCCGGTTTCGCCATTGCGATCCTGGAAGTAGGTGGCCGGGCTGTTGCGCGTTATGACGCGCAGCACACCGTCCTCCTTCACGCGCTCGAGGGTGCTGGGTTTTTCAACGCAGGCACCGAGCAGCAGAAAGAGTCCGGTTGCAAGAAGCCATTTGGCGCAACGCTGGCGCAAAGCAGTGTGGGCGAACATAGGATGCAGTATACGCAAAGGACTGGCCGTGCCATATCTCGACAACGGTTAGCTTGTCTGGTAGCGGGTTATGTGGTTGGGTTATGCAATCAGAGAGACGGCGCCTATGAGATCGAGCGCCCCCGCGCGGTGCTCGATCTCATAGGCGCAGAATTTCCACAGCCAAACCCCGCAGATTTCTGACCCGCAAGTCCGGTTCCGCCGCCCGGCAGCCGTGGCTCACAGCGGGTGCCGAAAGCGCTCGAATTAGGCTAGAATGCACGGCCTCTAAGCACACCCCCTTCCTGAGGCTGTCCCGACGATGTTGATCCTGCGCGGCGCTCCTGCCCTTTCTGCCTTTCGCCACGGTAAATTACTCGAGCAACTGAGCCAGAAAGTCCCCGCTGTTACTGGTTTGTATGCCGAATTTGCCCACTTCGCCGATGTTGAAGGCGAACTGACCGCCGACCAGCAGCAGGTGCTGGGACGTCTGCTCAAGTACGGCCCCAGCGTGCCGGTACAGGAGCCGACCGGCCGCCTGTTCCTCGTCGTGCCGCGCCTGGGCACCATTTCGCCCTGGGCCAGTAAGGCCAGCGACATCGCCCACAATTGCGGCTTGCAGTCGATCCAGCGCCTGGAGCGCGGCATTGCCTATTATGTAGCCGGTGACCTGAGCGACGCCGATGCCGAGTTGGTCGCTGCCGAGCTGCACGACCGCATGACCCAGCGCGTGCTGGCCAAGCTGGAGCAGGCAGCCGATCTGTTCAGCCACGCTCAGCCAAAGCCAATGACTTCGGTCGATATCCTCAGCGGTGGCCGTGACGCCTTGGCCAAGGCCAACATCGACCTGGGCCTGGCTCTGGCTGAAGACGAGATCGATTACCTGGTCAACGCCTTCCAGGGCCTCAAGCGCAACCCGAACGACATCGAACTGATGATGTTCGCCCAGGCCAACTCCGAGCATTGCCGTCACAAGATTTTCAACGCCAGTTGGGACATCGACGGCCAGGCACAGGAAAAGAGCCTGTTCGGCATGATCAAAAACACCTACCAGATGCACAACGAAGGCGTGCTCTCGGCCTACAAGGACAACGCCTCGGTCATCGTCGGTAGCGTTGCCGGGCGCTTCTTCCCGAACCCTGAAACCCGCCAATACGGTGCGGTGCAGGAGCCTGTGCATATTCTGATGAAGGTCGAAACGCACAACCACCCAACCGCGATCGCCCCATTCTCCGGCGCCTCCACCGGCTCCGGTGGCGAAATCCGCGACGAAGGCGCGACCGGCCGTGGCGCCAAGCCTAAAGCCGGCCTGACCGGCTTCACCGTGTCCAACCTGCGCATTCCGGGCTTCGAGCAGCCGTGGGAGCAGGCCTACGGCAAGCCAGAGCGCATCGTCGATGCCCTGGACATCATGATCGAAGGCCCACTGGGCGGCGCTGCGTTCAACAACGAATTCGGGCGCCCGGCTCTGACCGGGTACTTCCGTACCTTCGAGCAGGCCATCGCCACCCCCCATGGTGAAGAAGTGCGCGGCTACCACAAGCCGATCATGCTCGCAGGCGGTATGGGCAACATCCGTGAAGATCACGTGCAGAAGGGCGAGATCACTGTCGGCGCCAAGCTGATCGTGCTCGGCGGCCCGGCCATGCTCATCGGTCTGGGCGGCGGCGCGGCCTCCTCGGTGGCCACCGGTGCAAGCTCTGCTGACCTGGACTTCGCCTCGGTACAGCGCGAAAACCCGGAAATGGAGCGCCGTTGCCAAGAGGTCATCGACCGCTGCTGGCAGTTGGGTGACAAGAACCCGATCGCCTTCATCCACGACGTGGGTGCCGGCGGTATTTCCAACGCGTTCCCTGAACTGGTCAACGACGGCGGCCGTGGCGGGCGCTTCGAGCTGCGCAACGTGCCCAACGACGAGCCGGGCATGGCCCCGCACGAAATCTGGAGCAACGAATCCCAAGAACGTTACGTGCTGGCGGTCAGCGCCGAGGACTTCGAGCGCTTCCAGGCGATCTGCGAACGTGAGCGCTGCCCGTACGCGGTGGTCGGAGAGGCCACCGAAGAGCAACACCTGACCGTCACCGACAGCCACTTCGACAACACTCCGGTGGACATGCCGCTCGATGTGCTGCTTGGCAAGCCGCCGCGCATGCACCGTTCGGTTACCCGCGAGGCCGAGCTGGGCGACGATTTCGACCCGAGCCAACTTGACCTGGACAGCGCCGTGCAGCGCGTGCTCAGCCACCCGGCGGTGGCCAGCAAGAGCTTCCTGATCACCATTGGCGACCGCACCATCACCGGCCTGGTTGCCCGTGACCAGATGGTCGGCCCGTGGCAGGTCCCGGTAGCGGACTGCGCCGTCACTGCCACCAGCTTCGATGTCTACACCGGTGAAGCCATGGCCATGGGCGAGCGCACGCCGTTGGCGCTGCTGGACGCCCCGGCTTCGGGCCGTATGGCAATTGGCGAGACCATCACCAACTTGGCTGCTGCCCGTATCGACAAGCTGTCGGACATCAAGCTGTCGGCCAACTGGATGTCCGCTGCCGGCCACCCAGGTGAAGACGCGCGCCTGTACGACACCGTCAAGGCCGTGGGCATGGAGCTGTGCCCGGAATTGGGCATTACCATTCCGGTCGGCAAAGACTCGATGTCGATGAAAACCAAGTGGAGCGAAGATGGCGTCGAGAAGAGCGTTACCTCGCCGATGTCGCTGATCATCACCGGCTTCGCTCCGGTTGCCGACATTCGCCAGACCCTGACCCCGCAACTGCGCATGGACAAGGGCGAGACGGACCTGATCCTGATCGACCTGGGCCGTGGCAAGAACCGCATGGGTGCCTCGATCCTGGCTCAGACCTACGGCAAGATCGCGGCCCAGGCACCGGATGTCGACGATGCCGAAGACCTCAAGGCGTTCTTCGCCGTGATCCAGGGCCTGAACGCCGACGGTCATCTGTTGGCCTACCACGACCGTTCCGATGGCGGGCTGCTGACCACCGTGCTGGAAATGGCCTTTGCCGGCCACTGCGGCCTCGACCTGCAACTCGATCCTCTGACCGACAGCAAGGCTGACGTGGCTGCCATCCTCTTCAACGAAGAGCTGGGTGCGGTCATTCAGGTTCGCCAGGATGCCACGCCAGACGTGTTGGCGCAGTTCAGCGCTGCCGGCCTCGGAGAACAATGCGTTGCAGTCATCGGCAAGCCGATCAACAACGGCGAAGTGTCCATCAGCCTCAACGGCGAAGTGCTGTTCGACGACGAGCGCCGCATGCTGCAGCGCCAGTGGGCCGAAACCAGCTATCAGGTTCAGCGCCTGCGTGATAACGCCGATTGCGCAGACCAGGAGTTCGACCTGCTGCTGGAGGAAGATAACCCAGGCCTGTCGGTCAAGCTGGGTTACGACGTCAATGACGACGTGGCAGCGCCCTACATCAAGACGGGGGTGCGTCCTCAAGTGGCCATCCTGCGCGAGCAGGGTGTCAACGGCCAGGTTGAAATGGCAGCTGCCTTCGATCGTGCAGGTTTTGCAGCCGTCGATGTGCATATGAGCGATATCCTTGCCGGGCGCGTCGACTTCGAGGCCTTCAAAGGCTTGGTCGCCTGCGGTGGCTTCTCTTACGGTGACGTACTCGGTGCCGGTGAGGGCTGGGCCAAGTCGGCACTGTTCAACGCCCGCGCCCGCGATGCCTTCCAGGCATTCTTCGAGCGCGCCGACAGCTTTGCCCTGGGCGTGTGCAACGGTTGCCAGATGATGTCCAACCTGCACGAGCTGATTCCGGGCACCGAGCACTGGCCGCACTTCGTGCGCAACCGCTCGGAGCAGTTCGAGGCACGCGTGGCCATGGTCGAGGTGCAGAAGTCCAACTCCATTTTCCTCCAGGGCATGGCAGGCTCCCGTATGCCAATCGCCATCGCCCATGGTGAAGGCCATGCCGAGTTCGCCAGTGAAGACGCACTGCTGGCGGCCGATGCGTCTGGCTGCGTGGCCCTGCGCTATGTCGATAACCACGGCAAGGTAACCGAAGCCTACCCGGCCAACCCGAACGGATCGCCACGTGGTATCACCGGCCTCACCAGCCGCGATGGCCGCGTGACCATCATGATGCCGCACCCGGAACGTATGTTCCGCGCCGTGCAGAACTCCTGGCGCCCCGATGAGTGGCAGGAAGATGCCGCGCTGATGCGTATGTTCCGTAATGCGCGGGTGTGGGTGAACTAAGGCGTGTACAAGCTCGCCTTCTTCGTCCCGGCCAGCTATGTCGAAGGGGTCAAGGCTGCCGTGTTCGCCGCTGGTGGTGGGCGGATCGGCGGCTATGACCACTGTGCCTGGCAGACCTTGGGCCAAGGCCAGTTTCGCCCACTGGACGGTAGCCAGCCGTTTCTTGGGCAAACTGGCCAGGTCGAGGTGGTCGAGGAGTGGAAGGTGGAGCTGGTGGTGGCCGATGACCTGATTGATCAGGTCGTCGCTGCCCTCAGGCAGAGCCACCCGTATGAGACGCCAGCCTATGAAGTCTGGCGGCTCCACGACCTTTAGGCGTCATCCGAAAGGAAACGCATTGCCGATAATTTCCGAAACCGTGTTAGGGGCGTTGCGGAAGCTTTCGCCCAGCACCCTGACCCTGTCCTGTTCCTCCTTCTCCAGTTGCTTCTGCAGTTCTGCCAAGTCGCCAATGCTACCTGCGAGGCGAATCTTTTCTTTGGTACGCGCACGGTCCATGGCTTCCCATGCCGCGACGATGTCGTCATGCCAGTTGTCATCATTGGGGTGCAGAATGAACGCCACGGCTACGCTAGCGGGGTCGCGTTCGGTGTTGCCCTGCCAGTATTCATACATCGCCTGACCAACCATCTGCACCGCATAGGTCGCCAGATACGCCGCCAAGTCGTGAAACGGATGCGTGTCGTGGTCTTTGGCCAGTTGTGAGTGGGTGGGATGCAAGCCAGGTACGACATTGGGGTTATGCCCGGAAAGGGTCTGGAACTCGTCGACATTGTCGCCCACCCAACTCAGCAGCCCCTGAATCACCGCATTGTTAGCATTCTGCAGCATGGCAAGTGGCGTTTTTGCCACCCAACTGGCTGCTTCATACAGACCGTAAAGCGGACTTTCTGCCGCGTCATCGCGTATCTTGAGAAATGCCTGGAGCAGCTTGAGCGGTGTATCGCTTTGGTGCTCTTCGAGCAATATCAGCAGTACTTTTTCCACATCGCTTCGATCGCCCGGCCGAGTGCGCTTGAAGTCGAGCGTTTGCACCTCGAAAAGGATTTTGCCCAGCGGTTCGGCGATGCTGGCGACCACATCCAGGCCACCAAACATGCCAGTCACCACGGGCAGCCGATGTTTGCAGTCAGTTTCGGTAGTCCAAGGCAGCACGTCATGGCCACGTTTGCGCAAACACAGTTCGACGAAGTTGGAGTGTGCAAAATAGTCCTCGAGCACATGCAACGCTTCGCCAAAATAACGCCTGCCCTCGATGCTGTTACCCGCCAGCATGGCGTCGATCAGCTTTTGACGCATGTAACTTGTGGCATTGTCTATATAGCTACTGAGCGAGCGTTGCGCGTCCACTTCCAGTAACGCGTGGCCGTGGGAAACCAAGGGCTCGAAGTCGCTATCGATCTCCCGTGGGTCGGTCGCATCGGCCGAGGGGTTCAGCGGGTTGTCGATATGTTCGCTAGGGCGGTACACCCCCAGCATTTCTGGGACCACGGTATACGCCTGACGATCCTCAGGTGTGTCCTGCAGGTCGTGAAACTCCTTGAGCGCCAGCAGATCGACCAGTTGAGTCAGAGCGCTGCGCGAGAGCTTCGAAGGGAAGTTCTTGGGGGCATCGGGCTTGCGCACCAGCTTGGGATCAAGCAATTGCGAATAGTCACGCAGCCAGTTACCAAAGTAGATGCTACGGCGCTCCTCATCCGTGAAGCCGACAGATGCTAAGCCTTTCTCCAAGGATTCATGCCCAAATGAGCCAGGTTTGTCCCCTGGGCCTGCAGAGAAGTTCTGCGGTATCGGGACGGGCTGGAGCGCGGGGATGGTCAGGCGTACGGCTTGATTGTCGTACATACCGAACACTGTCCCATCTTCGATCTTGGGCCCGTAAAAGAACATCATGGCGGCATAATCGGCGCCAATCTGTTCGAGCCCTGGGTTTTCGATATCTTGTGAATGGTCGGTGAAGTCTTGTTTGATCACTTGGTACAGATAGTTGCCGAATGCGCTGGCCAGCGCGTTGTACAGGTGTGCACTGTCGATATCGTGCGCGCGGGCCTGCATCAATGCCGGCTCGGTCACCCAGATCGTGCGGCTATCGCTGTCATAGTGAGCAAGGGATGTACTCTGCGCCTCGACCCGATACCGCGGATTGGCTATGGCACCCTCACACAGTGCAGTCTGCAGTTTCTGGCAGGCGTGAGAGGAAACGTGAGAACCGAATACTGACATGATCAGCACGCTGAACAGTGTTTCGTCGGTGCTCTTTGCCACAGATTGCAAGCGTTCGAGCATGTAGTCGCTGTGCAGTGCAGGCTGGTTAACTTCGGTTTCAGAGGACATGAGCGTCGTTCCATGGAGAATTGGACGCCCAGCCTCGTTCAGCGGCCCGCCTGGTTGAACAGAGCAGCATTACCTGCCCAGGAAAGTCGACCTTCTCAACGCCTGCTTGCTGCCTGCTAGGCCTGGTCAGATAGTTCCGATCTGGCCGCCATCGTCACGCTGAATCACAACCGTTGATGCCCGGGGCCTGACCTTGGTGCCGGAGGGCGCGGCGTCTGTCGCCATGTCGCTGTACGGCCAGTTTTCCGGATGCTGGATGTTGATGAACAGGGTCTTGTTGTCCGGTGTGAAGGTTATACCCGTCACCTCGCAGCCGTTTGGCCCGACGAAAAACCGGCGTAGGGCCGACTGATTTTGGGCATCGATTGGTATCTGCTTGCCGTTGGCATCGATCAGTTCGGTGGGAATCACGGCCAACAGTTGGTCGTTTGTATAGTCTGTGAGCGTAGGCTCGCTGTTGTCGGTCTCAAACCACAGCACGCCACGGCTATCGAAGCTCATGCCGTCGGGGCTGGCGAACTGATTGAGCTCACTGAGCCCCGAGCGGTTGATGTCTGCCGTGCCGGTGGCGTTGGCGCCAAAGACGAAGATGTCCCAGGTAAAGCTCTGGTGATCGTCGCTGTCATGCCAGCGGATGATATGACCGTGGCGGTTCGGACCCCGCGGGTTTGCGGCATCGACCTTCTCCGGGGTGCGCACGCTATTGTTGGTCAGGGTCAGGTAGGCATCGCCATTGAGCGGGTTGACGGCTGTCCACTCGGGGCGGTCCATAGGCGTGGCGCCAACGGCATCGCCAGCACCTCGGGTATTGAGGATGATGCCAGCGAGGTCACCGTACAATGCGCCGAGGGTGCTACCGGCGGTAGTGGGGGTGTTCACGTCGAGCGGCAGCCAAGCGCCAGTGCCGTCGGCATCGAAGCGGGCGACGTACAGATTGCCGTGGTCCAGGTACTTGGCACCGGTTTTGAGCCGATCGGCCGGGGTGGCATCAGCCGCATCCCACAGGGCTGCAGACACCCATTTGTAGAGGTACTCGTTATTCGAGTCGTCACCCATGTACCAGACCAGTGGCTTGCCGACCACCGGCAGGCCCGGGCAGCAGCCTTCATGGCGGAAACGCCCCAGGGCCGTGCGCTTGGTGGCCAGGGTGTCGCTGTTGTACGGGTCGATTTCGACGATGTAGCCAAAAGTGCTGGCTTCGTTACGGTAGTCTTCGCTGGCGTGAGCGCCTTTGGCGGTGACATCGAAGCGGGCGAACTCGTCATCCACTTCAGTGCTGTCACCGGCAGCGCTTTCCCACTGATACTGGCCATTGGCGGTGCCCACGCCGATACGGCGCTGATCGTCCGGGCGTAAGCCTCTGTTAACGAAAATGCCTGGCCAGTTCTCTTCGCAGGTCAAATATGTACCCCACGGCGTGTAGCCGTTGCCGCAGTTGTTATTGGTACCGCGACAGTGGATACCGTCGGCCGAATACTTGGTTTTGACGTGGCTGGTGCCGCGCATCGGCCCGGTCAGCTCCATACGCGACGCCGTAGTGAATCGGCGATTGAGCGGGTCGTTTTCGACCACCTGCCAGCGGCCGTTGATGTTCTTCAGGCGGACCACACCAGCGCCGTGGGCGTTGATTTCTTTGCGTACTTCTTCAGCAGGGCGCTTGCCGCTGGCGTCGACGGTTGGACCGTTGGGGTGCAGGGCAGCGGTGTCGATGTATTCGAAGTTGATCGCCAGCAGGCCGTCCTGTGAACTGCCGTTGATTGGGAAAAAGTGCATGCCGTCGTGGTGCATGCCCATGGCATTGGCTTGGTCGACCGACGTGTTGCTGCCGTCGGCTCTCCAGGGGCTGGCCTTGCCATTGAGTGGTGTGCCCCAGGGCGCGAGCACGTAGGCACTGTAGCCGGCAGCAACCACGCAGGCGTCGGTACGCGAGCCAGCAATGGACTGGAAGCCCAGTGCCAGTTTCGGCTTATCGGGTTGGGGGGAGGGCGGTTCGAGAGAGACAGGCTCGCTGTCCAGGCAGCCGGTCAGACCGGTGCCGGCAATCATGGCTATGGCTGCGCCCAGGCTGCCGCGGATCACGCTGCGACGGCTCAGGTAAGCGTCCATGACGCTGGCCATCGGCAGGTTGGTGCTGTGATTGCGGTCCAGGTTGTCGCCGGTGTCTCGACTCATCAGGGTGTCCTTGTGGTGATTGAGTAGTCGCGAACCCCGACTTTATGGCGTTACTGTGACGATTCGTGGGTCGAAATGGCTAAGGGGCTGGCAAGTTGCACATTGTCGGCAGCAGAGCTTGGATGCGCCTGCCTTGAGGCGGGCGGCACCTTTAAAATCGAGTGCTGATCATTCCAAGGCAGACGTGGCAGAGGCTGCGCAGAATTCGGCAGGCCTTTGGCAGAGAGGGGGAAGAGTCTTGCAGGCTCAATCCGCGTTGTGGACTATCACGGACGAATCTCGATCAAAGTGCCGTCGCGAACCAGGTCCCACACTTCTCGCATGTCGCTGTTGCGCATGGCGATGCAGCCATCGGTCCAATCGAGGGTGTGGAAGTACCATTCAGGGTAGTCATCGTTGATCGGCGTGCCATGGATCATGATCATGCTTCCGGCACTCCAGCCCTCGCGGTTGGCGCGGGCGGTATCGCTGATGTTCGGGTAGGTGATGTGCATGGCCAGATTGAAACGGTTGCTCTGCTTGCGCCAGTCCAGCCAGTACAGCCCTTCAGGGGTCTTTTTGTCGCCTTCGCGCTCTTTGGCACCTTTAGGTTGTTTACCCAGCGAGATGCGGTAGGTCTTCAACGGCTCGCCACGGCTGATCAGCTGCAGGCGCCGTTCGGACTTGATCACCAGCACCTTGTCGATCAGCGGCTGCATCGCCGTCTGCGAGTGTGACTGCGTTGGCGCCGGCGGTTGCGGCTTGCGGATGATGACTTCCGTGAATGCCGCCTGGGATGCAGTGGCAACGCAAAGGCAGAAAAGGGCGAACAACCAACGCATGAAACAGTACCTGCAGGCTCAAGGGATGGGCGAGACGTTCATCGGCGGCAGGTATTCATGGCCTATCGGGTAGTGCTGCCTGATGCGGTCGCGATAATAGCATTCTAGTGTGCGCGTGACGGTGCGGAAAGCCAGCTCGTTCCAGGGGATTTCGTGCTCCTCGAACAGCCGAACTTCCAGGCTTTCGACGCCGACGTCGAACGCCAGGTTGGCCAGCTCGGCACGGAAGAACACATGCACCTGATTGATATGCGGCAGGTCGAACAGCTGGTACAGGGTCATCTGCGCGACCCGTGCGCACGCCTCTTCGGCCGTTTCGCGACGGGCCGCCTCATCGAGGGTCTCGCCGTTTTCCATGAAGCCAGCCGGCAGCGTCCAGAAGCCGCGGCGCGGCTCTATGGCACGGCGGCACAACAGTACCTGGCTGCCCCATGTGGGTAACACCCCGGCAACGATGTTGGGGTTCTGGTAATGAATGGTCTGGCAATGCTCGCAGACGAACCGTAGGCGGCTGTCGCCTTCGGGGATCCGCTGAATGACCGGTTGGCCGCACGCGCTGCAGAATTTCATGCTTTTATTCCTAGTGGACCGGCTTATCTTGGCGTGCCGGGCGGTCCTGCTGCAAGCGTGCGGGGCTTGGGTGCGTCGCGGCTTTGGTGCATCATGCGAGGCAGGCCTTGGATACGAGAGTGCGCAATGCTGGACGAGCTACTTCGCCGTATGAGCAACCACCAACCCGCTTCACTGGAAACCGACCGAAGGTTCCCCGAGGCGGCGGTACTTTTGCCCATTACCCGCAGCGAAGCGCCCGAACTGGTACTGACCTTGCGTGCAAAGGGGCTGTCGACTCACGGCGGCGAAGTAGCCTTCCCGGGAGGGCGACGCGATCCGGAAGACCCAGACCTGGTGTTTACCGCCTTGCGTGAGACCGAGGAAGAAATCGGTCTGCCACCTGGCTTGGTGGAGGTTATCGGCCCGCTCAGCCCCCTGGTATCACTGCACGGACTGAAGGTGACGCCGTTCGTCGGTTTGATACCGGATTTCGTCGAATACCGCGCCAATGACGCGGAAATAGCGGCAGTCTTCAGCGTGCCACTGGAGTTCTTCCGTCAGGACCCGCGTGATCATACTCATCGCATCGATTATCAGGGCCGCAGCTGGTATGTGCCCAGCTATCGCTATGGTGAATACAAGATTTGGGGGCTCTCGGCGATCATGATCGTCGAACTGGTCAATCTGCTGTTTGACGCCGGAATCAGCCTGCACCAACCCCCTGAGCGCTACATCGAAATCTGAGCCGGGCACACCCTGCCGTCTGCGTGAACCTCTGAGGATCGAACATGAAATACCGCCTGGGCGACCATCGGGTCGAATGTCACCCCACCAGCTGGGCTGCACCCAACGCCACCCTGATCGGCAAGGTGCGCCTGCAGGCTCGTGCCAGCGTGTGGTTCGGTGCCGTGCTGCGCGGTGACAACGAGCTGATCGACATCGGTGAAGCCAGTAATGTCCAGGACGGGACGGTGATGCACACCGATATGGGCTCGCCGCTCACTCTGGGCAAGGGTGTAACCATTGGCCACAACGCCATGTTGCATGGCTGCACGGTGGGCGATTACAGCCTGATCGGCATCAATGCAGTCATTCTCAATGGCGCACGCATTGGCAAGCACTGCATCATCGGCGCCAATGCGCTGATTCCCGAAGGCAAGGACATACCCGACGGTTCACTGGTGATGGGCTCGCCTGGCAAAGTGGTGCGCGAGCTGACCGAGCAGCAAAAGCGTATGCTCGAGGCCAGCGCCGCGCACTATGTGCACAATGCCGAACGTTATGCCCGTGAGTTGGTGGCTGACGATGAGTGACGTGATAGTCGAGCGGCCGGTGCCGTCGCCCTGCGTGAGTATTTGCGCCCTGGACGAACAGGATGTGTGCACGGGGTGCCAACGCACGGTGGCCGAGATCGGCCGCTGGGGGCGGATGGACAATACCGAGCGGCGGGCGGTGCTCCAGCTTTGCCATGAGCGGGCGGTGGCGGCCGGGTTGATCATCGGGGCGTGACTGTGCGCCGGTTGTAGCCCCTGCAACAGGTTCGATCTCTGTGGGGGTGGGTTTACCCGCGAACGAGCCAGCGGTAATCTGCCGGGCTTGCCCACAGAAAACTACCCCATGATCTATCTCATTGCCTATATCAGTAGCGTGGTGCTGATCAACTACGCCTTCTCGAGCGCTCCGCACCTGGACATCATCTGGTCCTGTTGGGGCGGGCTGGTGTTCATCCTGCGTGACATGGTGCAAACCCGCTATGGCCATGGCGCGCTGATTGCCATGCTGATGGCCCTGGTGCTGTCGTACGCGACCTCTGAGCCGGCCATTGCTTTGGCCAGCGCCACCGCGTTCTTCGTCTCCGAGCTTATCGACTGGCTAGTGTTCAGCATTACTCGCCGGCCACTGCGTGACCGTTTGTGGTTAAGCTCAGCGTTGAGCATTCCGGTGGATACCTTCATCTTCTTCGGCATGATCGGCGCCCTGACTCCAGCGGTGATCGGCACCGCCATGGCATCGAAGTTCGCCGGTGTCACGGCCGTGTGGCTGGCCATGGCATTTCGTGCGCGGCGGGCCGCTGTGGCGGGTTGATGGTGTAGAATATCGGTCCTTTTTCAGCGGGCCTTGCCAAGCCTGGCGCGGCCCCGGACGCCTTCGAGGACCTGAAATGACCCGTATCGGAACCCCATTGTCGCCAACCGCGACCCGTGTACTGCTCTGCGGCTGTGGCGAGCTGGGCAAGGAAGTGGTGATCGAGCTGCAGCGCCTGGGCGTCGAAGTGATCGCCGTCGACCGCTATGCCAATGCCCCGGCCATGCAGGTGGCCCACCGCAGCCATGTGGTCAACATGCTCGATGGTGTGGCTCTGCGTGCGATCATCGAAGCGGAAAAACCGCACTTCATCGTGCCGGAAATCGAAGCGATCGCCACTGCCACCCTGGTCGAGCTGGAAAACGAAGGCTTCAATGTGGTGCCCACCGCTCGGGCAACCCAATTGACCATGAACCGCGAAGGTATCCGCCGCCTGGCTGCCGAAGAGCTTGACCTGCCGACCTCGCCGTATCATTTCGCCGACACTTACGAAGACTACGCGGCAGCCGTGGCCGATGTCGGCTACCCCTGTGTGGTCAAGCCGGTGATGAGCTCCTCGGGCAAGGGGCAGAGTCTGCTGCGCAGCGACGCTGACCTGCAGCAGTCCTGGGCCTATGCCCAGGAGGGCGGGCGTGCCGGCAAAGGCCGAGTGATCATCGAAGGCTTCATCGATTTCGACTACGAGATCACCTTGCTGACCGTGCGCCACGTGGGCGGCACCACCTTCCTGGAGCCGGTCGGGCACCGTCAGGAAAAAGGCGATTACCAAGAGTCCTGGCAGCCACAGGCCATGAGCGAGAAAGCCCTGGCCGAGTCGCAGCGTGTGGCCAAAGCGGTGACCGATGCGCTGGGGGGCCGTGGTCTGTTTGGTGTGGAACTGTTCGTCAAGGGCGACCAAGTGTGGTTCAGCGAAGTGTCACCGCGCCCTCATGATACTGGCCTGGTGACGCTGATTTCCCAGGACCTCTCGCAATTCGCGCTGCATGCCCGCGCCATTCTTGGCCTGCCAATTCCGGTGGTGCGCCAGTTCGGCCCGTCGGCTTCGGCGGTCATCTTGCCGCAAGGCCAGTCGCAGCAGACCAGCTTCGCCAACCTGGGCGCGGCCCTGAGCGAGCCGGACACCGCCATCCGCCTGTTCGGCAAGCCGGAAATCAACGGCACCCGGCGGATGGGTGTGTGCCTGGCGCGCGATGAGTCGGTCGAAGCAGCGCGGGCCAAAGCGACCCGTGCTTCGCAGGCGGTGAAAGTCGAGTTCTGATGCGACGCCGCAGGGGCCGCGATGCGGCCCCAATCATTCACAGCTCTGTATCGCGCGTTTCTTTCAGGCACAAGACGGCGATCAGGCTGATCAGCGCCGCCGCCGAAACATAACCCCCCACCCAGCTCAACCCGCCCATGCTCACCAGTTTCTGGGCAAAGAACGGCGCGGCCGACGCTCCAACGATGCCGCCCAGGTTGTAAGCTGCCGAGGCCCCGGTATAGCGCACGTGGGTTGGGAACAGTTCCGGCAGCAGCGCGCCCATCGGCGCGAAGGTCACCCCCATCAGGAACAACTCGATGGCCAGGAACAGTGCCATGCCAGCGGTGGAACCCGAGGTCAGCAGTGGCTCCATGGCAAAGCCTGAGGCCACCGCCATCAAAGCACCGACGATCAGCACCGGCTTACGCCCAAAGCGGTCGCTCAGCCAGGCTGACAGGGGGGTCGCCAGGGCCATGAACACCACGGCAAAGCACAGCAGGCCCAGGAAGGTTTCGCGGCTGTAGCCCAGGGTCGTCACGCCGTAGCTCAGCGAAAATACCGTGGAGATATAGAACAGCGCGTAGCACACCACCATCGCAGCTGCGCCTAGCAAAGTCGGCAGCCAGTATTTGGCGAACAGGTCCACTACCGGAAGCTTCACCCGCTCATGGCGAGCAACAGCCTTGGCGAACACTGGGCTTTCCTCCAGTTTCAGGCGGACGTACAGGCCCACCAGCACCAACGCTGCGCTAAGCAGGAACGGAATGCGCCAGCCCCATTCACGGAACTGTTCGTCGCTGAGGAGCATGGCCAGGGTCAGAAACAGGCCGTTGGCCGCAAGAAAGCCGATCGACGGCCCCAGTTGCGGGAACATGCCAAACCAGGCGCGTTTGCCCTGGGGTGCGTTCTCGGTGGCCAGCAGCGCTGCACCGCCCCATTCACCGCCCAGGCCCAGGCCCTGGCCGAAGCGCAGCAGGCAGAGCAGGATCGGTGCCCAAACCCCGATGCTGTCATAGCCCGGCAGCACACCTATCAGCGTGGTCGACACGCCCATCAGTAGCAGTGACGCCACCAGCGTCGATTTGCGCCCGATGCGGTCACCGAAATGGCCGAACAGCGCTGAGCCCAGTGGGCGGGCGAGGAATGCGATGCCGAAGGTGATGAATGCTGCAAGCATCTGCGCGGTGCCCGATTCGGACGGGAAAAACACCGGGCCGATCACCAGTGCGGCGGCGGTAGCGTAGACGTAGAAATCGTAGAACTCGATCGCGGTGCCGATGAAGCTGGCGGTGGCGACTCGCGCAGGTGAGTTGACCGGCGTGGCAGGCGCCTGGGAGTAAGTGCTGCTGGTTGTCATTAAGTAGGTCCCTAACAGTCTGATTGGCTCCGTGGGCAGTTGCCCGCAGCACGTGCAAGAAACCAAGGCAGGCACGGCATGGCGGGCACCGGAGCGCATTGTTTTTGTGTTCGCTGGCTGACGATAGCCCAGAGGGGATAAGGATGGGAGCGGGTACTGTTTCGGGGTATTGAAGCAGGACCGCGGAGGGCGTCAGTGCAGCGGACTGGCCGAGTGGCGCCGAGTGCGGGTAGCAGGCGTTGCGGCGGGGCTGGGTAAGCGTGACCCGAGTATAGCTACCGGGTCACGGTCCACACCAGTACCTTGCTGGCGCAATTGTCCTCGGTTTCGAGAATTTCCAGGCGATAGCGGCCGATTTTCAGGCAAACCGCACTTTCCGGGATGCTTTCCAAGGCTTCGGTGACCAGCCCATTGAGGGTCTTCGGCCCGCCATCGCACGGCAGGTGCCAGCCCAGGGTGCGGTTGATTTCCCGCAGCGAGGCAGCGCCTTCGATAACGAAAGTACCATCAGGCTGGGCATGCACATGGGGGTTGTCCAGGGTCTGCTCGTCTTCGAACTCGCCGACGATTTCTTCGAGGATGTCTTCCAGGGTGACGATACCCAGCACCTCTCCATACTCGTCTACCACTACGCCCAGGCGGCGCTGTTGCTTGTGGAAGTTCAGCAGCTGCATCTGCAGCGGGGTGCTTTCCGGGACGAAGTAGGGCTCGTAGCACGCGCCCAACAGTTGCTCCTGGGTCAGCTCGGCCTTGGGTAGCAGGTGGCTGATGAGCTTGGTGTTGAGGATCGCTTCTACCTGGTTGATGTCGCTGTGGTAGACCGGCAGGCGGGTATGTCGGCTAACGATCAGTTGCTCGATGATGTGCCCGATGGGCTCATCGAGGTTGATGCCGTCCACCTCGTTGCGTGGGACCAGAATGTCGTTGACGGTGACCTTGTCCAGTGACTGCAGGCCGTCCAGCAGGCCATGACGCGGCGCCTCATGGGGGGCGTCCTCGTCGAACTCGTCCTCTTCCTGCGGGTGCAGGGCCACTGCCGTAGGCTGGGCCCGAAACGGCCGCAGTATGAGCTTGGCGATGCCGTCGAACAGGCAAGCCAGCGGTTGCAGCAGAGCCAGGGGAAACGGCCTCAGGCTCAGGCCTAGGCTGATGAAGGCTTGAGGGTTGCGGCGGGCCAGGCGCCTTGGCAGAAACTCGGCGAACACCAGCAATGCTGCCACGGCGGCCAGGCCAGCCAGCCAAAAGCCGTGCTCGCCGCTCTGCCGCTCGCCGATCAGGCAAGCCATGCCCAGCACCAGCAGCTTGCCCAAGCTTGCGCACAGCACCAGGGCTGGCACCGGCAGCGGTGGTTGGCCCTCATCGCCATGGCGCGGTGAGGCGTTGATCAGCAGGCGGGCGGCATCCACGGCGGTGAACAATGCCGACCACAGCAGTGCCAGTGCCAGAATGCCGAGTAGCGGTGCGTACGGCAGGGTGTCCATGGGCGGCCGTCAGATATGCAGGATGAATTCGCGGACCAGCTTGCTGCCAAAATAGGCCAGCATCAGCAGGCAAAACCCTGCCAGGGTCCAGCGGATCGCCTTGTGGCCGCGCCAGCCCAGGCGGGTGCGGCCCCAGAGCAACACGCTGAACACCACCCAGGCCACGCAGGCCAACAGGGTTTTGTGCACCAAGTGCTGGGCGAACAGGTTTTCAAGGAACAGCCAGCCGGAAATCAGCGATAGCGAGAGCAGGCACCAGCCTGCCCAGAGAAAACCGAATAGCAGGCTTTCCATTGTCTGCAGCGGCGGGAAGTTACGAATTAGCCCCGAGGGGTGCTTGTTCTTCAGTTGGTGGTCTTGCAGCAGCAACAGTAGCGACTGGAACACCGCGATGGTGAATAGGCCGTAGGCCAGAATTGACAGCAGAATGTGCGCGAGGATGCCGGGCTCTTCGTCGATTAGTGGCACCGTGCCGGCTGGGGCGAACTGCGCCAGCAAGGCGGTGATGGCGCCAAGCGGGAACAAGAGCACCAGCAGGTTTTCCACCGGGATGCGCAGGCATGCCAACAGCGTCAAGGTAATGACTGCGGCCGCAATCAGGCCGGCGGCGCTGAAGAAGTCCAGGCTAAGCCCCAGTGGGGTAATCAGCTGGAAGAACAGCGCACCGCCCTGGGCGAGCACGGCAAGGGCGCCAAGCAGGCCCAGCAGGCGTTTGTCGGCCTTGCGACCCTGGGCCAGATGGGAGCCCTGATAGATCGCCGCGGCTATATAGAGGCCGGCGGCGATCAGATTGGGAATGAGGCTGGGTGAGGAGACCATAAGTCCTGGTTGCAGAGCCCTGAAAGAGACGGAGTTTGGCATAGAACGACACCGGCCATCCAGACCGATCGGTAGCGAGGTGTGCGCCGTCGGCTCACTTGGTTATAATCGCCGCCTTGCTGTGCCTGGCGGGTGTGCATTTGCCCCGCAGGCGCCTGACAAACCTCGGCTTTTATTGGGCCTGAAAGGATCACCATGTTCGAAAACCTGACCGACCGCCTGTCACAGACGCTGCGCCATGTCACCGGCAAGGCCAAGCTGACCGAAGACAACATCAAGGACACGCTGCGCGAAGTGCGCATGGCCCTGCTCGAGGCCGACGTTGCCCTGCCGGTGGTCAAGGATTTCGTCAACAGCGTCAAGGAACGTGCAGTCGGCACCGAAGTGTCGCGCAGCCTGACCCCGGGCCAGGCCTTCGTGAAGATTGTCCAGGCTGAGCTTGAAAGCCTGATGGGCGCGGCCAACGAAGACCTCGCGCTCAACGCCGCACCGCCGGCCGTAGTGCTGATGGCCGGCCTGCAGGGTGCGGGCAAGACCACCACCGCCGGCAAGCTGGCGCGCTTTCTCAAGGAGCGCAAGAAGAAGAGCGTGATGGTGGTGTCCGCCGACGTCTACCGCCCGGCGGCGATCAAGCAGTTGGAAACCCTGGCCAACGACATCGGCGTGACCTTCTTCCCATCCGACATCAGCCAGAAGCCGGTGGCCATCGCCGAAGCTGCGATTCGCGAAGCCAAGCTCAAGTTCATCGACGTGGTTATCGTCGACACCGCTGGCCGCCTGCATATCGATGCCGACATGATGGACGAGATCAAGGCGTTGCACGCCGCGGTCAAGCCAGTCGAAACCCTGTTCGTGGTCGACGCCATGACCGGCCAGGACGCCGCCAATACCGCCAAGGCGTTCGGCGAAGCCCTGCCGCTGACCGGTGTGGTGCTGACCAAGGTCGACGGTGACGCCCGTGGCGGTGCTGCGCTGTCGGTGCGCGCCATTACCGGCAAGCCGATCAAGTTCATCGGTATGGGCGAGAAGAGCGAAGCGCTCGAACCGTTCCACCCCGACCGTGTGGCTTCGCGCATCCTCGGCATGGGCGATGTGCTCAGCCTGATCGAGCAGGCCGAGCAGACCATCGACAAGGCCAAGGCCGACAAACTGGCCAAGAAGCTCAAGAAGGGCAAGGGCTTCGATCTCGAAGACTTCCGCGACCAGCTGCAGCAGATGAAAAACATGGGTGGTTTGGGCGGCCTGATGGACAAGCTGCCGAGCATCGGTG
The DNA here is from genome assembly GCF_014269025.2 of Pseudomonas promysalinigenes. Lineage (NCBI taxonomy): Bacteria > Pseudomonadati > Pseudomonadota > Gammaproteobacteria > Pseudomonadales > Pseudomonadaceae > Pseudomonas > Pseudomonas promysalinigenes. Next base: position 3,949,243 of record NZ_CP077094.1, on the reverse strand, counting down.
GGGTCAACCTGTCGCAGATGGGCAACGCCCAGGGCGCGGCCGAGAAGCAGTTCAAGCAGATGGAAGCGATCATCAACTCGATGACCCCTGCCGAACGTCGCGACCCTGACCTGATCAGCGGTTCGCGCAAGCGCCGTATCGCCCTCGGTTCCGGCACCCAGGTGCAGGATATCGGCCGGCTGATCAAGCAGCACAAACAGATGCAGAAAATGATGAAAAAATTCTCCGCCAAGGGCGGTATGGCCAAGATGATGCGCGGCCTTGGCGGGATGCTGCCAGGTGGCGGCATGCCCAAGCTGTAACACTTGTTTTTGGGCGCCTGCCTGCATCCAGGTGGGCGCCCGAAACCCCCGCTGCGGCGGGGTGACGGCCGCGCGATGCGTGGCTTAACCGGCAAATCTGGACGGTAGGGCATGCCTCTGCCGAAAAAGGCATTTGCAAATGTCCGTATATTCCCTGAGAATATGCGGCCTTTTGGGCACCCGTGTGCCTATTTGGCATTCAGATTTGCAGTACCAGCTGCTGTATGAACTGCAGCACCGACTATAGGAACGATGTTCACATGGTAACCATTCGTCTGGCCCGTGGCGGCTCGAAAAAGCGCCCATTCTACCACCTGACCGTGACCAACTCGCGTAACGCCCGTGACGGCCGTTTCGTTGAGCGCGTAGGTTTCTTCAACCCGATCGCTGCTGGCGCCGAAGTCAAGCTGTCGGTCAACCAAGAGCGCGTCAACTACTGGCTGAGCCAGGGTGCACAGCCGTCTGAGCGCGTTGCTCAGCTGCTGAAGGACGCTGCCAAGGCTGCTGCCTGAGCAGTATGAACGCGACGCCAGAAAAGGCTGACGACCTGATCGTCGTTGGCAAGATTTTTTCGGTTCACGGCGTTCGCGGCGAGGTGAAGGTGTATTCCTTTACCGATCCGATTGAAAACCTGTTGGATTATCCGCGCTGGACGCTTCGGCACGAAGGCAAGGTAAAGCAGGTCGAGCTGGTCAACGGTCGTGGCTCCCAAAAGGGCCTGGTCGTTAAGCTCAAGGGCCTCGATGATCGTGATGAAGCCCGTCTTCTGAGCGGTTACGAAATCTGCATTTCGCGGAGCCTTTTGCCCAACCTGGCTGCTGACGAGTACTACTGGTACCAGTTGGTGGGCCTCAAGGTCATCAACCAGGACGAACATCTGTTCGGCAAGGTCGATCACCTGTTGGAGACCGGTGCGAACGATGTAATGGTGGTCAAGCCCTGCGCAGGCAGCCTGGATGATCGCGAGCGTCTATTGCCCTATACGGCGCAATGCGTGCTCGATATCGACCTGGAAGCAGGTGTGATGCGGGTTGAGTGGGATGCGGACTTCTAAACGATGGGTAACCTTCGCGTAGACGTCATCACGTTGTTCCCCGAGATGTTCTCGGCCATCACTGAGTACGGCATTACCAGCCGCGCGGTGAAACAGGGGTTGCTTCAGGTAACCTGCTGGAACCCGCGGGACTACACCACAGATCGCCACCATACCGTGGATGATCGGCCGTTTGGCGGTGGTCCGGGCATGGTGATGAAAATCAAGCCTCTGGAAGACGCACTGGTTAGCGCCAGGCAAGCGACTGGAGCATCGGCGAAGGTGATCTATCTCTCGCCGCAAGGCCGCAAGCTGACTCAGCAGGCGGTCAAAGGCCTGGCCGAACAGGAATCTTTGATCCTGATCGCCGGTCGTTATGAAGGCATCGACGAGCGTTTTATCGAGGCTCATGTCGATGAAGAGTGGTCGATTGGCGACTATGTGCTTTCCGGTGGCGAGCTGCCGGCCATGGTACTGATCGATGCGGTTACACGGCTGCTGCCCGGAGCTTTAGGGCATGTGGACTCGGCGGAGGAAGACTCCTTCACTGACGGTCTGCTCGATTGCCCGCACTACACCCGGCCTGAGGTGTATGCGGATCAGCGTGTTCCCGACGTGTTGCTAAGTGGCAACCATGCACATATCCGGCGTTGGCGGATGAAGCAGTCCCTTGGTAGGACCTTCGAACGACGCGCCGATCTTCTGGAAAGTCGCTCGCTTTCTGGAGAAGAGAAGAAGCTGCTCGAGGAATATCTCCGCGAGCGGGACGATAGTTAAACGTATCGATGGTGGATCACGTATCCATCTTAGGAGCACAGCATGACCAACAAGATCATCCAGCAGCTCGAAGCAGAGCAGATGAGCAAGGAAATCCCAACCTTCGCACCAGGCGACACCATCGTCGTTCAGGTTAAAGTGAAGGAAGGTGATCGTTCCCGTCTGCAGGCATTCGAAGGCGTTGTCATCGCCAAGCGTAACCGTGGTCTGAACAGCGCCTTCACCGTGCGCAAGATCTCGAGCGGCGTAGGCGTTGAGCGTACCTTCCAGACCTACAGCCCGCAGATCGACAGCCTGGCCGTGAAACGTCGTGGTGACGTGCGTAAAGCCAAGCTGTACTACCTGCGCGACCTGTCCGGCAAAGCCGCTCGCATCAAGGAAAAACTGTCCTGAGTACAGTTTGCCTGGTGGCCTGAGGCCGCCTTGCGAGAAAAAAGCAGCCTTCGGGCTGCTTTTTTGCATTCTGAAACCTGTGAAGAGTGACGCCCATGACCAGTCGAGATCAGGAAATCCAGCGCCGCACCGAGCTTTCGGTGACCCGAGTAACCAAAGCGGTGTTCCCCAACACCACCAACCACCACAACACCCTGTTCGGCGGCACCGCGCTGGCGTGGATGGACGAAGTGTCCTTCATCGCCGCTACGCGCTTTTGCCGGCTGCCGCTGGTGACCGTGTCGACCGACCGCATCGACTTCAAGCACCCGATCCCGGCGGGGTCGATCGTCGAGCTGGTGGGCACAGTGATCAAAGTCGGCAATACCAGCCTGCAGGTGCAAGTCGATGTGTTCGTCGAAAACATGTACCTGGACGGCCGCGAGCGGGCGATTCACGGGGTGTTCAGCTTTGTCGCAATCGACGAAGACAAGCGCCCGGTGCCGGTGTTACCCGGCAGTTGAGCCTCACTGCTCGGGCTGGCCGTCTTGCCGCTGTGGGTCGATCAGCGAAACCAGCGTCCAGCCCGCTTGCGGGGTGAGCGGGGTGTCCGGACACGCGACATGTACCCAGCCGTTGGCGTCGCGGGCGAACAGCAAGGTCGCCCTCTCGCCATGCAGTGCTTGGTACTGTTCCCAGCTGAAAGCTTCAGTGAGCGTAGTACTGAACAGTTCGCCCCCCAAATGTAGGCGGTTGGCCAGTTGCAGGTAGGTCATCGGGCTTGAACCGAGCAGTTGGCCCCTGTGTAGTTCGCTGGCGCGGTGTTTGTCGCTGCGTTGGTTTTCCAGGCCGCTGGCCAGCACGAACAGCCGTTTGTGGCCGAAATCGTGACGAAACCGTGCGCACGCCAGGGCATTGAGTTCACCTGCTGGGGAGAGCCCCAGCAAATGGCCCAGGCCCACCAGGTCCAGGTGGGCGTCGGCGTGCTGGGATGCCGGGTTGCCGAAGTAGGTCGGCAGGCCATCCATACGTGCCGCCCGGATGTTTTCCCAGCTTGAATCGGTCAGCAGCACGCGGCAACCCAGCTGTTGCAAAGCCTTGGCCAGAGTGCGCGCCGGCGGGTTGGCACCCACCAGCAGAAAGCCACTGGGGGCAGGCTCGGCAACCCTGAGCAGGCGCGCCAGCGGCCGGGCGGTAGCGCTTTGCAGCACCACCGTGCCAATGATCACGGCAAAGGTCAGTGGCACCAGCAGCAAGGCCGAGTGGTGACCGGCTTCATCCAGGCGGATGGCGAACACCGCCGACACCGCCGCGGCAACTATCCCCCGCGGCGCGATCCAGGCCAGCAGCGCGCGTTCACGCCACTTCAACGAGGAACCGGCTGTGGAAACCAGCACATTCAACGGCCTGGCCAGCAACTGAATGGCCAGCAGCAGGACGATGACCGCAGGGCCCAGTGAGAACAAGGCCTGCAGGTCAAGGCGGGCAGCCAGTAGGATGAACAACCCGGAAATCAGCAGGACGCTGAGGTTTTCTTTGAAGTGCAGGATCTGCTGCACATCCACTCCACGCATATTGGCCAGCCACATGCCCATCACCGTGACCGCCAGCAGCCCGGACTCGTGGGCGATCTGATTGGCAGCAATGAAGATGCCCAGCACGGCGGCTAGGGAGGCCAGATTGTGCAGATACTCTGGAAGCCACTGCTCGCGCATTACCTGGCCCAGCAGCCAGCCACCGGCTGCCCCCAGCGCACTGCCGCACAGGATGACCCCGGCGAAGGTAATCAGGCTCTGGCTCAAGCCCTCACCGCTGCCACTGGCGATAATGAAGCTGTACACCACCACCGCCAGCAAGGCACCGATCGGGTCGATGACGATGCCCTCCCAGCGCAGGATATTGGCGATCGTGGCGTTGGGCCGGACCACGCGCAGCATGGGCACGATCACGGTAGGGCCGGTGACCAGGGTCAGGGCGCCGAACAGAATCGCCAGCGGCCACTCGAATGCAAGCAGCCAGTGGGTGGCGACGGCGATCACCAGCCATGTGGCCAAGGCGCCGAGGGTGACCAGCCGATGCACCACACTGCCGATATCCCGCCACTGCGACAGATGCAAAGTCAGGCTGCCTTCGAACAGGATCAATGCCACGGCCAGTGAAACCAGTGGCATCAACAACGGGCCGAACAGTGCTTCGGGTGACAGCCAGCCCAGTACCGGGCCAGCAACGATACCGCACAACAGCAGGAACAAAATGGCAGGCAGTTTCATCCGCCAGGCTAGCCACTGGCAGGCCAGCGCCGCCGCGCCGATGCCGCCCACACTCAGAAGTATCTGCTGTTCGTTCATGCGGGCTCCCTATGCCGACGATGTTATGAAAGACTAAGCGCCATTATGTTGTTTGCCACTGTGAATTCATGCCAGCTCTTGACCATCCCCTGATCGACCAGTTCCTCGACGCCCTGTGGCTTGAAAAGGGCCTGTCAGACAACACCCGGGCCTCCTACCGCAGTGATCTGGCCTTGTTCAACGGTTGGCTACAGGAACGCACGGTGGCGTTGCCGGATGCGGGCCGTGATCTGATCCTCGATCATTTGGCCTGGCGTCTTGACCAAGGCTACAAGCCTCGCTCCACAGCGCGTTTTCTGTCCGGCCTGCGTGGGTTTTTTCGCTATTTGCTGCGGGAAAGGCTGGTTGCTGTCGACCCCACTCTACAGGTGGACATGCCGCAGCTTGGTCGCCCTTTGCCTAAATCCTTGTCAGAAGCCGACGTCGAAGCGTTGCTGCATGCACCGGAGCTGGGTGAGGCGATTGGCCAGCGCGACCGGGCCATGCTCGAGGTGCTGTATGCCTGCGGCTTGCGGGTGACCGAACTGGTGGGTTTGACCCTTGACCAGGTCAATCTCCGCCAGGGGGTGCTGCGGGTAATGGGCAAGGGCAGCAAGGAGCGCTTGGTGCCGATGGGCGAGGAGGCAGTGCTGTGGATCGAGCGCTACGTGCGCGATGGCCGCGCCGAGCTGCTCAACGGCCGCCCCAGCGATGTGCTGTTTCCCAGCCAGCGCGGTGAGCAGATGACCCGGCAGACCTTCTGGCATCGCATCAAGCATCACGCTCGGGTAGCCGGTATCGATAAGCCGCTGTCGCCGCATACCCTGCGCCATGCTTTCGCCACTCACCTGCTCAACCATGGCGCCGACCTGCGCGTGGTGCAGATGCTACTGGGCCACAGCGACTTGTCGACCACGCAGATCTACACCCATGTGGCAAAGGCTCGGCTGCAACAACTGCATGCCCAACACCATCCACGTGGATGAATGTTGTTCATGTTCCGCCGACTGGTCCTAGCAGGCCGCTTTATCAGTAGCGTGATGTGATAGTCTTGGGCGGTTTGCATCAAGGGCTGCACGGTCACCGGGTTTTTGCCGCAGCTGACGTTTCCGGCCCTTGTCCGCCTCCAGGAGTTTTCCATGCGCGTGACCCAGTTTTTCGCCGTCGCCATGTTGGCGCTGGCCAGCACCGTTGCCGTTGCCGCGGCCGATAGCAACACCAGCCCCGAGCAGGCCATTCGCAAGTCGTTGCAGAACCTTGAACTCGAAGTGCCCGTGGAGAGCGTCGGCAGCAGCCCGCTCAACGGTCTCTATGAAGTCAAGCTGCAAGGTGGTCGTGTGCTGTATGCCAGCGCTGATGGCCAGTATGTGATGCAGGGCTATCTGTACCAATTGCAGGACGGCAAGCCGGTGAACCTCACCGAGAAGGCCGAGCGCCAGGGTGTTGCCAAGCTCATCAATGGCATTCCTGCCGCCGAAACCGTGGTTTATCCTGCCAAAGGCGAAACCAAGTCGCACATCACCGTGTTCACCGACACTACCTGCCCGTACTGCCACAAGCTGCACGCCGAAGTACCCGAGCTCAACCGCCGCGGTATCGAAGTGCGCTACGTTGCGTTCCCGCGTCAGGGCCTGGGCTCGCCGGGCGATCAGCAGTTGCAGGCAGTCTGGTGTTCCAGCGACCGCCGCGCGGCGATGGACAAGATGGTCGAAGGCAAAGAAATCAAGGCCGCCAAGTGCGCCAACCCGGTCAGCAAGCAGTTCCAGCTTGGCCAGCAGATCGGTGTCAACGGTACGCCCGCCATCGTGCTCGAGAACGGGCACGTCATTCCGGGTTACCAACCGGCACCGCAAGTGGCCAAGCTGGCCTTGGCAGGCGAGCAGGCCGCCAAGTAATTCATTCAGTACGCCGTCGTCATGGGGTGACGGCATGTTTCACGGTCGGTGAAGGCACCGGCCGTTCAATGGGGAGTTCACAGTGAAACCGGTCAAAGTAGGCATCTGTGGGTTGGGGACCGTCGGTGGCGGAACCTTCAATGTACTTCAGCGCAACGCCGAGGAGATCGCCCGCCGTGCCGGGCGCGGTATTGAAGTGGCACAGATTGCCATGCGCTCGCAGAACCCGAACTGCCAGATTACCGGTACCCCCATTACCGCTGACGTGTTCGAAGTGGCGAACAACCCGGAAATCGACATTGTCATCGAGCTGATCGGCGGCTACACCATTGCCCGCGATTTAGTGCTCAAGGCCATCGAAAACGGCAAGCACGTGGTCACCGCCAACAAGGCGTTGATCGCCGTGCACGGTAACGAAATCTTCGCCAAGGCCCGCGAGAAGGGCGTCATCGTCGCCTTCGAAGCGGCCGTTGCTGGCGGCATCCCGGTGATCAAGGCAATCCGCGAAGGGCTGTCGGCCAACCGCATCAACTGGCTGGCCGGCATCATCAACGGCACCGGTAACTTCATCCTCACCGAAATGCGCGAAAAAGGCCGTGCCTTCCCCGATGTGCTGGCCGAAGCCCAGGCCCTGGGGTATGCCGAAGCCGACCCGACCTTCGACGTGGAAGGCATCGACGCCGCGCACAAGCTGACCATCCTGGCGTCCATCGCCTTTGGCATCCCGCTGCAGTTCGACAAGGCCTATACCGAGGGCATCACCCAGCTGACCACTGCCGATGTGAACTATGCCGAAGCGCTGGGCTATCGCATCAAACACCTGGGTGTGGCCCGCCGCACCGCCGAGGGCATCGAATTGCGCGTGCACCCGACGCTGATCCCAGCCGATCGCTTGATCGCCAACGTCAACGGCGTGATGAACGCGGTGATGGTCAACGGGGACGCGGCAGGTTCCACCTTGTACTACGGCGCTGGCGCCGGCATGGAGCCAACCGCTTCGTCGGTGGTCGGCGACTTGGTCGATGTGGTTCGTGCCATGACCTGCGATCCGGAAAATCGCGTACCGCACCTGGCCTTCCAGCCAGACTCGCTGTCGGCCCACCCGATCCTGCCGATCGAAGCCTGCGAAAGTGCCTACTACCTGCGCATTCAGGCCAAGGACCACCCAGGCGTGCTGGCTCAGGTCGCTAGCATCTTGTCCGAGCGTGGCATCAACATCGAGTCGATCATGCAGAAGGAAGCCGAGGAACAGGACGGCCTGGTACCGATGATCCTGCTGACCCACCGTGTGGTCGAGCAGGGCATCAACGACGCCATCGTCGCTCTGGAAGGCCTGCAGGACGTAGTCGGCAAGGTCGTGCGTATCCGCGTCGAACAGCTGAATTAATTTGCCACTCGGGCCGCTTGGCGGCCCTAGCATCGAAGGTTTGCACCCATGCGCTATATCAGTACCCGCGGCCAGGCACCGGCCCTGAATTTCGAAGACGTGCTGCTGGCTGGCCTGGCCAGCGACGGTGGCCTGTATGTTCCTGAAAACCTGCCACGCTTTACTCAGGAAGAAATCGCTTCTTGGGCTGGCCTGCCGTATCACGAGCTGGCCTTCCGGGTGATGCGCCCGTTCGTCGAAGGCAGCATCGCCGATGCCGACTTCAAGAAGATCCTCGAAGAAACCTACGGCAAGTTCGCCCACGCTGCGGTCGCCCCGCTGCGCCAGCTCAACAGCAACGAGTGGGTGTTGGAGCTGTTCCACGGCCCAACCCTGGCGTTCAAGGACTTTGCCCTGCAACTGCTCGGCCGCCTGCTCGACCATGTACTGGCCAAGCGCAACGAGCGCGTGGTGATCATCGGCGCCACCAGCGGTGACACCGGCTCCGCCGCCATCGAAGGCTGCCGCAGCTGCGAGAATGTCGACATTTTCATCCTGCATCCGCATCAGCGTGTGTCGCAAGTGCAACGTCGCCAGATGACCACGCTGTTCGGCGACAACGTGCACAACATCGCCATCGAAGGCAACTTCGATGACTGCCAGGAAATGGTCAAGGCCAGCTTCGCCGACCAGTCGTTCCTCAAAGGCACACGCCTGGTCGCGGTCAACTCGATCAACTGGGCGCGAATCATGGCCCAGATCGTCTATTACTTCCACGCGGCGTTGCAGTTGGGCGGCCCAGCCCGTTCGGTGGCGTTCTCGGTGCCAACCGGCAACTTCGGTGACATTTTTGCCGGTTACCTGGCGCGCAATATGGGCCTGCCGGTCAGCCAATTGATCGTGGCCACCAACCGCAACGACATCCTGCACCGCTTCATGAGCGGCAACCAGTACGTCAAGGAAACCCTGCATGCGACCTTGTCGCCGTCGATGGACATCATGGTGTCGTCCAACTTCGAGCGCCTGCTGTTCGACCTGCACGGGCGCAATGGTGCAGCGCTGGCCGAGCTGATGGCGAGCTTCAAGCAAGGTGGCGGCTTCAGCGTCGAGCAAGACCGTTGGACCGAGGCGCGCAAGCTATTCGATTCGCTGGCCGTCAGTGACGAGCAGACCTGCGAAACCATCGCAGAGGTATTCGCTGCCACTGGTGAAGTGCTCGACCCGCATACCGCCATTGGCGTCAAGGCCGCCCGCGAGTGCCGCCGCAGCCTGGACACACCAATGGTGGTGCTGGGTACTGCGCACCCGGTCAAGTTCCCCGAAGCGGTGGAGAAAGCCGGTGTCGGCAAGGCCCTGGAGCTGCCGGCGCACCTGAGCGACCTGTTCAGCCGTGAAGAACGTTGCACGGTGCTGGCCAATGATCTGAAGGCCGTGCAGGCGTTCGTCAGCCAGCATGGCAACCGCGGCAAGCCGTTGTAAGGGCTTGAGTCTGGCGGCCGCGATGCGGCCGCCAAGACGAGTCTTTGGTTTTTTTGAGAATCGTCCTACATAAGCGCCTGGAAGATTTGCCTAGAGTGACCGCTCCTTGCCCCAAGGAGCGGTTCATGCGCCAGCCCTACGTGCTGATTCACCCTGCACACCCTTCCCATCAAATTCTTCTTCACCAGGCCTGCAACGCCCATGGTTTGTTCAACGTGCGCGTCACACAAGACCTGGCCGATCTGGATACCTGCCTGGCCCGCAAGCCAAACGCCGATTTGCTGATCGTCGAGCATGCCGCGGGCGATGGCCTGGCCTTGCTCGAGCGGGCCAGCAGCAGCCGCGCCGTGTTGTTCGTCGGGCACCCCGACGCGGGTTGCCCCAACCTTGCCGATGAAGCCAGGCGCCTAGGCTTGTGGGTGGTTGCCGATCTCCCTTGGCCACTGCCGGCCGGGCGCTGGCAACAAGCGTTGCAGCGTATTCAAACTGTCACTCGCGCAGGGCACGCTCACTGACACCAGCAAGCGCAGCGAACTTTCCGCTGCGCTTGCTGGTCAGTTCATTCATGTCCACTAATAAGCGAGTGATCCGGATGGAACGAATCTGCAGACTGCTCAACGACGCCCTTACCCCCTATCAGGCCATGCTGGGCGCCCCGGATGCCAATGGCAACCGCCAATTGACCCTCTTTGACGCCCTGGGTGGCAGCGCTTTGAAGCGCACCGTCAGTGCCCGCCAATTACAAGAGCAAACCCTGCTGATCGACCTGGTGGATGGGTTGCATCGAGACCTGCAGATTGTCGAAGGGCGCTTGCAGCCCTGCGTGATCGCTGCCGTGCAGCAGCGTCAGCAGCCTCAGGGAACCTTTGCTTGAGTTACCTTTCCTAACTATCAAGCGCAGTCGGCCGGTGCTCAGCTCCGGTACTGGCCGGTGGGCGCGGTGAGTCCGTCAGGACTTTCGATTGGCCCCGGGCGTCCTCCCCAGCGTCCGGGGTTTCTTTTGTCTGCCGTTCAGCGTTTTTCGAAGAATCTTTTGCTGTCGATCAAGTAAGTTGCCCGCGATTGCGGGTCAAGCCAGCGCGCGTATTGGGCCGGCAGCGTATGCAGCCGTAACGCCGGTAAGAGTTGGTCGATGTGGCTGATTGCAGCATGCCCAAGCGGCGTATCCGAACAGCCCACGTACATGAACTGGTAGCGATCGGTACCTTGGATGGAGTGGAACTGGTAATCGGCCGGCGAGCCTCCCTGTTGCTCAATCAGGTAGCGTAACTCCGGCCAATAGCCCAGCACCATTTGCAGGCGCCCTAACTGCTGCATCTGCAACAGATTTGCCGTGGCGTCATTGCCGTAGTGGCGGCTTAAGGCCGAATCGGGCAGTTGGCGCAAGATCTCATCGACCTGGCTGCTGTAACTGCGTTCGGCGACGATGCCCAGCTTCAACGTCGTATTGCCTAGCAGGCCTTTGAGGTCGAGCTGCCGGTCTTGCAGCCAGTTTTCCAGCAACGCCTGCGAGGTATTGAGCGTCACCACGCCACTGCTGAGCACGCCCAGTGTCGGTTGCGAGAACTGCACGAATTTCGCTCGTTCGGCGGTCCACAGCAGCATGGGATCGCAGGTGAATGTGCGCGGGTCCTGAAGCATCTGCAAGCCGCGCGCGCGGTTTACCCGGACAATGCTATGGTCATACTCGGGCATCTGCTCGATCAGCAGCGGCAGCATTTGATCAATGACCCCCTGGCCTTTCTCCGTGCCCTCGAACACGGTGAACGGCGGCAGGTCGCGCACCAGCCACAGCAGGCGATCCTTGGCCTGGGCAGGCGCAACTACCTGTGCGAGCAGCAATGCGCAGTACAGGGCCAACGAGCGCATGGGGGGCAAACTCAGACAGTGCCCGCCTGGCGCAGGCTGGCAATCGCCGCCGGGTCGTAGCCCAGCGCCGCCAACACGCTATCGGTGTGTTCCCCAAGCGTCGGCCCAACCCAATCGGCAGACCCTGGTGTATCGGAAAGCTTTGGAACGATGCCCGGCATCTTGAACGGCTTGCCGTCAGGCAGCCGTGCCTGCAGGAACATTTCGCGGGCCAGGTACTGGGGGTCGTTGAACATGTCTTCGGCCGAATAGATGCGGCTGGCCGGGACTTCGGCGTCGTTGAGTACCGTCAGCATTCGCTCAAGCGGCACGCTGTTGGCCCAGCGGTCGATCACCCCGTACAGCTCGTCGCGCCGTGCGTCGCGGCCATCATTGCTGGCCAGGCTCGGGTCATCGGCCAGGTCCGCACGGCCGATGGCCTGCATGAAGCGCTTGAAGATGGCATCACCGTTGGCACCGATCTGCACATGTTTGCCGTCGGCGCTGGTGTGGATGGAGGAGGGCGTGATGCCCGGCATGATATTGCCGGTGCGTTCGCGGATGAAACCGAACACGTCGAACTCCGGCACCATGCTTTCCATCATGGCGAAGATAGCTTCGTAGAGCGCTACGTCCACCACCTGGCCCAGGCCGCCGTTGACTTCGCGATGACGCAGCGCCATAAGCGCGCCGATCACGCCCCACAATGCCGCGATCGAGTCGCCAATGGAGATGCCCGTGCGCACCGGTGGGCGGTCGTCGAAGCCGGTGATGTAGCGCAGCCCGCCCATCGACTCACCGACTGCACCGAAGCCTGGCTGATCTTTCATTGGCCCCGTCTGGCCAAAACCCGACAAGCGCACCATCACCAGGCGCGGATTGAGTGCATGCAGCACATCCCAGCCCAGGCCGAGTTTTTCCAGCACGCCAGGGCGAAAGTTCTCGATCAGGATGTCGGCCTCGCTCAGTAGCCGCTTGAGCACTTGCTGGCCTTCGGGATGCTTGAGGTTAAGGGTCAACGACTGCTTGTTGCGCGCCTGCACGAACCACCACAGGGAGGTGCCCTCGTACAGCTTGCGCCATTTGCGCAGCGGGTCGCCGCCGTCGGGCGACTCGACCTTGATCACATCGGCGCCGAATTCGGCGCAGATCCGCGAGGCGAACGGCCCGGCGATCAAGGTGCCGAGTTCGATGACTTTAAGGCCGGCGAGGGGTTTGCTGGGCGTCGACATTGGGCATCCGTGGCAAGTGTTCAGAGCGGTGGTTTTAGCACAGCTCTGTGGCGCCCGATACTGCTGCGGCGCAAGCGCAGGCAGGATCGGGTAGACTAGGTGACTTTTCTCCAAGCACGAAGCCCCGTCGACCATGGCCCAGCCGTCAACCACTTACAAATTCGAACTGAACCTGACCGATCTTGATCGCGGCGTTTACGAAAACGTCCGCCAGACCATCGCTCGTCACCCTTCGGAAACCGAAGAGCGCATGGCCGTGCGCCTGCTGGCCTACGCCTTGTGGTACGACGAGAACCTGTCGTTCGGCCGTGGTCTTTCCGATGTCGATGAAGCGGCGCTGTGGGAAAAAAGCCTGGACGACCGCATTCTGCACTGGATCGAAGTGGGCCAGCCAGATGCCGATCGCCTGACCTGGTGCTCGCGCCGTACCGAGCGCACCAGCCTGCTGGCCTATGGCAGCCTGCGGGTGTGGGAAGGCAAGGTGGTGGGGGCGGTCAAGGGCCTGAAGAACCTGAGCATTGCCGCCGTGCCGCAAGAAGTGCTGGAAGTGCTGGCGGCCGACATGCCGCGTACCATCAAGTGGGATGTGATGATCAGCGAAGGCACGGTGTTCGTCACCGACGACCGTGGCCAGCATGAAGTGCAGCTGCAATGGCTGCTCGGCGAGCGTGGTTGAACCGACTGACATTTGACTGCCGAAGACCCCATGCGTATCGAACCCCGCCCATTACCAACGACCCTACCGTTCCTGGGTAATCTGCCACCGTTGCTGACCCGCCTGTATGCAGCCCGCGGCGTACAGAACGAGGCCGAGCTGGACAAGAGCCTGGCGCGGCTGCTGCCCTATCAGCAACTCAAAGGCATCGAGGCCGCTGTCGACTTGTTGGTCGCTGCCATCGACCTGGGCCAGCGCATCCTCATCGTGGGCGACTTCGACGCAGATGGCGCCACCGCCAGCACCGTAGGGGTGCTCGGCCTGCGCTTGCTGGGCGCAGCCCATGTCGATTACCTGGTGCCCAATCGCTTCGAATATGGCTATGGACTGACACCTGAAATCGTCCAGGTCGCTCTCGAACGTCGGCCAGATTTGCTGGTAACCGTGGACAATGGTATCTCCAGCGTTGAAGGCGTTGCCGCTGCCAAGGCCGCCGGCTTGAAGGTGTTGGTCACCGATCACCACCTGCCGGGCCAACAGTTGCCCGATGCCGATGCCATCGTCAACCCAAACCAGCCTGGCTGCAGCTTCCCCAGCAAGTCACTGGCCGGAGTAGGGGTGATCTTCTATGTGCTGATGGCGCTGCGCGCACGCCTGCGCAGCCTTGGCCGCTACGAGACCCAGCCGCAACCGAATATCGGTGAGCTGCTTGACCTGGTTGCCCTCGGTAGCGTTGCCGACGTAGTGCCGCTGGATGCCAACAACCGCATCCTCGTGCACCAGGGCCTGGAACGTATCCGTGCTGGCCGGGCGCGCCCGGGGCTGAAGGCCATTCTTGAGGTGGCGCGGCGCGACCACCGGCGCATTACCTCCACTGATCTTGGTTTCATCCTCGGCCCACGGCTCAATGCAGCCGGGCGTCTGGACGACATGAGCCTGGGTATCGAGTGCCTGCTGTGCGATGACCCGGCTCTGGCCCAGGCCATGGCGCAACAGCTGGATGAGCTGAACCAGGACCGCAAGTCGATCGAGCAGGGCATGCAGCGCGAGGCGCTGGCCCAGCTCAAGGACCTGCCCGTCGAGTCCATGCCGTATGGCTTGTGCCTATTCGATGCCGATTGGCACCAAGGCGTGATCGGGATTCTCGCGTCGCGGTTGAAGGAACGTTACCACCGGCCGACCATCGCCTTTGCCGACGCCGGCGACGGCATGCTCAAGGGGTCGGCACGTTCTGTGCCAGGCTTGCACATTCGCGATGCACTGGATGCAGTCGCGGCGCGCCATCCGCAGCTGATCAGCAAGTTTGGCGGCCACGCCATGGCGGCAGGCCTGTCCCTGCCTGAAAGCCACTTCCCGGCATTTGCCGCGGCGTTCGACGAAGAAGTGCGCAGGCAATTGCGTGAGGACGACCTGACCGGGCGTCTGCTGTCCGACGGTAGCCTGGCGGTGGAGGAGTTTCACCTCGACCTGGCCAAGGCCTTGCGCAACGCCGGGCCTTGGGGTCAGCATTTTCCCGAGCCGCTGTTTCATGGCGTGTTCCAGCTGGTGGAGCAACGCGTAGTCGGCGAGCGGCACTTGAAGGTGGTGCTTAAAAGCGAGTGCGGCTCCGTTCGGCTGGACGGTATTGCCTTCGGCATCGACCGGGAGGTTTGGCCGAACCCGACGGTGCGTTGGGTGGAGTTGGCGTACAAGCTGGATGTCAACGAGTTCCGCGGTAACGAAAGTGTACAGTTGATGATCGCCCACATGGAGGCGCGCTGAGGGCTTGGGTGTAAGGTTCGAGGTCAAGGGCGGCTGAACGTGGGCGATGCTCGGGTGACCCTCAACCTGGAACGCCCCGCGCACCTTTGGGCGTAACCCAGCGATTGCACGGAACCTTTACCCCCACCAATCTGGTCTAGTCTGGTTAATGACCGGCACCGGGCCAAGGATGTGCTTCTGAGCGTCCGGGCCGATCACCATTGGAGTCCTTGGGAGGTGCCCTCATGAGCCTGCTGCTCGAGCCTTACACCCTGCGTCAGCTGAAGCTACCCAACCGCATCGCGGTCTCGCCGATGTGCCAGTATTCTTCGGTCGATGGCCTTGCCAATGACTGGCATCTCGTACACCTGGGCAGCCGCGCCGTGGGTGGCGCGGGCCTGGTCATCAGCGAAGCCGTCGCAGTGACTGCCGATGGTCGCATCACTGCCGAAGACCTTGGCCTGTGGAACGACGATCAGATCGCGCCGTTGCAGCGCATTACCCGTTTCATCACCGCCCAAGGCGCCGTGCCGGGCATCCAGTTGGCCCATGCTGGGCGCAAGGCCAGTACCTTCAAGCCTTGGCTTGGCAAACACGGTAGCGTGAAGATCGAGGACGGTGGCTGGCAGCCGGTGGGGCCGTCAAAGATCGCGTTCGACCCACAGCACACACCGCCGCGCGAGCTGAGCAAAGACGAAATTCAAGAGGTGGTTGAAGCATTCGTTGCCTCGACCGAGCGGGCACTGAAAGCTGGTTTCAAGGTGGTCGAAATCCATGCCGCCCACGGTTATTTGCTGCACCAGTTTCTCTCACCGCTGAGCAACCAGAGGCGCGACGAATACGGCAGTTGCTTCGAAAACCGCATTCGCCTGACTCTGCAAGTGGTCGAAGCGGTGCGCAAGGTCTGGCCCGCAGAGCTGCCGCTGTTCGTGCGTGTCTCGGCAACCGATTGGGTCGAGGATGGCTGGAACCCGGACGAAACCGTAGAACTGGCGCGCCGTCTGCGGCTGCTGGGTGTCGACCTGATCGACGTGTCCTCAGGTGGCACCTCGGTCAATGCCGAAATCCCTACAGGCCCTGGTTATCAGACCCGCTTCGCCGAGCGTGTGCGCAAGGAGGCCGAGATTGCCACGGGCACCGTCGGCATGATCACCGAGCCGGCACAGGCCGAGCACATTCTGCGCACCGGGCAGGCTGATTTGATCTTCCTCGCGCGGGAACTGCTGCGTGACCCTTACTGGCCGCTGCACGCCGATGACGACCTGGGCGGCAACAAGGCCACCTGGCCTGCGCAGTACCAACGGGCGACCAGCCGGGCCAATCCGATTCATGAGTCGGATCTGCGCGATTAGGTTTTTTTACTGAGGGTTCAAGGCTGTAGTGGGGCGGTGTGGCGCAAATCGAGCGCCGCCCACGCGGTGCTCGAAGCTCGTTGGCATCGAGCACCCCATGGCCCCGCAGTCCCGCCCCGTCAGTGCTTGATCATCACATGCCGCACGCAGGTGTAGTCTTCCAGCCCGTACATCGACATATCCTTGCCATATCCGGAATGCTTCTGCCCACCGTGGGGCATTTCGCTGACCAGCATGAAGTGGGTATTGACCCAAGTGCAGCCATACTGCAAGCGCGCCGCCAGCCGGTGGGCACGACCGGTGTCGCGGGTCCATACCGATGATGCCAGGCCATAATCGGAGTCGTTGGCCCATTCCAGCGCCTGTTCCTCGGTGTTGAAGCGCGTGACCGATACCACCGGGCCGAACACCTCGTTGCGCACGATCTCGTCATCCTGCAAGGCGTCAGCCAGCACGGTGGGCGCGAAAAAGAAGCCGTCCCCCGCAATGGCGTTGCCGCCGGTCACCAGGCGTATATGGGGCTGGGCGATGGCGCGCTGGACCAAACCTGCGACCTTGTCGCGGTGCTGGGCACTGATCAGAGGGCCCAGCTCGGTATCCTCGGCATCCTGCACGCCCACCTTGAGGCTGGAAACCGCCTTGCCCAACTGCTCGACGAAGCGGTCATAGATACCCGACTGCACGTACAAGCGGCAGGCTGCGGTGCAATCCTGGCCGGCGTTGTAGAAGCCGAAAGTACGAATACCCTCGATGGCCGCCTCGACATCGGCGTCGTCGAATACGATAACCGGTGCTTTGCCGCCCAGTTCCATGTGCATGCGTTTCACGCTGCTGGCGGTGGCGCCGATGATGTGGGCACCGGTAGGTATGGAGCCTGTCAGGGACACCATGCGCACCTTGGGATGAGTCACCAGTGGGTTGCCCACCGTTTGCCCACGGCCGAACAGAATGTTGAGCACCCCAGGTGGCAGCAGCTGCTGGGCCAGTTCGCCCAGGCGCAGGGCGGTCAGCGGAGTCAATTCGGAGGGCTTGATGACCACGGTGTTGCCTGCCGCAAGGGCCGGGGCGATCTTCCAGGCCAGCATCATCAATGGGTAGTTCCAAGGTGCGATCGAAGCGACCACACCTAGAGGGTCTCGGCGGATCATCGACGTATGGCCCGGCAGGTACTCACCTGCCGCCGAGCCGCCGAGACAGCGCGCGGCACCGGCAAAATAACGGAACACATCGGCGATGGCAGGGATTTCATCGTTCAGGGCTGCGGCGAACGGTTTGCCGCAGTTCTGCGATTCCAGCCGGGCCAGCTCTTGGCCATGGGCCTCGATGGCATCGGCGATTGCCAGCAGCGCCATCGAGCGCTCTTTGGGGCTGGTCTGCGACCAACCAGCAAAAGCCTGGTCGGCGGCTCGCACGGCGGTATCGACCTGTGCCTCGGTGGCCTCGTTGATCTGTGCCAGGGCGCTACCCTCGGCGGGGTTGAGCACAGTCCATGCCGGGCCTTCGCCGGCTACCAGATGACCGTTGATCAGCATTTTGACTTGCATCGGGGGCTCCTTATGGGTCACTTGCCACTGCCCGCAACGCTTTCGCCGCCACGGGTCAGGTAATAGGCACCGAGAATCGGCAGCATGGTCACCAGCATTACCAGCATGGCAACTACGTTGGTCACTGGCACATCGCGTGGGCGGCTGAGTTGGTTGAGCAGCCAGATCGGCAAGGTGCGTTCGTGGCCGGCTGTGAAGGTTGTCACGATGATTTCGTCGAACGACAGGGCGAAGGCCAGCATGCCACCGGCAAGCAGTGCCGAACCCAGGTTGGGCAGGATGATGTAGCGCAAGGTCTGCCAACCGTCGGCACCCAGGTCCATGGACGCCTCGATCAAACTTTGCGAGGTGCGCCGCAGGCGGGCAACCACGTTGTTGTAGACGATCACCACACAGAAGGTGGCGTGGCCGACCACGATGGTGAATACCCCAGGCTCTATGCCCAGGCTTTTGAACGCCGAAAGCAGCGCAATGCCGGTGATGATGCCAGGCAGGGCAATGGGCAGGATCAGCAGCAGCGAGATGCTCTCTTTGCCGAAGAAGTTGCGCCGGTACAGTGCCGCCGATGCCAGGGTGCCGAGCACCAAGGCTATCAGCGTGGCAAGGCCAGCCACCTGCAGCGACAGTTTGATTGCGTCGAGCACATCGGGCCGGGCGAAAGCTGCGCTGAACCACTTGAGGGTGAAACCTTTGGGCGGGAAGCTGAACGCTGCGTCCTCGGTATTGAACGCATACAGGAAAATGATCAGGATCGGGAAGTGCAGGAACAGCAAGCCGCCCCAAGCCGCCACGCGCAGGCCCATGGATGCTTTTTCAGAGTGCATCGAATGCCCCCAGACGTTTGACGATCGACAGGTAAACCGCGATCAGGACGATCGGCACCAAGGTAAAAGCTGCGGCCATCGGCATGTTGCCGATCGCACCCTGCTGGGCATAGACCATGCTGCCGATGAAGTAGCCTGGCGGGCCGATAAGTTGCGGCACGATGAAGTCACCCAGGGTCAGTGAGAAGGTGAAGATAGACCCGGCGGCAATACCTGGGATCGACAGCGGCAGGATGACCTGGAAGAACGTCTGGCCTGGCTTGGCACCCAAGTCTGCCGAGGCTTGCAGCAACGACGGCGGCAAGCGTTCGAGCGAGGCTTGGATCGGCAGGATCATGAACGGCAGCCAGATGTACACGAATACCAAGAAACGCCCCAGGTGCGAGGTCGACAAAGTACTACCGCCCACGCCCGGTACCGCCAGAATGGCTTGCAGCAGGGCATCCAGATGCAACTGCTGGACGAACCACTGGGCTACCCCACCTTTTGCCAGTAGCAGGGTCCAGGCGTAGGTCTTGACGATATAGCTCGCCCACATCGGCATCATCACGGCGATGTAGAAAAACGCTTTGGTCTTACCGCGGGTGTAGCGCGCCATGTAGTAGGCGATGGGGAAGGCCAGCACAGCGCTGGCCAGGGATACCGCCACAGCCATGGCCAAGGTACGCAGGATGATGTCGAAATTCGACGGGTTCAGCAGCGCGACGAAATTGCTCAGGGTCAGCTGCGGGGTGACCGTCATGCTGAAGTCGTCGAAGGTGTAGAAGCCTTGCCACAAAAGACCCAGCAGCGAGCCGAGATAGATGGCGCCGAACCAGGTCAATGGCGGAATCAACAGCAATGCCAGGTAGAGGTTGGGGCGCCGGTACAACAGGTCGCTGAGCTGGCGCATGTCAGTGGTCCTGGCCCATGAGGGTTTCCTCAAGCGCAGTCATTGCCTCGCGTGGCCAGCGCACCTGTACTGGCTGGCCGACCTGCAAGGGCTGGCTTTGCACCTGCCAGCGGTCGTTGGCTTGGCTGACAGCGATCAACTGGCCGCTGCTCAGCTGCACCTCATAGCGCGTGGCACTGCCCTGGTACTGAACGTCGCGCAGCACGCCCGCTAGCTGAACCTCCTGCACTTGCCCAGGTTGATCCACCAGGCGGATATGCTCGGGGCGAATGGAAAACGGCGTGCGCCTGCCGCAAAGTTGTTCGGCAAGATCACCGCGGATTACGTTCGAAGTGCCGACGAACTCGGCCACGAAGGTGGTGGCAGGCTTCATGTAGAGGTTGCGTGGCGTGTCGACCTGCTCAATGCGCCCACGGTTGAATACTGCCACCCGATCCGACATCGAAAGCGCTTCGGTCTGGTCGTGGGTGACGAAGATGAAGGTGATGCCAAGCTGGCGTTGCAGTTTCTTGAGCTCGCCCTGCATCTGTTCGCGAAGCTTCAGGTCCAGTGCGCCAAGCGGTTCATCGAGCAACAGCACCCGTGGCCGGTTGACCAACGCGCGGGCCAGGGCCACGCGCTGGCGCTGGCCGCCGGAAAGCTGTGCCGGCCTGCGTTCGCCATAGCCTGCCAGGGCAACCATGTTCAGCGCTTGCTCGGCACGGGCCAGGCGTTCGGCTTTGGCCACGCCTTTGACTTTGAGGCCGTAGGCGATGTTGTCGCGCACGTTCATGTGCGGGAACAGCGCGTAGTCCTGGAATACCGTGTTGACGTCACGTTGATAGGGCGGCACCCCTGCAGCCTCGACGCCATGGATACGAATAGAGCCGCTGTTTGGTTGCTCGAAGCCTGCGATCAGGCGCAGGCAGGTCGTCTTGCCCGAGCCGGAAGGGCCAAGCATGGAGAAGAATTCGCCATCTTCGATGTCGATGCTGACCTGGTCGACAGCCTTGACCTCGCCGAAGGTGCGGCAAACCTGGGTGAACTGAACGGCTAGAGGCATACGCAGGTTCCGGAAAAATAGCTGTCTGCTGTTCGGGCCGCTTCACAGGTACAGCGCCAGCCTTGCATGAGGCGCCGTCCCTGTGAGAGCAAGTAGCTGGTCTGCTGGTGCCGGCCTCTTCTTAGCTGCACCCGCCCCTACAGGGTTGGGCACCTCAAAACGTGCGCAGCCCTCGTGGGAAGGAGGGCTTGAGAAGAGGCCCCTCCAGTTAGCGCCCGCCCATGATCGCAATGTAGTCCTGGGTCCAGCGGCTGTAGGGCACGAACTTGCCGCCTTGGGCCTGTGGCGTCTTCCAGAAGGCGATCTTGTCGAAATTATCGAAGCCGTTGGTCTTGCACCCTTCGGCGCCCAGCAGTTCGCTGCCGGTGCAGGCGGCAGGTACCGCCGGCAACGAGCCGAACCAGGCCGCTACATCGCCCTGTACCTTCGGCTGCAGCGACCAGTCCATCCACTTGTAGGCGCAATTGGGATGCTTGGCTTCACTGTGCAGCATGGTGGTGTCGGCCCAGCCAGTGGCGCCCTCCTTGGGTATGGTCGAGGCCACCGGCTGGTTCTCGGCCTTCAGGCCATTGACCATGTAACCCCAGGAACTGGTGGCGACCACGCCCTCGTTTTTCACATCGCTCATCTGCACCGTTGCATCGTGCCAGTAACGGTGGATCAGGGGTTGCTGTTGGCGGAGCAGTTCAAGCACTGCCTTGTACTGTGTTTCGTCGAGCTCGTACGGGTCCTTGATGCCTAGCTCTGGCTTGGCGGATTTCAGGTATAGCGCGGCGTCAGCGATATAGATTGGCCCATCGTAGGCTTGCACACGGCCTTTGTTGGGTTTGCCATCGGGCAGCGCTTGCGGCTCGAACACCACCGCCCAGCTGGTCGGTGCCTGTTTGAAGGTGTTGGTGTTGTACAGCAGCACATTGGGGCCCCACTGATAGGGTGTGCCGTACACCTGTTTATCGACCACGTACCAACCTCCGTTCTGCAGGCGCGGGTCGATGGTCTTCCAGTTGGGGATCAGCGCTGTGTTGATCGGCTGCACTCGCTTGCCGGCGATCAGGCGCAGCGAAGCATCGCCGGAGGCGGTGACCAAGTCATAGCCACCTTTGGCCATCAGGCTGACCATCTCGTCTGAGGTGGCTGCGGTCTTTACGCTGACTTTGCACCCGGTTTCCTTTTCAAACCCGGTGACCCAATCATAGGCTTTGTCGCTTTCACCGCGCTCGATGTAGCCGGGCCAGGCGACGATGTCCAGCCGGCCTTCGCCGGCGCCCAGTGCCTTGGGCATCTCGGCTGCCTGCAGGCCGGCGCTGGCCGACAGCGCGCCGATGACAGCGCCGAGCAATGCGGTGTTGTGCACTGACATGGTGTTCCCTCTTGTTGGAGATTTTGGTCGCAGCAGTCGTCAACGAAGCAGTGAAGCGATGGTAAGCGCGTAGGCGCCTGGGGCAGCGGCCGACGAAGACGAGTCTAGTAGGCTTTTTGCCAGCTAATGCAACATCTGGAAGCAAATCCTTCAGTGGCGGGTCACGGCTCAGGCCTTAATCTCGGCTTTCCTTTGCGTACCGTGGAGATGTGCACATGAACACTCGAGGCCTGCTCGACCAATTGCTCAAATCCGGCCAGGAGCTGCTCAACAAGCAGTCTGGTGCGGCCAAACCAGCGGCCGGTGGCGGTAGCCTCGGCGGTTTGCTCTCCGGCGTCGGCGGTGGCGCATTGGGGGCTGGTGCCCTGGGCATGCTGTTGGGTAGCAAAAAGGCGCGCAAGTATGGCGGCAAGGTACTGACCTATGGCGGCTTGGCTGCGCTCGGCGTGCTGGCCTACAAAGCTTATGGCAACTGGCAGGCTCAGCAGGGTGCGGGCCAGCAGGCCGAACCACGGACCCTCGACCGACTGCCTGCGGCGCAGGCGGAACAGCACAGCCAGGCAGTGCTGCGCGCGCTGGTGGCGGCTGCCAAGTCCGACGGCCATATCGACGAGCGCGAGCGCACGCTCATCGAGGGTGAGTTCACCCGTCTGGACAGCGACCGGGAGTTGCAGCAATGGCTGCATGCCGAGTTGAACAAACCGCTCGACCCGGCCGAAGTCGCCCGCGCTGCGCAAACCCCAGAGATGGCGGCCGAGATGTATCTGGCCAGTGTAATGATGGTCGATCAGGAAAATTTCATGGAGCGCGCCTACCTCGACGAGCTGGCCCGTCAGCTGCAGCTAGACCCGGCTTTGCGTCAGGAATTGGAAAATCAGGTACGGCTCGCCGCAGGCCAATGAACCCGTCAGGCTTGTTATTAAACAAAACAGGCCTGATTACCGTGCATTTCAGCCGCAAAAGCTTAGGAAGGGTGGGCTATACTTCGGCGATTTTTCCCGCTCGTTGTGAATTCCTGAGGGCTGAATGTGAAGAACTGGACCTTGCGCCAACGGATCCTGGCAAGTTTCGCCGTGATCATCGCCATCATGCTGCTGATGATCGTTGCCGCCTACTCGCGGTTGGTGACCATCGAAAGCGCCGAGGAAGCGGTAGGCAAAGACAGCATTCCAGGGGTCTACTACAGCTCGATGATCCGCAGCGCATGGGTCGACAGCTACGTTACCAGCCAACAATTGGTGGGCCTGTCCAACCACCGCGAGCTCACCCAGGCGGACCTCGAACTGTTCAAAAGCTTCGACGATCGCCTCAAGCAGTACATGGCCAGCTACCAAGGCACCATCAAGGACGCACAAGATCAGCAAAGCTTCGATACCTTCATCAAACTCGAAGAAAACTACCTGAAGGCGGTTGGGCAAGTACTCGATGCCTATCGCCAGCACGACTACAGCCAAGCGCAGCGGTTGATCAGCGAGACGCTCACGCCAGCTTGGGTGGATGGTCGCAAGCACCTCAATACCGTTATCGAGCGCAACCGCCAGTCTGCAGACGCCGCCACCCATGAAATAGTCAACGCCGTGAACACCGCCAAGGGCAGCATGGTGGTCTCGCTGCTGCTGGCAATCGTTGCTGCTGGTATCTGTGGTTTGTTGCTGATGCGGGCCATTACCGCGCCGGTGCAACGTGTGGTACATGCGCTCGATAAACTGCGTTCCGGCGATCTGAGCATGCGCCTGAGCCTGGATCGCAAGGACGAGTTCGGCGCCATCGAAAGCGGCTTCAACGAAATGGCCGAGGCTTTGGCCAATCTGGTGGCCCAGGCCCAGCGCTCGTCGGTGCAGGTCACCACGTCGGTCACTGAGATCGCCGCCACGTCCAAGCAGCAGCAAGCCACTGCCACTGAAACGGCTGCCACCACTACCGAGATCGGCGCCACCTCGCGTGAAATCGCCGCTACCTCACGGGACCTGGTGCGCACCATGACCGAAGTTACCAGCGCTGCCGACCAGGCATCGAGCCTGGCAGGCTCCGGCCAGCAGGGCCTGGCGCGGATGGAAGAAACCATGCACCAGGTGATGGGGGCCGCCGATCTGGTCAACGCCAAACTGGGGATACTTAACGAAAAAGCCAGCAACATCACGCAGATGGTGGTGACCATCGTCAAGGTGGCCGACCAGACCAACCTGCTCTCGCTCAATGCGGCCATCGAGGCGGAAAAGGCGGGTGAATATGGCCGCGGCTTCTCGGTGGTCGCCACCGAGGTTCGGCGCCTGGCCGATCAGACAGCGGTCGCCACCTACGACATCGAGCAGATGGTGCGGGAAATACAGTCGGCGGTGTCGGCCGGGGTGATGGGCATGGACAAGTTCTCCGAAGAGGTGCGCCGCGGCATGTTCGAGGTGCAGCAGGTGGGTGAACAATTGAGCCAGATCATTCACCAGGTCCAGGCTCTGGCGCCCCGAGTATTGATGGTCAACGAAGGCATGCAGGCCCAGGCCACCGGTGCCGAACAGATCAACCAGGCGCTGGCCCAGCTCAGCGATGCCAGCACGCAAACGGTGGAGTCACTGCGCCAGGCCAGTTTTGCCATCGATGAACTGAGCCAAGTGGCTGCCGGCCTGCGCGGTGGTGTATCGCGCTTCAAAGTCTGAGTGCCATGAACCACCTGCATGCCCAGCCGCCAGTCACACCCAGCGCCAAGGGCACACTGTATCTGCAGTTTCGCCTCAACCAGCAGCGTTTTGCCCTGGACGTTCGCCAAGTGATAGAGGTGCTGCCCCGGCGCACCTTGAAACCGATTGCCCAGGCGCCGGCTTGGGTCGCCGGCATACTGGCGCATCGCGGCAACCTGGTGCCTGTGGTCGACCTCAGCGCATTGAGCTTCGCCCAGCCCGCCGCCGAGCGTGCCAGTACCCGCCTGGTACTGGTGCGTTACCGCGGTGAGCATGTGCTGGGGCTGATTCTCGAGCAGGCCACAGAGACCCTGCGTTGCCAGGCGGACGAGTTCCAACCGTATGGCCTGGATGGCGGCAACGCGCCGTACCTGGGCCCGGTGCGTCAAGATGCCCAGGGCTTGTTGCAACGCATCGAGGTGGATGACCTGCTGACCGACGCTGTGCGCGCATCGTTGTTCCCCGGTGCGCCAGGGCAGGTATTGCCATGAACGCGCAACGGTTCTTCCGCTTCCTGCAGGAGCGCATCGGCCTGGATGTCGAGTCGGTGGGCGTGGCAATGGTCGAACGGGCCCTGAGCCAGCGTTGTGTGGCGATTCAGGCCGCCGACCTCGATGATTATTGGGTACGCCTGCAGCAATCGCCCGATGAGCAGCAGGCGCTGATCGAGGCCGTGATCGTTCCGGAAACCTGGTTTTTCCGCTACCCCGAATCGTTCAGCGCTTTGGTAGGGCTGGCCCACAAACGCTTGGCCGAATTGGCTGGCGAGCGGCCATTGCGTCTGCTCAGCTTGCCGTGCTCCACCGGCGAAGAGCCGTACTCGCTTGCCATGGCGCTGCTCGACGCGGGCCTGAGCCCTCTCGACTTTCACATCGACGGGATCGACATCAGCCCAACTTCGGTTGCCAAAGGCGTGAAGGGGTCATATGGGCGCAACTCGTTTCGTGGCAGTGAGCTGTCGTTCCGCGAGCGCCACTTCCACGTGTGCGATGATGGCCATCAGCTGGATCAGAAGGTACGCCGGCAAGTCAGCCTCAGTGTGGGCAACGTGCTCGATCCGGCGCTCGCCAGCCGCAATGGCCAGTACGACTTCGTGTTCTGCCGCAACCTGCTGATCTACTTCGACCTGGCCACCCAGCAGCGGGTGTTCGAGGTGCTCAAGCGCCTTGCGCAACCCCAGGGGGTGCTTTTCATTGGCCCTGCCGAGGGCAGCCTGCTGGCGCGATTGGGGATGCGGCCTTTGGGTATCGCGCAGTCGTTTGCCTACGTGCGGCAAGCGGCCGATGCACCACCAGCGCCGGCCCTGCCGATCAAGCCTGTTGCCCAGCCTATTACCCCAAGCCGTCCGACGCGGGTTCCCGCTTGGCCGGTGCGTGCCACTGGGCCTGCGCCAGCACCCGTGCAGCCACGTGAGAGCGAGAGCGAGTTACTGGCCGCCATTGCCAGGCAGGCCAATGCCGGCGACAGCTCCCAGGCCCGTGCCAGTTGCCAGCGCTACCTGCGGCAGTTCGCGCCGACAGCCCAGGTTTACTATTGGCTGGGGCTGCTCAGCGACACCGAAGGTGATGCACAGCAAGCGCTTACACATTACCGCAAAGCCCTTTATCTGGAGCCTCAGCATCCTGAGGCATTGCTGCACCTGGCCACGCTGTTGGCTGCCCAGGGTGACGATGTTGGGGCCCGTCGCCTGCAGGAACGGGCGGCGCGAGTTGGCCGGGAGTCTGAACGATGAAAGATGAACACGCGGTCGAGCTGATGGCCGTGGACGACGAACGTATTGACGATTGTTGGAACCGCATTGGTGTACACGGCAACAAAGCGTGTCCGCTGCTGGCACGACACATTCATTGCCGCAACTGCGAAGTCTATTCGGCGGCGGCCACGCGCCTGCTCGACCGTTTTGCGTTGATCGACGCTGACCTGGCCCACGTAGATGCTCCTGCCGAACCCTGTGCTGGCCGTTCGCTGCTGCTGTTCCGCCTGGGCGAGGAGTGGCTGGCTATGGCCACCGCCTGCCTGGCCGAGATCGCCCCTGTGCAACCTGTGCATTCGCTGCCGCACCAACGTTCGCGGGTACTGAAAGGGGTAGCCAACGTGCGCGGTGCGTTGGTGCCATGTCTGTCTTTGGGTGAGCTGCTTGGAGTTGACCGGGCTTCGGACCCTGCGCAGAGCGGCCGGTCCATGCCGCGCATGTTGATCCTGGCGGCGTCAGGCGGGCCTGTGGTGCTGGCGGTCGACGAGATCGACGGTATTCACCGCCTCGATAGCGCGCTGCTGGGTGCCGATGAGGATGCCGCACCCTTCACAGCCGCAGTGCTGCAGTGGCGCGGGCGCAGTGTGCGGGTGCTGGACGACCAGCAATTACTGTCTGCCGTGCAGCGGAGCCTGTCATGACCCCAGAGCAAATGCGCGACGCATCGCTGCTCGAACTGTTCAGCCTGGAGGCTGAAGCTCAGACTCAGGTACTCAGTGCTGGGCTGATGGCGCTGGAGCGCGACCCGGCCCAGGCCGACCAGTTGGAAGCCTGCATGCGTGCGGCGCATTCGCTCAAAGGTGCTGCGCGCATTGTCGGCATCGATGCCGGTGTGAGTGTTGCCCATGTCATGGAAGATTGCCTGGTCGCGGCTCAGGAAGGTCGATTGCTATTGCGTGCCGAACACATCGATGCCTTGCTGCGTGGCACCGATTTGCTGATGCACATCGCCACGCCCGGCGACCCAAACGGCGAGGCGCTGGTGCCGGCGTTCCTCCAGCAGATGGCCAGCTTGCTGGACCCCGGCGCTGCGCCGGCTGCGCCGCCCTTGGCGCCTACTGTGCCCGATGCCCCACTGTCCCCCCCAGCCTCGGCGCTGCCGGCCATTGAAGCCGAGGCTGAGGCTGCGGTGCCGCGCAAGTCCGGCAAACGCGCCGGGGAGGGCGGTGAGCGAGTGTTGCGCGTGACCGCCGACCGCCTGAACAGCCTGCTCGACCTGTCGAGCAAGTCGCTGGTCGAAACCCAGCGACTCAAGCCTTACCTGGCTACCTTGCAGCGCCTTAAACGCATGCACGGGCAAGGCATGCGGGCGCTGGACGGCTTGAAAACACAGCTCGAAGCCAGCGGCCAGAGCCCCGAAGTACTCGACGCGCTGGCCCAGACCCAGCGCCTGCTGCTGGAAACGCAGCAGATCCTGCAGCAGCAGGCCGCCGACCTGGATGAATTCGGCTGGCAGGCCAGCCAGCGCGCCCAATTGCTTTATGACACGGCTTTGGCTTGCCGTATGCGCCCCTTTGCCGACGTTCTCACCGGGCAAAGCCGCATGGTCCGCGACCTGGGCCGGTCGCTGGGTAAGCAGGTGCAATTGCAGATCGAAGGTGAGAAAACCCAGGTCGATCGCGATGTGCTGGAGAAGCTCGAAGCACCACTGACCCATTTGCTGCGTAATGCGGTAGACCATGGCGTCGAGCTGCCTGAGCGGCGCTTGCTGGCGCGCAAGCCGGAAACAGGCACCATCCGCCTGCGTGCTTCGCACCAGGCCGGGCTGCTGATGCTGGAACTGAGCGACGACGGTGCCGGTATCGACCTTGAGCGCCTGAAACGCAATATCGTCGAGCGCGGCCTGTCGCCAGCCGACACCGTGGCGCAGATGAGCGAAGAGGAGCTGCTCAGTTTCCTGTTCCTGCCCGGCTTCAGCCTGCGTGACAAGGTCACCGAGGTGTCGGGGCGTGGCGTCGGCCTGGACGCGGTGCAGCACATGGTGCGCGAACTGCGCGGCTCGATCGGGCTGAGCCAGGTGCCGGGCCAGGGTTGCCGTTTCCAGCTTGAAGTGCCGCTGACCCTGTCGGTGGTACGCAGTCTGGTGGTGGAGGTGGGTGACGAGGCTTACGCGTTCCCGCTGGCGCACATCGAGCGCACGCTGGAAGTGGCGGCCGATGACATCGTACAAATCGAAGGCCGCCAGCACTTCTGGCACGAGGGTCGCCATATCGGCCTGGTCGCGGCAAGCCAGTTGCTCAATCGACCGACAGTACAAGGTGAGGCGAGCAGCCTGAGGGTGGTGGTGATCCGTGAACGCGAGCAGCTCTATGGCGTTGCCGTGGAGCGCCTGGTGGGCGAGCGGGTGCTGGTGGTCATGCCGCTGGACCCGCGCCTGGGCAAGGTTCAGGACATCTCTGCCGGGGCGCTGCTGGACGACGGCTCGGTGGTATTGATCGTGGATGTCGAAGACCTGCTGCGCTCGGTCGAAAAACTGCTGAGCACCGGCCGCCTTGAACGCATCGAGCATGGCGTACAGGGCGCGCGAGGTGCCAGCCGCAAGCGCGTTCTGGTCGTGGACGATTCGCTCACCGTGCGCGAGCTGCAACGTAAGCTGCTGAGCAACCGAGGCTACGACGTGGCAGTGGCGGTGGATGGCATGGATGGCTGGAATGCCCTGCGCAACGAAACCTTCGACCTGCTGATCACCGACATCGATATGCCGCGCATGGATGGTATCGAGCTGGTCACCCTGGTGCGTCGCGACCAACGGTTGCAGTCGTTGCCGGTGATGGTGGTGTCGTACAAGGATCGTGAGGAAGATCGTCGACGCGGCCTCGATGCTGGCGCCGACTACTATTTGGCGAAGGCTAGCTTCCACGACGATGCGTTGCTCGATGCCGTGGTGGAACTGATCGGGAGTGCTCAGGGATGAAAGTTGCCATCGTCAACGATATGCCCATGGCCGTAGAGGCGTTGCGTCGAGCACTGGCGTTCGAGCCTGCCCATCAGGTGGCCTGGGTGGCCGGCAATGGTGCCGAAGCCGTGCGCAAGTGCGCCGAGGACACCCCCGATTTGATTCTCATGGATCTGATCATGCCGGTGATGGATGGTGTGGAGGCTACCCGGCGCATCATGGCCGAATCCCCCTGCGCCATCGTCATCGTCACCGTCGATCGCAAGCAGAATGTGCACCGGGTGTTCGAAGCCATGGGCCACGGCGCGCTGGATGTGGTCGACACTCCGGCACTCGGGGCTGGCGATGCGCGCGAGGCTGCAGCACCTTTGCTGCGCAAGATCCTCAACATTGGTTGGCTGATCGGCCAGCAGCGCTGCGGGCCGAGCAAGCCGGTGTCGGCGCCGATGCGCGAGGCCTCACGGCGCTGTGCTCTGGTGGCAATCGGTTCGTCCGCGGGAGGGCCGGCTGCGCTGGAGGTATTGCTCAAGGGGCTGCCACGCGATTTCCCGGCCTCGATCGTGCTGGTCCAGCATGTTGACCAGGTATTCGCCGCGGGCATGGCCGAGTGGCTGGCCAGTGCCAGCGGGTTGCCCGTGCGCCTGGCGCGCGAAGGCGAGCCGCCACAGCCTGGGCAAGTGCTGCTGGCAGGCACCAATCACCACATCCGGCTGCTACAGGGCGGCCAGTTGGCCTACACTGCCGAACCGGTCAACGAAATCTACCGGCCTTCTATCGATGTGTTTTTCGAGAGTGTGGCGCGTTACTGGAACGGCGAAGCGGTGGGTGTACTACTCACCGGTATGGGCCGTGATGGCGCCCAAGGCCTGAAGCTGATGCGCCAGCAAGGCTTCATGACGATTGCTCAGGACCAGGCCAGCAGCGCCGTCTATGGCATGCCCAAGGCCGCTGCGGCGATTGACGCAGCGGTAGAAATCCGCCCGCTCGAGCGAATTGCCGGGCGCTTGATGGAAATCTTTGCAAAATGACGATACGTATAGAATCGCGTCAGCCAGGCCATAGTGATCGGGTGACGTCCGATGATTGATCTACCGATCGAGGGTTTCACGACACCGGACGAGAATTCGGCCATGGTGCTTCTGGTAGACGACCAGGCGATGATCGGTGAAGCGGTGCGACGTGGCCTGGCCCAGGAAGACAACATCGACTTCCACTTCTGTTCCGACCCGCACCAGGCGGTGGCACAGGCCATGCGCATCAAGCCTACGGTCATCCTGCAGGACTTGATCATGCCTGGCCTGGACGGCCTGACCCTGGTGCGCGAGTACCGCAACAACCCGGCCACCCAGGACATTCCGATCATCGTCCTGTCGACCAAGGAAGACCCGCTGGTCAAGAGCGCAGCGTTCGCCGCCGGGGCCAACGATTACCTGGTCAAGCTGCCCGACAACATCGAACTGGTGGCGCGCATCCGCTACCACTCGCGCTCCTACTTGACCCTGCTGCAGCGCGACGAGGCCTACCGCGCCCTGCGCGTGAGCCAGCAGCAGTTGCTCGACAGCAACCTGATGTTGCAGCGCCTGATGAATTCCGACGGCCTGACCGGGTTGTCCAACCGTCGCCATTTCGATGAGTACCTGGAGCTTGAATGGCGCAGGGCAATGCGTGAACAGCAGCAATTGTCGCTGCTGATGATCGATGTCGACTACTTCAAAGTCTTCAACGACAGCTTCGGCCACCTGGCTGGTGACGAGGCGTTGCGCCAGGTGGCCGAAGCCATTCGCGGCTCCTGCTCACGTCCGACCGACTTGCCGGCGCGCTACGGCGGCGAAGAGTTCGCCCTGGTGCTACCCAATACCTCGCCCGGCGGGGCGCGGCTGGTGGCCGAAAAACTGCGCCAGAGCGTGCTCGCGCTGAACATTGCGCACAACGCGCCGGCAGCCGACTCGCGCCTGAGCGTGAGCATCGGGCTGGCCACCCAGGTCCCGGCCATCGGCAGCCATTGCCGGCAACTCATTTCAGCGGCAGACAAGGGTTTGTATCTGGCCAAGAACAGCGGGCGCAACCAGGTCGGTATCGCCTGAGGCGGATGCGGCCGCCCAACGGGCTGCCGCCGCTCCCTGGATCGGTTATACTCGCGGGCTTTTCACCGAATTCGCACGAGTAGCCAGCCCATGGAAATCCAACCGATTCTGAACACCATCAAGGACCTCACCGAGCGTTCCCTGTCCATTCGGGGGTATCTTTGACTACGATCACAAGCATGACCGCCTGATCGAAGTCAACCGCGAGCTCGAAGACGCTGCTGTCTGGAACAAGCCAGAATACGCACAGGCCCTGGGCCGCGAGCGTGCCATGCTGGCCCAGGTGGTTGAGACCCTGGACAACATGGCCAACGGCCTGGCCGACTGCAAGGACCTGCTCGACATGGCCGTCGAGGAAGGTGACGAAGGCGCCGTCAGCGATGTCGTGACCGAACTGCAAGCCCTGGAAGAATCCCTGGCCCAGCTCGAGTTCCGTCGCATGTTCAGCGGCGAGATGGACATGAACAACGCCTACCTGGACATCCAGGCCGGCTCCGGTGGCACCGAGGCGCAGGACTGGGCCAACATCCTGCTGCGCATGTACCTGCGCTGGGCCGACAAGCGTGGTTTCGACGCCACCATCATCGAGTTGTCCGAAGGCGAAGTTGCCGGCATCAAGGGTGCCACCGTGCACATCAAGGGTGAGTATGCCTTCGGCTGGCTGCGCACCGAGATCGGAGTGCACCGCTTGGTGCGCAAGAGCCCGTTCGACTCCGGCGCCCGTCGCCATACTTCGTTCTCGGCCGTGTTCGTGTCCCCCGAAATCGACGACAAGGTCGAGATCGAGATCAACCCGTCCGACCTGCGCATCGACACCTACCGTTCCTCCGGTGCCGGTGGTCAGCACGTGAACACCACCGACTCGGCGGTGCGTATCACCCACGTACCGACCAATACCGTAGTGGCTTGCCAGAACGAACGCTCCCAGCACGCGAACAAAGACACCGCCATGAAAATGCTGCGGGCCAAGTTGTACGAGCTGGAAATGCAAAAACGCAACGCCGCCTCCCAAGCCCTTGAAGACAGCAAGTCGGACATCGGCTGGGGCCACCAGATCCGCTCCTACGTGCTGGATGACTCGCGTATCAAGGACCTGCGCACTGGCGTGGAGCGCAGTGATTGCCAGAAGGTCCTGGATGGCGACCTTGACCAGTACCTGGAAGCGAGCCTCAAGCAGGGGCTGTAAGCCGCACACCACTGCCGCGCTACCTGGTTAGTTGCCGGTAGCGCGTGCCCTGCCCGAAAAGGGCAACGAATACCTGATGGAAACTATGACGACATGAGCGACCTCAAGACCGAATCGCAAGACCTGCAACAGGAAGAAAACGCCCTGATCGCACTGCGCAAGGAAAAACTTGCCGCAGAGCGCGCCAAGGGCAATGCCTTCCCCAACGACTTCCGTCGCGACAGCTACTGCAACGACCTGCAGAAGCAGTACGCGGACAAGACCAAGGAAGAGCTGGAAGCAGCCGCGATCCCGGTCAAGGTTGCCGGCCGCATCATGCTCAACCGTGGCTCGTTCATGGTCATTCAGGACATGACCGGCCGCATCCAGGTCTACGTCAACCGCAAGACCCTGCCGGAAGAGACCCTGGCCGCCGTCAAGACCTGGGACCTGGGCGACATCATCAGCGCCGAAGGCACCCTGGCCCGCTCCGGTAAGGGCGACCTGTACGTCGAGATGACCAACGTGCGCCTGCTGACCAAGTCGCTGCGCCCACTGCCGGACAAGCACCACGGCCTCACCGACACCGAGCAACGCTACCGCCAGCGTTACGTCGACCTGATGGTCAACGAAGAAACCCGCAACACCTTCCGTGTGCGGTCGCAGGTGATCTCGCACATTCGCAAGTTCCTCATCGAGCGTGACTTCCTCGAAGTCGAAACGCCGATGTTGCAGACCATTCCAGGTGGGGCTGCGGCCAAGCCATTCGAAACCCATCACAACGCCCTGGACATGGCGATGTTCCTGCGGATCGCGCCGGAGCTGTACCTCAAGCGCTTGGTCGTCGGTGGTTTCGAGAAGGTCTTCGAGATCAACCGCAACTTCCGCAACGAAGGCGTTTCGACCCGGCACAACCCTGAGTTCACCATGCTCGAGTTCTACCAGGCCTACGCCGACTACCGCGACAACATGGACCTCACCGAGGAACTGTTCCGCGAGCTGGCGCAATTGGTACTGGGCAGCACCGACGTGCCGTACGGCGACAAGGTCTTCCACTTCGGTGAGCCATTCGCCCGTCTGTCGGTGTTCGACTCGATCCTCAAGTACAACCCGGAGCTGACCGCTGCCGACCTGCAGGACGTCGACCGTGCCCGCGAGATCGCCAAGAAGGCCGGTGCCAAGGTGCTCGGTCACGAAGGCCTGGGCAAGCTGCAGGTGATGATTTTCGAAGAGCTGGTCGAGCACAAGCTGGAGCAGCCGCACTTCATCACCGAGTACCCGTTCGAAGTTTCGCCGCTGGCCCGCCGCAATGACGAAAACCCCGCCGTGACCGATCGCTTCGAGCTGTTCATCGGTGGCCGTGAAATCGCCAACGCCTACTCCGAGCTCAACGACGCCGAAGATCAGGCCGAGCGCTTCCTGGCCCAGGTTGCCGAAAAGGACGCCGGTGACGATGAGGCCATGCACTACGACGCCGATTTCGTTCGCGCGCTGGAGTACGGCATGCCGCCGACAGCTGGTGAAGGCATCGGCATCGACCGTCTGGTGATGCTGTTGACCAACTCGCCATCGATCCGCGACGTCATCCTGTTCCCGCACATGCGCCCACAGGCCTGAGTCGTTCCAATCAGCCGCCTCTCGAGGCGGCTTTTTCTTGCCTGAAGCTTTATGTTGTCCGTACCGGCTTGCCCGCGGCTGAAGCCACCCCTACACCGGCTGCGCACGCCCCGAAGGCTTTGCGGTCCTTGTAGGAGCGGCTTTGGCCGCGAATAGTCCAGCACTGTCGAACACTGTTCACGAGGTACCCCCTGTGACACCCGCAATGCCTCATCAGGGCGCCGCCGGCATCGCCACCGCCGTCGCCGAAAGCGTGCAGTACCAAGGGCGCAAGACCGCCCGTCAAGGCAGCGAACAACGCCGCCAGCTCATTCTCGACGCGGCCATGCGTATTGTGGTGCGCGATGGCGTGCGGGGCGTGCGCCATCGCGCCGTGGCCGCCGAGGCGGGCGTGCCGCTGTCGGCCACCACCTACTACTTCAAAGACATCGAGGACCTGCTGACCGATACCTTCGCCCAATATGTCAAACGCAGCGCCGACTATATGGCCAAGCTGTGGGCCAATACCGAAGTCGTGCTGCGCCAGTTGCTGGCCCAGGGCGATGGCAGCGTGCAGTCGCGGGCGCGACTGGTTGACGAAATCGCGCGCATGACGGTCGATTACGTTCAGCGCCAGTTGCTCAACCGTCGCGACTTCATGATGGCCGAGCAGGCCTTCCGGCAAGAGGCATTGCTGTGCCCGCGCTTGGCAGAGCTGGTGTGTGCCCATGAGCAGATTCTGCTGCATGGCGCTCGCCAATTGCTTCAAGTGGTGGGTTCGCAGCAGCCGGAGCAGGACGCCCAGATGTTGACGGCGATTATCGAGCAGATGGAATATCAGGGCCTGCTCAAGGATGCCGATGCGCAAGCCGATGGGCAGATGCTCGCTATGCTTACCCGTTACCTGCACCTGGTGTTGGCATCGGCCTGAGCACAGACCGAATTTTCAAGGAGAACCTGATGAAAGCCTGGCGTGTGGTGTTGTTGACGTTGTCATTCCTCCTGCTGGGCGGTTGTCTGGTGACCTTCCACGAGCCGCTGCCGAGCAACCAGGTAGCGCCCAAGGCCCTGCTCGGCAAATGGAGCAGCAAGGACGCCTGGGGCGAACCTTTGAAGCTGACCATCAGCCGCATGGGTGACGGAGCCTACAAAGCGGTGGCCAAGGCCCAGGGCAAGGCGGCCGAGCAATACACCTTCACCGTCTCGCGCCATGGCAACCGCTGGTACCTGTCGGCTGGCGTACCCAAGGGGCAGGGTGGCAACTTTGTGATAGGCGGGTTCGATATCGTCGATGGCAAAGAACTGGTGCTGTATAACCTTGACGTCGAGCAGGTGCGCCAAGCGGTCGAGAACAAGGAGCTTTCCGGGC
The DNA here is from genome assembly GCF_014269025.2 of Pseudomonas promysalinigenes. Taxonomy (NCBI): domain Bacteria; kingdom Pseudomonadati; phylum Pseudomonadota; class Gammaproteobacteria; order Pseudomonadales; family Pseudomonadaceae; genus Pseudomonas; species Pseudomonas promysalinigenes. The sequence continues at coordinate 3,913,668 of NZ_CP077094.1, read as the reverse complement.
ATAACACCCAAGTCGCGGATGAAAATGAGCAGGGCGTGCTGATCGACAGCCCGTCACCACGTGTGCTGGCATACCTGGATGACCCGGCGAACTCTGACCTGTTCGTGGAAGTGGCGCGCTTCCAGCGCGCCGGCAAATGACCGCGTGACCGGTACCGGTATCTTGTTCGAGAAAGGAGCCTAAGTGGACGAATACCAGCAAACCATCCGAGCCCTGTCTGACCGCATCGTCACGGCGCAGACGCCGATCCGGGTTCTGGATGCGGTGAAGTGGGATGAAAACATTCGCCAGGGCTTTCTCAAGGCCAAGGGCAAGGAGCCACCCGCTGTCGATCGCGCTTACTACCAGGCTCGCCCGCTGGCGTTCGACTCCAGTGCGGTGAAGGCCGAGTTCCAGGCCATCGAGCGTGACATCATTCGTCAGCTCGGCCAGTTCAACCCGGTCGGGCAAATCATGAAGCGCATGTGCCGCGAGTACCGCATGGTGGTGCGCATGCTCGAAGCCCGTGGCACCGAAGACTTCGGGCTGATCTCCCAGGAACTGTACGGCGCTGCTTCCGACGCTTTCCATGCCGGTGACCCAACCCTGGCTGACCTGGGGCTGATGCTTTCGGACTACCTGAACAATATCGACGGGCGTGGCGATCTCAAGGACGAGCCGAAGAACCTCACTGCCAAACAGGCCGTAGACATTCTTCAGGGCCGCCTGAACAAAGTGTTCGGCGAAGCCGAGGAAACCATCCGCGTGTTCGAGTCTGACGGCATCGTCGCCGATGCCGCCGCAGGTGCCGACTACATCAAGGTGCGCGCCGATGCCATGTTCAACAACCGCGACGTGCGTGCGCTGGAGGTTCACGAAGGCCTGGTGCATGTCGGAACCACCCTCAACGGCCTGAACCAGCCTATCTGCACTTTCCTGGCCAAGGGGCCGCCCTCCTCGACAGTGACCCAGGAAGGCCTGGCCATCCTGATGGAAGTGATCGCGTTCGCTTCCTACCCCAGCCGTCTGCGCAAACTGACCAACCGCACCCGCGCCATTCACATGGTCGAGGAGGGTGCCGACTTCCTTCAGGTGTTCGACTTTTTCCGCAGCCAGGGTTTCGAGATCGAGCAGAGCTACAGTAACGCCAGCCGTGTGTTCCGCGGTTCGGTGCCTGATGGCCTGCCGTTCACCAAGGACTTGTCCTACCTCAAGGGCTTCATCATGGTTTACAACTACATTCAATTGGCCGTGAGGAAAGGCAAGCTCGAGCAGATCCCGCTGTTGTTCTGTGGCAAAACCACCCTGGAAGACATGCGTACCCTGCGCCAATTGGTCGAAGAGGGGCTGGTAGAGCCTCCCAAGTATCTGCCGGAACAGTTCCGTGACCTCAACGCACTATCGGCCTGGATGTGCTTCTCCAACTTCCTCAACCACCTGAGCCTCGATCGCATTGAAGCTGATTACGCAAACATTCTGTAACCGCTGGCGCCTGCTCGCCCTGACATTGCTCATGCTTGGCCTTGGCGGCTGCAGCAGCTTGTTGTTCTACCCAGAACCCGGCCAGGCATTCACCCCAGCGCGGGCCAAGCTTGAGTACCGCGATATCAGCCTGACCACCGCCGATGGTGTGCGCCTGCACGGTTGGTGGCTACCGGCCAAGGCCGGCGTGCCAGTCAAAGGGACGGTGCTGCACCTGCACGGCAATGGCGGCAACCTGCCAGGCCACCTGGGTGGCAGCTACTGGCTCCCGGAGCAGGGTTATCAGGTGTTGATGATCGATTATCGGGGCTATGGCCTTTCCGAAGGCTCACCGAAACTGCCTGAGGTTTACCAGGACATAGAAGCGGCGATGGTTTGGCTGGACCAGGCCCCCGAGGTCAAGGGCAAGCCTCTGGTGCTGCTCGGCCAGAGCCTGGGCGGGGCCATGGCCATCCACTATCTGGCGCAGCACCCCGATCAGCGTCAGCGTTTCAGCGCCTTGGTGTTCGATGGCGTGCCTGCCAGTTACCGTGAAGTTGGGCGCTATGCGTTGAGCACCGCGTGGTTCACCTGGCCACTGCAGGTGCCGTTGTCCTGGTTGGTGCCCGATGGCGACAGTGCAATCCGTTCGATCGGGCAACTGAGCAGCCCGCCGAAGCTGTTCTTTCACAGTATCGACGATGCCCTGGTGCCGATGGACAGTGGCATCCGCTTATATCAACAAGCACCTCCACCGCGGGTATTGCAGCTGACCCGGGGCGACCATGTGCAAACGTTCGCGGACCCGGTGTGGCGCCAGGTGATGCTGCGCTTTCTCGATGACCCCAGCCATTTCAACGGCCTGCGGCGGCTTGCCGAAGTACCCAACTACCCTGACGAGAGCAATACCCAATGAGTGAAGAACGCAACGCCATCCCGCTGATTCTGACCGGTGTCGGCAGCATCATCGTGACGGTGGGGGCCCTCTGGTATTACGGCTACCTGCATTTCGCCAAGCCTGAGGATGCGCTGCTGTTGCAGGATTTCACCATGCTCAAGACCATCCCAGGCGAGGATTACAAGGTTTCGCTGGATCCAGCGCCTCAGTTGGCTCAGTGCGTGGACGGGGTACTGGTGCTGTTCGATACCGAACAGAAGGGTTTGACGGGCGTGTTGGTCGACAGCCGTAAGCGCGCAGTGCGCTGCATGGGCGAACAGACGCCACAGCAGGTGCAGTAAGCGCCTAGGGGCGGTGGTTGGCGGGGGCCTGTGAAGCGCCCTTTGGCCTGATACAGCGCAGGTGCAGTGCTCGATATGTCAGCGTCCAACTGGCTCAGGACTTAGCAAAAAAAATCCGATACCCGTTTGCTGGTATCGGATTTTTTTCAGATCCCCGGCTTGGGCTCAAGGGTTCAAATTAACCACATCGAGCCGCGAAGCGGGGGGCTGGGATTTGCCACACCTTATTGCTTGGCTTGGCTCATCGAGCGAGGTGCGACCGGCTGGTTGTCGTTGGAGATGGTCACTTCAACGCGGCGGTTCTGCGCACGGCCCGAGTTGCTGGAGTTATCGGCTACCGGATACTCCTTGCCATAGCCCTGGGCGACGATGCGGGCTGGGTCGACACCTGCGCGTACCAGGGCCATACGCACGCTGTTGGCACGGCGCTCGGACAGGCTCTGGTTGTAGCTGGCCGAGCCGACGCTGTCGGTGTAACCCTCGACGATCACCTTGCGCTCAGGGTTTTCCTGGAGGAACTGAGCCAGCTTGGTGACGTTCGGATAGGCGTTGCTCTTGAGTTCGGCTTTGTTGAAGTCGAACAGCACATCGCCGAAGGTCACCAGGGTGCCACGGTCGGTCTGCTTGGCATTGAGGCTGTCTTGCAGCTTGGCGATCTGTGCATCGCGAGCGTCGAGCTTGGCCTGGGCGCGTTGGGCCGCGGCATTTTTCAGCTCGCCTTCAGCAGTGCGCAGAGCGATGGTCTGCTTGGCGACTTCGACGCGCTGATTGGTCAAGTAGGCCAGCTGGTCGACCTTCTTCTCGTCCTCACGGTCCATGTAGGCCTTGTCGGCCTTGTTCAGCCAGTCCTGGGCATCCTTGGTTTCCAGCGCGGCAACTTTGCTGGCCTGCGGGTCGCTTTGCAGGGCCGAGAAGTTGGTGCGGGCCGATTCCAGGTTAGGGTTCGGGTCGTGGGAGCAGGCAGCGAGACCGACGCTCAGGGCCAGCAGGGCGGGGATCATGACGTAATTGCGCATAGTGTTCATCCTTTGATCGATTGCGAAGGCTTAAGGGGCGTGGCAGCGTTCACTGAGCGCTACGCATGCCTTCCTGGCGTACATCCTGAACACCCTGGCGGGCGTCCTGCACGGCCTTCTGGGCCTTGGCTGCCTGGGCCTTGCGCTCGGCTACGCGGGCATCCCATTCAGCCTGCTCGGCCAGCATCTTGGCTTTTTCGTAGTTCTTGTCGTGCATGGCGATTTCCGCCTGCTTGAACTTGTCCTGAGCCGATTTCATTTCCACAGCAGCGTACTCGGTGCCTCCGGCACTGACGGCCGAGTTAACGGCCGATTGGGTGACAGCGTACTGTTCGGTCGGCGGATTACCTGCACAGCCCGCCAGTACCAGGCTGCTGCCCAGTGCCAGGGCGGCCAGTTTGAGCCCGCGCAGGTTGGAGAATGAAGGTTTAGCAGTGCGGCTGTTCATGGTGGTCAGCTCCATTGGATCACTCCTGATAACGATATCCGTAGCAGTCCATCGCTAATCCCCGACCATGCTCCATTGCAGGTGTGCAGGGTTTTAGCGTGATGGCTATTGGCTGGGACTTGATCTTTTTTTGAATAGTTCAGAAAAAAATTCCCACGACTGGGTATGTTTTTCTGACTGATCGGTCAGTGTGCCTTGCCTGGAACTTTCAATGTTTGCAGGGGTATCCCAGGCTCATTGCGCGCCTGGGATTCGACCCTGGCCGCTCAGCGGCCGTTGTCTTCGCCAGTGTTGCTGAGCGTGTGCAGGTGCTGTCGTGACAGCGCTAAAAAGCGCGGGGTAGGGCCGACATCTTCGTACATCGGGTCGCCTTCTTCATCGGTAGCGATGACCTTGCGACCCTGCACGTACGGGAAGCTGGCTTCCAGCTCCTCCAGTGCGGCTGCCACCAGTTCACCGAGTAGTTCCTCGGCGGTGCGCTTGGGGTACATGTCGATTAAAGCCGCCAGGCGTGCCTCGGACTCAAGGTCCAAGTGCAAAGCATGGCCGGTGGGGCTCAGGGTGCCGGCGGCATTCTGTTCCCAGTGTTGGGCGAGTTCGCGGATTTTCATGATGACCTCTATCAACGCCGTAGAAGGCTGCTTCACATCGGACTGCTACGCCTTGACTTTAGTTTGCTTCACGCGATCACGGCTTGCCTTTGAGACTCGGCAGTGGGCACTCTTGGCCTAGTGCTGTTTTCTGAATGGAGCGTGGGCGAACCGCGTTCAAGAGAGGGCCAATGACTGATATCGATGTGCGCTTGCGTGAAGATGTCCATGTGTTGGGGGAGTTGCTGGGCGACACCATTCGCCAGCAGCACGGTGAGGCGTTCCTGCAAAAGATCGAGGATATCCGCCACAGTGCCAAGGCCGACCGCCGAGGGCCGGGCGAGCAGTTGAGCTCGACCTTGGCTGACCTTGCCGAAGAGGACCTGCTGCCGGTTGCGCGGGCCTTCAACCAGTTTCTCAACCTGGCCAACATGGCCGAACAGTATCAACTGATCCGGCGCCGCGATGCCGGCCAGCCTGAGCCCTTCGAAGCGCGGGTACTGCCCGAACTGCTGACGCGTCTCAAGCAGGCCGGGCACAAGGATGATGCACTGGCCCGGCAGTTGGCCAAACTCGATATCCAACTGGTACTCACCGCACACCCCACCGAAGTTGCCCGACGCACGCTGATCCAGAAATACGATGCCATTGCCGCCCAACTGGCGGCGCAGGACCATCGCGACCTGACGCCGGCCGAGCGCCAGCAGGTGCGTGAGCGCCTGCGCCGGCTGATTGCCGAGGCCTGGCACACCGAGGAGATCCGCCGTACGCGGCCAACTCCAGTGGACGAGGCCAAATGGGGCTTCGCAGTCATTGAGCATTCGCTCTGGCAGGCCATTCCCAATCACTTGCGCAAGGTCGACAAAGCGCTGTTCGAGGCCACCGGCCTGCAGCTGCCGCTGGAGGCGGCACCCATTCGTTTCGCCTCCTGGATGGGCGGTGACCGCGATGGCAACCCCAATGTCACCGCCGCCGTCACCCGGGAAGTGTTGTTGCTGGCGCGTTGGATGGCCGCAGACCTGTTCCTGCGCGACGTCGACGCGCTGGCGGCGGAGCTGTCCATGCAGCAAGCAAGCCCCGCCTTGCAAGCTCGGGTGGGTGAAAGCGCCGAGCCATACCGGGCGGTGCTCAAGCAATTACGCGATCGCCTGCGCGCGACCCGAGCCTGGGCCCACACTGCGCTCAGCAGCAGCCAGCCGCCCAGCGCCGACGTGCTGGTGGACAATCGCGACCTGATTGCACCCCTTGAGCTGTGCTATCAGTCACTGCATGCATGCGGCATGGGCGTGATCGCCGATGGCCCGCTGCTCGACAGCCTGCGCCGGGCGGTGACCTTCGGCCTGTTCCTTGGTCGTCTGGATGTGCGCCAAGATGCAGCCCGGCACCGGGACGCGATGGCCGAAATCACCGATTACCTGGGTTTAGGCAGTTACGCCGAGTGGGACGAAGAGCGTCGTATCGAATTCCTGCAAGCCGAACTGAAAAACCGCAGGCCACTGCTGCCAGCGCATTTCAAGCCCCAGGCCGAAACCGCCGAAGTCCTTGCCACTTGCCGTGAAATCGCGGCTGCGCCAGGTGCTTCTTTGGGCTCCTACGTCATTTCCATGGCCGGCGCGGCCTCCGATGTGCTGGTTGTGCAATTACTGCTCAAAGAAGCTGGCCTGACGCGGCCGATGCGTGTGGTGCCTCTGTTCGAGACCTTGGCCGACCTGGATAACGCCGGCCCTGTGATGCAGCGCCTGCTCGGTCTGCCGGGCTATCGCACTAGCCTTCGCGGGCCGCAGGAAGTGATGATCGGCTACTCCGACTCTGCCAAGGATGCAGGCACCACGGCGGCCGCCTGGGCCCAGTACCGCGCCCAGGAAAACCTGGTGCGTATCTGCCGCGAGCATCAGGTCGAGTTGCTGCTGTTCCACGGCCGCGGGGGCACTGTCGGCCGTGGCGGCGGCCCAGCCCATGCCGCGATTCTGTCGCAGCCACCTGGCTCGGTCGCAGGGCGCTTCCGGACCACCGAGCAGGGTGAGATGATCCGTTTCAAGTTCGGTCTGCCGGGTATTGCCGAGCAGAACCTGAACCTGTACCTGGCTGCCGTGCTCGAAGCTACCCTGTTGCCGCCCCCGCCGCCTGAGCCGGCCTGGCGGGCGCTGATGGACCAACTGGCAGCCGATGGCGTGAAGGCCTATCGCGGTGTAGTGCGTGAGCACCCTGACTTTGTCGAGTACTTCCGCCAGTCTACCCCCGAACAGGAACTGGGCCGCCTGCCATTGGGCAGTCGCCCGGCCAAACGCCGCGCCGGTGGCATCGAAAGCCTGCGGGCGATACCGTGGATCTTCGGTTGGACCCAAACGCGGCTGATGCTGCCGGCCTGGCTTGGGTGGGAGACTGCGCTTGGCAATGCCTTGGCCCGCGGCCAAGGCGAGCTGCTGGGGCAAATGCGTGAGCGCTGGCCATTTTTCCGCACCCGTATCGACATGCTGGAGATGGTGCTGGCCAAGGCCGACGCGGAAATTGCCAAGGCCTACGACGAACGTCTAGTGCAACCGCAACTGTTGCCTTTAGGTGCGCATCTGCGCGACCTATTGTCGCAGTCCTGCCAGGTGGTATTGGGGCTTACCGGCCAGTCGGTGCTACTGGCCCACAGCCCAGAGACCCTGGAATTCATCCGTCTGCGCAATACCTATCTGGACCCACTGCACCGCCTTCAGGCCGAGTTGCTGGCCCGCTCGCGTAGCCGTGAAGCCGCTCTGGATAGCCCATTGGAGCAGGCCTTGCTGGTGACTGTCGCCGGCATTGCCGCCGGGCTGCGCAATACCGGTTGAGGCCCGTTGGCCACAACGGTGCGCCCGAGCACTTTATGGGCCAACACAGTGCAGAAAAGGTGGTTGCGCCTGGCGCAACCACCCGTCCACAGGCCCCCGAATGACGCGTCGTTGCAACTTTCGGGCGCTTGTCTGGCTGCCGGGCGCTGTGTATCTTGAGCAGCCTTCTGACCGATTTATAGGTCATACCCGATTTTCCGGACTTGGCCCTGGTCGCCGAATCCACTGAAATTCATACAAAAATTTGAGGAGCACGAGATGCGTGTAATTCTGCTGGGAGCTCCCGGGGCCGGTAAAGGTACTCAGGCAAAGTTCATCACCGAAAAGTTCGGTATTCCACAGATCTCCACTGGTGACATGCTGCGTGCCGCCGTCAAGGCTGGTACCCCACTGGGCCTGGAGCTGAAGAAAGTCATGGATGCCGGCCAACTGGTGTCCGATGAGCTGATCATCAGCCTGGTCAAGGAGCGCATCGCCCAGCCGGATTGCGCCAACGGCTGCCTGTTCGACGGCTTCCCACGTACCATTCCGCAGGCCGAAGCCATGGTCGCTGCAGGTGTCGACATCGACGCAGTGGTCGAAATCGCCGTGGACGACGAAGAAATCGTTGGCCGTATGGCTGGCCGCCGTGTGCACCTGGCCTCGGGCCGCACCTACCACATTCAGTACAACCCGCCGAAGGTGGAAGGCAAGGACGACGTCACCGGCGAAGACCTGATCCAGCGCGACGACGACAAAGAAGAAACCGTACGCCATCGCCTGTCTGTCTACCATAGCCAGACCAAGCCGCTGGTGGACTTCTACCAGAAGCTTTCGGCCGCCAACGATGGCAAACCGAAGTACAGCCACATCGAAGGCGTCGGTTCGGTCGAAGCGATCACTGCCAAGGTGCTGGCAGCGCTAAGCTGATCCGCTACCTTGCGTCACAACGGCCCGCTTGCGGGCCGTTGTCGTTTATACTGCCGGCCTTTCCCTTAGCACCTGGATACCCGTTCGATGACCACCCTGTTGGCCCTGGATACCGCTACCGAAGCCTGTTCCGTCGCATTGCTGCATGACGGCGAGGTAACCAGCCATTATGAGGTGATCCCACGTATGCACGCGCAGAAGCTGCTGCCGATGATCAAGCAGCTGCTGGCCGATTCCGGCGTGGCCCTCAGTGCCCTGGATGCCATTGCCTTCGGCCGAGGTCCGGGCGCATTCACTGGGGTGCGCATCGCGATCGGCGTGGTCCAGGGCCTGGCGTTCGCACTGGAGCGCCCGGTGGTGCCGGTGTCGAACCTGGCCGCGTTGGCCCAGGGCGCTTTGCGCGAGCACGGTGTGCAGCAGGTAGTAGCTGCCATTGATGCGCGGATGGATGAAGTCTATTGGGGCTGTTACCAGGCCCATGCCGGCGAAATGTGTCTGCAAGGCAGCGAGGCCGTCTTGCCACCCGAACGCGTGGCCTTGCCTGCTGGCAGTGGCGGCGACTGGTTCGGCGCAGGTACTGGCTGGTGCTATGCCGAGCGCCTGGCGGTCAGCGCCAGTTCCAGTGACCCAGCTGCGCTGCCCAATGCGCTGGACATCCTGAGCCTGGCCCGCTTTGCCTGGGCACGGGGCGAGGCAGTGGCAGCCGAGCAGGCGCACCCTGTCTACCTGCGCGACAATGTGGCCACCCCAAAGGCGCGCTGACGGCTATTCGTCGGTTATCGCTGCTGACGATAAACCTTCAGCGCAAACTGTGGTCCAGTTATCAATCGAGCATTAGCGACGGGGCTCGGTTGATGCTAAATTGCCACCACTGGTCCTGAGTGCTCATCTCATGCGTATCGACGGTTTCTCCTCACAGTCCTATCCGGTCAAGCGCACGCCGCGTAAGGCCGTGGTGCGCGATGAGAGCGTCGAAGATGCCGATCTGGTCGAAAACAACGAAGTGCCCATGGAAGCTACTACTCGCCGCCGCTCGGCTGGCGTGCCGGCTCGCCAGCAGGACATGGTGTTCCCACGAGCTCGGGATCGCCGCACGGCCACCGCATTGGCCAGCTACTTGAGCACTGCCGGTTTTACCGACTGGGACATGGAAGTGATAGGGCTCGACCTGTACATTTGACGGATGAATCCGCCCCCTCTGCCTTATTTCCTGGGTTGTCCGTCCTGGAGCGAAAGCGCCTGGCGCGACTACCTGTACCCAGCCGACGCCAGCACCAACGAAATGTTGGGCTACTACAGCCAGGTATTCAACGCAGTCGAAGGCAATACCACCTTCTACGCCCGTCCAGCGCAGCGCACCATTGCGCGCTGGGCGCAGGTCATGCCTGCACACTTTCGTATCACCGCCAAGTTCCCCCGAGACATCAGCCATGAGGGTGACCTGCGTGATCAGCTTGAATCGGCCTTTGATTTCACCCGTTTGCTGGCGCCGCTGGGGCAGCGAGTAGCGCCGTACTGGTTGCAGCTGTCGGCCAGGTTCGGCCCCGCACGGCTAGGCGAGCTCGGCCAGTTTCTGGACCAGATCGGCGTACCTGTGGCGGTGGAGGTGCGCAACCACGCCTTCTTTGCCAAGGGCGAGGAAGAGCGGTCGCTCAACCGTCTGCTGCACGAACGGGGTGTCGAGCGCATTTGCCTGGATTCTCGCGCGCTGTTCAGTTGTGTATCGCGCGACCCTGCCGTCCTGCACGCGCAGTCGAAAAAGCCCAAGGTCCCTGCGCGCCCCGCCGCCTTCACCCAGCACCCGCAGGTGCGCTTTATCGGGCATCCGCAATTGGCCGCCAATGAGGGGTTTCTCACCCCGTGGGTCGACAAGGTCGCCGGCTGGATCGAGCAAGGGCGTAGCCCCTATGTGTTTCTTCATACCTCGGATAATCGCCTGGCCGCCGCGCTTGCTCAGCGCTTTCACCAGCGCTTGATGGCTCGCTTGCCGGGGCTTGCGCCTTTGCCTGAATTGCCGCGCGCACCTGAGGTCGAACAACTGGGGCTACTCTGACCCTTACCTGCCGCCCCGGAGATTGCGATCATGGATGTACAGACTTTGCGAGCCGAAGCGTTCAAGGCATTGCACGAGCGCGACGGCGCATTCGTCATTGCCAACCCCTGGGATGCCGGTTCCGCCAAGTTGCTGGCCAGTCTTGGCTTCGAAGCTTTGGCCACCACGAGTGCAGGCCTGGCGTTCAGCCTCGGGCGAGCGGATGCCGAAGGTGCGTTGTGCCTGGATGAAACCTTGGACAACGCTGGCCTGATCGTCGATGCAACACCGTTGCCGGTGGCTGCCGACCTGGAAAATGGCTTCGGCGACCAACCCGATGACTGCGCCCACGCCATTGTGCGTGCTGCCCAGACAGGGTTGGTCGGCGGCTCGATCGAAGATGCCAGCGGCCGCGCCGAAGCGCCTATCTACGATTTCGAACTGGCCGTAGCGCGGGTTCGGGCCGCCGCGCAGGCCGCGCGCAGTCTGCCATTTCCGTTCACCTTGTGTGCCCGTGCTGAAAACCTGCTGCACGGGCGCATGGACTTGGACGACACCATCAAGCGCTTGCAAGCCTTCGCCGAGGCGGGTGCTGACGTGCTTTATGCACCCGGGTTGCGCAGTGTCGATGAAGTGCGTGCTGTGGTTCAGGCGGTAGCGCCCAAGCCTGTCAATGTACTGATGGGGTTGGCCGGTGTGCCGCTTTGCGTCAACCAGTTGCAGGACCTGGGCGTGCGCCGCATCAGCGTGGGCTCTTCGCTGGCCCGTGCAGCGCTGGGCGCCTTCCACCGTGCGGCATTGGAAATACGCGACCAGGGCACCTTCAATTACGCTGAGCAGGCGCTGCCGTTCGCACAGCTCAACGCTCTGTTCCACCGCTGAGCCATGCGCGTATTCATGCTGCTGTGTAGCCTGCTGGTGCTAACGGCGGGCCTTGTCTGGCAGCTTGGCTGGCGCCTTCCCGATGCCTGGAACCCGTGGGCACCACTGGATGTGCGCCAACCACCCAACTGGTTGACCCACTACAAGCTGTCGCGCTTGCGCGGCGACCCAGCCCTGTGCCGCCAGACCCTGGAGAGCTCCGGCCTTCGCTACCGAGCACAGGCCGACAGCCCGGCATCGGCCAACTGCCCGCTTGAGAACGTGTGGCGCATCGAGCAAGGGCAAGCCCGGCTGAGCAGTAGTTTTCTCGCCAGTTGCCCGCTGGCTGTGGCCTATGCCTTGTTCGAGCGCCATGGCCTGCAGGTGGTGGCGCAGCAGGTTTTCGGCCAGCCTGTGGTTCAGGTGGATCATTTGGGCAGCTTTGCCTGCCGCAATATCTATAACCGCAAGCAAGGGCGCCTGAGCGAGCACGCTACGGCCAACGCCCTGGATATCAGCGGCTTTCGTCTACAAGGCGGCCAGCGCATCGTGTTGGCTCAGGATTGGCAGGCGGGAGGGCAGAAAGGCGACTTTCTGAGGCGAGTGCATCGGGCGGCGTGCGACAGTTTCAGTACGGTCTTGGGGCCGGACTACAACGCTGCTCACCACAACCACTTTCATCTGGACATGGGGCGCTGGCAGGTCTGCCGCTGACCTCAGGCGTGTATGCGAACGTTGTTCAACACCACCGGGCGCGCCCAGTGCATATCGAACTCCAGTTCATTCTGCTGCTTGGCCAGGGTAGCCTCGTCAAACGGCTCTGGCGCGGGGTCGAGCAGGTCCTTTTCCAATTCAGCGATCGGCAGGTGTAGCGGGCGCGGTGAGGGGGCCGGGCCTGGTTCTGCCGTCGGGTGGCCTTGGCTCATGACGATAGGGCGCAGCCAGTTGTTGCTGATGTCGAGTTGGCGTTGTTGCTGAATCATCTCGGCCACAGTGAATGGCTCTGGCGCCGGTTCCAGCAAGTTGGCCTCAAGCTCGGCCTTGGGCAGAAACAGCGGCTCGGGCGGTGCAACGACGGTTTCCTGTACGGGGCAGGCACGTTGGGTTTGGATCAGGGCCAACGCCTTGGCTGCGCCGATCGGTTCCCCAGTCTGCTTGTCGCACTGCTCCATGGCCTGGATGACGCTGTCCGGCTCCAGCGCTTGCTGGTCGGCCATGGCGCGGGCAAAGAAATCCTGCCACAGGTGGCTAACGCCGCCCAGTGCCTGGGTATTCTGCCGACCGTAGTTGCCGACAGGCGACAAGTAGGTCAAACCGATGGGAAGTGTATCTGTCATGGCAGTCGCGCGCGTTGTGCTCTGGCAGAATAGCGGGATATTGCCTGTATCGGCCGTGCCGGTGATACATGAAGGGCTTGTTTACATTTTTCGAGTGCAGGTTGAAATGCAAGAGCAGGAGCAGGGCACAGGACTTAGGGTTGAGGCGCTGGCGCCGCAGTACGCTGCCCAGGCGGCCAGTTGGGCCGCGCGCCTGGGTTTGCCGCTGGAGGACGAGCGTGCCGAATTCGCGGTACAGGTGGGCGCTGAGGGCTTGCAGATCCAGCAATTGGGGCCGCAGGCGCCAGGGCCGGTGCGGGTCGACTTCGTCGAGGGGCAAGCGGCGCACCGGCGGCTGTTCGGCGGTGGCAACGGGCAGATGATCGCCAAGGCCGTTGGTATTGCCCAAGGTGTGCGGCCGCAGGTGCTGGACGCTACCGCAGGCCTTGGCAAGGACGCATTCGTGCTGGCCAGCCTGGGCTGCCAGATGACCCTGATCGAGCGCCAGCCATTGATCGCAGCGCTGCTTGAAGACGGCCTGGCGCGGGCCCGGGGCGATGAACAGGTCGGCGCCATCGTGGCCCGCATGCGTCTGTTGACCGGCAATGCCATCGAGCAGATGCGCGCCTGGGAAGGGGAGGCGCCGCAGGTGATCTACCTTGACCCGATGTTCCCGCACCGTGACAAGAGCGCCTTGGTGAAAAAGGAGATGCGAGTCTTCCGACCGCTGGTGGGTGATGACCTGGATGCCCCGGCCCTGCTCGAGGCAGCCTTGGCGCTGGCCAGCCACCGAGTAGTGGTCAAGCGCCCGCGCAAAGCACCGATCATCGAAGGGCCCAAGCCGAGCCATAGCCTGGAAGGCAAGTCGAGTCGGTATGACATCTATCCGAAAAAAGCGTTGAAGGCGTGACCGCCTGAACCGGCCTATGCGCGGCTGAAGTCGCAGCTACACGAGCCCTGTAGCAACGTCAGCCGGCAAAGGCCGGTTCAGCATGACTCAGGCTTCGAAAGCCCGGATGAACAACCCGACCACCTCACGTACATGGGCCTCGGCCTCGTCGCCCTCCAGCGGCCCCGCACATCCCAGCAGCAAACGATAATCCGGCGCGCCTTTGATAAGGCAGAAAAAGTGCTCGGCGGCCTGTAACGGGTTAGCGATGCGCAGCAAGCCGCGTTCGTCGATCTCGCGCAGCAGCGCCTCCATACCTGCTAGCACCCGTTTGGGCCCCGCCTCGTAGAAAAACTGACCGAAGGCTGGGTCCTGGCTGCCCAGCGCGATGATCAGGCGGCTGAGCTTGACTGCTTCGTCGCTGCAGATCAGCGCTTGGAAATTGCGCCCGATATTGAGCAGCACCTCCTGCACAGGGGCGCCGGCGGGGTATTCGAATATCAGGTCGGGCAACTGGTTCTGGCAGGTCGCCATGACCGCCGAGCCAAACAGCGTCTGCTTGTCGGTGAAGTGGCTGTAGACCGTGAGTTTTGAAACACCTGCCGCCGCAGCGACCGCATCCATGCTGGTGTTGGCATAGCCAAGGCTGAGGAACAGGGCCTTGGCAGCTTCGAGGATGGCCTCGCGCTTGGCCAGGTCCTTGGGCCTGCCCGGGCCGTTGGGTGCGTCGTTGGACATTGGGATCCGCATCTGGTTGAAGGGGCGACCATCTTACCGGCTCAGACGTCTTGCGGCTGTAGCTCGTGACCGTCGTTAATGTCGATTTTCTTTCCGACGTCGGCTTCCCGGCCTCGGTTCCCTGATTTAATATACTCGCCAGTATAAATATTCCAATACGTACCCGCGAAAGGATTTCCCATGTTGCGCCAAGTCCTGTCACTTGCTCTGCCCGCAGTTGCTGCGCTGTTGCTCGCGGCGTGCGGCCAGGAAGCCGCCGCGCCTGCTGCACCACGCCCGGCGCTGGTGGTCCAGCCGCACGCTGCCGCCGCCGTTGCCGACAGTTATCCTGGCGAAGTGCGCGCGCGGCTGGAGCCGGCGCTGGCTTTTCGCATTGGCGGCAAAGTCAGCAAGCGCTTGGTGGAGGAGGGGCAGCGGGTCAAGGCCGATCAGCCTTTGGCTGAGCTCGACCCACAGGATGTGCGCCTGCAACTTGAGGCCAGCCGTGCTCAACTGGCAGCCGCTCAGGCCAACCTGTCGCTGGTACGTACCGAGCGTGACCGCTACCTGAAGCTGCGGGATCGGCAGATGGTCAGCCATTCCCAGTATGACAACGCGGAAAACCTTTATCGCGCCGGCCTTGCCCGCCTCAAGCAGGCCAAGGCCGAATACGACGTGGCCGGCAACCAGGCTCAATACGCGGTGTTGCGTGCACCGCAGGCGGGCGTGATCGCCCAGCGTCAGGTTGAAGTGGGGCAGGTGGTCGCTGCCGGGCAAACGGTATTCACCCTTGCCGCTGACGGTGAGCGCGAAGTGGCCATTGCGCTGCCGGAACAACAGTTTGCAGGTTTTGCCGTAGGCCAGCCCGTCAGCGTGGAACTGTGGTCGCGCCCTGGTGAGCGGTTCCCAGGGCGTATTCGCGAGCTTTCACCCTCAGCCGACCCGCGTTCGCGCACCTTCGCTGCACGCATCGCTTTTTCGTCCGCCAAGGTGCCTGCCGAGCTCGGGCAGAGCGCGCGGGTGTTCGTTGCCCATGAGGGCGTGATAGCACTCGCGGTGCCGCTCTCGGCGGTCACCGCGCAAAACGGCCAGGCCTACGTATGGCGGGTCAACCAGGACAGCCGCCTGGAGCGCGCGGTGGTGCGCCTGGGTGCTTATGGCAGCGAAAGCGTGCCGGTGCTCGAAGGCCTCGGCCCCAATGACTGGGTGGTCGCTGCAGGGGGCCATGTACTGCGCGAGGGCCAGGAAATACGCCCCGTGGACCGAACCAATCGCCTAGTGAACCTGACGGCCAAGGAGTAAGTCCCGATGGGTTTCAATCTATCTGCCTGGGCGCTGCGTAATCGCCAGATCGTCCTTTTTCTGATGATTCTGCTGGCTGCCGTTGGCGCCGTCTCCTACACAAAACTTGGGCAAAGCGAAGATCCGCCATTCACTTTCAAAGCCATGGTCATTCGTACCCTCTGGCCGGGTGCTACGGCAGAGGAAGTATCGCGCCAGGTTACCGAGCGTATCGAAAAGAAGTTGATGGAGACGGGCGAGTACGAAAGGATCGTCTCGTTCTCGCGGCCCGGTGAGTCCCAAGTCACCTTCATGGCCCGCGACTCGCTGCACTCCAAGGATATCCCCGAGTTGTGGTACCAGATTCGCAAGAAGGTTTCGGATATCCGCCATACCTTGCCACCGGAGGTCCAGGGGCCATTCTTCAATGACGAGTTCGGTACCACCTTCGGCAATATCTACGCCCTGACGGGCGCGGGTTTCGACTACGCGGTGCTCAAGGACTACGCCGAGCGGGTGCAGATCCAGCTGCAGCGGGTCAAGGATGTAGGCAAGGTCGAGCTGGTCGGCTTGCAGGACGAGAAGGTCTGGATCGAGCTGTCCAACCTCAAGCTGGCGACCCTGGGTGTGCCCTTGGAGGCGGTCCAGCAGGCGTTGCGCGAGCAGAACGCGGTGAGCACTGCAGGGTTTTTCGAAACCCCCAGTGAACGCCTGCAGCTGCGTGTGAGCGGGCGCTTCGACAGTGTTGACCAGATACGTCAGTTCCCTGTGCGGGTGGGTGATCGCACCTTTCGTATAGGCGATGTGGCTGACGTGCACCGCGGCTTCAACGACCCGCCAGCCCCACGCATGCGCTTCATGGGCGAGGACGCCATTGGTCTGGCGGTGTCGATGAAAGATGGCGGCGATATTCTGGTGCTGGGCCAAGCGCTGGAGGGCGAGTTCGAGCGCCTGGCGCGCAACCTGCCAGCAGGCATGGAACTGCGCAAAGTGTCGGACCAGCCCGCCGCGGTCAAGGCCGGGGTCGGCGAATTCGTACAGGTGCTGGTCGAGGCGCTGGTGATCGTGCTGTTGGTGAGCTTCTTCTCTCTCGGCCTGCGTACCGGCCTGGTGGTGGCCCTGGCGATTCCCCTGGTGTTGGCCATGACCTTCGCCGCCATGCACTATTTTGGCATCGGCTTGCACAAGATCTCGCTCGGTGCGCTGGTGTTGGCGCTGGGCCTGCTGGTGGACGATGCGATCATTGCTGTGGAAATGATGGCGATCAAGATGGAGCAGGGCTTCGATCGCCTCAAGGCAGCCAGCTATGCCTGGACAAGCACGGCTTTCCCTATGCTCACCGGTACCTTGATCACCGCAGCGGGCTTTTTGCCGATCGCCACGGCGGCTTCCAGCACCGGCGAATACACCCGGTCGATCTTCCAGGTAGTGACCATCGCACTGCTAACCTCATGGGTAGCTGCGGTGCTCTTCGTACCTTACCTGGGCGAACGGCTACTGCCAGACTTGGCCAAGCTGCACGCTGCGCGCCATGACAAGCACGGGCATGCTCCCGACCCCTATGCCACGCCGTTCTATCAACGGGTTCGGCGGGTGGTGGAGTGGTGCGTGCGGCGGCGCAAGACGGTGATCGTGCTGACCATTGCCGCCTTCGTCGGCAGCATCTTGCTGTTCCGCTTCGTGCCTCAGCAGTTCTTCCCGGCCTCAGGGCGACCTGAACTGTTAGTGGATTTGAAGCTTGCCGAAGGTGCCTCGCTGGCCAATACCGCCGAGCGGGTCAAGCAACTCGAAGCGTTGCTCAAGCAACAGGACGGCATCGAAAACTACGTGGCTTATGTAGGTTCAGGCTCGCCACGCTTCTATCTGCCGCTGGACCAGCAACTGCCGGCCGCCAGCTTCGCCCAGTTCGTCGTTCTGGCCAGCTCGCTCGAAGAACGTGAGCGCTTGCGCAGTTGGTTGATCGGCACTGTCGAGCAGCAGTTCCCTGACGTGCGCGCCCGTGTCACACGTCTTGAAAACGGCCCACCGGTGGGCTACCCGGTGCAGTTCCGGGTGACCGGGGAACATATCGAGCAGGCCCGTGCCTTGGCCCGCGAAGTGGCGGAAAAGGTCCGCGAGAACCCGCATCTGGTCAACGTACACCTGGACTGGGAAGAACCGAGCAA
Organism: Pseudomonas promysalinigenes; assembly: GCF_014269025.2. NCBI lineage: Bacteria > Pseudomonadati > Pseudomonadota > Gammaproteobacteria > Pseudomonadales > Pseudomonadaceae > Pseudomonas > Pseudomonas promysalinigenes. Next base: position 3,895,946 of record NZ_CP077094.1, on the reverse strand, counting down.
GGCAGTGTTCCTGAAGATCGACCAGGACCGCGCTCGCGCCCTGGGCGTGAGCACGGCCCAGGTGTCGAGCTTCTTGCAGAGTTCGCTGACCGGCACCACCGTCAGCCAGTACCGTGAGGACAATGAGCTGATCGAAATCCTCTTGCGCGGTACTGCCCGGGAGCGCGGCGACCTGGGTAACCTCGCCAGCCTGGCCTTGCCAACCAACAATGGCCAGAGCGTGGCGCTGTCTCAGGTCGCGACGTTGGAGTACGGCTTCGAGGAAGGCATCATCTGGCACCGCAACCGCTTGCCGGCGGTGACCGTGCGCGCCGATATCTATGACAACCAGCAGCCTGCCACCCTGGTCAAGCAGATACTGCCGACCCTGCAGTCAATCAGGGCCAAGCTGCCCGATGGCTACCTGCTGGAAGTCGGAGGTACGGTCGAGGACGCCGAACGCGGGCAGAAATCGGTGAACGCCGGCATGCCCCTGTTCATCGTGGTGGTGCTGAGCCTGCTTATGGTCCAGTTGCGCAGCTTTTCGCGCACGGTGATGGTGTTCCTTACCGCACCGCTGGGGCTGATTGGCGTCACTGTGTTCCTGCTGGTGTTCCGCCAACCGTTCGGCTTCGTCGCCATGCTCGGCACCATTGCCCTGGCGGGGATGATCATGCGCAACTCGGTGATTCTGGTCGACCAGATCGAGCAGGATATCGCCTCGGGGCTGGACCGTTGGCAGGCGATCATCGAGGCCACGGTGCGGCGCTTCCGGCCGATCGTGCTGACGGCGCTGGCGGCAGTGCTGGCGATGATCCCGTTGTCACGCAGTGTCTTCTACGGGCCGATGGCGGTGGCGATAATGGGTGGGTTGATCGTCGCCACGACGTTGACCCTGTTATTCCTGCCGGCATTGTATGCGGCGTGGTTCAGGGTCAAGGAGGGCTGAAGTGCACGGGGGGCACACAGCCCCCCTGGGTTGTCACAGGGCGCCGAACACTTTCTTGGCAAGGCTTGTAGCGGCCTGGGCTGGGTTCTGGCGGATACTCTGTTCCTGTTTGGCAATCATCTCGAACAGCCCGTCCAGGGCCTTTTCGGTCACGTAGTTCTCGATGTTGGCGTCATTTTTGATCAGCCCCAGGCCTTTGGCCTGGCCGGCGAAGGCATTGTACTGCTGAGCCACGCCGACCTTGTCGGTGGCCTGCTTGACGATCGGCAGGAACTTGGCACGAATCTGTTCGCGGCTGCTCTTGTTCAGATACTGGGTGGCTGAGTCCTCACCGCCGCTGAGGATGCCCTTGGCGTCGGTGACGCTCATTTTCTTCACGGCATCCACCAAAATGGCCTGGGCCTGCGGCACGGCGGCCTCGGCAGCCTTGTTCATGCCGGCTTCAAGGGCTTCGACCTGGTCGCCTTTACCGAACATCTTCATGGCCTTGGCGGCCTTGCCAAGGTTGCCCGGCAGTTCGATGCGTACATCGGGGTTGTTGCTGAAGCCGCCTGGCGTGCTCAGTTGCTTGACGGCAATCTGCGCACCTTGGGTAAGTGCGTCTTTCAGGCCGCCGGTGGCATCGGACTGGCTGAGGTCGCCGAGCGACAGCGCCAGGGCGCTGGCCGACAACAACAAGCCGGCGCATAGGGTAGTCAAGCGCAAGGAGGCGCGAATCATGGGTATTTCCTTATCGATTAAAGGAGAATGCTCAACGCACCGGGTCGACTTTGACACGAACCGGCTGCTGGTCACTGCCGTCGAGCGCGACGCTGTGTTGTTGGGTGTTGATGAACAGCAGTTGACCGTCCAGCTCGATCCGCGCGCTGAGCGCATAGCGGTGGCCAGGTTTGACTTGGGCGGCATCGTAAGTGAGGTGGAAGGGCAGCGGTACGTTGCCTTTGACCGGGCCGGCCTGGCGGGCCAGGGTCACGGCAGGGGCATCCATCAGCGAGACATCCTGCAGTGTAACGCTCAAGGTGGCAGCCGGTGGCAGGGCGATGCGCTGTAGGTAGAAGACTTCACCGTCCAGGCTGGCCTGGTTGGAAGGTGTTGGGCTGGAACAGGCTGCGAGCAGGGATGCACAGCACAGCATAAAGAGCTTTTTCATGGAATCTCCGGTGTCCTTGGCGCTGGCTTGTGGCCAACGCCAAGGACTTTAACGGATTTTCCGCGCAGGCGGGGGCTTCAGATGGCAGCCCTGGTCAATGCATCATCGCCGTGCAGTGCAACCTGCCGAATCGACAGGCGCAGTTCTGCCGACAACACGCGCTTGGCCACCCCTTCGGCCAGCTCGCCCAGTTTGTCGTGGTACCCCAGCTTGCCACTGCTGTCAGGGCGCAGCACGCGCTGCTCGATCAAGGTGTGGATGAAGTGCCGGAACAGGGTCTTGTCGAAGAACTCCGGGGCGTTGAGGCCATGCAGAATCGACAGGCGCTGGGCCATCATCACGCACAGGTCTTCCAGTGCCTCGGCGCTCAGGGTGTTCTGGCCACTGTTGAGCAACAGCGAGGTCGCCATGTAGAAACGCTGCAAGGTCTGGGTGATGCTGCGCGCTAGCAACGTCAGCAGCACGAATTGGCGAGAACTCGGGGCCGGGCGCATGAACAGGTCATTGTCCTGGCGCAGCAGGCCCTGATCCACCAGTGCTGCCAGCCACTGGTCGATCACTTCGTCCAGTTGCTCAGGCGGCCAGCGCAGGAACAGCTCGGCTTGCAGGTACGGGTACAGCGCACGCACATATTGCCCAAGCAGCGCGCGGCTCATGCGCGAGCTACTGAGGAAGAAGCTCGCCAGCAGTGCGGGCAGGGCGAAGATGTGCAGGACGTTGTTGCGGTAGTAGGTCATCAGTACCGCGTTGGCTTCATCCAGATAAAGGATGCGCCCCATGGCGTCCTTCTGTTCGGCCAGCAGGTCCATGCCACGCACGTGCTCGATCAATGCCTGGCCGTCACCTTCAGGTAGTGTGGTGTGCTCGGAATAGGGCACCTGGCGCAGCAGCGCCAGGTACAGGTCCAGTACCCGCACCAGGGCACGTTCGTCCAGCGCCAGGCGGCTGGTGGACAGCAAAGCCAGAGCGACCAGGTTGACCGGGTTGACTGCCGCCGCCCCGTTGAGGTGGCGAGCCACGGTTTCGCCCAGGCGGGTGGTGGTTTCGTTCAACCAGGCCGGGCGGAACTGCGGACCCAGGTCTTGCTCCCGCCAGCCGGGTTGCTGCTGGTCGAGGAAGGCAGCCAGGCGGATCGGCTCGCCGAAGTTGACCGACACCTGGCCAAAACGCTGCTTCAGCGCACCGATGACCTTGAAGATGTCGAAGATCGACTCTTTCTTCTTGCTCGCCCCACGCAGTTCGCCCAAGTAGGTGCGGCCTTCCAGTACCCGCTCGTAGCCGATGTAGACCGGTACGAACACGATTGGCGTGCGCGATGAGCGCAGAAAGCTGCGCAGGGTGATCGCCAGCATTCCGGTGCGTGGCTGCAGCATGCGCCCAGTGCGCGAGCGACCGCCTTCGACGAAGTACTCGACCGGGAAGCCCTTGGTGAACAGGGTGTGCAGGTACTCGTTGAACACCGCGGTGTACAGCGGGTTGCCCTTGAACGTACGACGCATGAAGAAAGCACCGCCACGGCGCAGCAGGCCGCCGATCACCGGCATGTTGAGGTTGATGCCGGCGGCGATGTGCGGGGGTGTCAGGCCGTTGCGGAACAACAGGTAAGACAGCAGCAGGTAGTCGATGTGGCTGCGGTGGCAGGGCACGTAGATCACTTCATGGCCGGGGGCGATGCCCTGCACCTGTTCGATGTGGTTGACCTTGATGCCGTCGTAGATCTTGTGCCAGAACCAGCTGAGCACAACTTCAAGAAAGCGGATGGCAGTGTAGGTGTAGTCCGAGGCGATTTCGTTGCCGTAGCGCAGCGCCAGAGCCTCGGCCTTGGCCAGTGGCAGGTTCTCGCGCTGAGCCTCTTCGGCAATTGCCTGGCGCACCAGGGGCGCATGCACCAGGCCCTTGACCAGGTTGCGCCGGTGCGAGATATCGGGGCCGATGACGGCACTCTTGAGGTTGCGAAAATGCACGCGCATCAGGCGCTGGGCCATGCGCACGGTGCGCTCGTGGCCCTTGTTGTGCTGCACCAGTTCGCGCAGGTGGATCGGTGCCGAGAACTGGACGCGGGTCTTGCGGCCAAGAATCAATACCGTCAGCAGCCGGCGCAGGCGCCCGGTCACTGCCCAGCTGTCGGCGAACAGCAATTTCCACGGGCTGTTTTCACTGGCAGGGGTCTGGCCCCAGAACACGCTCACCGGGATGATCTGCGCATCTTCCTCGGCATGCTGGCTGATGGCTGCCACCAGGCGCTCCAGGGTCGGCGGGGCACCACGCTTGTCTTGGCGGCCAAGCCAGTCTGGGTCTGGCGTTAGGTAGAAGAAGGCGGCAGGCTCATGCAGCGGGCCGACGGCGACAGGCAGCACCGGGCGCGGCAGCCCTGCTTTGGTGCATTCCCGGTCGACCACCACCAGATCAGTGAGCGACGGTGACGGCAGCGCGTAGAACACAGGGCGGCTGCGGTCCAGTTGCAGGGTGAGGGAGGACTGGTTGATGGTCTCGGAGCGCACCCACAGGTACATCAGGCGACGCAGAGCGCCGAAAATCAGACGGCGCAAAGGGGAACGGGTCATGGGTGAGTGCCCTGGGCATGAATTTCTGAGAATAGACAGCCAGTTAGTCTGCCGTATCGGCGTAAGTTCAGCAAAATTCGGTAAATAGCACGACAGTCATGAAATTTTTTTGTGCCGTGTCATATACTCGGCCTGCCGCTTGCAAGAGATTTCGGCAAGCGGCGTCGACATAGGGAGGACACCCTGTGTCTACAAGGCGATCTTCACAATAAAAATCCGGAGTAGTTCAGATGTCGTCTCGTGAGACTGGGAATGTTAAGTGGTTCAACGATGCCAAAGGTTATGGCTTCATTCAGCGTGAAGGTGGTGCGGATGTTTTCGTCCACTATCGGGCGATCCGCGGTGAGGGGCATCGTACCCTGGTCGAAGGGCAGCGGGTGGAATACGCCTGCGTGCAGGGCCAGAAAGGCCTGCAAGCCGAAGACGTAGTCGGGCTCTGAGCCTCTGTTCAAGCCTTGATCGGTAAGCTTCAAGCTGCAGGTGACCGTGTACTTGCAGCCTGATGCATACGCTTCTGACGCCCGTTGCTCAGGAGGTGCGCCAGGTGATTTCTTCTTCACCGTCGGCGCTGATGCGGATCCAGCGATCGGCATCTTCTTCACCGTCTTCCTCCACCCAGCCACCCGGCGCACAACGCACTTCGACGTTCAGTGCCGCGAATGCCGCTCGAGCGCAGGCCACATCATCGGCCCATGGCGTCTGATCGCTTTCCAGGTACAGGCTGTTCCATTTCCCCACAGCTTTGGGTAACCAAGTGACCGGAATGTTACCGGCCTGGCATTTGAAGGTCTGGCCTTTTTGCTTCCATTGGCTGCATGGGCCGATGGCTTCGCTGAGCCACTGAGCGATCTGCTGGTGGTCGACGTCGGCGTCCTTCAGGTAGATCTCGATATCAGGTTGGCGCATAGGGGCTCCGGGTGTGCTCAGTGCTGGCGCACGAAATAGTCATAACGCATGGAAACCGTGACCGCGAAAGGCTCGGGCTGGTCGATCACTCGCGCGCGCTTTTCGGCGCTGGCGCGCCAGCCGTGCGGGGTCATCGCCAGCAGGTCGGCACGTGCCTTGGGCAGGGCCAGGCTCAGGCGAAATTCGAGGATTTCGCTATGGGCGTGGGCCATGCCCTCGGGCACCAGTGCCAGGTGCTTGTCGTCGGCATAGTGGCGCACTTCATCGTAGAGTACTTCACGCAACTCCATCAGGTGGCCGCTGGTCGGGCCGACCCGCATCAGGCCGCCCCCTGGGCTGAGCAGGCGCTTGGCCTCGCCCCAGTCCAGGGGGCTGAACACGCTGGCGATGAACTGGCAGCTTTCATCGGCCAATGGCACACGTGCCATGCTGGCGACCATCCAGGTGACGTTCGGAGCACGGCGACAAGCGCGTTTGACTGCCTCGCGGGAGATATCCAGGGCATATCCAGCGCTAGCAGGCAACGCATCGGCGATCTGGGCGGTGTAATAGCCCTCCCCACAACCGATATCCAGCCAGGCGCCCGGTTGGCGCTCGGCGGCAAGCTGCGCCAGGCGCCGGGCCACTGGGGCGTAGTGGCCGGCATCGAGGAAATCGCGGCGGGCCTGCACCATGGCCTGGTTGTCGCCAGGGTCACGGCTGTTTTTGTGCTGCACCGGCAGCAGGTTCAGGTAACCCTGGCGCGCCCGATCGAAACGGTGGCCGGCAGGGCAGACTACCCCATTGTCGAGCTGCGAGAGGGGCGCCTGGCAGAGTGGGCAGGCGAGCATCAGGCGAGCAACCGGACCAGGGTCTGGTAGTAGATTTCGGTCAGCAGGTCGAGATCGCTGGCCAGGATCCGCTCATCCACCTGGTGGATGGTGGCGTTGACCGGGCCGATTTCGACCACCTGGGTGCCCATGGTGGCAATGAAGCGACCATCGGAGGTGCCGCCGCTGGTCGAGGGTTGGGTGTCGCGGCCGGTGACGCCCTTGATGCTGGCCGACACCGCATCGAGCAGTTCGCCAGGTTCGGTGAGGAACGGCAGGCCCGACAGTGCCCAATCGATCGACCAATCAAGCTGGTGTTTGTCGAGAATCGCCGACACCCGCGATTGCAGGCCTTCGACGGTCGACTCGGTGGAGAAGCGGAAGTTGAACAGCGCGGTCAACTCGCCCGGGACCACGTTAGTGGCGCCGGTGCCTGCGTTGAGGTTGGAGATCTGGAAACTGGTCGGCGGGAAAAACGCGTTGCCTTCGTCCCAGTGTTCTGCGGCCAGTTCCGCGAGGGCCGGTGCAGCCAAATGGATTGGGTTGCGGGCCAGGTGCGGGTAGGCCACATGGCCTTGTTTGCCACGTACGGTCAGCTTGGCGCCCAGCGAGCCACGGCGGCCGTTCTTGACCACGTCACCGAGCAAGGTGGTGCTCGATGGTTCGCCAACGATGCACCAGTCCAGGCGCTCGTTGCGCGCTTTCAAGCGTTCGACCACCGCTTTGGTGCCATGGTGGGCTGGGCCTTCCTCGTCGCTGGTGATCAGGAAGGCGACCTTGCCACGGTGGTCAGGGTAGTCCTGCACGAAGCGCTCGCTGGCGATCACCATCGACGCCAGGCTGCCTTTCATATCGGCCGCCCCCCGGCCACAGAGCATGCCGTCAGCGTCGATCAGCGCTTCGAACGGCTCATGCTGCCATTGTTGTACCGGGCCGGTGGGCACCACATCGGTGTGGCCGGCAAAGCACAGTACCGGGCCATCCTGGCTGCCGTGGGTAGCCCAGAAGTTGTCGACGTCTTCGATGCGCATCGGCTCGAGCTGGAAGCCCACGGCGCCCAGGCGGCTCATCATCTGGGCCTGGCAATCGGCATCGACGGGTGTGACCGAGGGGCGACGGATCAGGTCGCAGGCCAGTTGAAGGGTAGGCGAGAGCTCGGCAGGGGCCGTCATGGGGAACTCCGGGGCAGGCAAGGCGGGAATATCTGAGGGGCGTTATCTTATATCAAACAGACGATCCGGTGGGGCCGCGTTGCGGCCCATTCGCGGCACAAGCGTGCTTCTAACAAGGCCACGCGACTGGCTGCAGACGTGGCCTTGTGCTGCGAAGGGCTGCCAAGCAGCCCTGGTAGCCTCAGGCCTGCTGCGGCTCAGCGGCTTTTTCTGCAGGCTTGGGGAGCGACGAGAGAAAGGCCATCACCAATGCCGCCACGTAGGGCAGCGACTGCACCAGCAGCATCGCCACCCAGAATCGCATGTCCGAACTCGGCAGCCCCTGCACCAGATAGATCCCGGCCGCCGCGCCCCACAACAGCAGCATGATGAACAACTCCTCGCGCGCTTCGGAAATCGCCACCAACAAGCCATGGCTGTCGGCATTCTTCGGCGTCCGGAAGAACGGCATGCTACTGGTGAAGAACCCGTACAGCACCGCTTTGGCGATGGTGTGCGACAGAGCCAGCCCCGCCAATGCCGCAGCGAACGCATCCTTCATGTTCACCCCCACCGCACGGCGGTAGAGGAAGATGATCTTGCCGACCTTGAAGAAGAACAGCGCCAGCGGTGGAATGGCGAAGATCATCAGTGGCGGGTCGACCCGGTGTGGCACGATGATCATCGCAGCCGACCACAGCAGCGCACCGACCGTGAAGAAGATATTCATGCCATCGGCAATCCACGGCAGCCAGCCGGCCAGGAAGTGGTAACGCTGACCGCGGGTGAGCTCGCTGCCCTTGCCGCGCAGCAGGGCTGCGGCGTGATGCTTGATGATCTGGATGGCACCGTAGGCCCAGCGGAAGCGCTGCTTCTTGAAGTCGATGAAGGTATCGGGCATCAGGCCTTTGCCATAGCTGTTGTGCGCATAGGCCGCCGACAGGCCCTTCTCGAACACACGCAGGCCCAGCTCGGCGTCCTCGCAGATGCACCATTCGGCCCAGCCCAACTCTTGCAACACGCTGCGCCGGGTCATGGTCATGGTGCCATGCTGGATGATCGCGTCGCGGTCATTGCGGGTGACCATACCGATGTGGAAGAAGCCTTTGTATTCGCTGTAGCAAAGCTTCTTGAAAGCGCTCTCGTGCTGGTCTCGGTAGTCCTGAGGCGACTGGACAACGGCGATTTTCGGGTCAGCGAAGTGCGGCACCATGTGCTTGAGCCAGTTGCGGTCCACGCAGTAGTCCGAATCGATCACCGCGATGACTTCGGCGTCCTTGGCGGTGTGCGGGAGCAGATAGTTCAACGCACCGCCCTTGAAACCGGCCAAAGGTGCTACGTGGAAGAACTTGAAACGCTCGCCAAGCTTTTCGCAGTGGGCCTTGAGCGGCTCCCATACGGCGGGGTCTTTGGTGTTGTTGTCGATCACCAGCACTTCATAGTCCGGATAATCCAGCGCAGCGAGGGCATCGAGGGTTTGCTTGACCATCTCCGGCGGCTCGTTGTAACAGGGCACGTGCACCGACACTTTCGGCCGGTAAGCACTGTCGCCCTGTACCGGCAGGAATTCGCGCCGGCGTTTGAGGGTCCAGACCGCCTCGGCCAGCTCGTGTGCTTCGGTCATCAGCACGATGAACACGCCCAGCGCGCCGAGTGCCAGCAGCACCCCGACGGTGAGGCTGAACCAAGTGCTGTATTGCTGGCTGTAGTCATAGGCGATCCACACCAGCACCGACCCACACAGGAAGGTGATGAACGTCAGGAAGGTGCGGCCGCGCTGGCGCAGTGCCGAGCCGTCGATCAGCAGCACAGCCAAGGCGATCATGGCCAGCACCACTGAAGCCACCGCCAGGGCTCGCCACTGTGGAATGGCGACTACCGGCCCCTCGAAATTGAATTTCTGCTGGCGCTCGGCGTTGAACACCCCCCAATAAGCGCCCACCGAGCCTTCGTCGTTGGCTTTCCAGGGTTGGTCGTAGGCTTCGATGACGAAATAGTTGTAGCCACGCCGGTTGAGGGTGTTGACCAGTGTACGCAGATAGATGGCCTGGTCGGCCTGGGAGGCATCGGCGCCTCCACGCATCCGGCCATTGCTGGGCCAGCCGACTTCCGACAGCAGCAATGGCTTGTGCGAGAACTGCTGGCGCAGCTCGCGGGCACGGTCCAGCACGAACTGCACCGAGTCTTTCATCGGCACGAACTCCCAGTACGGCAGGATGTGTGCGGCGATCAGGTCGACGTGCTTGGCAAGTTCCGGGTGTTCCTTCCAGATGTGCCACTGTTCGCTGGTGGTGACTGGCACCTTGACGGCGGCCCGCACCCGATCGAGGTACTTGATCAGCTGCTCGGCGGTGACCTCTTCGCGAAACAGCGCTTCGTTGCCGACGACTACTCGCACTACGCTGCGCGAGTGGTTGGCCAGTTCGATGCCTTTTTCGATTTCGCGCTCGTTGCGCTCCTGGTCATTGCTGATCCAGATGCCCAAGGTGACCCGCAGGCCCAACTCTTCGGCAAGCCGCGGGACTTCGGCCTGGGTGCCCTGGACGGTGTAGATACGGATGTTGTCAGTGAGCTTGTTCAGCTGCTCCAGGTCCTGACGCATCTCGTCCTCGCTTGGGTACTGGCCCTTTTGCGGGCTTTCGCCCAAGCGGAACGGCGAATACGAGAAGCCAGAGATCTGTTCTGGCCAGGCAGGGGCCGACACAGGACGATTGATCAGTGCCCAGAAGCCGGTGAACAGCGCGGCGATGGCCAGGACCACCACAAGGTTGAGGCCGAATTTGCGTGATGACATTGTGGTCCGTTTCTGTCTGAGTGGTAGGACATTAAAGCAGTAATGGTAGGATTTTTTCTAACATTGGAGGTGATTGCGGCCACTGGCCTATAATGCGCGCCGTTTTTTGCGTCAGAGCCCAGGGGTATCGACATGAGCACAGAAAGTCCACGCTTCGCCGGCGTTGCCCGCCTGTACGGCGATGCAGGCCTGCAGCGGTTGAGCCGCGCCCATGTGGCAGTGGTCGGAATTGGCGGGGTTGGCTCGTGGGCGGCGGAAGCGTTGGCGCGCAGTGGTGTGGGTGAAATAACCCTGTTCGACCTGGACGATGTGTGCGTGAGCAACACCAACCGCCAGGCGCACGCTCTGGAGGGCCAGGTAGGGCGCCCCAAGGTCGAGGTCATGGCTGAGCGCCTGCGCGCGATCAACCCGGCGATCAACGTGCATGCTGTGGCGGATTTCGTGACTCGCGAAACCATGGCTGAGTACATCACCGAGCACATGGATGCGGTGATCGACTGCATCGACAGTGTGATGGCCAAGGCCGCGCTGATTGCCTGGTGTCGGCGGCGCAAGATCGCGATCGTCACCACTGGCGGCGCGGGTGGGCAGATCGACCCAACACAGGTCCAGGTGGGCGACCTTAACAAGACCTTCAACGACCCGCTGGCTTCGCGGGTGCGCTCGACCCTGCGACGGGACTACAACTTCTCGCGCAACACCAGCCGCAACTATGGTGTGCCATGCGTATTTTCCAGTGAGCAGCTGCGCTATCCGAAGGGCGATGGCAGTGTCTGCCTGCAGAAGAGCTTCGTGGGCGAGGGTGTGCGGTTGGACTGTGCAGGCGGCTTTGGGGCGGTGATGATGGTGACCGCGACGTTCGGCATGGTGGCGGCGAGCAAGGCGATTGAGAAGCTGGTGGCAGGCGCGCGGCGGCCCTCGGAACGGATCAAGCCTGAATAGACTCGGCGCTTGATTCGTGGGTAAATCCGCTCTCACGACAGCCCAACCTTTTGGGCGTAGTGCACGAGCCTGTGGGAGCCGATTCACCCGCGATGGCCACAGCGCCGATCTAGAGGCCCGACGTCAACTCCGCCATCCGCTGCAACACTGCATGTAAACCATTGCTGCGCGAGGGCGACAGTTGGCGCTCCAGGCCCAACTGAGTGAACCACTGCCGCAAATCGAGGCGAGCCAACGCTTCGCTGGGCAAGCCTTGCACCCTCACCAACAACAAGGCCAGCAGCCCTCGCAGCAGGCGAGCATCGCTTGACGCTTTGAACTGCCACACCTGATCAACCTGCTTGGCCACCAGCCAGACCAGGCTCTGGCAGCCATGTACGCGATTGGCCTCGACTTTTTCCGCCTCGGTCAGCGGTTCCAGGCGATCGCCCCATTGCATCAGCAAGCGTGCCCGCTGCTCCCAACCACGGGCCTGGTCGAAACTGGCCAGTGCTTCCTGGGCCTGTAGCGGCAAGCTCATCGCAACAGCTCCAAGCCCTGATCCAGCGCTTCGAAGAACCGCTGCAAATCGTCACTGTCGTTGTACAGGCCCAGCGATACCCGTATCGCGCCCTCCAGCCCCAGCCCCTTGAGCAGGGGCATGGCGCAGTGATGGCCGGCGCGCACGGCGATACCTTGCTCGGTGAGCATATGGGCGATATCGGCGTTATGTACGCCCTCGATGACAAAGCTGGCCAGGGCGGCCTCGGGGGCGCCCAACACGCGCACACCTTCCCGGTCGGCAAGACCACGCAGCAGGTGCCGGTGCAGGCTGGCTTCGTGTTCGGCGACTGCCTGGCTATCGAGGTTTGCCAGGTAATCCAAGGTCGCCCCCAGGCCGACCACCCCGGCGATCGGTGGTGTGCCAGCTTCGAAACCCAGTGGCGCAGGGCGGAAACTGGCGCTCTGGTAATCGGCCAGCTGGACCATTTCACCGCCAAACTGCCAGTGACGCAGCAGCTCCAGTGCCCGGCTACGGCCGTACAGCACACCGACACCATCGGGCCCATACAACTTGTGGCTGGAGAATACGTAGAAGTCGCAGCCCAGCGCTTGAACATCATGGCGGCCATGGACTACACCCTGAGCGCCATCGACGACGGTCAACGCGCCCTGTGCCTGGGCGTGGGCCAACAACGCGGGCAGGGGCTGCCAGGTGCCTAGCACGTTGGAGAGTTGGCTGACCGCGAGCAGGCGGGTGCGAGGCCCGATGAGCTGCAGTGCCTGTTCCAGGTCTATACGCCCCTGTGTGTCCAGCGGCAGCACTACCAAGCGCACGCCTCGCCGCCTGGCCAGTTGCTGCCAGGGCAACAGGTTGGCATGGTGCTCCAGTGCGCTGATGGCAATCTCGTCGCCGGCTTCGAAGCGGTATTCCAGGCTGTAGGCCAGCAGGTTCAGGGCCGACGTGGCGCCATGGGTGAAAATCACCTGCCGCGAATCTGCGGCATTGATCCAAGCTGCGACCTTGTCGCGGCTTGCCTCGAAAGCCTGGGTCGCCAGGGCGCCGGGCAAGTGTTGGGCGCGGTGCACATTGGCGGCGCCGTGGCCATAGTAATGGCTCAGGGCATCGAGCAGCGCTTGGGGCTTCTGAGTAGTGGCGGCGCTGTCCAGGTAGGTCTGGTGCTGGCGCTGCAGGGCGGCAATGGCGGGGAAATCGGCGCGCCAGGGGGAGGGCTGGAACATGTTCGCGGGGCCTGCAATGAAAATCGGGTCTGGCGCATCGACGCCAGACCCGATCTTAACACTTAAGCCCTGTGAGGTCCGCAGTTGCGGGCAGCCCGCGCTTGCAGTGGGCGAGTGGCGTTAGTTGTGCGCGTGCAGCGCCTCGTTCAGCTCGATCGCCGACTTGTGGGTTTTGCATTCCACGGCGCCGTTGAGCGAGTTGCGGCGGAACAGCAGGTCGGTCTGGCCGGCCAGGTCGCGAGCCTTGACGACTTTTACCAGCTCGTTGTTCTCATCGAGCAGGTTCACCTTGGTGCCTGCGGTGATGTACAGGCCGGCCTCGACGGTGTTGCGGTCACCCAGGGGGATGCCGATACCGGCGTTGGCGCCGATCAGGCAACCTTCGCCGACCTTGATGACAATGTTGCCGCCGCCGGACAAAGTACCCATGGTCGAGCAGCCGCCGCCCAGGTCGGAGCCCTTGCCGACGAACACGCCTGCAGAAACCCGGCCCTCGATCATGCCCGGGCCTTCGGTGCCAGCGTTAAAGTTGACGAAGCCTTCGTGCATGATGGTGGTGCCTTCGCCGATGTAAGCGCCCAGGCGCACACGGGCGGTGTCGGCGATGCGCACGCCGGCCGGAACCACGTAGTCGGTCATTTTCGGGAACTTGTCGACCGAGAACACTTCCAGCAGCTCGCCCTTGAGGCGGGCTTCAAGTTGCAGTTCTGCCAGCTCGTTCAGGTCGACCGCACCTTGGTTGGTCCAGGCGACATTGGGGAGCAGTGGGAAGATACCGGCCAGGCTCAGGCCATGGGGTTTGACCAGGCGGTGCGACAGCAGGTGCAACTTGAGGTAGGCCTCTGGGGTCGAGGTCAGTGCGGCGTCTTCGGCCAGCAGCGTGGCGACCAGTGGCTTGTGGCTTTCGGCCAGACGGGTCAGCAGTGCCGCTTGAGCCGCGTCGACGCCCTTGAGCGCTTCGGCCAGTTGTGCCGCCTGGGCGTTGCTGAAGGCGATCGCCTGGTTGCCACCGGTGTAGCCAAGGATTGGCGCGACTGCGGCCACAAGCTCGGCGCTGGGGTTGAGCATGGGTTGTGCGTAGAACACTTCCAGCCAGGTGCCCTGGCGGTTCTGGGAGCCGACACCGAAGGCCAGGCTGAACAGGGTATTGGACATGTGATTACCTCGTGCGAAATAGGGTGGGGGCTCAGGCCAGAGCGGCGGCGTAGAGGTCAGGCTTGAAGCCGACCAAGGTGCGCTCGCCAAGAGCTAGCACCGGGCGCTTGATCATCGACGGCTGGGCCAGCATCAACTCGACGGCCTTGGCCTGGTCGAGGTCGGCCTTGCTGGCGTCGTCGAGCTTGCGGAAGGTTGTACCGGCACGGTTGAGGATGGCTTCCCAACCGTGTTCGTCACACCAACGGTTCAGGCTGTCGCGGTCGATGCCTTGGCTTTTGTAGTCGTGGAATTCGTAGGCGATGGCATTTTCGTCGAGCCAGGTCCGCGCTTTTTTCATGGTGTCACAGGCTTTGATGCCGTAGAGCGTGTAGGTCATTGTGTGCATTGAGGCCACAGTCTGCCCCAATTTCTCCATTTCCGAATGTCAGTCGCGGGATTATGCGGGAACGATCCAGTGAGCGCCACGGGGTGTGTAGGTCTTGAGTTTTTAGACTCATATGAATCATCGTGTTACAAATCCAGCGGCTGCTTGCGACCATCGTGCAAGGGCTTGGACAGACCTGGCCCCGCTAACATGTGTTGCAGTGACGGTCATTGCCCCGCTGTCGTTTCTGGTTGAAAAGGAAGCTTTGAAGGATGCAGTCCGCTTATACCGTCCTCATCCTGCTGACACTGGTCAGCGTGTCGAAACTGGTCGGGCGCTTGATCCCGCTACCGCTGCCTTTGTTGCAGATTGCCGCCGGTGCGCTGCTGGCCTGGCCCACGCTCGGGTTACACGTGGCACTGGACCCTGAGTTGTTCCTTTTTCTGTTTCTGCCGCCGCTGTTGTTCGCCGACGGTTGGCGCATCCCTAAACGCGAGTTGTGGCGCATCCGCGGGCCGGTCGTTGCGCTGGCCGTTGGCTTGGTGCTGTTCACGGTGGTAGGCGCTGGTTACTTCATCCACTGGCTGCTGCCGAGCATCCCGCTACCGGCTGCATTTGCACTGGCAGCGGTGTTGTCGCCTACCGACGCCGTGGCGGTATCGGCCATCAGCCAGGACCGCCTGCCGACGCCGCTGATGCACATGCTTCAAGGTGAAGCGTTGCTCAACGATGCTTCGGGCCTGGTCACCTTCAAGTTCGCCTTGGCGGCGGCCATTACCGGGGCCTTTTCGCTGGCCGATGCCAGCTTCAGCTTCGTTGTGGTCGCCCTTGGCGGCCTGGCGGTGGGTGTCGCGCTGAGCTGGTTGCTCGGCCGGCTGCGTGCCTGGATGATCGCCCGCGGTTGGGATGACCCCGCCACCCACGTGGTATTCATGCTGCTGTTGCCCTTCGCCGCCTATGTTCTGGCCGAGCGGCTGGGTGTGTCGGGCATTCTCTCGGCAGTGGCTGCCGGCATGATGCAAAGCTGGCTCGACCTGTTGCCACGTCAGACCAGTACACGCCTGCTCAATCGCAGCGTCTGGTCGCTGCTGGAGTTCGCTTTCAACGGCCTGATCTTCCTTCTGCTGGGCTTGCAGCTGCCGGATATCATCAAGGCTGTGGTCAGCCACGAGTCTACGCTCTGGCCGGCGCTGGCCTGGCGCTGCTTGGAGGTGCTGGCGATCTTTGCCACGC
Source organism: Pseudomonas promysalinigenes (assembly GCF_014269025.2). NCBI lineage: Bacteria > Pseudomonadati > Pseudomonadota > Gammaproteobacteria > Pseudomonadales > Pseudomonadaceae > Pseudomonas > Pseudomonas promysalinigenes. The sequence continues at coordinate 3,880,225 of NZ_CP077094.1, read as the reverse complement.
TGGTCCTGCTGCGGTTTGTCTGGGTCCAAAGCATCTGGCGGTCGATCGGCGTGTTGCGTCGTTGGCGGGGCAAGCCTGCGCTGGTGCTGGTGCCTACAGCGCGGTCCTGCTGGCTGTTGACCCTGGGAGGGGTGCGTGGGGCGGTGACCTTGGCCGGTGTGATGTCGATACCGCTACTGATGGGGGCGGGTCAGGCGTTTCCCGAGCGTGACCTGCTGATCTTCATTGCTGCCGGGGTGATTCTTCTTTCGCTTATCAGTGCTGTGATCGCTCTGCCGCTGCTGTTGCGCGGGGTGGCCAAGAGCCCCGACGAGCGCTTGCATCAGGAGGTTCAGGAAGCCTGGCGGTTGACCGCAGAGGCGGCGATCCATGCGCTGGAAGCCGAGGAGCTGATAGACGCCAGTGCGCCGCAGGACGCCGCGCAGGCAACCCTGGCCGCCGAACTCAAGGCGCGGCTGATGGCTGAATACCGGGATACGCTGGACAAGTACAACGATACCGCCGAAGCCCGGGCGCTGGCCGAGCAGATGGATTTGCTCGAACGGCGCTTGCGCCTTCGCGCTCTCAGGGCGCAACGCCTGGCGTTATACAGCCTGCACCGCCAGCATCGGGTTGGCGATGAGGTTGTGCGGCAGGTGCTGGGCGAGCTGGACTTGAGTGAGGCCAACCTCGGGCAGGTCAGGTAAACCGTAGGGGGCGTCAAGCGCCCCCTGATCGTTTCAGCGGGCCTGAAGGAACGCGCGAATCCGCTCGGCAGCCTCGATGCACTCGGCCAATGGCGCAACCAGCGCCATGCGCACCCGTCCGGCACCTGGGTTGACACCGTCAACCTCACGGGACAGGTACGACCCTGGAACGACGGTCACATGCTCGGCTTCGAACAGGTCGCGGGTGAACTGCGCATCGCAACCTGGGACTTTCGCCCAAAGGTAGAAGCTGCCATCCGGGCGCTGCACGTCCAGCACCGGTTGCAGGATGTCGAGCACGGCATCGTACTTGGCGCGGTACTGATCACGGTTGTCGCGCACATGCGCTTCATCCTGCCAGGCAGCGATGCTGGCCAACTGGGTTTGCACCGGCATGGCGCAGCCGTGGTAGGTGCGGTACAGCAGGAACGGTTTGATGATCGACGCGTCACCGGCGACGAAGCCCGAGCGCAGGCCCGGCAGGTTGGAGCGCTTGGACAGGCTGTGGAACACCACGCAGCGGGCGAAGTCGCTACGGCCAAGCTCGGCACAGGCGCTCAGCAGGCCCGGTGGTGGAGCGTCTTCGTCGAAATACAGCTCGCTGTAGCACTCGTCGGCAGCAATCACGAAATCGTGCTCGTCAGCCAAGGCAATCAGCTTTTTCAGGGTCGCCATCGGCACCAACGCCCCAGTGGGGTTGCCTGGCGAGCACAGGAAGAGGATCTGGCAGCGCCGCCAGACGTCGGCTGGTACCGCGTCGAAGTCGGGGTTGAAGCCGTTGTCTTCCAGGCACGGCAGGTAGTGTGGGGTCGCGCCGGCCAGCAACGCTGCGCCTTCGTAGATCTGGTAGAACGGATTGGGGCTGACCACCAGGCCGTCATCGGCGCGGTTGACCACGGCTTGGGTGAAGGCGAACAGCGCCTCACGGGTGCCGTTGACCGGCAGGATGTGGCGCTCGGCATCCAGCCAGCCCGATGGCACGCCGAAGCGGCGCTCACACCATTGGCCAATGGCCTGGCGCAGCCCCAGCAAGCCCAGCGTGCTCGGGTACACGGCCAGCTTGTCGAGGTTGTCGGCCATGGCCTTGGCGACGAATGCCGGCGATTCGTGTTTCGGCTCACCGATCGACAGGGCAATGGCGCGTTTGTCTGCCGCAGGCTTCACGGTGCCCAGCAGGGCGCGCAGTTTCTCGAACGGGTAGGGCTGGAGCTGGGTCAAGGCATGGTTCATCGGCGCAAGGTCTCGTCAATCATCTAATCGTTAAAAAGTCACACGGCTCGGGCTGGCTTCACTGGCTTGGCCGGCCTGCAGTTGCTGCACGATCGCTTCTTGCAGGCGGCTGCACAGCTGCGGGTCGGATAGCGGCTGGTTGTCGGCATCGGTAATGAAGAACACGTCCTCCACCCGCTCGCCGAGGGTGGCGATCTTGGCATTCTGCAGCGACAGGTCGAACTCCAGGAAAATCCGCCCCAGCCGCGCCAGCAGGCCAGGGCGGTCGGGGGCGGTGATCTCGAGTATGGTCACCGGGCGCTGGGCATCGTTGAGAATGGTTACCTGCGGCGGGAAATTGAAATGCTTGAGCTGGCGTGGCACCCGGCGCTGGATGATGGTTGGGTAATCCTCGGGGTTGCGCAGCGCTTCGGTCAGGCCGTCGCGGATCTGCTTGACCCGCTGCGGATTGTCGCCGATCGAGCCACCATCGTTGTCGAGCACGATGTAGGTATCGAGGGTGAACTGGCTGCTGGAGGTGATGATCCGCGCATCGTGGATGTTCAGGTTCAGCTGTGACATGGCGGCCACGGTCACGGCAAAGAAATCGTGCTGGTCGGGCGCGTAGATGAAGATCTGCGTGCCGCCTTCGAATTCGCGTTGCGTGGTTTCTTTGATGAGTACCAGCGGGCCACCGTCGGCCGGTTGCTGGAGGATGGCATCGCTGTGCCAGGCCACATCCGCGGCGGTGTGCTTGAGGAAATAGTCGTCGCCCAATTGCGACCATAGTTGCTCGACGTCGTCCGGGTCAGTGCCCTCGCGCACCAGAATATCGAGCGCCGCCGACTGGGTCTGTCGGATCTGTTCCTCGCGGTCCAGCGGATTTTCCAGGCCGCGGCGCAGGGCACGCTTGGTTTCGGTGTAGAGCTGGCGCAGCAGGCTGGCGCGCCAGGAGTTCCACAGGCTAGGGTTGGTGGCGTTGATATCGGCCACGGTCAGCACGTAGAGATAGTCAAGACGCGTCTCGTCACCGACGTGCAGGGCAAAGTCATTGATCACCTGCGGGTCGGAAAGGTCCTTGCGCTGAGCGGTGGTCGACATCACCAGGTGGTTCTGCACCAACCAGACGATCAGCCGGCTGTCCCAGGCAGGAAGTTGGTGGCGTTCGCAGAACTTCTGCGCATCCACCGCACCGATTTCGGAATGGTCGCCCTGGCGGCCCTTGCCGATGTCGTGATAAAGGCCTGCCAGGTAGATCAGCTCGGGCTTGGGCAAACGCCCCATGAGTTTGCTGGCCAGCGGGAATTTCTCGGACACCGGCGTGTACTGCAACTTGCGCAGGTGCTTGATGAGGTTGAGGGTATGCGCATCGACCGTATAAATGTGGAACAGGTCGTGCTGCATCTGCCCAACGATCAGCCCGAATTCCGGCAGATAGCGGCCGAGGATGCCGTATCGGTTCATCCGCCTCAGGTTGCGGTGGATGCCGATTTCGCACTTGAACAGCTCGATGAACAGGCTGGTGTTGCGGATATCGTTGCGGAAGGTTTCGTCGATCAGGTGCCGGTGCTCGCGCAGCAGGCGCACGGTGTCGGCACGCACCCCTTTGATCTCCGGGTGCTGGGCCATCAGCACGAAGATCTCCAGCATGGCGAATGGAGTACGCTTGAACACGTTTGGCTTGGTCGCTTCGATATACCCGTCGTGCAAGCGAAAGCGTGCGTTCAGTGGTTGGGTGGTGCCGCTGTCGTCATCGGCGAGGATGACTTCCTCGAAATGCTGGATGATCAAGTCGCACAACTGGCTGATGCTCATCACCACCCGGTAGTACTGCTGCATGAACTGCTCGATGGCGCGCTTGGGGTTGTCGTCGCTGTAACCGAGCAGCGCGGCGATGCTGCGCTGGTGGTCGAACAACAGGCGGTCCTCGGCGCGCCCGGCAAGCATGTGCAGGGCGTAACGCACCCTCCACAGGAAGTCCTGAGACGAGGCCAGCAGTTCGTTCTCGCTCTCCAACAAAAAACCTTCGCCGGCGAGGGCGTGCAGGTTCAACGTGCCGTACTGGCGGCGGGCGACCCAGAGCACTGTCTGGATATCGCGCAAGCCACCCGGTGAGCCTTTGACGTTCGGTTCGAGGTTGTACTCGGTGTCGTTGTACTTGTGGTGGCGAGCCTTGAGTTCGGCGCGCTTGGCCAGGAAGAACTCCTTGCTCGGCCACATGTAGGCGGTGCTGGTGACATCCAGCATGCGTTGGCGCAGGCCCTCGGGGCCGGCAATGGTGCGGCTTTCCATCAGGTTGGTGATCACTGTCAGGTCGGCACGGGCCTGCTCGGCGCATTCGTCGACGGTGCGCACGCTCTGGCCGACTTCAAGGCCGATGTCCCAGAGCAGCGTGAGGAAGCGTTCGATGGCCTCGCGGTACTGCTCATGTTCGGCGGCGCCAAGCAGGATCAGCAGGTCGATGTCCGAGTGCGGGTGCAGCTCGCCGCGACCATAGCCGCCAACCGCTACCAGGGCGATGCCGCTGGTGTCGCCCCAGTCGAACTGGTTCCAGGCTTGTTGCAGGATATTGTCGACCAGCCAGGCGCGAGCCTCGATCAGGGGGCGGATTTCGCACCCTGCGCGAAAACGCCGATCGAGCACCTCGCCGGCCTGGCGGATGGCTTTCTTGAAGGCGGCGATGGGGCTCGCCTTGAGTGCCAGTTCCGCCTGGAACTGGCCGCGGTCGAACAGTTCGGGATCCACCTGGGGCATTGCGTCGCGTTCCTGTCTAAAGGTTGCCTTGAGTGCAATCAGGCCGAGGTGCGGGGGATGGTGTCGTCCTTGCGCAAGGTGAAGATCTCGTAACCGGTCGCGGTCACCACCAGGGTGTGTTCCCACTGGGCCGAGAGCTTGCGATCCTTGGTAATGGCGGTCCAGCCGTCGCCCAGCACTTTGGTGTCAGCCTTGCCCTGGTTGATCATCGGCTCGATGGTGAAGGTCATGCCTTCCTTGAGCTCCATGCCGGTGCCGGCGCGGCCGTAGTGGAGGATCTGCGGCTCTTCATGGAACACCTTGCCGATGCCGTGGCCACAGAATTCACGAACGACCGAGAAGCCATTCTTCTCGGCATGCTTCTGGATCACTTCGCCGATATCGCCCAGGCGGCAACCGGGCTTGACCAGTTCGATGGCCTTGTACATGCATTCCTGGGTGACCTTGGACAGGCGCTCGGCCCAGACTGGCACGTTGCCGACATGGAACATGCGGCTGGTATCGCCGTGATAGCCATCCTTGATCACGGTGACGTCGATGTTAAGCGTGTCACCGTCCTTGAGTGGCTTGTCGTTGGGGATCCCGTGGCAGACCACGTGGTTGATCGAGGTGCAGATCGATTTCGGGTAGCCCTTGTAGTTCAGGGGCGCCGGAATGGCCTGTTGGACGTTGACGATGTAGTCGTGGCACAGGCGGTCGAGCTCTTCGGTGGTGACGCCGGGCTTGACGTGTTCTTCGATCATTTCCAGCACCTCGGCGGCCAGGCGGCCGGCGATGCGCATCTTCTCGATGTCTTCAGCAGTCTTGATGGTGACGGTCATTACAGGCTCTCTACGGCGCCGCAGGCGGCGCGAAAAAACGGGAAAGGCCGGATTCTAGCAGAGCAGGGCGGCATTCTGCCGGATAAACGCGGGAACGCTGCGGTCTACAGGAGGCATTCTGGCCTGTTTGCCAGGGTGCTGCAAAAACGGCTGACGGACGCAACCTGATCTGGGTTTCGTTCGCTGGCAGTCTGTGGTATAAAGTGCGCCGCTTTCGGGGCCGACCCCGTCAGCTCAAACCCACACACGTGTCGACACGATGGCCTGGGTGCCCCGGATTCAAGGATTCGTGGGTTGGTCATTGGGATACGTGGAGGCCCAACCCGACTTATCAAGGAACTATCATGTCCCAAGTCAACATGCGCGATATGCTGAAGGCCGGTGTGCACTTCGGTCACCAGACCCGTTACTGGAACCCGAAAATGGGCAAGTACATTTTCGGTGCGCGCAACAAGATCCACATCATCAACCTGGAAAAAACCCTGCCGATGTTCAACGACGCTCTGTCGTTCGTAGAGCGCCTGGCCCAGGGCAAGAACAAGATCCTGTTCGTCGGCACCAAGCGTTCCGCTGGCAAGATCGTCGCCGAGCAAGCAGCTCGCGCAGGTTCGCCATACGTTGACCACCGTTGGTTGGGCGGCATGCTGACCAACTACAAGACCATCCGTGCTTCGATCAAGCGTCTGCGCGACCTGGAAACCCAGGCCGAAGATGGCACCTTCGCCAAGCTGACCAAGAAAGAAGCTCTGATGCGTTCGCGCGACCTGGAAAAACTGGATCGCAGCCTGGGCGGTATCAAGGACATGGGCGGCCTGCCTGATGCCCTGTTCGTGATCGACGTTGACCACGAGCGCATTGCTATCACCGAAGCCAACAAGCTGGGCATCCCGGTCATCGGCGTTGTCGATACCAACAGCAGCCCAGAAGGTGTTGACTTCGTTATCCCAGGTAACGATGACGCCATTCGCGCTATCGAGCTGTACATGACTTCGATGGCTGACGCCGTCATCCGCGGCCGCAACAACGTTGCCGGTGGCACTGAAGTCTACGCTGAAGAAGCGGCTGCACCTGCTGCTGAGTAATAGGCGCTAGCGTCTACTTGGCACGCAAAAAGGGGGCTTTGCCCCCTTTTTGCCACCTTGAAATCCTGCTGTCAGCTTCGGCCCTGCATGATGGGCGAGCTGATATAAAAGGCAGCGATTTGCAGAATTTAACGCCCGTGACGAGCGGGTGGAATGGTTGAAAAACTTTCCAAGAGGATTTTGAAATGGCAGCAATTACTGCGGCGCTGGTCAAAGAACTGCGCGAGCGTACCGGCGAAGGCATGATGGATTGCAAGAAGGCCCTGGAAAAGGCCGGCGGCGACATCGAGAAAGCCATTGACGACATGCGTGCTTCGGGCGCCATCAAGGCCGCCAAAAAGGCTGGCAACGTGGCTGCTGAAGGCGCCATCGCCGTCAAGACCGACGGCAAAGCCGCCGTTCTGCTGGAAGTGAACTCGCAGACCGACTTCCTGGCCCTGCAAGACGACTTCAAGAACTTCGTGGCCGAAAGCCTGGAAGAAGCCTTCGCTCAGAAACTGACCGACGCTGCCCCGCTGATCGCCTCCCGCGAAGCTGCTCGTGAAGCCCTGGTCGCCAAGTGCGGCGAAAACGTCAACATCCGCCGCCTGGTGCGTGTTGAAGGCGACGTTGTCGGTGCCTACCTGCACGGCAACAAGATCGGTGCTGCCGTTGTTCTGAAAGGCGGCGACATCGAGCTGGCCAAGAACATCGCCATGCACGTTGCAGCTTCGAACCCAGAGTTCCTGGATTCGTCGGAAATTTCCGCCGAGGCCATCGAGCGCGAGAAGAACGTCTTCCTGCAGCTGAACGCTGACAAGATCGCTGGCAAGCCAGAAAACATCGTTGAGAACATGATCAACGGTCGTATCACCAAGTTCAAAGCCGAAGCTTCGCTCAAAGAGCAGGCCTTCGTCATGAACCCAGAAGTCAAAGTCGGCGAGCTGGCCAAGAAAGCTGGCGCTGAAATCGTTTCCTTCACCTACTTCAAAGTTGGCGAAGGCATCGAGAAGCCAGTCGACGACTTCGCTGCTGAAGTTGCCGCTCAGGTAGCTGCTGCCAAGCAGTAAGACAGCCCCGTCTGTCGCCCCAAAGAGGCTGCCCGCTCACGCGCGCAGCCTCTTTGTCAAACGGAGAAGGGGTTTATCGAGCCTCGTCTTCGCTGGCGCCACATCGGTGCCACGCTACAGTTAGCAGGCTGCAAACAGCCCGCACGAATTTTCTAAAAGTACGCCGCAGGAGAGACTCGCAATGGCTCAGCAGGTGAGTGGTCGCCAACCTCGCTATAAACGCATTTTGCTCAAACTTAGCGGCGAGGCCCTGATGGGCTCGGAAGACTTCGGGATCGACCCGAAGGTGCTGGACCGCATGGCCCTGGAAGTTGGCCAGTTGGTAGGGATCGGCGTTCAGGTCGGCCTGGTGATCGGTGGTGGCAACCTGTTCCGCGGCGCAGCGCTCAGCGCAGCCGGCATGGACCGTGTCACAGGCGATCACATGGGCATGCTCGCCACCGTGATGAACGCATTGGCCATGCGCGATGCGCTGGAGCGTTCGAACATCCCGGCCCTGGTCATGTCGGCTATTTCCATGGTCGGTGTGACCGATCATTACGACCGTCGCAAAGCTATTCGCCACCTCAACTCCGGGGATGTGGTAATTTTCTCTGCTGGTACCGGCAACCCGTTCTTCACCACCGACTCTGCAGCCTGCCTGCGCGCCATCGAAATCGATGCCGACGTGGTGTTGAAGGCGACCAAGGTCGATGGCGTGTACACTGCCGATCCATTCAAGGATCCGCATGCCGAGAAGTTCGATCACCTGACCTACGACGAGGTCCTGGATCGCAAGCTTGGCGTGATGGACCTGACCGCAATCTGCCTGTGCCGTGACCACAAGATGCCATTGCGGGTATTCAACATGAACAAGCCTGGCGCCCTGCTGAACATCGTAGTCGGTGGCGCCGAAGGTACTCTGATCGAGGAAGGCCAAGCATGATCAACGACATCAAGAAAGACGCGCAGGAGCGCATGGGCAAGTCCATCGAAGCCCTGACTCGTAACCTGGCGGCGATCCGCACCGGTCGCGCCCACCCAAGCATCCTGGATAGCGTCAGGGTCACTGCCTGGGGTAGCGAGATGCCGCTGAACCAAGTGGCCGCGATTACCGTCGAAGACGCCCGCACCCTGAAGATTGTCGCCCACGACAAGAACCTCAGCGCTGCCATCGAAAAGGCCATCCTGACTTCCGACCTGGGCCTGAATCCGTCCAGCGCCGGTACCACCATCCGTGTGCCGATGCCGGCTCTGACCGAAGAAACCCGCAAGGGCTACACCAAGCAGGCCAGTGGCGTTGCCGAAGATGCCAAAGTGGCTGTGCGCAACGTGCGCCGCGATGCGCTTGCCGACCTGAAAAAGCTGACCAAGGACAAGGCCATCAGCGAAGACGAAGAACGTCGCGCCGCAGATGAAATCCAGAAGCTGACCGACAAATTCGTCGCCGAAGTCGATGCTGCTTTCAAAGCCAAGGAAAAGGACCTGATGGCCGTCTAAGGCCGAGGTTTTTTAATGGAAAAGTCCAAGTTGGCGGCACCACTTTCGGTGCCGCGTCACGTCGCGATCATCATGGATGGCAACAACCGCTGGGCGAAGAAGCGCCTGTTGCCCGGCGTCGCCGGGCACAAGGCTGGCGTCGACGCGGTGCGCGCAGTCATCGAAGTGTGCGCCGAGTCTGGGGTCGAAGTGCTGACCCTGTTCGCATTCTCCAGTGAAAACTGGCAACGTCCGGCCGACGAGGTCGGTGCGTTGATGGAGCTGTTTTTCACGGCTTTGCGCCGGGAGGCACGGCGCCTCAACGAGAACAACATCAGCCTGCGCATCATCGGCGATCGCTCACGCTTTCACCCCGAGTTGCAGGCCGCCATGCGCGAAGCCGAAGCGCTGACTGCTGGCAACAACCGCTTCATCCTGCAGATCGCCGCGAACTACGGTGGCCAGTGGGATATCGCGCAAGCTGCCCAGCGCCTGGCGCGTGAGGTTCAGGCAGGCCATTTGCGGCCTGACGACATCACCCCGGGGTTGCTGCAGACTTGCCTGGCCACCGGCGAGCTGCCTTTACCTGACCTGTGCATCCGTACCGGTGGTGAGCACCGCATCAGCAACTTCCTGCTATGGCAGCTGGCGTATGCCGAGCTGTATTTCTCCGACCTGTACTGGCCGGATTTCAAACACGAGGCCATGCGCAAAGCACTGGCCGAATTCGCATCGCGCCAGCGCCGCTTCGGTAAGACCAGCGAGCAGGTCGAGGCTGGAGCTCGTGCTTAATGCTTAAACAACGCATCATTACAGCGCTGATCCTGCTGCCGGTCGCGCTGGGCGGTTTCTTTCTGCTCAACGGCGGGGATTTCGCCCTGTTCATCGGCTTCGTGGTGACCCTGGGTGCCTGGGAATGGGCGCGTCTGGCCGGACTTGTGGCTCAGCCTCTGCGTATCGCCTATGCCGCGGTGGTCGCTGGCGCGCTGATGCTGCTGCACCTGATGCCGGACCTGGCCCCGTGGGTGCTCGGGGCTTCGGTCATCTGGTGGGGGTTGGCCACCTGGCTGGTACTGACCTACCCACGCAGCAGCGAACTATGGGCCAGCGCCGCTTGCAAGCTGTTGATCGGCCTGTTGATCCTGCTGCCTGCCTGGCAAGGCCTGATGCTGCTCAAGCACTGGCAGCTAGGTAATTGGCTGATTTTGTCGGTGATGGTGCTGGTCTGGTCTGCCGACATCGGCGCCTACTTCTCCGGTCGCGCCTTTGGCAAACGCAAGCTCGCCCCACAGGTAAGCCCCGGCAAGAGCTGGGAAGGGGTATACGGTGGCCTGGCGGTCAGCCTGGCGATCACCCTTGTGGTCGGTATCAACCGTGGCTGGGGCTTCGGCCAATTGCTGCTGGGGTTGATGGGCGCGGCCCTGGTGGTCATGTCTTCGGTGATCGGTGATTTGACCGAGAGCATGTTCAAGCGCCGCGCCGGTATCAAGGACAGCAGCAACCTGCTGCCTGGACACGGCGGTGTGCTCGATCGCATCGATAGCCTGACCGCAGCCATCCCGGTCTTTGCCGTGCTGCTGTGGGCCGCTGAATGGGGTGTTATGTGAGCACCGTGCAGCGGATTACCGTGCTGGGCGCTACAGGCTCGATTGGCCTGAGCACCCTGGATGTGATTGCGCGCCACCCTGAGCGCTACCAGGTCTATGCGTTGAGCGGCTACACCCGTATCGATGACCTGCTGGCTCTGTGCGTTCAGCATCGCCCGGCTTATGCCGTGGTACCCAACCCTGAGGCTGCGGTGCGCCTGCGCCTGGGGCTGGCCGATGCTGGCTGCGCTACCCAAGTGCTGGAAGGGGAGGCCGGGCTGTGCGAGGTTGCAGCCGCACCGCAGGTGGATGCAGTAATGGCGGCCATCGTCGGTGCCGCCGGCCTGCGCCCGACCTTGGCTGCGGTCGAGGCGGGCAAGAAGGTGCTGCTGGCCAACAAAGAGGCGCTGGTGATGTCCGGCGCTTTGTTCATGGAGGCGGTGCGCCGCAGTGGTGCGGTACTGTTGCCGATCGACAGTGAACACAACGCCATTTTCCAGTGCCTGCCGGGCGATTACGCCCGTGGCCTGAGCCAGATCGGTGTGCGCCGCATCTTGCTGACCGCCTCGGGTGGTCCGTTTCGCGAAACACCGCTGCCGGCCTTGGTCGACGTCACCCCTGAGCAAGCTTGCGCCCACCCCAACTGGTCAATGGGCCGGAAGATTTCGGTGGACTCGGCCAGCATGATGAACAAAGGCCTGGAACTGATCGAAGCCTGCTGGCTATTCGATGCAGCGCCGGCCAAGGTCGAAGTAGTGGTGCATCCGCAAAGCGTGATCCACTCGCTGGTCGACTACGTCGATGGTTCGGTGCTGGCTCAGTTGGGCAACCCGGATATGCGCACGCCCATCGCCAACGCGCTGGCTTGGCCTGAGCGTATCGAGTCGGGTGTTGCCCCGCTGGATTTATTCGCCATCGCCCGCCTGGACTTCCAGGCGCCTGACGAGCTGCGCTTCCCGTGCCTGCGCCTGGCGCGACAGGCAGCTGAAGCTGGTAACAGTGCACCTGCGGTGCTCAACGCGGCCAATGAGGTCGCGGTCGAGGCATTTCTTCAGCGGCGTATCCGCTTCCCGGAGATCGCGAGTATGATCGAGCAGGTGCTTGAGCAAGAACCTGTCGTGCCTTTGCTGTCGCTGGAGGCTGTATTTGCCGCCGACCAACGTGCGCGCGAATTGGCGCGCGAGTGGCTGAGGCGACATGGCCGTTGAGGCCGGTGGCGCTGCCAGGGTTTTGCTGAACGTCATTCGGAGATAGATATGACTGCGCTCTACATGATTGTCGGCACCCTGGTGGCCCTGGGTGTATTGGTCACATTCCACGAGTTTGGCCACTTCTGGGTAGCCCGGCGCTGCGGTGTCAAAGTACTGCGGTTCTCCGTGGGCTTCGGTACACCACTGCTGCGCTGGCATGATCGCCAGGGCACCGAGTTCGTGGTGGCCGCCATCCCGCTGGGTGGCTACGTGAAGATGCTCGATGAGCGAGAAGGCGATGTACCGACGGCACTGGCCGACCAGGCGTTCAATCGCAAGTCGGTGCGCCAGCGCATTGCGATCGTGGCCGCAGGCCCGATTGCCAACTTCCTGTTGGCCATCGTGTTCTTCTGGCTGCTGGCCATGCTCGGCACGCAGCAGATCCGTCCGGTGATCGGTGGCGTCGAGCCGGGAAGCTTGGCCGCTTCTGCTGGCCTGGCCGCCGGTCAGGAAATTGTCTCGGTCGATGGCAAGGCGACCAGCGGTTGGTCAGCCATCAATCTGCAGCTGGTCAGGCGCCTGGGCGAGAGCGGCACTTTGCAGCTCGGTGTGCGTGACGAAGGCAGCAGTGCCGAGCGCCAACTGCCAATCAAACTGGATCATTGGCTCAAAGGTGCCGACGAGCCTGACCCTATCCAGTCCTTGGGCCTGCGCCCGTGGCGGCCTATGGTGTCTCCGGTGCTTGCCGAGATCGACCCGAAGGGCCCAGCGGCATCTGCTGGCCTGAAGGTCGGCGACAAACTTCTTGCCCTCGACGGGGCGGCGTTGAACGATTGGCAGCAAGTGGTGGACAGCGTCCGCGCCCGGCCGGATGCCGCTGTGGTGTTGCGCGTCGAGCGCGATGGCGCGGCCCTGGATGTGCCGGTCACCCTGGCTCACAAAGGGGAAGGCAAGGCTGTCGGTGGCTACCTGGGGGCAGGCGTGAAGGGCGGCGAATGGCCGGCCAACATGCTACGAGAAGTCAGCTATGGGCCGCTGGATGCCGTTGGCGAAGGCCTATCGCGTACCTGGAACATGAGTGTGCTGACCCTCGAGTCGCTCAAGAAAATGCTGTTCGGGGAGCTCTCGGTAAAAAACTTGAGTGGACCGATAACCATTGCTAAAGTGGCGGGCGCTTCAGCCCAGTCCGGCGTGGGGGATTTCCTGAATTTCCTGGCCTACCTGAGCATAAGCCTGGGGGTTCTTAACCTGCTGCCCATTCCAGTACTGGATGGGGGGCATTTGCTGTTTTACCTGGTCGAGTGGGCGCGCGGTCGTCCGCTGTCGGAACGGGTGCAAGGTTGGGGGATTCAGATCGGTATCAGTTTGGTCGTAGGGGTGATGTTGCTCGCCCTGATCAACGATCTGGGTCGACTATAAAAGCTTCGCACAATTGCGAGCCTGCCGTTTCCATACGGCGGTTGTTTATTGCCAGTTGGAATAAAAGGACTTCATGAAACGTCTGCTGCTAACTGCGGTCATGTCCGCACTGATGATCGCTGAAGTTCACGCCGAGTCCTTCACCATCTCCGATATTCGTGTCAACGGCCTGCAGCGGGTATCCGCTGGCAGCGTGTTCGGCGCTTTGCCGCTGAACGTTGGCGACCAGGCCGACGACAAGCGTCTGGTGGACTCCACCCGCTCGCTGTTCAAGACTGGCTTCTTCCAGGACATTCAGCTCAACCGCGACGGTAATGTACTGATCATCAACGTGGTCGAGCGCCCGTCGGTGTCGAGCATCGAGATCGAAGGCAACAAGGCGATCAGCACCGACGACCTGATGAAGGGCCTGAAGCAGTCGGGCCTGGCTGAGGGCGAGATCTTCCAGCGTGCCACCCTCGAAGGCGTGCGCAACGAGCTGCAGCGCCAGTACGTTGCCCAGGGCCGCTACTCGGCCGAGGTGGACGCCGAAGTGGTCCCCCAGCCGCGCAACCGCGTAGCCCTGAAGATCAAGATCAACGAAGGCACCGTCGCTGCCATCCAGCACATCAACATTGTTGGCAACACGGTGTTCAGCGACGAAGAGCTGCAGCAGCTGTTCGAGCTGAAGACTACCAACTGGTTGTCGTTCTTCAAGAACGACGACAAGTACGCCCGCGAAAAACTGTCCGGTGACCTGGAGCGCCTGCGTTCCTACTACCTGGACCGCGGCTACATCAACATGGACATCGCCTCTACCCAGGTGTCGATCACCCCGGACAAGAAGCACGTCTACATCACCGTCAACGTCAACGAAGGCGAAAAGTACACCGTTCGCGACGTGAAGCTGTCGGGTGACCTCAAGGTGCCGGAAGACCAGGTCAAGTCGTTGCTGCTGGTGCAGCCTGGCCAGGTGTTCTCGCGCAAGGTGATGACCACCACCTCCGAGCTGATCACCCGTCGCCTGGGCAACGAAGGCTATACCTTCGCCAACGTCAACGGCGTGCCGCAGCCCAACGATCAGGACCATACCGTCGACATCATGTTCGTGGTGGACCCTGGCAAGCGCGCGTACGTCAACCGTATCAACTACCGCGGCAACACCAAGACCGAAGACGAAGTGCTGCGCCGCGAGATGCGCCAGATGGAAGGTGGCTGGGCGTCGACCTACCTGATCGACCAGTCCAAGACTCGTCTGGAGCGCCTGGGCTTCTTCAAGGAAGTCAACGTCGAAACCCCGGCCGTGCCAGGCACCGACGACCAGGTCGACGTCAACTACAGTGTCGAAGAGCAAGCTTCCGGCTCGATCACCGCCAGTGTCGGTTTCGCCCAGAGCGCTGGCCTGATCCTGGGTGGCTCGATCAGCCAGACCAACTTCCTCGGCACCGGTAACAAGGTATCCATCGGCCTGACCCGTTCGGAATACCAGACCCGCTACAACTTCGGCTTCGTTGACCCCTACTTCACTGCCGACGGCGTGAGCCTGGGCTACAACGCCTTCTACCGCAGCACCGACTACAGCGACCTCGACGTCGACGTGGCCAGCTATGCCGTGGATAGCCTGGGTGCCGGTGTGAGCCTCGGCTACCCGATCAGCGAAACCTCGCGCCTGACCTATGGCCTGAGCGTTCAGCAGGACAAGATCAAGACTGGTAAGTACACCGTCGACGAGATCTTCGACTTCCTCGAGAAGGAAGGTAAAAGCTTCACCAACTTCAAGGCCTCGATCGGCTGGTCCGAGTCGACCCTGAACAAAGGTGTCCTGGCAACCCGCGGTCACTCCCAGAGCCTGACCCTGGAGAGCACCATTCCGGGTAGTGATCTGTCGTTCTACAAGCTCGACTACCGCGGCCAGTTGTTCAAGCCGATTACCAGCGACTACACCCTGCGCCTGCACACGGAACTGGGCTATGGTGATGGTTTCGGTGGCACCTCGGGCTTGCCGTTCTACGAGAACTACTATGCTGGTGGCTTCAACTCTGTGCGTGGCTTCAAAGATAGCAGCCTGGGACCACGTAGCACACCGAGTACCGGCAAGAATGGAACAGAGTTTGACCCGGACCAAGACCCACTGCCGTTCGGTGGCAACGTGCTGGTCCAGGGTGGTGTGGAGCTGCTGTTCCCGCTTCCGTTCGTCAAGGATCAGCGCTCGCTGCGGACCTCGGTGTTTTGGGACGTGGGTAACGTGTTCGACACCAACTGCGGCAGCAAGCCTGATTGCGAGAAGGTCGGTTTCTCGGGCATGGCCAGCTCCGTCGGTTTGGGTGTGACCTGGATCACTGCACTGGGCCCGTTGAGCTTCAGCCTGGCGATGCCGGTCAAGAAGCCGGACGATGCTGACACCCAGGTGTTCCAATTCTCTCTGGGCCAGACCTTCTAAGGTCGGCCCTTGCTTAACGACAACGGTTTTTCCAGGAGTGCATCGTGCGTAAATTGGCTCAACTGGCCGTAGTGGCCGCGGCGCTGGTCGCCACCCCGGCTTTCGCCGAAATGAAAGTCGCTGTGCTGAACTATCAGATGGCCCTGCTCGAATCCGATGCCGCCAAGAAGTACGCGGTCGACGCCGAGAAAAAGTTCGGCCCGCAGCTGACCAAACTGAAAAGCCTGGAAAGCAGCGCCAAGGGCATTCAGGACCGTCTGATCAAGGGCGGCGACAAGATGCAACAGCAAGAGCGCGAGCGCCTGGAGCTGGAATTCAAGCAAAAAGCCCGTGACTTCCAGTTCCAGTCCAAGGAGCTGAACGAGGCCAAGGCCGTTGCTGACCGCGACATGCTCAAGCAGCTCAAGCCGAAGCTGGACGGTGCTGTCGAGGAAGTGATCAAGAAGGGCGGCTACGACCTGGTTCTCGAGCGCGGTGCGGTCATCGATGTCAAACCTCAGTACGACATCACCCGCCAAGTTATCGAGCGTATGAACCAAGCGCGTTGATATGACCGTGACCATGACGCTCGGCCAGCTGGCCGAGGCCCTCGGGGCCACACTGAAAGGCCCTGAGGCGCTGCAGATCACTGGGCTGGCCACCTTGCAGGAGGCTGGCCCGGGTCAGTTGAGCTTTCTGGCCAACCCGCAGTACCGCAAGTACCTGGACGACTGCCAGGCTGCGGCCGTCCTGCTCAAGGCGGCTGATGCCGAAGGTTTTGCCGGCCATGCGCTGATCGTGGCCGACCCGTACCTGGCCTATGCGCGTGTTTCTCATCTGTTCGACCCCAAACCCAAGGCTGTGGCGGGTATTCATCCCAGCGCCGTGGTGGCTGAGGACGCGCAGGTGGACGCCAGTGCAAGTGTCGGGCCGTTCGCGGTCATCGAAAGCGGTGCGCGCATCGGTGCTGGTGTCTGCATCGGCGCTCACTGCTTCATTGGCGCACGCTGTGTGATCGGTGAGGGTGGCTGGCTGGCACCGCGGGTCACGCTGTATCACGACGTGACCATCGGCAAGCGTGTAGTCATTCAGTCGGGTGCCGTTATCGGCGGCGAAGGCTTCGGGTTTGCCAACGAGAAAGGTATCTGGCGCAAGATTGCCCAGATCGGCGGCGTCACCATCGGTGACGACGTGGAAATTGGCGTCAACACCGCCGTTGACCGTGGTGCACTGTCGGATACCCGGATCGGCGATGGGGTCAAGCTCGACAACCAGATCCAGATCGCTCACAACGTGCAGATCGGTGATCACACGGCCATGGCTGCCTGCGTGGGTATCTCGGGCAGTGCGCGCATCGGCAAGCATTGCATGCTGGCAGGTGGTGTAGGGCTGGTGGGCCACATCGATATCTGCGACAACGTATTCATTTCCGGAATGACCATGGTGACCCGTTCGATCACCGAACCAGGTTCCTATTCATCCGGTACCGCCATGCAGCCATTGGCTGACTGGCGCAAGAGCGCGGCGCGTATTCGTCAGCTCGATGACATGGCCAAGCGCCTCCAGCAGGTGGAAAAACGTGTCGATACCGTGACCTCAGGTGGCCAGCCGGCATCAGAAGGCTGATACCATTTCCTGAGCAAGAGTGAACAGTCGCTAGCTGGCTCCTCTTTGGATTGCAAAAGGAGCGTGTGGTCAGCACCTGCGCTCCCTATTCTTATTACAGGCTTCCCCCCGAAATGATGGACATCAACGAGATTCGCGAATACCTGCCTCACCGCTACCCGTTCCTGCTGGTAGATCGCGTGACGGATCTGGACTTCGAGGCCCAGAGCATTCGTGCCTACAAGAATGTCAGCATCAACGAGCCGTTCTTCAACGGCCATTTCCCAGCGCACCCGATCATGCCGGGTGTTCTGATCATCGAAGCCATGGCCCAGGCGGCCGGCATCCTGGGCTTCAAGATGCTCGATGCCAAGCCCGCCGACGGCACCCTGTACTACTTCGTTGGGTCCGACAAGCTGCGTTTCCGCCAGCCTGTGCTGCCAGGCGACCAGCTGGTACTGGAAGCCAAGTTCCTCAGCCGCAAAAGCATGATCTGGAAGTTCGAGTGCCGTGCTCTGGTTGACGGCAAGGCAGTATGCTCGGCCGAGATCACCTGTGCGGAACGCTCCCTATGACTTCGATTGATCCACGGGCGATCATCGACCCGTCGGCCAGGCTGGCCGACGGCGTCGAGGTTGGCCCGTGGTCTATCGTTGGCCCCGATGTCGAAATCGGTGAAGGCACGGTCATCGGCCCGCACGTGGTGCTCAAAGGCCCGACCCGGATTGGCAAGCACAACCGCATCTACCAGTTTTCCTCGATTGGCGAAGACACCCCTGACCTCAAGTACAAGGGTGAGCCGACGCGGCTGGTCATCGGCGACCACAACGTGATCCGCGAAGGTGTGACCATTCACCGTGGTACGGTCCAGGACCGTTCGGAAACCACCCTGGGTGATCACAACCTGATCATGGCCTATGCCCACATAGGCCATGACAGTGTCATTGGCAACCACTGCATCCTGGTCAACAACACCGCGTTGGCCGGGCATGTGCATGTTGGTGACTGGGCGATCCTCTCCGGCTTCACCCTGGTGCATCAGTACTGCCACATCGGCGCCCATGCGTTCTCTGGCATGGGCACGGCGATCGGCAAGGATGTGCCGGCTTTCGTCACAGTGTTCGGCAGCCCTGCCGAAGCCCGCAGCATGAACTTCGAAGGCATGCGCCGGCGTGGCTTCAGCGATGAGGTCATCCACGCCTTGCGCCGCTCCTATAAGATCGTCTACCGCCAAGGCCTGACTGTCGAAGAGGCGGTCAAGGAGCTGGAAGAGCTCGCGGCCAAGCACGATCAGGTCGAACTGTTCCGCCAGTCGATCGTGAACTCTGCCCGCGGCATCACCCGCTGAAATGGGGCAGCTTTGCGTAGCCCTGGTCGCAGGTGAGGCCAGCGGCGATATTCTCGGGTCCGGGCTGATGCGCGCCCTCAAGGCGCGCCATCCCGATATCCGTTTCATCGGCGTGGGCGGCCCGCTGATGGAGGCCGAAGGCCTGCAGTCGTACTTCCCGATGGAGCGCCTGGCAGTCATGGGCCTGGTCGAGGTACTGGGGCGTCTGCGCGAGCTGCTAAAGCGCCGCAAAGCGCTGATCCAGACCCTGATCGGCGAGCGGCCCGATGTGTTCATCGGTATCGACGCGCCAGACTTCACCCTCAACATCGAACTGAAACTGCGCCAGGCTGGAATCAAGACAGTGCACTATGTCAGCCCGTCAGTCTGGGCGTGGCGGCAAAAACGTGTGCTGAAGATCCGCGAGGGTTGCGACCTGATGCTCACGCTGTTGCCGTTCGAGGCACGTTTCTACGAAGAACAGGGCGTACCGGTGCGCTTCGTGGGCCACCCCTTGGCCGATACCATCCCGTTGACGGCAGACCGGCACGCTGCTCGCAGCGCGCTGGGGCTGGCCGACGGGCCAGTGGTGGCGTTGATGCCGGGAAGCCGGGGCGGTGAGGTGGGGCGCCTGGGCGCGCTGTTCCTCGATGCCGCTCAGCGCCTGCGTGAGCTGGTGCCTGGGGTGCAGTTCGTGCTGCCCTGCGCAAACTTTGCGCGGCGTGCTCAGGTGGAGCAGATGCTGGCAGGTCGCGACCTGCCGTTGACCTTGCTCGATGGTCAGTCGCACCAGGCGTTGGCTGCCTGCGACGCGGTGCTGATTGCCTCTGGTACCGCCACACTCGAGGCGCTTTTGTACAAACGCCCGATGG
This sequence comes from Pseudomonas promysalinigenes, assembly GCF_014269025.2. NCBI lineage: Bacteria > Pseudomonadati > Pseudomonadota > Gammaproteobacteria > Pseudomonadales > Pseudomonadaceae > Pseudomonas > Pseudomonas promysalinigenes. Next base: position 3,860,769 of record NZ_CP077094.1, on the reverse strand, counting down.
TCGTTGCCTATCGCCTGGCACCCTTGACCTACTGGATACTCAAGCGCCTGGTGAAAAGCCCTTACGTCTCGTTGCCCAATCTGCTGGCCCAGCGTGAGCTGGTGCCGGAGCTGCTGCAGGATGCCGCGACCAGTGAAGCCTTGGCGCAGACCTTGGCGCCGCTGATCGCCGGGGGTGCCCAGCAGACCGAACGCTTCGATGAGATTCACCGCACCCTGCGCCGCGACGCCTCCAACCAGGCGGCCGACGCAGTGCTGGCCTTGCTCAAGGACCGCTGATATGCAGATTGGATTGGACTTCAACCTGGTCGAAGACCTGGTGGCCGGCGTTGACGAGGTCGGGCGCGGCCCGCTGTGTGGTGCAGTGGTCACGGCGGCGGTCATTCTCGATCCGGCTCGGCCGATCCTGGGCTTGAACGATTCGAAGAAACTCACCGAAGCCAGGCGTGAGGCATTGTTCGACGAAATCTGTGAAAAAGCGTTGAGCTTTTGCATCGCCCGCGCTGAAGTCGATGAAATCGACCGGCTCAACATCTTGCATGCCACCATGCTGGCCATGCAGCGTGCGGTTGAAGGGCTGCACATCACACCGAAACTGGCCTTGATCGACGGCAATCGTTGCCCGCAACTGGCCGTTCCGGCTGCACCGGTGGTCAAGGGCGACAGCCAGGTGCCGGCCATCGCCGCCGCATCGATTCTGGCCAAGGTGACCCGTGATCGGGAGATGAGCGCATTCGAGCTGATCTACCCTGGCTACGGCATCGGCGGGCACAAAGGCTACCCTACTGCAGTGCACCTGGAGGCCTTGGCGCGGCTGGGCCCCACTCCCATCCATCGGCGCTCATTCGGCCCGGTGCGCGCCGCGTGGGAAGCCCGAGAAAGCTTCACTCACGCACTGATCTGATCCAATGGGGCCGCTATGCGGCCCCAAATGCTTCGAGCATTTACGCTACAATCGCGCCCTTGTCGTTCAGCACTGCTACAGGACTTTCCATGTCGGTTCCCTTCGTTCACCTGCGCGTCCATTCCGAATTCTCGCTGGTAGACGGCCTGGTGCGGATCAAGCCGCTGGCCAAGGCGCTGGCGGGGATGAACATGCCTGCGGTGGCGATCACCGACCAGAGCAACATGTGCTCGCTGGTGAAGTTCTACAAAACCGCCATGGGCGCCGGGATCAAACCGATCTGTGGCGCCGACCTTTGGCTGGCCGGCGCCGATCCGGAAGCACCGCTGTCGCGCATCTGCTTCCTGGCCATGAACCCCAAAGGCTACCGCAACCTCACCGAGCTGATTTCCCGTGGCTGGACCGACGGTCAACGCAACGGGCTGGTGATTGTCCAACGCGAGTGGATTGCCCCTGCCAGTGATGGGCTGATTGCCCTGTCTGCGGGCAAGGAAGGCGACATCGGCATGGCGCTGGCGAGCGGCCGTCAGGCTGAAGCCCAGGCCCTGCTGCGCGACTGGATGGGCATGTTCCCAGACCGCTTCTACGTCGAGGTGCAGCGCACCAATCGTGCGGGTGACGAAGACTACGTACACGCCGCCGTGGCCCTGGCCGACCAGCTCGGCGCGCCGTTGGTGGCCACCAACGACGTACGTTTCATCAAGCAATCGGACTTCGATGCTCACGAAACCCGGGTTTGCATCGGCGAAGGCTGGACCCTCGACGACCCGCGCCGGCCGCGCAACTACAGCGACCAGCAGTACCTGAAGTCGGCCGAAGAAATGGCCGAGCTGTTCAGCGACCTGCCCGATGCAATCGCCAACACTGTGGAAATCGCCAAGCGCTGCAACATCCAGGTGCAGCTCGGCAAGTACTTCCTGCCCGACTTCCCGACGCCCAATGGCATGGGTATCGACGATTATCTGCGCCATGTCTCGCACGAAGGCCTGGAGGAGCGCCTGGCGGTGCTCTGGCCGAAAGAGACCACGCCCAACTACGAAGAAAAACGCCAGGTCTACCTGGACCGGCTGAAGTTCGAACTGGACATCATCATCCAGATGGGTTTCCCCGGTTACTTCCTCATCGTTATGGACTTCATCAAGTGGGCCAAGAACAACGATGTGCCGGTAGGCCCGGGCCGGGGTTCGGGTGCCGGTTCCCTGGTGGCCTACGTGCTGAAGATCACCGACCTCGATCCGCTGGCCTACGACCTGCTGTTCGAGCGCTTCCTCAACCCTGAACGTATTTCCATGCCCGACTTCGACGTCGACTTCTGCATGGATGGCCGCGACCGGGTGATCGATTACGTGGCCGAAGCTTATGGCCGTAATGCCGTGAGCCAGATCATCACCTTCGGCACCATGGCCGCCAAGGCGGTGGTGCGCGATGTGGCGCGGGTGCAGGGCAAGTCCTACGGCCTGGCCGACCGGCTGTCGAAGATGATCCCGTTCGAAGTGGGCATGACCCTGGAGAAGGCCTACGAGCAGGAAGAGATCCTGCGCGACTTCCTCAAGGGCGACGAAGATGCCCGCGAAATCTGGGACATGGCGCTCAAGCTCGAAGGGGTGACCCGAGGCACCGGCAAGCATGCCGGTGGCGTGGTCATCGCGCCAACCAAGCTCACCGATTTTTCGCCGATTGCCTGTGACGAGGAGGGCGGCGGCCTGGTCACCCAGTTCGACAAGGATGACGTCGAGGCTGCGGGCCTGGTGAAGTTCGACTTCCTTGGCCTGCGCACCTTGACCATCATCAAGTGGGCGATGGAAATCATCAACCGCGAGCAGGCCAAGCAGAACCTGCCTGACGTCAACATCGATTTCATCCCACTGGATGACCGCAAGACCTACGAGTTGCTGCAGAAAGCCGAAACCACGGCGGTGTTCCAGCTCGAATCCCGCGGCATGAAAGAGCTGATCAAGAAGCTCAAGCCCGACTGCCTGGAAGACCTGATCGCACTGGTGGCGTTGTTCCGCCCCGGCCCGCTGCAATCGGGCATGGTGGACGACTTCATCAACCGTAAGCACGGCCGTGCCGAACTGGCCTACCCGCACTCCGACTACCAGTACGAAGGCCTCAAGCCGGTGCTGGCGCCCACCTACGGCATCATTCTGTACCAGGAACAGGTGATGCAGATTGCCCAGGTGATGGCAGGCTACACCCTGGGCGGTGCAGACATGCTGCGCCGGGCAATGGGTAAGAAAAAGCCTGAAGAAATGGCCAAGCAGCGGGGCGGCTTCATCGAAGGTTGCGTTGCCAACAACATCGATGCTGATCTGGCCGGTAACATCTTCGACCTGGTGGAAAAGTTCGCAGGTTACGGCTTCAACAAATCCCACTCGGCCGCCTATGGGTTGGTTTCTTATCAGACTGCATGGCTGAAAACCCACTATCCTGCGCCTTTCATGGCAGCGGTACTCTCAGCGGACATGCACAACACCGACAAGGTGGTGGTGCTGGTCGAGGAAGTGCGCAGCATGAAGCTGCGCCTCGATGCGCCGGATGTGAACTTCTCCGACTTCAAGTTCACCGTCAACAACGATGGCCGCATCGTCTATGGCCTGGGTGCGATCAAAGGCGTCGGTGAGGGCCCGGTGGAGGCCATCGTAGAAGCGCGTGCCCAAGGCGGGCCGTTCAAGGACCTGTTCGACTTCTGCGAGCGCATCGACCTCAAGCGGGTCAACAAGCGCACCCTCGATGCCTTGATCCGCAGTGGTGCCCTGGACCGGTTGGGTCCGCATTTCCATGATGAGATCAAGGCGTATCACGCCAGTATCGACATCAACCGCGCCACCTTGCTGGCGGCGCTGGGCGAGGCCATCAAGGCCGCCGAACAGGCTGCGCATACCGCCGACAGTGGCCATGTCGACCTGTTCGGCGGCATGTTCGACGCCGCAGACGTGGACGTCTATGCCAACCACCGCAAGGTGCGTGAGCTGACCCTCAAGGAGCGCCTTAAAGGCGAGAAGGACACCTTGGGCTTGTACCTCACCGGCCATCCGATCGACGAATACGAAACCGAGATCCGCCGTTTCGCCCGCCAGCGCATCATCGATCTCAAGCCCTCGCGCGAGACTCAGACCATCGCCGGGATGATCATTGCCATGCGGGTGATGAAGAACAAGAAAGGCGACAAGATGGGCTTCGTCACCCTCGATGACCGCTCCGGGCGCATCGAGGCTTCGCTGTTCGCCGACGCCTACGTGGCGGCCCAGTCTTTGCTGCAGACCGATGCCATGGTGGTGGTCGAAGGCGAGGTCAGCAACGACGACTTCTCAGGCGGCCTGCGCCTGCGCGTCAAGCAGGTGATGACCATGGAGGATGCACGCACCAAGCTGGCCGAGAGCCTGCGCTTGAAGGTGGCCCATGAGGCACTCAAGGGCGACCGCCTGAAATGGCTGGGCGAGTTGATCACCCGGCATCGCGGCGCCTGCCCGATCACCCTCGAGTACACCGGCAGCGATGCCAAGGCCATGCTGCAGTTCGGTGACCAGTGGTCGATAGACCCGGCCGACGGCCTGATTCAGGCACTGCGTGACCAGTTCGGACGTGAGAACGTCTTCCTGCAATATCGTTGAATCGACGAAATTTAATCTCGACCTATATGCGCCTGATCCCTTAAGGTATGGCGCCAAACGGATCAACCGGCCGGCCGCCTGGCCGTAGACCCAAGACGGATGACTATGAACCCGAATTTTCTCGATTTCGAACAGCCGATTGCCGACCTGCAAGCCAAGATCGAAGGCCTGCGCCTGGTAGGCAACGACAACTCGCTGAACATCAGCGATGAAATTGCCCGTCTGCAAGACAAGAGCAACACCCTGACCGAAAGCATCTTCGGCAACCTGACCAGCTGGCAGATCGCCCGCCTGGCGCGCCACCCACGTCGTCCTTACACCCTGGACTACCTGGAGCACATCTTCACCGAGTTCGAAGAGCTGCACGGCGACCGCCACTTCTCCGATGACGCTGCCATCGTTGGTGGTACCGCGCGTCTGGATGGCAAGCCGGTGATGGTCATCGGGCACCAGAAGGGCCGTGAAGTGCGTGAAAAGGTACGTCGCAACTTCGGCATGCCGCGCCCTGAGGGCTATCGCAAGGCTTGCCGCCTGATGGAAATGGCCGAGCGCTTCAAGATGCCGATCCTGACCTTCATCGACACCCCGGGCGCCTACCCTGGCATCGACGCCGAAGAGCGTAACCAGAGCGAGGCCATCGCCTGGAACCTGCGGGTCATGGCTCGTCTGAAAACCCCAATCATCGCTACCGTGATCGGTGAGGGTGGTTCTGGCGGTGCACTGGCCATTGGCGTGTGCGATCAGCTGAACATGCTGCAGTACTCCACCTACTCGGTCATCTCGCCCGAAGGCTGCGCGTCGATCCTGTGGAAGACCGCCGACAAGGCTGCCGACGCCGCCGAAGCCATGGGCATCACTGCCGATCGCCTGAAAAGCCTGAACATCGTCGACAAGGTCATCGAGGAGCCGCTGGGCGGCGCCCACCGTGATCCGGCCAAGATGTCCGAGAGCATTCGTGCCGACTTGGTACAGCAGCTGGACATGCTCGGCAAGCTCGACCACGACACCCTGCTGGCCCGTCGTTACGACCGCTTGATGAGCTACGGTCTCTGATTCATCCCAGGGCCGCGCTGCGGCCCATATGGGCGCGGCTTCACCCGCGAAACAGGCGATGCGGTGCACGGCACTGGCTTCGCGTGGGTTCGCGGGCAAGCTCACATGGATCCGGTTATCAAGCCAAGTGAGGCGCACATGATCAACCTCACCCCTTGGCGCAACGCCCCCACCTGGTACATCGCTTTCTCTGGCGGCCTGGACTCAACCGTGCTTCTGCATCTGTTGGCCGAACACGCCCGCCAACCTTCAGCTCCTGCGCTGCGTGCCTTGCACATCCATCACGGCCTGCAATCGGCCGCCGACGCCTGGCCGGCCCACTGCCAAGCCATCTGCGACAAGCTCGGCATCGAGCTCCAGGTCATCTACGTCCAGGTTTCCTCCAGCGCCAGCCTCGAACAGGCCGCCCGCGACGCGCGATATGCAGCCTTCGAGCAGATCCTCGCGCCCGGTGAAATCCTGTTCACCGCTCATCACCGCGACGACCAGGCCGAAACCTTGCTCCTGCGCTTGCTGCGCGGCGCCGGGTTGCGTGGCCTGGCGGCAATGCCTGCGCAGCGACGATTAGGGCAGGGCAGCCTGGTTCGGCCATTGCTGGGAACCTCGCGTCAGCAGTTGCATGACTACGCCCACGCCAATGAGTTGGTGTGGATCGAAGACCCGACGAACGTGGATACCACCTTCGACCGCAACTACCTGCGCGCAGAGATGTTTGCGCCATTGCAGCAGCGTTGGCCCCAAGCCCGCCAGAACATCGCCCGCTGTGCAGAACACCTGGGGGAGGCTCTGGGCTTGCTCGATGAATTGGCTGCAGGCGACCTGGCGCAAGCCGTGCAGGGCGCAGCACCTGCCTGGGCAACGTTGCCCTCGCTCGACTTGGCGACGCTTGTCCGATTGTCGCCTGCGCGCCAGCGCAATGCCTTGCAATACTGGCTCAGCAAGCGAACCCGGTTACCCGACACGCGGCATTGGGCGGGCTGGGCAAATCTGCGGGACGCGGCGGCGGATGCGCAGCCGGTCTGGCGGCTCGCTGACGGGTGCCTGCTGCGTAGCCAGGGGCGCATCTGGTGGTTGAGCGGGGACTGGCTGCAAACACCCAAAGGTGAGTACCCATGGGCAGACCCCGGCGCCAGCCTGGCGCTGCCTGGCAACGGCTACGTGCGTCTTGATGTCGCTGGGCCGCAGAGCGATCTGCACATCGCCTACCGCCAGGGCGGTGAGATGCTGGATGTCGCCGGGCGCGGGCGACGCGACCTCAAGCGCCTGCTCAACGAGTTGCAGGTCCCGCACTTTGTGCGCCCGCGCCTGCCGTTGCTGTTTTGCGGCGAACGCTTGCTGGCGGTGGCCAATCTGCCATCCTTGGCCCAAGCCGATTGCCAGCTTCATTGGGCGCTGCCGACGAACGCGCAAGGTTTGAGCTGAAGGGTACATTCCGGTAGACTACCCTCCCTTCTTGATACAACTTCTGTGGCTTCCCCGGAAACACAGCAGTTGCCGATTACCAAGCAGTTTTTTGCTGGGCTGATTCTGAAAATGACGAGCGAGCTCCATGCCGGGAATACTCCTGGTCTGTACAGACGCGGCAGTTTTTCGAGATGCACTGTGATTGACGCAGGTGATCGGGGGCTTCGGCCTTCCTTCGCTTTCTCCGGCGGCGCTGGCCGCCTTAACGCAGACTTCTAGGGTTTTTCATGACGCGCTACATATTCGTCACGGGCGGTGTTGTTTCTTCATTGGGGAAAGGCATTGCCTCGGCTTCCCTGGCGGCCATCCTGGAAGCGCGGGGCCTGAAGGTCACCATGCTCAAGCTGGATCCGTACATCAACGTCGATCCGGGCACCATGAGCCCGTTCCAGCATGGTGAGGTGTTCGTCACCCACGATGGCGCCGAGACCGACCTGGACCTGGGCCACTACGAGCGGTTCATCCGCACCACCATGACCCAGAACAACAACTTCACCACCGGCCGCATCTACGAGCACGTGCTGCGTAAAGAGCGCCGTGGTGACTACCTGGGCGCGACCATCCAGGTCATTCCGCACATCACCGACGAAATCAAGCGCCGCATCATCAAGGGTGCAGGCGATGCCGACGTGGCCCTGGTGGAGATCGGCGGTACGGTGGGCGACATCGAATCGCAACCGTTCCTCGAGGCGATCCGCCAGCTGCGGGTGGAAGTAGGCTCCAAGCGCGCCATGCTGATGCACCTGACATTGGTACCCTACATCGCCACTGCTGGCGAGACCAAGACCAAGCCGACTCAGCACTCGGTCAAGGAACTGCGTTCCATCGGCCTGCAGCCTGACGTATTGATCTGCCGTTCCGACCACCCGGTCGATGCCTCGTCGCGCCGCAAGATCGCGCTGTTCACCAACGTCGAAGAGCGTGCGGTGATTTCGCTGGAAGACGTCGACACCATTTACAAGATCCCAGGTGTGCTGCACGCCCAGGGCCTGGACGACTTCGTCGTCGAGCGTTTCGGCCTGCAGTGCAACAGCGCCGACCTGTCCGAGTGGGACAAGGTCGTCGATGCCAAGCTCAACCCTGAGCAGGAAGTGACCATCGCCATGGTCGGCAAGTACATGGAGCTGCTGGATGCGTACAAGTCGCTGATCGAAGCGATGAGCCACGCCGGCATCACCAACCGAACCAAGGTCAACCTGCGTTACATCGACTCCGAAGACATCGAGAACCAGGGCACCAGCCTGCTCGAAGGCGCCGATGCCATTCTGGTGCCAGGCGGTTTCGGCCTGCGTGGCGTGGAAGGCAAGATCACGGCCGTGCAGTACGCCCGTGAGAACAAGGTGCCGTATCTGGGCATCTGCCTGGGTATGCAGGTGGCCGTGATCGAGTTCGCCCGCAACGTAATGGGCTGGAAAGACGCCAACTCCACCGAGTTCGACCGCAACAGCGGCCATCCGGTGGTCGGCCTGATCACTGAGTGGGCCGATGCCACAGGTGCCGTCGAAACCCGTACCGAAGCGTCCGATCTGGGCGGTACCATGCGCCTGGGCGCGCAGGACTGCCAACTGGCTGCCGGCTCCAAGGTCCACGACTGCTATGGCAAGGACGTGATTACCGAGCGTCACCGTCACCGCTACGAAGTCAACAATAACCTGCTGCCTCAGCTGGTTGATGCTGGCCTGGTGGTATCTGGTCGTTCCGAGGACGGCGCGCTGGTCGAAGTGGTCGAATCCAAAGATCACCCATGGTTCGTGGCTTGCCAGTTCCACCCGGAGTTCACCTCCACCCCGCGTGACGGCCACCCGCTGTTCAGCGGCTTCGTCAAAGCGGCCCTGGCCCAGAAGAACAAAGCCTGATTTTTTCAGGTCTTTGATGAGTTTTCCGACGGTTAAAGCCGCGCAAGGCTCATTTCTCGGGTAAAGTACGCCGCGATCTTCCCCTGACCGTTCGGTCAGGGGTCGCTTCTGCCAGGCCTGCCTGCTGCGTCCCCGCCTGGTGCAAGGCAAGAATTTCCTAAAGTTGCGTTGTTTTCGTCAATTCTGGAGTGCTTACAACAATGGCAAAAATCGTCGACATCAAAGGTCGTGAAGTTCTCGATTCGCGTGGCAACCCCACTGTGGAAGCCGATGTACTGCTCGACAACGGCATCATCGGCAGCGCTTGCGCGCCGTCCGGTGCTTCCACCGGCTCGCGCGAAGCGCTGGAGCTGCGTGATGGCGACAAGAGCCGTTACCTGGGCAAGGGCGTGTTGAAGGCCGTCGCCAACATCAACGGCCCGATTCGTGACCTGCTGCTGGGCAAGGATCCTTCCGACCAGAAGGCCCTGGACCGCGCCATGATCGAGCTGGACGGTACCGAGAACAAGGCCAAGCTGGGCGCCAACGCCATCCTGGCCGTGTCCCTGGCTGCCGCCAAGGCCGCTGCACAGGACCAGGATCTGCCACTGTACGCGCACATCGCCAACCTCAATGGCACCCCAGGCCAGTACTCCATGCCGGTTCCGATGATGAACATCATCAACGGCGGCGAGCACGCCGACAACAACGTCGACATCCAGGAGTTCATGGTTCAGCCCGTTGGCGCCAAGACCTTCTCCGACGGCCTGCGCATGGGCACCGAAATCTTCCACCACCTCAAAGCCGTGCTCAAGGCCCGTGGCCTGAACACTGCCGTGGGTGACGAGGGTGGTTTCGCCCCGAACCTGGCTTCCAACGAAGACGCCCTGGGCGCCATCGCCGAAGCTGTGGAAAAGGCCGGCTACAAGCTGGGCACCGACGTGACTCTGGCATTGGACTGCGCGGCTTCGGAGTTCTACGAAGACGGCAAGTACAACCTGTCCGGTGAAGGCAAGTCGTTCGACGCCGAAGGGTTTGCCGAGTACCTCAAAGGCCTGACCGAGCGCTTCCCGATCATCTCGATCGAAGACGGCCTGGACGAGTCCGACTGGGCTGGCTGGAAAATCCTCACCGACAAGATCGGTACCAAAGTACAGCTGGTGGGTGACGATCTGTTCGTGACCAACACCAAGATCCTCAAGGAAGGCATCGAGAAGGGTATCGGTAACTCGATCCTGATCAAGTTCAACCAGATCGGCTCGCTGACCGAAACCCTGGAAGCCATCCAGATGGCCAAGGCTGCCGGCTATACCGCAGTGATCTCGCACCGCTCCGGTGAAACCGAAGACTCGACCATCGCCGACCTGGCTGTGGGTACCGCTGCTGGCCAGATCAAGACTGGTTCGCTGTGCCGTTCCGACCGTGTCTCGAAGTACAACCAACTGCTGCGCATCGAAGAGCAACTGGGCGCCAAAGCGGTTTACCGTGGTCGTGCCGAGTTTCGCGGCTAAGCAAGAGATGGTAAAAAGACAGCAACCGAGGCTGTCGGGGCTTGGGTACTGAATTTCGGTACCCAGCCATCCGGCGCTTCATGCGGGTTTCTGTCCACGAAGCCTGGCCTCGGCCAGGCTTCGTGCTATATGACGTCCGTGTGCGGCGGTCTTTAATCTGGATACCTTGATGCGCAGTCCCTATTGGTTGTTCCTTGTCCTGCTTGTGCTGCTCGGTGGCCTGCAATACCGCCTTTGGGTGGGTAACGGCAGCCTGGCGCAAGTGGCCGAGCTCAAGCAGCAGATCGAAGAACAGCATGCCGAGAATGAACGGCTGCTGGAGCGTAACCGTGTGCTCTATGCCGAGGTGCTGGAGCTCAAAAAAGGTATGGAGACCGTTGAAGAACGGGCTCGTCATGAACTTGGAATGGTCAAAGAGGGCGAAACCCTCTACCAGCTGCCGCAAAAATGATTGAACCCTTACCGGCTTTCTGGGCCGTGATCCCTGCAGCGGGCGTGGGTGCCCGCATGGCTGCCGATCGCCCCAAGCAATACCTGGAGCTGGCTGGGCAGACGCTGCTCGAGCATAGCCTCGATTGTTTCCTTGGCCACCCCTCGCTCAAAGGCGTGGTGGTCAGCATCGCCGAAGACGACCCTTACTGGCCTCGGCTTGGCTGCGCCAGTGATCCGAGTATTCAGCGTGCACCGGGCGGTCGTGAACGTGCCGATTCGGTGCTCAATGCCTTGTTGTTGTTGCATGCCCAAGGGGCATCGGAGCACGACTGGGTGCTAGTGCACGATGCGGCGCGGCCGAACCTGGCCCGTAGTGACCTGGACAAGCTGCTGTCGGAGTTGGCCGGTGACGCCGTCGGTGGGCTGCTGGCGGTGCCGGCTCGGGATACGCTCAAGCGTGCCGATGCCAGTGGGCGGGTCGCCGCGACGGTGGACCGCAGCACCATCTGGCAAGCGTATACGCCGCAGATGTTTCGCTTGGGCATGTTGCATCGGGCATTGGCCGAGAGTCTGGTTTCCGATGTGGTAGTGACCGATGAGGCTTCTGCCATCGAGTGGTCTGGGCAGGCGCCGCGCCTGGTCGAGGGGCGCAGTGACAACATCAAAGTCACCCGACCGGAAGACCTGGAGTGGTTGCGTCAGCGCTGGGCGGGCAGGCGCTGATCAACCGTTACTGCTCCGGTCTGGTCGCGTGCGAACCCGCCCGTAAGGGTGGCGCTAATCTGAAAACCTGCGCAGCCCCGGCAGGTTTATCCGCGAAAACGCCGGCCCGGGCAGATGCGTCAATCCTCCCGCACCCTAGACATGCCGATACTCCGGCAGGCCGCCTAGGCCCTCTTTCAGATAATCAACCAGCCGCCTGACCTTCGGCGACAGATGCCGCTGCTGCGGATACAACGCCCATACCGCCGTATTCGGCGGCTGGTGCCCCTCAAGCAACGACACCAGTGCGCCAGAGTTCAGGTGTTCGAGCACGTAGTAGTCAGGTAACTGGCACAACCCCATGCCCAACAACGCGGCATCCAGCACCGCCTGGCCACTGTTGCAACGCCAGTTGCCCTGTACCCGCTGACTGATCTCACGGCCATCGTATTGCAGTGCCCACAGATCGGAGCTGCCGATCAGGCAGTTGTGCCTGGCCAGTTCGGAAAGGCTGTGCGGCCGCCCGTAGCGCTCCAGGTACGCCGGCGACGCGCACAAGTACATGCGCCGCGGTGCAAGGCGCGTGGCGATCAGCCGCGAGTCGGCCAGCCGGCCGAGGCGAATGGCCAGGTCCATGCCCTCGTGCAGCAGGTCCAGGGTGCGGTTGCTCAGCTCCACCTCGACCCGCAATTGCGGGTACAGCGCCATGAAGCGGGTCACCAGCGGCACGATGAAGCGCTCGCCGTAGGCCACCGCACAGGTCATGCGCAGCAGGCCCTTGGGCTCGCTGGCAAGGTCACCCATGGCGCGCAAGGCTTCTTCACGGCCGTCCTGCAGGCGCTGGCAGTGTTGCAAGAAAGTCTGCCCAGCTTCGCTCAACGCTACCCGGCGGGTACTGCGGTAGAGCAAGCGGGTTTGCAGGCGCTCCTCCAAGCGAGCGATCTGCCGGCTGATATGGGACGACGATACGCCCAAGCGCTCGGCGGCCGCCGTGAACTGACCGGACTCGGCCACGGCGACAAATTCGTCAATGCCTTCCCAACGGCTGCTCATGAATTATCCCTGTATGGCAATAATGTTTTGGCTTGGCTCGGATTATTTATCAAAAGTGGCTGGATTACACTGCTGGATTGAATCGATCCTCTGTCTGGAAACCCTGTGATGATCAAGTCCCGTGCTGCCGTAGCCTTCGAGGCCAAGAAACCCCTGGAAATCGTCGAAGTCGACGTGGCCATGCCCAAGGCCGGCGAGGTGCTGCTGCGCGTGGTCGCCAGTGGTGTTTGCCACACCGACGCCTACACCTTGTCCGGTGCCGACCCTGAAGGCATCTTCCCGTCGATCCTCGGTCATGAAGGTGGGGCGATCGTCGAAGCCGTGGGCGAAGGCGTGACTTCGCTGGCGGTGGGCGATCACGTGATCCCGCTTTACACTCCCGAATGCGGCAAGTGCAAATTCTGCCTCTCCGGCAAGACCAACCTATGCCAAGCCATCCGCGCTACCCAAGGCAAAGGCTTGATGCCCGACGGCACCACGCGCTTCTCGTACAAGGGCCAGCAGTTGTTCCATTACATGGGCACCTCGACCTTCTCCGAGTACACCGTACTGCCTGAAATCTCCGTGGCCAAAATTCAGAAAGAAGCGCCGCTGGAGAAGGTCTGCCTGCTCGGTTGCGGGGTCACCACCGGCATCGGCGCGGTGCTCAATACCGCCAAAGTGAAAGCCGGTGACACCGTGGCCATCTTCGGCCTGGGCGGTATCGGGCTGTCGGCGGTAATCGGTGCGGTCAAGGCCAAGGCTTCGCGCATCATCGCCATCGACATCAACCCAGCCAAGTTCGAAATCGCTCGTCAACTGGGCGCCACCGACTGCATCAACCCCAAAGACTACGACCGCCCGATCCAGGAGGTGATCGTGGACCTCACCGACGGTGGCGTGGACTTTTCGTTCGAGTGCATCGGCAATGTGCAGCTGATGCGCGCGGCGCTGGAATGCTGCCACAAAGGCTGGGGCGAGTCGGTGATCATTGGTGTCGCCGGGGCCGGCCAGGAAATCGCTACCCGCCCGTTCCAGCTGGTGACTGGCCGCGTCTGGCGTGGTTCGGCATTCGGCGGGGTGCGTGGCCGCAGCGAGCTGCCAAGCTATGTGGAAATGTCCGAGAAGGGTGAGATTCCGCTCGATACCTTCATCACCCATACCATGGGCCTGGAGGACATCAACAAAGCCTTCGACCTGATGCATGAAGGCAAGAGCATCCGTAGTGTGATCCACTTCTGAGGTCAGCCATGAGCCTGGATAACATCTCCTGCCAGAAAAGCTTCGGCGGCTGGCACAAGCGTTACCGGCATCACTCCAAGGTGCTGGGCTGTGACATGGTGTTCGCTGTATATCTGCCACCACAGGCCGAGCAGGGCGAGAAACTGCCGGTTCTGTACTGGCTCAGCGGCCTCACCTGCACCGATGAGAACTTCATGCAGAAGGCGGGTGCCCAGCGCCTTGCCGCAGAACTGGGGCTGATCATCGTCGCACCCGACACCAGCCCGCGGGGCGAGCAGGTGCCGGGCGACCCTGAGGGTGCTTGGGATTTTGGCCATGGCGCCGGGTTCTATCTCAACGCCACCCAGCAACCTTGGGCGCAGCACTACCGCATGCATGACTACGTGGTGCAGGAACTGCCAGCACTGATCGAGGCGCACTTCCCAGCGTCCGACCAGCGCAGCATCAGCGGCCATTCCATGGGTGGGCACGGCGCGCTGGTCTGCGCATTGCGCAATCCAGGGCGCTATCGCTCGGTGTCGGCATTTTCGCCGATCAGCAATCCGATCGATTGCCCGTGGGGTGAAAAAGCCTTCAGCCGCTACCTGGGTGAAGACCGTGCGCGCTGGCGCGAATGGGACGCCAGCGTGTTGCTGGCCGAAACCCCGGCAGGCCAGTGCCCGCCGGTGCTGGTGGATCAGGGCGACCGCGACGATTTCCTCGAGAAGCAACTCAAGCCCGAGGCATTGGAGCTGGCCGCACGCAAAGGCGGGCATGAGCTCGTTCTGCGCCTGCAGCCTGGCTACGATCACAGTTACTACTTCATCGCCAGCTTCATCGATGAGCACTTGCGCCATCACGCGGTGGCCCTTGGGCGCGTGTAGGCGTCTTGGCGGGCCGCCCAGATGGCAACCCAATAGCGGCTAAAGCAGGTAGAATCACGCCCTGACTCAATCAGGGCGTTCTTCTATGCGTATTGGCCACGGCTACGATGTGCACCGTTTCTGCGACGGTGATTTCATTACCCTGGGTGGGGTGCGTATCCCTCACAAATACGGCCTCCTGGCCCATTCCGACGGTGACGTGCTGCTGCACGCACTGAGCGACGCTTTGCTCGGTGCCGCGGCGCTGGGCGACATCGGCAAGCATTTCCCCGATACCGACCCGCAATTCAAAGGCGCCGACAGCCGTGTGCTGCTGCGTCACGTGGTCGCGATCGTCAACGCCAAGGGCTGGCAGGTCGGTAATGTCGACGCCACCATCGTTGCTCAGGCTCCGAAAATGGCCCCGCACATCGAAACCATGCGTCAGCTGATCGCCCAAGACCTGCAGGTTGAACTCGACCAGGTCAATGTCAAGGCCACCACCACCGAGAAGCTTGGCTTCACCGGGCGTGAGGAGGGTATTGCCGTGCATGCGGTCGCCCTGTTGCTGCCAGCATGACCGAACTGGACTTGCTGGGCCCGCGGGCCACGGGCCAATCGTTGGGCAGCGCCGTGCTCAAGGCCGTGGCTGAAGACTTCCAGGTCGACGAGGTACTGGACATCCCGCTGTCAGGTCAGGGCGAGCACCTGTGGTTGTGGGTCGAGAAGCGTGATCTCAATACCGAAGAGGCTGCCCGCCGGCTGGCCCGCGCTGCCGGTGTGCCAGTGCGCTCTATCAGCTATGCCGGGCTCAAGGACCGCCAGGCCTTGACCCGGCAGTGGTTCAGCCTGCACCTGCCGGGCAAGGCCGACCCGGATCTGGCACGGGCTCAAGACGATACCCTGCGCATCCTCAAGCAGGTGCGCCACCAGCGCAAACTGCAGCGAGGTGCCCATTCGGCCAATGGCTTCACCCTGCGCCTGACCGCGCTGGCGGCTGATCGTCAGGCCCTCGATGCTCGGTTGGAACAACTCAAGCGACAAGGGGTGCCCAACTACTTTGGTACCCAGCGATTCGGCCATGGCGGTGGCAATGTCCACGATGCTCAGGGCTGGGCCGCCCGCCGGGCTTTGCCGGAGCAACGCAACGTGCGCTCGCGCCTGCTGTCGGCAGCGCGCAGCTATGTGTTCAACCAGGTACTGGCGGCACGTGTAGCCGATGGCAGCTGGCAGCGCGCACAAGTTGGAGACCTGCTGGCGTTTACCGATAGCCGTAGCTTTTTCCAAGCAGGCGAGCAGGAATGTTGCGATCCTCGTTTGAGCATTCTTGATCTGCACCCCACCGGCCCCTTGTGGGGGCAGGGGCCGTCGCCTGCGGCTGAGGCGACTTGCGCGCTGGAGACAGCGATAGGCGAGCGTCACGCGGCGCTGTGCCAATGGCTCGCCGATGCGGGCATGGATCACGAACGGCGAATACTGCGGCTCCCTATTGGCGGCCTGACGTGGCATTATCCCGAGCCTGATATCCTGCAACTGGAATTCGTCCTTCCGGCCGGATGCTTCGCCACCGTGGTGGTGCGCGAGCTTGTTGATCTGGTGCCGGCAGGGCAGACGGACAGCCCATGCGTATTCTGATTTCGAACGACGACGGTGTTACCGCACCGGGCCTCGCCGCGCTACATGATGCGCTCGCGGATTATGCCCAGTGCGTGGTGATCGCCCCGGACCAAGACAAAAGCGGCGCCGGCAGCTCGCTGACACTGGACCGGCCGCTGCATCCTCAGACGTTGGCCAATGGTTTCATCAGCCTCAATGGCACGCCGACCGATTGCGTGCACCTGGGCCTCAATGGCTTGTTGCCTGAGCCGGTGGACCTGGTCGTCTCGGGCATCAACCTGGGGGCGAACCTGGGGGATGATGTGATTTACTCCGGTACGGTCGCTGCCGCGCTGGAGGGCCGCTTCCTGGGCGGCACTTCGCTGGCCTTCTCGTTGTTGTCGCGACAGCCTGACAATCTGCCGACCGCCGCCCACTTCGCCCGCCGCCTGGTGGAGGCGCTGCCGCGCCTGCAACTACCACCGCGCACTGTGCTCAACGTGAACATTCCCAACCTGCCGTTGGAGCACATCCGCGGCATTCAGCTGACCCGCCTTGGTCACAGGGCACGGGCGGCGGCGCCGACCAAAGTGGTCAACCCGCGTGGCAAGGAAGGTTACTGGATCGCCGTGGCGGGCGACGCCGAGGACGGCGGGCCGGGCACCGATTTCCATGCGGTCATGCAAGGCTACATTTCGATCACTCCATTACAGCTGGATCGAACGTTCAACGATGCCTTCGAACAGCTCGACGGCTGGCTGGAGGGCCTGCTCTGATGCGTGATCAGGACGATCTGCAGCGCCGTGGCGGTATTGGCATGACCTCGCAGCGTACTCGCGAGCGGCTGATCCAGCGCCTCTACGAGGAAGGGGTGTCCAACGCCAAGGTGCTGGAGGTGATTCGCCGCACCCCGCGCCACCTATTCGTCGACGAGGCCCTGGCGCACCGGGCTTACGAAGACACGGCGCTGCCGATCGGGCACAACCAGACCATCTCTCAGCCCTTCATGGTGGCGCACATGAGCGAGCTGCTGCTGGAGGCGGGGCCGCTGGACAAGGTACTGGAGATCGGCACGGGTTCGGGCTACCAGACGGCGATCCTGGCGCAGTTGGTCGAACGGGTGTTCTCTGTGGAGCGCATCAAGGTGCTGCAAGACCGGGCTAAGGAACGCTTGGTAGAGCTCAATCTGCGCAATGTGGTGTTCCGTTGGGGCGATGGCTGTGATGGCTGGCAGGCGCTGGCCCCCTACAATGGCATCATCGTCACTGCTGTGGCTGCTCAGGTGCCGCAGGCGCTTCTCGACCAACTGGCGCCCGGTGGACGCATGGTCATCCCAGTCGGCCCGGCTGGCGAGGTGCAACAGCTGATGCTGATCGTTCGCGAAGAGCATGGGTTCACCCGTCGCGTGCTTGGCCAGGTGCGGTTCGTACCGCTGCTCAACGGCCCATTGGCCTGATCCGGCACGAATATTTGCACCCGCAACGAATTCCTGCGCTGCGGGCCTGTCTATCAGGCGGGGCCTAAGCCCTGCCATTGCGGCTTGGCTCGGTTATAATTGCAACAATATTGCATTTCACATCGTCTTATCGGTTTATCGGTTTTTGGCACCATGAGGGGAGCGCGGGTGGGGCACACAGGCATCGGGCAGCGCAAGGATGGGTCGGTTTTCAAGCTTCTGGCGATTGCACTGGCCGTGGGCGCCCTGCTCACGGGTTGCTCCAGCACAGGCTCCAGCGGTGCCCGCGTGGTCGACCGCAACGCAGCTGCGGCCAAGCGGCCCGCTGTGACGACGGGGCAATACATCGTCAAGCCTGGCGACACGTTGTTCTCCATCGCATTTCGTTATGGGTGGGACTACAAGGAGCTCGCTGCACGCAACGGCATCGGCGCCCCGTATACCATTCGTCCCGGCCAGGCGATCCGTTTCAGCAGTGGGTCCTCCAGTAGCACCACGGTGGTTTCCAACCCCTCATCCTCCAGCAAGACTACGGTCATTCGTCGCCCTGCCGGCGGGCCTATCAACCCTCCCCAAAGCGGCGGAAAGTCGACGCCAACAACGCCTGTTGCGCCTACGCCGGTGGTTGCCACGGTGCCCGCCGCAGAGCGCGCGGTGGGTAAATGGGCATGGCCGGCCAATGGCGTGCTGATTGGAAAATTCGCTTCAAACGGTAGTTTGAATAAAGGCATTGATATCGCCGGTGATTTGGGACAGCCTGTTTTTGCTGCGTCTGATGGTGCGGTGGTCTACGCCGGGAGTGGTTTGAGGGGCTACGGCGAGCTGATCATCATCAAGCACAGCGATACCTACGTCAGTGCCTACGGTCACAACCGCAGGCTGTTGGTTCGGGAGGGGCAGCAGGTCAAGGCGGGGCAGTCGATTGCTGAAATGGGGTCAACGGGCACTGATAGGGTGAAGCTGCATTTCGAGATTCGCCGTCAGGGCAAACCCGTCGATCCGCTCCAGTTCCTGCCACGTCGTTGATCGTTGTACCTGGCCTGTTCCTCTGAAGTAGAGGGGACGGGCTCCTGCGTTGCCAGGGAGACAGGCGTCGCATGAGTCTGAGTTCGAACTCAGCAAAGGACTATAACAATGGCTCTGAGTAAAGAAGTGCCGGAGTTTGACATCGACGATGACGTCCTCCTGATGGAGACGGGCATCGTTTTGGAAACGGATGTGGTGTCAGACGAACCTGCTGTACCTTCGGTTCGGACCAGAGCCAAAACAGGCTCTTCGCTCAAGCAGCACAAGTACATCGACTACACCCGAGCGCTCGATGCCACTCAGCTGTATCTCAACGAGATCGGCTTCTCGCCGCTGCTCTCGCCGGAAGAGGAAGTGCACTTTGCGCGCTTGTCGCAAAAGGGTGACCCCGCCGGCCGTAAACGCATGATCGAAAGCAACCTGCGCTTGGTGGTGAAAATCGCCCGGCGTTATGTCAACCGTGGCTTGTCTCTGCTCGATTTGATCGAAGAGGGCAACCTGGGCTTGATTCGGGCAGTGGAGAAGTTCGACCCGGAACGCGGCTTCCGCTTCTCGACCTACGCGACATGGTGGATTCGCCAGACCATCGAGCGGGCGATCATGAATCAGACCCGCACCATCCGCTTGCCTATCCATGTGGTTAAAGAGCTCAATGTCTACCTGCGTGCCGCGCGGGAGCTGACGCAAAAGCTCGACCACGAACCGTCGCCGGAAGAAATCGCCACACTGCTGGAAAAACCGGTTGCAGAGGTCAAGCGCATGCTTGGCCTCAACGAGCGGGTATCCTCGGTGGATGTTTCGCTCGGGCCGGACTCGGACAAGACGCTGCTCGACACCCTGACTGACGATCGCCCGACCGACCCGTGCGACCTGCTGCAGGACGACGATCTGTCGCAGAGTATCGACCAGTGGCTGGGTGAGTTGACCGACAAGCAACGCGAAGTGGTGGTGCGTCGCTTTGGCCTGCGGGGGCACGAAAGCAGCACATTGGAAGATGTGGGCTTGGAGATTGGCCTTACCCGTGAGCGCGTGCGACAGATCCAAGTGGAAGGGCTCAAGCGCCTACGCGAAATACTTGAGAAAAACGGCCTGTCCAGCGAGTCACTGTTCCAGTAAGCCTGGCATCACCGTCCCGAAAACGCCTCGATGACCTCGGGGCGTTTTTGTTTGTGTTGCCTGGCGCTGCAGGCGACACATGCATGGAGGGCTAGCTCGGTTTTTGAGGTGCAAACATGTGAATGGCGCTACCACTGATTCATCGCGTGTAAGCTTTTGCTTACTCTTTATGTAAGCCATCGGTGTAACTGCCAGTAAATCAAAGGCGTTTTCAGCTAAAGATTTTTCGTATCTATTTGATTTTCATTGATTTTTTAGCTGTGTGGAAGTGTGTCCCCAGTAATATTCAGAGAGAAGCTGCAGTTGCCTGCTTTGGGGAACTCGCTAGTATTCGAACTGTGCACACGGACATGCACAGGTTCTCAGGGAGAGAGCCAAGGACATCGCAAGAAGCGATTTCATCAGGACGATGTTTGGGACAAGCAGGGACTACGGAAAAAATGTGGGCGGGTCAAACCGCCCCTTTTTTTTGCCCGTAATAAACGAAAAAAGGCCCTTTGCGGGCCTTTTTTGCTCTGGGCGTTTAGCGCTCCAGGTCGGCGATCTTGCCAGGCTTGCCATCCCACTCTTCGGCGTCCGGCAAGGCCTCTTTACGCTCGGTGATGTTCGGCCAGACCTCAGCCAGTTCGGCATTGAGCTCGATGAAATTCTCCATGCCAGCGGGGATCTCGTCTTCCGAGAAGATCGCCTGGGCCGGGCACTCAGGCTCGCACAGTGCACAGTCGATGCACTCGTCCGGGTGAATCACCAGGAAGTTCGGGCCTTCGTAGAAGCAGTCCACCGGACAGACTTCCACGCAGTCGGTGTATTTGCATTTGATGCAGTTGTCGGTGACGACGAAGGTCATTTCTAGTTCTCTCCTCAGGCGACGGCGGCGGCCCTTCCTCTCGGGGCCGCGCGGTTTGCGGGCATATGGCTGCAGGCCAGGCTAATAACCTGCAGCACCAGCAAACCGCGGCGGATTCTACCAGCTTGTAGTGGGCGCCGTTATAACAGGTTCTTTAGTTGATATAGCGTTTCGATAGCTTGACGCGGGGTCATGTCATCCAAGTCCAGCTTGCCCAGCTTCTCGATGGCCGGGTGTGGCAGGCTGGCGAACAGGTCGCTCTGGTGCGGAACGTGCGGCTCGTCCTTGGCCTTTTTCGTGACCGGTGTTTCATGGGGCAGGCTGGTGGTTTCCAGCCGGCCCAGGTGCTCACGTGCGCGCAGGATCACTGGCGCAGGCACCCCAGCCAGCTGCGCCACGGCCAGGCCGTAGCTCTGGCTGGCCGGGCCAGGCAGCACATGGTGCAGGAAAACGATACGCTCGTTGTGCTCGGTAGCGTTCAGGTGCACGTTGGCCACCAGCGGTTCACTCTCCGGCAGCACGGTCAGCTCGAAGTAGTGGGTGGCGAACAAGGTATAAGCTCGCAGTTGGGCCAGGCGCTCGGCGGCGGCCCAGGCCAACGATAGGCCGTCGAAGGTGCTGGTGCCGCGGCCGACTTCGTCCATCAGTACCAGGCTACGGTCGGTGGCGTTATGCAGGATGTTGGCGGTTTCGCTCATCTCGACCATGAAGGTTGAGCGCCCTCCGGCCAGGTCGTCGCTGGAGCCGATGCGGGTGAAGATGCGATCGACCAGCGACAGCTCGCAGCTGGCTGCTGGCACGAAGCTGCCGATGTGCGCCATCAGTACGATCAGTGCGGTCTGGCGCATGTAAGTGGACTTACCGCCCATGTTGGGGCCGGTGATGATCAGCATGCGCGTACTGTCGTCCAGCCCCAGGTCGTTGGCCACGAACGGTGTGGTCAGCACCTGCTCGACCACCGGGTGGCGGCCCTGCTCGATGCGCAGGCAGGGCTCGTCGGTGAAGCGTGGGCAGTTCAGGTCGAGGTTCAGCGCACGTTCGGCAAGGTTGCTCAGCACGTCGATCTCGGCCAGCGCAGCGGCGCTGTCCTGCAGCGGCGCCAGGTGACTGATGAGGGTTTCCAGCAGCGCGTCATAGAGCATCTTCTCGCGCGCCAGGGCGCGGCTCTTTGCCGACAGCGCCTTGTCCTCGAAGGCCTTGAGCTCGGGTGTGATGAACCGCTCGGCGCCTTTGAGGGTCTGGCGGCGGATGTAGTCGCCAGGTGCCTGCTCGGCCTGCTTGGTCGGCAGCTCGATGAAGTAGCCATGCACGCGGTTGTAGCCGACCTTGAGGTTGGCAAGGCCGGTGCGGGCCTTTTCACGGGCCTCGAGGTCGATCAGGAACTGGCCGGCGTTCTCGCTGATTGCCAGCAGCTCGTCCAGCTCGCTGTCGTAGCCGGCTTTGAGTACACCGCCATCGCGAATCACCGCTGGCGGGTTGTCGATGATCGCCCGCTCCAGCAGGCTGGCCAGTTCCGGATAGGTCCCGGTGATCGCGGCCAGACGCGCCAGGTGCGGTGCCTCCAGCTCGCTCATGGCATTTTGCAATTCGGGCAGCGCGCCAAGTGCATCGCGCAGGCGCGCCAAGTCGCGCGGGCGGGCATTGCGCAGGCCGATACGAGCGAGGATCCGCTCGATATCGCCGATTTCCTTAAGCTGAGGTTGCAGCTTTTCGAAGCGGTAACCGTCGAGCAGGCAACGGATCGAATCCTGGCGTGCCTGCAGCACCTTGAGGTCACGCAGGGGGCGGTTCAGCCAGCGGGTCAGCAGGCGGCTGGCCATGGCTGTCTGGCAACGGTCGATCACCGACTGCAGGGTGTTGTCCCGTCCACCTGCCAGGTTCACATCCAGCTCCAGGTTGCGGCGGCTGGCACCGTCCAGAATGACCGTATCGTCCAGGCGCTCGTGGCGCAGGCTGCGCAGGTGCGGCAGGGCGGTACGCTGGGTTTCCTTGGCGTAGGTCAGCAAACAGCCGGCAGCGCCAATGGCCAGGGTCAGCTTGTCACAGCCAAAACCTTTCAGGTCTTTGGTTGCGAATTGCTGGCACAGGGCCTTGCGTGCCGAATCCCGATCAAAGTCCCACGGCGCGCGACGACGGGCCCCGGGGCGCTTTTCGGCGGGCAGGTCGCGTGGCCAGTCGTCCGGGATCAGCAACTCGACCGGGTTCAGGCGTTCGAGTTCGGCCAGCAGGTTTTCCCAGCCCTTGATCTCCTGCACGCTGAAGTTGCCACTGGTGATGTCCAGCACCGCCAGGCCGAACAGGCGTTCGTCACCGAGCAGGGCGGCGATCAGGTTGTCGCGGCGCTCGTCGAGCAAGGCCTCGTCACTGACCGTGCCGGGGGTGATGATGCGCACCACCTGGCGTTCCACCGGGCCCTTGCTGGTGGCTGGGTCGCCGATCTGCTCGCAGATCACCACCGACTCGCCAAGCTTGACCAGCTTGGCCAGGTAGCCTTCCAGCGAGTGGAACGGGATGCCGCACATGGGGATCGACTGGCCGGCCGATTGGCCGCGCGCGGTCAGGGTGATGTCCAGCAGTTTCGCGGCTTTCTTTGCATCTTCGTAGAAGATTTCGTAGAAGTCGCCCATGCGGTAGAACATCAGCTGGTCCGGGTGCTGATTTTTCAGCTTCCAGTACTGCTGCATCATTGGGGTGTGTGCGGAAAGATCAGACATTCAGGGCCTTACAGCGGGTGATCTGGTTGGCGATTTTCAAACCGGCAATGGTACAGGCTTTTTCAAGCAGATGCAGGCGGGCCAGGTGCATTGCATTTATGCGCGCGCGGCTGCATTATGCACGCTATGCAAATACGCAATGTAGCCACTGTACTCAGACAATTGCTCGACCGCCACGGCCTGTCCCCTACAGAGCTGTACCGGCGCACGGGCGTCCCGCAATCGACCCTGTCGCGTATCCTGGCTGGCAAAATAGTCGATCCTTCAGACAAGCACGTGTCGAAAATTGCCGACTACTTCGGCGTGACCACCGAACAACTGCGCGGTCGCGCCGAGCTGGGCGAAACCCGCGAGGCGACCTTGCCCGCCCACGGCCATGCGGACCTCAGCGATATCAGCCTGTGGGATGATGAAACCCCCGTCGAGGACGACGAGGTGTCTGTACCTTTCCTACGTGAGGTCGAATTGGCAGCTGGATCAGGAAGATTCGTCATCGAAGAAAGCGAGCGAGCGCGGCTGCGGTTCGGGAAACGCAGCTTGCGCCACAACGGCGTGCAATTTGACCATGCCAAATGCGTGACGGTGCGGGGTAATAGCATGCTGCCGGTGTTGCGCGATGGCGCGACAGTTGGAGTCAATACAGGGAAATGCTCTATCGGCGATATCATCGATGGCGATCTTTATGCCATCAACCATAACGGCCAACTGCGAGTGAAACAGGTCTACCGGTTACCTACCGGCATCCGCCTGCGTAGTTTCAACCGCGACGAACACCCCGACGAGGACTACAGCTTCCAGCAAATGCAGGATGAGCAGATCAGCCTGCTCGGCCATGTGTTCTGGTGGGGCATGTACGCCCGCTAACAGTCTTTCTCCATGAAAACCCGCTACGGCGGGTTTTTTTTCGTCCGCAGAAAAGCCCTACAAGGCAGGCGGCGCATAGCCTGCATGCACATGAGCAAAATCTAATGCATAAAAATAGTGAGAAATGCATTGACTGCATATGCACTAATGCATAGCCTGTGTCTCAAGCCGGACAGAAACCGGTTGTTACACAGGCAGCGATGGACAGGCCTCAACTGTCCAGAGGGTTGGCAACTGGCCCGGGTGTGCAGCGTAAAGCACCACGAACAGTTATCCGGCGGGCAGGCGGCCGCGGTCGGAGACACCAATTTGAAGCGCAACCGCATGGCGTCACCAGTCGTGGCCTGCGGTTAAACCAACGCATTACTCAAAGGCCTGGCGAGCCGGGCCTTTTGGAATGCCGAGTGTTTGAACAATACCCAACAAACCCGCCAGCTGGCCCTGCCAGCGGGCATCCATACAGGAGACAGGACAGTGACGAACGAGCAACAAGCGTTGCTGGAGATGCCGCTCTGGCTGGTGATCGTCCTGGCATTGCTGGGCGGCCTGAGCGGTGAAATGTGGCGGGCAGACAAGGCCGGCGCCACCGGTTGGTCGCTGCTGCGACGCCTGGCGCTGCGCTCCGGGGCCTGCATGGTCTGCGGCGTATCGACGGTAATGCTGCTGTATGCCGGCGGCTTGTCGATCTGGGCGGCCAGTGCATTTGGCTGCATGACTGCGGTCGGCGGCGCCGATGTCGCCATGCGGCTGTATGAACGCTGGGCGATCCGGCGCCTGGGCTTGCGCGACAGCACGCAAGCCGACGAGCGATAAGGAGAATATGCATGAGTGAACTGACCACTTTGCACGCGGCAGTGACAGCAACTATTCGTGAGGCGATGCCGGAGCTGGCGTCGGTAGATGCCTATACCGCTGTAGGAAATGCCCCGGAGAGACCGGCGCTGCGCCACGGCATCGTGCAAATGACGGCAGATGCAGCGCCGCGCGATGGCCGCTCGGTGCTGATCGCCACCTTCGAGGCGGACATCACCGCCGACAGCGCCAACCCCGAGGCGCGGCTTCAGGGCAGCCTGCTGGCCGCACAGTTGATGGATCTGCTGCGCCAGCAGCATTGGGCACTGGATTTCGTCGAAGCCAGCCGCAATGTCCAGGCGCAGTTCGAGGGCAGCGCCTGGACCGTGCGCTGGGACCAGCCGGTGCTGCTGGGTGAGCCTCGCTGGAGTTGGCCGGACCAGCCCCCGGGCAGCCTCGTGGTGGGTTTAGCGCCTGAGATCGGCCTGGGTAATGAAGCGCATTACATCGCACCCGAGGACCTTTCATGAGCTACGTCAGCGCCATGCACGACCGCATGCTGGCATGCCTGATCATTCCCTGTCGGGTAGTGGCGCTAGACCTTGCCGCTGCCCGGGTGCGGGTGTCGGACGGCAGCGGCTGGACCAGCGCTTGGTTGCGCTGGCATGCCCAGGCGGCCGGCCAGGCGCGGCACTGGCGGGCGCCCAGCCTGGGGGAGCAGGGCGTGCTGCTCAGCCCCAGTGGTGAGCCTGCCCAAGGCACTTTTCTACCCGGCCTGTATGGCAATGGCGGCAATGCGCCGGACAACCGCGAACAGGTCGAGGTCTGGCGCTTTGCCGATGGCGCATCCCTCAGCTACGACTGGCAGGCGAGCCACTATGACGTTCAGCTGCCTGGCGGCAGCGTGAGTATCAAGGTTGGCTCCAATAGCGTGCTGGTCACCGACGCGGCGATCAGCCTACAGGCCCCAACGATCAATCTCACAGGCAAGGTCACGGTCGACGGCCCTCTGCAGGTCAGCGGCGACATCAACGGCGGTGGGCGGATCATCGATACCGCCGGCAACACAGCCAACCACAAACATTGAATAGAGCCCGCCCATGCGGGCTTTTTTCATCTCAGGAGAATGCCATGCATAGCCATGAACAGGGCGGTGCACCGTGATCGGCATGGACCGTCGCACCGGCCAGCCACTGAGCGGCATCGATCATCTGCGCCAGTCCATTGAGGACATCCTCAGCACGCCGCAGGGCAGCCGGCGTATGCGTCCGGAGTACGGCAGCCAGTTGCGGCGTTTCGTCGACCTGCCGGTCAACGAGGGCTGGAAAAGCGCCGTGCAAGCGGAAGTGGCCCGCGCCTTGGGCCGGTGGGAGCCGCGCTTGCAGTTGCAGCGGGTCAAGGTGGTGGCGGTGCTCGATGGTCAGGTGAGTCTGGCCTTGAGCGGCCGCTATCTGGGTGATGAAGCTTTGGTAGAGGTGAGCGTATGAGTCAGGTGGATCTGTCCAAGCTGCCAGCGCCGCAGCTGCTTGAAGACCTTGATTACGAGGCACTGTACCAGGCTGACCTCGAGACCTTTCGCGATTACCTGGGCGAGGCCTGGAACGCCAATCTGGAGAGTGATCCAGTCACCAAGCTGCTGGAGGTGGGCGCCTATCGCAAGCTGCTCAACCGGGCGCGTATCAACGATGCTGCAAAGTCGCTGTTGTTGGCTTACGCCCAGGGTGGCGACCTAGACCAGTTGGCTGCGAACGTCAGCCTGCAGCGCCTGGTGATCCAAGCGCAGGATCTGACCAGCGTCCCGCCCGTGGAGGCGGTACTTGAGGCCGACGATGCCCTGCGTGAGCGAATCCAATTGGTCTATGAAGGCCTGACCACCGCCGGGCCACGTAACAGTTACATCCTGCATGCCCGCAACGCATCGGGGCAGGTGGCTGACGCCACCGCCGAAAGCCCGTCGCCGGCCGTGGTGGAGGTAACCGTACTGAGCCTGGAGGGCAACGGCCAGGCCAGCGCCGAGTTGCTGGCACAGGTGGCGGCCTACCTCAACGACGACGACATCCGCCCGGTTGCCGACCGGGTCAACGTGCGCAGCGCTCAAGTGCTGCCCTATCGCATAGACGCCGTGCTCTACCTGGCGGACAACGGCCCGGAGTACGAGGCGATTCTGGCCGAGTGCCAGCGCCGGCTGGCCGCCTGGATCAACCCGCGCCGGCGGCTGGGCGTACAAGTGGCACGCTCAGGTATCGATGCACAGCTGCATATCGACGGGGTGAGCCGGGTCGAGCTCAATGGCTGGGCCGACATACTGCCCAGCAAGGCCCAGGCAGCCTGGTGCAGCGGCTTTACGTTGAAGCGAGGTGGCTGACATGCAGAGCCTATTGCCGCTCAACCGCACAGCGTTGGAGGGTGCCATTGAGAGAGCAGGCGATGAAGACCTCAAGGTCAGCCTGCGCCAGCTCTATAACCCAGACACCTGCCCATCGGCCTTGCTGTATCAGCTGGCGTGGGCGTGGTCGGTAGATCGCTGGGATGAAGGATGGACTGATGACGTCAAGCGGTCAGTCATCAAATCGTCGTTCTATATCCATAAGCACAAAGGAACGATTGGCGCTCTGCGGCGGGTGGTTGAGCCGTTCGGCTATCTGATCGAGGTGGTCGAGTGGTGGCGGACGTCGCCTCAAGGGGCCGCCGGAACCTTCGCGCTCAAGGTCGGCGTATCGGACTCCGGCATCAGCGACGCCACCTACCGCGAGCTGACGGCATTGCTCGACGACGCACGGCCGGTGAGCCGGCATATGGTCGGCCTGGAAATCAGCCTGGAAACCATCGCAAAGGTGTACCTGGGTATGAACATCAGCGACGGCGACATCTGCGAGGTGTATCCGCCCATGCAGCGAGACATCGAGGTCATTGGCGTGATTGGGCGCGGTGGCCGTGAGACAACAATCGACACACTGGAAATTGCACATGGTTGACCAGAACTCCCAGTTCTACGCGATCCTCACGAATGTGGGCGCGGCCAAGCAAGCCAATGCTGATGCCTTAGGCATTGCTTGGAAAATCACACACATGGGCGTGGGTGACGCCAACGGCGCCGACCCTACCCCTGATGCCACACAAACCCGATTGATCAACGAGTGGCGCCGGGCGCCGCTCAATCAGCTCAAGGTCGATGATAAAGACGCTTCGATCATCATTGCCGAGCAGGTAATTCCAGCCGATATCGGCGGTAAATGGATTCGCGAGATCGGTCTGTACGACGAAGCTGGCGACCTGGTGGCGGTGGCCAACTGCGCGCCGACCTACAAGCCCGTGCTCTCGCAGGGTTCAGGGCGCACTCAAGTGCTGCGCATGAGCCTGGTGGTCAGCAGCGCCGCTAATGTGCAGTTGAAGATTGATCCCAGCGTGGTGCTGGCTACCCGCGAATGGGTTACCGAGGAATTGGCGCGCCAGGACTTCAAGCACTCAGTATTGGCGGCCACTACGGCCAACATCGCCCTTAGCGGCCTACAGACCATCGACGGCGTGCCGTTGACGGCCGGTGCTCGAGTGCTGGTGAAAAATCAGACCACAGCCAGGGATAACGGCCTTTATACGGTAGTGCCGGGCGCTGCCTGGAGCCGTTGCGACGATGCCAACAGCAGTGCCAAGGTCACCCCCGGCCTGCTGGTCTTGGTGGAGAAGGGTACGGTCAACAGCGACAGTGCATGGCAGTTGGTCACCGACGCGCCGATTACCCTGGGGGTTACGGCGCTGTCGTTCGAAATGGCGTTTGGTAGGAGCGGCGTGGCGGCCGGCACTTACCGCAGCGTGCAGGTCGACAAGTACGGCCGCGTGGTGGCGGCGACCAACCCGACTACGGTAGCTGGCTACGGTTTGACTGACGTCTTCACTAAAAGTGAAACCTACAGCCGCAACGAAATCACCCAGGCGATTGCCGGTGCAGTGGCAACTGCAGTTTCAGGGTTGGTTGATGCGGCGCCTGGTGCGCTCGATACGTTAAATGAACTGGCCGCCGCCATCGGTAATGATCCCAACTTCGCTACGACCATGGTCAACGAGCTAGCCAAAAAAGCGCCGCTTGCCTCGCCAAAGCTCACAGGGTCGCCCGAAACACCGACCGCCCCAGTGGGTAGCACGGGCTTGCAGATTGCCAACATGAGCGCCTTAGCCGCGGCTATGACGGCTGCAGCGAGACAGTTCAAGTCGGCGATCATTGGTGTCAACAGCAGCTTGACCCTCACAGCTGAGCAAATGGGTAATGCTGTGCAGTTCAATACGGGACCTGTGACGTTGACCTTACCCGCACTGGCTGAGGTGGGCAATGGTGCTTCAGTGATGCTGCGTAACCCGTCTTCTTCGGCAGCACAAACTATCACTGTGGCGTCTGCTGGCTCCATCGTGGACGCGGGTAGCACCGTGAAAAGCACTACCATCAAGCCCTTCGAGTGGATGGAGTTGGCGTCTTCTGGATCGGCCTGGTTTGTGGTAGGACGCGGGAAGCTGAAAGAGACGGCTGAGCTGGAATCTCCCAGCTTCACTGGAATCCCAACGGCGCCAACCGCACCGGTGGGCTCCAACAGTTCGCAACTGGCGACTATGGCAGCTGTTCTGCAGGGGATGATGGCTTTTGGCCTAGGCTCAACAATCGGTATTACTATCACTGATTTTGACGCGGTTACTCAGACAGGCATGTATCGCGGAGAAGGGAGCGCGGTCAAATCGCCATTTCCTGAAGCGGCGATGGCGTTGCTGCACATCCAATACAATCAAACCGGCTGCTTCCAGCTGGCGGCGAGCTGCAGCAGCAACATCGGGAATGCCCGATTGTTCTGGCGCACCAAGGCAGCTAACGTTTGGGCGGACTGGCAACAGGTAGGCCGCTTAGATTCGCCGGCTTTCACAGGTACGCCTACCGCGCCCACGGCGCCATTAGGTACGAACAGCCTGCAGCTTGCCACCATGGCGGCGCTGCAGCAGGGCATCAACGCTTACAAACGCAACTACGGCGGTAACGTGGTCGGTGTTGGTGCGGATATCACGCTGCTAGGGTCGCAGACAGGATACGCTTTCAATGTGACTGCACCGGTTACAGTCTCACTGCCAGCGGCTGCAGATGCGGGATCGGGCGGAACCTACGTCATCCGTAATGTAAGTTCTGGCGTCGTGAACATCAGTGCTCCCGCAAATGGGAAAATTTTCGAGAAAAACAACACCGTAAACTCGGCGCCTCTGCAAGTTGGCGAATGGGTGGAGCTGCAAGCGTCTACCACGAACTATTTCATCAATAAGCGCGGCACGCTGAGCGAGATCGGTAAGGTGGTCGGTGACGCTATGGCGTCGTTTGGTATCGGCGGCTACAACGTTAAGTCGGGCGTTGATATCAATACGCTGACCCAAGGCGGGCTTTCGTATTGCATCAATCCGACTAACAGCCCGGTCGGCACGCAAGGCCAGTCATCGGCGAACGGCTATTTGCTGTCGTTCCAGTACATGGATGGAAGCGCATACTGTGCGCAAGTTTTCATTCCGTCATTGGTTGGCGCTTCGCTGGATACGGTGCACTTTCGGCGCATGACTGCAGGCAATTGGAGTGATTGGCGAGAGTTGGCAAAAACGAACTCTCCTACCTTCATGGGGGAAGCCGTATTCAAGGGCGATAACGTACAGCGCTTTATCCATAGCCTTGGAAACTATGGCGTCATTCAGCGAGTCGATAATTCCAACTTCTACTACCTGGTAACTGACGCCGGAAACGCATCGGGGAACTTCAACTCACTGCGGCCATTCCAGTTCAACTTGGCTACCGGGGCGGTGACCATGAGCTGCGGCTTGTCAGTGCTATCTCCAGCTGACGACGACAACAGCAGTCGGGCGCCTACAACTTTGTGGGTCAACAAAAAGGTCGACATGGCCGCCCCAGTTGGTCAGTTGGCCCACTTCGCTCGTAGCACGCCACCGCCCGGATGGCTCAAACGCAATGGCGCAGCGATATCGCGCACTTCCTATGCATCACTGTTCGCCGTCATCGGCACGAATTTCGGAGCAGGCGATGGTTCGACCACCTTTAACCTGCCGGATGACCGGGAATTGGTTGATCGTGCATGGACAGACGGCCTTAACGTTTTAGACCCTGGCCGCAAGCTGTTCTCGTCCCAAGCTGGTCAAATCGAGTCTCACACTCATTCCGGAACAGCTAACACTGCCGGGGCGCACTCTCACACCATGACATTCCCTCGCGATTTGGTCGATGGCTCAGAGTCAAATGACGCAGTGCTGGGTGACCAGGTAGAAGAGGGCACTCAAACGCTCACAACCAGTACATCCGGTGCCCATACACACACGCTGTCTATCAACGCCACGGGCGGAGATGAAACCCGCATGGCCAACCGGGCTTACCTAGCCTGCATCAAGTTTTGAGGACAATCATGACCGACGTTACTGACAACCTTGTCGTGGCTGCGGCGCGGCTTAACTCGGTAGAGCTGCAGCCTTGGTGGCTTCAACGGGGCGTAGAGCCGCTATTGCTCTGCAATGTGCATCGCGGTACCGGCGAATTTCTGTGTGTTTCCGAAGCCGATCCCAGCCCGCTTGAACCTGGCATCTGGCTAATCCCCGCCCACAGCTACCAAATCGACCCCCCCGTGCTTAAAGCTGGCGTTGCCGCCTTGATCAACCGTGATAACAACGGCTGGGAAATCGTCCCTGACCACCGCGGCGCCACGGTTTACACCACCGACACCGGTGAGCCCCGACAGTGGCTTGCGCTGGGCGACTTGCCAGAGGGCTACACCCTCCAAGCCCCGTCGACAGAATTCGACACCTGGGAAGGCGAACAGTGGGTGCCAGACGAGGCCGCCATTGCCGAGGCGGCGCGGGTTGTGGCGTACCGCAAACAGGCGCTGGCCACCCAGTACTCAACAGAACGCATCGGCACGCTGCAAGATGCCGTCGACCTCGAAATGGCCAGCGAAGCAGAGGTGGCAGCGCTCACGGCCTGGAAGGTCTACCGCGTTGAGCTCAGCCGTATGGACATTACCGCCAAGGTTCCAACCGCTGATGACTGGCCAATCAGCCCCAACGACGAAGCGCTGGCCGCCTGGCTCACTTCGCAACTTACCTGAGCGCCCCGCACCCGCGGGGCGTTTTCTTTTCCGCTGTAACACAAGGCCCCGCATGCGGGGCTTTCTCATATCTGGAGCATGAATCTATGAGTGTCTTTTTTCACGGCGTGACCGTAACCAACGTCGACACCGGCGCGCGCAACATCGCGCTGCCTTCTTCCTCGATCATCGGTCTGGTCGATACCTTTACCGAAGGTGCCGATGCCAAAGCCAAGGCCAACGAACTGCAGCTGATCACCAGCGAGCGTGAAGCCGTCGCCGCCTTCGGCGAAAACGCCGCCATCACCAAGGCCTGCCGGGCCATCTACAACCGCGCCAAGGCAGTCATCGTCGCCTGTGGCGTAGCCAAGTTGGACGATGCTGCCGAGCAGACCGCAGCGATCATCGGCAGCGTACAGGCCGATGGCAAGCGCACCGGCCTGCAAGCGCTGCTCGACGGCAAGAGCCGTTTCAATGCCCAGCCGCGTCTGCTTACCGCACCCCGCCATAGCGCCACCCAAGCAGTTGGCACCGCACTGGTCGCGCTGGCTGACAAACTGCGCGGCATCGCCATCATCGACGGCCCGAACACCACCGACGAAGCGGCCATCGACTATGCCGAGAACTTCGGTGCCAAGCGCGCCTTCATGGTAGACCCCGGGGTGCAGTACTGGGACAACGGCGCGCAGGCCAGCGTCGATGCCCCAGGCTCGGCCTGGGTCGCCGGGCTGTTCGCCTGGACCGACAGCGAGTACGGCTTCTGGGCCTCGCCATCGAACAAAGAGTTCGTTGGCATCACCGGTACCACCCGCCCGGTGGAGTTCCTCGATGGCGACGACAGCTGCCGCGCCAACCTGCTGAACAACGCCAACATCGCCACCATCATTCGCGATGATGGCTTCCGTCTGTGGGGCAACCGCACCTTGTCCAGCGACCCGAAATGGGCCTTCGTCACCCGCGTGCGGACCATGGACATCGTCATGGACGCAATTCTCTACGGCCATAAATGGGCGGTCGACCGCGCCATCACCGCCACCTACGTCAAGGACGTGACCGAAGGCCTGCAGGCCTTCATGCGCGACCTGAAGAACCAGGGCGCGATCATCAACTTCGAGGTCTTCGCCGACCCGGAGCTGAACACTGCCAGCCAGCTCGAACAGGGCAAGGTGTACTGGAACATCCGCTTCACCGACGTGCCACCTGCCGAAAACCCCAATTTCCGCGTTGAAGTCACTAACCAGTGGCTGACCGAAGTTCTCGATTCCGCCGCTTAAGGAGCGCATTTACATGGCAATGATTCCCGAAACCCTGGCCAACCTGAACCTGTTCGTCGATGGCGTCAGCTTCCAGGGCGATGTACCCAGCCTGACCCTGCCCAAACTCACCCTGAAAATGGAAGAACATCGCCCCGGCGGTATGGACATGCCGGTCGAGATGGACCTGGGCATGGAGAAGCAGGAAGCTGCCTTCACCACCACCGGCGTGCGCCGTGAGGCCTTGAAGTTCTTCGGCCTGGCCGACGGCAGCGGCTTCAATGGCACCTTCCGCGGTGCCTTCAAAGGTCTCAAGGGCAAGATCAACCCAGTGGTGGTCACCCTGCGTGGCACCTTGAAGGAAATCGACATGGGCGACTGGAAGTCCGGCGACAAAGCCGAGATCAAGCACAGCGTCGGCCTGACCTACTACAAGCTCGAAGTCGATGGGCGCCTGGTCTACGAGATCGACGCCCTGGGCATGAAACGCGTCATCGATGGCGTCGACCAACTGGCTAGCCAGCGCGCTGCGCTGGGCTTGTAAGGAGGCGACCATGGCTCAAACGAAACCGCAGCCGAAGTGGCTTACCCTCAGCCCCGACCGTGTCACCGTGCGCCTTTCGCGACCCAGTGAGGCCAATGGGATTCAGGTCGATAGCCTGTCCCTGCGCGCGCCGACCGTACGCGATATCCGCAACGCCCAGGCCGGCGGTGGGGGCGATGATGAACAGCGTGAACTGAACCTGTTCGCATCCCTGGCCGAGGTCGGTATCAAAGACCTCGAAAGCCTTGCCTTGAAAGATTATGGCCGCCTGCAAAGCGGCTATTTTCGCCTGGTGCAGGACGACGAACTTTGATCCAGCCCGGCAGAAGGCCGCTGCCAAGCGGCTGACCAAGGAGCTGAACTTTTCCGCCAGCGAGCTCATGACCATGTCGTACAGCGACATGGTCTGGTGGCTCGCGCCCTGAACAGGAGGACTTCATGGCGAACACACAGCTGTTCACCCTTGGGTTCGGTGTGACCGTCAGCAAACCATTGGGCCAGGTCATCGATCTGCGGCAGCAGGAAGTTGGACGTCTGAGTAGGCAGGTCGATGGCATCCGCCTGGGACGGTTTGTCGGCGAGGTTATCCGGCTGGGGCTGGAGCTTGAAAAGCTGCGCGAAATCGAGCAGCAAACGGCCCAGGCCCCGCAGCACGTACAACAAGGCCGAGCATCGCATCTGCAGGATGAAACCGTGGCAATCGCCAGGTTGCGCCAGCATTACCAGATGCTTGGCAATGTCATCGCAGGGCTGTCCCGATTGCGCCCGGCGTCCGGCTCGATGACCGTCAATGTCTTTCAGCAATGGCACACGATGGTGCAACACCCTCAGCGCGCGGTCGTGCCGCGCAACGAGGCACCCATTGCTGAGTCGAGCACCCTGCCCGAATTGGGCTCAGCCCCCGTATCTGGCCCACAGCCGATGCCGCCGCCGGCGCAGGCATCGAGTCAGCCTTTCATTCGGCCGCAGCCGCCAAACATGGCGCCACCAGCCCCTGCGCAGCCACGCGAGCCAGCGGCCAGGTCTGAGGCGGGGACAGCTTCCGCCACACTGGGGCGGGCCACGCTGGCGGCTGCCGGCCTGGGGGCGGTGGCCTATGGAGGTTACCGAGGCGGGCGTTGGTTGATAGGCCGCCAATCACCTCGCAGCCAGCGGCAGGCGCGCAAGGCAGTTGGCGAGCAGTGGCAAGACAGCCGCGTTGATGCAGTGGGCAAGATCACCAAAGCGCTGGTTAGCGCCGACGATGGCCGCCAGGCTGCGCGTGGTGCTGGCGCGGCAGTGGGGGAAGCCGCAGGGCGCTTGCTCGGAACGCTTGTGCCACTGCTTGGCAAGACGGGTGGCAAGCGCAAAGCAAGTAAGGCGCAGCGTGACCAGTTAAGCAAACTGGGTGGTTATCTGGGCGAAGCATTGGGGGATGCAGGGGGCGGTATTCTGCATGATTGGGTCAGGGCTGAACCTGCGCGGGTAATAGCCGCCGAGCCTAGCCCTGGCGCTTCGTTTTATGCACAAACCGCTGAACCCGGCGTTGAGCAGCAACCGCCTTCAGCCCCAGGGCTTGGTCATGCGTTAGCTGGCGGCCTATCGGCCGTCGTCGCCGGGCATGTTGTTCGCAACCGCGTGCGCAAACTGCCGCGTGCTACCCGACGAAGCGCTGCCAATGCATCGCGTCAGCAGTGGCAAGCGACCCGCATCGATCTGCTCGGTGAGGTAGGCAAGGCGCTGATAACCTCTGACGACAATGAACAGCGGGCACGCGGAGTAGGCAGCGCGCTGGGCGGAATGGCCGGTCGGATGCTCGGGGCTGCCTTGCCGCGACTGAGCAAAGGCCGCTGGGGTAGAAAGTACGGCAGCAAGCTTGGCGGGTATGTGGGCGAGGCCATTGGTGATCTGGCCGGGGCAAGTGCGGTCAGAGGGTTCACCAAGGACGATGCGCAAACCCCACGCAGTGATGCGACGCTGCCAGCGCCAGGGCAGGCGGCAGAGCTGCCTGGCATGCCGCAGCCCGCTCAGCCGTTAACCAATAGCGAGCCTAGCGGTGTCTCGCCCATGTTCGAAATGCTCATGCCAGCTGCCCTTACGCGGCTTGCCCCAGCCGGCCCGCTGCTCAAGCGGATACCGGCGTTGGCAGTTTTGAACGCTGCCGGGCAGATCGCGCAGACCGCCAGTGGCGAGGGCAGCACAGCCCAGAAAATGGAAGGCTATGGCCGCGCGGTCGGTGGGCTTGGTGGCAGCTTGGCAAGTGTTGCGGCTGGCGCGGCACTTGGTTCGGTCATCCCGGGTGTAGGCACCGTGATAGGTGGCCTGGTGGGGTGGGCGGGCGGTGCGTTGTTGGCAAACGGCGGTGAGGCTGCTGGCGGCTGGTTGGGCAAAACCCTTGCAACGGTACTAGGCGCTGGCGATTCCCCTGATAGCCAGCAGGCCGAGCAACGCCCGGCTCAACCTCCGGCTGCCCAGCCGCTCACTGGCCCCCAGCCTGTGGCCACGCCACCGGAGGTGACCCAGCATTTTACCTTCACCGCCAACATGCCAGTGACCTTCAACAACAGCTTTGAAGACCCTAACACCCTGCAGCAACTGGAAGCCATTGCCCGTCGCGTGCTCGACGACCTGATGCGCCAGGCGCGCGCGGTGCAAATGGCCGATCAACCACAGCCCTGAGGAGCACCCATGACCTACCTGGATGAGTTGCAAGGTGGCTTGCATGCACTGGTCAAGGCCGGCGAGCAGGGGCGGCGGCGTGCCGATGCCATGCTCGACCCCATGAACCAGGCGGTTGGCCATGCCAAGGAGGCAGCCAGTCAACTCCAAGCCTTGCCATGGATCGGCCCGCAAATCGGCAAGCGTTTGCAACGCACGATGCGCGCCATCGATGTCGCCAAGCAGCGCGTGGACAACGTGGTGGCCAAGTATGACCAAAGCCTCGAAGTGGTGCGCAAGGTGCGCGACCGCGTCGATGCCTTCGAAGAACACCTGGGCAAGGCCGGCGCGGCTATTGGGCAAGTGGTGGGGGACGTACGTTCGGCGGCCAACGGGGTACTTTCGACCTTCGGCTTCGCGCCGCAGGCAACCCCAGCAGCCGAAGCGATCAAACCGTTCCCGCACCTTTTGGTCTTGCAGCCGCTGCAGCCTAACACCGCACCGTACTACTTCAACCTCGATACCACCGCCTTCGATCAGCTGCGCCGTCAGACGCAATTTCGTTGGGCCGCTCAGGAGCGCTTGAGCCGTCAGAGTGCTCAGCAGGCGGTCAGCCTGGGCGATGAAAGCATCAGCATTCGTGGCGCGATTTTCCCTGGCTTCAAGGGCGGTCTGGGCCAGTTGCAGGCACTGCGCAGCATCGGCCGCCAACTGCTGCCCCTGTCGCTTACCACAGGCTACGGCGAAGTGCTCGGCACCTGGTGCCTGACCCGCATCGAAGAGGAACAAGGCGCTTTGCTGGCCGGTGGTATCCCCCGAAAACAAGGATTTTCACTGGAGTTCATCAGCTATGGACAAGATATGCAAAACCTCTGAGGGCGACCTGCTCGATACCCTTTGTCAGCACTTCTACGGGCATCTGGACGGCAGCGTCGAGGCCGTTCTACAAGCCAATCAGGGGTTGGCTGAACAGGCCCAGCCGTTTCGCAGTGGGGTCATGATCCGCCTGCCGCCGTTGACACCAGCGCCGGCCAAAGTCGTTCAGCTGTGGGACTGATGCCATGCAACCGATATTTCGTATTCAGGCCGACGGCAAGGACATCACCGCGCTGATCAACGACCGCCTACTGTTGCTGCGTACCACCGACAAACCGGGCATGGAATCGGACGACTTCGAGCTGCGCATCGACGCCCGCGAAGGTGTCGTGGCGTTGCCAGCGCGTGGTGCGCTGCTCGAAGTGCACCTGGGTTACGCCGGCCAACCGCTGACCCGGCTGGGGCGTTACACCGTCGATGAGGTTGAGTTGTCCGGCCCTCCCGATACCCTGGTGATTCGCGGCAAGGCCAGTGACCTGCGTGGCACGGGCAGGACCATCCGCAGTGGGAGCTGGGAGGCGGTGCCACTGCAGCGCATCGTTGCCGACATTGGCGCGCGCAACGGCTGGCAGACGGTGTGCCCGGTTCTGGTGAAGGTGCCCAGGGTCGATCAGTACAACGAGTCGGATTTCAATTTCATCACGCGCCTGGCCCGCCAGTATGACTGCACGGCCAAACTCGGCGATGGCCAACTGCTGGTGCTGCCGCGTCAGGCTGGGCTAAGCGCCTCTGGTAGGCCTCTGGGCGTGGTTGGCATTGCCCGCAGCGAGGTCAGTCAGTGGCATTTTCGCTTGGACGACAAAGCCGCCCGCAAGGCGGTGCGCACCCGTTACCAGGACACCGGCACTGGGGCATCGCAGACTATCGAAATGATCAACGAGCAGGCTACCGAAGGCGGGCGGCCGGAGCACACCGACCGGCACCTCTACCCCAATCGCGCGGCTGCCGAACAGGCTGGGCGTGCTCGCCTGGCCAGTTTCAACCGCGAAACCGCTCAGGTTCGCCTGGACCTACCGGGCCGTACCGACCTGTTCGCCGAGCGCAGTGTCGAGCTGCAGGGTTTTGCCGATGGCCTTGATGGGCCTTATCAACTCGATGCTGTGGAGCAGGTGTTCAGCGCTTCGGGTTGGCGCACCACAGTGCAGGGCAATGGCGGTAAGGCGGGCAAGGTCAACACCAAAGGACCTGCGCCCCGCCGTCAGGCCGCGCTTAAGGCTTGAACGATGATACAAGGAGTGTCAGACATGCTCACCGAAACGCAATTGTTGCAGATTCTGCCGAACGCCCGCCCTGTTGCGGGCGTTTTTCTTGCGGCACTCAATATCACCCTGCCACGCTGGGAGATCGACAATCCTATGCGCGTGGCGGCTTTCCTCGCCCAGGTTGGCCATGAGTCCGGCCAGTTCCGCTATGTGAAGGAACTGGGCAACGACCGCTACCTTGCGCGCTATGACACCGGCAGCCTGGCCTTGCGCCTGGGCAACACACCGCAGGCCGATGGCGACGGCCAGTTGTATTGCGGGCGCGGCCTGATCCAAGTGACCGGGCGTAACAACTACCAGGCTTGCAGCCGTGCGCTGTTCGGCGACGAGCGCTTGCTGGTGCAACCGCAGTTGCTCGAGCAGCCCCGCTGGGCCTGCGAATCGGCGGCATGGTTCTGGCACTCCAGAGGGCTCAATACCCTGGCCGATCGCGGCGAGTTCAACCGCATCACGCGGCACATCAACGGTGGGCTCAATGGGTTGCAGGCCCGGCTGAAGCTCTGGGCGCGTGCACGTGAGGTGCTGTGTTGAGAAGTGTGCAGTTGGCGCTTGGCACGCTGCTGCTGGCGCTGGCTGCCGTGCTGGCCTGGCAGGTGCAAGGCTGGCGCTACGGGCGGCAATTGGCACAGTTGGAGCAAGCACAGGCCAGCGCCGAAACTGCCCGGCTGCTGGCTGAGCGCGAGCGGCGTCAGGCACTGGAGCAGCGTCTGGCGGAAAGTGAAACCCGTCATTTCAAGGAGCTTGCCGATGCACAACATGCTCAGGCTCGCCTGCGTGACCGCCTTGCTACTGCCGATCTGCGGCTGTCGGTCCTCGTCGAGCGCGACACCCTCTGCAGCCCAGTGCCCGCCGCCGCCAGCGCCGGCGGGGTGGATCATGCAACCGTACGCGCCGGACTTGAGCCGGCGCATGCTCGACGAATTATCGCCATCACCGACGACGGCGACAGAGGACTGATCGCGCTGCGGGCCTGTCAGGCGTATGTTCGTGGCTTGCGGCCCTGAGCCCTTGCCTGGCGCTATCAGGGTGGTAGGGTAGTGCGCAGCCTTGAAGGAGCTCGCCATGGACCCGATCACCGCCTTATCCACCCGCCTGGGCGAACATCTGCGCCTTTTGAATGCCCAAGTGACCACAGCCGAATCTTGCACTGGCGGCGGCATTGCCGAGGCCATAACCCGGGTGCCCGGCAGCTCGGGCTGGTTCGAAGCCGGCTACGTGACCTATTCCAATGCCCAGAAAACACGGCAGTTGGGCGTGCCCGAGGCGCTGTTCGCCCAGGTTGGTGCGGTCAGCCAGGAGGTAGTGGAAGCCATGGTTCGAGGTGCCCAGGCTGCCAGTGGTGCGCGGTTTGCGGTGGCGGTCAGCGGCGTGGCCGGGCCCGATGGCGGTTCGCCCGCTAAACCGGTGGGCACCGTCTGGATCGCCTGGGCCGATGGCAGCCAGGTCAATAGCGAGCGCCGGCACTTCAACGGTGACCGTGACGCCGTGCGCCGACAGACGGTGATCGCCGCGTTAGACGGCTTGTTACAGCTTGGTGCCGAGTAAATCGACGACAGGGGTTTGCTCGCGCGCTTGCCTGTGGAATAATACTGGCTACTTATACAGGTATTCCGGCCGTCAGGGCCAAGTCGAACACGTGAGGATTTCAATGGACGACAACAAGAAGCGCGCCTTGGCTGCGGCCCTGGGTCAAATCGAACGCCAATTCGGTAAGGGCGCAGTCATGCGCATGGGCGATCACGAACGTCAGGCCATCCCGGCGATCTCTACCGGCTCCCTGGGCCTGGATATCGCGCTCGGTATTGGCGGTCTGCCAAAAGGGCGTATCGTCGAAATCTATGGCCCGGAGTCTTCGGGTAAAACCACGCTGACCCTCTCGGTCATTGCCGAAGCCCAGAAAAACGGCGCTACCTGCGCATTCGTCGACGCCGAACACGCACTCGACCCCGAATACGCTGGCAAGCTGGGCGTCAACGTCGATGACCTTCTGGTTTCCCAGCCGGATACCGGCGAGCAGGCGCTGGAGATCACCGACATGCTGGTGCGCTCCAACGCGGTTGACGTGATCATCGTCGACTCCGTGGCTGCACTGGTGCCCAAGGCCGAGATCGAAGGCGAAATGGGTGATATGCACGTGGGTCTGCAGGCGCGCCTGATGTCCCAGGCGCTGCGCAAAATCACCGGTAACATCAAGAACGCCAACTGCCTGGTCATCTTCATCAACCAGATTCGTATGAAGATCGGTGTGATGTTCGGTAGCCCGGAAACCACCACCGGTGGTAACGCCCTTAAGTTCTACGCCTCCGTACGCTTGGACATCCGTCGTACCGGCGCGGTCAAGGAAGGCGACGAAGTGGTCGGCAGCGAAACCCGTGTCAAAATCGTCAAGAACAAGGTTTCGCCTCCGTTCCGTCAGGCCGAGTTCCAGATTCTGTACGGCAAAGGTATCTACCGTAACGGTGAGATTATCGACCTGGGTGTAGCTCAAGGCCTGGTCGAGAAGTCTGGCGCCTGGTACAGCTACCAAGGCAACAAAATTGGCCAGGGCAAAGCTAACGCCGCCAAGTACTTGCACGAAAACCCGGCTATTGGCACTGAAATCGAGCGTCAGATTCGCGAGAAGCTGCTGAACGCGGGCGCTGTTGCTGCTGCGGGCAAGGCTGCTGCCGTCGAAGCCGATGCCGACGACATGGCTGACGCCGACGCTGGTTACTGATAGCTGCTGGTATGTCCGCCGTGCTAGACACCCCCGTCGCCGTCAGGCGGACAGCCATGGACCTGCTCGCTCGTCGCGAGCATGGTCGCGTCGAGTTGACGCGCAAGCTGCGTCAACGCGGAGCGTCGGACGAGCTGATCGAGACTGCGCTCGATCGGCTTGCCGAAGAAGGGCTGCTTAGCGAAGCCCGGTATCTAGAAAGTTTCATCCGATACCGCTCCGGTGCTGGCTATGGCCCTGCGCGTATTCGCGAGGAATTGGGCCAGCGCGGCCTGAGTCGTAGCGATATCGAACAGGCACTGCGTGAAAGCGAAGTGGACTGGGCGAGGCTGTTGCGCGATACCTGGCAGCGCAAGTTTGCAGGGCAGCGTCCCCATGACCCTCGAAGTCGTGCCCAGCAAACTCGGTTTCTTGCCTACCGCGGGTTTCCCATGGACTTGATCGGCCGACTGCTCAGCGGTCGGGATTTGGACGACTATTAGGTCAGGCTTGTAACCCCATAGGCGCTTCGCGCCGCCACTAGCTGACCTTCAATGCCTCCCGCGCCCGCTGGGTGGTATGCATCGGTTCTGGCTTGGCCCAGTTTTCTGGCAAGTTGATGAAATCCACCAGTTCCCTAAGGCGCCCTTGATCACGGCCATTGAACGCGAATGTCAGGCGTGTGAGGTGGCTGAAGTTGCCTACCTCGTTTTCGGCTCCGCTGTCGGCCTGTTGATGATACCGACCGCTCAGGCGCAAGTCGGCAAATCCCTCCTCGATGTCATGCAATGCGGCTTCGTTTAGCCGGTGATGCATGCGAATCACGAACTGATTTTTCAGCCAGCGGCTGGAGTGGTAGTTACTGTAGAACTGGTTGATTTCTTCAACGGCCTCGTCAGCGCTATGCACCAGGCGCACCAGCTTCAAGTCAGTGGGCAGGATATAGCGGTTCTCTTCGAGTTGATGGCTAATGAAGTTCAGGCAGTCGCGCCAGAATGAGCCACCTGGGGAGTCCAGCAACACCACCGGCACCAGCGGGCTTTTGCCGGTTTGGATCAGAGTCAGTACCTCGAGTGCTTCATCCAGTGTGCCGAAGCCGCCGGGGCAGAGTACCAACGCGTCTGCTTCCTTGACGAAGAACAGTTTGCGGATGAAGAAAAAGTGGAACGGCAGCAGCTTATCGGTGCCATCAACCGTTGGGTTGGCATGCTGTTCGAAAGGTAGGGTGATGTTGAAGCCAAGACTGTGGTCACTGCCGGCGCCTTCGTGGGCCGCAGCCATGATGCCACCCCCTGCTCCGGTAATCACCATGAGGTTGGACCGGGCGAGGGTTGCTCCAAGCTCCTGGGCCAGTGCATACATGGGGTGTTCCACAGGCGTACGAGCAGAGC
The DNA here is from genome assembly GCF_014269025.2 of Pseudomonas promysalinigenes. NCBI lineage: Bacteria > Pseudomonadati > Pseudomonadota > Gammaproteobacteria > Pseudomonadales > Pseudomonadaceae > Pseudomonas > Pseudomonas promysalinigenes. The sequence goes on along the minus strand of NZ_CP077094.1, from coordinate 3,817,967 downwards.
CGAACACGGTGACCTTGCGACGCCCGCGGTAGCGCTGAAGCATTCGGAACGAGTGGTCCAGTTCGCGCAAAGCCTGCAGGGTGATCTTCGCGTTCCAGCGGTCAGCGTCGTCATGGGCCATGCGCAAGACCGTTAGCATCATGTCGCGGTAAAGGGGCAGGTTAGGGCTATTGGGGGCGACCAGTTGCAGTTGTTGGTCGATCGTACTCAAGTCGATGCCGTGTTCTCTGAAGTGATTGAACAGCAGCTCATTGGATTGGTAAGGCATTCAACGTCTCCTTCTGCAGCAAAACCTCTGACCGGGCCGATGATCTGGCTCGGCCGCGACACTACGTGTGTCGCTGGCTGCCGTGACTCGAGTGTGCATCTCGAGCATTGCAGTGGGCCTTCAAGGCCGTGATGCAGGCTGTTTTGATTTTTCAGGGGCTTCGCTATCAATCTAGACCGTTGCGCTTCATCGCGCCGGGCCGAATGACTTGGCCGCTCGTCGGCCCGCAACCATGGGCACGGAGGGTTTGGTTAACTGGAGAAGCGAAAGGTGCCGATGCGGGAGGTGGCGGTATGCATCGCTTGGTCATCGAAGTAGACCGGCAGCTCTACCAGCAGCTGGAAAATGCCGCTCAGGCACACCATGTAAGCCTGGAAGTTGAATGCCGCCGTAGGTTGGCAGCGCTGGAGTGCCAGTCACGTTATGTGCAGGCCGTGCTGGCAGAGATGCGCGCCGAGGAAGAGCCGCAGCGCGCGGCAGGGGAGCAGGCGACCTAGCTACTTCTTTTTGTTGCCAGCGGTGCAACTGGCAGCATCGAAGGCCTGGTCCATGACCGGTTGATTGGTCTTGTACACGCTGAACCGGTAGACCATCACCGCACCTTTGGACATCAGGTTACGGAACCCACTATTGCGGCAAACGCTATCGCCCAGCTGGCTACGCACTTGCGCAGGGTTTTCCTGCATACGCGCGGCATGCTCGGGGCGCACGCTCAGGTGGTTGACCAGCGCCTTGCCTTCAACGGTGTAGCCCTGGTCGAGGATGTCTTCATTGATGGCGCGGGGAGTGCCGACACTGCTTTGAGTGGCCACCTTCTGCAGCAGCTTGTTGAGCTCGAACTCCTGCTTGGAGGCGGCCTGGGCTACCAGTGGCAGGGTCAGCAACAGGCTCAGGGCCGGGACGATAAAACGCAGCATGAATCTCTCCTGGTTCGATAACTGGCGCTTTGACATGCGCCGGCGGCGGGCGTTCCATGAAAGGCGCTGCATCGCAGGCACGTCCAGGTTGGCCAATGACGCCGATTATAGGGGCACGCCCCCCTCGCTGCACGGCCAAATGACGCGGGCTCTGCTAGACTAGCGCTTTGCTTTTGCCGAGTTACCCCCCGTGTTCAGTTACCATCCCGTCACCGGTTCGCGAGCATGAGCCATGCAGTAGCACGCTTGCGTGCCGAGCGCCTGGCGCGTAGCAACAAGCCTTTCATCGCCCGTGGATCGCGCGCCGAGCGTTGCCCCGATTGCCGGGTGATCGCCACCCATTGCTTATGCGCCTGGAAGCCCAAGGTGCAGGCCGACTCAGGCGTGTGCTTGATCATGCATGACACCGAGCCATTGAAACCGACCAACACCGGCTGGTTGATCGCTGACCTGATCGAGGACACCTACGCCTTCGGCTGGTCGCGCACCTCGGTGGATGACCGCCTCTTGGCGCTGCTCGACGACCCGCAATGGCAGCCTTTTATCGTCTTCCCCGGCGAGTTCGTTGCCCAGCAGCGGGTGGTGAGCAAGGTGGTAGGTGAACCGGGCAAGCGCCCGTTGTTCATCCTGCTCGATGCCACTTGGACCGAAGCTCGCAAGATGTTCCGCAAGAGCCCGTATCTTGATCGGTTTCCGGTTCTGAGCCTGCAAGCCGAGCAGATGTCACGCTATCGCCTGCGTCGGTCCAAACGCGATGACCATTTCTGCACTGCCGAGGTCGCTGCAATGTGCCTGGACCTGGCCGGGGACACTCAGGCTTCGCAGGCACTGGATGCTTATTTGGACGTATTCAGCCTGCATTACCTGAGCGGCAAGCGGCGGCTGCCGGTGGATGAACAGGACGACATCCACCAGCGTTTGCATACCTTCCTATAGTCCAAGGGGCATAGACCCTTATTTGGTACATAATGTTGGGGCTGGCAGCTAGGATGGGCAAGCAGGCAGGGGCGTGGGTATGCCCTCCGTGCTCGGTATCCCTGGCGCCGATTCCCCCCAGGCGCTTCCCTACTCTATGCGCCTGGAACAGAACAGGATCCATAGATAGATGGCCACTTACGAAATCCTGATAGCCGATGACCACCCGCTGTTTCGTAGCGCTCTGCGCCAGGCCGTTACCCTTGGCCTGGGTGCGGACGTGCGCCTGGTTGAGGTGGCGAGTATCGCCGAACTGGAAACCCGCCTGAGCGAAAAAGCCGATTGGGACTTGGTGCTGCTCGACCTGAACATGCCGGGGGCCTATGGCTTCTCAGGGCTGGTGCTGCTACGTGGTCAGTATCCGCAAATTCCGGTGGTGATGGTTTCGGCTCAGGAGGAAGCCGCGGTTGTGGTGAAGTCCCGCGAGTTCGGTGCCAGCGGCTTCATTCCCAAGTCCAGTGGCCTGGAAGTCATTCAGGACGCTGTGAGGAAGGTGCTCGATGGCGAGGTCTGGTGGCCAGCGCAGGCTTTCGAAAAGGTCGATGTCTCGGCCGAAGCCAAGGCTGCCAGCGAAGGGCTGGCCAGCCTCACGCCACAGCAGTTTCGGGTGCTGACCATGGTCTGTGAAGGCTTGCTGAACAAGCAGATCGCCTACGAGCTGAGTGTGTCCGAAGCGACCATCAAGGCCCACGTCACGGCGATCTTCCGCAAGCTTGGGGTGCGTACCCGAACCCAGGCCGCGCTGCTACTGCAACAACTTGAATCGGTTGCCAGCAGCTGAGCGCTTCAGTGTTCACGCTTTTTTGACCCCTGCCGCACTAGTCTGCGGCCTTTCTGCTGTGAAGTGACTCACATGACGCCATCGCCATTCAAAGGCCAGACCGGCCTGAAACGCATCTTCAACGCTGCCGGCTATTCGCTGGACGGCCTGCGCGCCGCCTTCAAGGGCGAGGCCGCGTTCCGCCAGTTGGTATTGCTCAATGTAGTGCTGATCCCGATCGCTTTCTGGCTGCCGGTCAGCCGTGCAGAGCGGGCGATCATGGTAGCCGTGTGCCTGCTTGGGCTGATTGTCGAGTTGTTCAACTCGGCAGTGGAGGCGGCCATTGATCGCATTTCGCTGGAGCGTCATCCCTTGTCGAAAAACGCCAAGGACATGGGTAGCGCAGCACAGTTGGTAGCCTTGACGATGGTTGCCCTGGTGTGGGGCGTGATTCTGCTTTAGGCAATCGCCGGTAGGACGATTTCGTCACTACGGGTGAAGCCGGCTGTGAAGTTGCGGCACAGATCCAGGAATTCACGCATCGCCGAAGTCTGGTACTTCTGTTTGTGCCAGATGAAGTAGAACTGGCGCATCAGGTCCAGCTCCGGGGTTTCCACAGGTACCAGGCTGCCGCGGCGGAATGCATCCCGCAGCGCCAGGCGCGAGATGCAGCCAATCCCAAGGCCGGATTCCACGGCTCGCTTGATCGCCTCGGTGTGTTCCAGTTCCAAGCGGATGTTCAGGCTTGTGCGGTGATGTCGCATGGCCTGATCGAAGGTCAAGCGGGTGCCCGAGCCTTGCTCGCGCAATATCCAGGCCTCCTGCGAAAGGGTTTCGACATCGGCGTGCCCGGCTTTGGCAAGGGGGTGTTGCGGTGCGCAGAACACCACCAGTTCGTCCTCTACCCAGGGCTGCACTTCCAGGTCCGGGTGGTTGCAGTCGCCTTCGATAAGACCCAGGTCAATTTCGTATTGCGCCACTTGGTGCACGATGTGCGCGGTGTTCTGGACATGCAACTTCACCTGGCTTTCCGGGTGAACCTGCATGAAGCTGCCGATCAGCAGCGTGGCCAGGTAGTTGCCGATAGTCAGCGTGGCGCCAACTGCCAGTGAGCCGAAGCCGGACTTACCATTGAGCAGGTCTTCGATCTCTTTGGCTTGGTCCAATAGGGCAACGGCTTGGGGCAGCAACTGGTGGCCAAGGGCATTGAGGGCCAGACGCTTGCCGGCGCGGTCGAACAGTTGGCAACTCGACTGACGTTCCAGCTCGGTGATGGATGTGCTGGCCGCAGACTGCGAAAGCGATAGCACGCTCGCCGCCCGTGACACGCTCTGGTGCTGGGCGACGGCGACGAATACCTGGAGCTGGCGTAGAGTAAATCGCATATCGATATAACCGATAACACATATCTTGATAATTCAGTTAACAGATATTGTGGCTGCCCCTAAACTATCGCGCAACTGCGCGTCTTACGCGCTGCGTTTTTCTTCAGGAGCCCTTTACATGAGCAACATGAACCACGAACGTGTCCTCAGTGTGCATCACTGGAACGACACCCTGTTCAGCTTCAAGTGCACCCGCGACCCGGGCCTGCGCTTCGAGAACGGTCAGTTCGTGATGATCGGCCTGCAACAAGACAACGGCCGTCCGCTCATGCGCGCCTACTCCATCGCTTCGCCGAACTGGGAAGAGCATCTGGAGTTCTTCAGCATCAAGGTCCCGGACGGCCCGCTGACCTCGCAGCTGCAGCACCTGAAGGAAGGCGATGAGATCATCATCAGCAAGAAGCCTACAGGTACCCTGGTACTCGACGACCTCAAGCCGGGCAAGCACCTGTACCTGTTGAGCACTGGCACTGGCCTTGCGCCGTTCATGAGTGTCATTCAGGACCCGGAAACCTACGAGCGCTTCGAAAAGGTGATCCTGGTTCACGGTGTTCGCTACGTCAACGAAGTGGCCTACCGCGAATTCATCACCGAACACCTGCCGCAGAACGAATTCTTCGGCGAGTCGGTGCGTGAAAAACTGATCTACTACCCCACCGTGACCCGCGAACCCTTCGAGAATCAGGGCCGTCTGACTGACCTGATGCGCAGTGGCAAGCTGTTCAGCGACATCGGACTGCCGCCGATCAACCCAGAAGACGACCGCGCCATGATCTGCGGCAGCCCGAGCATGCTCGACGAGACCAGCGAAGTGCTCGACAGCTTCGGTCTGAAGGTTTCGCCGCGTATGCGTGAGCCTGGCGACTACCTGATCGAGCGCGCCTTCGTCGAGAAATAAGACGTATGTCGGATCGAAAAAACGCAGACCCAGGTCTGCGTTTTTTTATTGGTGCAAGGCGGTGAGCTCAACCTTCCTTGACGACCTCCAGTACCTGTATGTGGCCTGGCTGGGGATAGTGCCAGCGCACCTGCACGTCCCAGAACTTCACCCCGTACACCCGCTCAGGCGGTGGCACCTGATAGGCGGGGCGGGGGTCCTGTGCCAGGCACTGCTCGATCAGCTCCATCAGCGGCTGGCCAAGGCGTAGCCCATGTGCATGGGCCTGGGGTAGGGCACCGTCGTTCCAGCTGACTTCGATGGCCGCAGGTGGCTCGCTGGCCATCAGGTTGCTCGCCCCGGCAACACTGTCGGCATAAGGTACATAGGGCTTGATATCCAGTACCGGAGTACCGTCCAGTAGGTCGATCCCGGATAACAGCAGCCGCCCTGGTTCCACGGCTTCCAAGCGCACCACCGATTGGCCGATACCATTGGGGCGGTGGGTGGCGCGGGTGGCGAATACGCCCATCGTCTTGTTACCGCCCAGGCGCGGTGGCCGAACCTTCAGGCGGGGCTTGTCTTCCAGTGCCTGGTGGAACAGGAACAGCAACCACACATGGCTGACCTGCTCCAGCCCAGCCACCGCATCGCCCTGATCGAACGGCGGCAGCAATTCCAGCACCCCGCGGGCGGCTGGCGCCAGCTGGGGCTGACGTGGGATGGCGAACTTCTCCTTGAAGCAGGAATGAACGATGCCGACCGGCTCAACGGTGTGCTGCATGGTCACTCAGCCGCGCACGCGAAGGGTCAGGCCCTTGAGGAAGTTACGCAGCAATTGGTCGCCACATGGGCGATAGTTGTCATGCCCGACCTTACGGAACAAGGCGCTCAGTTCCGGCTTGGACACCGGGAAGTTGACCGACTTGAGGATCGAGTGCAAGTCCTCTTCCTTGAGCTCGAAGGCCACCCGCAGCTTTTTCAGGATGGTGTTGTTGGTCACTGGCAGCTCGACCGGCTGCGGTGGGCGGCTATCGTCCTTGCCACGGCGGTGGATCACCAAACCGTCAAGAAAGTGTGCCATGACCCGCTCCGGGCAACGCACGAAGCCGGCTTCGTCTTCTTTCTTGAGGTAGGTTGCAAGCACGATCGGGTTAACTTCGAGGCCGGACAGCGCGATGATTTCGGCCATCTTGGCGTCGTTCACCTTCAGCATGTAGCGCAGGCTGCGCAGGACATCGTTGTGGTTCATTGCTGAAAAATCCTGTTCAGTAGCCACGCCGGGGCGTGGCGTATTGCTTAAAAACGTTCGGTGGCCGCCAGGTAGCGCCACTGCCCAACGGGCAGCTTGCCCATCGACACACCCCCCATGCGAATGCGGCGCATGCCTAGCACCTCCAGGCGCAGGTAAGCGCACAATTCGGCGATCTGCCCAGGTTGCGGGTTTTTCACGACCAGGCGCAGGTGGGTCTCGTTCTGCCAACTGGCCTTGGCCTTGGGCAGCTCGCGGTCATTGCGCGTGGCGCCGCGCGCCAGGCGCTCCAAGGCTTGAGCAGTGGTCTGGCCGCGAACTTCGATGATGTATTCCTGCTCCATGCGGCGCAGGTCGGCGTCGATCTTGCGAGTCACTCGCCAGTCTTGGGTGAACACCTGCAGGCCGCTGGCGCCACGTTCCAGCGGCGCCAGGCAGGACAGCCGAGCAAAGTGGCCGTGCAGGGGGCGTACACCCTCGCGGTGAGCCTCGCTGAGGTTGCCCATGTTGAGGTGGGTGCGGGTTGTCTCGCTGTCAGCACCGGCCGCCTGATGCGCCAGCAGGGTGACAGGGTCCAGTGCTTCGGCGCGCGCTCCGGGCAGCAGCTCGACCTGTTGAGTGTCGACTTTGAACTGAGGCTGCTCAACTACCACGCCATCGACCGCGACCCAGCCGCCTTCGATGTACAACTCGGCCTCGCGGCGTGAGCAACCGAGCTGCTCGATGAGGCGTTTGGACAGGCGGACGGGTTCGGACATGGGGGCATTCGCAAGGCAGGGAAAGGCCACCATTGTACCTGCCTGTACGCCGTTGATGATGGGAATCTCTGCCGAATCGGCCATATTGGGCGCACGGCACGACATTTTCAGACGCGACCTCAACGCGTTGTAGGAATATGCCTCATGTGGAGTAGGGGATATGGCTGCCCCAGGCCATCCGTTTCCGAGCGACCGACCACTTCAAAGCCTTCGTGCAAATAAAACCCAAGGGCTTGGGTGTTCTGCTCGTTGACATCCAGGCGCTCGGCATTCAGTTCGCCAACCGCATAGCGCAGTAGCCGCCTGCCAACACCCATGCCGCGACAATCGGGTGCCACGAACAGCATGTGTACGCAACCGTTGGCGACACCTGCAAAACCGTGGATGCGCTGGCGATCCCTGCAACAGACCAGCATTACCGCGTCCAGGTAGCGGCGCAGAACGTGCTCGCGCAATAGCAGAATGTAGGCGTCGGGCAAGAAGTCATGGGTGGCGCGTACCGAGTCCTCCCAAAGCTGCACCAGCTTCTCGTAGTCGCCGTAACCAGGCGTTTGCAGCGTCGGCATCGAAGCCATGGCGGTGATTCTCCCAAGGGGTAGAAGAACCATAGCAGGCGTGCTGCCGAACGGCTTATGACAGGCACTGCGACGAGAACAAAAAAGCCCCTGCCGGTTGTTCCCGAAGCTGGGAGGCCGGCAGGGGCTTATTACGCAGCGCCGGGGTTAAACCGGCTCGGCCCACATGTCGTACTCATCTGCATCCACCACACGGCAACGGACTTTGTCGCCAGGCTTGAAGCCGTGGTCACCGTCGATGAACACACTGCCATCGATCTCAGGTGCGTCGAAGAAACTGCGGCCGACCGACCCCTGCTCTTCGACTTCGTCGATCAGCACTTCGATTTCCTTGCCGATGCGCAGTTGCAGGCGGGCAGCACTGATGGCCTGCTGGTGGGCCATGAAACGGTCCCAACGCTCCTGCTTGACCTCATCCGGTACTTCTTCAAGGCCCAAGTCATTGGCCGGGGCGCCTTCGACGGGCGAGTACTGGAAGCAGCCCACACGATCGAGCTGCGCTTCGGTAAGCCAGTCCAGCAGGTATTGGAAGTCTTCTTCGGTCTCGCCCGGGAAGCCGACGATGAATGTCGAGCGGATCACCAGCTCAGGGCATTGCTCGCGCCAGTTCTTGATGCGGGCCAGGGTCCGGTCTTCGAAGGCCGGGCGCTTCATCGACTTGAGCACCTTGGGGCTGGCATGCTGGAACGGGATGTCTAGGTACGGCAGGATCTTGCCGGCGGCCATCAGTGGGATTACGTCGTCGACGTTCGGGTATGGGTACACATAGTGCAAACGCACCCAGGCGCCCAGGCTGCTCAGCGCTTCGCACAGTTCGAGCATACGGGTCTTGACCGGCCGACCGTTCCAGAAGTCAGTCTTGTACTTGACGTCCACGCCGTAGGCGCTGGTGTCCTGGGAAATTACCAGGATCTCCTTGACGCCGGCCTTGACCAGGCGTTCCGCCTCGCTCAACACCTCGCCAACCGGACGGCTGACCAGCTTGCCACGCATCGACGGGATGATGCAGAAGCTGCAGCTGTGATTGCAGCCTTCGGAAATCTTCAGGTAGGCGTAGTGGCGCGGGGTCAGCTTGACACCTTGGGGCGGCACCAGGTCGATCAGCGGGTTGTGGTCCTGGCGTGGCGGCACGACTTCGTGCACGGCGCTGACCACCTGCTCGTACTGTTGCGGGCCAGTCACCGACAGCACGCTTGGGTGCACATCACGGATACTGCCCTCTTCGACACCCATGCAACCGGTGACGATGACCTTGCCGTTCTCCTTGATCGCTTCACCGATCACTTCAAGGGACTCGGCCTTGGCGCTGTCGATGAAGCCGCAAGTGTTGACCACCACTACATCGGCGTCCTCATAGGTAGGTACGACTTCATAGCCTTCCATGCGCAGCTGGGTCAGGATGCGCTCGGAATCGACCAGGGCCTTGGGGCAGCCCAGGCTGACGAAACCAACCTTGGGGGTGGCGGGAGTGGTGGACATGACTAACCTCGGTATTGAATGCCGTGCGCCCGGCCGTAGCCGGGTGCGAGCTTGACGGGCGCTTTTGGCGCCTCTGATCAAAAAGTGCGCAATTCTAGCGAGCGTACGGTCGCTTGACCAGCAGAAATACGACGAACGCTGCGCTATGCTTCGCGCCAGTGCGTCGTGGCAATTGCATGCCCCTGACGCACCTGTGAATTCTACCGGTCTAGATGGCCATGTGCGGGAGTGTTCGATGGTTCAGGCAAGCAGTCACGCCGAAGGCGGGCACGCGGGCGAGCAAGGCGCGACCAGGTCTTTGGGCCTGCTGGTAGCAGCCGTTGGGGTTGTCTATGGCGACATCGGTACCAGCCCGTTGTATACCCTGAAGGAGGTATTCACCGGCGGTTATGGGGTACCGGTCAACCATGATGGTGTACTTGGGATCCTCTCGCTGATCCTCTGGTCATTGCTGTGGGTGGTGTCGTTCAAATATGTGATGTTCATCCTGCGCGCCGACAACCAGGGCGAGGGCGGTACCATGGCGTTGACCGCGCTGGCACGCCGGGCAACGGCGGCCTACCCGCGCCTGCGCACGCTGATGGTGGTCTGCGGGCTGATCGGCGCTTCGTTGTTCTACGGTGACAGCATGATTACCCCGGCGGTGTCGGTGTTGTCGGCGGTGGAAGGTATGGGCCTGGCGTTCGACGGTATCGACCACTGGGTGGTGCCCATTTCGCTGGTAGTGCTGGTGGCGTTGTTTCTGGTGCAAAAACACGGCACGGACAAGATCGGCAAGCTGTTCGGGCCGATCATGGTGGTCTGGTTCCTGGCGCTGGCGGCATTGGGCGTGCTTGGCATCTCGCAGAGCCCCGAAGTGCTCAAGGCATTCAACCCTGCGTGGGCGGTGAACTTCTTCGTCGTCCACCCTGGCATGGGCGTGGCCATTCTCGGTGCCGTGGTGCTGGCGCTGACCGGAGCCGAAGCGCTGTATGCCGACATGGGCCATTTCGGCCGCAAGCCGATCGCTCGCGCCTGGTTCGCGCTGGTGCTGCCGGCGCTGGTGCTCAACTACTTCGGCCAAGGCGCGCTATTGCTGCAAAACCCCGAGGCTGCTCGCAATCCCTTCTATCTGCTTGCGCCGGGCTGGGCACTGCTGCCAATGGTCGGGCTGGCTACCCTGGCCACGGTGATCGCTTCGCAGGCGGTCATCTCCGGGGCCTTCTCCCTGACCCGCCAAGCCATTCAACTTGGTTATATCCCGCGCATGCAGATCCAGCACACCTCTAGCCAGGAGCAAGGGCAGATCTACATCGGCGCGGTGAACTGGACATTGATGGTCGGCGTAGTCCTGCTGGTGATCGGATTCGAGTCTTCCGGCGCTTTGGCGGCGGCTTACGGGGTGGCCGTGACCGGGACCATGCTGATGACCACCATTCTGGTGTCGGCGGTGATGCTGCTACTGTGGAAATGGCCACCGGTGCTAGCGGTACCGATCCTGGTGGGCTTCCTTTTGGTCGATGGGCTGTTCTTCGCCGCCAACGTGCCGAAGATCGTCCAGGGCGGCGCCTTCCCCGTGTTGGCAGGCGGTGTGCTGTTCCTGTTGATGAGCACCTGGAAGCGCGGCAAGCAGATCCTGGTAGAGCGTATCGATGAGGGCGGGCTGCCGCTGCCTATCTTCATCAGCAGTATCCGCGTGCAACCGCCACACCGGGTCGAAGGCACGGCAGTGTTCCTCACTGCGCGAGCTGATGCGGTGCCCCATGCGCTGCTGCACAACATGCTGCACAACCAGGTGCTGCACAGCCAAGTGGTATTGCTGACGGTGGTCAGCGAGGATCGACCGCGGGTGCCGGAGCAGGAGCGGTTCGAAGTCGATGCCTACGGCGATGGCTTCTTCCGCGTGCTGTTGCACTTCGGCTTCATGGACGAACCAGACGTACCGGCGGCCCTGAAGCTGTGCCACTTGGACGACCTGGACTTCAGCCCAATGCGTACCACGTACTTCCTTAGCCGGGAAACCGTGATCGCTTCACGCCTCGAAGGGATGTCACGCTGGCGGGGTAACCTGTTCGCGTTCCTGCTGAAGAATGCCAACGGTAACCTGCGCTTCTTCAACCTGCCGCTGAACCGGGTGATCGAGCTGGGCACCCAGGTAGAGATATGAGTGGGCGGGGCCGCCTGGCGGCCCCGCCTTTTTCAGTTCTGTGCAGCCACGCTGGACTTGCCTTGGCGGGTTTCGATTTCGTCGATCAGGCGCTTGGCGAGCGCGGGGTAGTTTTCGTCGAAGTGGTGGCCGCCTGGCAGCTTCATGCGCTCACCGACTGCAGTTTTGTCGGTGCAGCCACTTTCGTCGGTTTCTTCCACGCCGTACACGCAGACCACCTTGGCCGCGGGCAGTTTGGCCATTTCCGGCCCGGTAGGCGCTTCCTGGCCTTCCTTGCCCAGCCAGCCCTCAACTTCGATCTCGAAGCTGCCGCTGCGCGCGAAGGCCAGCAGCATCACTGCATCGATACGCTGCTGATCCTCTACCGGCAGGCGGTTGTAGATGGCCGGCAATACATCGGCGCCGAACGAGTAACCGGTCAGCACGAAACGCTTGGTGCCCCACTTCTGGCGATAGTGCTGCATCAGCTCCGACAGGTCGGCGGCGCTTTGCTCTGGAGTCTTGTGCTGCCAGTAATAGCGCAAGGTGTCGATGCCGACCACCGGATACCCGAGCTTGGCCATTTCGCCTGCCACGTCGCGGTCCAGGTCACGCCAGCCGCCGTCACCAGACAGGAACAGGGTGACGGTATCGGTGGTCTGGCCGGCTGGGACTTCTACCACCGGAATGGCCAGGGCGTTGCCGTCGCGGCCCACCAAGGCTTGGGTCAGCTGGGCCTTGAGCACTTGGGGCAGGTGGATGTCGTAGTCGCTGATGCTGGTTTCGGCGTTGGCCTGATCGCGTACGAAGGCGGCGCTGGCGTCGTCCGGGTTGTCGTTCCAGGCCACGTTCCAGTGGCCGTGGGGGGCCGACTTCGGCAGCTCGACCTTGCAGCCAGGCTGCTCCAGGATGAAGTCCACCGAAACCGCCCGCGCCTTGTCATCGGTTTGGCTGGCCAGCCAGCGCCATGCCTGGGCAGCCCCTGGGCCAATGCCGGCGACCAGCGTCGGTTTGTCAGCGAGCTGGGTCATTGCCTGATCCATCACCGCTTGTTGCTTGGCGCAGTCATTGGGCGGCAGAACCACCTGAACCAGCTGCGCCTCGGCCGCTTGGCTGAGGTCGAGCAACTGCTTGTCGGTCAGGGCCTGGTCCTGGGGCACGCCAATGGCGACCCGGGCCTTGGCGTGAACGCCTGGAGTGACCCGGGTGATGCGGGTGTCGTTGAGGGTCAGTTGCTCCAGCCTTGCCTCGGGCGCAGGGCGGGTCCACAACCAGAAGCCCGCTGCGCCGCCCAGTACGGCCAGCAAAAGAGGAATCAGTACGTAAAGCCAATAGCGTCGGATCATCAGCGTTTCACCAATCCAGTCAGGCCGCCAGCAATCAGGGCGGCAGTATCGGCCAGTGCTACCAGCGGGTCGAGCCCGGCCGGCACGGCCATGTAACGAGGTTCCCAGTCCGGCTGGAACTTGTCCTTGAAGCGCCGCAGGCCTTGGAAGTTGTAGAGCTGTTCACCACGGCGGAACACCATCGAGCCCAGACGCTGGGTCAAGGGCGCGCCACGCCGTGGCTGCAAGCCTGAAAGCGGGACCATACCCAGGCTGAAACGGCCGTAATCATGGCTTTTGTAATGCAGGATCAGGCCGATCATCATGAACTCCATGGTCAGCTTCGGCGCCTCGGGGTGAGCGCGCATCAGGTCGAGGCTGGCCAGTTCGTTGCTGTGGGTTTCCAGCAGGTTGGCAAATGCCACTGGCCGGCCTTGGAAACGAATCAGAGCGATACGGAAGTGCTGCAGATACTCGGGGCTGAAGCGCCCTAGCGAGAACCCTTTTTCGCGTACGTTCTTGCCATTTAGCCAGGCGTCGGAGATTTCCTTGAGCTCGGCCAGCGGCGCCTGGCCGGGTTCGTGGATTTCCAGGCTTAGGCCATCGCGCCCACCACGGTTCCAGGTGTAGCGCAGGTCCTTCATCTCTTTACCCTTGGCTTCGAGATCGAAGCGGCGCAAGTCGACCCGCGCTTCTTCGCCCAGCTTCAGGGCCGTCAGGCCGATATCCATGTAGAACGGCAGGTTTTCCGCGCGCACCTGGTAGAACACCGGGCGGGCATGGTGAAGGTCGCACAGGTCGCGGAACTGCCAGATCATCTCGGCGCGTTCCTGGGCCGGGCCGATCGGGTCGTAGAGTGCCACCAGGCTGCGGCCGCGACGGGCATACATCAGGAAGGCATTGTCATTGGGGTGGAAAAGCAACGCCTTGTCGCCGGTCAACGCCAGACCGCCGTCGGGTTGGTCAGACGCCTGCAGGATGCGGTTGGCACGCTGCAATTCGGTTTCATCTGGCAGGTGAATGACCGGGCGTGCAGTGCGCAGCAGCCAGGTGAGGGCGACGATCACCAGCAGTACTGCGCTACCCAGTGCAGCACGCAGACCCCGCGGGGCATCGGCGTCCAGGGTGAACTGCCACCATAGCTTGTGGGTGTAGGGCACGTCCTGATAGGCGAACAGCAACAGCCATACCGACGCGCCGACCACGCAAGCGCTGGCCACCAGGTAAACCGGTGAGAACGGCAGCTCGAGCAGCCGGCTCGGCCGATAGAACGAGCGGCGGAAAACGGCCAGCAGCGCGGCGGTGAAGGTCAGCAGGCTGGCCTCCTCCCAGTCGAAGCCTTTGAGCAGCGAGAGTAGTGCGCCAACCAACAACAGCACGGTAGTCAGCAGCCAAGCCGCAGACAGCCTACGGCGCAGGCCTTGAGCCAGTAACAGGCAGAGCACGCCAATCAGGCTGGCGCCAAAGTGCGATGCATCGATCAGCCGGTGGGGTACCAGAAAACCCATGTGTTCGAGGCGCGTGTCGATCTCTGGCGTGGCGCCGGAGAACAGCAGCACCACGCCCGAGAGGAACACCAGGATCGCCAGAATCGGCGCACCCAGCCCCGAGGCCGCCTTGATGGCTTGCTGGGCGTAAAGCAGGCGGCGCGCCTCGTTGGCCAGCAGCAACACGCAGGCCAGCAACAAGGGCAGTACCACGTAGATCAGCCGGTACAGAAGCAGGGCCGCCGCCAGCGGCGCGGCACCCAGTTGGTCGGCGAAAGCCGCCAGCAGGATCGCCTCGAATACACCCACGCCACCGGGTACATGGCTCAGCACCCCAGCGGCGAGGGCCAGCAGGTAAACCAGTACGAAGGCACCGAAGGGCGGGGCCTCAGGCAGCAGCAGGTAGAGCACGGTCGCGGCAGCGGCAACGTCGAGTGCGGTGATCAGCAACTGCAAGGCGGCCAAGCGGCCATCAGGCAGGCGCAGGGTGCGGCGGCCCAGCTGTACCAGCAGATTGTCGGCCAGCGGTTGCTCCGGCAGGCGTCGGCGGTAGAGCCCGATCACCAGTATGGCGCTCAGAGCCAATACAGCGATGGCGATGCCGGCCAGCACTGTTGTAGGCAAGCGCAGTGCAGCTGACGCTGCGGGAAGGTTGCTCAAGGTGGCCAGTGCAGCCAGAGGTGGCAGCGCCGTACCCAAGGAAAGGCTTGCAAACACGGTCATGCGGGCGACTTCGGCCGCACCCAGACCCTGGCGTGCATACAGGCGGTAGCGCACAGAGCCGCCCGATAGCATCGACAAACCGATCGCGTTACCGATGGCAAAGGCGCTGAAGCCGCCCATCACCAGCGTCCTGGCGGGTAACTTGACGGCTGCGTAACGGCTAGCCGACCACTCGTAACCCAGCAGGATCACGAAACCCGCCACCGTTGCCAGCAGCGCACCGGTCAGAGACTTTGCCGGGACCTCCAGCATGGCATCGTGCAAGGCATAGATATCCAGTTCACTCAGCAGGTGCCGGCATGCGATCAGCGCCATGGCAAACAGCAGCAATGTCACGGCCAGGCCGATTGGCTGACGGTAACGGCTCACGCGTTCCAGCCAGGGCAAGCGCTGAGCAGCAGTGGGCAGTGCTGCGGCCAGAGGCACTTCAGGTTCAGGGGTGTGCGATGTCATGAGATGCCTCGGGCGTGGTGCGCGAGGACGGGGAGAGCTGCGGCCAAGTGAAAGTCCCTTTGGTAAACGTATCCGGATATTACTCCGGACAACGTTA
The DNA here is from genome assembly GCF_014269025.2 of Pseudomonas promysalinigenes. Classification (NCBI taxonomy): domain Bacteria; kingdom Pseudomonadati; phylum Pseudomonadota; class Gammaproteobacteria; order Pseudomonadales; family Pseudomonadaceae; genus Pseudomonas; species Pseudomonas promysalinigenes. The sequence continues at coordinate 3,802,511 of NZ_CP077094.1, read as the reverse complement.
CTTTCAGTCGTCCGGCAGCGTTAAAGATAGTTCATCCACACGTCGTCATCTCAAACGCGCTGCTTTGACGGTGTTGGAAGTTTTTTCGGGTGACTGAACGCAACGAACCCCGCGCTGTTTTTACACAGGCGGGGTTCGTTCTGACGAATATGGTTGCGGGAGCCGGATTTGAACCGACGACCTTCGGGTTATGAGCCCGACGAGCTACCAGGCTGCTCCATCCCGCGTCAGAGGTGCGCATTGTATAGAGTAGGGCATGTAAGTCAAGCACTTACTTCCATCTGGTTCACTATGGTTGGTTTTGCTTTTCTTCGGCCAATGAAAAAGGCCACTGCGTTAACAGTGGCCTTTTCTTGAATCTGGTTGCGGGAGCCGGATTTGAACCGACGACCTTCGGGTTATGAGCCCGACGAGCTACCAGGCTGCTCCATCCCGCGCCTGTGAGATCGAATTCTACGCAATTCCTGCTCCATGTCAACATATATCGTAAAAAATCCTTTTTCGTTCAGACTCTTAGCCGCGCTCATGGGCGGCGCAGACGTGGCGGGGCCGCAAAGCCGATGCCTCGGGAGACTGTTTCACGGGTGTCGCTATGCGCTACTATCTGTATGAATTTACAGTGGTGGCTATCATCAATGTCCGTGCGCAAGATCATCCATATCGACTGCGATTGCTTTTACGCCGCGATCGAGATGCGTGACGACCCGCGCTTGGCCGGGCGGCCCATGGCGGTGGGTGGCTCGGCAGAGCGCCGTGGGGTGATTGCCACCTGCAATTATGAGGCCCGCGCCTACGGGGTGCGCTCTGCAATGTCGTCCCGGCATGCGCTGAAGCTTTGCCCTGACCTTGAAATCGTCAAGCCACGATTTGAGGCTTACCGGGAAGCCTCGCGGGAGATTCATGCCATTTTCCGTGACTACACCGAATTGATCGAGCCGCTGTCATTGGATGAGGCCTACCTGGACGTCAGTGAAAGTCAGTGGTACGCAGGCAGTGCCACACGAATCGCTGAGGATATTCGCCGACGGGTCGCCCGTACCCTACACATAACCGTCTCCGCGGGTGTCGCGCCTAACAAGTTTCTGGCCAAGATCGCCAGCGACTGGCGCAAGCCCAATGGGTTGTTCGTGATCACCCCCGACCAAGTCGAAGCCTTCGTAGCGGCCTTGCCGGTGGCCAAGCTACATGGTGTTGGCAAGGTCACCGCCGACAAGCTGAGCCGCCTGGGGATAGACACCTGCCTTGATTTGCGTGAGTGGTCACGGTTGGCACTGGCCCGTGAGTTCGGCAGTTTTGGCGAGCGGCTTTGGGGGTTGGCCCGAGGGATTGATGAACGAGCCGTGCAAAACGATAGCCGCAGGCAGTCGGTGAGTGTCGAAAACACTTATGACAACGACCTACCGGACTTGGCCAGCTGCCTGGAGCGCTTGCCTGAACTGCTCGACAGCCTCAATGAGCGGATCGCCCGTATGGACAGCAGTTATCGGCCCGATAAACCCTTCGTCAAGGTCAAATTCCATGACTTCAGCCAGACGACGATGGAGCAGGCGGGGGCGGGCAGGGACTTGGAGAGTTACCGTAAATTGCTGGGGCAGGCTTTCGCCCGTGGTGGCAAGCCGGTGCGTTTACTGGGAGTAGGGGTCAGATTACGCGACCTGCGCGGTGCCCATGAACAATTGGAGCTGTTTCCCGGCAATTAAAAAGGGCCGCGTTGCGGCCCTTCATCTAACGTGCTGCTTACTGCGCACCTGGGTCAGCAACAAGGCGGCCGGTAGCCTTGGTCAGGGCTGACAGAAACTCCTGCTGCAGCTCTGGATCATTGCGCGTCAGCTCGATCAGGCTTTGCTCCATCTCGCTGGCTTCTTCCTCAAGGCCCAGTTCGGACAAGCGCTTCACCCGATGTACCCACTGCCCGACATCGTCATCTTCCAGGTCATCGAAGATCAGCTCATGGGCTTCGCGCAGCTTGTCGCGCAAAGTAGCGCTGACCAGCAGACTTGCATCGCCTCGTACGCCATTGTCCTCGTCCACCACCTGCAGGTGCAGGGTGCCGACGTGGTTCAGATGCTGTTCCGAGAACGGACTGTCCAACAGGTTCAAGCGCAGCACGCCGTTTTTGTCGGTAGTCAGCTCATGGGTCATCTTGCCAGCCTTAACTTCGACCAGTCGCTCGCTCCAAGGGATGCTGGTGAACTCTTCGCGCTTGTCCTTCTGCACTTCGCTGATGCCTGCCAGATTCTGTTGCGCGCGGCCATTGGATGGTGCATTCATGAACGGATTGAGCCCATCGACGCCGTAGCTTAGCCAGTCATGGGTCATGCTTTGCGGAAGATTGCCCAGAGCGAACACGTTCACCACATTGGCGCCGATGCCTGCCACTACGGCCACTGCACCAAGCGGGATCTCATAGATTTCCCGCCAGGGTTGGTAAGGTGTGTAGCGATCGTAGCGCCGGGTCACTTCGTAGTCGGTGACCTCGAAACGCTTCTGTTCATGGATGCGCACCCGCCGTTGCGGAAGCTCCATCACCTTGGGCTCGCCGACATCTATCTGCAGGGTGTGTTCGAGCAGCTTGCGCTCGACGCGCTCCTCATGGTCGCTGCGCTGAGACATCTGGTTGGCGCAACCACTGACGAGCAGAGCACCGCACAATGCGGTGCCCCCCAGGGTAAAGGTACTTCGCTTGGACATGATCACTCGTGCATTGATTATCAGCGGCGAACGCGGGCCTGCAGGAAGCTAAGCACTTCGTTGAGCGGCAGCTGCTTAGCGTCCTGCTCGGTGCGGTGCTTGTACTCCAGATTACCGTCGGCAAGGCCCCGGTCGCTGACCACGATCCGGTGCGGGATGCCGATCAGCTCCATATCGGCGAACTTGATGCCGGGGCTGGTTTTCTTGTCGCGGTCGTCCAGCAGCACCTCGTAGCCGGCTGCGGTCAGTTCGGCGTACAGCTTGTCGGTGGCCTCGCGTACCACGTCGGTTTCATAGCGCAGCGGCACCAGGGCGATCTGGAAGGGCGCCAGGGCGTCGTTCCAGATGATGCCCTTGTCGTCGTAGCTCTGCTCGATCGCGGCGGCAACTACGCGGGACACGCCGATGCCGTAGCAGCCCATGGCCAGAGTGACCGGCTTGCCATTCTCGCCCAGTACCTGGCACTTGAGGGCCTCGCTGTACTTGGTGCCCAGCTGGAAGATGTGACCCACTTCGATGCCGCGCTTGATCACCAGGGTGCCCTGGCCATCCGGGCTTGGGTCGCCTTCGACGACATTGCGCAGGTCGGCGACCTGCGGAACTGGCAGGTCACGCTCCCAGTTCACGCCGAAGTAGTGCTTGTCGTCGATGTTGGCGCCAATGCCGAAGTCGCTCATCAGTGCGACCGAACGATCGATTACGATTTCCAATGGCAGGTTCAGCGGGCCGAGTGAACCTGCACCAGCGCCAATGGCCTCGCGCAGTTCGGCATCGGTGGCCATGACCAGTGGGTCGGCAACCTGTTCCAGCTTGGCGGCCTTGATTTCGTTGAGCTCGTGGTCGCCACGCACGATCAGGGCGACCAGCTTGCCTTCCTCGGCGCCACGCACGATCAGGGTCTTGACGGTCTTTTCGATCGCCAGGCCGTGGTTTTCCACCAATTGCGCGATGGTCTTGGCATTAGGGGTGTCCACCAGGCGCAGTTCTTCGGTTGGCGCAGGGCGCACGGTTTCGCGCGGGATGGCTTCGGCCTTCTCGATGTTGGCAGCGTAATCGGAGCTGTCGCTGAAGATCACGTCGTCTTCGCCCGATTCGGCCAGCACGTGGAATTCGTGGGAGTAGCTGCCACCGATGGAGCCGGTGTCGGCCTGCACCGGACGGAAGTCCAGGCCCAGGCGGGTGAAGATGTTGCTGTACGCCTGGTGCATGCGGTCGTAGGTTTCCTGCAGGGAAGCCTGATCGGCATGGAAAGAGTAGGCATCCTTCATGATGAACTCGCGGCCGCGCATCAAGCCGAAGCGTGGGCGGATCTCATCACGGAACTTGGTCTGGATCTGGTACATGTTGAGTGGCAGCTGTTTATAGCTGGACAGCTCGTTGCGGGCCAGGTCGGTAATCACTTCTTCGTGGGTCGGGCCGACGCAGAACTCGCGCTGATGGCGGTCTTTGAGACGCAGCAGCTCGGGACCGTACTGCTCCCAGCGGCCCGATTCCTGCCAAAGCTCGGCAGGTTGGATGCTTGGCATCAGCACTTCCAGGGCACCGGCGGCGTTCATTTCCTCGCGCACCACGGCCTCGACCTTGCGCATTACCCGCAGGCCCATTGGCAGCCAGGTGTACAGGCCGGAGGCCAGTTTGCGGATCATGCCGGCACGCAGCATGAGCTGATGGCTGATGACCACTGCATCGGCAGGGGTTTCTTTCTGGGTGGCGAGCAAATATTGACTGGTGCGCATGGTTAGCCGTGTCGATTGCCTAAGACGTTGAAATAGCCCCGCATTGTACGGGGGTGAAACGAAGGCGTACAGGATGCCCCAGGGCGTGGCAGTTGTCAGCCAAGAAAAAGCCCGGCAACTGGCCGGGCTTTTCAGGTGCGGTGCACTATAAGCCAGGCTTACAGGATGCTCAGCGGGTACTCGACGATCAGGCGCAGTTCGTCGATCGAGCTCGAACCGTAGTAAACGCCATCGCTGGAGCGGTAGGTAGCCTGACGCACGCGGAAGCTCAGGTCCTTGGCTGGGCCTTCTTGCAGCACGTACTTGACGTCTACGTCACGTTCCCATTCCTTGCCATTGCTGGTGGAACCGGTGTTGGCATCGCTACCACGTACGTAACGGGTCATGAAGGTCAGGCCTGGCACGCCGTATTCGGCGAAGTTCAGGTCGTAGCGAGCCTGCCAGGATTTTTCGTCTTCAGCGTTGAAGTCGGAACGGGCCACGGAGTTGGCCAGGAAGATGGTGCCGCCGCCGTCCACGCCGTAGCCGTAGTCGCCGTCGCCGGTGACTTTCTGATAGGCCAGGGTGAAGGTGTGAGCGCCGATGTTATAGGCGCCGGACAGGCTGAAGGCGCGGTTGTCGAGCTTGGTCACGCCATCTTTCTCGGCGCGCTGCAGGCCCTGGCCATCGCTTTTGGTGTCATAGATGTTGAAGTCGAACACCAGGCCTTGCTTGTCCGAGAGTGGCAGAGCCCAGTTCACGTTGGCGTAGTACTTGCGCCAGTAGTCTTCGACCTTGGAGTAGTACAGGCTGGTGGAAACGTTGTCGGTGAAGGCATAGGTGCCACCAATGACGTCGGCTTCTTTAAGGTGCAGGCTGTCATGGAAGGTCTGGGACTGAGCGTTCAGCGCGGTGAAGCGGCCGGCGTTCAGGGTCAGGCCCTTGATTTCGCTGCTGGTGATCAGAGCGCCTTGGGCTACCTCTGGCAGCAAGCGGCTGTCATCGGTGGCGAACACTGGCATGGCAGTGAACTGATCGCCGACTTTCAGCACGGTATCGGAGATGCGCAGCTTGACTGCGCCGCCGCCTTCGGAGAATTCATCCTGGGCACGGCCATCGGCGTCAGTCGGGAACTGGCCGGTGCTGTGGCGGCCTTTGCCGCTGTCGAGTTTCAGGCCGAGCATGCCGATGGCATCGATACCCACACCGACGGTGCCTTGGGTAAAACCAGACTCATAGGTGCCCAGGAAACCAAGGCCGGTTTCTTCCACGCGGCTTTGAGAGCCTGGCGCGTTGTTACGGAAATCGCGGCTGAAATACAGCATGCGAGTCTTGACGTTCAGCTTGCTGTCTTCGAGGAAGCCCTTGGATTCGTCCTGGGACGAGGCTACGGCCATCTGCGAGGTCCCTGCCGCAACGGCCAGGGCGATCATGCTCCACTTCATCACGCGCATCGTGACTTGCTCCTTTGGTTTTTAGGAAGAGTACCGCTGCGCCCAAGTTTTTTAGTTATATGGGGCAGCTCTTTCTTGTTATGTCGGCGGAAATGTATAGCACGCTGACTGTTGTTGGCGATATGGCAAAGATCATCTTTACGGAACTTTTTGGCCATGTCGCTTTTAAGTAATTCCCTGTCGCAAATCACGCTCCGGTTTAACGGTTCGTGAAACTCCAGCGCTGTCCCAATGCCTGGATTCTGCAGCTTTGCAGCCTCCTGACGAATGAAACTCCCTGGTGCACCCATTTCGCTGTGGTTGTCTGTCGCGTCACCTGACATTGCAGGTGTCGTGCCGACTTGGCGTGGAAGGAATGCAACAAGCGTGCACAAAATTAACAACGGCTAATGAAATTTTCACAAATGCGGTGAGGCTCAGCGCAAAACCGCCGAAAACACGGGCTAGGAGCTGTCAGATGGTGTGCCAGCTTAAAGGTCGGGCGCCAGGGAAAAAGCTGCCATAAAAGTCAATGTGTTACCGGCAACTGTTGATCCACAGTCACTCATGTGAGTAGAAGTGTGGTGCTACACCTATTTGCGGCATCATTTTGGTGCGAAAAGTAGCGCTGTGTTACCGCAATTGTGCGTGACCTGCAGGTTGGCTAGTTTCGGCCTCCATCGCGGGCGGTTTCATGCCGGTTCAAGCGAAGCACGGTATCCTTGGCGCATCCTGTTAAGAGTGGAGACTTTTTGTGTTTGATATGGATTCGCGTTTGCAACAAGATTCCCTGGTGCTGGGTGATTTGCCGTTATGCCGTTTGTTACTCAGCAAAGATGCCAATTATCCCTGGTTCATACTGGTGCCCAGGCGAGCAAATGTGAGCGAAGTGTTCGACCTGAGCGCGCAAGACCAAGCGCAGCTCTGGAAAGAAACGAGCAACCTTGCCCAGGCGCTTAAACAGGAATTCGCAGCAGACAAGATGAATGTCGCGACCCTTGGAAATGTGGTCGGCCAGCTGCATATGCATGTGATTGTTCGCTACGAGACTGACGTAGCGTGGCCTGCACCGGTCTGGGGCAAAGTGCCGGCAAGCGAGTATATTTCGGGGCAGGTCGACGCGATTCGTCAGCGCCTGCGCACAATTCTGACCCAAGATTATCAAGAGGCTCCCTATGTCGCCGGATGAGCGCATCATCGAGCTGGAGACCCGTCAGGCCTTCCAGGACGATACGATTCAGGCACTCAATGATGTGGTGATCGAGCAGGGGCGGGTGATCGAGCGCTTGCAACTGCAAATGGCCGAACTGATCAAGCGCTACGAGGAGATGGTGGGGCAATACGGTAGTGAAGGAGAAGAAGCGCCGCCGCCACATTATTGATAGGCCAGCCCTGGGTTGCTCCAGGGCTGGGCAGTTCAGCGACGGTTGACCGCGACCACGTCTTCGGCCTGCAGGCCTTTGTCACGGTGCATCACCGAGAATTCGACGCGCTGGCCTTCGACCAGAATGCGGTGCCCCTCGCCACGGATGGCGCGGAAGTGAACGAAGATGTCGTCACCCGAATCGCGGGAGATGAAGCCAAAGCCCTTGGATGTGTTGAACCACTTTACGGTGCCGGTATCGCGGGTGCCGGCTTGTGCGGCTGTGCCTTGGCTGGTGCGACCCTTTTTGTTGCTGCGGGCAAATGCGGCTGTCAGGTGCAAGGCAACTGCCAGTGCGGCGCAGACCAGCGCCGCCAGGTTCCCCATTTCCGGGCGTGCCAGCAACGTCAGGGCCTGCAGTACAACAGCCACCGCGAGTAAGGCACACGCCAGGTATTGCAGCTGTTGTCGCGCGCCGCGGTAGTAAACCGGCACGACGGGGGCTAGCAGCAGGTTGAGCAGGCCCAGCAGCGCCAAGTAGACCGCGTCGGGTTGCTGCAGGAAAGGGGTTGCCTCGGTTCTAAGGCTGGGCACGAGCGCGAGCAGCAAAGCCGCAACGCCCGTCACCAGATGGACGATCTTGAACATGGTATGGCTCACAGTTGATTAGGCCGATCACAGGAAGAGCTGGGTGCACGGTGCGCATGAGGTATTGAGCGCGAACACATGGCGGGCCAGCCTATGCACCCGGGCAATAACTGTCCGCACGGGTGGCACGTTGCCTATTTAACAGCAAAGGCACGGGCTTCTCAAACCGAAGGCCGCCGCGCGGTCGTGCGTTGGTCTAGATGCATTTATTTGCGCGGGAAGGTTTTGCCGCTGCTTCCCGCGCCTCGCTCGGCGCTTCATTGAGCCCCAGTTGAGTGAGCTGAGGATGTGGCCAGATGCAAGCAGTCAAGCGTACGGTGAGGGCAGGGGGGTGGCCTGGCAAGCACTGCATAGACCCGTTCAAGGCCGATTTCGATATGTTGCAGACCCAGCCGGTTTCGCGCTCGGTACGGTTGAACGGTTTCTCCACCTGCCTGCGTCTGGAGGCAGTGTACTGGGGTATCCTGGAGCAGATCGCTGCTGTCAATCAGTGTTCGATCAGTGCCGTGCTGTCTTATGTCGATCGCGAGGTGCATCTGCGCCAGGGCGGGGTGCGCAACTTCAGCGGTTTGATCAGAGTGATCTGCGTCGCTTGGTTGCTCGACCCCCCGAGCGCACGCTGATCGCCCGGCGGGCTGCGCAGTGTCGGTTAACCATATATAATCCCGCTTTTTGCTGCCCCCGGCAGCCAGCGTTGTGGTTGACGAGAGACGTTCATGCCCCTTTATGACTATCAATGTGCTTCCTGCGATCACCGGATGGAGGTGCTGCAGAAAATCAGCGCTTCACCGCTGACCGACTGCCCCGCCTGTCAGGCGCCGGCCTTGAAGAAACTGCTGTCGGTCCCTGGCTTTCGCCTGAGTGGCAATGGCTGGTACGAAACCGACTTCAAGACCGGGGCAAAAAAGAACCTGGCCGGTGGCGATAAAGCCGACTGAGTTGAATTGAAGTAGCCGGGTCTTGCAGTATTAGCCCTCTGGGCGGCCAAGGCCTCCAACGAATACACGAATCACGAGAAGCGAAACCACCATCATGATGCGCAGCCATTATTGCGGCCAACTGAACGAGAGCCTGGACGGCCAGGAAGTCACCCTTTGCGGCTGGGTCCATCGTCGCCGCGACCACGGCGGGGTGATCTTCCTCGACATCCGTGACCGCGAAGGCATGGCCCAGGTCGTGTTCGACCCGGATCGCGCCGACACATTCGCCGCTGCCGACCGCGTACGCAGCGAGTACGTCGTGCAGATCACCGGCAAAGTGCGCAAGCGCCCCGACGGCGCGGTGAACGCCAACATGGCGTCTGGCGCCATCGAGATCCTCGGCTACCAGCTGAACGTGCTCAACGAAGCGGAAACCCCACCGTTCCCGCTGAACGAGTACTCCGACGTCGGTGAGGAAACCCGCCTGCGTTACCGCTTCATCGACCTGCGTCGCCCGGAAATGGCCGACAAGCTGCGCCTGCGCTCGCGCATCACCAGCAGCATCCGCCGCTTCCTCGACGAAAACGGCTTCCTCGACGTCGAAACCCCGATCCTCACCCGCGCCACCCCTGAAGGTGCGCGTGACTATCTGGTGCCAAGCCGTACCCACGCGGGCAGCTTCTTCGCCCTGCCGCAGTCGCCTCAGTTGTTCAAACAATTGCTGATGGTTGCCGGTTTCGACCGCTACTACCAGATCGCCAAGTGCTTCCGCGATGAAGACCTGCGTGCAGACCGCCAGCCGGAATTCACCCAGATCGACATCGAGACCAGCTTCCTCGACGAAACCGAGATCATGGGCCTGACCGAGGGCATGATCCGCAAGCTGTTCAAGGAAGTGCTCGACCTGGAGTTCGGCGAGTTCCCACACATGACCTTCGAAGAGGCCATGCGTCGCTACGGTTCCGATAAGCCAGACCTGCGTAACCCGCTGGAATTGGTAGATGTTGCCGACCAGCTCAAGGACGTGGATTTCAAGGTCTTCGCAGGCCCTGCCAACGATCCGAAGTGCCGTGTCACCGCCCTGCGCCTGCCAGGCGGGGCCAGCATGCCGCGCAGCAAGATCGACGAATACACCAAGTTTGTCGGCATCTACGGTGCCAAGGGCCTGGCCTACATCAAGGTCAATGAGCGCGCCAAGGGCGTTGAAGGCCTGCAGTCGCCAATCGTCAAGAACATTCCTGAGGCCAACCTCAACACCATTCTCGACCGCGTTGGTGCAGTTGATGGTGACATCGTGTTCTTCGGTGCCGACAAGTTTAAGGTCGTCAGCGAAGCTCTGGGCGCGCTGCGTATCCGCCTGGGCCACGACTTCGAGCTGCTGACCTGCGAGTGGGCACCGATGTGGGTGGTCGACTTCCCGATGTTCGAAGAGAACGAAGACGGTAGCTTCACCGCGCTGCACCACCCGTTCACCGCCCCCAAATGCACCCCGCAAGAGCTTGAGGCCAACCCGGCCACTGCCTTGTCGCGGGCGTACGACATGGTGCTCAACGGTACTGAGCTCGGTGGTGGTTCGATTCGTATTCACCGCAAGGAAATGCAGCAAGCGGTATTCCGCCTGCTGGGGATCGAGGCAGAGGAGCAGGAAGAGAAGTTCGGCTTCCTGCTCGATGCACTGAAGTTCGGTGCACCGCCTCACGGTGGCCTGGCGTTTGGCCTGGACCGTCTGGTCATGCTGATGACCGGCGCTCAGTCGATTCGCGAAGTGATCGCCTTCCCGAAAACCCAGAGCGCCGCGTGCGTCATGACCCAGGCTCCTGGCATGGTCGACGCCAAAGCCCTGCGCGAGCTGCACATCCGTCTGCGCGAGCAGACCAAGGTCGAGTAATCGGCCCTGGGCGCATCCGGCGGGTGCGCCCTGGCGCTTCGGCGCAGTATTCCCACGTTCCGCCCTTCGGGGCGGAACCTGTTTCTGTTTCAAGGATTCGGAGTCGTTATGGCTGGTCATTCCAAGTGGGCGAACATCAAGCACCGCAAAGAGCGCCAGGATGCCAAGAGAGGCAAGATCTTCACCAAGTGGATCCGTGAGCTGACCGTTGCCGCCAAGCAGGGTGGTGGCGATCCGGCCTCCAACCCGCGTCTGCGTCTGGCGTTGGACAAGGCACTGGGTGCCAACATGAGCCGCGACATCATCGATCGCGCTATCGCCCGTGGCGCGGGTACCAACGAGAGCGACAACGTCGAAGAGCTCAGCTACGAAGGGTACGGGCCCGGTGGCGTGGCGATCATGGTCGAGGCCATGACCGACAATCGCAACCGCACCGCCGCCGCCGTACGCCATGCCTTCACCAAATGTGGCGGCAACCTTGGCACCGACGGCTCGGTGGCCTATCTGTTCGAGCGCAAGGGGCAGATCAGTTTCGCTCCGGGTATCGAGGAAGATGCCCTGATGGAAGCCGCCATGGAGGCCGACGCTGACGATGTAGTGGCCAACGACGACGGTTCGTTCGAGGTCTTCACCTCGTTCAACAGCTTCTACGCGGTACGTAACGCGCTGGAGGAAGCAGGCTTCAAGGCCGCTGACGCGGAAATCGTCATGCAGCCGACTACCAGCGCCGATCTCGACCAGGACGGCGCCGAGAAGGTGCTTAAGCTGATCGACATGCTCGAAGACCTGGACGACGTACAGAACGTCTATTCCAACGCGCAGATTTCCGACGAGATCATGGAAAAACTTGGCTAAGGTGATTTGGCATTCTGTGCCATCGCCGTGAGCTTCCCAGCGCCTGTGCCGGCCCCTTCGCGGGTATGTCTGTTACCACATTGTGTGTGGATGCAGGCATAACAGCGAAGGGGCCGGCAATCTTTTTACCAATGTAACCTCTGAATGACAGGCGCTATGACTCTGATTCTTGGTATCGACCCCGGCTCACGCATCACTGGTTACGGAGTGGTCCGCCAGACCGCCCGCGGCTGTGAATACGTCGCGTCGGGGTGCATTCGCACTGGCAGTGGTGAACTGCACGAGCGGCTGCAGATTGTTTTTCGCGGTGTCAGCGAGATCATCGCCCAGCACGGCCCTGTCACCATGGGCATCGAACGGGTATTCATGGCACGCAACGCCGACTCTGCGCTCAAGCTCGGCCAAGCCCGTGGCGCGGCCATCGTGGCGGCGGCCGAGGCGGGGCTGGAGATTGCCGAGTACAGTGCCAGCCAGGTCAAGCAAGCTGTTGCCGGTAGCGGTGGGGCCAATAAAGAGCAGGTGATGCTGATGGTCATGCATTTGCTCAAGTTGACTCAGAAGCCGCAGATCGATGCTTCCGACGCCTTGGCCATCGCCTTGTGTCATGCCCATACCCGCTCAAACCTAGTGCCCCACGGCCTGGCAACCGCTAGGCGGCGTGGCGGGCGCTTGCGTCTGTAACCGCTTCATGCGCTGATACACATTTTGTTCGGGTGAAACGGTCACCCGACACTTTTGCTGATAGGGTTGAGCGGTCTTCGACCGGCTCCCCGAGAGGAAGGAACGGAACGTGATTGGACGTTTGCGCGGTACCCTGGCGGAAAAACAGCCTCCGCATCTGATTATCGACTGCAACGGTGTGGGTTACGAACTGGAAGTGCCCATGACGACCCTGTATCGCCTGCCCAAGGTTGGCGAGCAGGTGACCGTGCACACTCATCTGGTGGTGCGCGAAGATGCTCACTTGCTTTACGGCTTTGCCGAAAAACGTGAACGCGAGCTGTTCCGTGAGTTGATCCGCCTCAATGGAGTAGGCCCCAAGCTTGCTCTGGCGTTGATGTCAGGCCTCGAAGTGGACGACCTGGTCCGCTGCGTGCAGGCCCAGGACGCAGCGGTGCTTGTGCGCGTGCCAGGTGTCGGTAAAAAAACCGCCGAGCGCCTGCTGATCGAACTCAAGGATCGTTTCAAGGCCTGGGAAACCTCCCCGGCAATGTTCACCCTGGTTTCCGACGGCCCGCTGCCACTTGCCAGCGAGTCCAGTGCCGAAGCCGATGCCGTCAGCGCCCTGGTTTCTCTGGGTTACAAACCCCAGGAAGCCAGCAAAGCCATTGCCGCCATCAAAGACAAGGCCGGCCTTAGCAGTGAAGAACTCATCCGTCGCAGCCTTAAAGGGATGATTACCAAGTGATCGAAGCCGACCGCCTGATCGCTGCCAGTGGCCGCGACCGTGAAGAGGTACAGGACCGGGCGATCCGCCCCTTGCGCCTGGACGAGTACATCGGCCAGCCAGTGGTGCGTGAGCAGATGGCTTTGTTCATACAGGCAGCGCGCGGGCGTGGCGAGTCGCTTGACCACACACTGATATTCGGCCCACCAGGGTTGGGCAAAACCACCCTGGCCAACATCATCGCCCAGGAAATGGGTGTTTCGGTCAAAAGCACCTCGGGTCCGATACTTGAAAGGCCGGGTGACTTGGCGGCCATGCTCACCAACCTGGAACCGCACGATGTGCTGTTCATCGATGAAATTCACCGCCTGTCCCCAGTAGTCGAAGAGGTCCTTTATCCAGCGATGGAGGACTTCCAGCTGGACATCATGATCGGTGAAGGCCCCGCCGCCCGTTCGATCAAGCTCGACTTGCCGCCGTTCACGCTGGTGGGCGCTACCACGCGCGCGGGGATGCTCACCAACCCGTTGCGTGACCGTTTCGGTATCGTGCAGCGCCTGGAGTTCTATAGCGACAAGGACCTTGCCACCATCGTCAGTCGTTCGGCCAACATCCTGGGCCTGGCAATCGAGGATCACGGCGCCTACGAAATCGCCCGGCGCGCGCGCGGCACCCCGCGAATCGCCAACCGCCTGTTGCGCCGAGTGCGCGACTACGCCGAGGTGCGTGGCAAAGGCCAGATCACCAAGGCGGTAGCCGACATGGCGCTGAACCTGCTGGACGTCGATGAGCGCGGCTTCGATCACTCCGACCGGCGCTTGTTGCTGACCATGATCGAGAAGTTCGACGGTGGGCCGGTGGGCGTGGACAACCTGGCCGCAGCCATCAGCGAGGAACGTCATACCATCGAGGATGTACTCGAGCCCTACTTGATCCAGCAGGGGTACATCATGCGTACGCCCCGTGGGCGGGTGGTGACCCGGCATGCTTACCTGCACTTTGGCCTGAACGTGCCTGGCAGCTTGGGGGGTGCCGGTGATTTTTCCGATCCAGGCGATGAATGACAGATCGAAACGGGCTTTTCGTGGTCCTACCGCTGGCATGCCTACCGAGTGCTGGCACTACGACATTGATGATGAAAAAACAGTTGCCGAGGCGGATTGGCAAGCTGAGGAGTAAGCACTAGAGTATGCGCGCGCTAAATGGCCTGGAACCGTTCGCACACCGTTGTCGTGTCTATTACGAAGATACCGATGCCGGTGGCGTGGTGTATTACGTCAATTACCTGAAATTCATGGAGCGCGCGCGCACCGAGCGCCTGCGGCATCTGGGGTTTTCTCAGGCGCAGTTGGCCGAGGACAACCTGCTGTTCGTGGTCCATTCCAGCGAAGCCCGCTATCACGCGCCGGCACGCCTGGACGACGAGCTGAGGGTCACCGCGCAAGTACTTGAACTCAATCGCGCCAGCCTGCGCTTCGTGCAGCAGGTCTGGCGGGAAAAAGATGAAACGCTGCTCTGTGAAGGGCAGTTCCTGGTGGCCGCGGTGCGCGCCGACACTTTCAAACCCCGAGCCATACCGCCCCAGTTGCGCGACGCCTTTGCGGCGGACGGCTGGGGGAATCAATCGAACGCAGGAGAATAAGCGTGGAAGCTAACGTCGTCGACCATACCTCCATGTGGAGTCTGGTCAGCAATGCCAGCGTGGTGGTACAGCTGGTAATGCTGACCCTGGTGGCCGCCTCGGTCACTTCATGGATCATGATCTTCCAGCGCAGCGCCATGCTGCGCGCTGGTCGTCGTGCGCTGGATGCCTTTGAGGAACGCTTCTGGTCGGGTATCGACCTGTCCAAGCTGTATCGTCAGGCAGGCAGCAACCCAGACCCGGACTCGGGTGTGGAGCAGGTGTTCCGCGCCGGCTTCAAGGAATTTTCGCGTCTGCGCCAGCAGCCGGGCGTAGATCCTGACGCGGTGATGGAAGGCGTGGGTCGTGCCATGCGTGTGGCCATTTCCCGTGAAGAAGAAAAGCTCGAGCAGAGCCTGCCGTTCCTTGCCACGGTCGGTTCGACCAGCCCGTACATCGGCCTGTTCGGCACCGTTTGGGGCATCATGAACTCCTTCCGCGGCCTGGCCAGCGCCCAGCAGGCTACCCTGGCCACCGTGGCCCCGGGTATCGCCGAAGCACTGGTCGCCACGGCCATCGGCCTGTTCGCTGCCATTCCAGCGGTCATCGCCTATAACCGTTTTGCGGCGCGCAGCGAAGTGCTGATCGGCCGTTACTACACCTTCGCCGACGAGTTCCAGGCGATCCTGCACCGTAAAGTGCACACCAGCGAAGAGTAATCAGGTACAAGCCCATGGCCCGAGTTCGCCACAAACGCAAGCCCGTCGCCGAGATGAACGTGGTGCCCTACATCGACGTGATGCTGGTGCTGCTGGTCATCTTCATGGTGACGGCGCCCATGCTCAACCAGGGCGTGAAGGTCGACCTGCCCAAGGTTTCCAGCGAAGCCTTGCCGCAGGACAACAACGTCCAGATCCTCACAATATCCATCAAGGCCGACAAGACCTACTACTGGAACCTTGGCAGTGAAGTCGACACCGACAAACAGATGGACAAGGCCATGACCTTGCCGGACATGACCAGCGCAGTGACCAAGATCATTGCCGCCGGGCGTGACCAAGGCAAGCAGACCCAGGTGTTCATTCGTGGCGACAAGGCTGTCGACTACGGCGCCGTCATGGGCGCCATGGGCGGGTTGCAGAAGGCCGGTGTCGGTAACGTTGGCCTGATTACCGAGGCGCCCTGATGCAACAGCGAGAGCCATCCGCCTCGGAAAGTTACTTCTGGCCCAGTATCTGGGCCATTGGCCTGCATGTACTGGTGTTCGCGCTGCTTTTCGTCAGCTTCGCCATGACGCCTGAATTGCCGCCTTCCAAGCCGATCGTTCAGGCTACGCTGTATCAGCTCAAGTCCAAGAGCCAGGCGACCACCCAGACCAATCAGAAGATTGCCGGGGAGGCGAAGAAAACTGCCTCGCGCCAGACTGAAGTCGAGCAGTTGGAACAGAAGAAAGTCGAGCAGGAGGCAATAAAGGCCGCGGAACAAAAGAAAGCAGACGCCGCTCAAAAGGCTGAGCAAGCCCGCGAGGCCGCCGAGGCCAAGAAGGCTGAGGAAGCAGCCAAAGCGGCCGAAGCCAAGAAAGCCGCCGAGTCCAAGAAGGCCGAGGAAGCCAAGAAAGCTGCCGAAAAGCAGCAGGCTGACATCGCCAAGAAAAAGGCTGAGGAAGAGGCGAAGAAGCAGGCCGAGGAAGAAGCCAAGAAACAAGCCGCCGAGGAGGCCAAGAAGAAGGCCGCCGAAGACGCGAAGAAAAAAGCAGCCGAGGACGCCAAGAAGAAAGCGGCGGCCGAGGAAGCGAAGAAGAAGGCAGCTGAAGAGGCCAAGAAAAAAGCCGCTGCAGACGCTCAGAAGAAAAAGGCACAGGAAGCGGCACGCAAGTCGGCAGAGGACAAGAAAGCTCAGGCCTTGGCAGAGTTGTTGTCCGACACCACCGAGCGGCAGCAGGCCCTGGCCGACGAGCAGGGTGACCAGGTAGCCGGCGATTTCGACGACCTGATTCGCATGCGAGCGGCCGAAGGTTGGGCTCGTCCGCCTTCCGCGCGTAAGGGCATGACGGTGACTCTGCAGGTCAACATGTTGCCAGACGGCACCATTACCGGCGTCAGCGTGATCAAGTCCAGTGGTGATGGTCCGTTCGATAGTTCGGCGGTGGCAGCAGTGAAGAACATTGGTCGTTTGACCGAGATGCAGGGTATGAAGCCGAGCGATTTCAACCGTTATCGTTCGTTCAAGATGACATTTACACCTGAGGATCTAGCGTTGTGATTAAACTCCTTCGAGGAATGCTGGTCATGCTCTGCTGCGTGGCTGGCATGGCCATGGCAGAGGAAAAGAACATCCTGGTCACCAGCGGCAGCGATCGGGCCACGCCCATTGCGGTAGTGCCGTTCGGTCTACAGGGTGGCAGCGTGCTGCCAGAAGACATGGCCGATATCATTGGCAACGACCTGCGCAACTCCGGCTACTATTCGCCGATTCCGCGTCAGAACATGATCAGCCAGCCGACCCAGGCCAGCGAAGTCATCTTCCGTGACTGGAAAGCGTTGGGTGCCCAATACGTCATGGTCGGCAGCATCGTGCCGTCGGGCGGTCGACTGCAGGTGCAGTACGCGCTGTTCAACGTCGCCACCGAGCAGCAAGTGCTGACCGGTAGCGTGGCGGGCACCGCCGACCAACTGCGCGACATGGCGCACTACATTGCCGATCAGTCATTCGAAAAACTCACCGGTATCAAGGGCGCGTTCTCGACTCGCTTGCTGTACGTGACCGCCGAGCGTTTCTCCACCAACAATACCCGCTACACGCTGCAGCGTTCGGATTACGACGGGGCCCGCGCAGTCACCCTGTTGCAGTCCCGCGAGCCGATCCTGTCGCCACGCTTTGCGCCAGACGGCAAGCGTATCGCCTACGTGTCGTTCGAGCAAAAGCGCCCACGCATCTTCGTTCAGAACATCGATACGGGTCGTCGCGAGCAGGTGACCAACTTCGAAGGCCTCAATGGTGCGCCGGCCTGGTCGCCTGATGGTTCGCGTCTGGCGTTCGTCCTGTCCAAGGACGGCAACCCGGACATCTACGTGATGAACGTGGCCTCCCGTCAGATCAACCGTGTAACTGCAGGCCCAGGCATCAATACCGAGCCTTTCTGGGGCAAGGATGGCAACACGCTGTACTTCACCTCTGACCGCGGCGGCAAGCCACAGATCTACAAGCAGTCGGTCAGCGGCGGTGGGGCTGAGCGTGTAACTTTCGTAGGTAACTACAATGCCAACCCGAAACTCTCGGCCGATGAAAAAACGCTGGTAATGATTCATCGCCAGCAAGGTTTCACCAACTTCAAAGTGGCGGCACAGGACTTGCAGCGCGGAAGTGTAAAGATTCTCTCGGAAACGAGTCTTGATGAGTCGCCCACTGTTGCGCCAAACGGCACCATGCTAATCTACGCCACCCGCCAGCAGGGCCGGGGAGTCTTGATGCTCGTGTCGCTTAACGGCCGCGTGAGGCTCCCGCTTCCTACCGCTCAAGGCGAAGTCAGAGAACCGTCCTGGTCCCCTTACCTGAACTGATTGCGGCGTATAACGTTTTTGCTTAACACACTGGGGTTTCATTAGGAGTTTCACGATGGAAATGCTGAAGTTTGGTAAATTTGCTGCGCTGGCTCTGGCCATGGCCGTAGCTGTAGGTTGCTCCTCCAAAGGCGGTGACAACGCTGGTGAAGGCGCTGTTGACCCGAACGCTGGCTACGGTGCAAACACCGGCGCCGTTGACGGTTCCCTGAGCGAAGAAGCCGCCCTGCGCGCAATCACCACCTTCTACTTCGAATACGACAGCTCGGACCTGAAGCCAGAAGCCATGCGCGCTCTGGACGTTCACGCCAAGGACCTGAAAGCCAACGGCAACCGCGTTGTCCTGGAAGGTAACACCGACGAGCGCGGCACCCGCGAGTACAACATGGCTCTGGGTGAGCGTCGTGCGAAAGCCGTTCAGCGCTACCTGGTTCTGCAGGGCGTTTCCCCTGCTCAGCTGGAAGTGGTTTCCTACGGCGAAGAGCGTCCAGTTGCTACCGGCAACGACGAGCAGTCCTGGGCTCAGAACCGTCGCGTAGAACTGCGTAAGTAAGTTCTTATGCGTATGTGCCGTCGTGCTGTAACCGTCCTCGCACTCAGCCTACCGCTTTCGGCGTGGGCTGCGGTTCCTGTAGTTGATGACAACGGGGGTGCTTATCCACCTTCCGGTTATGGCACGAGCGGCGCCTATGCCGGCGCAGGGGCTTCGGCCCCTGCTTCGGCGCAGGGCCAGCTGTTCATGCAGTTGCAACAGATGCAGGATCAACTTTCCCGCCAGCAAGGCATCATCGAAGAGTTGCAGAACGATGTGTCGCGCATGAAGCAGGAAAACCTGGAGCGTTACCAGGACCTTGATCGTCGCATCAACAGTGGTGCCGCGCCTGCCGCGACTCCCGACAATTCTTCCACCGGTGGTGCATCCAATGCTGCCGTCGGTGCAGCAGCAGGCGCCGCTGGCGCTGCTGCGCAACAACCGGCCGCCAATAGCGAGCCCGGTGATCCGGCGAAAGAAAAGCTCTACTACGATGCGGCTTTCGACCTGATCAAGCAGAAAGACTTCGACAAGGCCACCCAGGCGTTCAATGCCTTCCTGCGCAAGTATCCCAACAGCCAGTACGCTGGTAATGCGCAGTACTGGTTAGGTGAAGTCAATCTTGCCAAGGGCGATCTGCCTGCGGCCAGCCAGGCTTTTGCCCAGGTCAGCCAGAAGTACCCCAAGCACAGCAAAGTGCCTGATTCGCTGTACAAACTGGCCGACGTCGAACGCCGCATGGGCCATACCGACAAGGTCAAAGGCATCCTGCAGCAGGTCATCAATCAGTACCCTGGCACGTCTGCCGCGCAACTGGCGCAGCGCGATCTGCAGAAGCTATAAGCTTCACCCATGAAATAAACCCGCGCTTGCCGCGGGTTTTTTCGTTAGAATCACGTCCCTTTTATAAACACGCTGTCACGGATAACGCCATGTCGAGTCCGAGGCAGTGCCTGACGGAGGCGGACAGCCTGTTTAGCTGTCACGCCCGTGGCGAGCATGCAAGACACCTTACGCATCACCGAAGTCTTTTACTCTTTGCAGGGTG
Source organism: Pseudomonas promysalinigenes (assembly GCF_014269025.2). Classification (NCBI taxonomy): domain Bacteria; kingdom Pseudomonadati; phylum Pseudomonadota; class Gammaproteobacteria; order Pseudomonadales; family Pseudomonadaceae; genus Pseudomonas; species Pseudomonas promysalinigenes. The sequence continues at coordinate 3,782,850 of NZ_CP077094.1, read as the reverse complement.
AAACACGAACGGCTGGGCTGCCCACGGTATTCGTGCGCCTGACCGGTTGCCCCCTGCGCTGCCAATATTGCGACAGCGCCTACGCCTTCACTGGCGGTACGCTTCGTACTCTTGATTCGATCCTGGAGCAGGTTGCTGGCTTCAAGCCACGCTACGTCTGCGTCACCGGAGGCGAACCCTTGGCTCAGCCCAACGCGCTGGCGCTGTTGCAGCGCTTGTGCGATGCCGGCTACGAGGTCTCACTGGAGACCAGTGGCGCTCTCGACATTTCTGGCACCGATGTGCGTGTCAGCCGGGTGGTCGATCTAAAGACCCCAGGCTCGGAAGAGTCGCATCGTAACCGCTACGAGAACATCGAACAGCTGACCCGCAACGACCAGGTCAAGTTCGTCATTTGTTCCCGCGAGGACTATGACTGGGCGGTGTCCAAGCTGATCCAGTACAACCTTGCCGAACGTGCCGGCGAAGTATTGTTCTCGCCCAGCCACCATCAGGTGAGCGCCACTGACCTGGCCGACTGGATCGTTGCCGACAACTTGCCCGTACGCTTGCAGTTGCAGTTGCACAAGCTGCTGTGGAACGACGAACCCGGCCGTTGATTGAGGAGTGAATGAGATGACGGAAAAACGCGCGGTAATCCTGCTGTCCGGCGGCCTCGACTCGGCCACGGTCGTCGCCATGGCCAAAGCCGAAGGCTATAGCTGCTACACCATGAGCTTCGATTATGGCCAACGCCACCGTGCCGAGCTCAACGCTGCGGCACGCGTGGCCCGGGACCTTGGCGTGGTCGAGCACAAGGTCATCGGCTTGAACCTGGATGGGATAGGCGGCTCGGCCCTGACAGACAGCAGCATCGACGTGCCAGAGGCGCCGGGTGAGGGTATTCCTGTGACCTACGTGCCTGCCCGTAATACGGTGTTTCTTTCACTGGCCCTGGGCTGGGCGGAAGTGTTGCAAGCCAGAGATATCTTCATCGGCGTCAACGCCGTGGACTATTCCGGTTACCCGGATTGCCGCCCCGAGTTCGTCGATGCGTTCGAACGCATGGCCAACCTGGCGACCAAGGCTGGCGTGCAAGGGCAGGGGTTCCGCATCCAGGCGCCGTTGCAGAACATGAGCAAGGCGCAGATCGTGCAAGCGGGTATCGCCCGTGGCGTAGACTACAGCCTGACGGTCTCCTGCTATCAGGCCAATGATGAAGGCCAGGCGTGCGGCAAATGCGACAGTTGCCGCCTGCGTGCCGAAGGTTTCAAAGCGGCGGGCGTCGACGACCCAACGCGCTACTTCTGACAAAAGGCTGCCGCAAGTATTGATTTCCCGTTAGAAATCAGTATTATACGCGCCATCCAACGGGTCGTTAGCTCAGTTGGTAGAGCAGTTGGCTTTTAACCAATTGGTCGTAGGTTCGAATCCTACACGACCCACCATATGCAGTAGCCAAAGCCCGCAGCCAGAATTGGTCGCGGGCTTTGTCGTTTCTGGCCCCGTGTTTTGTGTGGCCTGCGAGAGGGGCACTCCGCGCCACTGATGTTCACTCCGCCCACTCGGGGTCGCCGGTGAACACCACGGTAATCCAGCGATCCGGCCCTTCGCCGCCTACCGCCTCGCCAATTTCATTGCGCCATGCGTCCCATTCATCAATGGTTTTCGCGGCCATGGCCTTGGGCACGATGAAATACAACTCGATTTCCCGGGAGCGCCCGACCTTGGCCACATAGGCTCGGTATGACTCCAGCCCGTGGCGTGCAACGAAAGCCCGCGCGACTTCGTCGACATGCAGCTTAAGGTCGCCCGGCGTCACCAAGAAAATCTCCGCCAGGGCCTGACGCACCACCGATAGTGGCAGCGGGATGATCACTAAGCACACCAGCGCCAATACTGCCGGGTCGATATAGGGCGATAACCATTGCCATTGCGTGCCCTGGACGGCATAGCCGAAGCAAAATGCGATCAGCAGCGCTGCGGTGATGCTGGCCGACATCACCCAACCCTTCACGTCCATGCGCACGAAGTCCGAGTTCAATACACGGTTGGCGCGCTGCTCGACCACCGCGATGGTGGCGCAGGCTATTACCGTCAGCGCCGCGTAGACCATGGCAATGCCAAACTCCAGGTGGCGACCGCCCTGCAGCAGGCTGCTGACTGCGTTGATCAGTGCGTAGATGGCAACGCTGCTCAGCAGCATACCGTTGAGCGCCAGTACCATCGGCTCCAGGTGCCAGAAACCCATGGTAAAGCGTTCGCGCAGCTTGCGTGAGAGTTGCAGGCTGGTGGCGTGGGAGGTGATGAGTTTGACCACCACCAGCGACAAGCCACTCATGCTGGCGTCGACCAGTGAATAGACACCGTCGAAGACGATCGAGAACGACCCGGAGGCCAGCCCGAAGCCGATGCCGATCGTGGCGATGAACAGGGTGACGGCAATGGAGGTGCGTAGCAGGCCCTGTTCGCTGTGTGTATCGAAGAAGGGGGATCGGGTAGTGCTGTGCATGTGCTGTGCTCGGTAAATGACGCTCTTGCTGTATTGTCTGCTCCGGCCTGCTTCGCGGGTGAAACCGCCACCGGTACCGTGCTGCCCGTCAGTGCAGCGATCCGCTTGTGGCAGCAGGTTCAACTTTGATGCAGGCGCCCTGGCCCTTACAGGCTAGACGCGAAACTGTTCCATCAATGCTTGTTGCTGGTTGGCCAGCCGGTTCAGGTCCTGGCTGATCCGCGCCGATTCATCGGCCTGGCCCGACAGCGACTCGGTCACATCACGGATGCCAGCTACGTTGCGGTTCACCTCTTCGGCCACGGCGCTTTGCTCTTCGGCTGCCGAAGCGATCTGCAGGTTCATGTCGCTGATCACCGCCACGGCCTCACCAATGCGCTGCAGTGCTGGCAACGCCTGTTCCATGCCCGTGGCGCTTGCCTGAGCCTGGCGTTGCCCTGCATGCATGGCGCCCACCACGTCCTGAGTCCCCTGCTGCAACCCTTCGATCACCTGACGTATTTCTTCCACCGACACCTGAGTGCGTTGGGCTAGGCTGCGCACTTCATCGGCAACTACGGCAAAGCCACGGCCGGCCTCGCCTGCACGGGCGGCTTCAATCGCGGCATTGAGTGCCAGCAGGTTGGTCTGTTCGGCAATGGCGCGGATCACCTCCAGTACCGTACCAATCTGCTCGCTGCGCTGCTCCAGCGCCCGCGCTTCGTCCATGGCCTGATCCATGCCGATGGCCAATTGATCGATGCTCTGGCGGGTGCTGGCGATCAACTGCAAGCCCTCCCGGCTGGCCTGATCGGCGCCCCGCGCGGCCTGCGCTGCTTGAGCCGCATTGTGAGCGACGTCCTGGGCGGTGGCACTCATTTCGTTGGCCGCGGTAGCGACCTGCTCGATTTCGCGCTGTTGCTGTTGCATGCCGTTGCTGGTCTGGCTCGCAATGGCGGCGGACTGGTCGGCGGTACCCCGAGCCTGGAGCACGGAGCCTTTGACTTGGGCGATCACTGGTTGCAGTTTGTCGAGGAAGCGGTTGAACCAGCCCGTCAATTGGCCGAGCTCGTCTTGGCGGGCATAGTCCAGGCGACGGGTGAGGTCGCCTTCACCGCTGGCGATGTCCTCTAGGCGCGCCGCCACCGCAAGAATCGGCCGTGTGACGCCCCGCGCCGTCAGCCACACCAACAATAGGCCGACGACCGCCGCGCTCAGGCCGATCAACAAGCTGGTCAGGTTGGCGCTCTGATTATGGCTGCTCAAGCGCTGATTGAGGGCCAGGGCGGGTGCTTGCAGCACGGCCTCGGGCAGTTCCACCTGCACCTGCCATGGGTTGGCGTCTGGGATGGGAGCGAACGGCTCAGAAACCCGCAGCAGGCCCTGTTGGACTTGCTTGTCGAGCGGCTGGCCCAGCTTGCCAGCGTCGCGACTGTTTCCTGCGAGCAGGCCAGTGGCGCTCACGATGCTCACTTGGCCCTGGCCTTCGAACAGTTCCTTGCGCCCCTCCAGGCTCAATTGCTGAAGGTTATCCAGGCCAATGTCCAGGCCTACCACGCCTACGACCTTGCCGTTTTCCAGCAGGGGCAGGGCGATACTGGTCATCAGTACCTGTTGGCCGTTGACCTCGTCGAGATAGGGTTCCAGCACGCAGGCCCTCGCGGTTTCCTGCGGGCAGGTCAGCCAGCGATTCTTGGCCTGACCGTTGCTGCCGGCTGCGTTGTCGCCCAGCATCGATTCGGGCATCGCTTCGAGTTCCAGAGCGCCTGGGCGAGGCTGGGACCAGTACAACGAGAAGCGCCCTGTTTCGTTACTTGCATCACTCTGCTGGCCGATGAACTGGCTATCCAGATGATCCAGCGCATTGGGCTGGAACACCAGATACAAGCCGATCACGTTCGAGTTGCCGGCAAGGCTGGTGCGTGCTTGACGGGTCAGTTCAGCGCGCAGGTCGCTGCCGCCCCTGGCCCTGAGCGCCTGGACCAGGCGAGCGAAGCCGTTGCCGTATTGGTAGGCATCCATGAAGTAGCGCTGGACCCGAAGTGCCTGGTTTTGCGCGTGGGCCTGCAAGCGCAGACGCGCACTGTGATCGAGCATTTCGCTGCTGGCCTGGTTGACCAGTGCCGCGCTGCGCCGAGACTGCGCCAGAGAGCTGGCTACCAGCAACACGACGATGGCCAGCAGGCAGAGGCCGGCGAGCAGGGTGATTTTCCATTGGATGGACAGGCGGCGCAGCAGCATCTGGGGCATTCCTTCTCGGGCAAGTACAACGCCCGCGTTCAGGCGCGGGCGTTGGCAGTGGCTCAGGTCATTCGGCAACGTAGTTAGGCGGTGCGACGCGAAACGCCTTGGTCAGCCAAGCCAGGTGCAGCAGCCCGGCGAGCGCCCAGAGACCACCGAAGATCAACGAGTGTTCGTTGAGGTCGAGCCAGAGCTTGGCAATGATGCAGAAGCCGATGGTCGGCAGTACCAGGTACTTCATCTTGTTCGCCAGCCCCCGGCGGTTGCCTTCGCGCAGGTAGCAGTGGTTGATCACCGACAGGTTGACGAAGCTGAACGCCACCAATGCGCCGAAGTTGATGATCGAGGTAGCGGTGACGAGGTCGAAGAAGATCGCCGAAAGTGCAATCACACCGACCACTGCAATGTTCACAACCGGGGTCTTGTAGCGCGCATGCAGGCGGGCGAAGACAGTGCTTGGGATGACGTTGTCCCGGCCCATCACATACAGCAGGCGCGACACGCTGGTCTGCGAAGCCAGGCCCGAGGCGATGGTGTTGATCACCGTGCAGGCGATGAAGATCGACTGGAACAACTTGCCACCCACATACAGCGCAATTTCCGGCAGCGCCGCTTCCGGGTCGTGGAAGCGGGCATTGGTGGGGAAGTAGGCCTGCATGAAATAAGACACAGCGATGAACACCACACCACCGATCAGTGCAGTGAGGAAGATCGCCCGTGGGATGATCTTGCCAGGCTCTTTGGTTTCTTCAGACAGGCAGGTAACGGCGTCGAAGCCCAGGAACGAGAAGCACAGAATGGTCGCGCCGGCAGCCAGCGCACTGAACTGCGTCTGCGAGTCTGCGAAGGGGGTCAGGCTCCAGGTGGTGCCCAGCCCTTCGCCTTGGCCCAGGCCGCGCACGCACAGGTAGATGAACACTGACATGATCGCCAGCTGCACAACCACGAACAACAGGTTGAAATGCGCCACAAGGTTGATGCTACGCATGTTGATCAAGCTGATCAGGGTGACGAAGCCTGCCACCCACATCCATTCAGGCACCTCGGGAAACATGGCCGAAAGGTACAGTTTGGCCAGCAGCGCATTGACCATCGGCAGCAACAGGTAGTCGAGCAGCGAAGCCCAACCGACCATGAAGCCTGCATGCGGGCTGATGGCGCGTTGGGTATAGGTGTAGGCGGAGCCGGACTGCGGGAACCGCCGAACCAGCGTGCCATAGCTTACCGCAGTGAACAGCACACCGGCCAAGGCCAGCAGGTAGGCGCTCGGCACGTGGCCGGAGGTGACGCCGGAGACGATGCCGAACGTGTCGAACACGGTCATGGGCGTCAGGTAAGCCAGGCCGATGATGACTACGTGCCAGAGGCGCAGGGATTTACGGAACTGGCCATTGCCGGTGGCGTTTTGGTCATGCTGCATGCTGGTGTGGCCCCATGTTGTTCACCTTTTTGTTTGGAGCAGAGATAGGCGCGTGCTAGGCGCCGGCATCAGGCTGGCAGTGCCTTGGCGAGGAGGTTGAAGCGTGCGGGCAGGGGCATCCGAGCATCTTGACGGCGCGACTTTTTCTTCTTCGTGGATCGGGCGCTGAGCGAGGTGGTGAAAATAAAAAACGATTGATAGCAGGGCGTCAAGTTAAACATGACAAAATGTTGCTATCTCGAGAGGTTTATCGATTAGATGGCTGAAATGTTCAATTTTTGCGCGTTTATTTGCGTTTTTGATCGTCTTTCGTGTCCGTAAAAATTAACAAATGGGCGCGGTGAAATGCCGATTCAGAACATTCTCAAATAATGGATGATGCCGCCTCGGCCGCCACTATGAGGGGAATAGGGTGATATTCTTTGGCCCCAGTGCGGCACAGACCGCGAATTCGCCCATATGGACATCGATCGGTTCTATTCATGAAGAAATCAGTAGGCATTCTCTGCGGCCTGGCCATTGCCATAGCCGGGATCACTACCGCTGGCGCCTGGTACACCGGCAAGCAGCTGCCTGAGCAGCTCGATGAGGCGGTCAGCCGCAGCAACGAGCAGCTCAAGCGAGCGCTGGTCAACTATGGCGGTAGCATGACCGTCGAGCTGGTCGCGCTCGATCGGCACTGGTTCAGCAGCTCAGCGCAGTATCGCCTAAAGGCCAAGGACATCAACCTTGGTCATGGCGAGATCGTCAGTTTCGACCTGGGAGTGACCGATCAGATCGAGCACGGTCCCTTCCCCTGGTCCCGAGTCAAGGCATTTAAACTGCTGCCGGTAATGGCGGTGAGCAATAGCCGCCTGCAGAAGGACGAGCTCACCGCACCGTGGTTCGCTGCGGCGGGTGAGCAGTCGCCGGTCAGTGCCCATACCAGCCTGGGGTACACGGGGGATGTCGACAGCACCATCACCCTGGCGCCGCTCAAACGCAACGAGGCCAATGGCAGCAGCCTGAACTTCTCGGGCATGACCCTGCAGGTCAGCGGTGATCAGCAAGGTAAGGCGTCAACCTTCCATGGCAGTGCAGATCGCCTGGAGATGAAGCTGGTCGGCGATGACCATCCGCCCGCCACTTTCGAGCTTTCGGGGCTCAAGGTCGGCGGTAACCTGGCGGCCAGCAAGCATGATGCCGTGTACGTCGGCAATGTCGACCTGCTGCTGGCCGAGGCCAAGGCAACCCTGGGCGCCAGGCAACAGCAACTGGTACTCAAGGGTATCGAACAGAACCTGCTGCAGACTGTGGATGGCCCTGACACAGTGGGTGGTCGTGCGGATTATCGGGTGGCTGACATCACCTGGGATGGCCGTGCGGTTGGCAGCCTGCAGATGGGGGTGAGCGTCAAGTCGCTCAATGCCCCGGCTTTGCAGTCGCTGTCGCAGTGGTATCAGGCCCACTTGCCGGAGTTCGAAGCGGCCCAGGCTGCCGGTCAGCCGGTGCCGGTGATTCCGATGGACGAAACGGAAAAGGCCAAATTCCAGGGCGACTTGCGGCAGTTGCTGGCGTCCAAGCCCAAACTGGCCATCGAAAACCTGGCGCTGCGCACCGCCAATGGTGAGAGCCGTTTCGACTTGTCGATGGATTTTGCCGAACCGGCATCGTTCGACTTGCCGTCTGATGAGTTGAGTAAGCAATTGATCACCGAGGTCAAGAGCAAGCTTTCCCTATCCAAACCGATGATCGGTGACCTGGCTACATTGCAAGCGCTGCTGGAAGGCCAAACCGATGCCCAGGCGATTGCCGCGCAATCTAGCCAGGCCGGTGAAATGGTCGGGTTGATGGCCTTGCAAAGTGGTCTGGCCACCGTACAGGGCAATGATGTAGTGGCAAGCCTTCACTATGCCGACGGCATGGTCGACTTCAATGGTAAAAAAATGACCGTCGAGCAGTTCGCCATGCTGCTGGCAGCGCATTTTGCCGCGATGCAACCGCAAGGCTGAGGCAATAAGGTGTGCAGGCCTGTTCGCGGTTGACGCCGTTACACAGGCAGGGCGCTCCCTCCAGGAGCTGCCCGAGCCGTGAACAGGCCGGCACAAACCCTGCAAAAACCACTTTTGAATTCCCCTGTTTGGCTGTAGCCTTCGGCGTCCGATAATAATCCGCGCCCGCAGAGGGCCGTGGCGGTGTGTCTGCCGCCCGGCACCCCTAGCCGATCTGCCAGGGCCGGGTGATACACTCGATTCGACGCGCAAGCGCGCGCAGGCCCAGCGATCATGACCCAGATTTCCGAACGCCTTTTGGTTCAGGCTCACCTCGACGCCAAGCAGCCCAACCCGCTGACTGCCGAGCAGGAGGCCGAATACCGTGCGGCCATCGCTGCCGAGCTCAAAGCGCAGAATGCGGTATTGGTGGCCCATTATTACTGCGACCCGGTCATTCAGGCGCTGGCCGAAGAAACCGGCGGGTGCGTGTCCGACTCGTTGGAAATGGCCCGCTTCGGCAAAAATCACCCGGCCGAGACGGTGATCGTCGCCGGTGTGCGTTTCATGGGCGAAACCGCCAAGATCCTCACGCCGCAAAAGCGTGTCCTGATGCCAACCCTCGAGGCGACCTGTTCCCTCGATCTGGGTTGCCCGGTAGAAGAGTTTTCTGCCTTCTGCGATCAGCACCCCGAGCGTACCGTGGTGGTGTATGCCAACACCTCGGCCGCAGTCAAGGCGCGAGCCGATTGGGTGGTGACATCCAGCTGCGCGCTGGAAATCGTCGAAAGCCTGATGGACAACGGTGAGACCATCATCTGGGGGCCGGACCAGCACTTGGGCCGCTATATCCAGAAGCAAACGGGTGCCGACATGCTGCTGTGGGACGGCGCCTGTATCGTCCACGAAGAGTTCAAATCACGCCAATTGGCCGATATGAAGGCGCTGTACCCGGATGCCGCCATTCTGGTGCACCCGGAGTCCCCAGAAGCGGTGATCGAGCTGGCCGATGCGGTGGGCTCCACCAGCCAACTGATCAAAGCGGCGCAGACGCTACCGAACAAGACCTTCATCGTCGCCACCGACCGGGGCATCTTCTACAAGATGCAGCAGTTGTGCCCCGACAAGGTGTTTGTCGAGGCGCCGACCGCCGGTAATGGCGCGGCGTGCCGCAGTTGTGCGCACTGCCCGTGGATGGCGATGAACACCTTGGAGCGCGTGCTCGATTGCCTGCGCAACGGGACCAATGAGATTTTCGTCGACCCGGCGCTGGTGCCCAAGGCGATCAAGCCGCTGAACCGCATGCTGGACTTCACCCAGGCTGCACGCCTGAAGTTGTCCGGTAACGCCTGATAGTGCAGGGGCGCGATGCGCCGCCTTTGCATCCTAGCGCCCCATCATTTCCTGAACCATGCGCCGTTGCTCCATGATCTCGCGCTGGCGCTGGTCGATCTGCGAAGCCAGCGGGAAATTGCTGCCGGCCCGACGCTTGGCATAATCGAGCTGCTGAATAGCCTGGTCGAAATCCCCCACCAATGTGAAATATTCCGCGCGCGCCCGGTGCAAGCCGATGGTATTGCCGGATAAGCCGCGTACTTCAGCCATGTCGTACCACACGTCCGGGTCATCTGGCCGGCTCTTGAGCAGGTCGTCCAGCACTTTTTCGGCGTCAGCCGGCTTGTTCTGTTTCACCAGCAGGTCGGCGCGCACCTGTTTGAGCGGGTAGTTGCCTGGATACAGCCCCTGCATGCGGGTAGCGCGCTGTTGGGCGTCGGCCAAGCGATTGTTGGTGATGTCCAGATCAATTTGCGCCAGGTTGTAGGTAATGTCGTTCGGCGCTTTGGCTAGCAAAGGCTTGAGGTTTTCCCGTGCTTCGTTGAGTTGGCCACCTTTGATCTGAGCCAAGGCCAGGCCATAGCGGGCCGCGTCCAGTTTCGGGTCCTCGTCGAGCTGTGCGCGAAAGCGCTTGGCTGCCAGGCCAGGCGTTTCTTCATAGGTAAGGGCCACGCGGGCACGGATCAGTTGGTAACGCGCACTGTCCTCGATGCCCCCTTTGGGGGCCTGTTCGGCACGGTTGCGGGTGTCGGCGATACGCGACTCGGTCACCGGGTGAGTCAGCAGGAACTCCGGTGGCTTGGCACCGTAGCGATATTGCTGGGCCAGGCGCTCGAACATGGTTGGCATGTTACGGGGGTCGTAACCGGCCTTTTCCAGGTTCTGGATGCCGACGCGGTCTGCTTCCTGCTCGTTCTGGCGCGAAAAACGCCGTTGTTCCTGAATGGCAGCAGCCTGAGTGCCGGCAATCATACCGATGCCGGCATCGCCTGCACCACCGGCCGCCAGCACGATGCCAGCCAGCAGCGCAGCCATCATCGGCAATTGCATACGTTGCTGTGCTTCGACGCCGCGGGCGAAATGGCGTTGGGACAAGTGCGCCAGTTCGTGGGCCAATACCGAGGCATACTCGCCTTCGGTTCTGGCGTTTAGGAACAGGCCACCGTTGACGCCGACGATGCCGCCAGGCGCTGCGAAGGCGTTGAGTTCGCGGCTGTCGATGAGGATGAATTCAAGGCGCCGGTCCTGCAACTGGCTGGTTTCGGCCAGGCGGTAGACGGTGGATTCGACGTAGTCCTTGAGCTGCGGGTCGTTCAACTGCCGGACTTGCCCGCGCAGCAGGCTTAGCCAGGCGCGGCCGAGGTCGTGCTCCTGTTTCGGTGAAACGATCGCGGAGCTGGCGTCGCCCAGTGACGGCAAGTCATCGGCATGGCCGGGCAGGGCCATCAGGCAGGCCAGCGCCAGCAGGGTGGGGCGCAGTAGATTCATGCACAAGCTCGCGTCGATCAAAAAAGCCTTACTGTAGCCGGGTCGCGCGTGCCCGACCAGTGGCGGTATGCTACCGGCCATTTTCCTTAATCTACGCCCCCGCTCTGGAGATGCGCCCGATGAGTGATACCCTGACCTGCGACGCCGAACTCGATGCCAGCGGGCTCAATTGTCCGCTGCCACTGCTCAAGGCAAAGATGGAACTTAACCGCCTGGCCAGCGGGGCGGTACTCAAGGTCACCGCCACCGATGCAGGTTCCCAGCGCGACTTCCGCACTTTCGCTCAACTGGCCGGTCATACGCTGCTGCACGAAACGGCCGAGGCCGGTACCTACACCTACTGGCTGCGCAAGGCCTGAGCCCACCCAAGGATCGTCAATGTTCAAAGTGCTTCGCGACTGGATAGAGCGCTACTTTTCCGATGAGGAAGCGGTGGTGCTGGCGGTCTTGCTGTTCCTGGCTTTCACGGCGGTACTCACCCTGGGCGGCATGCTGGCCCCGGTGCTGGCGGGCATGGTTCTGGCCTTTCTCATGCAGGGCCTGGTCAACGCGCTGGAGCGTCTGCGGGTGCCGACCCGGCTGGCCGTGATGCTGGTATTCGCGCTTTTCATGGGGGCGTTGGCGGTGTTCATGCTGGTGCTGGTGCCGCTGCTTTGGCATCAGCTGATTACGCTGTTCAACGAACTGCCTGGGATGCTGGGCAAATGGCAGTCGCTGTTGCTGTTGCTGCCTGAGCGCTATCCGCACCTGGTGTCTGACGAGCAGGTGTTGCATGCGATCGAATCGGTTCGCGGCGAAATTGGCAAGTTCGGCCAATGGGCGCTGACCTTTTCGCTGTCCAGCCTGCCGCTGCTGGTCAACGCGATGATCTACCTGGTGCTGGTGCCGATCCTGGTGTTTTTCTTCCTCAAGGACCGCGAGTTGATCGGGCGCTGGGTCAGCGGTTACCTGCCGCGCCAGCGCACTTTGCTCAACCGGGTGGGCAGCGAGATGAATCGGCAGATCGCCAATTACATTCGGGGCAAGGGCATCGAAATCCTGATCTGCGGCATCGCCACTTACATCGCCTTCATCACCCTCGGGTTGAACTATGCGGCTTTGCTGGCGTTGCTGGTGGGGTTGTCGGTGGTGGTGCCTTATGTCGGGGCAGTGGTGGTGACCGTGCCGGTCACGCTGATTGCGCTATTCCAGTGGGGATGGGGCGACCAGTTCATTTTGTTGATGACGGTGTATGCGATTATCCAGGCACTGGATGGCAATGTGCTGGTACCGCTGCTGTTCTCCGAAGCCGTGAGCCTGCACCCTGTGGCGATCATCTGCGCGGTACTGCTGTTTGGCGGGTTGTGGGGCTTCTGGGGGATCTTCTTCGCGATCCCGCTGGCGACCTTGATCAAGGCTGTACTGGATGCCTGGCCGCGGCACGAGCCGAGTGTTTCACCGATGCTTTGAAGTGTGCAGCGCTGGCCTCTTCGCAGGTGAACCCGCTCCCACGGTTTTGGTGTGGGCGTTCAGTCGCGAAGAGGCCGGCGCTTGTTTCAAGCCTTGTGCAGCGCTTGCGCAGCAGCCAGCACCGCATCCACATGCCCGGGCACTTTCACGCCGCGCCATTGCTGGCGCAGTACGCCGTCCTTGTCGATCAAAAACGTGCTGCGGTCCACGCCCAGGTATTCCTTGCCGTACAGCTTCTTGAGCTTGATCACGTCGAACAGCTGGCAAAGCGCCTCGTCCTTGTCGCTGATCAGCTCGAACGGGAAGGCTTGTTTGGCTTTGAAGTTCTCGTGCGACTTGATGCCATCGCGAGATACGCCGAAGACCAGGGTATTGGCGGCAGCAAAGGCTTCGTGCTGGTCGCGAAAGCCCTGGCCTTCGGTGGTGCAGCCTGGGGTGCTGTCCTTGGGATAGAAGTACAGCACCACCTGGCGGCCCTTGAGCTCGGCCAGGCTGATAGTCTGGCCGCTGGTGGCCTGAGCCTTGAAGTCGGCGACGGGATGGTCGATTTCTACAGCCATGGCGGGTTTCCTTACATGGGGTTTTGTGGACGCCATGGCTCGATCAGCGCGTCGAGGTTCAGGGCGTCGGCGAAGTCCAGGAACTGGTCGCGCAGCCAGCTGATCTGCGTGCCGGCCGGCAGGATCACGGTGAATTGCGCATTGAGCATGCTGCTGCCGGTCTGCGGCGCCAGGTAGGTGTCGCAGGTCATGGCTTCGAGCTCGACGCGGTGGTCGAGGAAGAACTGGCACAGCTCGTTGATGATATCCGGGCGATAGGCGGCGCTGACGTAGGCCACATATGGCAGGGCCTGCGGACGCACCTCCTGGTCGGCGCTGCGCACCACATCCAGGGTCAAGCCGTGCTTCTTGCCCAGGCTCGGTAGCATGGCTTCAAGGCGTGCCAGGGCGTCCCAGCTGCCGCCTACCTGCAGCACCAAAGCGCTGGTCTCGCCGTGGCGGCTCAGGCGCGAGGTGACCACCGCGCAGCGGTTTTCGAAGGCGGCGCGGCTGAGAACGTTGGCCAGTTCCATGGGATTGGGGCCCAGGGCACTGATGACGAGGAATTGTTCACGGACGGTGGGGGTGGACATGCAGCATTCCTAAAGCGATGAGCGGTCGGTGCAGGACGGGCGAAAGCCTCCTGTCGGCAGAGCCCGGGGCTCGCATGCGAGGACGTGGACACTGGCCGGGGAGCATGGTCGACGGCCCGGCGGGCCGCGCTGCACCGATCAAAGGATCAAGGGTAGCGAAATAAGGCGCCGAGGGGAATGCTCCGCCCGCCTGCTTCGCTTGTGCAAGGTCGATGCCCCCAGTACCATTACCGCTCTCTTTTTCCGGCAGGAGCAGTTACATGATTGCGGGCAGTATGGTGGCGTTGGTCACACCCATGGATGCACAAGGGCGTCTGGACTGGGGCAGCCTCGACAAACTTGTAGACTTCCACCTGGAAAACGGCACCCACGCGATCGTCGCTGTCGGCACTACCGGTGAGTCGGCCACGCTCGACGTCGAAGAGCACATTCTGGTCATCAAGCATGTGGTCGAGCGCGTCAAGCACAGCAAAAAGCCGATCCCGGTCATCGCCGGTACCGGTGCCAACTCCACCGCCGAAGCCGTGCACCTGACCCAGAACGCCAAGAACGCTGGCGCCGATGCCTGCCTGCTGGTGGTGCCGTACTACAACAAGCCGACTCAGGAAGGCCTGTATCAGCACTTCAAGCACATCGCCGAAGCCGTCGACATCCCGCAGATCCTCTACAACGTGCCTGGCCGCACCTCGTGCGACATGCAGGCCGAGACCGTGATCCGTCTGTCGAAGGTCAAGAACATCATTGGTATCAAGGAAGCCACCGGCGATCTGGCCCGCGCCAAAGCAATCCTCGAAGGTGTCGACAAGGACTTCATCGTCATGTCCGGTGACGACCCAACCGCCGTCGAGCTGATCCTGATGGGCGGCAAGGGCAACATTTCGGTCACCGCCAACGTCGCCCCGCGCGAAATGGCCGACCTGTGCGAGGCCGCCCTTGAGGGCAATGCCGAGAAGGCCCGCGCAATCAACGAAAAACTCATGCCGCTGCACAAAGACCTGTTCTGCGAAGCCAACCCGATCCCTGTGAAGTGGGCGCTGGTGGAAATGGGCCTGATGCACAAAGGCATTCGCCTGCCATTGACCTGGCTGAGCGAAGGCTGCCACGAAAAAGTCCGTACTGCCTTGCGCCAGTCCGGCGTACTGTTTTAAGAGGAAGTACACCGCATGAAGCGACTGGCTGGTCTTTCCGCGCTTGCCCTGATTATCTCCAGCACCAGTGGGTGTGGCTGGCTGTGGGGCGAGGATGGCTATTTCCGTGACCGCGGCAGCGATTACCTGCAGGCGCACCCGACTGCACCGATGCAATTGCCACCGGATGCGGCCAACGTCAAACGCCTCGACCCGTTGCTGCCAATTCCGCGCAACGTCGCCGACGACAGCGTCACTGGCGAGTTCGAGGTGCCGCGTCCACAACCCCTGAGTGCCGGCGTCGAAGCCAGCGACTACACACTGCAGCGCAGTGGCAGCAGCCGCTGGGTACTGGCTCAGCACTCACCGGCCGAAGTGTGGCCGGTGGCGCACCAGTTCTTCGAGGACAATGGCTTCCGTATTGCTGAAGAGCGCCCGCAGACTGGTGAATTCAACACCACTTGGCAGCGTTTCGACGAGCTCTCGGCGTCGCTCGGCCAGCGTCTGGCGAGCACCGCCAGTAGCGGCGACAGCGAAGTGCGTGTGCGCGTGCGCATCGAGCCTGGTGTGCAGCGCAACACCTCCGAGGTGTACATCGTCAGCGTCGAGCGCCCGGCCGGTAGCACTGCCGACCCTGCTTTCCCGTCCACTTCCGCAAACAACGGCGCCGATGCGCTGCTGGTCGACGAAATGCTCGCCAGCATGAGCCGCAGCGCCGAGAAGGGCGGTTCGGTATCGTTGCTGGCAGCGCGTGATTTCGACGCCCCTAGCCGGGTCAGCCTGAGCGAAGACGGTAGCGGCAACCCTGTGTTGTTCCTGGGCTCCGACCTGGACCGTGCCTGGTCCGGTGTGGGTCGTGCGCTTGAGCAGGGTGGCCAGTGGCGGGTTGAGGACATCAACCGCAGCCTGGGCCTGTACTACATCAACCTCTCGGAAAAGCCCGAGGACAAGCAGAACGAGCCAGGCTTCTTCGGCCGCCTGTTCGGCAGTGCCCCGACCAAGGAAGAGCGTGAAGCCCGCGCCGAGCGCTATCAGGTACGCCTGAGCAAGGTTGGCGAGAGCGTGCAGGTCACCGTCGAGAAGAACATCAACACCGTGGCCCCGGCCGATGTCGCCCGCCGTGTACTGAGCGCCATTCAGGACCACTTGGGTTAAGTGCGCTTCGCGGTACTTGGAAGCGGCAGCCAGGGAAATGGCACGCTGATCGCCAGTGGTGACACCTTCATCCTGGTCGATTGCGGTTTTTCCCTGCGTGAAACCGAGCGGCGCCTGGCGTTGCTCGGCGTTTCGGCGGCCCAGTTGAGTGCCGTGCTGGTGACCCACGAACATGCCGACCACGTGCATGGGGTGGGGTTGCTTTCGCGGCGCTACAATGTACCGGTCTACCTCAGCCAGGGCACATTGCGCGGCATGCGCAAGCCGGTGGAGGTGGCCGGTTTTCTCGCTTGTGGCGAGCGGTTGCAGGTTGGCGCGCTGCAAGTGAGCGCGGCTCGGGTCGAGCACGACGCTTACGAGCCCTTGCAGTACGTGATCAGTGATGGGCGTCGGCGGTTCGGCATGCTGACCGACCTTGGCTCGTACGATGCGCGGCTGCTCGAGCGTTATCAGGGCCTGGATGCACTGCTGATCGAAGCCAACCACTGCCGTGACCTGCTTGCACGCGGTCATTACCCTGCCTTTCTCAAGCAGCGGGTAGGTGGCATGCACGGACATTTGAACAACCATCAGGCCGCGCGCCTGGTGCAGGAGTTGGGCTGGAGCACCCTGCAGCACCTGGTGCTGGCCCACCTCAGCAGCAAGAACAACCTGCCACATCTGGCCCGCCAATGCTTCGTCGACACCCTAGGGTGCGACCCGGCCTGGCTCCAGGTGGCTAATCAGGAACACGGGCTCGACTGGCGCGAAATCGCCTAGCCCAACACCTCAGCAAGCGGAGCCCAATCATGGAAAAACGCGACGAACTCTACCGCGGCAAGGCCAAATCGGTTTACAAGACCGACGACGCCGACCGCTTGATCCTGCTGTTCCGTAACGACACCTCGGCGTTCGACGGCAAGCGCATCGAACAGCTCGACCGCAAAGGCATGGTCAACAACAAGTTCAACGCCTTCATCATGCAAAAGCTCGAAGAGGCCGGCGTGCCGACTCAATTCGACAAGCTGCTGGGCGACAACGAATGCCTGGTCAAGAAGCTGGACATGATCCCGGTCGAGTGCGTGGTACGTAACTACGCTGCCGGTAGCCTGGTCAAGCGCCTGGGCGTGGAGGAGGGCATCAAGCTGGAGCCTTCCACTTTCGAACTGTTCCTCAAGAACGACGAGAAGGGTGATCCGTTCATCAACGAGTCCCACGTTGTTGCGTTCGGCTGGGGTACCGCCGAGCAACTGGTCGAGATGAAGAAGCTGTCGCTGAAGGTCAACGAAGTGCTGAGCAAGCTGTTCGATGACGCCGGCCTGCTGCTGGTCGACTTCAAGCTGGAGTTCGGGGTCTTCCATGGCCAGATCGTCCTGGGCGATGAGTTCAGCCCCGACGGCTGCCGCCTGTGGGACAAAGAAACCCGCAAGAAGATGGACAAGGATCGCTTCCGTCAGGGCCTGGGCGACGTGATCGAAGCCTACGAAGAAGTTGCCAAGCGTCTGGGCGTGCCGCTGTAAGCTGCGCGTTCACGCAAGCGCCTGATACCACGTGATTTTTTTTGAAAAAAGGTTTGCCTTTCAAGAATTCGCTGGTATGATGCGCGGCATTGGAGAGATGCCGGAGTGGTCGAACGGGACGGATTCGAAATCCGTTGTACTGGCAACAGTACCTAGGGTTCAAATCCCTATCTCTCCGCCATACGCGAAGTAAACAAAGCCCCGAAACGGTTCCGTTTCGGGGTTTTGTCGTTTTCGGCCCAGGACCAGGGTGAACACCTTGTGTTTCGATCGTCTGCCATCCGCACCCTCGAGCGTATGCAACCCGTTCCAAGTCCTAATCCGCCACCCTCACAAGGGTACTTCCGGGCGCGCATAATCACTGATAGCATCCGGCCACTTTCCCAAGGCTGGCGAGGAGCTTGCGCCTTGACGGAATGTGATCTCTAACGCGCAAAAATGCCAAACACGCAGACCAGCGGCGCTCACGTTCTTGTGCGGGCAGCCGATACATCGTGTTCAAGCGGTGCAATTCATTACAGGGACGTAGCGAGATGAAGCAGGTTGTCTGGGGTGCGGTGCTGGCATTGTTCTGCGCTGGGGTGATGGCTGCCGACGCTGGCGACCCGTTGTTGGACGCTGCCAGCGCCACTGCTGGCGAAGTTCGTGGCGTGCTACGTGCCCGTTCCCAGGCGGTGCTGGCTAGTGAGTTGCCTGGCCGAGTGGTTGAAATCCCCTACGCCGAAGGGCAGGCATTCAATAAAGGCGATGTGCTGGTGCGTTTCGACTGCAGCGCTTACCAGGCTCAGGCCAACGCCTCCGCCGCTGCCGTACGTGCTGCCCGGGAAGAACTGCGTAACAAGCAGCAACTGGCGGCGTTGAATTCGGTCGGCCGTTTCGAAGTAACGTTGGCCGAGGCGCGCCAGTCCCAGGCTCAGGCTGAATCGCAGGTTTATCAGGTGCAGGTGCAGCGCTGCCAGATCAAGGCACCGTTCGATGGCCAGGTGGTAACGCGTCGAGTGCAGGCTCACGAGAGTGTGGCCAGCGGTGCGCCGCTGCTGGAAATCGTCGATAACCGTTCCCTGGAAATCCACCTGCTGGTGCCGTCGCGCTGGCTTGGCAGGCTCAAGCCCGAGCAGGCTTTCAGCTTCGTACCCGATGAGACTGGCAAGCCTATCGAGGCGGTGGTCAAGCGACTGGGTGCGCGGATTGACGAGGGCAGCCAGACCCTGTTGCTGATAGCCAGCGTACCGGCCAACACGCCGGGGCTGCTGGCCGGTATGAGCGGTACCGCGCAGTTTGCGGAGCGGCCATGAACGCCCCGGTGCCAGGCGCGCTCGAGCAACTGCTTGCCCATTATCTGAAGTTGGAGCGTCAGGCCCGCAGCGCATCGTCGTTGGAGACCCTGGCGTTCAGTATGGTCAATGACAGCCAGCCGTTGTTTGGCTACCGCCATGGTGCTTTGCTGATCACCGGCAAGGTGCGCGCTTTGACCGGCATCAGCGCTGTGGAACCCAACGCCCCGTTCGTGGTGTTCATCGAGCGCGTCGCTGCGCGGTTGGCGACCAGTGAGCGTTTCGCCCTGGCCGGAGTAGTGCCGGCTGAGGACCTTGACCAAGCTAGCCGCGAAGAATGGCAGGGCTTGTCGGCGCCCTATGGGTTCTGGCTACCGCTCAAGGACCGTAAAGGCGAAGTGTTCGGAGGGTTGTGGCTGGCCCGCGACAACCCTTGGAACGACGCCGAGCAGGCCTTGCTTGTGCAGTTGGGCGACTGCTATGGCCATGCCTGGTGTGCCCTGCAGCCTGGTAAGCCATGGCGTCTGCGCTGGCCGGCTCGCACGCGCTGGGCGCTGGCCGGCGTGCTGCTGCTGACCTTGCTGGTGCCGGTGCGGCAGTCGGTGCTGGCGCCTGCCGAGGTGGTGCCACGCAACGGCCAAGTGGTCGCTGCGCCGTTGGACGGGGTCGTTGCGCAATTGCAGATCAAGCCAAACCAGGCCGTCCAGGCCGGGCAGGTACTGGTGCGCTTCGATGCCACCACGCTCAAGGCTCAGGCCGATGTGGCCGAGCGTACCCTTGGCGTCGCAGAGGCCGAATTGCGCGCCAACAGCCAGCGGGCATTCTCCGATGCAGACTCCAGTGCCCGGCTCGACCTGCTGGCGGCCAGGGTCGAACAAAAGCGTGCCGAGCGCGATTACGCTCGTGATCTGCTCGGGCGCAGTGAGGTGCGCGCCGAGCGCGATGGCATCGCGGTATTCGCCGATGGCCAGCGTTTTGTCGGCAAGCCGATGCGCACCGGTGAACGCTTGATGGAGATCGCCGACCCAGCCCAGGCCGAGCTTCGGATCGAGTTGCCGGTGGCTGACGCCATAGGGCTGGCGCCTGGTGCCGAGGTTGCGCTGTTTCTCGACAGCGACCCGTTGAACCGCCACGATGCCACGCTTGAACGCATGGCTTATCAAGCTCAGACGACCCCGGCCGGGCAGTTGGCCTACCGGCTGGATGCCAGCTTCGGGCAATCGCCGCCGCGCATTGGCCTGCGTGGCACCGCCAAGGTATACGGTGCCCGTGCTCCACTGGCGTTGTACCTGCTGCGTCGGCCCTTGGCGGCCCTGCGCCAGTCGGTGGGCCTGTGAGGCTGCCGGCGCTTCGCCCAGACCTTCAGCTTTCGCCGGGGGCGCCGGCGCTTGATGGCGCGCCCCAGTGGACCCTGGCCGACCCGCTGCGCGGGCGCTATTTCAAACTCGGCGCCCCGGCCATGCGCTTACTTCGACATTGGGATCTGGGTGACCCTGGGCAAGTGCTGAACGCGGCCAATACCGAGCCAGGGGCACCGTTGAACGGCCAGTCCCTGGAGGAACTGCTGCATTTTTTGCGCGGCCATGACCTGATCAGCGCCACCGATGCCGAGCAGCGCGCCACTTATGCGGCGAAGGCTGCGGCGCAGCGCCAGGGCATCTGGAGCCTGGTGTTGCACAAGTACCTGTTCTTCCGTGTCGCGCTGTGGCGGCCAGATGCGTTTCTCAACCGCACCTGGCCTTGGCTGGAGCGCTACGGCCCGAACCTGTTGCGTTTTGGTTTGCCAGCCGTGCTACTGCTGGGCGTGTTTCTGGTGATGCGGGACTGGGAGCGTTTCCTTGCCACTTTCCCGCACCTGCTCAGCCTCGGGGGCATGGCGGCGTTCGCCATCGCGTTGGGTTTTGCCAAGCTGTGCCATGAGTTCGGCCACGCCTACATGGCCAAGCGCGCCGGTTGCCGGGTGTCGAGCATGGGCATCGCCTTCATGGTCCTGCTGCCGATGCTCTATACCGATGTCAGTGATGCCTGGCGCGTGCAGGACCGCCGCACACGCCTGCTGATCGGTGCAGGCGGTGTGCTTGCCGAGCTGCTGTTGGCTTGTATCGCCCTGCTGGCCTGGTCGTTGCTGCCGGACGGGGCAGGGCGCACCGCTGCTTTCATGTTGGCCAGTGCCACCTGGATCACAACGGTGGCTATCAACGTCAACCCACTCATGAGGTTTGACGGCTACTTTCTGCTCAGTGACCTGTGGGGCGTAGACAACCTGCAAGGCCGCGGCTTTGCCCTGGGGCGCTGGCACCTGCGCGAATTGTTGTTCGGGTACGGCGAGCCGATGCCTGAACGCTGGTCACCGAAGCTGCGTCGACGGTTGCTGTGTTGGAGCTACGCTTCGTGGCTATGGCGCGCCGTGCTGTTCTTCGGTATCGCATTAGCGGTGTATCACTTGTTCTTCAAAGTGCTCGGCATTTTCCTGATGACGGTCGAGCTGGTGTGGTTCATCGGCCTGCCGATCTGGCGCGAGTGGCAGCATTGGTGGAAGCACCGCCAAGCGGCCCAGCCACGCAAGGTACTGCTGCTCGGTAGCGGCCTGGTGCTGATGTTGGCAATACTGCTGCTGCCATGGCGCAGCAGCGTGGAAGTGCCCGCGATGCTGGAGGTGGCGCGCTTGAGCCCCCTGCATGCCCCGGCTGCCGCGCAAGTGCGCCAGGTGCAGGTCAGCGATGGGCAGGCGGTGGAGGCAGGCCAGATCTTGCTGAGCCTGGTGTCGCCCGACCTGGAGGCGCGGATGGGCATAGGCCGGCGCGAGATCGAGATTCTGCAACTACAGTTGCGGCGTCAGTCCGGGCGCAGCGAGACGGCGGCGGACAGCGGTATTCTCGAACAGCGCCTGGCCGAGGCCGTGGCCGAGTTTCGCGGCCTCGCCGCTCAGCGCGACCGCTTGGTATTGCGTGCGCCCCACGCAGGCATCATACGGGACATGGCCGACAACCTGGTGCCCGGGCGCTGGGTCAGTTCTGAGCTGCCGCTGGTCTACGTGGCTGAAAGTGGCCTGCGCTTGCGCGGTTACTTGGCCGAATCGGATCTATGGCGGGTGAAGCCGGGTGCTGACGGCCAGTTCGTTGCTGACGATGTGTTGCGTGACGCTCTGCCGGTGACGCTGCAGTCGATGGACGCCAATGGCGTGGCGTACATCGATCAGGAGGCGTTGATTTCTGAGCATCACGGGCCTATTGCAACCCGCCGTGACGATCAGAAGCG
This sequence comes from Pseudomonas promysalinigenes, assembly GCF_014269025.2. Taxonomy (NCBI): domain Bacteria; kingdom Pseudomonadati; phylum Pseudomonadota; class Gammaproteobacteria; order Pseudomonadales; family Pseudomonadaceae; genus Pseudomonas; species Pseudomonas promysalinigenes. The sequence goes on along the minus strand of NZ_CP077094.1, from coordinate 3,761,032 downwards.
CGCTCAGCCCTTGCAAGGGCAATATGGTGTGCAGTTTCAGTTACGCCACCCCACATCCTTGGCTATAACTCATCCGGTGCGCGGCGTTGTTGTGCTCGAGGGGCAAGGCGAGTCGTTGCTAGCTGCGGCATGGCGACGCACGGCAGCAATTGGGGTGAGGGAAAGTGGATTTTGATCGTGCGATTGTAGGACAGTTGCGGTAATCTGATATCAATGCGCCACGTAACTTGGCGTGGTGCAAATTTACAAATAACAATAGCTTGCTAAGTGATTAGCCGAAGTTTCAGGGATGAGTGCATTGATGTGCCAGGACGCTGTGACTCTTCGTGCGCTGCAATCAGACGATATGGCGTTTCTTGAGCGCCTATATGCGCAGACCCGTGCGCAGGAAATGTCACATAGCGGATGGTCTGCCGAGCAGATCGCTCGGTTCCTCAGCCAGCAGTTTCAAACCCAGCATGCTTATTATCAGGCCCACTACAGCGGCGCCGAATTTCTGATCATTGAGCACAACGGCCAAGCCATTGGTCGGCTCTATCGGTTCTGGGGCAATACGAAAGCCAACTTGATCGATATCGCGTTGATCTCTGAATACCAAAACCAGGGTATTGGCACCACGTTGATTGATGAAATGCTACAGCGTGCCGATAAACAAGGCGTGATGGTCGAATTGTTCGTTGAAACCTACAACTGCGCCCAGCGCTTGTATGGCCGCCTCGGCTTCGCCGTCGTCAACCAGTCGGGGGTGTATCTGCGGATGCGCCGTGCTCCCAGGGCCCTTTCCAGGAATGTTTCATGAGCGCACAAGACTTCCACGCCATTCCCAGTCAAGCAGAGCTCGAACAGGCAGATCCTCAAGGGTTTGTGTTGCAAGTGGCGCCAGGCCAGGGTATTCGAGTCAGCCTGGCCGGTGTTTACCCGGAAGTGGCGATGAATGAGCGCTATGAGTGCTATTCGCTCGTATTGTCGGTGCCGGCAGAAGTCACGCTGCCGTCGCAGATGTACCGGTTATTCGGCCCCAATGAGCAGCAATGGTTATTACTGTTCACGCCCATCATGCCAGGCGCCGACGGGCGCGCCAGACTGGAAGCGATCATCCATCGCGAAAAAATTCAGTCAACGGCTGACTGCTGAAGATTTCAACAGACGCAACTCAACTAAGGAAGTGTGTGATGAGCGATCCATTTATCGGCGAAATCAAGATGTTCGCAGGCAACTTCGCGCCCCGTGGTTACTCCCTGTGTAACGGCCAGAGTATGTCTATTTCGCAGAATGCCGCGTTGTATTCTTTGCTCGGTATAACCTATGGCGGTGACGGCGTTAGTACTTTTGCCTTGCCGAATTTCCAGGGGCGGTCGCCGGTTCATTGGGGTACGGGAACCGGCCTGCAACCTGTAACTATCGGCCATGCGGCAGGTGCTGAAACGGTTACTTTGCAGCAGAGCAACATGCCCATCCACAATCATCCGATCACCGCTTCAACGGCCGAAGGTACCAGCAACAAGCCATTGGCCGATGGTTATTTGGCTGCCGCAGTCGACAAAGACTTGAACCCTATCAATATGTATGCGGCTGCACCCGCGTCTGCGGTAACGCTCCAAAGTGCAACTGCCGGTGGTTCGGCGCCTTTGGCTACACGCAGCCCTTATTTGGCCGTCAGCTTCATCATCGCCCTGATAGGCGAGTATCCAACTCGCGACTGATGCACGACTGGCGGCGCCTTGCAGGGCGCCGCCATTTTTTTCGCAGCGTTGTCGTCGATGGCAGGGCTGTAGCACACCCGGAGGTGCACCATGAAACTCATCGAACGATTCATCCGTAAGGCTGATGCGCAGCTGCCGCTAGCCGACCCTGTCGCAGCGCCATTGCTGATCGCCTTGGAGCCACGGATCATGTTCGATGCATCTGTTGGGGCAGTTGCTCAGGATGCAGCGCAGTCCACCGCTGAGTCGACCGTCGACAGCACCTCCAAAGAGCAAACTGCGCAGCAAGACCGCACCAGCAACGATGGACGTCTCACCCAGAACACCCAAGACAGTAGAGCTGCCCAGCGTCAGGAGGTGGTGTTCGTCGATGGTCAGGTCGGTAATGTCCAACAATTGCTGGCCGGTCTGGCTGGCAACGCCGAAATCGTGGTGCTTGACCCGACCAAGGACGGCTTGCAGCAGATGGCCGATTACCTCCAGGGTCGTGAAGCCCTGGATGCGGTTCACCTGCTGTCGCACGGCGCCGACGGTACGGTGCAAGCAGGTAACCTGTGGCTGGCATCGAGCAACTTGGCCGAGCACCGTGCCGCGCTCGAGGGCATCGGCGCTGCGCTAAAGGCTGATGGCGACCTGATGATCTATGGCTGCCGTGTGGGTGACAGCAGCGTCGGGCAGAACTTCATCGAGCAACTGGCGAGTATCACAGGTGCCGATGTCGCCGCCTCTACGGACGATACCGGGTCTGCGCTTCTGGGCGGCAACTGGACGCTGGAGCGCAACACAGGTGCAATCGAAACTTCGGCATTGACGGTCGACGGCTACGAGGGTGTCCTGGTCGCCAGCTGGAGCACCTCCAGTACTGCGCCGTTCAGCGTCACCATCGGCGCGGCCGGGCGAACCGTGGTTGGGGATTTCGACGGCGACGGTGATGCCGACATCCTATACCAAACCGCCGGCAACGGTAGCGTCTGGGCCTATGCCCGCAGTAATGGTGATGGCACCTTTACCCAGCTTACACAGGCTCAATCCCCGTTCGCCGGTTTATCGCTGCCTGATCATAACAACTCCAACTACTTCGTCGCCGACTTCGATGGCGATGGGGACGTGGATCTTCTGGTGGGGGTCAATGGTACCCAAGGTAGCTATTTCCGTAACGACGCAGGGGCCTTCGTCGTCGCGTCCAACGCGACACTTCCCACGGTTGCCAGCGGTTCGCGCATGGTGGTCGGCGACTTCGACGGTGATGGTGATGCCGATATCCTCTATCAGAGCGGCGGCAATGGCAGCGCCTGGGGCTATGCGCGCAGTAATGGCAACGGCACATTCACCCTGCTGACCCAAGCCCAATCACCCTTCAGCGGGCTCAGTTTGGTGGATAATGCCGGTAACAACTACTTTGTCTCCGATTTCGATGGCGACGGCGATCTTGACGTGCTGGCCACCGTCAGTGGTCAGACTGGCAGCTACTACCGCAACAATGGCAATGGAACATTCTCCAGCCTGTCTACCAGCGGGTTCCCAACTCCCTTGGCCAACGGCCGGGTAGTTGTCGGCGACTTCGACGCAGACGGCAGCGGGGACATTCTCTATCAGACCGGTGGCAATGGGACTGCTTTCCAGTTCGCTAAAAGCAATGGCGACGGCACCTTCACCATCACCAGCATCGGATCATCACCTTTTGCCGGGCTTAGCCTGAACGACCACACCGGGGCCAACTACCGCGTTGGCGATTTCGATGGTGACGGTGACCTGGACTTGTTTTCCGCAACAAATGGCAGCTTTGGCGCCCTTTATCTGCAAAATGGTTCCGCTCCTGAGCTCGTCGCCAGCTCGCCCGCCGACAATGCCACCAATGTCAGCCCTAACGCGAACATCACGCTGACCTTCAGTGAGTCTGTAACCAAGGGCGCAGGCACCATCGATATTGTGCGCCTCTCGGACAACACCATCGTCGAGAGCATCCCCATAGGCAGTTCACAGGTTACCGGCTCCGGTACTACCTGGACCATCGACCCGTCGGTCTTGCTGGAGGGTGGCGTGGGCTATGCCGTGCGGGTAGGTCCGAAAGCCTTCGTGGACGCCGACGGCGCCGTGTTCAAAGGTATTTCCAACAACACCACGCTGAACTTCACGGTTGCCGCAGTGGCAGCCCCGGTAATCGGAAACCTCAACGGCGATTCCGTCACCTACGTGGAAAAAAGCGCCTACGCTCTGCTCGATGCCGGCAGCAATGCGACGGTCACCGACGCCGACTCGGCCAGCTTCAGCGGCGGCAAGCTGACGGTGCAGGTCACAGCTGGCGGTACGTCCGGTGAAGATGTGCTGTTCATCCGCGATCAGGGGGCAGGGGCCAACCAGATTGTGCTGTCCGGCGCCTCGGTGCTGTACAACGGCCTGGTGCTGGGCACTTTCACCGGCGGCAGTAACGGCAATCCACTGGTGATCACCTTGACCAGCAATGCTACTGCGGCCACGGTCACAGCGCTGATCCATAACCTTGCATACCGCAATTCCAACACCACCGAGCCGTCGACAACGGTGCGCAGCGTGTCGATCAGCATGGATGACGGTGCTGGCGGTAGCAGCACCGTCTCGGTGGTCAGCGTGGCCGTCGCGTCTGTCAATGATGCACCTTCGGTCAGTGTATCGGCGGCCAACCCGACCTACACCGAGAACACCGCAGCCGTGCAGCTGTTCAGTGGGGCGACGATCAATACCGTGGAGTCCGGGCAGAAAGTGGCCCAGATCACGTTCACCGTCACCAATGTCGCCAATGGCGCGGCCGAGAAGCTGGTCATCGACGGCAGTGACGTGGCCCTGGTCAATGGCAACAGTGTGGTCACCACCAACAACGGCACGCAGGTCACGGTCTCGGTGGTCAGTGGTACAGCCACTGTCATCCTCAGCAGCAGCGCAGGCCTGGATACGTCGACGGCGCAGACCATCGTCAATACTCTGGCCTATCGCAATGACAGCGACAGCCCGAACACGGCCAACCGGGTAGTGACCCTGAACACCCTGAGCGATAACGGAGGCTCCGCCAACGGCGGCCTGCCGACCACGGCAGTGGGCATCTTCAGTACTGTCTCGCTAGTGAGCGTCAACGATGCTCCGGTGTTGTCAGGCGGGCCTTACAGCCTGCCGAGCATCACCGAAGACACGACCGCAACTGGCATGCAGGTTTCAACCCTGCTGGCCAACTACACCGTGGTCGACGCCGACGCCGGTGCCTTGAGCGGCATCGCGGTGGTGGCCAGGGGCGGCAACGGCACTTGGCAGTATTCCTCCGATAACGCCAACTGGACTGACTTCGGTGCCGTGTCCAATACCAGCGCGCTGTTGCTCAGCGCCACCACCTATCTGCGCTACGTCCCCGACGGCGCCAACGGCGAAACCGCGAGTTTCACTTTCCGTGGCTGGGATCAAACGCAGGGTAATGCGTCTGTCAACGGTATCCGCAGCACTGCCGATACCTCCAGCAACGGCGGCGCTTCAGCATTCTCCAGCGCTACTGCAGTGGCCAACCAAGGGGTGACGTCCGTCAACGATGCACCTGTGATGACACCCGTCTCACCTAGCCTGAGCGGGCTCACCGACACCGCTGTAAACAACGGCGGCAATACCGTCCAATCACTGTTGGGCGGGGTCACCGATGTCGATACCGGCGCCCTCAAGGGTATGGCGGTCACCGGCCTGACCGGCACCTATGGCAAGTGGCAGTACAGCCTCGACGCGGGCAGCACCTGGAATGATGTGGGGGTGGTTTCCTCCAGCGCTGCGTTGCTCCTCACCGCGCAGAACCTGGTGCGTTTCGTGCCTGACGGCATCCATGGCGAAACCGCGACCATCACCTACAAGGCTTGGGATCAAAGCAGTAACGCCGGCCTGCAGGGCAGCAAGGTCAGTGTCCTAGCCTCCGGTGGCACGTCGGCCTATTCCATGGCCAGCGATAGCGCCAATGTAGTGGTGACGGCGGTCAACGACGCGCCAGTGGTTACTGTAAGCGGCACCCCGGCGGCCTGGATCGAAGGCAATAACGTGCCTTCAAGCCCAATCGCGGTGGACCCGGCCCTGACCTTGGCCGATACGGACGGCCCCAATCCGCTTGGGGCTACCGCCCGCCTGCTGACTTACTACAGCGCTCAGGACAGCCTCAGCTTCATCAACGACGGTGTGTCGATGGGCAATATCGTCGGCGTGTGGAATGTGGGCACTGGCACCTTGACGCTTACTTCCGCGGGCAACCAGGCAACCGTGGAGCAATTCCAGGCCGCCCTGCGTGCGGTGAGCTACAACAACGCCTCGGACAACCCGAACTCCACCACCCGCACGGTGCAGTTCATCGTGACCGATGGCGGTAATCTTGCGTCTGCTGCCGTGACCCGTGACATCACCATCACCGCCGTCAACGATTCGCCAGTCATCACTGCTGTAGCCGCCTTGCCGATCATCGAGGACACACCCACCGCGCTCAGCCAGATCAGCTTCAGCGATGTCGACTCCACATTGGGTATCGTGACCTTCTCGGTCGCCAGCGGTACCCTCAGCGCGACCGGCGCCGGTGGTGTGACAGTGGGGGGTACCTCGACTGCGCTCACCTTGAGCGGCACCTTGGCCAATATCAACCTGTTCATCGCCAACAATCGCCTGGTCTTCACTCCGGCGGCCAACGCCAGCGGCGATGTGCAACTGACCATCAACGTCAACACGTTGAGCGTTTCTGACGCCACCACCAGCTTGACCTTGCAAGTCGCTGCAGTGAACGATGCGCCCGTGGTTACCGCGCCGGCGTCGATCACCGTGACCGAGGATGTGGCGAGCGTGATCAGCGGTATCAGCTTCAGCGATGTGGATGCGGGTGCGAGCACCGTCACTGCTACCTTCTCGGTACCCAGCGGCACGCTGAGCGCCAGCAGTGGGCTGGGCGTCACCGTCGGTGGCGCCGATACTGGCGTGCTGACCCTGTCCGGCAGCCTGGCCGATATCAACCTCTTCATCGCCGCCAACAGCGTGACCTTCAAGACCACGCAGGATGCCACCAATAGCGTGATCCTTACGGTCACCCTCGACGACAGCGGCAATACCGGCGGCCCTGCGCAGACCGACAGCAAGACCGTGACCCTCAATGTCAATGCGGTCAACGATGCGCCGGTGAACAACCTGCCCGTAGCGCAGACTGCCCAGCAAGGCATCGGCCTAGGCTTCAATACTGCCAACGGCAATGCGATATCCATCAGCGATGTCGATGCAGGCAATGGCCTGCTAACCGTGTTCCTGAGCGCGACCAATGGCACTCTAAGCCTTGGCAGCCTCAGCGGTATCACTCTGCTGTTGGGGACGGGAACCAACAACCCGTTGATGATCTTCGAGGGTACCCGTGCCAACCTCAATGCAGCCTTGCAGACCCTGACCTTCACCTCTGCTAGCAACTTCATCGGCAGCGCCACCCTCACCATCGAGACCAATGACAATGGCAACAGTGGAAGCGGTGGGGCGAAAACCGATATCGATACCCTTACGATCAACGTCATCCCATTGAACCCCAGAGTCACCAGTGTCTCGGCCCAAGGGCTGGACCGCACTGTGAAGGTGGGTGATGAAGTGTTGATCAACGTGGTGTTCGACCAGGTGGTCAACGCCGATACCAGCGGTGGGGTGCCTAGCCTGCTGCTGGAGACTGGCTTGGTTGATCGGGCGGCGGTTTACTTGAGCGGCTCGGGCAGCAATACACTAGTGTTCAAGTACACCGTGCAGGCAGGGGATGTCAGTGCCGACCTGGACTTCCAAAGCACGGCGGCGCTGCAACTCAACGGCGCGATCCTGGCCAATGCCAGCAATGACCTGGCGGTCCTTACCCTGCCGAGCGTGGGGGCCAGCGACTCTCTTGGTGGGCGCAGCAATATTGTGGTCGACGGTGTGCTGCCACGGGTGGCGAGCGTCCAGGCACCGTCCGACGGCACTTACATCACCGGCCAGAACCTGGATTTCACCGTCAACTTCAGCGAGCAGGTGGTGCTCGATACGCTTGGCGGGGTGCCGCGCATTGCTGTCACCTTGGATAACGGCGGCACCGTTTATGCTGACTATGTATCCGGGTCCGGTAGCACTGCCCTGGTATTCCGCATGACCGTGGCCAACGGCCAGCTCGACAGCAATGGCATTACCGTAGGTAGCAGCATCGAGCTCAATGGCGGCGCCATCCGCGACTTGGCGGGCAATACCATTGTTGCCACCCTGAACAATGTGGCCAGTACTGCCGCTGTCAATGTCGACGGCGTTGTCCCAACGGTGGTGAGTGTGGCGCCGCCGCTGGAGGGCCACTACAAGGCCGGCGATGTGCTGACCTTCACCGTCAACGCCAGCGAAGCCGTGCAAACCGGCGCACTGGCGCCGCGTCTGGCGCTGGATGTGGGCGGGGTCACCCGTTATGCCAGCTACGTGTCTGGCAGTGGCACGTCGGCGCTGGTGTTCCAGTACATCGTCCAGGCGGGCGACAACGACAGCGATGGCATCGCGGTCAGCAGCCTCGACCTGCGTGGCCAAACGCTGACGGACCTGGCCGGCAATGACCTGAACCTTGCCTTGAACGGCGTGGGCAGCACTGCCGGGGTGCACGTGGACACCACCGCACCGGGCGCCAGCAGCATCGTGCGCATCGATGCCAGCCCGAACAATGCCAGCTCGGTGCGCTTCAGCGTGACTTTCAGTGAAGCCGTCAGCGGCGTGGACGCCAGTGATTTCAACCTGATCTTCGGCGGCAGCGCCGCTGGCAGCATCAGCAGCGTCACCTCGTTGGATGGGCGCACTTACACCGTGCTGGTCGATGGCCTGAGTGGCCAGGGCAGCTTGCGCCTGGACCTGGCCGGCAGCGGCACCGGTATCGTCGATGCCGCCGGCAACGCCGTCAGCGGTGGCCTGACCGGTGCCAGCTACAGCATCGACCGCATCGCGCCAAGCGTGGTCAGCGTGCAGGTGCCGGCTAACGGTACTTATGTCGCTGGCCAGAACCTGGACTTCATCGTCAACACCGATGAAGCGGTGCTGCTGGATACCAGCACTGGCACGCCACGCCTGCAAGTGACCTTGGACAATGGCGTCACGGCCTATGCCAACTACCTGTCCGGCGCGGGCAGCACCGCGTTGGTGTTCCGCCTGACGGTGGTCAACGGCCAGCTCGACAGCAACGGCATCACCCTGGGCAACAGCATCGAACTCAATGGCGCGACCTTGCGTGACAGCGTCGGCAACGCTGCCAGCACCGCCCTGGTGGGTGTGGGTGATACCAGCCTGGTGCGCATCGATGCCGTGTCACCGACGGTGGCCAGCGTGCAGACACCTGCCGATGGCAATTACCAGGCCGGCGATGTGCTGACCTTCACCGTCAACGCCAGCGAAGCCGTGCAAACCGGCGCACTGGCGCCGCGTCTGGCGCTGGATGTGGGTGGGGTCACCCGTTATGCCAACTACGTGTCTGGCAGTGGCACGTCGGCGCTGGTGTTCCAGTACATCGTCCAGGCGGGCGACAACGACAGCGATGGCATCGCGGTCAGCAGCCTCGACCTGCGTGGCCAAACGCTGACGGACCTGGCCGGCAATGACCTGAACCTTGCCTTGAACGGCGTGGGCAGCACTGCCGGGGTGCACGTGGACACCACCGCACCGGGCGCCAGCAGCATCGTGCGCCTCGATGCCAGCCCGAACAATGCCAGCTCGGTGCGCTTCAGCGTGACCTTCAGTGAAGCCGTCAGCGGCGTGGACGCCAGTGACTTCAACTTGATCTTCGGCGGCAGCGCCGCTGGCAGCATCAGCAGCGTCACCTCGTTGGATGGGCGCACTTACACCGTGCTGGTCGATGGCCTGAGTGGCCAGGGTAGCCTGCGCCTGGACCTGGCCGGCAGCGGCACCGGTATCGTCGATGCCGCCGGCAACGCCGTCAGCGGCGGCCTGACCGGTGCCAGCTACAGCATCGACCGCATCGCACCAAGCGTGGTCAGCGTGCAGGTGCCGGCCAACGGTACTTATGTCGCTGGCCAAAACCTGGACTTCATCGTCAATACCGATGAAGCGGTGCTGCTGGATACCAGCACTGGCACGCCACGCCTGCAAGTGACCTTGGACAATGGCGTCACGGCCTACGCCAACTACCTGTCCGGCGCGGGCAGCACCGCGTTGGTGTTCCGCCTGACGGTGGTCAACGGCCAGCTCGACAGCAACGGCATCACCCTGGGCAACAGCATCGAACTCAATGGCGCGACATTGCGCGACAGCGTCGGCAACGATGCCAGCACCGCCCTGGTGGGTGTGGGTGATACCAGCCTGGTGCGCATCGATGCCGTGTCACCGACGGTGGCCAGCGTGCAGACACCTGCCGATGGCAACTACAAGGCCGGCGATGTGCTGACCTTCACCGTCAACGCCAGCGAAGCCGTGCAAACCGGCGCACTGGCGCCGCGTCTGGCGCTGGATGTGGGCGGGGTCACCCGTTATGCCAACTACGTGTCTGGCAGTGGCACGTCGGCGCTGGTGTTCCAGTACATCGTCCAGGCGGGCGACAACGACAGCGATGGCATCGCGGTCAGCAGCCTCGACCTGCGTGGCCAAACGCTGACGGACCTGGCCGGCAATGACCTGAACCTTGCCTTGAACGGCGTGGGCAGCACTGCCGGGGTGCACGTGGACACCACCGCACCGGGCGCCAGCAGCATCGTGCGCATCGATGCCAGCCCGAACAATGCCAGCTCGGTGCGCTTCAGCGTGACCTTCAGTGAAGCCGTCAGCGGCGTGGACGCCAGTGACTTCAACTTGATCTTCGGCGGCAGCGCCGCTGGCAGCATCAGCAGCGTCACCTCGTTGGATGGGCGCACTTACACCGTGCTGGTCGATGGCCTGAGTGGCCAGGGCAGCTTGCGCCTGGACCTGGCCGGCAGCGGCACCGGTATCGTCGATGCAGCCGGCAACGCCGTCAGCGGTGGCCTGACCGGTGCCAGCTACAGCATCGACCGCGTCGCGCCAAGCGTGGTCAGCGTGCAGGTGCCAGCCAACGGTACTTACGTCGCTGGCCAGAACCTGGACTTCATCGTCAATACCGATGAAGCGGTGCTGCTGGATACCAGCACTGGCACGCCACGCCTGCAAGTGACCTTGGACAATGGCGTCACGGCCTACGCCAACTACCTGTCCGGCGCGGGCAGCACCGCGTTGGTGTTCCGCTTGACGGTGGTCAACGGCCAGCTCGACAGCAACGGCATCACCCTGGGCAACAGCATCGAACTCAATGGCGCGACCTTGCGTGACAGCGTCGGCAACGCTGCCAGCACCGCCCTGGCGGGTGTGGGTGATACCAGCCTGGTGCGCATCGATGCCGTGCCACCGACGGTGGCCAGCGTGCAGACACCTGCCGATGGCAATTACCAGGCCGGCGATGTGCTGACCTTCACCGTCAACGCCAGCGAAGCCGTGCAAACCGGCGCACTGGCGCCGCGACTGGCGCTGGATGTGGGCGGGGTCACCCGTTATGCCAACTACGTGTCTGGCAGTGGCACGTCGGCGCTGGTGTTCCAGTACATCGTCCAGGCGGGCGACAACGACAGCGATGGCATCGCGGTCAGCAGCCTCGACCTGCGTGGCCAAACGCTGACGGACCTGGCCGGCAATAACCTGAACCTTGCCTTGAACGGCGTGGGCAGTACTGCCGGGGTGCACGTGGACACCACCGCACCGGGCGCCAGCAGCATCGTGCGCATCGATGCCAGCCCGAACAATGCCAGCTCGGTGCGCTTCAGCGTGACTTTCAGTGAAACCGTCAGCGGCGTGGACGCCAGTGATTTCAACCTGATCTTCGGCGGCAGCGCCGCTGGCAGCATCAGCAGCGTCACCTCGTTGGATGGGCGCACTTACACCGTGCTGGTCGATGGCCTAAGTGGCCAGGGCAGCCTGCGCCTGGACCTGGCCGGCAGCGGCACCGGTATCGTCGATGCCGCCGGCAACGCCGTCAGCGGTGGCCTGACCGGTGCCAGCTACAGCATCGACCGCATCGCGCCAAGCGTGGTCAGCGTGCAGGTGCCAGCCAACGGTACTTACGTCGCTGGCCAGAACCTGGACTTCATCGTCAACACCGATGAAGCGGTGCTGGTGAACAGCAGTAACGGCAACCCTCGCCTGGCGATCACGCTGGACGACGGCCAGGTGGCATACGCCGACTATGTGTCCACCTCTGGCGGTACTGCGCTGCTGTTCCGCCTCAGTGTCACCCGTGGTATGGCCGGCAATAGCAGCTTCGCCGTCGCCCCAACGATCGACCTGAATGGTGGCAGCCTGCGTGACACCCAAGGCAACGACGCCAACACGGGCTTGAACAACCTGGGCGATACCCGAGGCATTCTGGTCGATGCCAAAGCACCTCAGCCAAGCAGCATCGTGGTCGATGGCCCTGTGTCGCCCGGCGACCGTACCCTGAGCTTTACCCTGACATTCGACGAAGCGGTCAGCGGTGTCGATGCCAGTGACTTTTCGGTGCTCGGCAGCAACGCTGCCAGTGGTGTAGTGCAGTCGGTGCAACAACTTGACGGTCGAACCTACCGCATCGTGGTGGGTGACCTGCGCGGGCAGGGCAGCCTGGCGTTGAGTCTCAATGCAGCGAACAGTGGCGTTCAGGACAGCGCAGGCAACGCCTTGGGCGTGTCGATGGTCGGCCAGGCGCAGTCGATCCAGACCCAGGATGCCGGTGACCTGGAGTATCGCTTGAACCCACCGCAAGCCCCAGGCACGCCTCAAGCGCCGTTAGCCCCGCCGCGGTTGCCAGCGCCCGTGATCGACGCGGGCCTATCGCCGCTGCTACCGCCGCCATTGTTCGATGTGCGTAGCGTCGGTGGTGACTTGCGGCCACTGGGCACGATTTTCCTCGGCAATGCCAGCAGTGCGCCGAGCTTTATCGCTCAGGTATTCGGCACCAGCGACCGCGGTTTCTCGGGCCTGGCCGGCAGTGCAGGGATGGGCGGCGGTGAAGGAGGGGTGTTTGGCAGCAGCACCCTTGCCAGCCTATTCAGCCAGCAGGTGCCGGGCGTCACTGAGATGAATGTCTTCAACGGCAGCCAGTGGAAGCAGAGCGATCTCAGTCAAGGCTTGCGAGGCGTGTTCGGAGCACCGACCTTCGGCCAGCAACTGCAGCAGATCAATGAAATCGACCAGCGCCACGTGCGCGAGTTGGCCAAGGCCTTGGCTCAACCGACAGCGATCGGACAGCGGGCATGAAACACAGCATGCACTTTGATAACACGGCCGTACCAGGGGGCGGTCCAAGGATGAACAATAGCCACAAACTCTTCGCCACCAGCCTGTTGGTATTGGCCATCAGCGGCTGCGCCGTGACCAGCCAGCCGATCGACCGTAGTGTCAGCGAGGCACGTGCCAGAACCGACCTTGCGACCATGTTCAAGGATCAGGAGCCAATCAAAGGGCCACTGACTCTGCACCAAGCCATGGCACGCGCGGTCAAGTACAACCTCGAGGCCCGCCTGAAAGTCATGGAAGAGGCGCTGTCTCAGCGCCAGGTCGATCTGGCTCGCTTCGACATGCTGCCGCGTATGGCCCTGGCCGCAGGTTACGCCGGTCGTAACAATGTGGGGGCGTCCAGTAGCCAGAGCATTCGCACTGGCACCCAGTCCCTCGAACCTTCGACTTCCCAAGACCGCGACCGCGACGTGGCCGACCTGACCATGGTGTGGAACGTACTGGACTTCGGTGTCAGCTACGTCAGTGCCAAGCAGCAGGCGGACCAACGCCTGATTCTCGAAGAGCGTCGGCGCAAGGTCATTCACACCATTACCCAGGATGTGCGTTCGGCCTACTGGCGCGCCGTGGCTGCCCAGCGCTTGCTGAGCCAGATCGATAGCCTGATGGGGCGCATCGACCAGGCTCGTGACAACAGCCAGCGCATGGCCGCCCAGCGCTTGGGCGACCCCGTGCAAAGCTTGAGCTACCAGCGCGCCTTGATCGAGGCCACCCGTCAGCTGGAAGAGCAGCGCCGTGCGCTGTCTTTGGCCAAGACCGAGCTGGCTGCGCTGATCAACTTGCCGCTCAATACCGACTTCACCCTCGCCGCTGAAGACAGCTATCAGGTGCCGACTTTCAAGGCCGACTTCGCCCAGCTTGAGCAGCAAGCACTGGCCAGCCGCCCGGAGCTGCGCGAACAGGACTACCAAGCGCGCATCAGTGCGGCAGAAACCCGCAAGGCCATGCTGCGCCTGCTGCCAGGGCTGGAGCTGTCGGTTGGCGGTCACTACGACAGCAACTCGTTCCTGACCAATCAGAGCTGGGCCGATTACGGGGTCAAAGTCACCTGGAACCTGTTCAACGTGCTCTCAGGGCCAAGGGCGATCAAAGTCGCCGAAGCGGGCGAGGATGTAGTCGCCGCCCGCCGTCAGGCAATGTCCATGGCAGTGCTGGCGCAACTGTACGTGGCCAATGCCAATTTCAACGAGGCGGTGCGGCAGTTCCATACCAGTGAAGAACTGGCGAGCCTCGATGGGCAGATTGCCGAGCAATTGCGCAACCGCTATCAGACCCAGAACATAGGTGAGTTGGAGCTGATCCAGGGCGAGCTGAACAACCTGCAGACTCAGCTCAAGCGTGATCTGTCCTACGCCGAAATGCGCAAAGCATACGCTCAGTTGTACATCAGCTCGGGGGCCGACCCGTTGCCGGACTCCTTGCCGGACGACAGGCTGCAGACCATCGCAACTGCCCTGCAGAACAGCGAGGCCGGCTGGAACCGCTGATACCGCTGGCTCAGTAATGGCGTTCAGCTGCTAGCTAGCTGGCCGAGCGCCTTGCCTGAGGGTTCGAATCGGTCGCTGGTGGCCATGCGTACGTTACGCAGCACTCGGGTTTCTACGTGCAAAGCGTACAAAGCCTCGGCTCGATAGCTGACCATCAGCGTGCGGCGTTTGGCGCCGCTGATGTTGCGGCTGGCTGCATGCACCAGCTCGGCATCGAACACCAAGGCATCGCCAGCGCGGCCAGCCAGCTGTATCGCTTGCGATTCGTCGTCGAAGTCAAAAGGGGGCTCGCCGGCATGCGGTCGATGGCTGCCCGGCACGATGCGCGTGGCACCATTGTCGGGGCCGAAATCGTCCAGATAAATGAGTGCGCTCACCGTATCGCCCGCACGCACCCCCGAGCCGTCACGATGCAACCTTTGGTGGCCGCCACCGGCAACTGGGTCGCGGCCTTCAACCTGGGCCAGAAAGAACCGCTCGCCCAGCAGCATCCCGCTGCTTGCCAATATTTCAGGCAGGCGACAAACGGCCTGAATTTGCCGATGTTCATCCAGTTGTGCATAGCGCCAGTTGGAGTTACGCGGCACAGGCCATCGTTCTGGGGGCTGCACGCCGGCTTCGAACACCCTGCGCAGGTCATCCAGCCACTGCTGTGGGATCGCCTGACGGAGCAGGATGTAGCCTTCTTGATGGGGCTGGCCGCGTTCGGTCATGGGTAGTCACATCCGTGTTTTCCAGTCGGCAATCATAGCGAGCGGGGTAGGCCTTTACGAGCTGGCTTCAGGCGCTGTGACAAGCTGTCACTGGGGCAAAGCGCCTAATTGACCGAAAGGGCACCAATTTGTTTGTGCTGACGATTCGGTTACAATCAGCGAAACGATTCAGCCTTGCCAGTCAATTCGACAAAAGCCTGAAGCGTTTTCTGGTTCTTCAAGCCGCTGAACAATGATCATAAAAAGCCTGCGCGCAAGAACACGAAGCATCTGGGTCAGCCACAGGCCCACCCTCCGTTCTACTGACTGGAATTGATCAATGTTCAAGAAAGCTGGCAAGACCTTGCTGGGTCTGGCTGTTGCTGCGAGCTTCATGCAAGCGCACGCCGCAGAAACCAAGAAAGTCGATGTGCTGCTGGTCGGCGGCGGCATCATGAGCTCCACCCTGGCCGTGTGGCTGCACGAGCTGGAGCCTAGCTGGTCGATGGAAATGGTCGAGCGCCTCGATGGCGTGGCCGAAGAAAGCTCCAATGGCTGGAACAACGCAGGTACCGGCCACTCCGCGCTGGCCGAGCTGAACTACACCCCGGAAGACAAAGACGGCAACGTCAACATCTCCAAGGCCATCGAAATCAACGAAGCCTTCCAGATCTCCCGCCAGTTCTGGTCGTGGCAGGTTCGCCAAGGCGTGCTGAAGAACCCGCACTCGTTCATCAACACCACCCCGCACATGAGCTTCGTCTGGGGCGATGACAACATCAAGTTCCTCAAGAAGCGTTACGAGGCACTGCAGGCAAGCCCGCTGTTCCGCCCGATGCAGTACTCCGAGGACCACGCGCAGATCGCCAAGTGGGTCCCGCTGATGATGGAAGGCCGTGACCCGAACCAGAAGCTGGCGGTCACCTGGACGCCTATCGGCACCGATGTCAACTTCGGCGAAATCACTCGCCAGTTCGTGGGCCACCTGCAGACTCAGAACGGCTTCGACCTGAAGTTGTCCAGCGAAGTGCAGGACATCACCCGCAACGAAGACGGCTCCTGGCATGTCGAGTACAAGAACCTCAAGGACGGCAGCACCTCGGCTACCGACGCCAAGTTCCTGTTCATCGGCGCCGGCGGCGGCGCGCTGAAGCTGCTGCAGAAATCGGGTATTCCAGAAGCCAAGGAATACGCAGGCTTCCCAGTGGGTGGCTCGTTCCTGGTGACCGAGAACCCAACCGTGGCCATGCAACACATGGCCAAGGCCTATGGCATTGCCTCCACTGGCGCCCCGCCCATGTCGGTACCGCACCTGGACACCCGCGTGCTGGACGGCAAGCGCGTGATCCTGTTTGGTCCATTCGCCACTTTCTCGACCAAGTTCCTGAAGAACGGCTCGTACTTCGACCTGCTGAGCAGCACCACCACGCACAACGTGTGGCCAATGACCAAGGTCGGTATCGATCAGTACCCGCTGGTCGAGTACCTCGCCGGCCAGCTGATGCTGTCGGATGATGACCGTTTCGAAGCCCTGCGTACCTACTTCCCGAATGCCAAGAAGGAAGACTGGAAGCTGTGGCAGGCCGGTCAGCGTGTGCAGATCATCAAGCGTGACGAAGAGAAGGGCGGCGTGTTGAAGTTGGGCACCGAAGTGGTGGCTTCCCAAGACCGTACTATCGCGGGTCTGCTGGGCGCCT
This sequence comes from Pseudomonas promysalinigenes, assembly GCF_014269025.2. Lineage (NCBI taxonomy): Bacteria > Pseudomonadati > Pseudomonadota > Gammaproteobacteria > Pseudomonadales > Pseudomonadaceae > Pseudomonas > Pseudomonas promysalinigenes. The sequence goes on along the minus strand of NZ_CP077094.1, from coordinate 3,744,161 downwards.
CGCCGGGTGCATCGACCGCAGCGCCGATCATGCTGAACGTGCTGGAAACGGTGTTCAAGGAGAAGGTCGCTACCCCTGAGTGGCAGGCCAAGATCAAGCAGATCGTACCGAGCTACGGCACCAAGCTTAACGACTCTGCAGCGGCCACCCAGAAAGAGTGGAACTACACCGCAGAAGTGTTGCAACTGGCCAAGCCGCCGGTCATCGACGAAAGCGTCGGCACCAGCGTTGCGCCAAGCGCACCGGTCGAAAGCAAAGCCGAGAACGACATGGCCCTTTAATCAGGGAAGTCGGCGAAACAAAGCCACGGGTATCCCGTGGCTTTTTTCATTGCGCCAAAGGTGCGCCGTCGGGGCCAAGCTCCTGCAGCACTTCGGTGAGGTTCAGGCCCACGGCCAGGGCCAAGACGCTGACTTCGCCCTCGCAGCCGGCCGGAACCACCGTCGCTTCGCTTTCGGCGCTGAGCACCATTTGTTCACCTTGTGCTACATGCCGTTCAGAGCCATCGGCCATTTCCAGGACCAAACTGCCAGAGGTGGCAAACAGCAGCAGATCGCTCTGCGGGCTCAGGCGGGCAGGGTTTTGCAGGTGGCGGTACTCGGCGATCCACCCATCGCGTAGAAAGGTCTTGCTCAGGGCATAAGCCAGCGAGCATTCCAGCGACAAGTCAGCCAGTTCACCTAGCACTTGGTCTTGAGGGACTTGGGGCATCAGGCGGGAAAACTCGCTCAGGTTGGTCAAGGTGATCTTCCGGCGAGCACGGCTCATAGAGGTTTCCTTTTCAAATCCGTACCTCAAGCCAGCAGCGTGATCGCCACGTGCGCGGCAACACCGGCACACACGCTGTAGATCAAGCTTCTCGTCCAGTAAGCGACGATGACCACCGGAATCGCCGCCAGCAGATCGGTCGTCAGGCCCAGCAGCGAGCCGTCCTTGGCCACCAGCAGAGCGGGTACGGTGATGCTGGCGATGATCGCGACCGGCAGGTATTCAATGACGTCATTGAACAGCTTGGGAGACTTCTCCATCTTCAGCAGAAATGGGGTCGCGCGGGTCAGGTAAGTGATGGCGGCCATGAGCATCACCGCTGCGATCAGGTAGTTCTTTTCAGGCATAACCCGGCTCCACAACCTACGGCAGTTGCGATGAATACGTTCAAGGGCGAGGGCGCGTACATGTTCAACAGGCAGGTGGTGACGACCACCACCAGGGCGATGACGGCTTTGGTGAATGTGCTGCACAGCGAGATCAGCACGAAGATCATCATGGCGGTCAGGGCATAGTCCAGCTTGAACTGGGAAAACCGGTTCAACGCATCCGAGGCCACCGCACCCAATACCGCGCCGGCGATCCAGCTGGCATGGCAATAGGTATTGAACTGCAGCAGGTAGGCCGCCGACGTGGGCCTGCCATTTTCCAGGCGTTGGCTATGGAAGGCGAACGACTCATCGGTCAGACCGAAGGCATACAGCAGCTTCTGCGGTTTGCTGATCGGCAGCTGCGCGCTGCGTTTGGACATGTACATCGCCATCAGCATGTGCCGCGAATTGATCAGCAGTGTCGACAGGGCGATGGTGATCAGAGGCGCATGGCTGGTCATCAGCGCCAGTGCGGCGAATTGCGCCGCCCCGGCGTAGACGAACAGGCACATCGCCGCTGGCAGCCACAAGGGCAGGCCGGCGTTGATGCACATCACACCAAACACGAAGCTGACGACGAAATACCCCGTCACGATCGGCAAGGCGTCGACCAGGCTCTCCTTGCGTGAAGCGCTAAGCAATACCGACGAAGTCACAGGTCGACCTCGCAGGTGATTTCACCACGGGTTTGCTCGAACCCCTGCTTCTGCCAGAAACTCAGCGCTTTGAGGTTGTCATCCTCGACGAACAGAAATACCCGGCGGATGCCATGCTGGCGAAAATCATTAAGGATGGAGCTTGCCAGTGAGGTGCCGATCCTGCTCTGGCGATAATCCGGCGCCACCGCCATGTGGTTGATCGTACCCCGCGTACCCATCAAGCCGCCGGTCACCGCGCCAACGATAGTGCCGGTCTGGTTTTCGGCCATGTAGCAGTAAGTGTGCTCGGAGCCCAGCAAGCCTTGAAGCAGACCCTCGTCCTGCCAGTCGCAGAACGAGGTTTCCTCGAAACGTCGGAAAAAGTCGACGATCTTACGGGCGTGAAACGGCGTGGCTTTTTTGATGCTCAGACCATTGATATGTTCGGCCGGTGAGAACTTCGGCGCCTGGCCGATATAACTAATCGATAATGTCATGCTCGCTGCCCGGTCGAGAGAAGGAAATCGCGATAATCTGCCGGTAGCCCATTTCAGAGGCGCTGGGGTTGATCGCCGGCGTTACGTAGTGCTGCAACTCCCGATCGAGGAAATACGTGGTGTCGAGAATATTCAAATAGGTACCGGAGTCGATCACGTTCGATTGCTTGTCGTAGATGTTGCTGGTGGCACCTTCAACATTGTGACGGCCCCAGAAGTGTACGCCACTGAATGGATAACCGTCGCAGTGAATGCCTTCTGGCGTGATTTCGATTTGTGCACCCGGTTTGATCTCGATGCGGATCTGGTGCACCTGGCATTGCCAATTGACCGCATGCAGCTCCTGCGGCAGCACGGCCTTGTAGACGTCGAAGTCCAGGCGGATCAGCGAGCGCAGGATCGGTGAGTTGAAGACCTCCGCGCTGATGTCGTCGAAGTGCCGCGACATGCCACCGACATAACTGTTGTGGGCTTCAGATTGCTCATACGCACGGTGATTGAGTTGGTTCAATTCACCGGTAACAGGGTTGAAGTCAAAGTCACTGTAACGGCGGTAGCGCGTGCCTTTGTCGGCTTGCCCATAATAACGGTCGACGCCCATGGTTTCCCAACTTTTGGAGAAATCCACAAACTCTTTGAATCCACCATTCAATGCGTAATCGCTGCCCAGTACATTGACCGTCTTCTTTTGACGCAGGGCAGTTTCAATGTTTCGGTTGAGTGTCAGCATGGCGATCTCTTCAAATTAAACGCTGACAAAAATTTATCAGTTGAATCCCATCTGGAAACTTCACTTTTTTTTGACGTGCCTCAACCATTGCTTGCTACCCGACCAGCGTGCACCGTTAGCGTGCAGACAGTGTTGGCGCTTGTGCGTTATCCTTTCCGCTTTCGTTGACGGCCTGCGTCAACGGGATGGGGAGGGAGATTGAATGGACATCAAGGTGCTCAAGAACATCGTGAAAGTCGCCCGAACAGGGTCTATCACCGATGCGGCCGAACAGGTACATGTCACGGTCCAGGCCTTGGCCGCTCAGTTGAAAAAGCTAGAAGATCATTGTGGCTTCAAGTTGTTCGACCGGACCAACAAAGGGGTTTCACTCACTCAGGAAGGGCTGAGCCTGCTGCCGCATGTTCTGGAAATCGTGCGATGTTCAGAGCGCATGCAACTGAAGATCAACCAGTTGCGCCAGAGCTGCAATCAGCGTCTGCCATTGCGCGTTGCCTTGAACAGTACGTTGTCGATGGAAATCAACCAGCAGATCATGGCGGCGGTGGTCAGCAAGCTATCTGGCTACAGCCCGATATTCAGTTGCTCTGAGTCCCCTGACAACCTTACCAAGCTGGGCAAGGATGAGGCAGACATGGTGGTGGTGCTGGGCGACAGCGTCCCTGACAACTACCATTCGGTGCCGCTGAAGGGGTTGAGCATCGAAGTGGTCGCCTCGTCGTCCAGCGATGAGCGTTCAGCGCCCAATGCGGTGATCAAGCCACTACCCGAATGCCCCTATCATGCGATCTTCAACCGCTTCGCCGAGCGCCGGCCCGGCATGCTGGACGCCGCAACCGTATTTCATTCTGGCAGCGAAATCGTGAGTGTTTCGATGATCAAGAGCTTTGGTGGCGTGGGCGTGCTGTCGCGTGCCGTCGCCGAGGCCAACGAGATGTTCATCTGGCCGGGGTTTTCCGATTTTCTCGACGTGTACCTGGTCATGAAGGAACCCTGGATCATCGAAGAGGAATTTCCGCTGCTGTCCGCGGTACCCACCCCCATCCGCAGCTTCGACGCCATCAGCGCCTGAGCCAGACGCCACGGCCCGCCGTGGCGTCCAGTCGTCTGAATACCTGCCGAGCACATCACTTCTGCCGCAAGATGCAGTCCAGCAAGCCTGGGAAGCGTTCGTCGAGCATGTCGGCGCGCAGTGAGTTCATGTGCGTGGTGCCTACATTGCGGGTGTGCACCAACCCGGCGTCGCGCAAAACGCGAAAATGGTGCGACATGCTCGACTTGGGCCGCCCGCCATCAAGTTCGCCACAACTGGCCTCTGCCACACCGGCCAAATGGCGGACAATGCCCAAGCGCACGGGGTCGCTCAACGCATAAAGCACGCGTTCGAGAATCAGGTCTTCAGGGTTGGGGTGTGAGTAGGCTCGCATGAGCACATAATAACGGGGGTTTCGTTTATTGCCATAGTTCGATTATGATCGAACTATCGTATTCAGATGATCGGAGTTTTTCCATGTCCGCTTTGTTCCAGCCCTACAGCCTCAAAGACGTCACATTGCGCAACCGTATCGCCGTTCCGCCCATGTGCCAGTACCTGGCCGAGGAAGGCCTGATCAATGACTGGCACCAAGTGCACTACGCCGGCCTGGCCCGCGGCGGCGCCGGGCTGCTGGTGGTCGAAGCCACAGCGGTGGCACCTGAAGGCCGAATCACTCCCGGTTGCGCTGGCATATGGAGTGACGCCCATGCCCAGGCGTTCGTTCCAGTGGTGCAAGCCATCAAGGCCGCCGGCTCCGTACCAGGCATTCAGATTGCCCATGCTGGGCGCAAGGCCAGCGCCAACCGCCCTTGGGAAGGGGACGACCACATCGCGGCTGAAGATGCCCGTGGCTGGGACACCATCGCCCCGTCAGCCGTTGCCTTTGGCGCAAATTTGCCGAAGGTGCCGCGCGAGATGACCCTGGACGACATCGCCCGGGTCAAACAAGACTTCGTCGATGCCGCCCGCCGCGCACGTGATGCCGGTTTCCAGTGGATCGAACTGCACTTCGCCCATGGCTACCTCGGCCAAAGCTTCTTCTCCGAGCATTCCAACCAGCGTACCGATGCCTACGGCGGTAGCTTCGAGAACCGCAGCCGTTTCCTGCTGGAAACGCTGGCGGCGGTACGCGAAGTCTGGCCAGAAAACCTGCCGCTGACCGCGCGCTTCGGTGTGCTGGAGTACGACGGCCGTGACCAGCAGACCCTGGAAGAGTCCATCGAGCTGGCACGCCTATTCAAGGCAGGCGGCCTGGACCTGCTAAGCGTCAGCGTTGGCTTCACCGTGCCTGAAACCAATATCCCGTGGGGCCCGGCGTTCATGGGACCGGTGGCTGAGCGCGTGCGCCGCGAAGCCGGGCTGCCGGTAACCTCGGCTTGGGGCTTTGGTACGCCGCAATTGGCCGAGCAGGCGCTGCAGGCCAACCAGCTGGACTTGGTATCGGTGGGGCGGGCGCACCTGGCCGACCCGCACTGGGCCTACTTCGCTGCCAAAGAGCTAGGCGTGGACAAGGCGGCCTGGACCTTGCCGGCACCCTATGCCCATTGGCTCGAACGCTATCGCTGAAACTGGCAGGGGCCGCTTGGCGGCCCCACCGTGAAATCGTCCAGTCGGTACCGCCAGGTGGCGGTGAATCAGGCCGGCTGAAACAGGCGCCTGGCTTCGTTGAAGCACTGCTCGGCAATCGCCGAGCGAGGCTCGCTGCGGCGCAGCAGCAGGCCGACCGGGCTGTGGATACTGGCGTCGGCGATGGGGATGATGCGCAAGTGTTCGCTGAGGCCTTCCAGGCCGCACCCCAAGGGCATGATCGCGCAGCACACGCCGATGGTGATCGCCTGAACCAACTGGAAGGTCGAGTCGCTTTCCAGCACGGCGTTGGGCTCAAGGCCACGGCTGCGCAGGCTCAGGTCCAGCGACTGGCGGTAGTGCATGCCTTTGCTCAGCAAGCCCAGGGGAATGTCGCCGAGCTCGTCCCAACGCAGGCTGTCGGCTTCGAAATGGAAGTGCTGGGTATCGTAGAGCAGGCCCATGGTGGTGGTGCCAAGTTCGATCACTTCGAAGAAATTGGCGTTGACCTGGTCGAGGTAGCAAATGCCCAGGTCGAGCTGGTTGCGGCTCAGGCCATCCATGATTTGTTCGGTGCTGTGCGAGCTGAGCTGAAACTGCAGTTCGGGGTATTGCTCACGCAGCGGCAGCAGCAGGTGCATGGGGTTGAAGCTGGCCAGCGGCACCGTGCCCAGGCGCAGGCTACCGACCACCTGGCCACGGCAACTGGCCGCTTCTGCCTGCAGGCCGTCATGGGCGGCCAAGAGGGTGCGAGCCCAGGCCAGAATCCGCTCGCCGGCCTCGGTGAAGCCTTCGAAGCGCTGACCGCGCTTGACCAGTACCAGGTCCAGTTCATCTTCCAGGTTGCGCAGGCGCATGGACAGGGTTGGCTGGGTGATATGACACAACGCCGCCGCCTGGCCGAAGTGGCGGGTCTGGTCGAGGGCGATGAGGAACTTGAGCTGCTTGATGTCCATGTAGGTGCCTGGCGTCTGGTTGTGCAGACCTTAACCCACGTCTGCGATAGATGTCATTGATCGGACGGTACGGTATATCGATTGGACGCTGGCATGGCTTGCCTCTAGCGTGACGACACTGCCAGACAAGGAGCTTAAAGAGTGCGCGTTCAACTGGATGCGGCCTTCGTGCCGCTGAATATCGCCGTGCTGACCGTCAGCGATACCCGTACGTTCGATAACGACACCTCCGGCGAGCTACTGGCCAGTCGTTCGGTGCAGGTAGGCCATCGTTTAGTGGCGCGGGCACTGCTCAAGGACGACCTGTACAAGATCCGCGCCCAGGTCGCCACCTGGATCGCCGACGATGATGTGCAGGTGGTGCTGATCACCGGCGGCACCGGGTTTACCGGGCGTGACAGCACACCGGAGGCCGTGCAGTGCCTGCTCGAGCGTAGCGTCGATGGCTTTGGCGAGCTGTTTCGTGCCTTGTCCATTCTGGATATTGGCAGTTCGACGGTGCAAAGCAGAGCCCTTGCCGGAATTTCCAACGGCACCTTGGTGTGCTGCCTGCCTGGCTCGACTGGGGCTTGCCGTACCGCCTGGGAAGGCATCCTGGTGGAACAACTGGATGCGCGGCATCGGCCGTGCAATTTCGTCAAGCATCTGAAGCCTGTGGGCGCTTGTCAGAGCCGCGGTTGACCTGCACCTCTTCGCGGGTAAACCCGCTGCCCCTGGTTCGGTACAGCCGCGAATGCGTCAACTCAGCACATGATCCACTGGCCGCAAAACCGGCGGCAATGGTTCGACGCCCAAAGCCCCCAGCACATCCCGCTCCACGGTCCTGACCATGGCATCCATCGGCAAGTCGTTTTCGTCCCGCCCGAACGGGTCTTCCAGCTCGTTGCCGATCGCATCCAGGCCAAAGAAGGTGTAACCGACGATGGTGGTGAACAGCGGTGCCAGCCAGCCCAGCGGTTCAGCAAGGGCGAACGGCAGCAGCAGGCAGAAAATGTAGATGGTGCGGTGTAGCAGCAGGGTGTAGGGGAATGGCAGCGGCGTACCCTTGATCCGTTCGCAGGTTGCCTGCACCTCGGTCAACCCGGCCAGCCGCTGTTCCAGCAACATATAGCGCCATTCACTGAGCTGCCCTTGCTCGGCCAACTGCGAGCAGTGCTGGCCAATATTGCGCAGGATGCCATCGCACAGGTTATGCGCGGCCACCGGGGCGTTGGCGTTCAGCCAAGGGCCAGCGGCATCCCTTTCGCTTTCTTCGCGTAACCGTGCACTGAGCCCGTGGGCAAAGCCACACAGGCTGCGCAGCAGTTCGGCGCGCAGCGGTGCGTCGGCAATCACCGCGCTTTCGCGCACGAACGAGCGGGTCTCGATGATCAGTTTGCCCCAGGCTTTGCGCCCCTCCCACCAGCGGTCATAGCAGGCGTTGTTGCGAAAGCTCATGAAGATAGAAAGTGACAGGCCCAGCAGGGTGAAAGGGGTGGCGCTGACCGGGTAGAAAAACGCCGGGTAATGCCGCTCGACCAGCACGATCAGCGCAGCCAGCAAGGTGACCATCAGGCAGCGCAGAGCGATGCGCTTGATGATCGAGCCCTTGAGGGTGAACAGCACGCGAAGCACATCGGGGCGCGGGTGGACGATCATGGCGGTCCTGAGGCGGCCGTTCAGCCGCCGGTCATGTTCATGAAGCGCAGGATCTGTACCTCACCACCGACTTCGAAGTGGTGGCGATAGGGCTTGAGGTGCAGCGAGTCGCGGATGGCTTTCTCCAACCGCGCAGCATCACCTGGATGGGCACGTAGCACCTGCTTGAGGTCCATTGAGTGTTCATTGCCAAGGCACAGCAGTAACCGGCCCTCGACCGTCAGCCGCACCCGGTTGCAGGTGGCACAGAAGTTGTGGCTGTGCGGCGAGATGAAGCCGACACGGGTGTTCCCAGCCTCGGCCAAGCGCCAGTAGCGCGCTGGGCCTTGGGATGACTCTGTGGACTCGATGAGGGTGAAATGGTCACTCAGGCGGTCACGCACCTCATCGCTCGAGCAGAACGACTCGCCGCGCTCGTGCTCGCTGATGACTCCCAGCGGCATCTCTTCAATGAAGGTGATGTCCAGCTCACGGTCAATGGCAAAGCGCACCAGGTCGACCAGTTCATGCTCGTTGCGGCCCTTGAGCACCACGCAGTTGAGCTTGGTGCGCTGGAACCCGGCCTGGCGCGCAGCGTCGATGCCGGCGATGACCTGGTCGAGGTCGCCAGTGCGGGTCAGCTGCTTGAAGCGCTCGGCATCGAGGCTGTCCAAGCTGATGTTCAGGCGCGTGACGCCTGCATCGAACAGCGGCTGGGCCAGGCGCCCGAGCTGCGAGCCATTGCTGGTCATGCACAGCTCGCGCAGGCCGGGCAAGGCGCCGATGCGCCTGCACAGGTCGACGATGCCCTGGCGCACCAACGGCTCGCCACCGGTCAGGCGAATCTTGCGGGTGCCGAGGGCTACGAATCGCTCGGCGACCAAAAACAGTTCTTCGAGGCTGAGGATCTGCTGACGTGGCAAGAACTGCATGTCTTCGGCCATGCAGTACACGCAGCGAAAGTCGCAGCGGTCTGTGACCGACATCCGCAGGTAGTCGATTTTCCGGTTGAAGCCGTCGATCAGGGCCGGACTGTTTTGTTCCACGTTGGCGCTCGAATAGGGGCTTTGCTCCAAGCTATAACCTGGCAGCTAAGGCGTCAAATTGCTTTCCCTGACTGGTCGATCAATGGGCTCTATCATTTGATCGCAGGTCAGCAATGCCCATGGGCTCTGGCGCCGCGTGGGCGGCGCTGGGTTGCAAGGGCACTGAGCATTGTCAACCTGCCGCCCGGTGATCGAAACCGCTTATCACCCCGTAAGATCTTTCGATTAGACGCGCTTTCTTACGCTCCATAGGCTGAAAAAAAGCATCGAAGCGTGAGGATCGAGTACATGAGCCAGGATCGACACATCAGGGACTACAACGGCCCCGCTGCGGGCTGGGGCGCGCTCAAGAGCGTGACCAAGAGTTGGCTGGGCAGTGACAACGCGTTCAAGAACCTGCGGGCCATGCTCAAAACCAACCAGAACGGTGGCTTCGATTGCCCAGGCTGCGCCTGGGGCGAGTCGTCGGAAAGCGACATGGTCAAGTTCTGCGAGAACGGCGCCAAGGCAGTCAACTGGGAGGCCACGGGTCGCTCGGTGGATCCGGCATTCTTCGCCCGATACAGCGTCAGTGCATTGCGTGAACAGACCGATTACTGGCTCGAATATCAAGGCCGCCTGACCCACCCGATGCGTTACGACGCGGCCACCGACCACTACGTTGAAACCACCTGGCAGGAAGCCTTCGAGCTGATCGCCAAGCATTTGCGCGCGCTTGAGTCCCCCGATCAGGCGGAGTTCTATACCTCCGGCCGAGCCAGCAACGAAGCGGCGTTCCTCTACCAGTTATTCGTCCGCGCCTACGGCACCAACAACTTCCCCGACTGCTCGAACATGTGCCACGAGGCCAGTGGCGTCGGCATGGCTGAAACCCTGGGCGTCGGCAAGGGCACGGTGGTGTATGACGACCTGGAACTAGCAGACGCGATCTTCGTCATCGGCCAGAATCCTGGCACCAATCACCCGCGCATGCTCGAACCGCTGCGTGAGGCGGTCAAGCGCGGTGCCCAGGTGGTGTGTTTCAACCCGCTCAAGGAGCGTGGCCTGGAACGCTTCCAGCACCCGCAGCACCCCTTTGAAATGCTCAGCAACGGTTCCGAGCCGACCAGCAGTGCCTACTTCCGTCCTGCGCTGGGTGGCGACATGGCGGCCATGCGTGGCATCGCTAAGTTCCTTTTGCAGTGGGAGCGCGAAGCCCAGGCACAGGGCGAGCCAGCGGTGTTCGACCATGCTTTCATTGCCGAGCACACCAGTGGCCTGGATGACTACTTGGCGGCACTGGACGCTACACCGTGGGAGCATATCGTCAAACAGTCGGGGCTGACCCTGGCCGAGATCGAGCTAGCGGCGCGCATGTACCGCAAGGCAGAACGGGTGATCATGTGTTGGGCCATGGGTATCACCCAACACCGCCATTCGGTGCCGACCGTGCAGGAAATCGTCAACCTGCAGCTGCTTCGTGGCAATGTCGGTAAACCCGGCGCTGGCCTGTCGCCGGTGCGCGGCCACAGCAACGTGCAGGGCGACCGCACCATGGGCATTGATGAGAAGCCCAAGGCGGCGCTGCTCGACGCGCTCGAAAAGCGTTTTCGCTTCCGAGTGCCACGTGCTCACGGGCACAATGCGGTGCTGGCCATCAAGGCGATGGAGCAGGAGCAGGCCAAGGTGTTCATCGCCCTGGGCGGTAACTTTGCCCAAGCCACGCCGGACACCCCGCGTACCCATGCTGCGCTGCGCAAGTGCGCGCTGACCGTGCAGATTTCCACCAAACTCAATCGCTCGCATCTGGTGACCGGCCGTGATGCACTGATTCTGCCGTGCCTGGGGCGAACCGAAATCGATCTGCAGGCCGAGGGCCCGCAGGGTGTGACCGTGGAAGATACTTTCAGCATGGTGCATATCTCCAACGGCCAATTGCACCCACGCTCGCCGCACATGCGTTCGGAACCCTGGATCATTGCCGGCATGGCCAAGGCGACGCTGGGCAACCAGCCGATCGACTGGGAGTACGCGGTAGCCGACTATGGCCGGATTCGCAGCATGATCGCCGACGTCATTCCGGGCTTCGCTAACTTCAATGAGCGTATCCAGCACCCTGGCGGCTTCCACTTGGGCAACCAAGCAGCCGACCGCAAATTCCGAACCATCACCGGCAAGGCGCGCTTCATGCCCGTTGCATTGCCTGAGGAACTGGTCAACGCCAAGGTGTTGGCGCGCGGCGACAAGCCCGACCTGATCCTGCAGACCATGCGTTCCCACGACCAGTACAACACCACGTTGTACGGGCTCGACGACCGCTATCGCGGCGTGTTCGGCCTGCGCGAGGTGGTGTTCGTGAGCGAGGCGGACATCCGCCGCCTGGGCTTTGAGCCCGGTGAGCATGTTGACCTGGTGTCGCTGTGGGAGGATGGCGTGGAGCGGCGAGTGTCGGGCTTTCGTCTGGTGCCTTATGACATCCCTGATGGCCAGGCAGCGGCGTACTACCCAGAGACCAATCCGCTGGTGCCGCTGGAGAGTTATGGGGAGGGTACCTACACGCCAACTTCCAAGTTCATCGCGATCAAGCTGGAGAAAGCCAAGGCCGGAAATCGGATCGAGGCCGTGCTCACCGCTGATTGATGGATACTTTTGCTGGCCCCTAAGCGGCTAACGTCGCACCTAGCCTCAGTGGGTGCGGCTTCAGCCGCGATGGGGTCGGCGCCTTTCAGGCACGATGCACCGGGAAGGCCGTGGTGTACTTCATCTGTTCCATCGCAAAGCTGGAGGTGATATTCGACAGCCCCTCTGTGCGGGTGATCAGCTTTTTGTAGAAGCGGTCGTAGGCTGCGATATCACCCACCACGACCCGCAGCATGTAGTCCCAGTCCCCGGACATGCGATAAAACTCCATCACCTCCTCGAACCCTTTCACCGTATTGGCAAATTGCTCAAGCCACGCGCTGTCGTGGCGTTGAGTCTTGAGCTGGACGAACACGGTCAGCCCCAGCCCCAAACGTTCGGGGTCGAGCAGGGCGACGCGACCTAGGATGTAGCCGTCTTCCTCCAGGCGCTTCACGCGCTTCCAGCAAGGGGTGGTCGATAGGTTTACCGCCTCGGCCAGATCCTTCAGCGAGATTGACGCATCGCGCTGCAGTAGGGTGAGGATGTGTTGGTCGAAACTGTCCATGGTAGGGAACCGGCGAGAAATATTTTCCCCAGACTACCCTACGCCTAGGAAAATTTCCTGCGCGCTTCAGCATTGCCGCCGTAACAGGTTATTGCCATAGTTGCAGGCTTGAATTCTGCCAAAAATGGGCCTGACCATGTCTGACAAGCCGCGTAATTTCGCCACCCGTACCATCCACGCCGGTGAGCAGGCCAGCGTTGCCGACAACGCCATCTTCCCGCCCATCTACACCGCCAGCTCCTATATCAAGCGCAGCCTTGATGACCACCCACAGTACGCTTACAGCCGGGTAGGCAACCCAACTCGGCATGCCTACGAAAGCTGTGTGGCCGCCTTGGAGGAAGGCGTCGGCGCGGTAGCCTGCGCGTCGGGGGTCAATGCCACCGCCACGGTACTGGAGTTATTACCCAAGGACGCCCATGTGGTGGTGATGAACGGTGTTTACGGCGGGACGTTTCGCATCCTCGAAGATTTCCGCGGGCGTACTTCGGGCCTGACCACCACCTATGTCGACCTGAACGATGTCGCGGCAGTGGCCGCGGCCATCAAGCCCGAAACCCAGTTGATCTGGATCGAGTCACCCACCAACCCGTTGCTGCACCTGGTGGACATCCAGGCGGTCTGCGACCTGGCCCGCGCCCGCGGGATCCTGACCTGCATCGACAACACCTTCTGCTCACCTTGGAACCAACGGCCGATCACTCTCGGCGTAGACCTGGTGATGCACTCGGCGAGCAAATACATCGGCGGTCATTCCGACCTGACTGGCGGTGTGGTGGTGGCAGCCAACGATGAACTGCTCAGGCGGCTGCGCAAAATCAGCATGGCGGTGGGGGCGATTCAGGGGCCATTCGACTGCTACCTGGCCCTGCGCGGGATCAAGACCCTGGACGTGCGCATGGAGCGCCAATGCGCCAATGCGCTACAAGTGGCGCGCTTTCTCGAAGGCCACCCGCAGGTCGAGCAGGTGTTCTACCCAGGGCTGCCTAGCCACCCGCAACATGCCCTGTGCCAGCGTCAGATGCGTAGCGGTGGGGCTGTGGTAGCCATGAAAGTCAAAGGTGGTGACAGAGCAGCGCTCAATAGGTTGATTGAGGCACTGCACATTTTCGTGCTTGCCGACTCCCTGGGAGGGGTGGAGAGCATGATCAACCATTCCTGGAGCATGTCGCACAACTCGTTGACCCCTGCACAGAAGGCCGAGATGGGTATCAGCGAGAACCTGTTGCGCTTGTCGGTGGGGATCGAAGACTACCGTGACCTGATCGAGGATCTGGACGGCGCACTGAAGGCCTCAGCGGCTGGATAGCAACGCTGCCCCTATCGCCGCTGTGCCGACGATAGGGGCAACCGGAAGGTTCAGGCTTTAGGCGGATGAATGATTCGTTCGATCCTGTCCTTGAGCAGCAGCCGCTCCTTGCGCAGGCGGTTGACTGCGTCGTCGCTGGTGCCGTTGGCCTCTGCAGCGAGCACCTCTTTGTCTTTGGTGTTGTATTCCTTGTGCAGCTTGTGAAGGTCCTGGTCCTTGTCTATGAGCGCCTGGAATGCGTCAGCGGTAATGTGCAGGTCAGCGAGCAGGTCATGCGGAACTGGCATTTTTTCACCTCTGTCAGGGTTGTCGTTAAGATCCTGACCTTTGAGGATAGCTGCGTTTGGCCGCCTGCGTGGTTGGGTGGCCCAGCAACCGGGGTTTCGCCAGGCTGAACGGTTGCTGAACAAAATGTACGCAAAGTTTAAAAATGCATCGGCTCACGGATTTGTTACCGTCTTTTTCACAAAAAATTGATGGTGCGCTTTCTAGAGTTCCGCAACTTTCCCACGGTGCCGTCCGGCCCTGGGGTTGATAACAACTCTTGATTGCGAACGCCGATGCTCAACTTCAAATCCCTGCGGACTGAATGGGTCACGCTGTTGGCCAGTGTTTACCTGCTGGTCGGTCTGAACATGTTCCTCTGGGGGCACCTGCAAGAGGTAGTGCCTGCCGGGCCGACGGGGCTGTGGCTGTCCCTGGCGTTTGCCGTGCTTATGCTGTTCGCGTTCAATTTAGTGTTGACGTTGTTCGCTTTTCGCTACGTATTCAAACCGCTATTGACCGTGCTGTTCATCAGTGGCGCAAGTGCCGCTTACTTTATGAACCAGTATGGCGTGCTGATTGATTCGGGCATGTTCCGTAACATGGCCGAAACCAATATTGCGGAAGTGCGCGACTTGATGTCGTTCAAGTTTGCCGCCTACATACTTTTGCTTGGCATACTGCCGTCGGTACTGTTGTACAAAGCGCAGATCGCCTACCGCCCGTGGCACCGTGAAATCTTGGGCAAACTGGTGGTCAGCGGCGCGTGCGTGGTCGTATTGGGCTCTGTGGCACTGGTCAATTATCAAGGCTTGTCGTCGCTGTTTCGCAATCATCACGAACTGCGCCTGATGCTTACCCCAAGCAATGTCGTGGGCGCGACTATCGGTTATGTCAACGAGCGCGTCGGTACCGCAGCGCGGCCGTTCCAGTCGTATGGCGAAGATGCCAGGCGCGATGGGGCCTGGCAGAAACACGCGCGCAAATCATTGACCGTGCTGGTGGTGGGTGAAAGTGCACGAGCCGATCATTTCGGTGTGCTGGGATACGGGCGCGACACCACTCCGAACCTTGCCAAGGAACAGGGCTTGCTGAGTTTCAGCGATGTGCATTCCTGCGGGACCGAAACGGCCGTCTCGGTCCCGTGCATGTTTTCTGGCATGAAGCGCAAAGACTACGATGCTCGCGTGGCCAAGAACCGTGAAGGGCTGCTGGACATCCTCCAGCGTGCCGGGTTGGCCGTGCAGTGGCGCGATAACCAGTCGGGGTGCAAAGGCACTTGCGACCGGGTGCAGTTCATCGATGTCAGCAACCTCAAAGACCCGCAATTGTGCGCTGGCGGCGAGTGCCATGACGAAATTTTGCTGCAGGGCCTGAGCGAGTTGCTCGACAACCTCGACAAGGACACCGTGCTGGTGCTGCACCAAATGGGCAGCCACGGCCCTGAGTACTTCAAGCGCTATCCGGATGGGGGCGCACGCTTCACCCCGGTATGCCAGAGCAATGCCCTGAACCAATGCACTCAGCAGGAAATCATCAATGGCTACGACAATACCCTGGCCTACACGGACAAGGTTCTGGCTGCGCTGATCGATACCTTGCGCAGCAAGCAGGACCAGGTCGACACCGCCATGATCTACCTGTCCGACCACGGCGAGTCGCTGGGCGAGTACAACCTGTTCCTGCACGGTACGCCCTATGCCATCGCCCCGGAACAACAAAAGCACGTGCCTTTGCTGACTTGGTTCTCCGACAGCTACAAGGAGGACTTTGGCATCGACACCCAGTGCCTGGCCAAGCTCAGCGATGCACCGCTGTCCCAGGACAACCTGTTCCACTCGATGCTGGGGCTGCTGCAGGTGCGTACCGAGGTGTACCAGCAGTCGCTGGACATGTTTGCCAGCTGCCGGCCGTGGTTGGCCGCTCAGCGCTGAAGCCGTTCATCTAAACCAGGGATGGCGCAGGTTTCACCCCCAGGGCCCGCGCCGTATATACTGCGCGCCAATGTTTGTGGGAGAGCCTTGTGGCCATCGAAATTCACTGGATCCGTGACGACCAGACCCTGGCCGAACACTGCCGCACGTGGCGCGAACTGCCGTACGTGGCGCTCGACACCGAATTCATGCGGGTCGACACCTTCTACCCCAAAGCGGGCCTGATTCAGGTCGGGGACGGGCAGAGGGCTTTCCTGATCGATCCGCTGCTCATCGGCGACTGGCAGCCCTTGGCCGCACTCCTGGAGGACAGCAGCGTGGTCAAGGTGCTGCACGCCTGCAGCGAAGACCTCGAAGTGTTGCTGCGCCTGGCTGGCAAGCTGCCGCAACCCTTGTTCGACACGCAATTGGCGGCGGGTTACCTGAACCTGGGCTTCTCCATGGGCTATTCGCGCCTGGTGCAAGAGGTGCTGGGCATCGAACTGCCCAAGGGCGAAACCCGTTCCGACTGGTTGCAGCGGCCGCTCTCGGACACCCAGGTCAGCTACGCCGCCGAAGATGCCGTGCACCTGGCCGAGCTGTTCGAGGCTTTGCAGCCGCGCCTGTCCGCTGACAAGTACGCCTGGGTGCTCGAAGACGGTGCCGAGCTGGTGGCGGCGTTGCGCCGTGAGGTCGATCCCCAGATGCTGTACCGCGATGTGAAGCTTGCCTGGAAGCTCGGGCGCCAGCAGTTGGCTGTGCTGCGTGAGCTTTGCGCCTGGCGCGAGCGTGAAGCGCGTAGCCGCGATGTGCCCCGTAACCGCATCCTCAAAGAGCACTCGCTGTGGCCCATCGCCAAGAGCCAGCCCGACAACTTGTCGGCGTTGGCCAAGATCGAAGAGATGCACCCGCGCACCATTCGTCAGGACGGCGCCCAGTTGCTGGAGTTGATCAAGCGCGCGGGCAGCCTGCCAGCGGAGCAATGGCCACAGCCGCTCCCTGAGCCCCTGCCGATCGAAGCCGCTGGTATTCTCAAGCGCCTGCGCGCCATCGGCCAGGCCGAAGGCGAGCGCCTAGGCATTGCGCCTGAGCTGATGCTGCGCAAGAAAGCCCTGGAAGCCCTGCTCAAGAGCGGCTACCCCAATGGCCCCTATCAATTGCCCGATTCGCTGCGCGGCTGGCGCCGTGAGCGGATGGGCCAGGCCCTGCTGGATGACCTTGCAGGCGCTGGAGAGTCACAATGAAACGTATCTGCTCGATTTACAAAAGCCCACGCAAGAACGAAATGTACCTTTATGTGCTCAAGGCCGACGGCCTGGAGCGCGTGCCTGAAGCCCTGCTGCCGTTCTTCGGCACGCCGCAGCATGCCTTCGACCTGGTGCTCGGCCCCGAGCGCAAGCTGGCACGTGAAGACATCACCAAGGTGCTGGAAAACCTCGACAACCAGGGTTACCACCTGCAGATGCCGCCGCCGGACGATGAGTACATCGAGCACCTGCCCGAAGAGCTGCTGCGCCGTAACGACCCGGCCTGACCATGCGGGTACTGATCGCCGAGCATGATCATGCTCGATATACCGCGCTGTTACGCCAAGTGATGCCCGAGCTGCAGGTCCTGACCAGTGGCGACTCGGCCGAGCTTGCCCGCCAGGCACCCGATTGCCCGGTATGGCTCGGCCAGCCAGACCTGCTGGCGAGCCTTTTACGCCAGGGCCACAAACCGCAATGGGTGCAGTCGACCTGGGCTGGCATCACCCCATTGCTGGCCGAGGGGTTGCCGCGGGACTACCGGCTGAGCCGCGCCGTGGGCATTTTTGGCCAGGTCATGGCTGAATACATGCTGACCTACATGCTCGGCCATGAGCGCGAAGTGCTGTCGCGCCTGGTCAGCCAGGTTGAGCGGCGCTGGGATGATCGACCAGGGCGCACGCTGGAGGGGCGCAAAGCGCTGATCGTCGGTACCGGCGATATCGGCCAGCGGGTGGCTGAATTTCTCGTGCCGTTCGGTGTGAGCCTGTACGGCATTGCCAGCAGCGCACGCGAGCAAGCGCCGTTCGTCGAAGTGGCGGGCCTGGCGGACTTGCCTCGGATGGTCGGGGAAGTGGACTACGTGCTCAACCTGCTGCCCGACACCCCGGCTACCCACGACCTGTATGACGCTGCATTGCTGCGCTGCTTCAAGCCAACAGCACTGTTCATCAATGCTGGGCGCGGCGCAGCGGTGGTCGATGCCGACCTGGTCGAGGCGCTCAAGCAGGGGCATCTGGCTGGGGCGGTGATCGACGTCTGCCGGCAGGAGCCCCTGCCGCAGCGCCATCCATTCTGGACGGCCTGGGGGTTGCTGCTGACCGGGCACAGCTCGGCACCGACTTCGCCTGCGGCCATGGTGCGATTGTTTGCGGACAATCTGCAGGCCTATGCCCAAGGGCAGGCGTTGCGCGGGGAAGTCGACTTCGCCCGGGGTTATTGATCTGGCCAGCACTTGCCACCTAGGGACAGGCCCGCTTGCACCAGCGGGCTCCTGGTACTGACAAGCGGTCTAGCGTTGCCGAAGGCCAGGCTCTAGACTGGCGCCGCCGCGCACCGCGGCCTGAAAGATGAGTGCAGGAAACCTGTGTGATGATCGCTGACAGCACGCCGTTCTGGCGGCGCAAGACCCTCGAACAACTCAGCCCGCAAGAGTGGGAGTCACTGTGTGACGGCTGCGGCCTGTGTTGCTTGCAAAAGCTTGAGGACGAAGACGACAACAGCGTCTATTACACCCGTATTGCCTGCAAACTGCTGGACCTTCAGAGCTGCCAGTGCAGCGATTATCCCAACCGCTTCGCCCACGTACCGGACTGCATCCAGCTCACGCCGGGCAAGGCAGACCAGTTCAAGTGGCTGCCGAGCACCTGTGGCTATCGCCTGGTCAGCGAAGGCAAGGACCTGCCTGATTGGCATCATTTGGTTTGCGGTGACCGCAAGCAAGTGCATGAACAGCGCATTTCACAAGCTGGGCGTATGCTCAGTGAGCATGAAGTGGACGAAGACGACTGGGAAGACCACCTGATTTTCCGCGCCAGCTGAGTGGCGCCCCCGTCGCCTCTGAGTAACAAGGAGTTTCGCTATGCGTTGCCAGTGGGTGTTGCTGCTAGGGCTTGTGGCCTGTTCGTCTGCCTGGGCGAAAAAAGTCGACCTCGATTATCAGGTGCGCTTGTTACCTGCCAATGGCCAGGCCGAAGTGCGCCTGACCTTGGCTGAAGGCAGTGCCGTGCGTAGCCTGGACTTCGACTTAGGAAACAGCGGAGCCTACAGCGGCTTTCAGGCTGATGGCCAGTGGCAGCAGCAGGGCGAGCGTGGTGTATGGCACCCAGCAGCGGGCAAGACCAGCCTCAGCTACCGTGTGAAGCTGGACCAGAAGCTGCGCAGCGGCGCCTTCTCGTCACGCATCACCCCCCACTGGGCGTTGTTCCTTGGTGATCAGCTGGTGCCTCCTGCACGGCTCGACCAGCAAGACGGCACCGAGTTGGTGGCGCGGCTGAGCGTTGACCTGCCCGAGGGTTGGAAAAGCATCGAGACCGCCTGGCCGCGCATTGGCAAGGACAAGTTCCGCGTCGATAACGTATCCCGGCTGTTCGATCGCCCGACTGGCTGGATGCTCGCAGGGGAGCTTGGTAGCCGCCGTGCGCGCCTTGGCCAGACGGATGTAACCGTGGCAGCGCCAGTGGGGCAGGGCATGCGACGGATGGACAGCCTGACCCTGATGACGTTCGTTTGGCCGCAACTGCAGGCAGTGTTCCCACGTAACCCGGCCAAGCTACTGGTGGTGGGCGCCCGCGACGGCATGTGGCGTGGGGCGGCAGCCGCCTCTGGCTCAATCTACCTGCACAGCAGCCGGCCAATGGTCAGCGAGAACGGTAGCAGCACACTGGTGCGCGAGCTGGTGCAGCTGTTTGCGCAAATCCGCGTGGGCGATAACAGCGACTGGTTGGGTGAGAGCCTGACCGAGTACTACGCCACCGAACTGCTGCGCCGTGCCGGAGGTATCAGTGATGATCGCTACGAAGTCTTGCAGGCGCGCTTGCAAAAGCATGGGAGCAAGGTCAGCCAATTGCGCGCAGCGCATGCCAGCCCGGCGCAAGTGGCACGCGGGGTGATGTTGTTGCAAGCGCTGGACAAGGAGATCCGCATTCATACCCAGGCCAAGCGCTCCCTGGATGATGTGACGCGTGCACTGATGCGCCTGCCCAGCGTAAGCACCGAAGAATTTATACAGATCAGCGAGAGCGTACTGGGGCGTCGTTCTGAAGTACTGCAGAGCAAAGCCCTGCAGTAGCCGTGTGGCAGCGGTATCACCGGCGAATGAGCCTGGCAGGCTGCAGGGCGATCAGCTGCCGGTCAAAGGGTCTTTTCCGGTAACCGTCACCCCGCTGGTGGCCGCCTCGGCGCTGGCCTTGAGCGCCTCGAGGTCCGCTGCGCTGCGCTGAATGTCTGAGCGCAAGCGCTGATATTCCTGGCGATGTTTCTGCCACCAGGCCTTGGTCGCGCAGTGCCCACTGATGCCGCGGGCGACCGCCAGGCCGCCGACTGCCATCTGCAAAAGCCCGAGCAGCCCGCCGTGGCGCAGGCCTTTGGTAAACATCAGCGCGCCGCCGGCCAATGACCCCGCCCGCTCCAGGCCGTGAACATTGTGTGGCTCGCGTTTCTGGTTGGAATGGATATCAAGCATGACAAGCCCTCCGTGTGTAATGTTCACAGCTGACCTGCAGGTTCGGATCACCGTTCACTCGGTTTGCCCAAGGGTGTAGCGGCTTACTTGAATTTTGGCCCAGAGCGGGTATTCAGACCTTTGGCCATACGGTCATACAACACCACGTTGACCGTCGCCGCCAGGTTCATGCAACCCTGAGTGGGGATGTAGATGGTTTCTTCGCACCAGCCGCGCACTTCATCGCTCAACGAGCCATCCTCAGGCCCGAAGATATAGATCGCCCGATCCGGGTGAGTGTACTCGGGCAGCGGCCGTGCGCCGTCCACCAGCTCGACTGCCACCGGGGTGCAGCCCAGCGGAATGATGCGTTGCAGGTCGTCGATGCTGATCAGCGGGATGTCGTAGTGCACTCGCTTGGTGTCGGTGACGAAGTCGCGGGCGCGTTCATAGCGCTTGCCGGTGTAGAACACCGAGTTGACCCCGTAGCAACCCGCGGCGCGCATCACCGAACCAACGTTCTGCGCAGATTTAGGGTTGAACAGGCCAATGCAGCTGTACCGTTTGTTTGCCACGTGCCGGTGCCCTTCACGAAAAAAGAGCGCGATTATACGGGCTTGCCGGCAACTGCGGTGGGCAGGGTGACAGTCAGTCCTTTTTAAGCATGCCCGCCAGCCCGGCAAACGGGTTGTGGGTGGCTTTGGCGATGCTTGGGGTGCTGGTGGAGCCTTCGCTGAAATACTGCTGGTCGGTGTAGCGCGAGTGTTCGTTGTCGTGGCAGTACAGGCACAGCAGCTCCCAGTTGGAGCCGTCTTGCGGGTTGTTGTCGTGATTGTGGTCACGGTGATGCACGGTCAACTCGCTCAGGCGCTTGCCGGAGAATTCACGGGCACAGCGGCCACACACGTGCGGGTACATCTTCAGGGCTTTGTCGCGGTAGCCCATCTCCTTGTCGCGCTTGGCGTCGGCGAGGATGCGGTCGAGGCGGGCGGTGGCGGCGGAGGTAGAAGCCGAACTCATGGTGTTTCCTTTGTGCTGATCAGGCAGATGACGGTTATGCCATTGAGTCTAGCGCGCTTGCAGGGCAGGCGGACAGGCGAAAACCTGAATATAGGCGTAGCCTGTTCAAAGGTTCCCGACAGGAGGTTGCTGATGTACCACGCGCTCCTCGCCCTGCTGCTTGTCGCTGCCATGCCTGCGGCGCAAGCGACGGGTACGCCCACTCGGCTTAACACAACGGTACCCGGTGCGCCGGGTACGCCGACGCCTACGCCTTATCCGCAGATCACCCCCAGCACGCCACCGAAGGCCTACAACGGTGCACCGGGTGCGCCCTTGCTGCCGCCGATGCCGGTGCCAGGGCCGCCGAAGGACCAAGATTTGCCGGGTTTGCGTCAGGAGACAGGCAAACCACCAGTGCAGGATGATCGATAAGCGATTGCACAGGGCTGTGGGGGCGCCATACCCTCACGCAACGCCCAGCTCGCCAAGCACGAACGCATATTCCAGTGCCACATCGCGCAGCCCTTGGTATCGCCCACTCATGCCGCCATGCCCGGCGCCCATCTCGGTCTTGAGCAGCAGCAGATTGTCGTCGGTCTTGAGCGTTCGCAGGCGCGCTACCCATTTGGCCGCCTCCCAATACTGCACGCGGCTGTCGTTGTAGCCGGCTATCACCAGCATGGCTGGGTAAGCCTGGGCACTGACATTCTCGTACGGTGCATAGGCCTTGATCCGTGCATACACCTCAGGGTCCTGCGGGTTGCCCCATTCGTCGTACTCCGTGACGGTGAGGGGGAGTTCAGGGTCGAGCATGGTATTGAGCACATCGACGAACGGCACCTCAGCGATGGCGCAACGGAACAATTCCGGGCGCAAATTCAGCACCGCGCCCATCAGCAAGCCACCGGCGCTGCCGCCGCTGATGGCCAGCCGCTCGGGCGCCGTGACGCCTTGGCTGATCAAGTGCTCGGCACAAGCGATGAAGTCGCTGAAGCTGTTGTGTTTGTGTTCCTGCTTGCCAGCGCGGTACCAGGCCTCGCCCAGTTCGCCGCCACCACGCACATGAGCGATGGCAAAGCCTACGCCACGCTGCAAAAGGCTCAAGCGAGCGTGGGAGAACCATGGGTCCAGGCTTTCGCCGTAGGCGCCATAGCCATACAGGTAAAGTGGCACGGCCTTACCCTGGTCTTCGCGGCGGCGCACCAGGCTGATCGGCACCTCAGTGCCATCGGCAGCGGTTGCCCACAGGCGCTCACTGACGTAAGCGTCGGCGTCGAACGGGCCAAGCACAGGGGTTTGCTTGAGCACTGCCTGGGCACCGGTGGCCAGCTCCAACTGGCGCACCTGGGCGGGGCGGTTGAGGGCCTCGTAGCGCAGGCGTATACGCTTGCTGTCGAATTCCAGGCTGTCTTGCACATACAGGCTGTAGGCAGCATCCGGCAGGTCCACGCGGTAGGCTGGAAGGCCTTGTGGCCGCACCTCGATGATGGGCAGGCCGCCCTCGCGCAGGCTCAAGGTGAGCGCCTGGGCGTTCAGGCTCAAGCCCTCGATCATGGTGTCATCGCGATGCGGCACCAGCACCTGCCATTGCTCCTGGGTCGGGACCGAGGTGGCTGGGGCATGATAGAGGGCGAAGTTGATGCCTTGCCGGTTGCTGCGGATGAACCAGTGCCACTGGCCATCGAGCTGGCCGTGATCAGGGAAGTACTCATGGCCCTCTACCCGTGGAGCCAGGCAGGTGAACGCCGCTTGCGGGGTGCTGGCATCGAGCACCCAGGCTTCGCTGGTGGTCTTGCTGTTGAGCAGCAGTACCAATTGGCGCTCCGAGCTGGTGCGGTAGCAGTGCAGGAAAAACCGCCCGTCCGGTTCTTCGAACACCGTGCTGGCCTGAGCTTCGCCCAGCGTATGGCGGCGCAGGCGCCAAGGGCGATGGGTGTCGTCGAGCTGGGCGAAGAACAGGGTCTGACTGTCGTTGGCCCAAGTCATGCTGCCGTCGCAGTCGTCGAAGGGCAGGGTGGTCAGGTTGCCACTGGCCAGATCCTTGATATACAGGGTGTAGATTTCATCGCCACTGGTGTCCAGGCTGTAGGCCAGCAGGCGGTGGTCGGGGCTGACGTTGAACGTGCCCAGCGACAGGAAACCGCCGTTGGCCAGGGCGTTGGGGTCGAGCAGCAGTTGTTCCTGGCTTTGATCGACCGTATTGGAATCGTCCGCTGGGCGTGGGCAGCGGTAATGGCGTGGGTACTCGTCACCTGCGGTGGTACGGGTGTAGTAAAGGTACGGGCCCCAGGGCGAAGGCAGCGACAGGTCGGTTTCCAATATGCGGCTTTTGATCTCTTCGAACAACTGCTCGCGCAGCGGCGCCTGGTCGGCCAGGCAGGCTTGCTGGTAGGCATTTTCTGCTTGCAGATAATCGAGCACCTGCTGGGTGTCGCGTTGTTGCAACCAGGCATAGGGGTCGCCGGTTTGGTCTTGGTGAGCAATGGGGGGCTGGGGCTTGGTTGGCATCGGGGATCTCTTGACCGGAGCATGGGACGCTGTTTGCGCCCTGAAATGTGTTTATCATAGGCATCTATTTGTCTGGCTTGCACCAACACCATGATCGAGAACGACTACACCTTTGCCTGGGGCCTCTACGTTGTCGCGGCGCTGGGCTGCCTGCTGGTGGGCTTCAAACTCACTGGCTGGATGTGGCGCTGGCTGCGCGAACCGCTGCGGGTGATCCTGGCGGTGCTGCTGTTCACGCCGACCATCGTTGACCCCGTCAAAGACAGTTTCGCTCCGGCCATCGCCATCACCGCTTTGGATCTGGCGTTCAAGGTCGGCAACAATGCCTGGCGAGCGATTTCCGATTTCGCCATGTATGGCATGTTCGCCTTTGCCCTCTACATCGTCTTCGTGCTGGTGCGCTGGCCGCTGGAAAAGCGCGCCCGCGAGCGCCGCGCCATGGCCCAGGCGGCTGCTGAGCGCCGCGCGGCCGAGGACAATGCCGTGGTGCAAACGCCGCTGGCCGCCGAGCGCAACGACCGTTATCGCGACGATCCGCCACCTGCCGCGCCAGCCGCCGGTCGCGGCCGGGTCGAGCCACGGCTGTAAAATCAGGTACTGCTATGTGTGAATTGCTGGGCATGAGTGCCAACGTCCCAACCGACATCGTCTTCAGCTTCACCGGCTTGATGCAGCGCGGTGGGCGCACCGGGCCGCACCGGGACGGCTGGGGCATCGCCTTCTACGAGGGGCGCGGCCTGCGCCTGTTCCAGGACCCGGCAGCAAGCAGTGAGTCGGAGGTCGCCAACCTGGTGCAGCGCTACCCGATCAAAAGCGAAGTGGTGATCGGCCATATTCGCCAGGCCAACGTAGGTCGTGTGTGCCTGTCGAACACTCACCCCTTCGTGCGCGAAATGTGGGGGCGCAACTGGTGCTTCGCGCACAATGGCCAGTTGGGCGAATTCAAAGGCCAGGCCACGTTCTATCGCCCGGTCGGTGATACCGACAGCGAAGCGGCCTTCTGCGACCTGCTCAACCGCGTCCGTGCGGCCTTCCCAGAGCCCGTGGAGGTCGAACAACTGCTGCCTGTGCTGGTGGAGGCGTGCGCGGAGTATCGCGGCAAAGGGGTGTTCAATTGCCTGCTCAGCGATGGCGACTGGCTTTTTTGCTTCTGCTCGACCAAGCTGGTGCATATCACTCGGCGCGCACCATTTGGCGCAGCCCGTTTGAAAGATGTCGACCTGATTGTCGATTTTCACACCCAAACGACCCCCAACGACGTAGTCACCGTCATCGCCACCGAGGCGTTGACCGAGAACGAAACCTGGAACCGCTACGAGCCCGGCCAGTGGGCATTGTGGCGGCATGGAGAGTGCGTTTCGCAAGGCCAGAGCTAAGGACGCTGCATGTTCATCAGTTATCTGCGTTTGCTGTTGTTCACCTTCGGCCTGCTGGCCGGTATCCAGGTGCCTGGGCTGGTCAAGGACTATAGCCAGCGAACCGAGGCTCACCTGTTCGAGTCACGCCAGGCGCTGGACGGCTTCAAGCAGACTGCCGAGCGTTTTTTCAACGGGGATCTGCAGGCTTTGGTACGCCATTACCGCGCCAGTGACGACCCGGTGTTCCTCAGCGATGCCAACAGCATCGAGAGCCTGCTGATTCGCAATCAACGCCTGGAAGACGAGTGGCAGGCACTGCAGGGGTCGTGGCTGAGCCGCACCTGGCATGTGCTGGTACAGCCAGACCGGCAACTGCGCGAAGAGACGCTCAAAGGCTACAGCTACCAGATTCTGCTGGTACCCGAGGCGATTGGCTGGGGTATCGGTGTTGGCTTCTTGCTGGCCTTCGTGGTTGAGAGCCTGCTGCTGGGAATCGGCTGGGTAATCCTGGGTGGGCGCCGCCGAGGCACGGTGAAAGAGAGCTGGCGCTGATTGCTCTGTTGCCAAGCGCACTCACAGGAGTATCCCTGCCTCTGGGGGCCAGCTTGCTGTGAAGCGGGCTGGCCCGCGAAAGGGGCGGTGCAGGCAGAGCACAACTGTCAGGCCAGCACTATCCGCTGTTCGCCTACTTCCCGCGCATAACGTTCGAGTACTTGCCGGCACACCCCGACCACCTCGTCCACCAATGCCACGCCGGTCTGCCAAGCCACCACCAGCTCAAGGCTGGGCGGTGACGGCAACCCATTGAGCAGCACCAGCTCACCGCGTGCCAGCTCAGTGGCCACCAGCGCCGGTGGCAAAGCACCAATGCCGAAACCATCGCGCAGCAGCCGCGTGATCGCCGCGACCGAGTTCACACAGTTCAACCGAGGCGCCTGGGCTCCGGCTGCCTGTAGCAGGGTGAGTACCTCCTGGTGCGGCCGGGAGTTTTTCGAGAAAGTGACGATCCGCTCGCGGCCAAGCTCGGCCAATGAGTCATAACCGCGCTGGTACACCGAGTTGGCCGCCACCACCCAGCCCATCGGGTAGCGCGCCAGGTCCTGGCTGCGGATCGACTGTTCGCGTAGCAGGTCGGTCTGCAGGATCAGGTCCAGAAAGCCCTTTTGCAACTGCTCGCGCAGATTCAAAGCGGTGTCGGCAACCAGCTCGATTTCGACCTGCGGGTAGCGCTCGCTCAACTCCGCCACCAACCCGCTCATCCAGGTATGGATCACCGTGTCCATCACGCCTAGGCGAATTCGCCCGACCTTGGCCCGGTCGCTGTCCAGTGACTGCTTCATGGCCTTTGCCGTTTCCAGCATGCGCTCGGCGTGCTCCAGCACTTTGCTGCCCTCAGGTGTCAGGCTGACCCCGCGCGAGTCGCGCAGCAGCAGTTTTACCCCAAGGTCAGCTTCCAGCGCGGCAATCCGGCTGGATACCGACGCCTGTGTAGTGAACAGCCTATCGGCGGTGAGACGGAAGCTCTTGAGCCGGGCGACCCACACGAAAGTTTCAAGGAAGCGAAGGTTCATGATCAGTTTTTCTTGTTCCAGACCGGCGGTTTTTCTCGTTGGACTCAGGCGGCGGCGCCTCTGAACATTAAGCCAGGCCGCGACGCCTGACGTCGCCCATAAAACAATACCAACAAGCCGAGGCAAGCATGAACCCAAGTGGCGTGCAGCAGCAGGTGCAATCCCCTGCTTCGACCGGGCCGTTCGCCTGGTACCGTGACATCGACTCCCAGCAACGACGCACATTCTGGAGCTGCAAGATTGGCTACGGCCTGGACGGCATGGACACCCAGATGCTCAGCTTCGTGATCCCTACGCTGATCATGCTGTGGGGCATCAGCACCGCCGAGGCCGGGCTGATCCACACCAGCACATTGATCGCGTCGGCAATCGGGGGCTGGGTCGCGGGTATCCTCTCCGACCGCATCGGGCGTGTGCGTACCTTGCAACTGACAGTGTTGTGGTTTGCCTTCTTCACCTTCCTCTGCGGCTTGGCTCAAAGCTACGAGCAACTGCTGATCGCCCGTACCTTGATGGGCTTTGGTTTTGGCGGCGAATGGACGGCAGGCGCGGTGTTGATAGGGGAGGTCATCCGCGCCCAGGACCGTGGCAAGGCGGTGGGTATGGTGCAGTCGGGCTGGGCCATTGGATGGGGCCTGACGGCGATACTCTATGCGCTGCTGTTCTCCTGGCTGCCGGCCGAGCAGGCCTGGCGTGCGTTGTTCCTGCTAGGCCTGGTGCCGGCGATTTTCGTGATCTTCGTGCGCCGCCTGGTGAAAGACCCTCAGGTGTACCGCCAGGCCAAAGCGGTGGAAAAAACCGAGGCACCTGCGCACTTCTATGAGATTTTTGGCCCCAGCATGCTCTGGACTACCGTGCGTGCGTCGTTGCTGACCACCGGTGCGCTGGGTGGCTACTACGCCATCACTTCATGGTTGCCCACCTTCCTCAAGAACGAACGTGGCCTGAGCGTGTTGGGCACCGGCGGCTATCTGGCGATGGTGATCGTCGGCTCCTATGTCGGGTATGTGGTCAGTGCCTATCTTTGCGATCTGCTGGGGCGCAAGAAGAATTTCATTCTGTTCGCGGTGGGGTCGTTCATCATCGTGCTGCTGTACACCCAGCTGCCCGTCAGTGATGCAGTGATGCTGTGGCTGGGCTTGCCACTGGGTTTCTTCGCCTCGGGGATTTTCAGCGGTATGGGCGCCTTTCTCACCGAACTGTTTCCCACGCGTGTACGGGGTTCGGGGCAGGGCTTTTGCTACAACATCGGCAAGGTCATCGCTGCGCTGTTTCCGCTGATGATCGGCTTGCTTGGCCAGAAGATCCCCCTGGGCCTGGGCATTGGCGTGTTCGCTGCGGTGTCTTATGGCGTAGTGATCATCGCAGCGCTGAGCTTGCCGGAAACACGCGGCAAACAGTTGCAGGCGCGGTAAGGTAGGCCTATGAACACCGTCACGGGAGCACATCTGGTGAAACCCCTGCTACTCAATTGCGACATGGGCGAAAGTTTCGGCAGCTGGCGCATGGGCCTGGATGCCGAGGTCATGCCCCATATCGATTGCGCCAACATAGCCTGTGGTTACCACGCAGGCGATCCGAGCATCATGCGGCGTACCGTCGCCTTGGCGCTGGAGCATAACGTGACCATCGGGGCTCACCCGGCCTACCCGGACCTGGTCGGCTTCGGCCGCCGCTCGATGGCCTGCAGCGCTGAAGAAATCCGCGACCTGCTGCATTACCAGGTCGGCGCTCTGGATGGCATCTGCAAGGTGCTCGGCGGCCGCGTGGCGTATGTGAAGCCCCACGGCGCGCTGTACAACGACATGATGGCTGACCCGCGCACACTGCGCACCGTGTTGGAGGCCGTGGCAGCCTATCAGAGCGGCCTGCCGCTGGTGCTCATGGCCACTGCCGACAACCGCGCGGCCCAGGCGTTGGGCGATGAGGTGGGGGTGCCGCTGTGGTTCGAAGCCTTTGCCGACCGCGCCTACACCGCCAGCGGCCACCTTGTGTCGCGGCGCCTGCCTGGGGCGGTGCACCATGAGCCGGCTCGGGTGATCGAGCAGGCGCTGCGCCTGGCCAGGGGGCAAGCGCTGGTGGCGGACGATGGCAGTGCATTGAAACTTGCAGCCAGTACCCTGTGCGTGCACGGCGACAACGACAGTTCGGTGGCTGCGGTGCGGCAGATCCGTCAGGCACTGGAGGGGTTGGCGCTGTGATGACGCTGCGTATCGAGGTGGTGGCCATCGACAGCCTGATGGTGCGCCTGTTCGACCGGATAGACGAGGCCAATATGCCCTGGGTGCTTGCCGCCAGCCAGCTGCTGAGCGCAGTGTTCGGTAAGCATCTATTGGACCTGGTGCCTTCCTATACCACGCTGATGCTGCAATCGGACCTGCCACCGCGTCAGGCCAGGGCGCTGATCGGCCAGGCGTTGACTGGGCTGCAGGCTGACACCGGTAATACGGGCCAGCGTCATGAAATCCCGGTTTGGTACGACGCCAGCGTTGGCCCGGAATTACCCGTACTGGCCGCTCGCACGGGGCTGAGTGAAGCCGAGGTGATCCGCCTGCATAGCCAGCGCGAGTACCCGGTATTTGCCTTGGGCTTTGCCCCAGGTTTCGGGTTCATGGGGCTCGTCGACGAGCGTCTGGCCAGCCCGCGCCTGAGCACGCCGCGCAAGCGGGTAGCGGCCGGCAGCGTCGGTATCGCCGAACGCCAGACGGCCGCTTACCCGGCTGTGTCGCCAGGAGGCTGGAACCTGATCGGCCGCACTGCGGTGCGCCTGTTCGATCGTGAGCGCGAGGGTTATAGCCTGCTGCAACCGGGTGATCGCGTGCGTTTCGTGGCGGTGTCGAGGGCCGAGTTTATGGCCCTGGGTGGGGATGTGGAGAGGCAGGCATGAAGCGCTTGAGGATTGAGGCCAGCAATGCGTTGTGTCAGTTGCAGGATGCTGGTCGCTTCGGTGTGCGCCACTTGGGGGTGACTCAGGGCGGGGCGTTGGACTGGGTAGCGATGCACTGGGCCAATTGGCTGCTCGGTAACCCACTAAGCGCGCCGGTGGTCGAGGTGGCGCTGGGTGGCCTGACTCTGGTGGCCGAGCAGGATTGTGTACTGGCGCTAGCAGGGGCGGACCTGGACGCACGGGTAGACGATCAGCCACTGCTGCCCTGGCGCAGCTTTGCCCTGGCCCAAGGCCAGCGCCTGACCCTCAAACAGCCCAAGCATGGGGTACGCGCGTATCTGGCGGCGCCGGGCGGGTTTCTTGGTGAACAGGTGTTGGGTAGTTGTGCCACGGTCGTGCGCGAAGCACTGGGGGGGATCGAGGGTGACGGCAGTGCACTGGCGCAAGGGCAGGCCCTGACCTACCTTGGCGCTTCACCCGCCCTGCGCGAGGTGCCGGCGCAGTTGCGTCCGGTTTATGCACAAAAGCCGTCGCTCGACCTGGTGATGGGCGCACAGATCGGTGACTTCAGCGGTATCAGCTTGTTCGATGCTTTCAACCGTGATTGGACACTGGACAGCCGCGCCGATCGCATGGGCATCCGCCTGCTGGGGCCGCAGTTGGTTTACCAAGGCAAGCCGATGATTTCCGAAGGTATTCCGCTGGGGGCGGTGCAGGTGCCGCCGGACGGGCAGCCGATCGTATTGCTCAATGACCGACAAACCATCGGCGGTTACCCGCGGCTGGGGGCGCTGACGCCTTTGGCGTTGGCTGAGCTGGCGCAGTGCATGCCGGGGACGCAGGTGCGGTTCAGGGCGGTGGTGCAGGACCAGGCCTGGCAGCAGCATCAGGCCTATGGTCAGCGTTGGGCGTGAGGGGCAGGGGCTGCCAGGCAGCCCTCTGGCTACTTGGACAGGTACCGCATGCCTTCCTCCAACCCCTGCAAGGTCAGCGGGTACATCTTGTCTTCGATCAGCTCACGCACCAGCTGCGTGGAAGCCGTGTAATCCCAGGCCTGCTTGGGGTAAGGGTTGATCCAGATGATCTTCTTGAATTTCTCCATGAAACGCTGGATCCACACATAACCGGCTTCTTCGTTCCAGTGCTCTACGCTGCCACCCGGTTGGGTGATTTCGTAGGGCGCCATGGCGGCGTCACCGACGAACACCACTTTGTAGTCATCCCCGTATTTGTGCAGCAGGTCAAACGTTGAGAAGCGCTCCGACGTACGGCGCAGGTTGTTCCTCCACACCGATTCATAGACGCAGTTGTGGAAGTAGTAATACTCCAGGTGCTTGAATTCGGTCTTGCAGGCCGAGAACAACTCTTCGCACACTCTGACGTGCGCATCCATCGAGCCGCCAATATCGAACAGCAACAGCAGCTTTACCGTGTTGCGCCGCTCAGGACGCATCTGGATATTCAGAAGCCCAGCGTCACGCGCGGTATGGTCGATGGTGCCGTCGATATCCAGTTCTTCGGCGGCGCCTTGGCGGGCGAATTTGCGCAGCCGGCGCAGGGCCAGCTTGATGTTGCGGGTGCCCAGTTCCACCTGGTCGTCGAGGTTCTTGTATTCGCGCTGGTCCCACACCTTGACTGCCTTGCCCTGGCGCTTGCCGGCGTCGCCAACGCGAATGCCTTCAGGGTTGTAGCCGCCAGAGCCGAATGGGCTGGTACCGCCGGTGCCTATCCACTTGTTGCCACCGGCATGGCGTTCTTTCTGTTCTTCAAGGCGTTGCTTGAAAGCCTCGATAAGCTTGTCCAGGCCGCCTAGCGACTGGATCTGCGCGCGCTCTTCATCGCTGAGCGAACGCTCGAATTCCTTGCGCAGCCACTCATCGGGGATCAGTGCCTCGATGTGCTGGTCGAGGTTTTCCAGGCCCTTGAAGTAGGCGGCGAATGCGCGATCGAATTTGTCGAAATGCCGCTCGTCCTTCACCAGAATGGCGCGAGCCAAATAGTAGAAGGCGTCCATATCGGCGAACACCACGCCCTTTTGCATGGCGTGGTGCAAGTCGAGCAGTTCGCGCACCGAGACCGGCACCTTCGCCGCACGCATCTCATTGAACAGGTTGAGCAACATGGCCCGGCTCCAATCAGCGGTTGCCGCGTCGGCTCATGAAAGCCAGGCGTTCGAGCAGTTGTACGTCCTGCTCGTTTTTCACCAAGGCACCGGCCAACGGCGGAATGGCCTTGGTTGGGTCGCGTTCGCGCAGCACGGCCTCACCGATGTTGTCGGCCATCAGCAGCTTGAGCCAGTCGACCAATTCGGAGGTGGACGGTTTTTTCTTCAGGCCCGGGACCTTGCGCACATCGAAGAATACGTCCAGCGCCTCGCTGACCAGCGATTGGCTGATGTTGGGGTAGTGCACATCGACGATCTGCTGCAGGGTGCAACGGTCGGGGAAGGCAATGTAGTGGAAGAAGCAGCGGCGCAGGAATGCGTCGGGCAACTCCTTTTCGTTATTGGAGGTGATGATGATGATTGGGCGTTGCTTGGCCTTGATGGTCTCGTCGATCTCGTAGACGTAGAACTCCATCTTGTCGAGTTCTTGCAGCAGGTCGTTGGGGAACTCGATGTCGGCCTTGTCGATTTCATCGATCAGCAGAATCACCCGCTCATCGGCCTCGAAGGCCTCCCAGAGCTTGCCCTTTTTCAAGTAGTTGCGCACATCGTGGACCTTGTCCACGCCCAGCTGCGAGTCGCGCAGGCGGCTCACCGCGTCATACTCGTACAGACCCTGGTGAGCCTTGGTCGTCGATTTGATGTGCCAGGTGATCAGGCGTGCGCCGAACGAGGCGGCCAGTTGCTCGGCGAGCATCGTCTTACCAGTGCCCGGTTCGCCTTTGACCAGCAGCGGGCGTTCGAGGGTGATAGCCGCGTTGACCGCCAGTTTCAGGTCGTCTGTGGCGACGTAGTCGCGGGTGCCTTCGAACTTCATCAATCTGTCCTCTGCAGGGTGCCTTACGAACAACACAGGTTAACAATGGGTGAATGACTATAACGCGGGCCTTGGCAGGTGCAAATGCAGACCGGGTATTCAGTCTCTGAATGCCCCGTCACACGGCCTCAGTCAGCCTGGGGAGGCGGGCGCTCGTAGCGGGCATTGAAGGCCTGAATGAAGCCGTTGCGTAGGATCTGCAGAAACGCTTCGAAACCGCTGATGTTCTGTTGGTGCACGCTGCCGCTGAGTTCGACGCGGGTGGCGAATTGGTTCTTCGGCTGGTTCTTCAGCACGGTTTCGCTGGCGCCGACCACCGCCTCCCAGATCGAGCGAAAGATGTTCTTGTTCTTGTTTTCCACATCCTGCTGCCAATCGAACACGTCGACGTCCCGCAGCAAGGGCTTGATATAGCCGTGCAGCCTGCCGTTCTCGGCCTGGGCTTCGATGACCAGGTCACCGTGCCCTGCATTGAAATCGAATTTGCCATAGGCGCTGGAGAAATCGTTGAGCCGCCGCAACTCGATACCAGTGGCACGCAGGCGGAATTCGAAATCGTCGAAATCACTGAACGGGTCGAAGGTGGCCCGGCTCTGCACTTTGGCATCGCCAAGCAGCAGGGCGGTGGCCTGGAAACTGGCATCGCGCCGGCCTTTTTGATCGCGCACGTTGGTCAGGTTGCGGATAGTGGCAGCCAACTGCGTGGCTTTGAGCTGCACGGGGGGCTTGGAGTTGAAGTTGCGAAAGGTCAGTGTACCGTCGTCGATCTGCACGTCGTTGAGGGTGATTGGCAACAGTTTTTCCAGTTGCTGACGCCAGTTGGTGCCCTGACCGGTCTGAGATGCCTGCTTGTTGCCACCGTCGACGAAGTTCAGCTCAGGCCGGGTGAAGATCACCTGTGCCACAACTGCCCGGTCGTGAATGAGCGCGTGCCAGCTCACCGAGAGGTCGATCAACGGCGCATCCAGCAAGGGCACGGGCACTTTGCCAGTGGTCTTGACGATTTTCAGGCCGCGGATCTGATAAGCGCCTCGCCACCAGGCGAGGTCCACGTCGGTCACCTGCCCGCGATAATCGCCCATATCGGCGAGCTTATCGTTCAGGTAATCGCGCACCAGGTAAGGTAGGGCCAGCTGCAAGGCCACCAGCAGCACGATCAGGCTGGCCAGGCCAAGCAGCGGCCAGCGATAGCGAGCTTTCATCGCAAGGCTCTCCGAGGCTGGGTGTTTGGTTGACCTCAGGCACTGCAAGGGAGTTCGAACAGGCTTTACGGGCCACCAGGGCAAGCTTACCCTTGAGGTCTTCCTGTTGTTTCTCATGTTCAAGGACCCTGCCATGAGCCGTATCTTCGCAGACAACGCCCATTCCATCGGCAACACGCCGCTGGTACAGATCAACCGCATCGCACCCCGTGGGGTGACGATCCTGGCCAAGATCGAAGGGCGCAACCCAGGCTACTCGGTCAAGTGCCGGATCGGCGCGAACATGGTCTGGGACGCCGAGAGCAACGACAAACTCAAGCCGGGCATGACCATCGTAGAGCCCACCTCGGGTAATACCGGCATTGGCCTGGCATTCGTCGCCGCTGCTCGTGGTTACAAGTTGGTGCTGACCATGCCGGCCTCCATGAGCCTGGAACGGCGCAAGGTGCTCAAGGCACTGGGGGCAGACCTGGTGCTCACCGAGCCTGCGCTTGGCATGAAGGGCGCCATCGAAAAGGCCAACGAAATCGTGGCCAGTGACCCGGCCCAATACTTCATGCCTGCGCAGTTCGAGAACCCGGCCAACCCAGCGATCCACGAAAAGACCACTGGGCCTGAGATCTGGAACGATACCGACGGCGCGGTCGATGTACTGGTTGCCGGCGTCGGCACCGGCGGCACGATAACTGGGGTTTCGCGCTACATCAAACACACCCAGGGCAAGTCGATCCTGTCGGTGGCGGTGGAGCCGGTGGCCTCGCCACTGATCAGCCAGACCCTGGCCGGCGAGCCGTTACAACCCAGCCCACACAAGATCCAAGGCATTGGCGCAGGCTTCGTACCGAAAAACCTCGACCTGTCGATCGTCGATCAGGTCGAGACGGTCACTGACGATGAGGCCAAGGCCATGGCCATCCGCCTGATGCAAGAAGAAGGCATTCTGTGCGGCATTTCCTGCGGTGCCGCCATGGCGGCTGCAGTGCGCCTGGCGGAAAAGCCGGAGATGCAGGGCAAGACCATCGTCGTGATCCTGCCGGACTCGGGCGAACGCTACCTGTCGAGCATGCTGTTCAGTGATCTGTTCAGCGAGCAGGAAAACCAGCAGTAATCAGCGCTGAGGCTGATTCGGCGCAATTATTGGCGGCTGGGTTCATTGC
The DNA here is from genome assembly GCF_014269025.2 of Pseudomonas promysalinigenes. Classification (NCBI taxonomy): domain Bacteria; kingdom Pseudomonadati; phylum Pseudomonadota; class Gammaproteobacteria; order Pseudomonadales; family Pseudomonadaceae; genus Pseudomonas; species Pseudomonas promysalinigenes. The sequence goes on along the minus strand of NZ_CP077094.1, from coordinate 3,708,929 downwards.
ACAATCTTCATGAGTGAGATCCTGCCTTGGTGGTTTTTACCAGGGCGGGATGGGTTTATGATGGCCGGATGATTTTCAGGGGCAGGCAGCGCTGGCCTGCGTCCCGTCCAAGGAGTGTTGCATGACCTTTTCCTTCCTCGCCAAGGCGGGTGTTCTGCTGGTGTTCGTCGGCAGTGTGCTGTATGTGCACCTGCGCGGTAAGGCGCGCCTGCCGGTGTTGCGCCAGTTCGTCAACCATTCGGCGTTGTTCGCACCTTACAACAGCCTGATGTATCTGTTCTCCGGTGTGCCGTCCAAGCCCTATCTGGACCGCCAACGTTTCCCTGAGCTGGATGTGCTCAAAGATAACTGGCAGGTGATCCGTGAAGAGGCCATGCGTTTGTTCGACGAAGGCTATATCCGCGCAGCGGAGAAGGACAATGACGCAGGCTTTGGCTCGTTCTTTAAAAAGGGCTGGAAGCGCTTTTACCTGAAGTGGTACGACAAACCGCTGCCGTCGGCTGAAGCCTTGTGCCCGAAAACCGTAGAACTGGTCAGCAGCATTCCCAATGTGAAAGGGGCGATGTTCGCCCTGCTGCCCGGTGGCAGCCACTTGAACCCGCACCGCGACCCGTTTGCTGGCTCGTTGCGTTACCACCTGGGGCTTTCGACACCTAACTCCGATGCCTGCCGCATCTACGTCGATGGCCAGGAATACGCCTGGCGTGACGGTGAAGACGTGATGTTCGACGAAACCTACGTGCACTGGGTCAAGAACGAAACCGACGTAACCCGGGTGATTCTGTTCTGCGACATCGAGCGCCCGCTGAGCAGCCCATTGATGACCCGCATCAACCGCAAGGTCAGCGCTTTCCTCGGCCGTGCTACCGCGCCGCAGAACACCGATGACGAGCGAGTTGGCGGAATCAACCAGGCCTATGCCTGGAGCAAGCGCTTCAGCAACAAGATCAGCACCCGCATGAAGCAGTTCAAGCGCGCCAACCCCAAGGCCTATCGCATTCTGCGCCCGGTGCTGGCGGTGGTGGTGGCTTACTTGCTGTACCGCTGGTTGTTCTGATTGCAGGGCCGACCTGTTCTTGGGTAGACCCGCTCTCACCGCGCCTGGGCAAGCTTCGAGAAAGCTTTAACCTGTGGGAGGTGCTTCAGGCGTGAAGGGAGCTGCACAGGTCAACAAGACAGTGTAAGCACAGGGTTGGACTGGCTTTAGCCTTAAAGAGCCAGTGCCGGCCTCTCGAACCATCACCCCATCGCAAAACTCACTCATCACTGAAGACCCGACCGTTACAGCTTGGACAAGCGTAATGGCTAGCGCAGGTCTTCGGGGATGGCGTGGCGCAATACGCCTTCTTCGAAGTCCAGTACCCCGGCCTCGCGCTGGGTCAGCAGGTAGTAAAGCAGGGTGTCGGCCGAATGGCTTGCTGGCAGCTCCACCGCCAGCATTCTGACCGCCTTCTCCATCTCGCAGTTGCAGCCGAACTCGCGCATGGCCGCAACCACCTGTTCCAGCGGTTCTGGTGGCTTGACCACCACACGAAATACCGACGCCCCGGCACTGTGTTGCAAGGCGTCGAACCAGGCCTGTTCGTCCTCCGAGCGGATGCGAATGATGTCGCCGGGTGCGATGCCGTAGACATGAAAGGGGATGCTGTCGACCCGGTAGCCGTCAGGGGTCGCCTGCGTCCACAAGCCCTCCACCGAAGCGGGTGGGTAGCCATTGGCGTCCTGCTCCAGGCGGAACAGCACCTTCCTGTAAATATCGCTCATGCTCTGCATCGTCTCAGGACCGCGCTGGGCGCAGCACCAGCCACAGCGCCAAGGCGATCAGCACGCCGCCATAAGCATGCGCCATCGAGACGGGCTCATCCAGCAGCCATGCCCCCCACACCACGCCGAACACCGGGATCAAAAAGGTCACGGTGCTGGCCTTGACCGGGCCGATTTCAGCCAGCAGGCGGAAGTACAGGATGTAGGCGAAGGCGGTACATACCAGGCCCAAGCCCAGCAGGGAAAGCCATACCTGCCAGCCGCCCCAGCTGGCAGGTGGTTGGGTTAGGGCACTCCACGCGAACAGCGGGCTCATCAGCAAGGTGGCCCCTAGCATGCTGCCCAAGGCTGACAGACGGCTGTCCAGGCCGCTGATCCAGCGCCGTGCAAGAAAGCCGGCAAAGCCGTAGCAGGTAGTGGCCGCCAGGCACGCCAATGCACCTTGCAAGAGCGCCATGTCCAGTGCCACCGGGCCGGCACCGCTGAGGATGCCGACACCGAACAGGCCGAGGAAAATGCCTGCCAGCTTGGGCAAAGTCATGGCCTCGTGGAAGAACAGCGCGCCTATCAGTACCCCCATCAGCGGGGTGGTGGCATTGAAAATCGCCGAATAACCGGCCGGTAGCACCTGCGCGGCCACTGAATAGAAGGTGGCCGGGATGCCCGAGTTGATCATGCCCAGCACCAGGCAAGCGCCAAGTTTACCGTTGAAATGCCAGGGTATGCGGCCCACGCTGAGAATACCGATCAGACCTAGGCAGGCGATGGAAACCCGAAAGAATGCGGTAGGGATGGTGCCCAACTCCGGGGCGATGATACGCATGAACAGAAAGCTCGCCCCCCATACAGCGGCAAGGGTCAATAGGCGGGCTAGGGCGATGGGGCTCACAACGGTCTCCGGGGACAGGGCAGGGCGCGAGTGTACGCCAGGCGTCGCATGTGATCTTGTGCTTTCTTGCGTTATGAATCTCTGGTGCAGGTTCGCGGGCCAGCTCGCTCCCACGACGAGCTTTTTGCGGTGGGCATCGTGCACGCAGGCTGGCCCGCCAGGCGGCCAGTTCAGGCTAAGCTCTTTATCTCATCAAGCCCCGAGGTTGATTCCATGACCCAGCATTGGCCGGCCGGCGAGATCGCGCGGATGATCCTTGACGGTTTTGACGACTATCGCGAGCATTTTCGCCGTATCACCCTGGGTGCTCGGGAGCGCTTCGAGCAGGCACGCTGGCAGGACATTCAGCGTGCAGCGGCGCTGCGCATCAACCTTTATGAACAAAAAGTCGGCGAGGTCAACGCCTGGCTGCGTGACGGCTTCGACGAACAGGCGCTGTTGGATGTAGAGCAGTGGCCACTGGTCAAAAGCGCCTATATCCGCCTGATCGACCCGCGTCTGGACGATGAGCTGGCGGAAACCTGGTACAACTCGCTGTTCTGCAGCCTGTTCAGCCATGACCAGATCAGTGACGGCTGCATGTTCATCCACACCACTCGGCCATCGCTACGCGCTCACCAGCGGGCTGCCCAGACCCGTACCTACACGCTCGGGGCGGGCCTCAAAAACCTGCTGCGCCGGATTTTCGCCGACTATCCGTTCGACACGCCCTACGGCGACTTGGAAAGCGACATCGCGCGTCTGGAAGGGCAATTGCGCGAAACCCTTCCGGACTGGGTGTGCAAGGACCCAACGCTGAGCCTTGAGCTTTTCGTGCCGGTGCTTTACCGCAACAAGGGTGCCTACCTGGTCGGGCGCCTGTACAACGCTGACGAGCAATGGCCGCTGGTCATCGCGCTGCTACACCGAGAGGGCCATGGTATAGAGGCCGATAGCTTGATTACCGACGAGGCGCAGGTGTCGATCATCTTTTCGTTCACCCGTTCATATTTCATGGCCGACGTGCCGGTGCCAGCGGAGTTCGTCAACTTTCTCAAGCGCATTCTGCCGGGTAAGCATATTGCCGAGCTTTACACCTCAATTGGTTTTTACAAGCAGGGCAAGTCAGAGTTCTACCGGGCCTTGATCAACCACCTGGCAAGCAGTGACGACCGTTTCACCATGGCACCGGGCGTACGCGGTATGGTCATGAGCGTGTTCACCCTCCCGGGCTTCAATACGGTGTTCAAGATCATCAAAGACCGCTTTTCGCCCTCCAAGACCGTCGACCGCGCCACGGTCATCGACAAATACCGCCTGGTCAAACAAGTGGACCGGGTGGGGCGTATGGCCGATACCCAGGAGTTTGCCGATTTCCGATTCCCCCGCAGCAAGTTTGAACCCGAGTGCCTGGCCGAGCTGTTGGAAGTGGCGCCATCGACCGTAGCCATCGAGGGCGATACGGTACTGGTCCGCCATTGTTGGACCGAGCGGCGGATGACCCCGCTCAACCTGTATCTGGAACAGGCCAGCGAAGCCCAGGTGCTCGAGGCTTTGGAGGACTATGGGCTGGCTATCAAGCAACTGGCGGCGGCGAATATATTCCCTGGGGACATGTTGCTGAAGAACTTCGGCGTGACCCGCCACGGGCGGGTCGTGTTCTACGACTATGACGAGATCAGTTTTCTAACCGAGGTGAACTTCAGGCATATTCCGCCGCCGCGCTACCCCGAAGATGAGATGTCGGGCGAGCCGTGGTATTCGATTGGACCCCACGATGTATTCCCCGAGGAATTTCCGCCGTTCCTGTTTGCCGATATGGGCCAGCGCCGACTGTTCAGCCGCCTGCATGGGGAATTGTATGACGCCGATTACTGGAAGAGCCTGCAGGCGGCGATTCGTGAAGGCAAGGTGATCGACGTGTTCCCGTATCGGCGCAAGGGGCGCTGACAACCCGCCAGGGGCCAGGGGCCAGGGCTTGTTGATGGGTTCAGCCTTTGAGGCACTTCAGTTCGCTGAAGTTGGTGCGTACTTTGGCCAGCCGCTCTTGCAGGTACTGGCGCTGTGTTGGCGTGCTCAGTTGCAGCAAGTCGACTAGCAGGCTGCGGGCCTGATGCTCGGTATTGTGGAAGGCCGCGCGGTACTCTGGCGTCCACAGGCTCTCTTTGTGTTGTAGCAATGTGGCAAGACGGGGCTCGAAGCTTTCGTCATTGCGCTGATTCATCGCCAGCAACAGTTGCTGCTGCCAGTGCTGGCGGTTGGCGATCCACTGGCGGTTCTGGTCACCCAACGCTTGTGACCATGCATACACCCGCTGGCGCTGGGCATCGTTGAGTTTGCCGAACCAGCCGCTCAGGCGTTTTTCCATGCGCTCGCTGCGGCTGGCGATCTGCTCGGTCAAGGGCGTGTCTACATATTCTTTTTGCCGCTCGCGGATGTCATCGGCAAAGGCGCTACGCATCTCGGCCACTTGCGCATTGGTCATTCCACGTAGCAGTTCGGTGGCCGATGGCGTGATCTCTTCTGCGACCCGGCCAATGGCCTGGCGCGCTTCAGCGGTGCGTTGCTGCAAGGCCAGGTCTGTCACCTGGTTTTTAGCGACCATGTCGCGCACCCGATCAAGCCAGTCGAGGTAGCCAGGCAACTGGGTCTGGCAGTGCCAGGCCAGGTGCGTTTGTAACCGTTCGTCGAGCAGCGTCTTCTGCTCGCGGTTCATGTCCAGGTAGTCGTTGAGTGACCAAGGTACCAGACGATCAAGGTTGCGGTAGGCGAGGTCCATGCGGCTGCAGGCGGCCAGGGCCAATGCACAGGCCGCGGCGACGAGCAGGGCTATGGGTAGGCGTACAGGCATGTGCAGGTCCTTGCAGTGGCTGAGCTATGGGTAGACGCAGGGTGCCAGCGTGCGGTTCCGCTCAATCAGTGGTCGGGCAGTGCGCTGGCTTGCGGTGTAGAATAGCCGCCTAGTCTTGAGGAACATCGGAAATGGCTCTGCTTGGGCGTTACAACAGTTTGCAAATCGTGAAGCACGTGGAATTCGGCCTGTACCTGGACGGCGGCGCCGATGGCGAGATCCTTCTGCCTGGGCGGTACATCCCGAAGGACGCCGAAACCGAGGTCGATGACTGGTTGAACGTGTTCATCTACCTGGACAGCGAAGACCAGCTGATCGCCACCACCGAAAAGCCCAAGGTGCAGGTGGGGGAGTTCGCCAGCCTCAAGGTCAAGGACATCAATGGGGCCGGTATCTTCCTCGATTGGGGCCTGTCCAAGGACCTACTGATGCCGTATTCGGAAGAATCCCGTCAGTTGAAGATCGGCGACTACTGCGTGGTGCATGCCTACCTCGACAAACGGACCCGGCGCATCACCGCCACCTCGCGGCTCGATCGCTACCTGGACCTTAGCCCCGCTGATTACCAGGTCGGCCAGCCCGTGCAGTTGCTGGTAGCTGGCGAGACGCCGATGGGCTTCAAGGCCATCATCAACAACCGTCATTGGGGCCTGATTCACAAGAACGAGGTCTTCAAGTTCTTGCGCTCAGGCATGCACGTGGACGGTTACATCAAAGAAGTGCGCCACGACGGCAAGATTGCACTGAGCCTGCAGCCGGTCGGCAAGGCGCTGGCTGACGACCTGCAGGAACGCATCATGGCGCAAGTCGAGGCACAGGGCGGTGTGCTGGCAGTGAGCGACAAAAGCGCCCCTGAGGTGATCAGTCAGATGTTCAACGTCAGCAAAGGCAACTTCAAGAAGGCCATTGGTGGCTTGTTCAAGCAAGGCCGTATCGTCATCCATGACGATCGCATCGAAAAGGCCTGATCAGCCCTGCACGAAGGTACGGAAGTCCAGCTGCTCACCACCGGGGCGGGTGTCGCGCAGCAGCGAGTCGCGGTCGGCGCTCAAGGCCAGGCTAATGGTCGAACGGCGCTTGCCGGGGTTGCGCACCTCCATTTGCTCTTGGTGAGCACGCAGGAAGTTGGTCGGCACCTTGAGGTGTTGCAGCTCGTCGCTTTCCGGGGTGTGCAGCAACAGGTTCACCCAGTCGGGTTGGCCTTTGCGCAGTAGGGCCACCGGCACTTCGAACCACCACAGGTTGCGCTTGCGGTCGAGTATGGCGAACAGGGTGTTGGCGCTGGTCAGCACCGGGTTGGCCAAAGCCTGATTGCGGCGGGCGATGGCGGCGGGTTTGTCGAGTTTCATGCAGGTTCCTGCGGTGTGACGCTTGATTAGGGCTGCATTGTGAGGGGTGGCACCGGGCGCGGCAAGGTTTGACACCTCAAAGCCGCTGCCACAGTCATCACCCCAGGGTCACGAGCCAAGTCGGCCGGGCAGCGGCCGCCAAGGTCATCGACTGATAGGCCTGCTCAACTCGGAAGTGGCGCCCTCGGCCGTCGTCACGGTCGCGGTGAAACTCTTCAAACCGGCGGCATTCTCCAGCACCTGGGTGAATTGCGCCTGGCCGTTGGCATCGCTATTGACCAGCACCTCGCCCAGGTACTGCTCTGCTTCCGTCGCAGCCGCATCAGCGTTGCCGAACAGCTCGATGCGCAGCAGGCTCGATGCGGGCCCTTGCACCTCACCCTGCAGCGCGTTGCCGTTGAGCGCGAGCAACCGAGGCGCCTGCTGATTGTGGTTGGGCAACGGTTGGCAAGGCTCAGGCGCGCCCTTGGCGTCGCAGATGACCGCCTGTTCCTGCTTGGGCAGGTCGGCACCCACCCCGCGTGAACCCACATACAGCGCATGGGCCTGGGCCGGTACACCGAAGACGATGGCGCCGGTTCGTTGGTTCGGCACGCAGGAGCCTCCGGCCTCGCAGCGGCGAATGTCCTGGCTGTTGCCCCAGATACGGTTGCCGGTAAGGCGGTTGGCAGTGGTTTGCGGCTCCGGGCGCAGCGCCACACCTATGCGGTTGCCGTAAATCAGGTTGCCGTCGAGGATGTTGCCCTGGCCGGTTACGCTGACGCCGATCGAGTTGCCGCTGAAGGTGTTGGCGCCCAGGTAGTTGCGATTGCCCCAGTTGATCTGCAAACCGTCTGAGTAGTTCTCGAAGCGGTTACGCACCACACTGTTGTCGTTGCCCAACAGGATTTCGATGCCTTGGGAAGGTTCGGGGTTGGCCGGTGTAGAGCGGAACAGGTTATCGGCCACCAGGTTGAACGCCGCGCCGCGGGTCAGCTCCAGGCCATCGCCATTGTCTATCAACTGGTTGCGTAGCACTTTGTTGTTGACTGTGGTGGTGGCGGTCGGGTTACCGGCGCCATCGTCGCCGGTCAGCATGATGCCGGCGCCACCTTTGTTGGCGACGATGCGGTTGTCTTCGATGACATTGCCGCTGGCGCGATTGACCAGAATGCCAATACAGAAATTGCGCACCTCCAGCCCACTGATATGCACCCCCTGCGTATCGCGCAGCACCAGGCCAGGGTTGGTAGTGGTGCGCACGTTCGTGCCGAATTGGCCGGGCAGGGCGCCGGGGCAGCTACGCACGCCCTGGTCCTTGATGTAACCCGAACCGTCGATAGCGATGAACTGGCCGTTTCGGGCCCAAGGCAACCCGGTGATCTGCACCGGACCTTTGATGTCCGGCAAGGCTCGGCTGGGACGTATCACATACGGCGGCTTGCCCACGGCGGCAATGGCGATACGGTACTGGCCGGGGCTCTGGTTGCTGGTTTCGATGGCCCAGCGCAGAGTGCCGGGTTGACCATCGTCGGCATAGCGGGTGACTTCGAGGGTTTCGCGGGCCGGTGCGTCGGCCAAGGCAGGTATGGGTAGCAACGGCAACATGGCCGCGAACAGGGGTAGCAAACGCATAGGGCGAGGGTCCGAAAACTGTTGTTCTTGTGCGCAGGCAGCCGGCGTGGGTTGCCCTGACCTGTGATTCTAGGGCACTGCCCAGCTCTAGCGCAGTGCGCAGAGGCTGATTCGGTGCGGTATTCGCCCGCACTGTTTACCGTTTGGCTCGTTCGGGGAAAATTCTTTGAAACTCCTGACAACCCCGCCAGGTCCATCAAATGTCGACACGGTTTTTCGTGTCTCCATCTGCAGGAGATTTGCCATGAGCGGCACTAAAGACAAAGCAAAAGGCCTGGCCAACGAAGCGGTTGGTAACATCAAGCAGGGCGTTGGCAAGGTGACGGGCAACGACAAGATGCGCGCCGAGGGCAAAGCTCAGGAGCTCAAAGGCGAAGCGCAGCAGGTCAAGGGCGACGTGAAAGACGCAGTGAAGAAGCCTTGATCTGAGCCCGCCCGTTTTTGCCTCCTTGGGAGGCGAAAACGGGTGAGGGCGTTATTTCTTGCATGGCCGGGAGCAGTACATCCTGCGCGTGGTCTATTAGACTTACCTGCTGTACTCAAGAATCGAGCGGCGAAAGGAGACGCTATGATTTTCCCCGACCTGCGCGGGCTACCCATGCACCGAGTGCTGGTACGTACCGTCAAGGAATTCCTCGACGACGAAATGTCGACCTATGCGTCTGCGTTGGCCTACCAGATGCTGTTTTCTTTATTCCCATTCTTGCTGTTTCTGATCGCACTGATCGGTTTTTTACATCTGCCTGATTTCTTTTCCTGGCTGCGCTTGCAAACAGAACTGGTGCTGCCGCCCCAGGCACTGGAGCAGGTCAACCCTGTGATCGACCAGTTGCAGCAGTCCAAGGGCGGGCTGCTTTCGGTGGGTATCGTCATTGCGCTCTGGACCGCCTCGGCAGGCGTGCGGCTGATGATGAGCGCCATGAATGCCGCTTATGATGTGCCTGAGGGGCGCCCGGTGTGGAAGCGTATTCCACTGTCGATCATCTACACCATCGGCATCGCTGGGATGCTGTTGGTAGCCGCCGCGCTGATGGTGCTCGGGCCGCAGGTGATGGAGTGGATTGCCGCACAGGTCGGCCTGCAGGAAGTCATCGTCACGGTGTGGACAGTATTGCGCTTGCCAGCGATTGTCATTTTGATGATGGTTGCGGTCGCATTGATCTATTACGTGATGCCAGACGTGAAACAGAAGTTTCGCTTTATTACCCCAGGGTCTGTTCTGGCGGTGGTGGTCTGGATCATCGCCTCGTTGGGTTTCGCCTATTACGTCAAGACTTTTGCCGATTACAACGCCATGTACGGCAGCATTGGGGCGATCATCGTATTGCTGCTGTATTTCTACATTTCCGCCGCGGTGTTGCTGCTAGGGGCAGAGATGAACGCGGTGATCGAGCATATGTCGCAAGAGGGCAAGAACCCTGGTGAGAAAGAGTTCGAAGAGGATACCCCTCAGGACACTATCACCGTGCTTGGTCATGAACGCCCCGTCGAGCCGCAAACGTCCGAGACGAACACTCGATGATTCGTGACATTCTGAAAATGGGTGACGAGCGCCTGCTGCGCATCGCGCCCCCGGTGCCTGAACATCTGATTGGCAGTGTCGAACTGCAGCAACTGATCGATGACATGTTCGACACTATGCACCACGTTGGTGGTGTTGGCCTGGCGGCGCCGCAGATCGGCATCGACCTTCAGCTGGTGATCTTCGGCTTTGAGCGTAGCGAGCGCTATCCGGACGCTAAGCCAGTGCCACAAACCATTTTGCTGAACCCTGTCATTACTCCGATGGGCGCAGAACAGGAAGACGGTTGGGAGGGGTGCCTTTCGGTGCCGGGCTTGCGTGGCGTGGTGCCACGTTTCAAGCACATCAGCTATACGGGTATTGACCCCCAGGGTAACCCGATCAACCGCTTTGCCGATGGCTTCCATGCCCGTGTCGTGCAACATGAATGCGATCACCTCGTAGGGCGACTGTACCCATCACGTATCCAGGACTTTGCCAAGTTCGGCTACACCGATGTGCTATTTCCTGGGCTAGATGAGCGCGGCGACTGAGGCCGCACCATCGCCAGCAGGCGCTTGCTGCGCTGGTAGCGTTGCAAGCGCGAGGCCAGGGCCTGTGGCAGTTGCTCGGTAATGCTGAAGCCCAGACGCTGATAAAAAAGCGTGAGTTCTGGCTGGCAGAACAGCCAAGTTGAGCCGCAGGTGCCGGCCAGTGCTGCTTGTACCAAATGTGCAGCCACCCCCTGGCAGCGTGCCTGAGGTGCGACGAACAGCCCTGTTAGCCACCGGCCACCGGCCACGTCACTCAGGCACAGGCCTGCTACGATGCCATCGCTTCGGGCGACCCATGATTCGCCGTCATTGGCTGGGCGCATGCGCGAACCATGTTGTTTATAGAAATGCTCGAGCAATCTGCGCTCGGCGCCGCGCAATAGCGTGCAATGCAGGGTAGTCATGCAGACACCTTGAACGGTTGGCTTTGGCTGGGGATCTTAAGGTGAAGAGCCGTTGCGCTTTTTCTCAGATTATTGCAAATCCTGCAAGGGTGAATGTCCGAGTTCAGCGTTCAACTATTTCAGCACAAGCGTAGAATTCTAGGCATCCCCCCCGTATTAGATGAAGCGGGATCGGTACTTCGTGTCATCTTCGCCGAGGATGACAACTTCTCCGCGCCATTGACGGCATTAGAAGTCACGCGATCAGCTGGACTGTTATAAAGGTCAATTCCCATGAAAGCATTACTGATTCTTGCACTGGTCGGTATGTCGTCGCTCGCCCTCGCTGATGAGGCCCAACCGGTCTCCAGTGAGCCTGTAGCCCAACAGTACGACTACTCCATGAACCTCGACATCAAGCGAGTGATCAATCTCTCAACCATCCCTAATGTCTGTGAAGTGGTGCCAGCAACCATGACGTACGAAGACCATCAGGGCCAGGTACACACCATCCAGTATCGGGCGATGGGTGAAGGTTGCCAGCAAGGGTGATGGGCGCAATGCCCTGCCGCCTCGCCAAGGGGCGACAGGGCATCATTGACCTTACCAAACGCGCTCAGGGCGTTTAGGATCGGTGCCTTACGTACCGATAGGGATGATCGACATGTTCGACCTCCACGCCTTCGCAAAGCCGCCGATTTTCGTTCACCAGCACACCCCGCCGAGGCCTCAGCGCGTCTGGCCACTCTGGGCCGAACGTTGGGCTGCTGGGCCAATCACGCCCAGCGGTGCCGATGTAGATCGTAAACGCTACACCCAAGTGCTTGCCGGCCAGTCAAACACCGCGCGCTAGCAGGCTCGCCCCCGCCCGCATTACCTCCCAGATCGCCCCAGACTCCGAGTATTCAATGCCATTTTCCAACGGTTTTCTTCTTAGCCTTTCCTTGTGCCTAGACATTGGCGTCGCCAATATCGCCATGATCACCCTGGCGATGCAACGCGGCTTCATGCAGGGCTTCTGGCTCGGCTTGGGAACGTGCGTGGGCGACTTGATCTACGCCGTTGCGGCACTGGCGGGCATGACCGTGCTGTTGCAGTTCGAAAGCGTTCGTTGGACGCTGTGGATTGGCGGCTCGGCCTTGCTGGTGTGGTTCGCCGTCAGGATGTTGTGGGCGGCTTGGCGTGGCGGGCACATGGATGCCAGTGCACAAGTGGTGGTTGAGCCTGGCTGGCGCGAGTTTCTGCGGGGCATCTTTCTGGCCATGTCGTCGCCCAGCGCGATCCTCTGGTTCGCGGCCGTCGGGGGCGTGCTGATCTCCCGCTCCGGTGGCGGTAGTGCGCTGGATGCTGGGCTTTTTCTAGGGGGCTTCTTCGCCGCAGGGCTGGTCTGGTGCATGGGCCTGTGCGCTATGGCCAGCCATGGTGGGCGCTTGCTGGGTGACCGGCTGCTGACGTGGTCTTACCTGTTGTCAGCTGCAATTTTCTGCTACTTCGCGGTGTATGTGATCATTTCTGGCTATCGTGAATTCATCCTCGCCAGCCATTAGAGGGCGGCTATGGCGGTTTGAAAAAATGTTCTCAGCGCCTGTCGATTTGGCCTGCTGCCGTTCGACCAAGATCTGAAGGTACAGGGCAGCCCTGTACCGCTGATGATCGATCGGAGCGCCCTGTGATGAATACCTCAGCCGAAACAGAAATCCGTCAACTGATCGACCTTTGGATGCAGGCCGTGCGGGATCGCGACATACCCAGGATCACCGCGCCATATGCCGATGACATCGTGGCCTTCGACGCCATCGCTTCGTTGCAATTCAAGGGCAAAGCCGCCTACCAGGCGCATTGGGAAATGTGCATGGGTATGTGCACAGGCCCGATGGTCTTCGAACGCTCACAACTGACCGTGCATGCCGAGGCCGAGCTGGCGTTGGCCCATTGGCTCAACCGCTGCGGCCCTGAGGATGACCAGAGCCAGTGCGGGTATATCCGCGTGACCGTCGCCTACCGCAAGGCCGGCGGTCAGTGGCAGGTGATCCACGAACACTGGTCGGCGCCGTTCGATATGCAAACTCACAAAGCACTGTTCGATCTCAAGCCTTGATCGGCTATCGCCAAATGCAAGTTGCCAACGCCTGGAGACGCCCATGAAATACCTGTGCCTGGTCTATTGTGATGAGGGGCTGCTGCACAGCCTGCCTGACAGCCCTGAAGACGCCGAATGCCTGGCCTATGCGCAATCGCTGCATGCCGGCGGGCGCATCGTTGCGGCCGAGGCGCTCAAACCCGTGCAGACCGCTACCACCGTGCGCATGCGTGGCGGGCGGATGAGTATCACCGATGGGCCGTTCGCCGAAACCAAAGAGCAGCTCGCCGGTTTCTACCTGGTCGATGCCCAGGACCTGGACGAGGCGCTGAACATCGCCAAGGGCATTCCGGCTGCGCGGGTTGGCAGCGTGGAAGTCAGACCGATACGCGAACTGCAACCCTAACAGCAACGGAGAACAACAATGTCCCTTGCTCAACACGCACCCGCGCAGCATGAGCTGGTCATCACCCGCTTGATCGATGCGCCGCCTGCCAAAGTGTTCCGCGCCTGGACCGAGCCTCAATGGCTGATGCAGTGGTGGGGGCCACATGGCATGACCACTGCTGAATGTGAGATGCAGCTGTGGGTCGGCGGCCTGTTCCGTACCCTGATGCGTGCCCCGGATGGCAGCGAATACCCAAGCCAAGGGGTGTTTCTGGAGATTGCCGCGCCGCGCCGTTTGGTTTTCACCGATGCCTTCGGGCCAGGCTGGGTACCTTCGCCCAAGGCGTTCATGACAGCGGTGATCAGCTTTGACGAAGAGCACGGCAAAACCCGCTATACCGCCCGTGCTTGGCACTGGAATGCGGCCGACAGCCGCGCCCATGAAGAAATGGGTTTCCATCAGGGTTGGGGTGAAAGCCTGGATCGCCTTGTCGAGGTCGTGACCCAGCGGATGCCGGACTGATGCCGGTGTTGGCGCAGGAGCAGGTGCGTGCCGAAGTCGAAAGCGTGTACCGGCGTGACTCGCGGCGTATCCTGGCGACGCTGATCCGGTTGCTGGGGGATTTCGATCTCGCCGAGGAGGCCTTGCATGAAGCGTTCTTTATCGCGGTGCAGCGCTGGCAGCATGATGGTATTCCTGACAATCCGCGGGCCTGGTTGGTTTCGGCTGGGCGTTTCAAAGCCATCGACGCGCTGCGCAGGCGGGCCCGTCTTGACCGCGCTCAAGCTGATCTGATCATGCTGATCGAAGGCCAGGCACAAGACCCTAGTGAGGAAGAACTGCTGGTCGATGACCGCCTGCGATTGATCTTCACCTGCTGCCACCCGGCCCTTGCGGCCGATGCCCAGGTGCCACTCACCCTGCGCGAAGTCTGCGACTTGAGCACCGAGCAAATCGCCCGGGCTTTTTTGCAAAGCCCTGCGACCATCGCTCAGCGCATCGTCCGTGCCAAGGCGAAGATTCGCGATGCCGGTATTGCATATCAGGTCCCGGACCTGCACGCGCTGCCCGAGCGTCTGGAGAGCGTGCTGCGGGTGATCTATCTGGTTTTCAACGAAGGTTATTCGGCCTCCTCAGGCCAGGCATTGGTTCAGCAGGCGCTATGCGACGAGGCTATACGCCTGGGCCGGCTGCTGGTGCAACTACTGCCGGACACCGAGGCCATAGGGTTGCTTGCGCTCATGCTGTTGCAGGCTTCGCGCCAGCGTGCCCGCAGCGATGCCGACGGTAATCTGGTGGTCCTCGATCAGCAGGACCGCGGCCTGTGGAACCGCCAACAGATCACCGAGGGGTGCGAGCTGGTGCACCTGGCTCTTGGCCGCCGGGACTTTGGAGCCTACAGCGTGCAGGCGGCGATCGCAGCGGTGCACGCTGAGGCGGCAACTGCGCAAGAGACGGACTGGGGGCAAATCTTGGCGCTGTACGATGTTCTGCTACAGCATTGGCCTTCAGCCGTCGTGGCGCTCAACCGTGCAGTGGCATTGGCCAAGCGTGACGGGCCGCAAGCCGGCCTGGACGCGGTGCAGGCGCTTCTGGCGGCCGGCGAGTTGCGCGACTATCACCTGGCGCATGCGGCCCAAGCCCAGTTGCATCAGGACTTGGGGCAGGTCGAGCAGGCGCGAGCGGCGTGGCAGAAGGCACTCGCGTTGGCCCGCCAGGCACCTGAGCGGCGGCACATCGAAAAGCGCTTGAGCCAGCTAGTGTAGGTGCACGGTCGGTGAGGGAGCGGCTTTAGCCGCGAAGAGGCAGACACAGGCCACCAAGACAGTTGCCTGAATGGGGCGCAAGGGAGCGCGTTCTCAGGCGAACACGCTCACAGCGGCGCTCAGCTGGCAATGAAATTCGGTGGCGATACAAGCTCCACTGTCTGTTGCTTGCGCGGTGCCAAGATTTCGGCCACCCCCTCGACAACCAGCTCATCGTTCTGGTTGTAGACGTTCGTGGCGATACGGACCTTGAACTTGGGCAGCTTCTCCAGAATTTCCAAACGCACGGTCAGCGTGTCGCCGATTTTCACCGGCTTCTGGAAGCTCATTTGCTGGCCCAGGTAAATGGTGCCAGGGCCCGGCAGCGTGCAGGCCACGGCGGCGCTGATCAGCGCACCACTGAACATACCGTGGGCAATGCGCTCTTTGAACATGCTTTTGGCAGCGAACTCGGCATCCAGGTGCACCGGGTTGTGGTCACCGGACATGGCGGCGAACAGCTGGATATCGCGTTCTTCGACAGACTTTTCGTAGGTGGCTTTCTGGCCGACTTCCAAAGCTTCGTAAGGCGTGTTGGTGACCTGGGTCATTGGCGTTTCCTTGATGAGCGGACAAGGCCGATATCATTCGCTGCGAGCAGGGCGGCCGAGTGCCAGGGCCTGCTTAAGCCATGCGAGGATGTCGGCGGTGACCTCGTCCCGATTGGTTTCGTTGAGCATCTCATGCCGCGCGTCAGCATAGACGCGCAACTGTACATGTCGATTGCCGGTCGCGCGCAAGGCATCGGCCAGGTGGGTGAGACGCTTGCCGGCACTCACCGGATCACATTCGCCGCCAATTATCAGCACCGGCAGGTTCGGGTCGATCTGCGCCAGGTTGGACGTCATGCTGATGTTCGCCAGCCCTTGCAGCAGGTCGAGCCATAGCTGGTTGGTGCAGCGAAAGCCACAGAGCGGGTCGTTGACGTACTTGTCCACTTCGACCGGGTCGCGGCTGAGCCAGTCGAAAGCCGTGCGGTTGGGCTTGAAGGCATTGTTGAATGAACCGAACGACAGCCACTCGATCAGGGCACTCTTGCCCGTTGGCCCCTGGCGCCAGGCCTCAATGCGCGCAATCAGGCGTGCTGCCCGGTAAAGCGCGACGGGTTGCAGGTTCGAGCCACTGAGTATGGCTCCGTACAAGCTGGCGCTGTGATGGATGAGGTAGGCCTGCGCGATGTAACTGCCCATGCTGTGGCCGAATAAAAAAACAGGGGTGCAGGGAAATTGCTGAGCGATGTGCTGGGCCAGCAAGCCGAGGTCGTTGACCACGGCATCCCAGCCATGTTCGCGGGCAAAAAGGCCTAGACTGCCATGCTCGGCGGTGAGCCCGTGGCCGCGCTGGTCTGGCGCCACCAATGCGTAGCCGGCGTCGGAGAGGGCTTGGCCCAGGCGCTGGTAGCGCCCGCCATGCTCAGCCATGCCGTGGGCCAGCAGCACCACGGCCTTGGCCGGCGTGGCTGGCCGCCATTGGTGCACGTACAGCCGGCAATGGTCGCTGGCTGGCAGCCAGTAGGCGTCATAGGGCATGGCCATTCCTTCGCTAAGATTACCGCACAGTGTATGCACAACCGGCCCAATTGCAGGTAGGGCACAAATAAGATTCACAATGTTAATGGCGGCACTTGGCGTATATGCCACCTCGGGCTTACCTGCTAACGTCGGCTCAACGCCCTTATGTCACCTGACACACAGGGCAAGGAATCGATGCGGTCTCAGGCAGAGGAACAATAATAAATGCAAGCCGACTTCTGGAACGACAAACGCCCCGAGGGCGTGCCTTCCTCCATCGACCTTGACGCCTATGGGTCGGTCGTCGAGGTGTTCGAGCGCTCTTGCGAGCGCTTCGCCGAGCGCCCGGCCTTCAGCAACCTCGGCGTGACCCTGAACTATGCAGAGCTCGAGCGCCATTCGGCCGCTTTCGCGGCCTGGTTGCAGCAGCACACTGACCTCAAGCCAGGGGACCGCATCGCGGTGCAGATGCCCAATGTGCTGCAGTATCCGATTGCCGTGTTCGGCGCCCTGCGCGCCGGGTTGATCGTGGTCAACACCAACCCGCTGTACACAGAGCGCGAAATGCGCCACCAGTTCAAGGACTCCGGCGCCCGCGCCCTGGTGTACCTGAACATGTTCGGCAAGCGCGTCCAGGAGGTGTTGCCCGACACCGCGATCGATTACCTGATCGAGGCGAAGATGGGGGATTTACTGCCCACGGCCAAAGGCTGGCTGGTCAACACTGTGGTCGACAAGCTGAAGAAAATGGTCCCGGCCTACCACCTGCCCCAAGCCATTGCGTTCAAGCAGGTACTGCGTGAGGGCCGCAGCCTTGCGCACAAACCGGTGCCGCAGTCGCTGGACGACATCGCCGTGCTGCAGTACACCGGCGGCACCACGGGCCTGGCCAAAGGCGCGATGCTCACCCATGGCAACCTGGTAGCCAACATGCTGCAGGTACTGGCCTGCTTTTCCCAGCATGGCCCGGACGGCCAGCGGCTGATCAAAGACGGGCAGGAAGTGATGATTGCGCCATTGCCGCTGTATCACATCTATGCCTTCACCGCGAACTGCATGTGCATGATGGTGACCGGCAATCACAACGTGCTCATCACCAACCCACGGGACATCCCGGGGTTCATCAAGGAGCTGGGCAAGTGGCGTTTTTCTGCGCTGCTGGGGCTCAACACCTTGTTCGTCGCATTGATGGACCATCCGGGCTTCCGCCAGCTGGACTTTTCGGCACTGAAAGTCACCAACTCAGGGGGTACGGCGTTGGTCAAAGCCACTGCCGAGCGCTGGGAGGCACTCACGGGCTGCCGCATCGTCGAGGGTTATGGCCTGACCGAAACCTCTCCTGTAGCCAGCACCAACCCCTACGGCAAGCTGGCGCGCCTCGGCACCGTGGGTATACCGGTAGCGGGCACAGCCTTCAAGGTCATCGATGATGATGGCAACGAACAACCTCTGGGTGAGCGCGGCGAGTTGTGCATCAAGGGCCCACAAGTGATGAAGGGTTACTGGCAGCAGCCAGAGGCCACGGCGCAGGCACTGGATGCCGAGGGTTGGTTCAAAACCGGCGACATCGCCGTGATCGACCCGGACGGTTTCACCCGCATCGTCGACCGCAAGAAGGACATGATCATCGTCTCGGGCTTCAACGTTTACCCCAATGAAATCGAAGAGGTGGTCATGGGCCATCCGCAGGTCGCCAACTGCGCGGCCATCGGCGTACCTGACGAGCGCTCCGGGGAGGCGGTGAAGCTGTTCGTAGTGGCCCGTGAAGGGGGGGTGAACGTCGATGACTTGAAGGCCTACTGCAAAGCCAACTTCACCGGCTACAAAGTCCCTAAGCACATTGTGGTACGTGAATCGCTACCGATGACCCCGGTGGGCAAGATTCTACGCCGAGAGTTGCGTGATATCGCCTGACGCCCAATGACCCAAGCAGCTCTAGCGGGCTGCTTTCAGGCTGATTTGCGACATTTTGGTCAATTACTCTAAAAATGACCCATATCGTTCATTGAGTCATTTTTGTGACTGCAAGGCCGGTTATGGCCTCTAGGCGACCCTATTTAAAGCTGTTACTCTCGGGCCGCTTTCAGATGATCCGGTTTGCAACGAACCCTCATCACATATCAATAATAAACGCATCGACGCGTGAATCGAACTTCGCTGTTGCTGAAGGAGTGGGCTTCCATGATCGAAAATTTTTGGAAGGATAAATACCCAGCCGGGATTACGGCGGAAATCAATCCTGACGAATTCCCTAATATCCAGGCGGTACTCAAGCAATCCTGCCAACGCTTTGCCAATAAACCGGCCTTTAGCAACCTGGGCAAGACCATCACCTACGGCGAACTGTATACGCTCTCAGGCGCTTTCGCGGCCTGGCTGCAGCAGCACACAGACCTCAAGCCAGGTGATCGCATTGCCGTTCAGCTGCCCAATGTCCTGCAATACCCGGTAGCCGTATTCGGCGCGATGCGCGCTGGCTTGATCGTGGTCAACACCAACCCGCTCTACACCGCACGCGAGATGGAGCATCAGTTCAACGACTCCGGCGCCAAGGCCCTGGTTTGCCTGGCCAATATGGCACATCTGGCCGAAAAGGTAGTACCCAAGACCCAGGTCAAGCACGTCATCGTCACCGAAGTGGCTGACTTGCTCCCCCCCCTCAAGCGCCTGCTGATCAACAGCGTGATCAAGTACGTGAAGAAAATGGTGCCGGCCTATAACCTGCCGCGCGCCGTGCGCTTCAACGATGCTTTGGCGCTGGGCAATGGCCAGCCGGTCACCGAAGCTAACCCGCAAGCCAATGACGTGGCCGTGCTGCAGTACACCGGCGGTACCACTGGCGTGGCAAAAGGGGCGATGCTGACCCACCGCAACCTGGTGGCAAACATGCTGCAGTGTCGTGCGCTGATGGGCGCTAACCTGCATGAAGGTTGCGAGATCCTCATCACACCGTTGCCGCTGTACCACATCTACGCTTTCACCTTCCACTGCATGGCGATGATGCTGATCGGCAACCACAACGTGCTGATCAGTAACCCACGTGACCTACCTGCCATGGTCAAGGAGCTGAGCAAATGGAAGTTCAGCGGTTTCGTTGGCCTGAACACGCTGTTCGTTGCGTTGTGCAATAACGATGCATTTCGTGCCTTGGACTTCTCGGCACTGAAAATCACCTTGTCCGGTGGCATGGCATTGCAGTTGAGCGTCGCCGAACGCTGGAAGAGCGTGACCGGCTGTGCCATCTGCGAAGGCTACGGCATGACCGAAACCAGCCCGGTGGCGGCGGTGAATCCGTCCGAAGCTAACCAGGTGGGTACCATCGGCATCCCAGTGCCCTCGACCCTGTGCAAGATCATCGACGATGCCGGCAACGAATTGCCACTGGGCGAAACCGGCGAGCTGTGCGTCAAGGGCCCGCAGGTCATGAAGGGCTACTGGCAGCGCGAGGATGCCACCCGTGAGATCCTCGACAGTGACGGTTGGCTCAAGACTGGCGATATCGCCTTGATCCAGCCCGATGGCTATATGCGTATCGTCGATCGCAAGAAAGACATGATCCTGGTCTCAGGCTTCAACGTGTACCCCAACGAGCTCGAAGATGTGCTCGCTGGCTTGCCGGGCGTGCTGCAGTGCGCTGCCATCGGTGTGCCGGACGAGAAGTCGGGTGAGGTAATCAAGGTATTCATCGTGGTCAAGCCTGGCATGACGGTCACCAAGGAGCAGGTGATGGAACACATGCGCGCCAACGTCACCGGATACAAGGTGCCGCGCTACATCGAGTTCCGCGATGTATTGCCGACCACCAACGTCGGCAAGATCCTGCGCCGTGAACTACGCGATGAAGAACTGAAAAAGCAGGGCTTGAAGAAGATCGCCTGATCCTCTGAATTTCGGGCGGCGTTACTGGCCTCCTCGCGGGTGAACCGGCGAAGAGGCCAGAGCGATCAGCGCAGTTTCTCCAGCATCTGGTAGTACCACATTCCCGCCGCCAGCAGTGGGTTGCCCAGCAAGTCTCCCATCGGCACGCGCACGTGCTTGCACTGGGCGAATGTGTCGAATTTCTCCAGCGTTCCGGTCAATGCTTCGGCCATGATCTCGCCCATGATGTGGCTGGTGGCGATGCCGTGCCCAGAGTAGCCCTGGCAGTACCACACATTGTCCGATAGCTTGCCCAGTTGCGGGATGCGATTGACCACGATGCCCATCGCGCAGCTCCACTGAAACTCGATCGGTATCCCCTTGAGCGCTGGGAAAGTGCGCTCGATGCAAGGGCGCAGTTCACCTTCGATATCCCGCGAGTCCTTGCCCGAGTAGTTGGCCCCGCCGCCGAACAACAGGCGCTTGTCGGCGGTCAGGCGATAATAGTCGAGCACGAAGCGGCAATCGTACACCGCCAGGTCCTGTGGGTTGATCTGTTGGGCCAGTTCACCCAGCGGCGCGGTGGTGACGATACCGCCCATGGCGGGGAAGATCTTGCCTTTGAGCTGGCGTTTCTCCAGCTTGTGGTAAACGTCACCCGCGAGCATCACCTGGCGTGCTTCGACCCGGCCGTGGGCGGTAACCACCGCCGGGCGTGGGCCGTGAACGATGTCCAGAACTTCGGAATTCTCGAAAATCAGCGCGCCCAAGCTGTGGGCCGCTCGGGCTTCGCCCAGGCACAGGTTGAGCGGGTGCAGATGCAGGTTGCGCATGTTCTTGAGTGCGCCGAGGTACAGCGGGCTCTGCAGATGCGCGGCCACCCCTTCGCGGTCGAGCAGTTGAATCTTGTCGCCCATGCCACGGCGTTCGGCCTCGGCCTGGAACTCGCGCAGTTCCTGCATGTGTGATGGTTTCATGGCAGCGTGCAGGTGCCCGCGCTTGAGGTCGCAATCGATGCCATAGCGCTCGACCCGCTGTTCGATGATCTGGTGCCCACGCCACCGCAGGTGCCAGATGAAATCATCGACCTCAGCGCCCAGGTGGTTGCGCATCTGCGTACGCATGGCCTCGTCACCTGACAAGCTGCCAGTAACCTGGCCGCCGTTGCGGCCACTGGCGCCCCAGCCTATACGGTTGGTTTCGATGATCGCCACCTTCAGGCCGCGCTCGGCCAATTCCACCGCAGTGGCGACGCCTGTGAAGCCACCGCCGATGATGGCCACATCGGCTTGCACCGTGCCCTTGAGCTGTGGGTATGCGCTGTGATCGTTCAGGGTGGCGCTGTAATAGGACGGCGCGCGCTGCGCCGGGCCTTTGTTCAATGCTGCGTTCATCGGTGTTCCTTGTTCTGAATGGGTAAGGCTCAGGCCTGGTGCAGGTACCAGCGCCAGTCCTGTTCGCTGACTTCGGCCATGAACTGTCGGTACTCGGCGCGCTTGACCTTCAGGTAGACGTCGAGAAAGCGCTCGCCCAGCGCTTCGCGTGCCCAGTGCGAGCGCTCCAGGGCGTCCAGCGCGGTCAGCCAGTCGGTAGGCAGGTGCTCGGTTGCCTGGGCATAACCGTTACCCTCGACCGGTGCACCTGGGTCCAGACGCTCGCGGATGCCGCGATGGCTGGCCGCCAGAATGGCGGCCGCGGCCAGGTATGGGTTGGCATCGGCGCCACAGATCCGGTGTTCGATGTGCCGGCTGCTGGCCGGGCCACCGGGCACGCGCAGGCTCACGGTGCGGTTATCGACACCCCAGGTAGGTGCCAAAGGTGCGTAGCTATTGGCCTGGAAACGGCGAAACGAGTTGGCGTTGGGGCAGAACAGCAGCAGCGAGTCACGCAGGTGGCGGAGCATCCCGGCCACCGCTTGGCGCAGTAGGGGAGTGCCAGCTTTGTCTTGGCTGGCGAACAAGTTGTTGCCAGCAGCGTCAGCCAGGCTCAGGTGCATGTGCATGCCAGTGCCTGCCAGGTGGGCGAACGGCTTGGCCATGAAGCAGGCCTGCATGCCGTGGGCATGGGCCACGCCCTTGACCAGGCGCTTGTAGCGCACGGCCTGGTCCATCGCTTGCAGCGCATCGCCATGCTCCAGGGTGATCTCCACCTGGCCGGGTGCATATTCGGAAATTGCCGTGCGCGCAGGGATACCTTGGGCCTTGCATGCGGCATAGAGGTCGGCAAGAAACGGCTCGATCTGTTCCAGCTCGCGCAGGCCGTAAACCTGAGTATTGCGCGGGCGGCCGCCGTCGTTGTCCAGCGCCGGCTGCGGGTAGCCCTGGGCATCACGCTTCTGGTCGAGCAGGTAGAACTCCAGCTCGCAGGCCATCACTGGGTGATAACCGTCGGCCTTTAGCGCATCGATGGTGCGTAGCAGCACATGGCGAGGGTCGGCAACGCTGGCTGGCAGCCCTTCGCTGGGGTGCATGCTGACCTGTACCGCGGCGGTCGGCACCCGACGCCAGGGCAAGCGTACCAAGCTGCCAACCAGCGGGTAGGCGCGGCAGTCGATATCGCCCACATCCCAGACCAGCCCGGAATTTTCCACGTCGTCGCCATTTAGGGTCAGCCCCAGGATGGTGCTTGGCAGCGGCCTACCGCTCTGGTACACGGCGAGCAATTCGTCACGGTGCAACAGCTTGCCGCGGGGCACGCCGTTGGCGTCGAGGATGAACAGCTCGAACAGTTCGATATCGGGGTTTTCTGCCAGGAAACGGCTGGCGTGCTCTACAGGTGCAAAGTGCATGATGGTGTCGCTCACAGGCGCATGGGACCTGCGCAAGGGCGCGGTCCATTTGAGTCAAACGGCCAGGCTACGGCCGCATTGGGTCACAAAGGCGTGAGCGAGACATCTGGTGGGCGGGCGTGGCGGCAGTGCCACAAGGCCCAGAAGGCGAGAATCACATGGACCAGCGGATTTTCACCGGCGTGGGACCGGGCCTTCGTAAGCGAAGGGCGGGACGACGGTGGGGCGATGGTCTGGACGGGAATCATGCCCTTGATACTCACATGCGGCTTAAGGTTGATTAAAGCAGTGAATGGCAACCTTCACATCGGGCTTGGCTAAACATTCGCGCTGCCTGGGGAGAATGCTGTTCACTCAAGCCTAGAGGCTTGGCTTGAGCTCTCGGGTGGGGCGTAGATCGAGCGCCGCCCGCGCGGCGCATCGCGAGCTTTGCTCGCTCCTACGTTTGTTTCGGGCCAATTGATCCTGTGGGATTTGCGCGCGGACGCCTTGGTGCATGGCGCGATGTCGCGTCGTACAAACAAGGCGGTCGCGCGCGCCTGTAACAGGCATTACTGGCCCGAAACAAACGTAGGAGCGAGCGCAGCTCGCGATGCGCCGCGCGGGCGGCGCTCGATCTCACAGGCGCCAAAAGGCTCAGATTGAACCCCAAAAAAATCCGACACCAGATCACTCGTATCGAATTGTTGATCAGAAAGCGTGCAACCTCGTGCAAGCGGGATTAGCGGCCATAAGGCAGCTCCAGGCAGCAGAGCGCCGGTAAATCTGCCACAATCGCCGGACTTTCCGCATGCCGATCATGAAACAGCAGGCTCACCTGCATCACTAAAAAGCCCCATGACTGACCAAGCCATCGATAAACTGCTGCAAAACCTCGACCACGCCATGATCGCCGAGCGCCATCGCCTGCGCCGGCAATTGCATGAACTGCGCAAACGCCCCGACGAGGTCAAGCTGGCGCAATGGGTGGAAAAGGTTCAGGCCTCCTGCGCTCAAGTCACCGCCCGCCAGCAAAGTGTGCCGACCATTCGCTACGACGACAGCCTGCCGATTGCCGCCAAGCGTGACGAGATCAAGAAGGCACTTTCGGAACATCAGGTCCTGGTGATCGCTGGCGAAACGGGTTCGGGCAAGACCACGCAGTTGCCCAAGATTTGCCTGGAACTGGGCCGCGGCAGCCATGGCCTGATCGCCCACACCCAACCCAGGCGCATCGCCGCGCGCAGTGTCGCTGCCCGGGTTGCCGAGGAGCTTGGTACGCCGCTGGGCGGGCTGGTCGGTTATCAGGTGCGATTCGAAGACCAGAGCGATGCCAACACCCTGGTCAAGCTGATGACCGACGGTATTCTGCTGGCCGAAACCCAGCACGACCGTTTTCTCGAGCGCTACGACACGATCATCGTCGACGAGGCCCACGAGCGCAGCCTGAACATCGATTTCCTGCTTGGCTACCTCAAGACCCTGCTGCACCGGCGCCCGGAGCTGAAGTTGATCATCACCTCGGCGACCATCGACCTGGAGCGCTTCTCCAAGCACTTCGACAATGCTCCGATCATCGAGGTGTCTGGGCGTACGTTCCCGGTGGACACCTGGTATCGGCCGTTGACCAGCGAGCAGGACGAGGAGGGCAACCAGGTCGAAGACGACCTCACAGTGGATCAGGCCATTCTTGCTTCGCTCGACGAGATCGCCCAGCACGAGCGCAGCGTCGGCAAGGGGCCTGGCGATGTGTTGGTATTCCTGCCGGGCGAGCGGGAAATCCGCGACGCGGCAGAAATTCTGCGTAAGGCGCAACTACGCCACACCGAGATTCTGCCGCTGTACGCGCGCCTGTCGCCAGCTGAACAGCAGCGGATCTTCCAGTCGCACAGCGGGCGCAGGGTGGTGCTGGCCACCAACGTGGCGGAAACTTCCTTGACCGTCCCCGGTATCCGTTACGTGATCGACAGCGGCACCGCCCGCATCAGCCGCTACAGTTACCGCGCCAAGGTCCAGCGCCTGCCCATCGAGGCGGTCTCGCAGGCCAGTGCCAACCAGCGCAAAGGCCGGTGCGGCCGAGTCGAGCCGGGGATCTGCATTCGCTTGTACAGCGAAGACGACTTCAACGGCCGGCCGGCCTTCACCGACCCCGAGATCCTGCGTACCAACCTGGCGGCGGTGATTTTGCAGATGCTGCACCTGCGCCTGGGCGCCATCGATGCCTTCCCATTCATCGAGCCGCCGGATGGCAAGGCGATCAGTGACGGTTTCAACCTGCTGCAGGAACTGTCGGCGGTCAATCGCGAGAACCAGCTGACGCCCATCGGCCGCCAGTTGGCGCGCCTGCCGATCGACCCACGGCTGGGCCGCATGCTGCTTGAAGGTGCGCGCCAGGGCAGCCTGCAGGAAGTGCTGATCGTGACCAGCGCACTGTCGGTGCAGGACCCTCGTGAGCGCCCGCCGGAGCGCCAGCAGGCGGCCGACCAGGCACATGCCCAGTGGAAGGACGCTGATACCGACTTCGCCGCGTTGGTCAACCTATGGCGCGGGTTCGAAGAGCAACGCCAGGCGCTGACCTCCAGCCCGCTGCGCAACTGGTGCCGCAAGCATTTCCTCAACTACCTGCGCCTGCGCGAGTGGCGCGATGCCCATCGGCAATTGTCGCTGATTTGCCGCGAGCTGCAGTTGCCGGTCAACAAGGAGCCTTCTGATTACCAGAAGGTACACAAGGCAATTCTTAGCGGGCTGCTCAGCCAGATCGGCCACAAGACCGAAGAGGGTGATTACCAGGGAGCTCGCCAGCGGCGCTTCTGGGTGCACCCCTCTTCTGGCATTGGCCGCAAGCGCCCGCAGTGGGTAATGGCCGCCGAGCTGGTGGAAACCACCAAGCTCTATGCGCGCATGGTGGCCAAGATCGAGCCTGACTGGATCGAGCCGTTGGCAACTCACTTGATCAAGAAGAACCACTTCGAGCCCCACTGGGAGAAAAAGCGCGGGCAGGTTGTGGCTTATGAGCAAATCACCCTGTATGGCCTGATCCTGGTGGGCCGCCGTCCGGTGCATTTTGGCCCGATCGACCCGGTCGCATCGCGTGAGATATTCATCCGCGAAGCCCTGGTTGGTGGTGAGATCCAATCGCGGGCCAAGTGCCTGGCTGCCAACAAGCGCTTGCTCGAAGAGCTCGACGAGCTGGAAGCCAAAGCCCGCCGGCGTGACATTCTGGCCGACGAAGAAACCCTGTACGCCTTCTACGAAGCCCGTCTGCCGGCTGAAATCCACCAGACCGCGACCTTCGATGCCTGGTACCGCATGAACAGCCAGAAGGACCCGAACCTGCTGATCATGCGCGAGGAAGACGTGCTGGCCCGCGAGGCCAGTGAAGTGACCGCCGCGCAGTACCCCGACAGCATGCAGGTCGGTGAGCTGCGCCTGCCACTGAGCTATCACTTCGAGCCGGGTCACTCGCGTGATGGTGTGACCGTGCGGGTGCCGGCGCCACTGCTGCCAAGCCTGCCGGGCGAGCGCCTGGAATGGCTGGTGCCAGGGTTGCTGGAAGCCAAGTGCGTAGCGCTGGTGCGCAACCTGCCCAAGGCCCTGCGCAAGAACTTCGTGCCGGTGCCGGACTTCGTCAAAGCTTCGCTGGCGCGCATGAGCTTCGGCCAGGGGGCACTGCCACAAGCCTTGGGCCAGGAGCTGCTGCGCATGACCGGCGCACGTGTGCCCGATGAGGCCTGGGCCGAGTCGGTCAACCTGGTCGAAGGCCACCTGCGCATGAACATCGAGGTGGTCGATGGCCAGGGCAAATTCCTCGGCGAAGGCCGCGACCTTGCCGAGCTGACTGCGCGCTTTGCCGCAGCCAGCCAAGCTGCCTTGGCCGTGCCGCGCACCGAGAAGAGCGAGCAACCGGTGCAGGCCAAAGCCTTCAGTGAGGTCAAGCAGACCGCGCAGCAGAAGATCGCTGGCCTGTCGATGACGGTTTACCCAGCGTTGGTGGAAGAGAATGGCAGCGTACGTGAGGGGCGCTTCTCGACTCAGGCCGAAGCCGAGTTCCAGCACCGTCGTGCCCTGCAGCGCCTGTTGCTGCAACAGTTGGCCGAGCCTGCCAAGTTCCTGCGTGGCAAGCTGCCGGGGCTGACCGAGCTGGGGCTGCTGTACCGTGAGCTGGGCCGGGTCGAGGCGCTGGTCGAGGATATTCTGCTGGCGAGCCTGGACAGCTGCATCCTAGACGGTGAAGCGACGTTGCCGCGTGACGGCGCCGCCCTCGCCGGGCTGGCCGAGCGCAAGCGTGGCAGCTGGGCCGAGCACGCCGAGCGCCTGGCCCGGCAGACGCTGGAAGTGCTCAAACTGTGGCACGGCCTGCAGAAGCGCTTCAAGGGCAAGATCGACCTGAGCCAGGCGGTGGCGCTGAACGACATCAAACAACAGCTGGCCAATCTGGTCTACCCAGGCTTCGTGCGGGAAACCCCGGCTGCCTGGTTCAAGGAACTGCCGCGCTACCTCAAAGCTGTGGAGTTGCGCCTCGAGAAACTTGGCAGCCAAGTGCAGAAGGACCGGGTCTGGAGTGGTGAGTTGGCCAACCTGTGGGCGCAGTACCAGGCGCGGGCCGACAAGCATGCTCAGGAAGGCAAGCGCGATGAACAGTTGGCGTTGTACCGTTGGTTGCTCGAGGAGTACCGGGTATCGCTGTTTGCCCAGCAGTTGGGTACCAAGGTGCCGATTTCCGACAAAAGATTGAGCAAACAGTGGAGCCAGGTGGAAGGCTAACTTCCTTGATTTGTGGCACACTCCAGTGAATTTGGGGGCCGCTTTGCGGCCCATCGCGGACGAATCCGCTCCTGCAGTGAATAACAGCGTTCTGTAGGGGTGGCTCGATCGCGATCGAGGGCACAACTCTCGCCTCGAACCTGGTACTAAAGTGCCATTATTCTGTCATATTCCGAGCCAACGCCCCGTGGCGATGGCCTTTGAGCAGAGGATCGATCGTGCATAACGTCGTCATCAGCGGCACCGGCCTGTATACCCCGGCCCAGAGCATTTCCAACGAAGAACTGGTGGCCTCTTTCAATGCCTGGTCAGCGCAATACAACCAGGCCAACGCCGCCGCCATCGAGCGTGGCGAGGTGGAAGCAGCGCCGGTTTCCGACGCTGCCTTCATCGAGAAGGCCTCGGGCATCAAAAGCCGTTTCGTGATGGACAAGGCCGGTATCCTCGACCCGCAGCGCATGAAACCGCGCCTGCCTGAGCGCGCCAACGACGAGCAGTCGATCCTTTGTGAAATGGCTGTGGCCGCTGCGGGCCAGGCCCTGGAGCGCGCTGGCCGTACTGCGGCGGATGTCGATGGGGTAATCGTCGCCTGCTCCAACCTGCAGCGCCCTTACCCGGCCATCGCCATCGAAGTGCAGCAAGCGCTGGGCATCGAGGGTTTTGCCTTCGACATGAACGTGGCCTGCTCGTCGGCCACGTTCGGTATCCAGACCGCTGCCAACAGTGTGCAGTTGGGCCAGGCACGGGCGCTGCTGGTGGTCAGCCCGGAGATCTGCACCGGGCACCTGAACTTCCGCGACCGCGACAGCCACTTCATCTTCGGTGATGCCGCCACGGCGGTGCTGGTCGAGCGCGCCGACAAGGCCACATCCGCGCATCAATTCGACATTCTGGGCACCAAGCTGCAGACCGCCTTCTCGAACAACATCCGCAACAATTTCGGCTTCCTCAACCGTGCGGCTGAAGAGGGGGTGGGTGCGCCGGACAAATTGTTCGTGCAGGAGGGGCGTAAGGTATTCCGGGAAGTCTGCCCGATGGTCGCTGAGCTGATCGGCAAGCACCTGAGTGAAAACGACCTGCAGCCTTCCGATGTCAAGCGCTTCTGGCTGCACCAGGCCAACCTGAGCATGAACCACCTGATCGTCAAGAAACTGCTGGGGCGCGAGGTGAGCGAAGACGAGGCACCGGTCATTCTCGATCGATATGCCAACACCAGCTCGGCAGGTTCGGTGATCGCCTTCCATCTGTACCAGGATGACTTGGCCGAAGGGTCGTTGGGGGTACTGAGTTCGTTCGGCGCGGGTTATTCGATCGGTAGCGTGATTCTGCGCAAGCGCTGAGCTACCCAAGCAGGGGCCGCCAAAGCGGCCCCTTTTTTGTGGGCGAAAAAAAGCGGAAAACACCGGATGGGGTCGGTGTTTTCCGCTTGAGCGTGGAGCAAAGCGTATGCAGCTTAGAACTTGGCTTCCAGATCTACCTGCAGGGTGTCTACGTCAGCATTGCTGTTGGGCAGGTTGGAGTAGTCGGTCTTGGCCATCAGGTAGGCTGCGCCCAGGCTGAAGTTCTTGTCGATTTCGTAACCGACTTTGAACTTGTGACCGCGTGAACCGGTGAAGCCGTTGCCGAAGTCAGAGTCGGTGAACAGGCTGACCACGCCGTTGCGCTGCACGTCGCGGTAGTTGTAGTCCAGGCTCCAGGCGCCAATTTTCGATTTCAAACCGGCCAGCCAGGCGGTATCCATGCCGTCGGTGCTTTCGGTGTTCTTGACGTACTGGCCATAAGCCGACAGCGGAATGGCGAAGCCGGTGAAATCGATTTGGCCGAAGCCCTCGACCAGGTTGAATTCGTCGGTGGTGTTGCCCAGCGAGCGCAGCGCAGCCGAGGCCTTGTCATTGTCGTAGCCGTAGAGGCTGGCGCCGACGGTGACCTTGACGGTATCGGCGGCGTTGAATTTGGTGCCAAGTTGGGCAGCGTAAAGCTGGGCATCGTGCTTGAACTGCACGCCGTCGCCGTCGACATTGTCCTTGAGGTTGTAGTGGCCGATGCTGCCGAACACTTCAGCAGGGCCGGCATTGGTTTTGTAGGTGAGCGCAACGCCTTCAGGGTTGATGTCGCTGTCCCAGATAATGTCGCCCATGCTCACCCAGGGCTGGTTCATCTTGCCGCCGATCACGTGCAGGTTCGGCACAGCGGTCGGGTGCCAGTCGAGGTAGGCCAAATCGACCCACAGCGACTTCTTCTCGAAGTAGTTATCCAGGCTTTGGTTGGTCGATCGGGCATCGGCGCTGCTGCCGGTGGCCACACGCACGCCAGCGTCGACTTGCGGGTTGATCTCACTGTAGAAGCCAACGCGGGCACGAACACGCTCTCGGTCCTGGTTGCCACTGCGCGAAATAGGGTTGTCGACGTTGACGTCCTCGTAACGCAGGCGCACATCACCCTTGATCTGGGTCTTGGCGGCCCAGGCCACTTTTTGTTCGAAAGCGCTCATACGGTCGGATTGGGCTTTCTGGTCGGCCTTTTCCTTGGTCTCCTTTGCCAGGTCGCCTTGCAGCTCGTTGTACTGCGCCTGGTTGATCGAGCCATTGGCGCGGAGCATTTCGAGCAGCTTGGCGTCGACAGCTGCACTGGCCGAAGTACTCATAGCCAGCATCATGCCGGTGAGGCTCACTCCGGTAAGTGTGGAAACAAGACGCATAAGGTTCTCCCTACTGAAAATATTCGGGGAGGCTCAGCGCCCACCCCCGTGTTGGCATGTCTTCGGAAAGGGCCTGGCTAGACAGGTTCTAGGGTTCCGGAAAACAGGCGCAAGTATTGCGGGGGGGCATTACAGATTGATGTCTTATTAATGGCACTGCGGTTAAGTAAGCGAAAGCGTAGGGACAAAGGGCCGATCATCGTTTGAGCGATGGGCCCTTGTTCGTCGATACTGATGGCCTTCAATAGCGAGTCGAACACGTGACCAGTCTCTACAGCCTTGCCCATCTGCGTGACCTGCCAGCGGCGACCTGGGATGCCTTGGTTCCGCCGGGCCATCCATTTTTGCGTCATGGCTTTCTCAGTGCCCTGGAAGACAGCGCCAGTGTGGCGCCCAGCACTGGCTGGGCAGCCGAACACCTGGTGCTCGAGCGCGATGGGCAGGTGCGGGCGTTGCTACCGGCCTATCGCAAGTGGCACTCCTACGGCGAGTACGTGTTCGATCACGGCTGGGCCGACGCTTGCGAGCGCGCCGGCATCGCCTATTACCCCAAGCTGCTGGGGGCGGTACCGTTCAGCCCGGTCAGCGGCCCGCGCTTACTGGCGCCCGACCCTGCCGATGCACTACTGGTATTGCAGGCATTACCGCAGTACCTGGACAAGGCCGGGTTGTCGGGTGCGCACATCAATTTCACTGAGCCGCAGCTCGATGCACAGATGGCGGGCCAGCCGGGCTGGATGGAGCGCCTGGGCTGCCAGTTCCATTGGCGTAATCAGGGTTATCGCGACTTTCAGGATTTTCTCGACAACTTAAGCTCTCGCAAGCGCAAGCAGATGCGCAAAGAGCGTGAGCAGGTGGCGGGGCAGGGTATCGATTTTCGCTGGTACCGCGGCGATGAGCTGGCCGAGGCGCAATGGGATTTTGTCTTTCTCTGCTATGCCAATACGTACGCAGTGCGCGGGCGCGCACCGTACCTGACCCGGGCGTTTTTCAGCCTGTTGGCCGAACGCATGCCCGAAGCGTTGAGGGTGGTGATTGCGCGCCAAGGCGGACGCGATGTGGCGATGGCCTTGAGTCTGGTCGGCGGCGACAGCCTGTTCGGCCGTTATTGGGGTTGCCTGGATGAATTCGACCGCCTGCATTTTGAAACCTGCCTCTACCAGGGCATAGACTTCGCCATTGCCGAAGGCTTGCAACGTTTCGATGCCGGGGCGCAGGGTGAGCACAAGCTGATCCGTGGCTTCGAGCCGGTTTTGACGCGGTCTTGGCATTACCTGCTACATCCGGGGTTGAAGCGGGCGGTAGAGGATTTTCTGCGGCAGGAGCGAGCAGGGGTGAGGGGGTATGCCGAAGAAGCCAAGCAGATGTTGCCCTACCGCAAGGGTTGAGTTCCTTGGCGCTTGGGCTGGCGCCTTCGCGGGTGAACCCGCTCCTGCACAGGGTGAACATGCAGGCGCGAGTTCCCCCGCAAAAGGGCCAGCACCGGTTCAGTCGACCCCGACAAAGCCACCGGTCTGGTGATGCCACAAGCGGGCATACAACCCCCGCTGTTGCAGCAGCTCGCTGTGGCTGCCAATCTCGACGATCCGCCCTTTGTCCAGCACCACCAGGCGGTCCATGCGAGCGATGGTCGAAAGCCGGTGAGCGATGGCGATCACCGTCTTACCTTGCATCAGGGTTTCCAGGCTTTCCTGGATGGCCGCTTCGACCTCCGAGTCCAGCGCCGAGGTCGCTTCGTCCATGATCAGAAGCGGTGCATTTTTCAACAGTACCCGGGCAATCGCGATGCGTTGGCGTTGACCGCCTGAAAGTTTCACGCCCCGCTCGCCGACATGGGCATCGAACCCTGTACGGCCTTGGGCGTCCGACAGCTGTGGGATGAATTCGTCGGCACGCGCCCGGCGCACGGCCTCCTGCAGCGCAGCTTCACTGGCGCCGGGCCGGCCATACAGCAGGTTGTCGCGGATCGAGCGGTGCAGCAGCGAAGTGTCCTGGGTAATCATGCCGATCTGTGCGCGCAGGCTGGCCTGGCTGACCTGGGCAATGTCCTGGCCGTCGATCAGGATGCGACCACCCTGCACGTCATACAGCCGAAGCAGCAGGTTGACCAAAGTCGATTTGCCGGCCCCGGACGGGCCGATCAGGCCAATTTTCTCCCCCGGTCGGATGTCCAGGTTGAGCCCGTCGATCACATTGGCGGCCTTGCCGTAATGAAAGTCCACATCGTCGAAACGCACGGCGCCACGCGTGACTTTCAGGGGCGGTGCATTGGGCTTGTCGGTGACGGTGACAGGCTGGGCGATGGTCTGCAGACCGTCCTGGACCATACCGATGTTCTCGAAGATGCCGTTGACCACCCACATGATCCAGCCCGACATGTTGACGATGCGAATCACCAGCCCCGTCGCCAGGGCGATGGCACCGACGGTGATCAGCGACTGGCTCCACAGCCACAGCGCCAGGCCCGTTGTGCTCACCACCAGCAGGCCGTTGAGGCTGGTGATGACCACGTCCATGCGGGTCACCACGCGCGACGCCAGTTGAGTTTTTTCGGTCTGTTCTCGGATCGCTTCGCGGGCGTACTGCTGTTCGTAATCAGTGTGGGCAAACAGCTTGAGGGTAGCGATGTTGGTATAGCCATCGACGATGCGCCCCATCAGCTTGGAACGGGCATCGGAGGAAATCACCGAGCGCTCCTTGACCCGTGGCACGAAGTAATAAAGCGCGGCGATGTAGCCGAAGATCCACACCAGCAGCGGTAGCATCAAACGCCAGTCGGCCTCTGCGAACAGCACCAGCGAGGTGATCGCGTAGATCAGCACATGCCAAAGTGCATCCACCGCCTGCACGGCAGAATCGCGCAGCGAGTTACCGGTCTGCATGATGCGCTGGGCGATGCGCCCGGCGAAGTCGCTCTGGAAGAAGTTAAGGCTCTGTTTGAGCACATAGGTATGGTTTTGCCAGCGAATCAGGCTGGTCATGCCGGGGTTGATGGTCTGGTGTACCAGAAGGTCATGCAGCCCGAAAAACACCGGTCGCAACACAAGGATCACCACCAGCATCCAGATCAGCTCGCCGCTGTGCTCGCTGAAGAAGTTTGCATTGGGTGTGCCCTGGGCCAGGTCGATGATGCGGCTCAGGTAGCTGAACATCGCCACCTCGATCAGCGAGGCGAAAAGGCCTACCACCAGCAGCGCGAGAAAGCTCGGCCACACTTGGCGCAGGTAGTACAGGTAGAACGGCCAGACCTGGCCAGGTGGCGACTCGCTGGGCGCGTCGCGGAAAATATCGATCAGTTGCTCGAAGCGGCGGTACAGCATGGGTGACTAGACTCCTGTGCTACCCGACCCGGAAGGTTTCACGTCCCTGTGAAACCGGCAGTCAGTCGATGCGTTTGGCGGACTTGATGAACACCGGGTCGTTCGGCACATCACGCATGCCTTTCTTGACGGTGGTTGGCGAATTGACGATCTGGTCGACCACTTCCATGCCTTTGGTCACTTTGCCGAACACCGCGTAACCGGCGTCGCGGCCTGGGTTGAGGAAATCATTGTCGGCCACGTTGATGAAGAACTGGCTGGTGGCCGAATTCGGGTTGGAGGTGCGGGCCATGGCCAAGGTGCCGCGCGTGTTCTGCAGGCCGTTGCTAGCCTCGTTCTTGATGGGATCTTGGGTGTTCTTCTGCACCAATTGCTCGGTGAAACCGCCGCCCTGGACCATGAAGCCTGGGATCACGCGGTGGAAGATGGTGTTGTTGTAAAAGCCGCTATCGACATAGCTGAGGAAGTTCTTGGTGCTGACTGGCGCCTTTTCGGCGTTCAGCTCGATTTCGACCTGGCCGAAGCTGGTGTCCAGCAGTACGTGCGGTGTCTTGTCGGAGGCCATCACGCCGGTGGCGAAAGCGACGGAGCAGGCGGTGAGCAGAAGTTTTTTCAGCATGGGCTCAATGATCCTTGAGAGGTGGAAGCGGCTGCGAGAAATTGCAGCAGGGTCTGGTTGAAGACCTCGGGTTGGTCAAGGGGCGTAGCGTGCCGGGAATCGTCGATGACCACCAGCCTGGCGTGAGGCATCAAAGCGACGTAACGCTCCTTCAGTTGTATCGGGGTGTAATCGTGGTCGGCCGCAATCACCAGTGTCGGACAGCGAATTTCATCGATACGTTCCTGCACCCCCCAATCGACGATGGCGTCGAAACTCTTGAGGTAGGCGTATTTGTCGTTGCGCGCCCAGCGTTGCGCCATCTTGTGCCGAAGGTCCGCCTGGCCGGGTTTTGGAAATAGCCGGGCGGCCAGGCCTTGGCCGACGGTTTCGACACTGAGGATGCGCGCCAGGCTCCAGCGCTTGAGCCACCACAGCCAGTCGCTACGGGTGCGGCGTTTGACTTCGGGGGCGCTGTTGACGATACACAGGCTGCGCAGCCACTGTGGGTGATCGACCGCGAACTGGAACCCGACCATGCCGCCCATCGATAAACCCACAAAATGGACCGGGCCGGTGCGCAGGTGTTCGAGCAGCGCCAGCAGATCTGCGCTGAAAGTGGCTATTCGGTAACCGTCACGGGGCTTGTCAGACCGCCCGTGGCCGCGGATGTCCATCACTATCACCCGGTAGTGCGGGCTCAATGCCGGTATCTGCAGCTCCCAGTCCTGGCTGCTGGAGCCCAGGCCGTGCAGCAGCACCAGAGGTTCGCCCTGGCCATATTCCTGATAATGCAGCGAGCAGCCTTGATGTTCGAAATAGGCCATGGGCGCGGTCCTCTCAAGCTTGTGGGGGCGCTGCGAAGGGCACGTCCAGTGGCGCGGTATCGAAATTGCGCAGCAGGTCGATAAGAATCTGCGTGGCCGGGCCCAGGGTCTTTTCTTTGCTCGAATAAAGGTAGAACAGTGGGTGACGGCTGCCACCCTGATCCAGCGGCAGAGGCTTGAGCACGCCGTCGCGCAGTTCGCGTTCGATCATGTGCCGTGGCAGCCAGGCAAAACCCAGGCCGCTGCTGACGAACGTGGTGGCGGTGCCCAGGCTGCCGACCGTCCAACGCTGCTCGGCACCGAGCCAGCCGACGTCGCGCGGTTGGGCGCGGCCGGAGTCGCGGATCACCACCTGCAACTGGCTTTCCAGGTCCTGGAAGGTGATTTCCCTGCCTAGGCGGTGCAGGCTGTGTTCGGGATGCGCGACGGCAACGAACTCCACCGAGCTCAGTTCGGTGCCCAGGTAGCCGCCGATGCTGTAGCTGCTGATGGCAAGGTCGGCGATGCCTTCATGCATCACTTCCTCCACACCCGACAGTACTTCTTCACGCAGGCGCACCCGGCAACCGCGGCTTTGCGGCATGAACGCGGCCAAGGCGCGCACCAGGCGAGCACTGGGGTAGGCCGCATCGACCACCAGGCGTACTTCGGCTTCCCAGCCTTGTTCCATATGGTGCGCAAGGTCTTCCAGCTGGCTGGCTTGCTTGACCAGGTGCCGTGACCGGCGCAGGAGCACGTTGCCGGCTTCGGTCAAGACCGCTTTGCGGCCATCGATGCGTAGCAGCGGCACGCCCAGTTGCTCCTGCATGCGCGCCACGGTGTAGCTGACCGAAGACTGCGAGCGGTGCAAGGCTTCGGCGGCCTGGGCAAACCCGCCATGGTCGACCACTGCCTGCAGGGTTCGCCATTGATCCAGGGTCACGCGTGGCGCTTTCATGTTTCGCTCCTGTTGGCCTAAGCTGCGCTCAAACAAGGAGAGCGCCCATGAACAAATGTTGTGTGGCAATACTGATGTGCCTGCCCTTAACTGCCGTGGCTTACCCCATTGACGTGGAAAAGTCCGTGGACGGTGTCAAGCTGGATTACACCACTTACGACACCGCCTACGATATTGGCTCAATCACGCTGAACAACTATGGGCAAGTGCCGGCCGCCTGCAAGGTCACCTTCCGCAATGGGCCAGAAGCGCCCAGGGTGCGCAGGGTCAACGTGGCGGCGGGTAAAAGCGTCGATGTGACGGCCAATTTCAATCGGCAGATCATCAAGCTGCGCATCGCGCTGGACTGCAAAGCGCAATAAAACTGATTAATCGATAGATTAAACCCACTTTTTACGCTTTTTTATCGATAGGTCAAGCCTTAATCTCACCTCCATCGAATCGCACCCCTTTCTGCCGATGGAGGCAACCCCATGTCCCGCGTACTGATCATCGAAAGCAGCGCCCGCCAGCAGGATTCCGTTTCCCGCCAGCTGACCCGTGATTTCATCCAGCAGTGGCAAGCGGCGCATCCGGCCGACACGATCAGCGTACGTGACCTTGCCGTGAACCCGGTGCCTCACCTGGATGCCGATCTGCTCGGTGGCTGGATGAAACCTGAAGACCAGCGCAGCGCTGGCGAACTTCAGGCCCTGGCCCGCTCCAACGAGCTGACCGATGAAGTGCTGGCGGCCGACGTACTGGTGTTGGCTGCACCGATGTACAACTTCACCATCCCCAGCACCCTGAAAGCCTGGCTAGACCATGTGCTGCGCGCAGGCATCACGTTCAAGTACACCCCCACAGGCCCGCAAGGCTTGCTCACCGGCAAGCGCGCCATCGTACTGACCGCCCGCGGCGGCATCCACGCCGGCGCCGCCAGTGACCATCAGGAACCTTACCTGCGCCAGGTCATGGGGTTCATTGGTATCCATGATGTCGATTTCGTACACGCCGAGGGGCTGAACATGAGCGGCGAGTTCCACGAAAAAGGTCTGAATCAGGCCAAGGCCAAGCTGGCCGCTGTGGCCTGAGGTTCACCGAATTCCCAACCCTGACACCTGTTTTTGCTCCTTTGGGTGTACCTGCCCGGCCTGATGGCCGGGCTTTTTTTGTCCGGGACTTTACGGTTACCTGTACCGGCGGTTTCGCGGGTGAACGCGCCCCCACATTCCCCATGGTTGAACTCACTTGCCGCAACCCGTTAAGGTCGCCGCCTTGATTCACGAGAGACAATCATGGGCTACCTGATAATCGTCGCGCTGATCCAGGCGTTTTCCTTCAGCCTGATCGGCGAGTACCTGGCCGGGCACGTCGATAGCTATTTCGCCGTGCTCGCGCGGGTTGTACTGGCAGGCTTGGTGTTCCTGCCTTTGACCCGCTGGCGCAAAGTCGAACCGCGTTTCCTGCGTTCAATGCTGCTTATCGGCGCGCTGCAATACGGCATCACTTATGTGTGCCTGTACTTGAGCTTCCGGGTGCTGAGCGTGCCTGAGGTACTGCTGTTCACCATTCTCACACCCTTGCACGTGACGCTGATCGAAGACGCACTTAACCGGCGCTTCAATCCGTGGGCGCTGCTGGCGGCCATGGTGGCCGTGGCAGGGGCCGGGATAATCCGCTTCGACAGCATCAGCGGTGATTTCTTCATTGGCTTCTTGTTGCTGCAACTGGCCAACTTCACCTATGCCGCAGGCCAGGTGCTGTACCGTCACTTGGTCGCTCGCAACCCTAGCGACCTGCCGCATTACAAGCGTTTCGGCTACTTCTACCTAGGCGCGCTGCTGGTGGCTTTGCCGGCGTTCGTGCTGTTCGGTAATGCCCAGCACCTGCCGAGCACCGATGTGCAATGGCTGGTACTGCTGTTCCTCGGCCTGTGCCCGACGGCCTTGGGCCTTTACTGGTGGAACAAGGGCGCGTGCCTGGTTTCCGGCGCTACGCTGGCGGTGATGAACAACCTGCATGTGCCGGTGGGGCTGCTCTTGAACCTGCTGATCTGGAACCGTGACGAGCCGCTAGGGCGCTTGTTCCTGGGGGGCGCGATCATTCTTGCCTCGGTATGGCTCAGCCGCCTGGGTAATCGCGCGCAGGCGCCGGTGACCGAAAAGGCCTGATATGCATACCATTTTGGTCATCGTCGCACCGATCTTTGCCCTGATCCTGGTCGGCTTCATTTGCCGCAAGGGCAACAAACTGGGCGAGAAGGCTGCGGCCGAGATCAACAAGATGGTGGTGTGGCTGTGCCTGCCTGCGTTGCTGTTCAAGGTTACAGCCACGGCGATCTGGAGCGAGATCTGGCAACCGGGGTTCATCGTCGCATTCGGCGGCGGTGCCGTGGCCATGTTCATCGTGACCCTGGCCTGGCGGCTTTACCGCGGCCATGGGCTCGTGGCCGCGAGTATCGACGGGCTCAGCGCCGGATACGCCAACACCGGCTACATCGGTATTCCTTTATGCCTGTTGCTGTTCGGCCAGCCAGGGCTGCAGCCCGCGCTGATTTCCTCGCTGATTGTGGTCTGTCTGGTGTTCGCGCTTTCCCTGATGTTGATCGAGATCGGTCTGCAACAAGAACGGCGGATTGGCCGTGCGATGCTGCTGGTGAGCAAGGCGCTGGCGAAGAACCCGTTAGTGATCGCACCGCTGGGGGGTGCGGTTTGGGCCATGAGCGGGCTGGGCTTGGCCGAGCCGGTACTGCATTTTCTCGACATGCTGGCATTGGCCACCACGCCTTGCGCGTTGATCTCGTTGGGGGCGTTTCTGGCAGAGAAACGCCCTGAGACCACAGCCAGCCCGTGGCCACTGGTGGGCCTGAAACTGATCGGCCAGCCGGCGCTGACCTGGGTGCTGGCGTTCAAAGTGTTCAGCCTGCCCACCATGTGGGCGGCATCGGCGGTATTGCTCGCCGCGCTACCGACGGGCACAGGCCCGTTCATGCTGGCCGAGTACTACAACCGCGAGGCGGGGCTGATTTCGCGCACTATTCTGTGGTCGACCGTGGTGTCGTTGGCGAGCTTGACCGGCTTGTTGTACCTGTTGGGGTATGCGGGGTAGCTGAGGGCCTCTGGGCGGGTCGAACCCGCTCCTGCGGTCATCCATAGGTGCAGGTAAGCTTCGACTGACTGCCAAACAGCCTCGATGACCTCAAACCTCGCTCAGGTCTTCCAAGCGCTGGGAAATCGGCTCTTGCCCAACTCGCCCAGCCAAGCCTGTGCGCATGTCATTACCACTGGGCTGCTGATACAGACTCAACCCAAACTCCGGCAGCACCGCCAGCAGGTAATCGAAGATATCCCCCTGAATCCGCTCGTAATCGGCCCACACCGTGGTGGTGGTGAAGCAGTAGATCTCCAGCGGCACGCCTTCGGCGGTCGTCTGCATCTGGCGCACCATGCAGGTCATGTTCGGGTGCACGTCGGGGTGGTTACGCAAGTACGCCAGGGCAAATGCGCGGAAGGTGCCGATATTGGTCAGCTTGCGTCGGTTGGCCGAAAGCTCCGCCACGGGCCCCAGCGCCTCGTTCCAGGCCAGCAGTTCCTGGCGCTTGCCGGCCAGGTAGTCGCCGAGCAGGCTCACCTGGCTCAGGCGTTGTTCTTCATCGCGGGTCAGAAAGCGTACCCCTGCGGCGTCGATGAACAGGCTGCGCTTGATGCGTCGCCCACCGGACTGTTGCATGCCGCGGTAGTTGCGAAACGACTCGCTCATCAGGCGCCAGGTAGGGATCGAGACGATGGTCTTGTCGAAGTTCTGCACCTTCACCGTATGCAAAGTGATGTCCACCACATCGCCATCGGCGCCGACCTGGGGCATTTCGATCCAGTCGCCCACGTGCAGCATGTCGTTGCTGGTCAGCTGCACGCTGGCGACGAACGATAGCAGCGTGTCCTTGTAGACCAACAGCAGCACGGCCGACATTGCACCCAGGCCAGACAGCAGCAACAACGGTGAGCGGTCGATCAGGGTGGCGACGATGACGATGGAGGCGAAGATCCACAGCATCATCTTGGCCAGTTGCACATAACCCTTGATCGAGCGGGTGCGGGCATGTTCGGTGCGGGCGTAGATGTCCAGCAGGGCATCGAGCAAGCACGACAAAGCCATGGTCATGAACAGCAGGGTGAATGCCAGTGCCAGGTTGCCGAGAAAATGCTGGGCGGTATCGGAAAGCTCCGGTACCAGCTTGAGGCCGAACTGGATCACCAGCGAAGGCGTGGTCTGGGCCAGGCGGTGAAATACCTTGTTATGGCGCAGATCGTCGAGCCATCGCAGCGCTACCTGGCGGGCCAGCAGGCGTGCGCCGTGCAGTACCAGAAAGCGTGCCAGGCGGCCAAGTACCAGAGAAATCACCAGCAGCACGGCCAGGCCAATGGCGGCGTGCAGCAAAGGATGTTGATCGAGCGTGCCCCACAGATCGAGGCTGTCACGCCAGATGCGTTGGATGTCCATAAACTTCTAAACCTGTCTATTGCAGTGAAACGAGGGGCCATTAGAGCGCGGAAGCCGACAAAGTTGCCAAAAGAAATTCGGCTAAGGCGGCAGAAAACGTTACCCTATGCAACTGAATTTCCCGCACTTGCCTGAGGTTACCTCCGTGTTCTCCCAATTCGCCCTGCACGAACGCCTGCTTAAAGCCGTGGCCGAGCTTAAATTTGTCGAGCCGACCCCGGTGCAGGCGGCGGCCATTCCTCTGGCCCTGCAAGGGCGCGACCTGCGCGTCACTGCGCAGACTGGCAGCGGCAAGACCGCAGCATTCGTGCTGCCGCTGCTCAACCGCCTGGTGGACCTCAAAGGCGGGCGCGTCGAGATCCGCTCGCTGATTCTGCTGCCGACCCGCGAGCTGGCCCAGCAGACCCTCAAGCAGGTTCAGCTGTTCTCCCAGTTCACCTACATCAAGTCGGGCCTGGTTACCGGCGGTGAAGACTTCAAGGAACAGGCCGCCATGCTGCGCAAGGTGCCCGACGTGCTGATCGGCACCCCGGGCCGGCTGCTCGAGCACCTCAATGCCGGTAACCTTGACCTGTCCCATGTGCAGGTAATGATCCTCGACGAAGCCGACCGTATGCTCGACATGGGCTTCGCCGAAGACATGGAGCGCCTGTGCAAAGAGTGCGAGAACCGCGAGCAGACCCTGCTGTTCTCCGCGACCACCGGTGGTGCTGCGTTGCGCGACATCATCGGCAAGGTGCTCAAAGACCCTGAGCACCTGATGCTCAACAGTGTCTCGCAACTGGCCGAAGGCACTCGTCAGCAGATCATCACCGCCGACCATGACCAGCACAAAGAGCAGATCGTGCAGTGGCTGCTGGCCAACGAAACCTTCGACAAGGCGATCATCTTCACCAACACCCGGGCCTTGGCCGACCGCATCTATGGCCACTTGGTGGCCAAAGACGTCAAAGCCTTCGTGCTGCATGGCGAGAAGGACCAGAAGGATCGCAAGCTGGCCATCGAGCGCTTCAAGCAGGGTAGCTCCAAGGTGCTGGTGGCCACCGACGTGGCGGCCCGTGGCCTGGATATCGACGGCCTGGACCTGGTGATCAACTTCGACATGCCGCGCAGCGGCGACGAGTACGTGCACCGTGTGGGCCGTACCGGCCGTGCCGGTGGCGAAGGCCTGGCCATCTCGCTGATCACCCACAATGATTGGAACTTGATGTCCAGCATCGAGCGCTACCTCAAGCAGCAGTTCGAGCGCCGGGTCATCAAGGAAGTGAAGGGCACCTATAACGGGCCTAAGAAGGTCAAGGCTTCGGGTAAGGCAGCCGGCACCAAGAAGAAAAAGGTCGAGAAGAAGTCTGGCGAGAAAAAAGCCGCTGCCAAGCGCAAGCCGACTGCCAAGCCTCGTGCTAACGCACCCTTGGCCAGCGCTGACGGCCTCGCGCCGCTGAAAAAGCGCAAGCCTGCGGCTGAATAAGGGTTCAGCATTGTCCGGCATCCTCGTAGCGCGGCACTGCGAGGATGCCAAAAGAGACAGTTACGCTTTTTTCTCTGCTTTTTTTAGCTCTTCGATCCGCTTGTCGATCAATTGGCATTTGTCGGGCAAGTCTTTGCTCGCCGTTCCAAGCTCCATCCCCTGGAGTTCGTCATTGATCTGCTTGGCTTTCTGCGGGTTCTGTTCGGTCAAGTGGCTGACCAACCCAGCGAGCTCTTCGCGTTTTTGTGTCGCCTGCTCGGGCGTGCAGGCCCAGGCGGGCAGTGCGCAGCACAAAGCGCTTGCACAGGCGATGTTCAGCAGCGGTTTCATCCCTATACCTCCGGCGAGTGTGATGCCCGGTGGAGGTGCCTGGGTGAAATTAGGTTCAGTAGCAACGACCGACGGTTTCTTGGGAGGTGCTTTTCGACAGGCAGTCGTCCCTTCACCATCGCCAGTGCCGAGTAGGCGCACAGTGCTCAAGAGCACTGCCATATCCGGCACCTGCGCAACCCCAAGCTTTTCTGAACACTCATGCCTGGCTACAGGTCCCAAGCTGTGCACCCTTTCGTCCACAGCAGGAGGCCATTTCCATGAGCAGCACCTATGACTGGGACCTGATCGAGCGGTTGTTGCACGAAGTGCAGAACGGCGCCGGTCAAAGCTTCACCCCGCGCCCTTATGCCGAGCAGCACGCCGCAGCGCTGGCTGCCAAGGGGCAGGCGGTGAGTGATCTGGATCACCTCAAAACGCGCGCTTGCCAATATGAGAAGTTGTTGTTCGAGCGTGGTTATATCGAGAGCCGGCCGCAGGAGGAGGGCGGCAATGGCGAGAATTTCGTGCTGACCGCACGGGGCTCGCGACTCTTGAGCCTGATCGACAGCAGTATCCCTGGCTTCGAGCACCCACGGCAGGTGTTGGACGATCAGGCCGATGCGCTCGAGGTCGCGACTTTCGACCATGTGGCGTCGAAGGCACAAATAGCCGGGGGCGCCATCTAGGGCTGGCCAGAAGGGCGGCGGTACCAGGATAATCGGTAGTTCTTACCAACACTGCCGAGCCGCCGCCCATGCCAGCATCTGACCTGAAGGCCCGCCCATGAGCGCGGCCCGTAAGAACCCTGACGCCTTTGCCTTCCAGGTAATGCTGGGCCTATGCCTGATTTGGGGTTGCCAACAAGTGCTGATCAAAACGGCGGCCGTCGATATCGCCCCGGTGATGCAGGCTGCCCTGCGCAACGGCATTGCGGGGGTTCTGGTTGGCCTGATGATGTGCTGGCGCGGCGGCTGGGAGCAGGTAGGCCGTACTTGGCGCGGTGGCCTGTTGGCCGGTGGCCTGTTCGGCTTGGAGTTTCTGTTCATCGCCGAGGGTCTGAAGCTGACATCGGCAGCACATATGTCGGTCTTCCTGTATACCGCACCCGTTTTCACGGCGTTGGGCTTGCACTTCATGTTGCCGAGCGAACGATTGCGCCTGTTGCAGTGGCTGGGCATCCTGCTGGCGTTTGCCGGCATCGCGATGGCCTTTGCCGGCGGCATGTCATTCACCCAGATGGATGGGCGCACGCTGCTTGGCGATGCTTTGGGAGTCCTTGCCGGGCTGGCCTGGGGCGCCACTACCGTGGTGGTACGGGGCTCACGGCTTTCAGAGGCCCCGGCAACCCTGACGTTGTTCTACCAATTGGCGGTGGGTTTTGC
The DNA here is from genome assembly GCF_014269025.2 of Pseudomonas promysalinigenes. Taxonomy (NCBI): domain Bacteria; kingdom Pseudomonadati; phylum Pseudomonadota; class Gammaproteobacteria; order Pseudomonadales; family Pseudomonadaceae; genus Pseudomonas; species Pseudomonas promysalinigenes. Next base: position 3,664,848 of record NZ_CP077094.1, on the reverse strand, counting down.
CGGGTTATTGCTGATCGCTTTGGTCAGTGGGCAGATTGAGGATGTGACACTGACCCCGCTGGCAGTGGGTAGCGTATTGTTCCAAGGTGTTGTGGTTTCGTTCGTCAGCTACCTGACCTGGTTCTGGCTATTGCGCAAATACTTGGCCTCCAACCTGGCGGTATTTTCGTTCATTACCCCGCTGTTCGGAGTGACATTCGGGGTAGTGCTGCTGGGTGAGCCTTTGAGTGTGAATTTTGTATTGGGGGCGGTGATGGTATTGCTGGGCGTAGTGCTGGTGAGTGCGGAGCCTTGGGTGAAGCAGCAACTGCGCAAGCTTTTAGGTTGAGGTTCAAGTCGCGCTCAAGTAGCTCGCGGGTGCATTGAGCACAGCACCAATCGGTGGGAGCGGCTTCAGCCGCGAAGAGGCTGGCCAAGCCAGTTGCTCCCGCCGATTGGGGATCACCTCAATACCTGTCCAGCCCTTGTACTTTCACCCACGAAAGGGCCGACGCTGATCCTCAGGCTCGGGTTGCCACCTCGCAATGTATGGCGCTCGAGCCCTTGCTCAACACCAACACCCCGGCTAGCCCCAGCCCAGATGCAGCCAGTGCCAGTGCTGGCTGGAGGCTCCCGCTGTAGTGATTGCTCAGCGCGGCCAACAGCGGGCCACTCAATTGTCCGAGGGCGAAACATGCGGTCAACAGCCCCGCGTTGCGTTGGGTGGCATGGGGAGCCAATTCCCGCGAGCGCTGCATCACCAGCTGCATGCACGCAAGGAAGGGGCCGCCGCAGAGCACCACACCCAGTGCCAGGCCCGTAGCACCGCCCACAAGGCACGCCAAGACCCCCAACGCTTGCAGCCATAGCATGGCTGTCAGCCAAGATGATGTGCGGCCCCTCTTGCGCAGGCTTACCAACACCACGCCTAGGGCTGCAGCTATCCCGAACGCAGGCCAGAACAGGTCAGCCATCCAGTTGCCAGCAAACTGCTGATCAGCCATCTGTGAAAGGAAGGTAGCGGGCAAGATGTAACCGACGCCGTACAAGGCGTAGACCAACCCTAGCCGGCCTATGCCGACATGGCGGTTTGCGCTTGAGTACGAGGCGGTGGGTACTGCAGTAGCCTGCAGGGCGCGGGGCAGCCAAGGGCGCAAGAGCAGCAGCATGACCAGCGCCGCCACCGCATAGATCAGCCAAAGGGCTGCCGAACCCAATGCCAGCGAGTGCGCAACCAGTGCCAGTAAGCCGGTCAAGGCAATACCCAATCCGGGGCCTGCGAATACCAGTGCCCCGAGGCGCTGACGCTGATGAGCATTGGCCACTTGCTGGCTGAGACTGGTGATCATGACCAGCACCCATGCACTGGCCACGCCTGTGCCAAAGCGCAACAGGACATGGCCCCAGAAACCCTCTGCCGCCCACGAGGCGAAGGTCAGCAGCACGCACATCCACAGCCCACCATGAAGCCGCAATTGCACGTGGCGTGGGCCCCGCGCGCGCATGCCGTCCAAGGCTCCTAGCAGGTAGCCCAGGTAGTTGGCGGCAGCGATCAGCCCGGCGGCGGTGAGGTCGAACTGCCCTTCAGCGATCAATTGCGGCAATTGCGGTGTGAGGGCGAAGCGACCGATCCCCATTGCCATCATCAGGGCCACGGCACTGGCCAGCAGTTGTACGAGCGGCGACATGAGCTCTCTCCGTGTGTGATGAATGCGATGAATGGGAGCTTAAAGTCGATTGCAGTTTCAATAAAATTGAATAATGATGATGAAGTTGTTCATTTTTGGAGAATGCTTTGGAGTTCAGTCAACTACGCATCTTCCAGGCCGTGGCCGAGGAGGGTTCGGTCACGCGTGCTGCCGAGCGTCTGCACCGCGTGCCGTCAAACCTGTCGACGCGCCTGCGGCAGTTGGAGGAGCAGCTGGGTGTGGAGCTGTTCGTGCGCGAGCGCCAGCGCTTGCAGCTATCCCCAGCGGGTAAGGTACTGCTGGATTTCACCCACCGCCTTTGGGCATTACGCGAGGAGGCCGTGGCAGCAGTGCAGGGCGGTCAACCGGCTGGCGATTTCGTCCTCGGCACTATGTACAGCACAGCTGCCATTCACTTGCCCCCCTTGTTGGCGCGTTACCACCAGCAATACCCTGCCGTGAATCTGCAGGTGCGGGCAGCGCCCAGTGGCGAATTGCTCGAAGGCCTACTCAGTAATCGCTTGGATGCGGCACTGGTGGACGGCCCGCCTCGCTTGGCAGGGCTGGACGGCGTGCGTTTGTGCGATGAGGTGTTGGTGTTGATTACCTGTCCTCAGCATGCAGAGGTGCGCAGTGCCAAGGACGTGGCTGGCAAAGCGGTGTTCACGTTCCGCCAAGGCTGTTCCTACCGTATGCGTTTGGAAGCCTGGTATGCCCATGAGCACACGCCCATGGGGCGGGTAATGGAAATCGAGTCTTATCAAAGCATGCTGGCCTGCGTGATTGCCGGCGCTGGGGTGGCCCTGATGGCGCAGTCGATGTTAGATAGCCTGCCTGGGCGCGATCAGGTCACGGCGCACCGCTTGCAGGCGCCGTTCGATCATGCGCAAACCTGGTTGATGTGGCGCCAAGGCATGTGCGGGGCGAATTTGCAGGCTTGGATTGATTTGCAACAAAGGGAAACGATTAGCCAGTCGTCGGAATGCGCCGTTTCCGCTTGATCCGCGTCAAACTAGGCCATATCTGTAAGAATAAGGGCATGCGTAGTACAGAGCATCGGACTATGATCTGTATGAAACATCGCAGGATTGAATTGCCGTGAGGCTGACCCGTCAAGGGGGCATTATGAGAAACCAAATGTTCAACTGGCTCCACGACCTCGGCGTCGCCTTGGGGCTGATTCCACCACCCTTGCAGCCGGTGCCGATCCCGACTGATGAAGAGCAGCGCAAGCGCCAGCCGCGCCGTCGCTGAGATGCAAAAAAGGCCGCAGCACCTGGACAGGTGCTGCGGCCTTTTTGTTTCTGCTGCATCTGCTTGGGCATCATTGGTCCGTTCGCGGCTAACCCTGCACAGCAGGCCCACAGGGTTGCAAAGCCGTGATAACCGCGAGGGTGCGAGCTAGCCTGCGAAGAGGCCGCTGCAGGCTAGCCCATCAGGCCAGCTTTACTTCACCCACCGGTTTGCGCGACAGCACGCTCACCAGCACGAAGCTCACCAAGCCAACCACCAAGCTGTAGTAGATCGGCGTATTGGCATCCAGCCCGTCCTTGAACATGAACAACAGCGCGGTGGCAAAGCCCAGCGACATGCTGGCAATGGCGCCTGCGGTGGTCGCACGCTTCCAGAAAATCGCACCGATCAACGGGATCAGCATGCCGCCGACCAGCAGGTTGTAGGCCAAGGTCAGGGCGCTGATCACATCGTTCACCGCCATTGCGATGCCCAGCACCACCAGGCCTGTGAGCAGGGTGAACAGGCGGCTGACGCCCAGGCTGGACTGCTTGCCGCCTCGCAGCTTGGGCAACAGGTCTTCGGTCAGGGTGGTCGAGGCTGCCAACAGGCCGGCACTGGCGGTGGACATCATCGCTGCCAGGGCTGCCGCCATCAGCAGGCCACGGATGCCTTCGGGCAGTTGCCCTTTGATCATCTCAGCGAAGGCGTTGTTCGGGTTGGCAAGGTCAGGCATCAGTACGTGGGCGCACATGCCGATCAGGGCGCATGCCAGCCCGTACAGCACGCAGTACACACCGGCAGTGGTGCCGGCGCGCTGGCAGACCTTCGCGTCACGGGCAGTGAAAACCCGCTGCCAGATGTCCTGGCCGATCAGGATGCCGAAGAAGTAGATCAGGAAGTAGGTGATGATGGTGTCCCAGCCGATGGTGGTCCAGCTGAAGCTGGCCGCTGGGAGTTTGGCCACCAAGGTATCCCAGCCGCCGGCCTTGTACAGGCAGATGGGCAGCAGGATGAACATCAGGCCAACGGTCTTGATCACGAACTGGACGATGTCGGTGAGGGTGAGCGACCACATGCCGCCGATGGTCGAGTACACCACTACAACGCCGCCGCCGAGCAGTAGCGACACCCAGAACGGCACATCAAGCAGCACTTGCAGGACGGTGGCCATGGCCAGGGTCGAGGTCACCCCGATCATCAGCGCATAGGCCAACATGATTGCCGCACTGGCCTGGCGGGCCATAGGGTTGTAACGGCGTTCCAGCACCTGGGTGACGGTGAAGATCTTCAGGCGCAGCAGTGGTTTGGCCAGGAACAGGTTCAGGGCGATGATGCCCAGGCCCAGAGCCGCACACAGCCAGAACCCAGAGATGCCATGCACGTAGCCCAGCCTAACGGTACCGACGGTGGATGCACCACCCAATACGGTTGTGGCCATGGTCCCCATGTACAAGGTAGGGCCGAGGTTGCGCCCGGCCACAAGGTAGTCTTCGTGGGTTTTCGCGCGCCGCATGCCGTACCAGCCCAGCCCGAGCATGCCGACGGTATAGATCATTACAACAATGATGTCCAAGGCCATTGGGGGTCTCCCGATTATCTTTATTATGGCGAGATCGACCACTCGGGCGCGTCGTGGCGCCCGGCGGTTTTGTCTTGTGTTGGCGGGCCTCTATGGCCCTCCCTCATGGCTCCTGCCGGGGTTCAGCGGTATCAGCGGCGCACTACGCCTGGCAGCACGCAGAGCATTTCGAACAGCAGGTTGGCGCCGAGCAGCGAGGTGTTGCCGGTGGTGTCGTAAGGCGGGGAGACTTCAACCAGGTCACAGCCGATCAGGTCCAGGCCGTGGCAGCCGCGAATGATCTCCATCGCCTGAATGGTGGTCAAGCCGCCGATTTCCGGGGTACCGGTGCCAGGCGCCCATGCCGGGTCGATGCCGTCGATGTCGAACGACAGGTACACCGGGCCACCACCGACTTTCTCGCGCACTTCGGCCATCAGCGGCTCAAGCGACTTGTGCCAGCACTCTTCGGCCTGCACGACACGAAAGCCCTGGCGGCGGCTCCAGTTGAAATCGTCGGCGGTGTAACCCTGGGCACGCAGGCCGATCTGCACGACGCGGTCGCAATCGAGCAGGCCTTCTTCCACGGCGCGGCGGAAGGTGGTGCCGTGGGCGATCTTCTCGCCGAACATATGGTCGTTGACGTCGGCATGGGCATCGATGTGTACCAGGCCAATCTTGCCGTGCTTCTTGTGCAGGGCACGCAGGATCGGCAGGGTGATGGTGTGGTCGCCACCCAAGGTCATCGGGATGATGTTGTGTTCGAGGATCTCGTCGTAGGCCTCTTCGATGATGCGCACGGCGTCGAGCAGATTGAACGTGTTGATAGCCACATCGCCGATGTCGGCCACCGACAGCGAGTCGAACGGGGCAGCGCCTGTAGCCATGTTGTAGGGGCGGATCATCACCGATTCGGCGCGGATCTGCCGCGGGCCGAAACGGGTGCCGGAGCGCAGCGAGGTGCCGATGTCCAATGGCACGCCGATGAACGCGGCGTCCAGGCCTTCGGCACTTTGCAGGTGGGGCAGACGCAGCATGGTGGCGATGCCGCCGAAACGCGGCATTTCGTTGCCGCCCAGTGGTTGATGCAAAACTTTGTCCACGGTGGGCCTCATCAGTCGGTCGATTGTTGTGTTTGTTCGAACCTGTTCCGCCGCGCGCCTTCAAGGGCTCAATGCTTGGCGGGCAGGGACGTTTCGGCCAAGTCTGCGCAAGGTAGTGCGTAGGAAAAATCGCTACCGGCAAATACTTACTTCAGGAATTTCTGAACTAACGCCGGTCGCAGCGGTTAGACTTCCCGCAAATACTGCTGCGGAACTGTTGCACCATGGCCTCGACCTTGCCCGACCTGAAACTGCTACGCATCTTCGTCAGCGTGGTGCGCCATCAGGGCTTCGCCAATGCCCAGCGCGAGCTGAATCTGTCCACCTCGGCCATCAGCACCTACATGAGCCAGCTCGAAGGGGCCTTGGGGCTTGTACTGTGTCACCGTGGCCGGGGCGGTTTCAGCCTGACCAGCAAAGGTGAACTGTTTCACCAGGAAACCTTGCGCCTGCTGGCTGAACTGGACGGCTTCGAGCAGTACGCCGCTGCGCTCAAGGGCGAGTTGCGCGGCACTCTGAACCTGGGGGTGATCGACTCGACCGTCGGTGATCGCGCGCTACCCTTGGCCGAGGTCATCGGTGCCTATAGCCAGGAACACCCCGCTGTGCATTTGCACCTGTCGGTTTCCAGCCCTTACGAGTTGCAGCTCGGGGTGCAGGACAACCGCTTGGATCTGGCCATTGGCGCATTCTCGTCGCGTATGAGCGGCCTGCTTTATCAACCGCTCTACCGCGAGCAGCACTGGCTGTATTGCAGCAGCCGCCACCCGTTGTTTGCCGAACGGCGCATCCCGGAGCAAGTGGTGACCCAGCAACGCATGGTCGGGCGCGGTTATTGGAGCCAGGCGGAGCTGGCTCGGCACGGTTTCAAACACAGTGCCGCGACCGTGGAAAGTATGGAGGCGCAGCTGATTCTGATCCTGTCTGGGGCTTACATTGGTTATCTGCCCGAACATTATGCGCAAGCATGGGCGGACAAGGGTGACCTTCGAGTGCTATCGCCTGCGACTTTCGGCTATCAGGCGCCATTCTCGTTGATCATCCGCCGAGGCCGTAGTCGCGAACCGCTGATTCAAACGTTCCGTGACCTGCTTAAAAGCCAGCTCTACGCAGGATGACGGGAACGTTCTGGATAAATTTTTTCGAGTGCTACTCATGTCCTTCAAAAGTTGACCGCTAACTTGCTAGCGCTCTGCTAAATAAATAAAGGCGCGTTGATTATCCACTCATCTTGAAAGGACCGTTTGAGATGCGGATGAATATGCCCGTCACCGAGCACGAAAGAACCTTCCCCAGCGAACAGCGCCTGATCTCGACCACGGACCTGGACAGCCGCATCACCTATTGCAACGACGCCTTTGTGGCGATCAGCGGCTTCACCTACGAAGAATTGGTTGGGCAGCCGCATAATCTGGTGCGTCATCCGGACATGCCCGCTGCCGTGTTCGCCCATATGTGGGAAACCATCAGGCAAGGCAAGCCGTGGATGGGGGTGGTCAAGAACCGGGCTAAAAATGGCGATTTCTACTGGGTAAGCGCCTACGTCACGGCGATTTATGAAAATGGCCGCATCAGCGGTTACGAGTCAGTCCGCTCCGTGCCAAGCCGCGAGCAGATCCGCCGCGCCCAAGCGCTCTATGCGCGCCTGCGCGGCGGCAAGTCGGCGGTTCCGGCGGCGGCTCGCCTGGGCTACGTACTGGGGCATGGTTGGCCTCTGCTCGGGGCTGGCCTGGTGTCGGCGGCGGCCTATCTGTGGCTGCCGCCCTACGGGGCTTTGGCGGTGCTGATGGCAAGCATGCTAGTGGCCTGGTGCGTACTCGAACAGCAACAGAACCGAGCGATCCGCCGCACCCTTGCCGAGCATCCCAAAGCCTTCACCAGCCCATTGGTGGCCCTGACCTACAGCGACAACAGCGGCCTGCGTGGCCAGCTGGACCTGGCGATCATCAGCGAGGAGGCGCGTTTGCAAACCGCGCTTACTCGCCTGGTGGATGCTGGCATTGGGGTCAAATCGCGGGCCGCTCAGTCGGCCGACTTGTCCGATGCCCAGGCTCAGATGCTCGACCGCCAACGCAGTGAAACCGACCAGTCGGCCACTGCCATTGCGCAAATGGCAGCGACCATTGCGCAAGTGACCGTGAATGTGCAGAGCACTGCCCATGCTGCCGGTGATGCCGATCAGCTGGCCCAGCATGGCAGCGAACTGGCCCAGCAGAGTCTCAAAGCCATGGGGAGCATGAGTGAAGCTGTCAGCGACATCGGCCAGGCGGTCAATGCCCTGGCTCAGCAGACCCAGTCGATCGGCAGCGTGGTCGATGTGATCACCTCGATTGCCGAACAGACCAACCTGCTGGCGCTCAATGCCGCCATCGAGGCGGCCCGAGCCGGGGAGCAGGGTAGGGGCTTCGCAGTAGTGGCAGACGAAGTGCGCTCATTGGCGCAGCGTACGCGCTCGTCCACCGACGAGATTCATCAGATCATCGCCTCGTTGCGCGCCGGGGCCGAGCGGGCGGTCAGCACGGCCAGCCGGGGCGAGCAGATTTCCCGAGACAGCGTGCACAGCGTTGAGGCCGTGCAGGCGGCGCTGGCCGGCATCGCCCAGGCGGTGAGCCGCATCACTGGCATGAGCCAGCAGATGGCTACCGCATCGGAGCAGCAGAGCCATGTAGCTGAGGACATCAACCAGCAAATCGTGCGTATAGCTCATCTGTGCGACCAGACGGCGGGGCAAGCCAAACAGGGAGCCGAAATCAGCCAGGAACTGGAGCGGATGGCCGAGTACCTGCATAGCCTGGCGGAGCGTTTCAACCGCTGAGGCCCTTGGCCCGCAAAGCGGGCCCAAAATCACGGCATATGGCAAAATACTCCGCCAACGGAGAACCTCATGCCCAGACCCCGCTGCGATCGCTGCCAGCGCCCGCTCGACCATTGTCTTTGCCCACTGATCCCCAACCTTGGCAGCCGCACCCGTGTGCTCCTGCTGCAGCACCCCAGTGAAACCGCCCACGCATTGAATACCGCGCGCCTGGCCGCCTTGGGCCTGGTCAATGCCGAACTGCGGGTTGGGGAGGTGTTCGATGATCTGGCCGAGCTGCTGGCGACGCCGGGTTATCGCCCTGTGCTGCTGTTCCCTGGCGAGCAGGCCCAAGCGCTGGCTGCCTATTGCGAAACCGACGATAGGCCATACCTGTTGATCGTCCCCGACGGCACCTGGCGCAAGGCGCGCAAATTGCTGTATTTGAATCCGCTGCTTGATGCTCTGCCCCGAGTGACCCTGGCTGAGGTGACACCCTCGCGCTATCGCCTGCGCAAGGCCCCGGAGCCGGGGGCGGTGTCGACCATCGAGGCCGTGGTGCAGGCGTTGAACGTGCTGGAGCAGCCAGCCAGTTTCGATGAGCTGCTGCGGCCGTTCGAGGCGTTGATCGAAGGGCAGATCAAGGCGATGGGGGCTGAGGTGTTCGAGCGCAATCATGGTTGTTAAGGCTTCTGCGCGCGAACCCCACAGAAATAACTGGCCCGAAACAAACGCAGGACTGAGGGGGGGGCACCTGGCCGCCCTCACGAAATCCCCCTCAGTCACCGCTCGCGCAGCGCCTCGGTTCGTGCCTTGAGCACCGGCTTGAGCAGATAATCCAGCACACTTTTCTGCCCAGTGATGATATCCACCGTGGCCACCATCCCGGGGATGATCAGCAGCGGCTTGTTGTCCCCGCCCAGGTGGTTCTTATCGGTTCGCACTTGGATCAGATAAAACGCGTTGCCCTTTTCATCGGTTACGGTATCCGCGCTTATCAGCTCCAGCTTGCCCTTGAGCCCGCCATAAATGGTGTAGTCGTAGGCGCTGAACTTGACCATGGCCGGTTGCCCCGGGTGCAGGAAGGCTACGTCCTGCGGGCGCACCTTGGCCTCGATCAGCAGGTTGTCTTCGATCGGCACGATCTCCACCAGATCGCTGCCTGGCTGCACCACACCACCGATGGTGTTGACCTTGAGCAGCTTCACGATCCCGCGCACGGGTGACACCACGGTGGTGCGGTTGACCCGGTCGTCGATGGCGATACTGGTGGCGGTTATCTTGGACAACTCGGTGCGTTTGTCGTTGAGCTCTTTGGCTGCGTCCGAGCGGAAGCTTGCTTCGGACTCTTCGATCTTGCTCTTGATCTCGGCGATCGCCGCTTCGGCCCGTGGGATGGCCAGGCTGGTGGCGTTGAGTTGGCCACGTGCCTCCACGGTGCGCTGTTTGAGGCGAAGAATTTCCACTGGGGAAATGGCCCCTTTGCTGACCAAGGGCGCCGACATGTCCGTTTCCTGCTGCAGCAGCGCTACCGCCGAGCGGTATTGATCGACTTTGGAGCGAAATTCGGCAAGCTCCTGGTTCTTCTGCCGTAGTTGCTCGTTGAGGGTTTGTTTTTCGCTGGCCAGGCGTCGCTGACGCGAGCCATACAGGGCAATCTCGTCTTCAGCGACCTGGGGGGCTTTGGCGCGCACTTCGTCCGACAGCACGAAGGGCCGCCCCTCGGCCTCTGCCGCTAGGCGCTCGACCTGGGCTGTCAGGGCGTATCGGTCGGCTTCGCTTTCGCCTTTGTTGGACTTGAAGCGGGTGTCGTCCAGACGCAGCAGCGTGGCACCTTTCTCGACCATCTGGCCTTCGCGCACGAAGATTTCGGTGACGATACCGCCTTCAAGGTTCTGCACCACCTGCACTTTGCTTGATGGGATGGCCTTACCTTCACCTACCGTCACTTCGTCGAGCACCGCCAGGCTCGCCCAGACCAGCGCCGCCAGTAACAGTGCTGCAGCCAGCCATACGGTCAGGCGCGAGAAGCGAGGCGAATCCTGTAAGGTGGCGCCGGCCAATTCCGGCATGTAGTCATGTTCGGCCCGTTTGTCGGTGCCATGGCCGCTGCGTACGTTGTGCGTGAGAGGCATGGTGAACTCCTACAAAGCAGAGCCAATACGACCTTTGCGCAGGGCGTCGACAACGGCATCTTTCGGCCCGTCTGCGACGACTTTGCCGTTGTCCAGCACCACCAGGCGGTCCACCAGGCTGAGCATGGAGGTGCGGTGGGTGACCAGCAGCAGGGTTTTACCGGGCACCCAGGCAAGCAGACGCTGGCGCAGTTGCTCTTCGCTGCTGTTATCCATGTGGCTAGTGGGTTCGTCCAGGATCAGGATCGGCGGCTCCAGCAGCAGTGCGCGGGCCAGCAGCACGGCCTGGCGCTGGCCGCCGGACAGCAGCTGCCCGCGTTCGCCCACTGGGCGATCGAAGCCGTTGGGGTGCTGCCTGGCCAGTTCGCTGACCCCGGTCAGTTCGGCTACTTCCAGCATGCGTGCATCGCTGATGTGGCGTGCGCCCAAGGTCAGGTTGTCACGCAGGCTGCCGGCCAGCAGTGATAGGTCATGGGCAACGTAGCCGATCTGGCTGCGCAAGTCGGCGATGTCCAGTTGGCGCAAGTCGAGGTTGTCCAGCAACACCTGGCCCTCATCGGGGTGGTGAAAACCCATCAGCATGCGGCCCAAGGTGCTTTTGCCCGAACCGCTGCGGCCGATGATGCCGATACGCTCGCCCGGAGTTACCACAAGGCTCACATCCTGCAGGGCTGGGTTTGTCTGCCCTGGGTAGCGGAAGCTGACGTGGCTCAGCGCCAACTCGCCTTTGAGCGTGGTGTGCTCCAACGCTTGCTGGTCGGGCTGACGTTCCTGGGGCAGGGCCATCAGGGCGTCGGTGCTGCGCATGGTCAGCTGTGCCTGCTGGTAGCGGGTGATCAAGCCGGCGATCTGCCCCAGCGGTGCCAGTACCCGGCTACCGAGCATATAGCTGGCGACCAGCGCGCCGACGCTGAGGTTACCGGCGATGATGCTGTACACGCCGGCAACGATGGTGGCCATGCCGCAGAACTGCTGGATGAACAACGTGCCATTGCTGGCCAGCGATGACAAGTTACGGGCATGGGCATCGAGCCGGGCGATGGCGGCGTTGGTGTGTTCCCATTGGTACTGACGCTCGCTTTCTGCACCGCAGGCTTTGAGGGTTTCCAGGCCGCCAAGGGTTTCGATCAGAAGCGCCTGGCGCACGGCGCCCAGGCTCAGGCTTTTTTGCACGGTGTCGCGCAGGCGGGCTTGGATCAGCAAGGCAAAGCCTACCGCCACCGGGAAGGCGATCAGTGGTATGGCTACCAGCCAGCCGCCGAGCAGGCCGATCACCAACAGCATCAGGGCGACGAAAGGCAAGTCGATGATGCTGGTCAGGGTGACCGCGGTGAGGAATTCACGCAGGCCCTGGAAGTCGTGGATACTTTGGGCGAAGCCACCGATGGTGGCGGGCTTGGCCTTCATCGCCATCCCGGTGATGCGTTCGAACAGCGTGGCGGAGAGAATCAGGTCAGTCTTCTTGCCGGCTTGGTCGAGCAGGTGGGCGCGGACCATGCGCAGCACCAGCTCGAAGGCGGTGCCGATGAACAACCCGGCCACCAGCATCCACAAGGTCGACAGTGCCTGGTTGGGCACTACCCGGTCATAGGTCTGCATGACGAACAGCGGCACCATCAGGCCCAGCAGGTTGATCAGCAGGCTGGCCAGCAAAGCGTCGCCGTACAGCCAGCGGGAATGGCGCAAGGTATCGCGGAACCAGGCGTTGACCCTAGGGAGCAAGGGGGCGCGCACGTCTTCCAACGTATGCCGCGGGCGGGCGAACAAGGCGTGGCCGTTGTAGGCTTGCTCCAGCGCCTGACGCTCTACCCATTGCTCACCACCGTCGGCCTCGCAGGGCAGAATCAGCGCGCGGCCGTCTTCCCCCCAGCGCTGCAAGACCGCGCTGCGGCCATTGCCTAGCAATAACAGCACAGGCAGGTTCAGTGCCGAGATGTCGTCCAGCGCCCGCTTGAGCACCCGTGCTTGCAAGCCTGCGCGTGCGGCCGCCCGTGGCAGCAGCGCTGGGCCCAGGCGCTGATGGGCCAGCGGCAGGCCGCTGCACAGGCCGGCCCGGCTGGCTGGCCGGCCGTGCAGCCGGCATAGAATCAGCAAGCCATCGAGCAGTGGGTCATCGACATCCGGGCGCGGCTGCGCACTTTGCATACTGGTCACGATGGCCTCCTCCCGTCAGGGTGGATGGGTAGCTGTGCGGGTGATGCAGGCCAGCGCGAACGAGGCTTAGCGCATATCGGGCAGCCTGGCCTCGGTGCGAACATCGTTAGTAGCGATGGCCTCTGGTGGTAGCGAGATGCGCTGCTTGCTCAGCAGTTCACCCATGGTCGCCAGCACACGGTACATCGAGAACTCTTCGGTGTAGCGCACTTCGGTGTAGCGACGGTTGGCGTTGTACAGCTCGTTCTCGCTGTCGAGCACATCCAGCAGAGTGCGCTGGCCAAGGCCGAACTGGTCTTGGTAAGCAGCACGGACGCGTTGGGTGGTTTCGGCGTACTCACGGGCAGTCGGTGTTTGTTTACGCGCGTTGTTCATCGCGTTCCAGGCCAGGCTGAGGTTTTCGGTCAGCTCGCGCAATGCATTGTTGCGGATGTCCAACGCCTGATTGATCTTGTGCGCATCCGATTGCAGGCGGGCCTTGTCACTGCCGCCGCGGAACAGGTTGTAGCTGAGCTCGACGCCAGCCTGCCAGTCGTTGTTGCTGTGGCCTTTCTCGCCACCCAGGTTGTTGTTGGCACCAGTGGCCAGCACTGCGTCCAGGCGTGGATAGAACGGCGATTTGGCGACTTCGTACTGCTTCTCGGCAGCGTTGACGTCAGCCTGGGCAGACTTGAGGTAAGGGTTGTTCTGGCGCAAGCCTTCACGTGCTTCATCGAGTGTGGTTGGCATCTCGATCTTTACCGACTGCGGCCCCTCCAGCTCGTCGGGCATACGGCCGACCACGCTGTAGAAGTTGGCTTCGGCATCGGCGAGGTCGACCTCGGCGGTGTCCAGGTTGTTTTCTGCCAGCGCGCGACGGGCACGGGACTGGTCGAGGTCGGCGGTGCTGCCGACGCCACGCTCACTGCGCAGGCCGATCTGATCGTTGACGCGCAAATGGGCTTGCAAGTTGTTCTTGGCCAACGTCACCAATTCACGACGCTTGAGCACTTCCAGGTAGACCTCGATGGCGCGCAAGGCAACGTCTTGAGCGACCGCCTGGGTGTAGTAGGCGCGAGAGGTGGCTACCGCTTCGGTGCGGCCCACTTCATTGGCAGTGTTGAAACCGTCGAAAATCATCTGCCGCAGGCGCAGCTCGGACTGGGTGTAGTTCAGGGTTTCCTTGTTGTGGTTTCTGCTGCCGTCGGCATTTAGGCCGCGGGTGTTGAGGTTGTCCGAGCGCTGGCGCCCGTAGCCTGCAACCAGATCCACGCTCGGGTAGTAGCCGCCCCGGGCAAATTTCACATCTTCATCGGCGGAAAGCTTGCTGTTGCGGTTCGAGCTGATTTGCGGGTGGTAGTCAACGGCGCTCTGGATAGCTTCGTTGAGGGACATCGCCTCGACGTTGGTGCATGCGATAGCTAGCAGCATCGCGCTGGCGAGGGGGGTTAAAACACGCATGGGGTTACTTCTCCCTGGTCACAAAAAAAATCTTGGATTCGCCAATAAAATGGCGATTTTTATAGTTCGAATAGTTTCACGTTTGTAACAACAGAGCTAAGAACATTTGACGTCCGACCTAAGAAGATTTTGTCATAAGTCCTATGCGAAAAAAAACTTATGCGGTCTATCAAAAGCAAGACATTGTTTCCTTCATGAGAATTCGCGAGCCTTTGCAGCCCGCGACTTACGAGCATTTTATAAAGTTCCATAGATTTTTGGCCAAGAACGCGAGACGGATAGGTGAAAGCAGTATTTGGCGACAGAAATTTGGCGCTTAGTTACGCCGGCTCTAATAGTTTCTATCGCCGCAGTAGTGCCTGAGAGAACGATTCTCACCGTTGAGATTTTTCGAACTCCATGCCCACACCTGCCTGCGCTAAGTCATTGGCTGAAATAGCTGATCAGGAAGGGGAGGCGTGCGCTCATGGCTAAGTTAGTCGGTGTGGTCAGTAAGGTGGTAGGTCAGGTCTTCGCCGTCGACACCGATGGTAGCCGGCGCGCATTGATCGAGGGCGATCGTCTGTTCGCGGGCGAGCAATTGGAAACAGGCTCGGCCGGTGCCGTGGCTGTTCGTCTGCAGAGCGGCGCCGAGTTGACCTTAGGGCGCGACAGCAGTTTGCAGATGACCACGGACTTGCTCGCGGGCAGAGCGCCTGATGTGCAGCCTCACGATGTAACACCAAACGACGCGCAATTGAGTGATGTAGAGCGTATCCAACGGGCTATCGCAGCCGGCGACGATCCTACCCAGAGCGCCGAAGCTACCGCCGCAGGGGCAAGCAATGGCGGTGCGCCAGGTGCGCTGGGAGGCGGGCACAGTTTTGTGATGTTGAGTGAAGTCGCCGCGCGGGTGGACCCCGAGGTAGGTTTCCCAACGGCCGGCTTCAATGGTTTGCCCGAACTGGCAAACCGCGAAGTGGGGGGGCTTGACCCAAGCAATGGCAGTGCTCTGAGTGCCCCTCCATCAGTTGATGCAGGCCCGAACCCCGCAGTACCTTCGTCTCCTACAGTAGATCAAAACCACCCGGTCACTTTACTTGGGCTGGATATCGCCCCTGCGGAACTTAACCTTCTCGAGGCCAACCTGCCGCTGGGCTCTGCCAGCAATGCCGCTGCATTGACGCAACAGGGTAGTTTCACCGTGACGGCGCAAGATGGTGTGCTTAACCTGAGCGTGGGCGGCATCAATGTGGTGGCTGGCGGCGTGGTGACCGGCATCGGTCAGTCGATCACGACCGGGTTGGGTAACATCCTTACGGTTACCGGCTACAACCCGAGCACTGGCCAGGTGAGCTATAGCTATACGCTCACTGAATCCGGGCAGCACCTCGAGAGCGATGGCGCCAAGTCGTTGACCGAGCAGTTTTCTGTGCAGGTCACTGACCGTGATGGCGATGTCGCTCAGGGTACGTTGAATGTCATCATTCACGACGACGCGCCGAAGGCTTTCGACGACAGCAATGCCGTGACCGCAACCGAACAGCAGATGGAGCTGACGGGTAATGTATTGACCAACGACGTGCAAGGCGCCGACCGTGTAGCAGGTGGGCCGGTGATTGCAGGCACCTTTAACGGAACCTACGGCACGCTGGTCCTGGCAGCCGATGGTTCGTACACCTACACACTTAACCCCAATGCACCGGGCTTCAAAAATCTGGGCGGTGGCGGCAGTGGCGTAGAGACCTTCGCCTACACAATCAAGGATGCCGATGGCGATACCAGCACGGCGACCCTGACGCTGAACGTCAACAACCTCGATGACCCGGTCACCCTTAACGGCTTGGATGTGCAGAGCGGTGAGTTGACCGTCTACGAGAAAAACCTCAGCGACGGCAGCGCGCCGGATGCCAATGCGCTGACCCAGCAAGGCACGTTCAAGGTCACCGCAGCAGATGGGCTGCAAAGCCTGACGGTGGGTGGTATTGCCGTGGTCACTGCTGGCGTGGCTGCAGGCTTCCCGCAATCGGTGATTACGCCTGAGGGCAATACCCTGACCGTCACCGGCTACGATTCCGCAACCGGTACTGTGAGCTACCGCTACACCCTGACTGGCAACGAAAGCCACCCAGACGGCGCCGGTAGCAACAGCATCGGCGAACACTTCGAAGTGGTGGCCAAGGATATTGATGGCAGCACTGCCACCGGTAGCCTGGACGTGAACATTGTCGATGACGTGCCCAAAGCCGTGGACGATAGCAACGCCGTGACCGCAACCGAACAGCAGATGGAGCTGACGGGCAATGTATTGACCAACGACGTGCAAGGCGCCGACCGTGTAGCAGGTGGGCCGGTGATTGCAGGCACCTTCACCGGTACCTACGGCACGCTCGTCCTGGCAGCCGATGGTTCCTACACCTACACACTCAACCCCGATGCACCGGGCTTCAAAAATCTGGGCGGTGGCGGCAGTGGCGTAGAGAACTTCGCCTACACAATCAAGGATGCCGATGGCGATACCAGCACGGCGACCCTGACGCTGAACATTAACAACCTTGATGATCCTGTCACCCTCAACGGCCTGGATGTGCAGAGCGGCGAGGTGACCGTCTACGAGAAAAACCTCAGCGACGGCAGCGCGCCGGATGCCAATGCGCTGACCCAGCAAGGCACGTTCAAGGTCACCGCAGCAGATGGGCTGCAAAGCCTGACGGTGGGTGGTATTGCCGTGGTCACTGCTGGCGTGGCTGCAGGCTTCCCGCAATCGGTGATTACGCCTGAGGGCAATACTCTGACCGTCACCGGCTACGATTCCGCAACCGGTACTGTGAGCTACCGCTACACCCTGACTGGCAACGAAAGCCACCCAGAAGGCGCCGGTAGCAACAGCATCGGCGAGCACTTCGAAGTGGTGGCCAAGGATATTGATGGCAGCACTGCCACCGGCAGCCTGGACGTGAACATTGTCGATGACGTGCCCAAAGCCGTGGACGACAGCAACGCCGTGACCGCAACCGAACAGCAGATGGAGCTGTCGGGCAATGTATTGACCAACGACGTGCAAGGCGCCGACCGTGTAGCAGGTGGGCCGGTGATTGCAGGCACCTTCACCGGTACCTACGGCACGCTGGTCCTGGCAGCCGATGGTTCCTACACCTACACACTTAATCCCGATGCACCGGGCTTCAAAAATCTGGGCGGTGGCGGCATTGGCATAGAGAACTTCTCCTACACAATCAAGGATGCCGATGGCGATACCAGCACGGCGACCCTGACGCTGAACGTCAACAACCTCGATGACCCGGTCACCCTTAACGGCTTGGATGTGCAGAGCGGTGAGTTGACCGTCTACGAGAAAAACCTCAGCGACGGTAGTGCGCCGGATGCCAATGCGCTGACCCAGCAAGGCACGTTCAAGGTCACCGCAGCAGATGGGCTGCAAAGCCTGACGGTGGGTGGTATTGCCGTGGTCACTGCTGGCGTGGCCGCAGGCTTCCCGCAAACGGTGACCACGCCTGAGGGCAATACCCTGACCGTCACCGGCTACGATTCCGCGACCGGTACTGTGAGCTACCGCTACACCCTGACTGGCAACGAGAGCCACCCCGACGGCGCTGGTAGCAACAGCATCGGCGAACACTTCGAAGTGGTGGCCAAGGATATCGATGGCAGCACTGCCACCGGTAGCCTGGATGTCATTATCGTCGACGATGTGCCCCAAGCTCGCAGTGACTACACCAGCGTGTACAAGGGCGATGAGGTGCGCGGCAACGTGCTGTACAACGACGTGGTCGGCGCCGATGTGCGCAGCGACGGCAATTACGTGGTGGGTGTGCGGGCAGGCAGTGACACGTCCACATCGGCCATCGGCCAGTTGAATACCCAGGTGAATGGCCAATACGGTTACCTGACGATCGATGAGCAAGGCAACGCGATCTATCACTCGAACCCAGATGTGGCCTCTGCCCGCGATGCCGTCGACACCTTCGTCTACACCATTCGCGATGCCGATGGCGATGAAAGCACCACGACCATCACCATCAACGTGCACAACTCGTTGATGGCGTGTGCCGATCGGGATGTGACGGTCTACGAAAATGCCCTTGATCTCAATAAGGACGGCAACGACCTGGCTGCCGGCAGCGTGACCGGCAGCGACCCGGACTCGACCCGGGAAACGGCCACCGGCACGTTGGTGGGTTCCGCCAGCGGCGGTGTTGGCGCGTTGACTTACAGCCTGGTAAGCGATGTCACTGGGCAGTACGGCCAGCTACACCTGAACGCCGACGGCACTTATACCTACACCCTGACTTCCCCGGCCGACTCGCCCACTCACGCCAATGACGGTGCCAATACCGTGACTGAAACCTTCACCTATCAGGTGAAGGACTCGGTCGGCAATTCGACCACCAGCACCATCGTCATCACCATCGTCGACGATGTGCCCCAAGCTCACAGTGACTACACCAGCGTTTACAAGGGCGACGAAGTGCGCGGCAACGTGCTGTACAACGACGTGGTCGGCGCCGATGTGCGCAGCGACGGCAATTACGTGGTGGGTGTGCGGGCAGGCAGTGACACGTCCACATCGGCCATCGGCCAGTTGAATATCCAGGTGAATGGCCAATACGGTTACCTGACGATCGATGAGCAAGGCAACGCGATCTATCACTCGAACCCAGATGTGGCCTCTGCCCGCGATGCCGTCGACACTTTCGTCTACACCATCCGCGATGCCGATGGCGATGAAAGCACCACGACCATCACCATCAACGTGCACAACTCGTTGATGGCGTGTGCCGATCGGGATGTGACGGTCTACGAAAATGCCCTTGATCTCAATAAGGACGGCAACGACCTGGCTGCCGGCAGCGTGACCGGCAGCGACCCGGACTCGACCCGGGAAACGGCCACCGGCACGTTGGTGGGTTCCGCCAGCGGCGGTGTTGGCGCGTTGACTTACAGCCTGGTAAGCGATGTCACTGGGCAGTACGGCCAGCTACACCTGAACGCCGACGGCACTTATACCTACACCCTGACTTCCCCGGCCGACTCGCCCACTCACGCCAATGACGGTGCCAATACCGTGACTGAAACCTTCACCTATCAGGTGAAGGACTCGGTCGGCAATTCGACCACCAGCACCATCGTCATCACCATCGTCGACGATGTGCCCCAAGCTCACAGTGACTACACCAGCGTTTACAAGGGCGACGAAGTGCGCGGCAACGTGCTGTACAACGACGTGGTCGGCGCCGATGTGCGCAGCGACGGCAATTACGTGGTGGGTGTGCGGGCAGGCAGTGACACGTCCACATCGGCCATCGGCCAGTTGAACACTCAGGTGAATGGCCAATACGGTTACCTGACGATCGATGAGCAAGGCAACGCGGTCTATCACTCGAACCCAGATGTGGTCTCTGCGCGCGATGCCGTCGACACTTTCGTCTACACCATTCGCGATGCCGATGGCGATGAAAGCACCACGACCCTGACTATCAACGTGCATGACCCCCGAATCGAAGTGTGCATGGACGGCACAGCCACTGTGTTCGAAAATGCTTTGGACTTGAACAAAGATGGCAGCGATCTCGCCGCAGGTACGGTCACTGGCAGCGACCCGGCGTCGCCCCTGGAAACAGCCTCTGGCAGCCTGGCCGGTTTGGCCAGCGGCGGCATCGGTGCGTTGTCTTACAGCCTGGTGGGAAGCGCCGTTGGTCAATATGGGCAGATTCAGCTCAATGCAGATGGCAGCTACACCTACACCTTGACGTCCCCGGCAAGCTCCCCGGTTCATACCAACGACGGCGCCAACACTGTCACAGAGTCCTTTACCTATCAGGTACAGGACGTCTATGGCCATTCGGCCACCAGCACCCTTGTCATATCCATCGTCGACGACGTACCACACGCACATAGCGATGAGGTCAGCGTGTACAAAGGCGACGAAGTGCGCGGCAACGTGCTGTACAACGACGTGGTCGGCGCCGATGTGCGCAGTGACGGCAACTACGTGGTGGGTGTACGGGCAGGCAGTGACACGTCCACATCGGCCATCGGCCAGTTGAATACTCAGGTGAATGGCCAATACGGTTACCTGACGATCGATGAGCAAGGCAACGCGGTCTATCACTCGAACCCAGATGTGGTCTCTGCGCGCGATGCCGTCGACACCTTCGTTTACACCATTCGCGATGCCGATGGAGACGAAAGCACCACGACCCTGGCTATCAATGTGCATGACCCAAGGCTCGAAGCCTGCACGGATCGTGATGTCACGGTGTACGAAAAAGCTCTGGACCTGCACAAGGATGGGAATGATTTGGCCGCAGGCAGCGTTACTGGCAGCGACCCGAGTTCGACCGGGGAAACGGCCAGTGGCAGCCTGGTAGGTTCGGTTGCCAATGCTGTGGATGCCCTAACCTTCAGCTTGGTGGGCAATGCGGTCGGCCAATACGGGCAGATCAGCATTCACCCCGACGGCAGCTATACCTACACACTTACCTCACCTGCCAACACACCTGGCGCTGATTCGGCAGTTGAATATTTCACCTACAAGGCCACCGATTCGCTGGGCCATAGCATCACCAGCAACATCGCCATCACCATCGTCGACGATGTGCCCAAGGCGGTGTGCGCCGAGCGCAGCATCACCCCCGGCCAGGTGGACTCCAACGTGCTGCTGGTCATCGATGTGTCCAGCAGCATGGCGGCTGCCTCCGGCGTACCGGGCATGACCCGGTTGGAAGCGGCCAAGCAGGCCATTGCTGCATTGCTCGATAAATACGATGACATGGGTGACATCAAAGTGCAGATCGTCACCTTCGGCAGCGGCGCGCAGGTACAGGCAGCCGAATGGGTCAGCATCGATGTGGCCAAGACCATCGTCAATGGACTGCACGCAGGGGGTTCGACCTATTATGACAGTGCAGCTAGCGCAGCCCAGACAGCCTTTGCCCAGAGTGGCAAGCTGGCCGGCGCGCAGAATGTCAGCTACTTCTTCTCCGATGGCGAACCGACCTTCGGGCACGCGATAACTGGAGCACGCGAGGCCAGCTGGGAAAGCTTCCTCGACAGTAATGGCATCAAGTCCTACGCCGTAGGTCTTGGCCGAGACATCAATGCGGGCAACCTCAATCCATTGGCCTACGACGGCAGTACTCACACCGACACTGATTCGGTGATCGTGACCAACCTCAACCAACTCGATAGTGTGCTTTCGGGTACTGTGCAAGGCTCACCGATCACCGGCAGCCTGCTCAGTGGTGGCACCTTCGGTGCCGATGGCGGCTTCATCAAGGCCCTGCTGGTGGACGGGACAACCTACACCTACGACCCCAAAGCCAATGCAGGGCAGGGTGGCTATCAGGCCAGCGGCGGCGCCGACCAGGCCAGCTTCGACAGCACTGCCAATACCCTGGCCATCAAGACCAGTATGGGCGGCAGCCTGCTGGTGAACATGGATAGCGGCGAGTATACCTACACGCCGCCCAAGGGCAGCGACAGTAGCCAGGCCGAGCACTTCGGTTTCACCGTCAGTGACAACGACGGCGATACCAGCAGTGCCAGCCTCGTCGTGCGTATCGATGGCAATCATGCACCGGTAGCGGTCGCCGACCACATCATTACCAATATCACTGGCGCCAATCTGACCGTGCCGTCCGAAGTATTGCTGGCCAATGACCAGGATGCCGACAACGACCGCCTGAGTGCTTCCCCCATCACCGTCAACACCGGCTTTGCCGACAAGGGTGCAGGCTTCAGCCTGGGCAGTGGCATCCCGACCATCACCTTCGATGCCCATGCCAACTCGTTCAGCAATCAGTTCAAAGCCCTGGAACGCAGCGCTTTCACCAGTGCCGCTGGCAGCATGAGTGCGGCGCTGGTGGTGCTCGGGTACCTTGGTGCTATCACTAGCAGCAACGCCAACAGTGAGGATGTGATCACCGTGAGCCTGCGCAAGGGCGAAACCTTGCAGGTTGACCACGATCGCCCCGACGGCAACCTCAGCCTTGAGTGGAAGGATGCCAACGGCAGCTACCAGGCGCTTGCCGACGGCGGCAGTTTTACGGCCAGCCATGACGGCATCTACAGCATCCATGTGGTCAATCAGATCAACCCATCAGACAACAGCAAAGCCGCCGAGAGCTATAAATTGAGCATGGTGGTCGACTACAGCAATGCTGTGAACGACGTGCACCAGGCCAGCTACGCGCTTACCGATGGCCACGGGGGTAATGCAACTGGCGCGGTGGACATCACCTACCATGCCGGCAGCACACTCGACGGCACTCCAGGCGATGATGTGCTGATGGCTAGCAACGCAGACGCTCTGCTCGATGGCGGGGAAGGCAATGATGTGTTGGTGGGGGGCGCGGGCAATGACACCCTGCATGGCGGCAATGGCAATGACCTGCTGATCGGCGGCCTTGGCAACGACCTGCTTGATGGCGGGGCGGGCAACGATACCGCCAGCTATGCCTCGGCCACTGCCGGGGTGACTGTCGACCTGAGCCTGAGCGGCCCTCAAGATACCGGTGCTGCCGGTGTCGACACCTTGACCGGCATCGAGAACCTGATCGGTTCAGACTATAACGACACTTTGATCGGCGATGCCGCCGACAATACCCTCAACGGAGGCCGCGGCAACGATGTACTCAAGGGTGGTGACGGCAATGACATCCTTGTTGGTGGGCCTGGCAACGATGTCATGACGGGTGGCAATGGCAATGACACCTTCGTCTGGCAGAAGGGTGACAGCGGGCATGACACGGTCACTGACTTCACGCCAGGCAGTGATCACCTGGATCTTTCGCAGCTGCTGCAGGGCGAGAATGCCACTGCCGCTTCCCTGGACGACTATCTGCACTTTAGGGTCAGTGGTAGCGGCAACGCGGTGGTTTCCACCATCGAAGTCAGCAGTGTAGCCGGGGCGGCAGCCACCCAGACCATCGACTTGGCAGGCGTCGACCTGGCCCAGCATTACGGCGTGACGGCAGGGGCGGGCGGGGTGATTTCAGCGGGGCAGGATACGGCGACGATCATCACCGGCATGATCAATGATCATTCGTTGAAGGTGGATACGGTGTGATGCTCACCTGCTCACACAGGTGCTGTGCTGCTTCAACCGCGGCACAGCACCCTGCGGATTCACGCGCCAAGGCGTGAGCTCAGGCAATACCTCAAAAGGGCCTGCGCAGGGTTTTCTGCTTGAGGATATACACGCTGACCAGCACGGCACTGGTCAGCATGAAAACTCTTGCCCAGAACAACGGCACCAGGTAGCAGGATAGACCGATGCTGGCCCACATCAGCCCGATGGCGTAAACCTTGCCTTTGAGCGGAATGCCTTCGCCATTGAGGTAATCCCGAATCCATGGCCCGAGCTTGGGATGGTTGACCAGCCACTCATGAAAGCGCGGCGAACTACGTGCGAAGCAAGCGGCCGCCAACAGCAGAAACGGGGTGGTGGGCAACACCGGCAGAAAGATGCCCAGCACCCCCAGCGCAACACTGAGCCAGCCCAGCGCCAGCAGCAGGTAGCGCACGGTCGACTCAGTGATGGCGCGGCTTGAGCAGTGCAGGCTTCTCTTCAGGTGCGTGCAGCAGCAGGAACAGCGCGCTCAACGCTTCAGGGATCTGCACGATCATATCGTCCTGCAGGTTGGCATTGCTGGCGATGTCGGCGAACTCGGGCTGTTCGTCGAACAGGCCGGACCCGACCATGATCGGCAGCAGCATCTCGCTGACTTCTTCCTCAGCATTTTCGAACCAGGCTTCTTCACGCAGGAATACACCCTCCATGAAGCCGATGCACCAGCCGCGCAGGTCGGAGTCGTCCGGCTCGTCGGTCAGGTCCAGGTCGCAGGGCAGGTCGAATTCCTCGTCGCTTGCCAGTTGGCGGGCGATGTGGCCTTTGAGGGCTGCCAGGGTCGCCTCGATTTCGGTGCGCTGCGCATCGCTGGCGTAGTGAGGCTCTTCAGCGAACAGCGCGTCGATCCATTCACGTTCGGGAACATCCTCGGAACAGATCGACAGCGCGGTCAGGTAGCCGTGTGCGGCGACGTAGTCCAGCGCTTCTTCGTGCAGCTCGTCGGCGTCGAGGAAGGCTTGCAGGCGGGTCAGTTGCTCGGCGAAGGACATTACAGGGCTACCTTGGGGAATAAACGATAGTGAATTCTAGCACCTTGCGGCGGCGGCGGGGCAAAGGGAACGTCTGTCACCGGGCATCCTGTAAGGGTCAGCACTGCGGTATACTCCGCCGTTTTTCATCCAAGGGCGAGATTTACCGGCCCTTGGTAAAAGCCGCTTACGCTTCTTGCGTGTGCGGAGCGGGTTTTTCGTCCAGCCTGTGTCCAGGGTGGTACGGCGATTTCTGGAGTTGCACATGCTCGAACAGGCTCAGCGCGTTCTCAAGGATATCTTCGGTTACGACAGTTTCCGTGGGCGCCAGGCAGCGATCATCGAATGCGTGGCCAATGGCGGCGATGCCTTGGTACTGATGCCTACCGGTGGCGGCAAGTCGCTGTGCTTCCAGGTGCCGGGCCTGCTGCGTCCGGGCCTCACGGTGGTGGTGTCGCCACTGATCGCGTTGATGGATGACCAAGTCGCCACATTGGACGAACTCGGCGTTCCCGCTGCAGCGCTGAATTCAACCCTGAGCCCTGAGCAACAGCGTGATCTGGCCGGGCGTCTGCGCCGGGGCGAGGTGAAGATGCTGTACTTGGCGCCAGAGCGCCTGGTTCAGCCGCGGATGCTGGATTTTCTGCGCGGGCTGGACATCTCGCTGTTCGCCATCGACGAAGCCCACTGCGTATCGCAATGGGGCCATGACTTCCGCCCCGAATATCTGCAACTGGGGCAATTGGCCGAGTTGTTCCCCCACGTACCGCGCATTGCCCTGACCGCCACCGCCGATATGCGCACCCGTGAAGAGATCGTCCAGCGCCTGCACCTGCAGGGCGCCGAGCGTTTCCTGTCGAGCTTCGACCGCCCCAACATCTTCTACCGTATCGTGCCCAAAGAGGCGCCACGCAAGCAACTGATGGCCTTCCTCGCCGAGCGCCGTGGCAACGCCGGTATCGTCTACTGCCTGTCGCGCAAGAAAGTCGATGAGACCGCGGCGTTCCTGTGCGATCAAGGCTTCCCGGCATTGCCGTACCACGCAGGGCTTGCCGCCGAAACCCGAGCGGCCAACCAGCATCGGTTCCTCAACGAGGAAGGGCTGATCATGGTCGCTACCATTGCCTTTGGGATGGGCATCGACAAGCCCAACGTGCGTTTCGTTGCTCACCTCGATTTGCCCAAGTCGCTGGAGGCCTACTACCAGGAAACCGGGCGTGCCGGCCGTGATGGGCTGCCCTCCGATGCCTGGATGGCTTACGGTCTGCAGGACATGGTGATGCTCAAGCAGATGCTGCAGAACTCCGAAGGCGACGAGCGCCATAAGCGCGTCGAGCAGCACAAGCTTGACGCCATGCTGGCCCTGTGTGAAGAAACCCGCTGCCGGCGCCAGGCGTTGCTGGCCTACTTCGATGAAACCCTCAAACAGCCCTGCGGCCATTGCGACAACTGCGTAGATCAGGTCCAGACCTGGGACGCCACCGAGCCTGCTCGCCAGGCACTGTCGGCGGTGTTCCGTACCGGGCAACGTTATGGGGTGGGTCACCTGATCGATGTGTTGCTGGGCAAGGACACTGAAAAGGTACGCAACTTCGGCCACGAAAAGCTCTCGGTTTTCGGTGTGGGCAAGGGCTTGTCCGAGGCAGAATGGCGTTCGCTGTTCCGCCAACTGGTGGCGCGCGGCTTGGTTGATATCGATCTTGAAGGTTATGGCGGCCTGCGCTTGTCCGACCGCTGCCGGCCGCTGCTGCGTGGGGAGGTGAACCTGCAGCTGCGTCGTGACCTCAAGCCACAGATCGTGGCCAAAACTTCCTCCAGCGGCGGCAGCCCGGCCAGCCAGCTGGTGCGCGCCGAGGAGCGCGAGCTGTGGGAGGCTTTACGCGCCCTGCGGCGCAAGTTGGCCGAAGAACACAGCGTGCCGCCCTATGTCATTTTCCCCGATTCCACCTTGCTGGAAATGCTCCGTAGCCAGCCTACTAGCCTCAGCGACATGGCTCAGGTCAGCGGTGTTGGGGCGCGCAAGCTGGAGCGCTATGGCCAAGCCTTCCTTGAAGTGCTCAACGGCGCAGGCGGTACTGCCGAAGCACCTAAGGTTGTGCTCGACCTGCGCCATGAATTGGTCAGCCTGGCTCGCGCTGGTATGACGCCAGCGCAAATCGCCGGCCAGCTCAACTGCAGCGAAAAGAACGTGTACAGCCTGTTGGCCGAGGCCCTTGGCCGCCAGGAGCTGAGCCTTGAGCAGGCGCTTGATCTGCCGCAAGATCTGATGATGGAGGTCCAGGATGCTTTCCTCGATGGCGAGGGCGAACTGCCGCCGGTTTCGGCAATTGCCCCCTTGTTTGGCGCACGGGTGCCAGAGGGTGTGCTGTATTGCATACGAGCAGCATTGGCGGCCGAGTTCGAGCTCTGATTGGGCGGCATTTCAGTCAAATACTGACGTTTGTCATGCTTTTTGACGATTTTCACACGTATCTTTAGAGGTCAGCCTTGCCTCATGCCATGGGGCATGGTTAGCTGGCTAATAATTAGTTCAAGTCTATGAGTTGCTTATGCCCCTGACCGACAATCAACACCGCTTCGGCATGCAGCTGGCGCAGATGTCCCGTGGCTGGCGTGCCGAACTGGACCGCCGTTTGGCCGGGCTCAATCTGTCCCAGGCGCGCTGGCTGGTGTTGCTACACCTGGCCCGCTTCGAGGAGGCGCCTACTCAGCGGGAGCTGGCGCAGAGCGTCGGTGTCGAGGGCCCGACCCTGGCGCGCTTGCTGGATAGCTTGGAAACACAAGGCCTGGTGCGGCGCCAAGCGGTTCTGGAGGATCGGCGGGCGAAGAAAATTCTGCTGTGCCCACCCGCCAAACCTTTGATCGAGCAGATCGAAACCATTGCTAATGCCCTGCGCATTGAGCTGTTCACCGGCGTAGACGAGGCGGACCTGCAAGTGTGCATGCGTGTGCATGCCAAGATTCTCGCCAACCTTGAAAGGTCCTGATGCCCCACGGCCTGCATGGCCGCGCCTGCAGGCTAGAATGTATGCCCAAGGTTGAGATACACCGCCTGTTCATGGGCGGTGTTGGCGCCATAGCTGAGGTTCAACGGGCCCAGCGGCGTCTCCAACCCTAGAAATATGCTTGCCGCATTGATATAGCCGCTGTCGAAGGCGTTGTCGTTATTCCACACCCGGCCTCTCTCAAGCGACCCACCCAGGTACAGTGGGAAGTCCAGTGGCAGGTAGGCCCGTGGGGTCAGGCGCCGGTAGTACACCACCCGCAGCAGGCTGGCGTTCTGCCCCGAAAGCGAGTCCTGGCGCAAGCCCGAAAGCTCCCTGGCCCCGCCCAGTACGAAGCTTGAGGTCACCACTTCAGTATCATCGAGTGTTCGCCCATAGCGTCCACCCAGCACGAAAGTGTTCGGGCCACTGCTGATCGCCTTGTCCACGTTCAGCAACCATTGCCGGTAATCGTAATCCGAATCCAGGGATTTGTCGTACTTGCGCAAGGTCAGGCTGATGTCTTCGCCACTGTGCGGAAAATACACATTGTCGAGTGTGTCGAAGGAGTATTTGAGCTCGTAGAAACCTTCATTGAAACTCACCGAAGGCAGGTCTTGTTCGCCTACTCGCACGTCAGCCTTACCCCAGGCTTTGCCCAGCCCCAGGCGGACCTCACCTGAGGTGCCGATCTGACGGCCAAGGTTCAGGCCAAAGCCGTAGCGTTCCAGGCGGTACTCGGCGATCGGGTCGTTATCCAGGGTCGCTTCGATGTTCTGAGAGCCCAGGTCCAGATAAGGAGCCACGAAGTAGCGCGACCCGACGTCAAGGGGCTGGTAGAACTCGCTGTAAAGTTCCTGTTGTTCGCCGATCTGGGCGCGCGTAAGCCATTCGGCGCCCAGCCGATTGATGCCGTTCATGCGGTAGCTGGCGCCGAGGTTGAAGGCACTGTCGCCGCGTAGGTCATCCGATAGATTAAGGCCTAAACGCAGATAGTCAGTGCCACCGCGCTTGCCTCGCGCATTGATGACCAGGATGTTGTCCTGGCCCTTGTGCACCACGCGGTACTGCACCCTGTCGAAGTAGTCCAGGCCGTACAGCGTGCCCATGTCGGTCTGCAGACGGTCGAGTGCCAGCGGTTCGCCAAGCGGCTGGCGGATGTAATAGCGGATCACATCGTCGCTGACCTTGGAGTCGTTTTCTATTCTGATCGCGGTGATCAGGGGCGTTCGCTGGCTTGAGGAGCGGGCTACGGCCAGGTTGGCGTCCCCATCGGGTTGGCGCAACACTGCCAGACGCGTGCCTAGTAAGCGGGTGGCTCTGTAGCCGGCATCGATCATGTCTTGAGCGCGGCCGAAGTCGGTGACACCGAAGGCGGCCAGTTGCGGCTGGATCAGAATGTCGTCGCGGTGCAGATTGGCCAGTTGTTCTTCGGAATTGCGCCGGGTCATCAGGGTGATCGACTGGTTGAGCACGTCGACCACTGTGGCCAGTTGCTTACGGTCGCGTAGCGGCGTACCAATATCGACGACGATGGCCAGATCCACACCCATTTCACGCGCCACATCAAGCGGAATGTTGTCGACCATGCCTCCGTCCACCAACAGCCGACCTTCCAGTTCGACAGGTGCGAACACGGCCGGGATCGACATGCTGGCGCGGATCACCTGGGGCAAGTGGCCACGGCGGAACACGACTTTTTCGCCACTGGCGATGTCGGTGGCAACGGCGCGGAAGGGTATCGGCAGCTTGTCGAAGTCGCGGGTGTCGGCTGTGTGCGCCAGCTTGCTTTCCAGCAGCAGCGCCAGGTTTTGACCCTGGATCACGCCAAGGGGCAGGCCCAGGCTGCCGTCGTCGCGAAAACTAAGTTTCTGCTTGACCAGAAAGTCGCGGTCATCTTGCTTGCGCCGGAATGGCACATCGCGACGTGGCGGGGCATCCGACAGTGCCTGTTGCCAGTCCAGCGTGGTGGCGAGCGTTTCCAGCTCTTGGACGCTGTAGCCCGACGCGTACAGCCCGCCGACCACTGCGCCCATGCTGGTGCCGGCGATGGCATCGATGCGCACGCCCTGTTCCTCCAGGGCCTTGAGCACGCCAATATGGGCCAGACCGCGAGCGGCGCCGCCAGATAGCACCAGGCCGATCTTAGGGTGCGCAGGCTCGGCGGCCCATACGGTGAGAGCGGTGGCGGTCAGTAAAAGGCATAACAGCAGGCGGCGCATCGTGAGTCTCAAACCGAAGGCGAAAGACCGCTAGTATAAGCGGCCCCTCACCAGGAGAGATCTCAGCAATGGCTGACAACAAGCCGCAAATCGTCATCACATATTGCACGCAGTGCCAGTGGTTGTTGCGCGCAGCCTGGCTTGCCCAGGAGTTGCTCAGCACCTTCAGCGACGACATTGGCCGGGTGGCGCTGGAGCCGGCTACCGGCGGCATATTTCGCATCACCTGCGATGGCGTGCAGATCTGGGAGCGCAAAGCCGATGGTGGTTTCCCCGAGGCGAAGGTGCTGAAGCAGCGCGTGCGCGACCAGATCGACCCTCAGCGCCATCTGGGCCATAACGACCGTTGATCATGGGGCTTGGGCCGGCACTTTGGGTCTGGTCGGTTGTTCGGCGGACATTCGGCTGGAAAGCACGATGGCAAAGATGATCAGCGCACCACCCAACAGCATGCGCAGGGTTGGCGTTTCGGCGAAGATCGCCCAGGCGACAGCGATACCGTAAACCGGCTCCATGGCGAACACGACAGCGGCGGTGCGCGCCTTGATCACCGCCAAGCTGGCCACGAACAGGCTATGGGCAATACCTGTGCAGAATACGCCGAGCAAGGCGATCCACAGCCAGTCCCGGCCCGCGACCTGGCTCAGGCCGGGGCCTGCGAACGGCAGCAGGCACACGCCGACCACCAGGTTCTGCCACAGCGCCGCCTGCACGGCTGGCAAGCGCCCAGAACCTGCACGGTTGGTCAGCGACAGCAGGGAGAACAGCAAGCCTGAAAGCAATGCCCAGAGCAGCCCGCCGGTGGCTTGGCTGGCCAGGTCGAATGATGGGGTAACCAGAATCAGCCCGATACTGACCAATAGCACTAGCACGCCTTCGTTGCGGCGGATGCGCTCACGGAACAACAGCCCCTCGAGTATCACGGTGAAGGCCGGGAAGCTGGCAAAGCCCAGTGTGGCGATGGCCACGCCGCCGACCTTCACGGCGATGAAAAAGCTGACCCAGTGGCCGGCCAGCAGCATGCCGCCAAAAAGCAGGCGGCGTGTGTCCTGGCCACTCAGGCGTTGCCAACCCGGCCCGGTCAGGCTGGCGAACAGCGCCAAGGCCAACACGGCGAACGCTGCCCGGCCGAACACGATGACCGCCGGGCTGGCGCTGGCTGCCAGCTTGCCGAAGACGCCGGTCAAACCGAAGAACAGCGCACCGAAGTGCAGGGCGGCGAGGGCAGTGCGGTGGTTCATTGCAAATCCTTGGGTCGTTTCTGGCAGCCTGTTAAGTGGCCTGATTTGCCAAAGCGCTGGTGCAGCGCAGTGTAAAACTTCTGAAGGGAGGTTGCTGGCGCTGTTGAGCCAGATACACGCGGCCTGGCCAGCAGCAGGCAAGGATGCATAAAGCACAAAAAAATCGCAGCCCAGGGCCTGTTTGCGCAGGGTAGGGCAAAAGCGTCACGGTGTTGGCGTTGATCAGGTGGGGAATGCCCGGCGTTGATCACGCATCAGCAGGGCAGTAAACAGCTGCGTGGCTTCGTTGATGCCAGGCGTGCAGGGGGGGCGGGCAGCGACCCGGGTTATCAGCTACAGGCTGATGCGCCCGAGGAGGATGTCGCGGAACATGGCGAAGTCACCCATCAGGCTGTACCAGGGGTGCTTGAACGTGGCCGGCTTGTTCCGCTCGTAGCAAAAATGCCCAACCCAGGCAAACCCGTAGCCGAAGACCGGTACTGCCAACAATAGCAACCATTTCCCACTGGCGATCGTATAGGCCAGCAGCGCTATCACCAGGCTGGTGCCCACGAAATGCAGGCGCCGGCAGGTGGGGTTGCTGTGTTCGCCCAAATAGTACGGATAGAACTCGGCGAAGGTGCGAAACGATGTAGAGGTGGCCATGAACAGTACTCCGGCATTATCACTTTTAGACGGGATACACAGCGTGGAGCCTGAATCGAGTCTAGAGTGAATGGCGGAGCCAGCCAGTGACAATCGGCGCCAAATGAGTATCCTTGGGGGTAACCGCACGAAGCGGTCAGCAAAAGAAGCCTGCCATGAGTGAAAGAACCACGTCCGCCAGCTGGGCATCAGGGATTGTCAAGGCGCTGGAGCTCGAAGGGCTCGACTGCCCGGCCATGTTCAAGCAATTGGGGCTTGATTTCGCCGCTCTCGACGACCCGGACGCGCGGTTTCCACAAGACGCCATGACCCGCCTCTGGCAGCTGGCGGTGGAGCTTTCTGGTAATGAAGCCATCGGCCTGAACATGGCCCGGGTAGTGCGCCCGGCTTCGTTTCACGTGGTGGGTTACGCGCTGATGTCCAGCCGTACGTTGGCCGAAGGCTTCGAGCGGTTGGTGCGCTACCAGCGAATCATTGCCGAAAGCTCTGACCTGAGTTTCACGCTTGGTCCTGAAGGCTACTCGCTGATTCTGACGGTACATGGCGATCACCTGCCCCCCACCCGGCACAGCGCCGAAGCATCGCTGGCCTGTGCCCTGGCGTTGTGCAAGTGGCTGAGCGGCAGGCCCGTGCAGCCTCGTCGGGTGCTGGTACAAGGCCCGCAGCCCAAAGATATCGAGCCATACAAGGTGGCGTTTCATTCACCTTTGGTGTTCGGCGCGCCCCACGATGCATTGCTGTTCGAGCGGGCCGACATGGAGGCCCCGCTGCCTACCGCAAATGAAGCAATGGCGATCCTGCACGATCGCTTCGCCGGTGAATACCTTTCGCGCTTTTCGGAAAGTCGCGTTACCCACAGGGTGCGCCAGGTGTTGTGCCGCATCTTGCCGCAGGGCGAGCCGAAGCGCGAAACCCTTGCCCGGGCGCTGCACCTTTCCGAACGCACCTTGCAGCGGCGTTTGCAGGAAGAAGGGACAAGCTTTCAGAACCTGCTCGACGACACTCGTCGCGAACTGGCCGAGCAGTATCTGGCGCAACCAGGCATGACGTTGTTGGAAACTGCCTACCTGCTCGGCTTTGCCGACCCGAGCAACTTCTACCGGGCGTTCCGCCGATGGTTCGATGAAACGCCTAGCGAATACAGAGCTCGGCTGGGCACCGAGCCCGGCGATGTCAGTGACGCCAGAACGCCGGCATACACAACACCAGCACCGTGATGATCTCCAGGCGGCCGAGCAACATGCCGGTGGCAAGAATCCACTTGGCGGCGTCTGGTAGCGTCGAGTAATTGCCAGATGGGCCAACCACCTCGCCCAGCCCCGGACCTACGCCCGATACCGTGCCGGCAGCACCGGTCAGTGCCGTCATCCAATCCACGCCCAGCAGCGACAGCAGCAATGCCATCACGCAGATAGTGATGGCAAAGAAGAACGAGAAGGTCAGAATCGAGCGCACGATCTCTTCGTCCAACCGATGACCGTTGTACTTCTGCTTGATCACTGCACGCGGGTGGATAAGCTGGTTGAGGCTGGCCTTGAGCAGAATGTAGGCCACCTGGAAGCGGAAGATCTTGATACCGCCGGCTGTCGAGCCGGAGCAGCCGCCGACAAAGCCCAGGTAGAAGAACAGCATCAGCGAGAAGTTGCCCCACAGGCTGTAGTCGCCCAAGGCGAAGCCTGTGGTTGTGACCACCGACGTCACGTTGAGCGCGACGTGGCGCAAGGCGTCGAGCCAATGAACGTTGGTGGTGTACCAGTACCAGGTGCCGAGCACCAGCCATGTCACCACCAGCATGCCCAGCAGGCCCTGAACCTGCTGGTCGCGCAACAATGCCCTGCGATTGCCGCGCAGGGTCGCTACGTACAGGGTGAAGGGCAGGCTGCCGAGGATCATTACCACCACCGCTACCCAGTGCACCGCTGGGATGTCCCACTTGGCAAGCGACTGGTCGGAGGTGGAGAAACCGCCAGTGGAGATGGCCGACATGGCGTGGTTGATGGCATCGAACGGGGTCATACCGGCCCACCAGAAAGCCAGTGCTCCCAGAATCGAGAAGCCCACGTACACGCTGACGATCGACTTGGCCACCATATGAGAGCGGGGCATGACCTTTTCCGAGCGGTCGGACGACTCGGTCTGGAACAACCGCATGCCGCCGATGCGCAGCAGCGGCAGAATGGCCACGGCCATGGCGATAAAGCCGATACCTCCGAGCCAGTGCAGCATCGAGCGCCACATCAAGATGCCTGGCGACATGTTGTCCAGCCCGCTCAGCACCGTTGCGCCAGTGGCGGTGATGCCGGACATGCTTTCGAAGAATGCGTCGGTGTAGCTGATGTGCTGGGTCAGCAGGAATGGCAGCGCGGCGAAAATGCACACCACAACCCAGCTGCTGACCGTCAACAGGTACATGTCCCGCGGGCGCAGGTGAACGTGCTCGGGGCGCCCCTGCACGACCAAGGCCAGGCCTGCGATGAAGGTAATCAGGCTGGACCACAGAAACGAGGGCATGTCGCGGGTGCGTTCGAAGATCACCAGGGTCGCCATGGGCACGGCCATGCCGACGGCCAGGGTGATCAGGAAGATGCCGATGATGAAACCAATGAT
Source organism: Pseudomonas promysalinigenes (assembly GCF_014269025.2). Taxonomy (NCBI): domain Bacteria; kingdom Pseudomonadati; phylum Pseudomonadota; class Gammaproteobacteria; order Pseudomonadales; family Pseudomonadaceae; genus Pseudomonas; species Pseudomonas promysalinigenes. The sequence continues at coordinate 3,630,961 of NZ_CP077094.1, read as the reverse complement.
CCTTAAGGTCGGCAACGCCATGTGATCTGCTCGGGCTCGAAACGGAAGGGCGCCATTCTACCTATGGTCCTGATGATGTAAACGCTAGAATGGCTGCACATTTACCTGCCAGGAGGGTAGCCGATGGAGGCTCTCGACGCATTGCTCAACCGTGTTTCCGTGCCACGCCTGACCGAGCCTGCGCCCAATCAGGCGCAGCGCGAGGCGCTGTTCCAGGCCGCGCTCAGGGCGCCGGACCACGGCCAGCTGCGGCCGTGGCGCTTTTTGACCATTGAAGGTCAGGGCCGTGAAAAGCTCGGTGAACTGTTCGCCCAGGCGTTGCAGAACAAGGGCGATGCGAGCCCGGCTGCGTTGGACAAGGCCCGTGCAAGGCCGCTGCGCGCGCCGCTGTTGATCGTGGTGATCGCCAAGCTGCAAGACCACTTCAAGGTTCCAAAGTCTGAGCAGCGTCTGGCCGCAGGTTGTGCCGCCCACGGCATTCTGATTGCGGCCCATGCCCAGGGAATTGGCGCGGTGTGGCGCACGGGCGATATGGCCTTTGATGCGCACGTTCATCAAGGCCTGGGCTTGGCCGAGAACGAAGAATTGATCGGTTACCTCTATGTCGGTACTCCGCTGACCGAGCCGCGCACGGCGCCGGTTCTGGAAACCGCAGATTTCGTGAGCGTTTGGGGCGCGTGATGGGTTGGAAGCTTCGCGCATGAACCCGCTTGCACAGTGGCTGCGCAGGTTTGGGCGTGAGCTGCTGCTACCGCCATATGGTCGGGCCGTTTCTGCCCGTGCAAGCGGGTTCACCCGCGAAGAGGCCGGCCAGGCCAGCCTCGCTTAACTGCCAGTCGTCACGGTTAGCGGCAACTCCAGACGGGCCACGAACCCGCCTTGGGGGTGATTCTCCAATACCAGGCCGCCGCCATGGCGCTCAGCGGCCTTGCGCGCAATCGCAAGGCCCAGCCCATGGCCTGCGGCTTCTTGCCCTGGGGCCCGGAAGAACGGCTCACCCATTTGCGCCAGGTGCTCCGGAGCAGCCCCCGGGCCATGGTCACGCACGCTCAGCACGACTTTCTCCTGCTCGCGCCTGGCGCTGATTTCGATCGGTTGCCCGGCAGGGTTGAAGCGCAGTGCGTTGCGTAGCAGATTGTCCACCGCACGCTCTATCAGAGTCGGCCAGCCTTGCAGTGTCAGCCCAGGCTGAGCCTCAAGCTTCACTTCCTGTTCCGGGGCGCTGAGTTGGGCGTCCTTGCGCACGCTGCCAAGCAGCGCGTTGATGTCCACCGGCTCGGCGTGGGCTTGCTCGGCATCGACCCTGGCCAGCGTCAAAATCTCGCTGATCAGGTCTTCCAGGCGGTCGCACTCACGGGTCAGGCGTGGCCACAGCGCCTGGCGCTGTTCGGTTTCGGCGCGCTCGGCCAGGGCCAAGGCGATGCGCAGGCGCGCCAGGGGCGAACGCAGCTCGTGGGACACGTCGCGCAACAGTTGGCGCTGGCTGCCGATCAGGCTTTGCAGGCGCGCGCCCATCTTGTTGAAGTCTGTGGCCAGCACGCCGAACTCGTCTCGCCGCGCGGCCAGGCGAGCGAGGCTGTTCTGCTGGTACGTGGCCTGGCCGAGGTCGTGCACGGCGCCGCGCAGGCGGCTGAGCGGGCGGGTGATGGACAACGTGACGAGCAGGCTGAATAAGGTCAGCACGACCAATGCGATGCCCAGCGCACTCAAAGGCCAAAGCAGGCTGTCGCGGTGCCAGGCGTCAAGCTCCGGGTGCGGGATGCGGTAGATCAGCAGGTAAGTTTCGCCTGTAGTGGGGCTGGTGTATTCCTCGGTCAAGCGCCGCCACGGCAGGCGCCGCTCGTCATTATGCTGACGGGCCTCGAAGGCGGCGGCGCGGCGCGGGAAGGTGCCGGGCACCACGGCGTCGCCGCTGTCGTCGAGCACCTGTACATCAATCTTGTAGCGCTGCTTGCGTTGCTCCAGGAAGGCTTGAGCGGACTCCAGGCCCTCATGCTCATAATGCTGAGCCCACTGGCTGGCCATGTTTTTAAGGCCCGGGTGGCGGCTAAGAATCCAGGCGTCCTGATTGAGCATGTGGCCCAAAAGGATCGACAGGCCCGCAACCAAGGCGATGGCCAGCCAGAAGCTGGCCAGGATGCGCCAGAACAAGGAACGCAAGAGCACCTCCTAAACGAGAAAAGCCCGGCCCGCTGGAGGGCGGGCCGGGTACAGAGGGACAGCTTACTGGGCCTTGGCGGCTTTTTCAGCTTTCCAGGCCTGGAACTCTTTCCATTCAGCTTTGCGTGCTTCGCGTTCTTTCTGCAGTTCGTCGAACTTCTTCTGCTGGTCAGGCTTGAGCAGCGCCCGCACTTGGCTGTCGGTCTTGTCGTGGCTGGCCTTGAGCTCGTCTTTCATGGCTTTCTGGTCGGCTGCTGGCAGCTTGTTCAGATAGCGCTCGGTGATTGCCCGGCGGTTCTGCATTTGCTCGCCCATCAGCTTGCCGATCTGCTGGCGTTGATCGCGGCTCAGATCCAGTTGCGCAAAGGCTGCGTCACCGCGATGGTGCGGGCCTTCGTGGCGTGGGCCGCCATCAGGCATTGCCATGGCCACGGTCGGCAGGGCGGCGGCGAACATCAGAGCGATAAGGGTCTTGCGCATGGTGTCTCTCCTTTCATGGGCCGGTTGCTACCGGATGAGCCCAGTCTAGGGAGATCAAGGTCAAGCGCCGTCAGTGCAGGGTAAAGGCAGGGTAAAGATGGGGCGCGGGCGGCCCCATGACGGTTTACAAGCTGTAGTAGTAGCCGCGGCTGCGCAATGCCACAATCCTTGGGCGCCCGTCGGCGTGGGGGCCGACCTTCTTGCGCAGGTTGCTCACATGCATGTCCAGGCTGCGGTCATACAGGGTCAGCTTGCGGCCCAGGGCTATCTGTGCCAGTTCCTGCTTGTCCAGCGGCTCGCCAGGCTGACGCAGAAGCGCTTCGAGGATACGGCTTTCAGACAGCGTCAGGCTCATGTCGCGACCCTCTATGCTGACCACGCCGCGCACCGGGCTGAAGGCAAGGTCACCGATTTCCAACTGGGTAGCGGTGGCCGTGGGGTGGCTGCGGCGCAGCACGGCACGCAGGCGGGCGGTGAGCTCGCGGGGGTCGCAGGGCTTGGCCAGGTAGTCGTCAGCGCCCAGTTCAAGGCCCAGAATGCGGTCCAGGGGTTCGCCCCGTGCCGACAACATCAGCACCGGGAGCTCGGCGTGTTCGCTGCGCAATTGCTTGAGCAGCTCAAGGCCGCTGCCGTCGGGCAGCATCACATCCAGTACGACTGCCGCCGGTGCCTGTTCGGCAAGCGCCTGGCGCGCGCTCTGGCCATCGTGGCAGGCGCGTACCGCAAACCCCTCCTGGGTCAGCCAGCTGCCGAGCAGCTCGCAGAGTTCCTGGTCATCATCAATCAGTAACAGCTCGCTCATGACTCACTCAATTCAACCATTGACGGCGTCTACGGTGTCCGCCAGTGGCAAAGATACCGCAGACTGAGCACGAGTGTGCAATTGCAGCGCATGTGCCACGCCGCCGGCTTGACCGGCGACGCGGGTGCAGGTCAAGGCAGGACTTGCTTGAAAGGCTTGACGATCACTTTGTCGTAGACACCCGCGGCGATATACGGGTCGGCATCGGCCCAGGCCTGGGCAGCGGTGAGGGAGTCGAACTCAGCGACGATCAGGCTGCCACTGAAGCCAGCTTCGCCTGGGTCGTTGCTGTCGATGGCCGGGTGCGGACCGGCCAGCACCACGCGGCCTTCAGCCTTGAGCTGCTGCAGGCGCTCGATGTGTGCAGGCCGGGCGGCCAGGCGTTTTTCCAGGGAGTTCGCGACGTCGCTGGCGATGATGGCGTAGAGCATGTCAATCCTTGGGTTTGGAAGGGGAAGGTTCATCGTGCAGGTGACGGGACAGGTATACGCCCTGCGCCACCAGGAAGAGCACGGTCATGCCCAGGCTGCCGAAGACTTTGAAGTCCACCCAGAATTCCTGGAAGGTAAAGGCTACGAACAGGTTGGCGGCACCGCAGAAAACGAAGAAAACGACCCACGCCACGTTCAGGCGTGACCAGATGGCGTCGGGGAGGGTCAGCGCATGGCCCATGATGCGCTTGATCAATACCCGGTCGCCGATGAAGTGGCTCCCGGCGAAGGCAAGGGCGAACAGCCAATTGACCACCGGTGCCTTCCATTTGAGGAAGGTTTCGCTATGGAACGTCAAGGTAAGGCCGCCGAACACCAAGCAGGCGATCAGGGTAAGCCACTGACCTTTCTCCAGCGTGCGCTGGCGCAGGAACAGGGCACCGTACACCACCAGCGAACTGACGATCAGTACCGCTGTGGCACTGTAGATACCGCCGAATTCGAAGCTGTGGCCAGCGACCTCCATAGGCCGTGGGTCAAGCTTGTAGACGATGAAGAACAGCAGCAGCGGGATGAAATCGATGAATTGTTTCACAATGGCAGCCAGAATCGGGATGTGACGGCATAATAACAAACATCGATTCCAGCGAAAGCGCTCCTCCATGAATGTTGATCTGCACTGTCACAGCACGGCCTCCGATGGCGCCCTGTCGCCCACGGACCTGGTCGCCCGGGCCCATGAGCACGGGGTGCAAACGCTGGCACTGACCGACCACGACACCCTCGAAGGCCTGCCCGAGGCACGCCAGGCCTGCGCGGCGCACGGCATGCACTGGGTCAGCGGGGTTGAGCTATCGTGCACCTGGGGTGGTGCGACCATTCACGTGCTGGGCTACGATTTTCCGCTCGATGCGCCCCCATTGCTGGAGGCTATCGAGGCCTTGCACCGGGGGCGTTGGCTTCGCGCCGAAGAAATCGACAAACGGTTGGCGGCCAAGGGCATGCCAGGCGCCCTCGAGGGGGCCAGAGCCGTGCAGCAGGAATTGGGCGACAGCGCCAACGCTCCAGCCCGCCCGCATTTCGCCGAATTTCTGGTGCGTGTCGGCCATGCCAAGGACCGCGGCGAGGCCTTTCGCAAGTGGCTGGGCGCCGGCAAACTGGGCGATGTCAAACAGCATTGGCCAACCCTCGAAGAAACTGTCGCCACCCTGCGCCAGTCCAAAGCATGGGTGAGCCTTGCCCACCCTATGCATTACGAACTGACGCGCAGCAAGCGCAGGCGCCTGATTGCCGACTATATTCAGGCAGGAGGGCAGGCACTTGAAGTCGTCAACGGGATGATGCCTGCCGAGCAGGTGGGCACTATGTCCATCCTGACCCGTGAGTTCGGCCTGCTGGCAAGTGCTGGCAGCGATTTCCACGGCCCCGGCACCTGGGGCGAGATCGGTGCCTATCGGCCATTGCCCGAGGACCTGCCACCTCTGTGGCGTCGATTCAGTCATGAACAGCCTATGGCGCTTTGAACAGGATGACTTCGTGAGCCAATTTTTCCAGATTCATCCGGAGAACCCCCAACCGCGCCTGATCCGTCAGGCAGTAGAAATCATCCGCAAGGGCGGGGTGGTGGTCTACCCGACCGACTCGGCCTATGCCTTGGGTTGCCAGATCGGCGACAAGGCGGCGATCGAGCGTGTGCGCCGCCTGCGGGGCCTGGACAAGACTCACAACTTTACGCTGATGTGCTGCGACATGTCGCAATTAGGGTTGTATGCCAAAGTCGACACCGGCACGTTCCGTCTGCTCAAGGCCCATGTGCCTGGGCCATATACCTTCATCCTCAATGGCACCCGCGAGGTCCCGCGCCTGCTGCTGCACGAAAAACGCCGCACCATCGGCCTGCGCGTGCCGGATCATGCCATCACCCTGGCGCTGTTGGCCGAACTGGGCGAGCCGTTGATGAGCGTGAGCCTGATCTTGCCGGGTGACAGCGAGCCGATGACCGACCCTTACGAGATTCGCGAGCGCCTGGAGCACCATGTGGACTTGGTCATCGATGGTGGCTTTGGCGACCTCAAGGCTTCGACCATCATCGACCTGTCCGGTGATGAACCTGAACTGATCCGCGAAGGTTGTGGCGACCCGACGCCATTCATGGTCAACGCGTGAGCCAGGTGGAGGCACCCGAGGCCTCGCCTCAGCAATTGCAGTTGGCCTTGGTCTACGGCGAAGCGTTGACTGAAATGCCGGTGGATTTGTATATCCCGCCAGATGCACTCGAAGTCATCCTCGAAGCCTTCGAAGGCCCGCTTGATTTGCTGTTGTACCTGATCCGCAAGCAGAACATCGACATCCTCGACATCCCCGTGGCGGAAATCACCCGTCAGTACATGGGCTACGTCGAGCTGATGAAAAGCGTGCGTCTGGAGCTGGCCGCCGAATACCTGGTAATGGCGGCCATGCTAGCCGAGATCAAGTCGCGCATGCTGTTGCCGCGTTCGGCTGCGATTGAGGAGGAAGAGGGCGACCCCCGCGCCGAACTGATCCGCCGCTTGCAGGAATACGAGCGTTTCAAGGCTGCCGCCGAAGGCATCGATGCACTGCCTCGGGTTGGCCGTGAAGTCGTGGTGCCGTGCCTGGACGCCCCGCAGGCCAAAGTGCGCAAACTGCTGCCGCAGGTCAGCCTGGAAGAGCTGCTGTTGTCCATGGCTGAGGTGATGCGCCGTAATGATCTTTTCGAAAGCCACCAGATCAGTCGCGAGACATTGTCCACTCGCGAGCGCATGAGTGATGTGCTGGAGCGCCTCAAAGGCGGCGCCTTCGTACCGTTCGTCGAGCTGTTTGGGGCTGAGGAGGGTAAGCTGGGGGTGGTAGTGACCTTCATGGCGATCCTTGAGTTGGTGAAGGAATCCCTAGTCGAACTGGTGCAGAATGCGCCGTTCGCGCCGATCCATGTGCGGCTGCGCCTCGAGACTGTCGAAGACCCTGATGAATCTGAATGAACCGCGCGACCTGGCGTCGCTGATCGAAGCCTTTCTGCTCGCCTCGGGCAAGCCGCAGTCGCTCGAGCGCCTGTACGAGCTGTTCGAGGAGGCCGAGCGCCCTGAGCCCAAGGTGTTCAAAAAGGCTTTGGAGGTGCTAGGGAAGTCATGCGCCGGGCGGGCCTTCGAACTCAAGGAGGTCGCCAGTGGCTTTCGCTTGCAGATCCGCGAAGACTTCGCCCCGTGGGTCGGCCGGTTGTGGGAGGAGCGCCCACAGCGTTATTCGAGGGCCCTGCTCGAAACACTGGCGCTGATTGGCTACCGCCAGCCCATCACCCGTGGTGAGATCGAAGATGTGCGAGGCGTTGCGGTCAACAGCAACATCATCAAGACCTTGATGGAGCGCGGGTGGATTCGCGTGGTCGGCCACCGCGAGGTTCCTGGCCGGCCGGCGATGTTCGCCACTACCAAGGCGTTTCTCGATCACTTCAACCTCAAAAGCCTGGACGAATTGCCTGCGCTGGCCGAATTGCGCGAAATGGAGCCAGCAACGGTGCTCGACCCCGATGACGCGCCGGTGCCTGCGCATCTGCAGGCTTTGGCCGATGCCAGCCTGGCAGAAGGCGAACAGGCCAGCGAACCTAAGGATGAAACCAGCTTCCGCAGCTTGCTGGTGGAACTCGATGCAATGGAGCAAGGCTTGAAGACCGATTTCGCTGACCTTCGCGATGAAGAACCCGAAGTTTCGGTTGAGCAACAAAGCAAGCCGCAGCTTTGAATGCGCAGTTTGTGCTCCCGGCCTTTTCGCGCAAAGGCCAGCAATCCTTGGCCATCGCCATTGGGCAGAATTCATGCGCAAAGCTTCCCAAACCTTCTACCCTCCAGTGCGTTCCTTCGCCGAACCGCGTATGATGCGCGGCCTTTTGGCGCATTCGTTGCCAAAACCCTGATTTCATTCCTACACCGGGAGGTGCCCAGATGAGTGAGCAAGACCTGAAAACTACCGAAATCACCCCTCCAGCCGGCGAAAAGCTGCAGAAAGTGCTCGCGCGCATTGGCGTCGGCTCGCGCCGTGACGTCGAAGCCTGGATCAGCCAGGGCCGCATCAAGGTCAACGGCGTCGAGGCCACCCTGGGCCTGCGCGTCGACCTGCATGACGCCATTACCGTGGACGGCAAGCTGATCAAGCGCGAAGAGGCCGCTGAGGCCACGCGCCGGGTGATCATGTACAACAAGCCCGATGGCGAGATCTGCACCCGCGACGACCCGGAAGGTCGCCCGACCGTGTTCGATCGCCTGCCGCGGCCAAAGGAAGGTCGCTGGATCAATATCGGCCGCCTGGACATCAACACCACCGGCCTGCTGTTGTTCACCACCGACGGCGAGCTGGCCAACCGTCTGATGCACCCGTCCTATGAGATGGACCGCGAATACGCCGTGCGCGTACGGGGTGAGGTCGACGACGAAATGATCGATCGCCTGAAGGCGGGCGTCATGCTCGAAGATGGCCCGGCAAAATTCACCGACATTCAAAAGGCACCCGGCGGCGAAGGCTTCAACCACTGGTATCACTGCGTGGTGATGGAAGGTCGCAACCGTGAAGTGCGTCGCCTGTGGGAGTCTCAGGGCATGGTGGTAAGCCGCCTGAAGCGCGTGCGTTTTGGCCCGGTATTCCTCAACTCCGACCTGCCGATGGGCCGCTGGCGTGAAATGACCCAGGGCGAAATTGACATCCTGGCCGCTGAAGTGGGCCTGCAGCCGGTTGCGCTGCCTGCCTTGAACCTCAAAGCCAAGGACAAGCTGGAGCGTCTGCAGCGCAAGTCGAGCCGGCCCATGGGGCGCAACGAGCGTGTGCGTAGCCTCCGCCCAGCCCACGAGGGCGCTGCTGGCGCTTCAGAGCGGCCGGCACGTCAGCCCCGTGAAGAAGCTCCGCGCAAAGGCAGCCGTGGCAGCACGGTGGCTGAGCGCCCGAGCGAGATGCGCAAGCGTCCAGGCAAATCTGAGGGTGACAAGCCAGCCGGTCGTGGCCGCGGCAAGCCGCGCGGTTGATCACGACACGCAGTACTCAAACCAGCCCTCGGGCTAATGCTGTTCACTTAAGCATTTGAGTCCGGCTTGGGGTCGAAATATCCGATACCAGGGGTCTGGTGTCGGATTTTTTTTGGGTTCAATCTAGCCGTTTAGTGCCTGTGAGATCGAGCGCCGCCCGCGCGGCGCATCGCGAGCTGCGCTCGCTCCTACGTTTGTTTCGGGCCAGTAACGCCTGTGGCAGATGCGCGCGACCGCCTGGTTCATACGACGCGATACCGCGCCATGCACCAAGGCGTCCGCGCGCAAATCCCGCAGGCATAATTGGCCCGAAACAAACGTAGGAGCGAGCGCAGCTCGCGATGCGCCGCGCGGGCGGCGCTCGATCTGCGCTCCACCGAAGAGCTCACGCCGAACCTCTAGGCTTAAATGGTCAGCATTAGCCTCGGGCTGGTTCTGATCTGCCCGTGCATCATGTGTCGTCTTTGCACAGCGCCCAACATATTGAGCCCAAAAGAATTTTTCGGACGACTGGCAATTTTCCAAACCACTCTGTAAAGAAATTTGTACGATATCGCTCAAATCAACCCATCAATTCGGAATTGTTCGGTTCTTGTAAACAGAACTTGCCGCAACTTACCCACCCAAGCCTGCCCTGCGTGCCTGCCCCGTCTTGCCCAAACCCCCGTAGCGCGGTGATATATCACTCATTGCCGTGTGCATAAGCCTGACCACAGAGCCAGGCCAACAGAACAACAAATGGAGGCGCCATGTACGCCGATCACTTCGCCTTTTTCGGCACTTACCACAGGATCGCTGCGTTTTTTCCAGAGGAAACGACGCAACGCGTTGACGCCTGCGCGTTTGCAGGGGTATACAGTGCGCCGCGTTTTACCTGTGACCCTCTTGCGTACCGCGCACTCTTGCCGACGCCTGGCTGATTCGCTTCGGCGGCACCGGTTGGCAGGAAATTCAAGGTAACCACCTTGCCCATTCCGCTGCGCCACGAGCGCGGTGGGTCCGATCCCGTCACAGATAAAAACAATGCAGGTGACTTCGTTCATGAGTGGACAAAACATGCATTCAGGCGAGCTCAAGCGGGGCCTGAAAAATCGCCATATCCAGTTGATTGCCCTGGGCGGTGCAATTGGGACTGGCCTGTTCCTTGGTTCGGCAGGCGTGATGAAATCCGCCGGCCCGTCGATGATCCTAGGCTATGCCGTGTGCGGCTTCATCGCTTTCATGATCATGCGCCAGCTTGGCGAGATGATCGTCGAGGAACCGGTGGCCGGCTCGTTCAGCCACTTCGCGCACACTTACTGGGGCGGTTTTGCCGGTTTTCTGTCGGGCTGGAACTGCTGGGTGCTGTACATCCTGGTGGGTATGTCGGAGCTGTCGGCGGTAGGCAAGTACGTTCACTACTGGTGGCCAGAGATTCCCACCTGGGTCACCGCGGCAGCGTTCTTCGTACTGATCAATGCCATCAATCTGATGAACGTGAAGTTCTTCGGTGAAGCCGAATTCTGGTTCGCCATCATCAAGGTCGTGGCGATCGTCAGCATGATCGGCCTGGGTGCCTATCTGTTGACCAGTGGCAATGGCGGCCCTGACGCTTCGGTCAGCAACTTGTGGAGCCATGGTGGCTTCTTCCCCCACGGCGTCAGCGGCCTGGTCATGGCCCTGGCATTCATCATGTTCTCCTTCGGCGGCCTGGAAATGCTCGGCTTTACCGCTGCTGAAGCGGACAAGCCCAAAACCGTCATTCCGAAGGCGATCAACCAAGTCATCTACCGTATTCTGATTTTCTATGTCGGCGCATTGGTCGTGCTGCTGTCGTTGACGCCGTGGGACAATTTGGTCGCCAGCATCGACGCATCCGGCGGCAGTTACGGTAGCAGCCCGTTCGTGCAGGTCTTCTCCATGCTCGGCAGCGATGTCGCAGCCAACCTGCTGAATTTCGTGGTCTTGACTGCTGCACTTTCGGTGTACAACAGCGGCACCTACTGCAACGCACGCATGCTGCTGGGTATGGCCGAACAAGGCGATGCACCGGCCTCGTTGGCCAAGGTCGACAAGCGCGGTGTGCCGGTGCGGGCGATTCTGGTGTCGGCGGCGGTAACGCTGATTGCGGTGCTGCTCAATTACCTGATGCCGCAGAATGCGCTGGAGTTGCTGATGTCGCTGGTAGTCGCCACGCTGGTGATCAACTGGGCGATGATCAGCTACTCGCACCTCAAGTTCCGCCAGCACCTTGACCGCACCGGCCAGAAACCGCTGTTCAAGGCCTTGTGGTACCCCTACGGCAACTACTTGGTGTTGGCCTTCGTAGTGCTGATCCTCGGTATCATGCTGATGATTCCAGGTATTCAGGTATCGGTGTACGCCATCCCGGTATGGCTGATAGCGATGTTTTTGGCGTATCTGGTCAAAGGCCGTCGTCAGCCGCAGGCCAAGGGTGTTGCCGGTGTCGTCGGCAAGTAAGCCTCCAGGCTAATGAAAAAACCCGATGTCAGGTGACTGGCATCGGGTTTTTTGTCGCCTGCTGCGGCCTCTAGGCGGGTGAACCCCCACTGCCACAACTTCTCAATGGCGATGAGTGCGTAGTAGCGGATTGACCCGCGAAGAAGCCACAGCAAGGTTCAAATTTGCTCAAGCAGCCAACTGCGAAATGCCCTCAATGAAGGCAGTGCCTCGTTGCGCGGCGGGTAGATCAGGTAATAACTGCGCTGGCTGGCAAACGCCGCCCCTGGGCTGAACAGCTCGCCCTTGGCCAGCTCTTCCTCGACCAGTATGCGCGGTACCAGACCGATGCCGATCCCGGCCCGCACCGCTTGTATCAGGTGCGAAGTCAGCTCGAAGCTTGGCCCTAACCGCATGGCCCGGTGCGCCAGGCCGTGGTGGGAGAACCACTCGCCCCAGGCATGGGGGTTGTTGGCCACGTTCAGCAAGACTTCTGCACTGATGCGTGCAGGGCTCCAGCCTTGCGCATCGTCGCCTGCCTGCGGCGGCAGAATGACCACCAACTGCTCAGCATGCAGCCGGTGGCAGATAAGGCCCGGCAGGTCATGGCTGGCCACGCCGATGGCGGCATCGATCTGGCTGGTGTCGAAGTCGATCGCTTCGATGCGTGAATGAATGTGCACCAGCATGCCAGGGTGGGCGCTGTAGAACGCATGCAAGCGCGGTAGCAGCCATTTGGAGCCGAAGGTGGGTAGCGTTGCCAGGCGCAGGGTGCCGACCCCCGACTGATAGGCCAGCGCCTGCAGCGTGGCGCTGCGGATGCGGCCCAACGCTTCGCTCAACTCGCGCTGGTACAACCGGCCGACGTCGGTCAGTTGCACTTGCCGGCCCTCGCGGCGAAACAGTGTCAGGCCCAGTTGCTGCTCCAGTGCCTGAACCTGACGGCTGACTGCGCTCTGGGTCAGCGCCAGTTCGGCAGCGGCACGGGTATAGCTTTCATGGCGAGCAGCAGCTTCGAACGCCAGCAGCAGCGACATGGACGGGGTGAGATGGCGGTAATTCATTCATGAAAGTCATCGATAGCGGCAGGATTATCCGTTTGCCCCTGAGGCGAAACTACAGGAACATTGGCTCATACGTCATCCCTGTGGGCCTAACCCATGCTGGGGCGGCAGGATTTCCGTGAATTAGCACTTATCAAGAGGCCATCCTTCGATGATCGCCCAGCTGTCTACCCTGGCGCCCGCCGCCAACTATCCCGAATTCCTCGAGGCCCTGCGCAGCAGTGGCTTCCGTGGCCAGATCAGCGCTGACTACGCTACCCGTACCGTACTGGCAACCGACAACTCCATCTACCAGCGTCTACCTCAGGCAGCGGTCTTCCCAATGGACGCCGATGACGTGGCGCGGGTCGCCACGCTGATGGGCGAGGCGCGCTTCCAGGCGATCAAGCTGACCCCGCGTGGGGGCGGCACCGGCACCAATGGCCAGTCGCTGACCGATGGTATCGTCGTCGACCTGTCCCGACACATGAACCAGATCCTGGAAATCAACGTCGAGGAACGCTGGGTGCGGGTGCAGGCAGGTACGGTCAAAGACCAGCTCAACGCCGCGCTCAAGCCCCATGGGCTGTTTTTCGCCCCTGAGCTGTCCACTTCCAACCGCGCCACCATTGGCGGCATGATCAACACCGACGCCAGTGGGCAGGGCAGCTGTACCTATGGCAAGACCCGCGACCATGTGCTTGAACTGCACTGTGTGCTATTGGGCGGCGAGCGCTTGCACAGCCTGCCGCTGGAAGATGATGCATTGGAGCAGGCTTGCGCGGCGCCTGGCAGGGTCGGTGAGGTGTACCGTATGGCCCGGGAAATCCAGGAAACTCAAGCCCAGCTGATCGAAACGACGTTCCCCAAGCTCAACCGTTGCCTGACCGGTTATGACCTTGCGCACCTGCGCGACGAGCATGGGCGTTTCAACCTCAACAGCGTGCTGTGCGGTGCCGAGGGTTCGCTCGGTTATGTGGTCGAAGCCAAGCTTAATGTGCTGCCCATTCCCAAATACGCCGTGCTGGTCAACGTGCGCTACACCAGCTTCATGGATGCGCTGCGCGACGCCAATGCCTTGATGGCGCTCAAGCCTTTGTCGATCGAGACGGTCGACTCCAAGGTGCTCATGCTGGCAATGAAGGACATCGTCTGGCACAGCGTTGCCGAATACTTCCCGGCCGACCCAGAGCGCCCGACCCTGGGCATCAACCTGGTGGAGTTCTGCGGCGATGAGCCGGCCGAGGTCAATGCTCGGGTCCAGGCCTTCATCGACCATTTGCAACGCGACACCAGCGTCGAGCGCCTGGGGCACACTTTGGCCGAGGGGGCTGAGGCGGTCACCCGGGTCTACACCATGCGCAAGCGCTCGGTAGGGCTGCTCGGCAACGTCGAAGGCGAGGTACGCCCGCAGCCGTTCGTTGAAGACACCGCCGTACCGCCTGAGCAGTTGGCCGATTACATCGCCGACTTCCGCGCGCTGCTCGACGGTTACGGCCTGGCCTATGGCATGTTCGGGCACGTCGATGCCGGCGTGCTGCACGTACGGCCAGCCCTGGATATGAAAGACCCTGCGCAGGCCGCATTGGTCAAGCCGATCTCCGATGCCGTTGCCGCACTGACCAAACGCTACGGTGGCCTGCTGTGGGGCGAGCACGGCAAAGGCTTGCGTTCGGAGTACGTGCCGGAATACTTCGGGGCACTGTATCCGGCGCTGCAGCGGCTTAAAGGTGCATTCGACCCGCATAACCAGCTCAACCCAGGCAAAATCTGCACGCCGCCAGACAGCGTTGAAGGCCTGACCAAGGTCGACGGCGTGACCCTGCGCGGTGACCTGGACCGCACCATCGACGAGCGAGTCTGGCAGGACTTCCCCAGCGCTGTGCACTGCAACGGCAATGGCGCCTGCTACAACTATGACCCCAACGATGCCATGTGCCCGTCGTGGAAGGCCACCCGTGAGCGCCAGCATTCACCCAAGGGCCGTGCATCCTTGATGCGCGAGTGGCTGCGCTTGCAGGGCGAGGCTAACATTGATGTGCTGGCGGCAGCGCGCAACCCGGTATCTTGGCTCAAGGGCCTGCCGGCGCGGCTTCGCAACAACCGCGCGCGCAACCAGGGCCAGGCAGATTTCTCCCATGAGGTATACGACGCCATGGCTGGCTGCCTGGCCTGCAAATCGTGCGCAGGGCAGTGCCCGATCAAAGTCAACGTACCGGACTTCCGTTCACGCTTTCTGGAGCTGTATCACGGCCGCTACCAGCGCCCGCTGCGCGACTATTTGATCGGCTCCCTGGAATTCACCATTCCGTATCTGGCTCACGCACCGGGCCTGTACAACGCAGTCATGGGCTCGCGATGGGTAAGCAAGCTGCTGGCGGACAAGGTCGGCATGGTCGACAGCCCACTCATCAGCCGCTTCAATTTCCAGTCGACCCTGACCCGCTGCCGCGTTGGCGTGGCTAGCGTGCCAGCGCTGCGGGAGCTGACCCCGGCCCAGCGCGAGCGCAGCATCGTGCTGGTGCAGGATGCTTTCACCCGTTATTTCGAGACGCCGCTTTTGGCTGCGTTCATCGAGTTGGCTCACCGCCTGGGCCATCGGGTGTTCCTTGCGCCGTACAGCGCAAACGGCAAGCCCCTACATGTGCAGGGTTTCCTGGGGGCGTTCGCCAAGGCGGCAATTGGCAATGCTACTCAGCTCAAGGCCCTGGCTGACTGCGGCGTGCCGTTGGTAGGCCTGGACCCGGCCATGACCCTGGTCTATCGCCAGGAGTACCAGAAGGTGCCTGGCCTGGATGAGTGCCCCAAAGTGCTATTGCCCCAGGAATGGTTGATCGACGTGCTTCCCGAGCAAGCACCTGTGGCCCCAGGCCACTTCCGTCTGATGGCCCATTGCACCGAGAAGACCAACGTTCCGGCCAGTACCAAGCAGTGGGAGCAGGTGTTCGCCCGTTTGGGGCTCAAGCTGGTGACCGAGGCGACCGGTTGCTGCGGCATGTCTGGCACTTACGGGCATGAGGCACGCAATCAGGCGACATCGCGCACCATCTTCGAGCAGTCCTGGGCGACCAAGCTGGACAAGGAGGGCGAGGCGTTGGCCACCGGCTACTCGTGCCGCAGCCAGGTCAAACGCATGACCGAACGGCAGATGCGCCATCCGCTGGAGGTGGTGCTGCAATACGCCAGGCGCTGACCTGGAGCAAGCTGGGGGGCGCTAAGCGCCCCCGGCGCTACGGCCGCGAGCACGGCGGGCTTGCCGATACAAATGCAGGCTCAGCACCAGCCCGCTGCAAGAGGCTGCAGCCGCGAACAGAAACATCGAAGCAAACCCGAACCCCGATGCCACCGCACCCACTAATGGCCCGGTGACCCCCAGCGACAAGTCGATAAACAGTGAATAGGCACCTACCGCTGCCCCGCGGTTGGCCGCTGATACCTGGTTGACCGCTTCCACCCCCAATGCCGGGAACACCAGCGAGAAGCCGAAGCCGCTCAGCGCCGCTCCTGCCAATGCCAGCTCGGCGTTTGGCGCCAGCCACAACATCAGTAACCCAAGGGTTTCGACTGACAAACAAGCGATTGCCACCCTGAAACCGCCGATCCGATTGATCAAATTGCCAAACAACAACCGCGCGCAGATGAAGCTTGCACCGAACAGGCTCAGGGTCAGCGCGGCATTGGCCCAGCCGCGGCTGGCGTAATACAGGGTGATGAACGTGGCGATGGTGCCAAAGCCGATGGACCCCAGCGCCAGCCCCGAACCATGGGGCAAGACTTTGCTCAGCACCTGCATGAACGGCAGGCGCTTGCCACTGACCACCGGGGCGGCACGTTTGGGCCAAGCCAGCAGTAGGCCAAAGCCGCACAGCAGCAGGATGCTCACACCCATGCTCCACAGGCCAAGGCTCTTGACCATCATCACACCCAATGGCGCACCGATGGCCAGTGCGCCGTAGCTGGCGATACCGTTCCAGGAAATGACCTTGGCGGTGTGCTGCGCCCCAACCCGGCCGATGCCCCAGCCGATCGAGCCGGAACCCACCAGGCTTTCGGCACTGCCCAGCACCAGACGCCCAAGCAGCAGGCATACCAGGCTAACCCATGGCAGATGGGTGAGAAAGGCGCAGGCGAGCATGAATACCCCACTCAAACCGCAGCCGAACAGGCCGTACATCACGGCTTTTTTGCTGCCCAGGTTATCGATGATGCGGCTGGCGGTAGGACGGCTGAGCAGGGTGGCGAGGTACTGGACGCTGATCACAAGGCCCGCGATCACGGCACTGAAGCCCAGGTCGTTGTGCACATAGCCAGGTAGCACGGCCAGCGGAATCCCAATATTCAGATAACCGATGAACGTGAACAAAACGATGGAAACGACTTGGCCAGTGATGGCAAAGGAGGAAGCGGCTTGCGGGGGCATGGGGGGTCCGTAGGGCTGTGGGCATGGCGCGCCTACATCATAACCGTGCCTGTACAGCTTGCGGGCAGCTCGTGCATGAACAACGGCTGCCCGCAGCGCTGTCGCTATTCTCGATAGTCAACCAACCAACTGACGCTGAACGCTGCCTTGTCGAAGTCAAGGCGTAGCCGCGGCAGCACGTAACCGCCGCACGAACGGCAGGTGCTGAACAGGGTGAACACCTGGATCGACCTGACCTGTTCGGGCCGTGCCAGCAGGTCTTCGCAAATCACCGTGGCAATCAGCCGTTCCGAGTCCAGGTGCCGATGGTGTTGTTGCACGTCGAGTGCCGTAGGGCGCCGCAGAATCGGCAGTTCGGTGAAGCGCGGCGACGGCGCTCTGCCCTCCATACGCTCCAGGGCATTGATGAAGGTGATGTTGAGGCTTTCGTCGGGCGGCGGGGTGGCGATCTTGAAGATACGCTTGCTTTTGCCGCCTGAGAGCGAGTAGTAAACGCGGCGTCTGCCATCCTCAAGGGCCACGGTGAAGAATGCAAGGTTCGCCCCCGGCAGGTGTTCGCGTAGGCTACGTGCGCCGGAATCGCTGAGCAATTGGTCTACGGTCATTGGGGTGAATGACTTTGGGGTGCCCGAGGCCGGTAGCAACCGGTTGAGGATATGGTTGGTGTGTGCCTGCTCGCTGACCGTGGCCTGAATCAATGGCCGCCAAGTCGGGATGATTTCTCGGTTCAGCCCCACCAGGCCGGATTTCATCACCCCGGTTAGGGCATCCTGGGCTTGGGAATTGGTGAGTATGTTCTTGGCGAATTCGGGCAGCATGCGGGCTTCTGCAGCGTCCAGCAGCTCTTGAAATGGGCTCATCCTGACCGGGCGCAAGGTACGACCGTGCTCCAGCCAGTCACGCAGCAGGGCGGTCAGATTGTCGACGTCGCGCTGCAGGTTAGAGCGTGTGGCTACGATCCGGTAGCTTTCGCTCAGGTCCAGATAACGCTGAATCAGATCTGGGTCGCGAACTCTGGATAGGATACGGCGTTGGTCGCGTGGTGGCATGGGCCGAGCCTCGGGCCCAATCGTATTGTCGAGCACTTGTTCCAACTGCCGCAGCTGCCAACGCCAGGGCTCATGCCGGGTTGCGTAGAACACACCGGTGTCCGCTTCGACCACCAGCCACTCAGCCTCCATCCATTCGATCAGGGCCGCCCTGATGATGCGCCTGTCGGCGATCGTCCTGGCCAGCCCGCCAAGCCTTACGGGCGGGGCGAAACGGGCAAGAATCTCTACGTTGAGCCGTGGGGTATCCTCCGGCAAGCCAAACCAGAACTCTGCTAACGGGTCGACAGTGATGCTGCGGTGATAGATAGGTGGCGTAATCACACCCAGGCTGACCTCGGCCCTGAGTTTTGGCAGGACTCTCACGGAGTTGATGTATTCGAGCACTTTGCCTTCGTGCACCATCACCTGGGCCAGCGCTAATTTTCCGACCACCACATCGCGTGCGCGAATCGGTGCAGGCTCCAGCCGGGTGGTCAGGAAAGCTCGGCTGGCGTGCTGGCCGAACAACGGCGTGCCTGCATTGACCTCGTCTGGCTTAAATAGCAAGGCGATGGTTGACTCATGCGGCCCGCTATAGGGTGTTTTCAGCACCTGCGGGTTCGTCTGAAATGTCGAGTTCGCGACCCTTTGCAGCACGTTACTTTTGTCTGAGGGCTGATAGCGATAGGCCTCGCCGTTGATGATCACATCAATCAGGTTATCGGCCCTGCTGATTGTGATAGGGCGTTGGGCGGTGCCCCAGGCCAGGGATAGGTCGGCTGGAGGGAGTCGATCAAGTATCAGCTGGCCCGGCGTTAGGCCTGGGGGCGGCATGCGGTCGAGTACGAAGGTATCTGGCCACTCGCCTGGGTGCGTGAGCTCGGGCGCGCTGTGCCAGCGCCGCAGGCCGATGGTGCGTTGGTAAAGAGCCGGAGGCAGCTCGCTTGAAAGCGCCCAGCGCTTGGCGATCGTTTCAAGGGTGGTACGTGCGACTTTTGCAGCTAGCTTGTTGCTGCCGAAAATCCGCGATAGCGAGCTTGCCGTGCGCAGGGCATTGCCAGTGAGGGTGCCGACGCCGCCTAGTACGTCCAACGCACAGCTGGCGGCATCCTCACTGTCTTTCACATCAACGCAGGCTACCAGGGGGACCGTGTTCTTGATCAGCTTCCACAAGTAAGCCCAGTCACTGACTTTACGTTTCTCGGCCAGAAAACGTTCGTAGGCGGTGGCGCCTTTGCCGGCCAGGTGCAGAGCAGCGCGGTTACCCAGTGCAATGGCAGTGGCATAGATACCGGCCAACGCGTCGAGTTTTGCGTTTTCAGGTGCCTCGCCCAAATGTTTCAAAGTGCAATAATGGTTGGCGACATCCCATGTGGGTGCTGCACCGTTGTAGTCCAGGTAGCTGAGGTTCATGCGCCCTGCCAGTTGTTCGAACGCCTTCGGTGCGCTGTACCAGACGCGATAGGCCAGGCGTTCGGGAAACAGCTCCAGCAGTGTGTCACGCTCTGGATCATGCACTCGGATGAATATGCCCCGGGTGCCAATTTCCTCATGCCAGAGATCTTGCGGGCTATCGCCATAGGGCGGCACCGGCTCAGGCCCGTGATAGCGAGGCCAGGTGGCGGCATAACAGGTCCAGTGCGCCTGGCCAAGCTGCTCGCGTTGTTCAGCGGGTAGGTGCCTTATCAGGCGTTGCAGCAGGCCCTGGTAGCGAACCTTGGCAGTTGCTTCCCAGCTGTCAAATTCACGCTCGTACCAAGCGGTGATATTTTCAAGGCCTCTATTGGCGTATCCCACGCGATCATCGACATAGGCTTCAAGATGCAGTTGCCCGTCGATGTTACGCCCTGCCGGGTCGATACCTTTGGCTTTCAGGCGCAGAGCGGCCTCGGTCATGCGATTGGGACGCTGCTCGATGGCCTCCATGTCCCAGGCATTGAGGTAATGGTCATACACCTTTTGCCATTGCAGCGCCGACCAAGGCGGCAAACTGTCGATATGCCCATGCAGCGGCCCCCAGTGGCTCAAGGTATCGCGCAGCGCTTCGTTAGCGGTGCTGTCATCGGCGGGGGTTTCGATGTTCATTTGAAAAGCCTGCTCAAATGACCCTGGCAATTGCCGTGCGCGCAGCAGCATTGCGCCTTGGCGCAGGGCAGCCCAGTCTAGATCAGGGCGGTAAGGGCTGTTGGTTGGTTGGCCGTCGAGCAGCAGTTCGGGGGCGAAACGGCGCATCAGCAATTCGCCGGCGAGCTCGGCCACGGCAGGTTGGCAGCCAAGGCTGGCCTGCACGCTATTGACCAGGTCAAGGCGGATCTGTGGGAAGGGCAGCAAGGTGTTGTGGGCGTTGAACAGCTCGAAATCCAGCAGGTAGCCTGGGCGTCGATCCTCAGGCGGGTAGAGCGTATCCGCGATTGCTTGCTCGGCAAGCGCTCGGCTGTGCGGGTTCGAGCCCAGCTGAATTGCCTCGCTAAGGCGCAGTGCCCAGCGGTCGAATGCCTCTGATTGCAACAAGGCGTCCAGCGCTTGGGATGCGGGTGCGTTCAGAGCTGCGCCGGGCAGCAGCACTTTCCCATATTGGTTAGGCACAAGCCCTGCTTGCAGCTCGCGCTGAGTTGGGGCCCGGTAGCGCGCCCCCTGGAAATACACATCAGCCTCAAGGGCCTCGAACAACTGGTCACCCTGGCTACGCCCCAGGGGCGCCGGTAACAGGTGGCGTACAAGCACATTGAGGTCGAGGTAGCCGTCAAGCTCCAGCGCTGGCATGGCAGGCAGTGGCGGCGGGGGAGTCGTAGACAGGTCGGCCAATAGCAGCAGGGCGGCCATCACAAAGGCATCGCGGCGTTTGTGACAGAGGCCTTTTGCCCACAGGGTTTGCGCCAGGCTGCACGCGCGGTAGGGCGTGATCGTTGCTGGCGGATCGCTCAGCGCTTTTGGGAGCGCACGCTTGACCAGCGTTTGCAGGAAGTAAGTGCATTCGTCGGGTGCAACAGGGCTGTGCGGCTCGCGTGCAAAAAACCGGTTGAGGTGGGCTGCTGCCAAGTCGCTGGCAAGTGCTTGCTCGAGCGCCAGGCGTAACTGGCAGTCTGCCAAGTCGTTGGGAAACAGATCGTCAAGGTTCAATGCCTGGTCAAAGTGCAGGCTAAGTGATGTCTTGAGATCGTAGGGGCCGGACAAGCCACTATCGAGCAGTACATCCTGCGAGGTGATCGCGTCGATCTGGCTGCGGCGCAGTGATGGGACTTGATGGAAAGGCAGCATGGCGCGGACTCCGGTATGAGGGTCCGTCAACATGGCCTTAGTCGAGCAGCAGTTTGAGGTATTGAGCTACTGCCGCATTCGGGACGGTGTGAAAACGTGATGACGGGGGAGCCCACAGGTCAGCCGTTTTCACACAGTCGCAGGGTTGCGCGGTTTATTCCTGGTCAGCGCTGGGTTGATCATCACCATCCTGATCGACGGCAGGCGTCGGCTCGGCGTGGACGGTAACGGTTGGCTCTTCTGGGTTCAGGCTTGGGAAGGGAAGATTCGGGATTTCATGCATCTCGTCGTTCCTCGCAAGTGTGAGTGAAAAGTCTGCGCCAGGCGCGTTTGGAGCTTCGTAAAGCTGGGGCAGGATACACAAGTCTGGATGACAGTTAGTAAATTTTCCTGGTCGCTTGTCGGTTTTGCGGGCGGATACCGGATGGTTTTCGCACAGGTGCAGGAGACGACTAGGGCTTTGCGGCTTGATGTCAGTCAGCTAGGGACTGATGCTTGGGGCCGCAGTGCGGCCCCAATTTGCAGCTCTGTTATTGATGTTATTTGCGGCCTTCAGCCGTCTCGGCCACTTTGTCGGTGCGCGCGCACATGATGAAGTCGTTGCGATGCAGCCCTTTGATCGAGTGGCTCCACCAGGTCACGGTGACTTTACCCCATTCAGTCAGCAGACCAGGGTGGTGGCCTTCAGCCTCGGCGATTTCGCCCACGGCGTTGGTGAACGCCAACGCGTGCTTGAAGTTCTTGAACAGGAACACGCGCTCAAGCTCCATATGGCCGTCGCGTACTTCGATGCTCCAGTCCGGTATCTGGCGAATCAGCTCGGCCAGTTCTTCGTCGGTGACCTTCGGTGCGTCAGCGCGGCACGCTTCGCAGTGGGCTTGGTTCAAGGCATTCATGGTGTGTTTTCCGCTTCGAGTTGTTATCTGCAAGGTGCTCAGGCAGCGACCTTGGGTGGAAACTTCGGCGCATGCAGCCCTAACTGCATGGCCTGGTGGACCATACCCATGATGTCTTCGTGGGCCAGGTCAAACAGGCGCTTCATGGTCGGTAGGACGAAATAAAGCGGCTGCAGGATGTCGATCCTATAGGGTGTGCGCATGCATTCGATCGGGTCGAAGGCCTGATGCTCCGGTTCGCCGCAAAGGCTGTAGACGGTTTCCTTGGGTGAGGAGAGGATGCCGCCACCATAGATCTTGCGCCCCTGCGCGGTTTCCATCAGGCCAAACTCTATGGTCATCCAGTACAGGCGCGCCAGATACACCCGCTCTTGCTTGGTCGCGGCCAGGCCGAGCTTACCGTAGGTATGGGTGAATTCGGCGAAGAAGGGGTTGGTCAGCAGCGGGCAGTGGCCGAATATTTCGTGGAAGATGTCCGGCTCTTGCAGATAGTCCAGTTCTTCGGGGGTGCGGATAAACGTCGCGACCGGGAAGCGCTTGCTGGCCAGCAGCTCGAAAAAGGTCTGAAAAGGGATCAACGCCGGTACACGAGCAACCTGCCAACCGGTGGTAGCGCCCAGCACTTTGTTGATTTCACCCAGCTGTGGAATGCGGTCGTGGGGCAGCTTGAGCTGGTCGATGCCGTCGAGGTACTCCTGGCAAGCGCGGCCCTCGATGACTTTGAGCTGGCGGGTGATCAAGGTATTCCATACCGCATGCTCTTGCTGCGGATAATCGATAAACCCGTGCGCATCGGGCTCGCGTGCCACGTATTGCGTCTGTTTCATGTGGCTCTCCTAGTGAGTGCTCTTTCTTGTTATGTCCACGACATGACCTAGGAATATCCCTTCACCGGACGTTTTGCACGATGGCTGGTTGCGCAGGGTAGCTACCTGAGATGCCTAGAATGTAACGATTATTTTACAAAAGGCCGTTGCTATCGGAAAATCCAGAGCATTGGGCTGGCATAGGTGCCATTTTTGTCAGCTTATCTTTACGATTTTTTCCACGCGACTGTGAAAAATCAGCCGCTTCGAGAGCATCCATGCGTATCAAAGTCCATTGTCAGAACCGGATCGGCATTCTTCGGGACATTCTCAATCTGCTGGTGGAATACGGCATCAACGTTCTGCGGGGGGAGGTAGGGGGCGATCATGGCAATGCCATCTATTTGCACTGCCCCAACCTGATCAATCTGCAATTCCAGGCATTACGCCCCAAATTCGAGTCGATTGCCGGTGTATTCGGAGTCAAGCGGGTGGGCCTGATGCCCAGCGAACGGCGCCACATGGAGCTCAATGCGTTGCTGGGCGCGCTGGACTTCCCCGTGCTGTCGATCGACATGGGCGGCAGCATCGTCGCCGCCAACCGCACCGCAGCGCAGTTATTGGGGGTGCGGGTCGACGAAGTACCGGGCATGCCGCTGGCACGCTATGTCGAGGACTTCGACCTGCCGGAGTTGGTCCGTGCCAACAAGTCGCGGATCAATGGCCTACGTATCAAGGTAAAGGGAGATGTGTTTCTGGCCGATATCGCGCCACTGCAATCAGAACACGATGACAGTGAGGCCTTGGCCGGTGCAGTGCTCACGCTGCACCGCGCAGACCGCATCGGCGAACGTATCTATAACGTGCGCAAGCAGGAGCTGCGCGGCTTTGACAGCATTTTTCAGAGTTCGAGGATGATGGCGGCAGTGGTGCGGGAGGCGCGACGCATGGCGCCTCTGGATGCACCTCTGCTGATCGAAGGTGAGACGGGTACCGGCAAGGAGTTGCTGGCGCGTGCCTGCCACCTGGCCAGCCCGCGGGGTCAGTCCCCGTTGATGGCGCTCAACTGCGCTGGCCTGCCTGAGTCGATGGCCGAAACCGAGTTGTTCGGTTACGGTCCTGGGGCGTTCGAGGGAGCGCGCGCCGAGGGCAAACTGGGGCTGCTGGAGCTCACAGCCGGCGGTACTTTGTTCCTTGATGGCGTGGGCGAGATGAGCCCGCGGCTGCAAGTGAAGCTGCTGCGTTTCCTACAGGATGGTTGCTTCCGCCGTGTTGGTAGTGACGAGGAGGTTTACCTGGACGTGCGGGTGATCTGCGCCACTCAGGTCGACCTGTCGGAACTGTGCAGCCGTGGCGAATTCCGTCAGGACCTGTATCACCGGCTGAACGTGCTGTCGCTGCACATCCCGCCGCTGCGTGAATGCATGGACGGGCTCGAAGGCCTAGTTCAGCACTTTCTCGACCAAGCCAGCCGACAGATCGGCTGCGCCTTGCCACGGTTGGCGCCTGCGGCCATGGATAAACTCAGCCAGTATCACTGGCCTGGTAATGTGCGGCAGTTGGAGAACGTATTGTTTCAGGCGGTTTCGCTATGCGAAGGCGGGATAGTGAAAGGTGAACATATTCGCTTGCCGGATTACGGTGCCAAGCAGCCGTTGGGCGAGTTCTCGCTGGACGGCGATCTTTCGCAGATCGTCGGGCGCTTTGAAAAGGCGGTACTTGAAAATTTGATGGGTGAGTTTCCAAGTAGTCGGGCACTAGGGAAACGGTTGGGGGTTTCTCATACGACAATTGCTAACAAGTTGCGCGATTACGCATTGGGGAAATCGCTGGATTAAATAAAATTTACTTAATCTTCTATTAATTTTTAAGTGTCGCTAAGTTGCAGCTGGCTGACACGCGACGGGGCCCATTTGGGCCCCGATTCGGGTTTTCAGCCGTTGGAGCAGCCGTTGCCCATCACGCGGTATTCAAGGATGTGCTTGTGCCCATTGGAGTCTTCATAGGTCATGCGGGCGGGCACTACCTCGCAGACGTTTGGCACTTCGCTCATTGAGATGACGCGGGCGATATCCAGGTGCTGGGAGTACGTGTACTGCTCAACCGGGATTTGTTCGACAGTGTTCGTTTCGCCGGCCATCGCCGTGCTGCAGAGGCCGCCGAGTACCAATACCAGTAACGCTTTCATGTTCAATTTACCTGTTTAAGGTCGTCAGGGGGGCACGCGGCGCTTGTGACGCCGCGAGTAGTACTGAATTTCAACTATCGGGATTAGAGTGGGATTAACAAATTGCCTTCGTGGGGGCTGTTTCCTGTAGTTAATCGCTTTGCCGTTGCTGGCGAGATCAATGTTATGCCTGGATAACTAAGGGAAACAGATAGCGTTTTGATAAAGCCTTTTGCCAAATTCTGTAACAATCCCTTGAACGGCATCCTTCGGTTTCTACTATGACGGGCCAGTAGCTGCGGGCTAGAGCCTCTGCTGCTGTGCGGGCCGCCAAGGGATTACCTGCGCTACTACCATCGTCGTATGGTTTTTCCAGCTCTGTTACAGTTACAAACGGTTCCATACAAAAACAACTATTACACCGAGGTATCACAGATGAGTGCGGCTCCACTGTATCCCGTTCGTCCCGAGGTTGCGGCCACTACCCTGACCGACGAGGCCACCTACAAGGCCATGTATCAGCAATCGGTGATCAACCCGGACGGCTTCTGGCGTGAGCAGGCCCAGCGCCTGGACTGGATCAAGCCGTTCACCAAGGTCAAGCAGACCTCCTTCGACGACCACCATGTGGACATCAAGTGGTTTGCCGACGGCACTCTTAACGTGTCCTCAAACTGCCTGGACCGCCACCTGGAAGAGCGCGGCGATCAATTGGCGATCATCTGGGAGGGCGACGACCCTTCCGAGCACCGCAATATCACCTACCGCGAACTGCACGAGCAGGTGTGCAAATTCGCCAATGCCCTGCGCGGCCAGGATGTCCATCGTGGCGATGTGGTCACCATCTACATGCCAATGATCCCGGAAGCGGTAGTGGCCATGTTGGCCTGTGCCCGCATCGGTGCTATTCACTCGGTCGTGTTCGGCGGCTTCTCGCCGGAGGCTCTGGCCGGTCGCATCATCGACTGCAAATCCAAGGTGGTGATCACTGCTGACGAGGGGGTGCGAGGCGGTCGTCGTACACCGCTGAAGGCCAACGTCGATCTGGCGCTGACCAACCCTGAAACCAGCAGCGTTCAGAAGATCATCGTGTGCAAGCGCACCGGTGGTGACATTGCCTGGCACCAGCATCGCGACATCTGGTACGAAGACTTGATGAAAGTCGCTTCCAGTCATTGTGCACCGAAGGAAATGGGCGCCGAGGAGCCGCTGTTCATTCTTTATACCTCCGGCTCCACCGGCAAACCCAAGGGGGTGCTGCACACCACTGGCGGCTACCTGGTGTATGCCGCGCTGACCCATGAGCGGGTGTTCGACTACCGCCCCGGTGAGGTCTACTGGTGCACGGCTGACGTTGGCTGGGTGACTGGGCACAGCTATATCGTCTACGGCCCGTTGGCCAACGGCGCCACCACCGTGCTGTTCGAAGGCGTACCGAACTACCCCGATATCACTCGTGTGTCGAAAATTGTCGACAAGCACAAGGTCAACATCCTCTACACGGCGCCGACCGCCATACGCGCCATGATGGCCGAAGGGCAGGCTGCGGTTGCGGGTGCTGACGGTTCCAGCTTGCGCCTTCTGGGTTCGGTCGGCGAGCCGATCAACCCTGAGGCCTGGAACTGGTATTACAAGACCGTGGGCAAAGAGCGTTGCCCAATAGTCGACACCTGGTGGCAAACCGAAACCGGTGGCGTGCTGATCAGCCCACTGCCGGGGGCCACGGCGCTCAAACCTGGCTCGGCAACCCGGCCGTTCTTCGGCGTGGTGCCAGCGCTGGTGGATAACCTGGGCAACCTTATCGAGGGCGCTGCCGAAGGCAACCTGGTAATCCTCGATTCCTGGCCGGGCCAGTCGCGTTCGCTGTATGGCGACCACGACCGTTTCGTCGACACCTACTTCAAGACCTTCCGCGGCATGTACTTCACCGGCGATGGTGCGCGTCGTGATGAAGACGGCTACTTCTGGATCACCGGCCGTGTAGACGACGTGCTCAACGTTTCCGGGCACCGCATGGGCACTGCGGAAATCGAAAGCGCCATGGTCGCCCATGCCAAGGTCGCCGAAGCGGCTGTGGTGGGTGTGCCCCACGATATCAAGGGGCAGGGCATCTATGTCTACGTCACCCTCAATGCTGGGGTCGAACCCAGCGAGCAACTGCGCATGGAGCTCAAGAACTGGGTGCGTAAGGAAATCGGCCCGATCGCGTCGCCCGACGTCATCCAATGGGCACCGGGGCTGCCGAAGACCCGCTCGGGTAAGATCATGCGCCGTATTCTGCGCAAGATCGCCACTGCTGAATATGATGGCCTGGGTGATATCTCGACCTTGGCAGACCCAGGCGTCGTGCAGCATTTGATTGACACCCACAAAGCGATGAACCTGGCCTCGGCTTGACTTAGCGCTCAGAGGCGATCGCCTAACCGGTGGGAGCGAGTTCGCTCGCGAAGAGGCCAGTGAGGTTGCTGACGGGCTTGCTCGTTACGCCCGCCCCGCTGGTTTAGCCACCTACCTCAAACCCCGCTCGGTCAGCCGGCGGGGTTTTTGCTTCACTGTTACCCGACATTCATCGGTAACTCTTCTGTCACCGATTTCGCACAGGATCGGGGCGTCGGGAAACAGGTCTGTCCGCTGCTGGTGCAATCGGGCGGCTTTTTTCTGCAAGGACAAACGCTGCACTTGCCGTAAAGCAAGGGTTTGCCAATAATAGGCCCGTTAATTGCTTTGCTTATAGGTTGTTCCTCTCGAGCTCTTGCATGATTTGCAACGGCTGTCAACATTGCTCGACGCGATTTCAAGCGCTTCTGTAACTAGTTGTCGCTTTGAAGAAATATCGACTACCGGGCTGTCGTTAAAATGCCACTCACTCGCTCGTGGTCTGCGACCTTGGTCGAAACCTGCGCGGCTCGCGTTGTACCCATTCGCATAGCGGGCAGCTGTTACCCCTGCCTCGTATTGCCCCGTACCGATGGAGTTACCTGATGAAGAAGCTCGCACTGCTTGGCGCCCTGGCGCTTTCCGTGTTTTCCCTGGTATCGCAAGCCGATGAAAAGCCGCTGAAAATCGGTATCGAAGCGGCTTACCCTCCTTTTGCCTTCAAGCAGCCTGATGGCAGCATCGCCGGTTTTGACTACGACATCGGCAATGCCTTGTGTGAAGAAATGAAAGCCAAGTGCACCTGGGTCGAGCAAGAATTCGACGGCCTGATCCCTGCGCTCAAAGTGCGCAAGATCGACGCCATCCTGTCGTCCATGTCGATCACCGAAGACCGTAAGAAGTCGGTGGACTTCACCAAGCGCTACTACCTGACGCCGGCGCGCCTGGTCATGAAGCAGGGCACTGCCGTGAGCGATAGCCTGGACGAGCTCAAGGGCAAGAAAATTGGTGTGCAGCGTGGCTCGATCCACGACCGCTTCGCCAAGGAGGTCCTGGCACCCAAAGGCGCCACTGTCGTGCCGTACGGTACCCAGAACGAAATCTACCTGGACGTCGCTGCCGGTCGCCTGGACGGCACCGTGGCAGATGCGACCCTGCTCGAGGATGGCTTCCTCAAGACCGATGCCGGCAAGGGCTTTGCTTTCGTCGGCCCGTCTTTCACCGACGTCAAGTATTTCGGTGACGGCGTAGGCATCGCTGTACGCAAAGGCGACGACGCCAACCGCGAGCGCATCAACAAGGCCATCGATGCGATTCGTGCCAACGGCAAGTACAAAGAAATCGAGAAGAAGTACTTCAACTTCGACATCTACGGTCCAGACTCGAACTAAGACGTCGGGTTTAACCTGTGCAATGGTGCAAACAGCAGAAGCTCTGAGGTTTGCACCATTTTTTCATTCCCAAGCCCTGAGGAATCCCAATCATGTTGAAAGGCTATGGGGCAGTCATCCTCGACGGGGCGTGGCTGACGCTGCAGCTCGCCCTGTCGTCGATGGCCCTGGCCATCGTCCTTGGCCTGATCGGCGTGGCCCTGCGTCTGTCGCCGGTGCGCTGGCTGGCCTGGCTGGGGGATCTGTATTCCACGGTGATCCGTGGCATCCCTGACCTGGTCCTGATCCTGCTGATCTTTTATGGCGGCCAGGACATCATCAACCGAGTGGCACCATTGCTCGGTTACGACGATTACATCGACCTGAACCCGCTGATCGCCGGTATCGGCACGCTGGGCTTCATTTTTGGTGCGTACCTGTCGGAAACCTTCCGTGGGGCGTTCCTCGGTATACCTAAGGGGCAGGCCGAAGCCGGCGTGGCCTATGGCATGAGTGCGCGCCAGGTGTTCTTCCGCATCCAGGTGCCGCAGATGATCCGCTTGGCCATTCCAGGCTTCACCAACAACTGGTTGGTGCTGACCAAAGCCACGGCGCTGATTTCGGTGGTGGGCCTGCAGGACATGATGTTCAAGGCCAAGCAGGCGGCTGATGCCACTCGTGAACCTTTCACCTTCTTCCTGGCCGTAGCGGCGTTGTACCTGGTGATTACCAGCGTTTCGCTGCTGGCGCTGAAGTATCTGGAGCGCCGCTACTCGGTGGGCGTCAAGGTGGCTGAACTATGATCTTCGACTACAACGTTGTCTGGGAGGCGATGCCACTGTATCTGGGCGGCCTGCTGACCACTCTCAAACTGCTGGCCCTGTCGCTGCTGTTCGGCCTGCTGGCGGCCATTCCGCTGGGCCTGATGCGTGTCTCCAAGCAGCCTGTGGTGAACGTCAGTGCCTGGTTGTATACCTATGTGATCCGTGGCACGCCGATGCTGGTGCAGTTGTTCCTGATCTACTACGGCCTGGCTCAGTTCGAGGCGGTGCGCGCGAGTGTCTTCTGGCCGTGGCTGTCCAGTGCCACTTTCTGCGCATGCCTGGCGTTCGCCATCAACACCAGTGCCTACACGGCCGAAATCATCGCCGGCAGTCTCAAGGCCACGCCCCATGGCGAAATCGAAGCGGCCAAAGCCATGGGCATGTCGCGCATGAAAATGTACCGCCGTATCCTGCTGCCTTCTGCGCTGCGCCGGGCGCTGCCGCAATACAGCAACGAAGTGATCATGATGCTGCAGACCACCAGCCTGGCCTCGATCGTCACCCTGATCGACATCACCGGTGCGGCACGCACGGTCAATGCTCAGTATTACCTGCCTTTCGAGGCCTACATCACGGCGGGCGTGTTCTACCTGTGCCTGACCTTCATCCTCGTGCGCCTGTTCAAGATGGCCGAACGCCGCTGGCTCGGCTACCTGGCGCCGCGCAAGCACTGACCGCTCTGTGAGAACCGACAGTATGTACAAACTTCAAGTCCAAGACCTGCACAAGCGCTACGGCAGCCATGAAGTGCTCAAGGGTGTGTCCCTGTCAGCCAAGGCTGGCGACGTGATCAGCATCATCGGCTCGAGCGGTTCGGGCAAGTCGACGTTCCTGCGCTGCATCAACCTGCTGGAGCAGCCCCATGCCGGCAAGATCCTGCTCAACAACGAAGAGCTCAAGCTGACCCCTGGCAAGGACGGAGCGCTCAAAGCCAGCGACCCGCGTCAGTTGCAGCGCATGCGTTCGCGCCTGTCGATGGTGTTCCAGCATTTCAACCTGTGGTCGCACATGACCGCCCTTGAAAACATCATCGAAGCGCCGGTGCATGTGTTGGGGGTGAACAAGAAAGAGGCGTTGGAGAAGGCCGAGCACTACTTGGCCAAGGTGGGCGTTGCTCACCGCAAGGACGCCTTCCCTGGCCATATGTCAGGTGGCGAGCAGCAGCGCGTGGCCATTGCCCGGGCCTTGGCCATGGAGCCTGAGGTCATGTTGTTCGACGAGCCCACCTCGGCGCTCGACCCTGAGCTGGTTGGTGATGTGCTCAAGGTCATGCAGGCCTTGGCCCAGGAGGGCCGGACCATGGTAGTCGTGACCCACGAAATGGGTTTTGCCCGCGAGGTGTCCAACCAGTTGGTGTTCCTGCACAAAGGCTTGGTCGAGGAAACCGGCTGCCCGCGTGAAGTGCTGGCCAACCCGCAATCGGAACGGCTCAAGCAGTTTCTCTCCGGTAGCCTGAAGTAAACACTGCCTCTTTGCACCAGAATAGGGCATGCTGCGCAGCAAACGCAGCCTGACCCTGCGTTACAGACTCGAACGAACCAGGTTTCGGACAGCACTTTATGACCATCCAGCGAATTGGTTTTCTCATCTGGCCTAGCACCAAGCCCTTGACCCTGGCGCTGGCAGAGGAAGTGTTGCTGGTGGCCCAGCGGGTGCATCCGGATGTGGTCTATGAGATTGCGTTCCTCCAGGCCGAGCCTGCCGCGGAGGGCGCTTGGCGCTTGCCTGGCGAGCCGTGGAGTGGGCGGCTGGAGGGGTGCAGCAAGTTATTGTTGCTGGCTGACGATTTGCCTCAGGCCGTGGGCCCGACGCTGTCAGCAGCGCTCAAGCAGTTGGCGCGCAGTGGTTGCATGATCGGCGGGCTGTCCGCGGGCGTGTATCCGCTGGCCATGCTGGGCCTGCTCGACGGTTACCGCGCGGCGGTGCACTGGCGCTGGCAGGACGACTTTGCCGAGCGCTTTCCCAAGGTCATTGCCACCAGCCATCTGTTCGACTGGGATCGCGATCGTTTGACAGCCTGCGGTGGCATGGCGGTGACCGATCTGTTGCTGGCAGTGCTGGCCCGCGACCATGGGGCGGAGCTTGCAGGGGCGGTGTCCGAGGAACTGGTGGTCGAGCGTATTCGTGAAGGTGGTGAGCGCCAGCGTATTCCGCTGCAGAACCGCCTGGGCTCAAGCCATCCGAAGCTCACTCAGGCGGTTTTGCTGATGGAGGCCAACATCGAGGAACCGCTGACCACGGATGAAATTGCCCAGCATGTGTGCGTATCGCGCCGGCAGCTGGAGCGCATCTTCAAACAGTATCTGAATCGCGTGCCGAGCCAGTATTACCTGGAATTGCGGTTGAACAAGGCGCGGCAAATGCTGATGCAGACCAGCAAGTCGATCATCCAGATCGGGCTGTCCTGTGGCTTTTCTTCGGGGCCGCATTTCTCCAGTGCCTATCGCAACTTCTTTGGCGCAACGCCGCGGGAAGATCGCAACCAGCGGCGCAGTAGTAGCCCGTTCGAACTGAGCTCGGCGCCGGCCGAGAAGGGCTGAGATACCGGGTTGGGCCTGGGTGCATGGCTTGGGTTAGATGGTGGTGCGTAAATCGAGCGCCGCCCGCGCGGCGCTCGATTTACGCCACAACACCACAACAACGATGTGCGCCCGCTGCTGCGCCCTGAATTGCCTGTGAACATCCGTTCACCCAGCTCCCTCTCTCCCGTACACTGCGCTATTGCGACAGTGTTTGTCGCATTGCCGAAATCCTTGGTGAAACTGGGTTTTGCGCTGTAACAAGTTGTCGCTTGGCCGCAAGGACAGGCGCGGATCAGTCCTTACAATCCCCCCATCGCTCGCCACTTCCAGGCCAGCGTTCCTCTTCAGGAGACTCAGATGTCCGTTGAGCAAGCCCCGGTGCTACGTGCCGATTTCGACCAGGTGATGGTCCCCAACTATTCTCCGGCGGCCTTCATTCCTGTGCGAGGCGAGGGTTCCCGAGTTTGGGACCAGTCGGGCCGCGAGCTCATCGACTTTGCTGGCGGCATCGCGGTCAATGCCTTGGGCCACTGCCATCCGGCGCTGGTCAAGGCTCTGACAGAACAGGCCAATACCCTCTGGCACGTCTCCAACGTTTTCACCAACGAGCCTGCACTGCGCCTGGCGCACAAGCTGGTCGAGGCCACCTTCGCTGACCGTGCGTTCTTCTGCAACTCTGGCGCTGAGTCCAACGAGGCTGCCTTCAAGCTGGCGCGCCGGGTCGCCCACGACCGCTTCGGCCCCGATAAGCACGAAATCATTGCCACCGTTAACAGCTTCCACGGCCGCACCCTGTTCACCGTCAGTGTCGGCGGGCAGCCAAAGTACTCCGATGGCTTCGGCCCGAAGATCACTGGCATCAGCCATGTGCCCTACAACGATCTGGAGGCGCTGAAGGCTCAGATCTCCGACAAGACCTGCGCTGTGGTGATCGAACCGATCCAGGGCGAAAGCGGCGTGGTACCGGCTGACAAGGCGTACCTGGAAGGCGCGCGCAAGCTTTGCGACGAGCACAACGCCCTGCTGATTTTCGATGAAGTGCAGACCGGCGTGGGCCGCACCGGCTCGTTGTACGCCTACCAACATTACGGCGTGACTCCGGACATCCTGACCAGCGCCAAAAGCTTGGGCGGCGGCTTCCCGATCGGCGCCATGCTGACCACTTCCGACATTGCCAAGCACCTGGCTGTCGGCACCCATGGCACCACCTACGGTGGCAATCCGCTCGGCTGCGCCGTTGCCTGCGCCGTGCTGGACGTGGTCAACACCCCGCAGACCCTGGCAGGCGTCAAGGCCAAGCATGAGCGATTCAAGGCCCGCCTGGAGCAGATCGGCCAGCAGTACGGGCTGTTCCGCAAAGTGCGTGGGGTCGGCCTGCTGATCGGTTGTGTGCTGAGTGACGCTTGGCAGGGCAAGGCCAAGGACGTGCTCAATGCTGCTGAAAAAGAAGGCGTGATGGTGCTGCAGGCAGGGCCTGACGTGGTCCGCTTCGCGCCAAGCCTGGTGGTCGAGGACGCCGATATCGACGAAGGCTTGGACCGCTTCGAGCGCGCGGTGGCGCAACTGACCAAGGGCTGATCAGCCCGCGGTCCTTTCACTGCCCGGTCAGCCCCGGCGCCGGGCAAGTGAAGACGAATTTCTGCGCGGGTGCTTTGCGCCCGCGGTTTTTCCGTGCCTTTTCAATGGCCCGTTTTTCCAAAGGAGTGACACCATGCTGGTGATGCGCCCCGCGCAAATGGCTGACCTGAACGAAGTGCAGCGCATGGCTGCCGACAGCCCCGTTGGTGTCACCTCGCTGCCGGACGACGCTGCTCGCCTTGGCGACAAGATTGCCGCGTCGGAAACTTCATTCGCCGCCGAAGTCAGTTTCAATGGCGAAGAGAGCTACTTCTTCGTGCTCGAGGACAGCGCCACCGGCAAGCTTGCAGGCTGCTCGGCCATCGTTGCTTCGGCGGGCTATTCCGAGCCTTTTTACAGTTTTCGCAACGAGACGTTCGTCCATGCCTCGCGAGAGCTGAAGATCCACAACAAGATCCATGTGCTGTCGCTGTGCCATGACCTCACAGGCAACAGCCTGCTGACCAGTTTCTATGTGCTGCCTGAGTTGGTCGACAGTGGCTGGGCCGAACTCAACTCCCGGGGGCGCCTGTTGTTCATGGCCTCGCACCCGGAGCGCTTCGCCGATTCGGTGGTTACCGAGATCGTCGGCTATAGCGATGAGCAGGGCGAGTCGCCGTTCTGGGACTCCATCGGGCGCAATTTCTTCGACCTCAACTACGCCCAAGCCGAGCGTTTGTGTGGGCTCAAGAGCCGCACCTTTCTTGCCGAACTGATGCCCAATTACCCCATCTATGTGCCGTTGTTGCCCGATGCGGCGCAGGAGGCGATGGGCCAGGTGCACCCGCGTGCGCAGATCACCTTCGATATCCTGATGCGGGAGGGTTTCGAGACTGAGCACTACATCGATATTTTCGACGGCGGGCCAACCCTCCATGCTCGAACCTCGGGTATTCGCTCTATCGCCCAAAGCCGCGTGGTGCCAGTGAAGGTGGACGATACCCCCGTCAAAGGAGGGCGCCATTATCTGGTTTGCAATGGCCAGCTTCAGGACTATCGCGCCGTGCTGCTGGAGCTGGACTGGGTGCCAGGCAAGCCGGTCAGCTTGAGCAGTGAAGCGGCCGAAGCCTTGGGTGTCGGCGAAGGCGCCAGCGTGCGGTTGGTCGCAGCCTGAGACAGGGCTGGGCTGCAACAGTGAGTTTCGCGGCAGGCACTGGTCGCCGCACAAGGAGATAGCATGATCGTTCGTCCCGTACGCAGCAGCGACCTTCCCGCGCTGATCGAGTTGGCACGCAGCACCGGCATGACTGGGCTCACGACCCTGCCGGCCAATGAAGAGCGCCTTGCCCACCGTGTCGCTTGGGCGGAAAAGAGCTTCCGTGGCGAAGCCGAGCGGGGTGACACCGATTACCTGTTCGTGCTGGAGAACGACGAGGGCCTGGTGGTCGGCATAAGCGCCATCGCCGGGGCCGTGGGGCTTCGCGAGCCGTGGTACAACTACCGGGTAGGCCTGACGGTCAGCGCCTCCCAGGAATTGAAGATCTACCGCGAAATCCCAACGCTTTTCCTGGCCAACGACCTGACCGGCAATTCCGAGCTGTGCTCGCTGTTCCTGCGCAGCGATCATCGCTGTGGCCTCAACGGGCGCCTGCTGTCCCGTGCTCGCATGCTGTTCATTGCCGAATTCCCTGAACTGTTCGGCAACAAGATCATCGCCGAAATGCGCGGCATGTCCGATGAGCAAGGCCGCTCGCCATTCTGGGAAAGCCTGGGCCGGCATTTCTTCAAGATGGAGTTCAGCCAGGCTGACTACCTCACCGGCGTGGGCAACAAGTCGTTCATTGCCGAGCTGATGCCTAAATTCCCGCTCTATACCTGTTTCCTGTCCGAGGCCGCGCGCAGTGTCATCGGCCGCGTGCACACCAACACCGAGCCTGCCCTGGCGATGCTCAAGCAGGAAGGCTTCAGCTATCAGGGCTATGTCGACATCTTCGATGCAGGGCCGGCCATCGAGTGCGAAACCTCAAGGATCCGCGCGGTGCGCGACAGCCAGACCCTGGTGCTGGCCGTAGGCACGCCTGGCGATGACGCAACGCCTTACATCATTCACAACCGCAAGCGCGACGACTGCCGTATCACCGCTGCGCCGGCACGTCTGGCCGCCGGCACCCTGGTGGTCGACCCGCTCACCGCCAAGCGCCTGCGTATGGGGGCTGGTGACAACGTGCGTGCGGTACCGCTGTCGGCAAGCCGGGAGGCCCAATAAATGACCACGCATTTCATCGCAGGCAGCTGGCTGGCAGGCCAGGGGGAAGCTCTGCAGTCGCTCAACCCGGTCACCCAGGCGCTGGTCTGGCAAGGGCAAGGTGCCGACGCTGGCCAGGTCGACGCTGCGGTCAGGGCTGCCCGCCAGGCTTTCCCGGCCTGGGCGCAACTGAGCCTGGAGGCGCGCATCGATCTGCTGGAAAAGTTCGCCGAACAGCTCAAACTGCATGCCCAGGCGTTGGCCCACTGCATTGGTGAAGAAACCGGCAAGCCCCTCTGGGAGTCGGCCACCGAAGTGACCAGTATGATCAACAAGGTGGCGATCTCGGTGCAGAGCTACCGAGAGCGTACCGGCGAGAAAAGCGGCCCGCTGGCCGATGCAACAGCCGTGCTGCGGCACAAGCCACATGGCGTGGTGGCCGTGTTCGGTCCCTATAATTTCCCAGGGCACTTGCCTAATGGCCACATCGTGCCGGCGCTGCTGGCGGGTAACTGCGTGGTGTTCAAACCAAGCGAACTGACGCCCAAGGTCGCCGAGCTGACGGTCAACTGCTGGATCGCCGCAGGCCTGCCGGCGGGGGTCCTCAATCTGGTGCAGGGGGCGCGCGACACGGGCGTGGCGCTGGCTGCCAACACCGGTATCGACGGCTTGTTCTTCACCGGCTCCAGCCGCACCGGCAACCTGCTGCACCAGCAGTTCGCCGGCCGCCCGGACAAGATCCTGGCGCTTGAGATGGGGGGTAACAACCCATTGGTGGTTGATGAGGTCAAGGACCTCGATGCTGCGGTGTACACCATCATCCAGTCGGCATTCATCTCTGCTGGCCAACGTTGCACCTGTGCCCGCCGTCTGCTGGTGCCGCAAGGGGGCTGGGGCGATGCGCTGCTCGCACGGCTGGTCGAGGTCTGCCGAAGCATCACGGTTGGCGCCTTCGATCAGGACCCGGCACCCTTCATGGGCTCGGTGATCTCGCTGCAAGCTGCACAAGCGCTGATGGCGGCTCAGGCCCAGCTGCTGGCCAAGGGCGGCGTCGCGCTGTTGGCAATGACCCAGCCCCAGGCCGACGCCGCCTTGCTGACCCCTGGCATCGTCGATGTCAGCGCCGTGGCCCAACGCCCGGACGAAGAGTTTTTCGGCCCACTGCTGCAGGTGATCCGCTACGCCGACTTCGATGCCGCCATCGACGAGGCCAACAACACCCAGTATGGCCTGGCCGCCGGCCTGTTATCCGATTCCCGTGCCCGCTATCAATACTTCTGGCTGCGAAGCCGCGCTGGCATCGTCAATTGGAACAAGCAACTGACGGGCGCCGCCAGCAGTGCGCCTTTCGGCGGCGTGGGTGCCAGTGGCAACCACCGCGCCAGTGCTTATTACGCAGCCGATTACTGCGCTTACCCCGTGGCTTCGCTGGAGACTGCCAGCCTTGCCCTGCCGGCGACCCTGACGCCGGGCGTCACCCTATAACAACAGGTCACGGAGCCTAGCCGATGAAATCCTATGAAGTGAATTTTGATGGCCTGGTGGGGCCAACCCACAACTATGGCGGCCTGTCCTACGGTAACGTGGCTTCGCAGAGCAACAGCCAGCAAGGGTCCAACCCCCGTGAAGCCGCGCGCCAGGGCTTGGCCAAAATGAAAGCACTGGCCGACATGGGCTTCAAGCAAGGTGTGCTAGCACCGCAGGAACGTCCGGATGTGGCGGCCCTGCGCCAGCTCGGCTTCAGCGGCAGCGATGCCGAGGTGATTCAACGTGCCGCTCGCGATGCCATGCCGCTGCTGGTCGCCAGCTGCTCGGCTTCGAGCATGTGGGTGGCCAATGCCGCCACCGTCAGCCCCAGTGCCGACACTGCGGATGGGCGTGTGCACTTCACTGCCGCCAACCTCAACTGCAAGTTCCATCGCAGTATCGAGCACCCCACCACCAGTCGCGTGCTGGCAGCGATGTTCAACAGCGACCAGCATTTCGCTCACCACCAGGCCTTGCCTGCCGTGGCTCAGTTCGGCGATGAGGGGGCGGCCAACCACACCCGTTTCTGTCGTGACTACGGTCAGGCCGGTGTCGAATTTTTCGTCTATGGCCGCAGCGCCTTCGACAGCCGCTATCCGTCGCCGCAGAACTATCCTGCGCGCCAGACCCTGGAGGCCTCCCAGGCCGTGGCCAGGCTTCATGGCCTGAGCGAGGACGGCGTGGTCTACGCTCAACAGAACCCGGCCGTGATCGACCAAGGGGTGTTTCACAATGATGTGATCTCGGTCGGTAACGGTGAGGTGCTGTTCTATCACGAAGACGCTTTCCTCGAGACCGACGCTGTGCTTGGCCAGTTGCAAGCTAAACTGGCCAGCAAGGGTGGAAACTTCCAGGCGATCCGTGTGCCGCGCGCTGCGGTGACGGTAGAGGACGCAGTGCGTTCTTACCTGTTCAACAGCCAGCTGCTCAGCCGTGAGGATGGTTCGATGATGCTGGTAGTGCCGGAAGAGTGCCGTAACAACGAGCGCGTCTGGGCCTATCTGGGCCAACTGACGGCCCAGAGCGGTGCGGTGAAGGAGGTCAAGGTATTCGACCTCAAGCAGAGCATGCAAAATGGCGGTGGCCCGGCTTGTTTGCGTTTGCGCGTGGCATTGAAAGAATCGGAACTGGCGGCGGTCAATCCAGGCGTTATCATGACCGCCCCGTTGTACGACACGCTGTTGCAGTGGGTGGACAAGCACTACCGCGATCGCCTCGGCGAGGCGGACCTTGCCGACCCGCAACTGCTGCTGGAGTGCCGTACCGCGCTGGATGAGTTGACCCAGATCCTGAAGTTGGGCTCGGTGTACCCGTTCCAACGCCAACCTTGATAGAGAGAGTTTGTAATGACCGACGCCCTGCGCCTGATCCTTGAAGATGTAGACGGCACCCAGCTGGAAACCTCCTGCACTCGTTTTGCGATTGTATGGCAAGGCAAGGAAATCTGGGTCCAGCAGGATGGCCGTGGCCAGCTGTTGATCGGCGTGGATGTCGAGGAAGGCGATGCCGAATACGCCAACTTGTTGCTGCGCCCGATGGCGACCAATCTGGTTAGCCTGCAGCTAGAAATGGAGCCGGCTGAGGTCGGCGAAGATGACGACCATGTCCATGGCCCTGACTGCGGCCACCACCACTAAGGAAGCGCCTATGCTTGCCCTTGGCAAATTGCTCGAGCTGACCCTGACCGATCACGAGCCGGCTGAGAAGACTCAAGTGACACCCAAGGGCGTGCGGTTGCGCTGGCTGGGGGAGGGCGCGCTGGAAGTGCGACCTCCCGAAAGCGAGGACTGTGGGCTGGACTTGCTGCTGTCGGCGGGCATCCACGGCAATGAGACGGCGCCGATCGAGCTGCTCGAAAGGTTGTTGCATGGTGTGGCTAACAGCACCATCAAGCCCCGCGCACGGATTTTGTTCCTGTTCGGCAACCCGGCCGCCATCCGCAAGGGTGAGCGGTTCATCGAACAGGACATCAACCGTCTGTTCAACGGTCGTCACGAGCTCTCCAGTGGTTTTGAGGCGCTGCGTGCCGCGGAGCTTGAGCAATTTGCCCGAGTATTTTTCAGCAAGCCTGAGCGCGGGCGCCTGCATTACGACCTGCACACGGCTATCCGCGGATCGAAGATTGAGCAGTTCGCGCTGTACCCTTTCAAAGAGGGGCGCAAACACTCACGGCGTGAGCTGGCCCGCCTGGCGGCAGCCGGCATGGAGGCCGTGCTGTTGCAGAGCAAGTCGTCGATCACCTTCAGTGCCTTCACCTATGAGCAATTGGATGCCGAAGCCTTTACGCTGGAGCTTGGCAAGGCACGGCCGTTCGGGCAGAACGAGCAGGTCAATCTCGACAAGCTCGAGCAGCGGTTGATTCGTATCATCGAAGGAACCGAGCCCGAGGTCGATGATGCTCTGGACGGCCTGAAGCTGTTCAGCGTGGCGCGCGAGATCATCAAGCACAGCGACAGCTTCCACCTGCACCTGCCAGCAGACATCGAAAACTTCGCCGAGCTGAGCAAGGGCTATCTGCTGGCCGAGGATCTGGCCGAAACGCGCTGGGTGGTCGAAGAGGAGGGGGCACGCATCATTTTCCCCAATCCCAAAGTCAAGAATGGCCTGCGCGCCGGGATCCTGATCGTGCCAGACTCGGGCCAGCGTCTGGGCTGAGTAAGGCTCTGTCTTGTTCGCGGGCCCGTTTCCATTCAAGCGTGTGCAAGCGGGTTCACCGCGAACAGGCGAGCTGGCCTGAACGTCAGGTGCTCATGAAAACCTTTTAATTCACCGCCTGTTCCATTTTCCCTTCCCTTGGGCGGTAATTGGCTTGCCAGTAGCGAAAGGCTGCATTTAGCATCCGGTCATGTCTTTTTCGTTTGCAAGCGCCGTAAAAGCCGTCCAATCGACGCTTTCTATCGCATAAACACACTGCACCGAGTTTGCAGGACCGATATAATGCGGCCCTTTGCCGTCGTTTCGTCGACGTGTTTGCCCCCAAGGGCCGCCGTTTCCGTGGAAGAACCTATGAAAAGCGCAGAAATCCGTGAAGCCTTCCTTCGCTTCTTCGAAGAGCAGGGCCATACCCGAGTCGCCTCCAGTTCGCTGATCCCGAACAACGACCCGACCCTGCTGTTCACCAACGCTGGCATGAACCAGTTCAAGGACTGCTTCCTCGGTGCCGAGAAGCGTGCTTATACCCGCGCTGTCAGCAGCCAGAAGTGCGTGCGTGCCGGTGGCAAGCACAACGATCTGGAAAACGTCGGCTACACCGCGCGCCACCACACGTTCTTCGAAATGCTGGGCAACTTCAGCTTCGGTGATTATTTCAAGCGTGATGCGATCACCTTCGCCTGGACTTTCCTGACCTCCGACAAATGGCTGAACCTGCCCAAAGAGAAGCTTTGGGTCACGGTCTACGCCTCTGACGACGAAGCCTACGACATCTGGACCAAGGAAGTTGGCGTGCCAGCCGAGCGTATGGTGCGTATCGGCGACAACAAAGGTGCACCGTACGCCTCGGATAACTTCTGGACCATGGGTGACACCGGCCCGTGTGGCCCTTGCACCGAGATCTTCTACGATCACGGCGCCGACATCTGGGGCGGCCCTCCTGGCTCGCCGGAAGAAGACGGCGATCGCTACATCGAGATCTGGAACAACGTCTTCATGCAGTTCAACCGCACCGCCGATGGCGTGCTGCACCCGCTGCCTGCTCCGTCTGTCGACACCGGTATGGGCCTTGAGCGCATCAGTGCGGTCATGCAGCACGTGCACTCGAACTATGAGATCGACCTGTTCCAGAACCTGTTGGCTGCCGCAGCCAAGGCCATCGGCTGCAGCAACGATGGCCAGGCTTCGCTGAAAGTGGTTGCCGACCACATCCGCTCCTGCGGCTTCCTGATTGCCGATGGCGTACTGCCGTCCAACGAAGGCCGCGGTTATGTACTGCGCCGTATCATTCGCCGCGCTTGCCGCCACGGCAACAAGCTTGGTGCCAAGGGCAGCTTCTTCTACCAGATCGTCGCCGCCCTTGTGGCCGAGATGGGGCAGGCCTTCCCAGAGCTGAACAGCCAGCAGGCGCACATCGAGCGCGTACTCAAGGCCGAAGAAGAGCAGTTCGCCAAGACCCTTGAGCAGGGCCTGCGTATTCTCGAGCAGGACTTGGCTCAACTTCAGGGCAACGTAGTGCCGGGCGATGTGGTGTTCAAGCTGTACGACACCTATGGCTTCCCAATGGACCTGACCGCCGATATCGCCCGCGAGCGCGAGCTGACCATCGACGAAGCGGGCTTCGAGCGCGAAATGCAGGCCCAGCGTGAGCGTGCCCGCTCTGCCAGTGCCTTTGGTATGGATTACAACAGCCTGGTGAAGGTCGACAGCGCTACCGAGTTTCTCGGTTACGAGGCCACCGAAGCCCAGGGCAAGATCATCGCCCTTTACAAGGACGGCCAGTCGGTCGACCAGTTGGGTGAAGGCGAGCAGGGCGTGGTGGTGCTCGATCGCACCCCGTTCTACGCCGAATCCGGCGGCCAGATCGGTGATACAGGTTATCTGCAGGCCGGTGCTGCGCGCTTTGACGTGCGCGATACCACCAAAACCGGTGGTGCCTTCCTGCATCACGGCGTGGTCGCCAGCGGGGCGCTGGTTATCGGCTCGCCGGTGCAGGCCAAGGTCGATGCCCAAGTGCAGCACGCGACCTCGCTGAACCACTCGGCCACTCACCTGCTGCACGAAGCCCTGCGTCAAGTGCTGGGCGAGCATGTGCAGCAGAAGGGCTCGCTGGTCGACAGCCAGCGCCTGCGCTTTGACTTCAGCCACTTCGAAGCGGTAACGCCAGCGCAGATCAAGGCCTTGGAAGAGATCGTCAACCGTGAAGTGCGCAACAACACGCCGATCGAAACCGAGCTGACCGACATCGAGACCGCCAAGGCCAAAGGCGCCATGGCGCTGTTCGGCGAGAAGTACGGCGATACCGTCCGTGTGCTGAGCATGGGTGGCGACTTCTCCGTCGAGCTGTGCGGCGGTATCCACGCCAAGCGTACCGGCGACATCAGCCTGTTCAAGATCATCAGTGAAGGCGGCGTGGCCTCGGGCGTACGCCGTATCGAAGCGGTGACCGGCGCCGCTGCACTGGCCTACCTGAATGCTGCCGAAGAGCAGGTCAAGGAAGCTGCGCAGTTGGTCAAAGGCAACCGTGACAACCTGATCGACAAGCTGTCGGCTGTGCTCGAGCGCAATCGCCAGTTGGAAAAGCAGCTCGAGCAGCTGCAGGCCAAGGCCGCCAGCGCCGCAGGGGACGATCTCTCCAGTGCGGCCGTTGAGGTCAAGGGTGCCAAGGTGCTTGCTGCCCGCCTGGATGGGCAGGATGGCAAGGCCTTGCTGGCCCTGGTCGATCAGCTGAAGAACAAGCTCGGCCACGCAGTGATCCTGCTGGGCAGCGAGCATGAGGGCAAGGTCGTGCTGGTGGCCGGCGTGACCAAGGACCTCTCCAGCCAACTCAAGGCTGGTGACCTGATGAAACAAGCCGCTGCGGCAGTGGGCGGCAAGGGCGGCGGGCGTCCGGATATGGCTCAGGGTGGTGGCGTCGACGTCGCTGCACTGGACCAGGCCCTGGCGCTGGCCGTGCCATTCGCAGAGCAGGGACTTTGAGATGATGGGGCGGCTGGTCTAGTCGGCCGCTCTTTCATGTTGGATGGTTTTTTTGGGGCCCTGTATGGGCTGAGGCACCATTGAAATGGCGTTGATCGTACAGAAATTTGGCGGCACCTCTGTCGGTTCCATCGAGCGGATCGAGCAGGTTGCCGAAAAGGTCAAGAAACACCGTGAAGCGGGCGACGACCTGGTGGTTGTCCTGTCGGCCATGAGCGGTGAAACCAATCGTCTGATCGATCTGGCCAAGCAGATTACCGATCAGCCGGTTCCGCGTGAGCTGGATGTGATCGTGTCAACCGGTGAGCAGGTGACCATCGCGCTGCTGACCATGGCCTTGATCAAGCGTGGTGTGCCAGCGGTGTCCTACACCGGCAACCAAGTGCGCATCCTCACCGACAGCGCGCACAACAAAGCGCGTATCTTGCAGATCGACGACCAAAAGATCCGTGCCGACCTCAAGCAAGGCCGTGTGGTCGTGGTAGCCGGTTTCCAGGGTGTCGACGAGCACGGCAGCATCACCACCCTGGGTCGTGGTGGCTCTGACACCACAGGTGTGGCCCTGGCGGCTGCGCTCAAGGCTGACGAGTGCCAGATCTATACCGACGTCGATGGCGTCTACACCACCGACCCGCGCGTTGTGCCCCAGGCCCGCCGCCTGGAAAAGATCACCTTCGAAGAGATGCTGGAA
Organism: Pseudomonas promysalinigenes; assembly: GCF_014269025.2. Lineage (NCBI taxonomy): Bacteria > Pseudomonadati > Pseudomonadota > Gammaproteobacteria > Pseudomonadales > Pseudomonadaceae > Pseudomonas > Pseudomonas promysalinigenes. The sequence continues at coordinate 3,587,258 of NZ_CP077094.1, read as the reverse complement.
ATGGCCAGCCTCGGCTCCAAGGTGCTGCAGATCCGCTCGGTGGAATTTGCCGGTAAATACAACGTTCCGCTGCGCGTGCTGCACAGCTTCAAGGAGGGTCCAGGCACCCTCATTACCATTGATGAAGAGGAATCCATGGAACAGCCGATCATTTCCGGTATCGCCTTCAACCGTGATGAGGCCAAGCTGACCATTCGTGGCGTGCCTGATACCCCAGGCGTTGCCTTCAAGATCCTCGGCCCGATCAGCGCCGCGAACATCGAAGTGGACATGATCGTGCAGAACGTTTCGCACGATAACACCACCGACTTCACCTTCACCGTACACCGCAACGAGTACGAGAAGGCCCATAGCGTGCTGGAAAACACTGCCCGTGAGATCGGTGCCCGTGAAGTGATCGGCGATACCAAGATCGCCAAGGTTTCAATTGTGGGCGTCGGCATGCGCTCCCATGCGGGTGTTGCCAGCCGCATGTTCGAAGCGTTGGCCAAGGAGAGCATCAACATCCAGATGATCTCCACTTCCGAGATCAAGGTATCGGTGGTCATCGAAGAGAAGTACCTGGAACTGGCCGTGCGTGCGTTGCACACCGCGTTCGAGCTCGACGCTGCTGCCCGACAGGGCGAGTAAGGCGTTGCCGGGAGGGCGCGGCCAAGCCGCGCCCTTCGCGTTTCTGATCGCCACGCAGGCCCTGTCCTGCCGGCGGGGCGGTCGACCAGGCGCGATGGGGTAAACCCCGCAAACGGCCTGACATCCCAAGACTGTATCCCTGAATGTTTTGCGTAAGGAGAAAGCTATGTTGATTCTGACTCGTCGGTGCGCCGAGAGCCTGATCATTGGAGACGGCGAGATCACCGTGACGGTGCTTGGTGTCAAAGGCAACCAGGTGCGTATCGGCGTCAGCGCCCCTAAAGAAGTGGCCGTACACCGCGAAGAAATCTACCTGCGGATCAAGAAAGAGAAGGACGAGGAGCCAAGCCTTTAATTTTTTTGAAGTTTTTTTCAAAAAAAGGGTTGCAAACGAGGAAGAGCCTGTTTAATATTCGCCTCGTGTTGCGGTGAGGTGGCCGAGTGGCCGAAGGCGCTCCCCTGCTAAGGGAGTATACCTCATAAGGGTATCGGGGGTTCGAATCCCCCCTTCACCGCCATTATTTGCGTAGGGCGCTGTAAACGGTAGGAGCGCTAAGTCGTTGAAGTTAAACGAAAAAGTTCTTGCAAAAATGTTTCAGCGAACTATCATGCGCGGCAAGACACGGACTCATAGCTCAGCTGGATAGAGTACTCGGCTACGAACCGAGCGGTCGCAGGTTCGAATCCTGCTGAGTCCGCCACTTTTGAAGTGGCTTTGCTTTTTAAGGCTGCTTCAAACCACCAGTGGTAATCTGGTCTAAAACTACCAAGACGGACTCATAGCTCAGCTGGATAGAGTACTCGGCTACGAACCGAGCGGTCGCAGGTTCGAATCCTGCTGAGTCCGCCACTTTTGAGGTGGCTTTGCTAGCAAGGTCGCTTCACTCACCAGCGGTATCTGGTCTAAAACTGCCAACACGGACTCATAGCTCAGCTGGATAGAGTACTCGGCTACGAACCGAGCGGTCGCAGGTTCGAATCCTGCTGAGTCCGCCACTTTTGAAGTGGCTTTGCTAGCAAAGTTACTTCACTCACCAGCGGTATCTGGTTTAAAACTGCCACCACGGACTCATAGCTCAGCTGGATAGAGTACTCGGCTACGAACCGAGCGGTCGCAGGTTCGAATCCTGCTGAGTCCGCCATATCATCAGAAAGCCCGCTCAAATGAGCGGGCTTTTTGCTTTCTGCTTCACGACTCTGTCAACCTTGGCTGGCTAGACTGCACAGAAACCACTGCAAAAGATATTTGCGCGGCAGATGTGTTTTTTGTCGCACGCCTGCCGTCGCACTGATGGCTTCGAGCGTTGTCCTAGCTTTACCACGCAAACGATTGTTCTAGCCAAAAATTTAGGCGATCTGACCGCTCAGGCAGTGTATGATTGCGCCCGTCAGCCCCGCCGGGGCTTGTGGAAAACCACCATGGACTTACCCAGTAGTTACTCCTTAACAAGATTCTTACAGCTAGATCTGACTGATTGATTCTCCCGGCGTGCTCCGCTGCTGGGAGTGGAGTTCGCCTATGACTGAAGTAGAAGTAAAGAAAGCGCAAGAGAGCTTGCAGGACCGCCTGGCCCAGGTGGTTGAACTGCTGCAGCGCCAGCGTGTTGTCGAAGACCTGACCCATCGCCAGGAAGGTCAGCACAACGACCTGGTAGAAAACCTCGTCCATCGCCAGAACTTGGTCGAATTGCAGCGCAAGCTCGACGACCTGCACCCGGCAGACATCGCCTACATCCTCGAAGCCTTGCCGCTGCAGGACCGCTTGACGGTCTGGCAGCTGGTACGCTCGGATCGCGATGGCGACATTCTCCTCGAAGTATCCGATTCTGTTCGTCAATCGCTGATCGCCGACATGGACGATCACGAGCTCCTGGCTGCGGCCAAGGAAATGGATGCCGACGAGCTGGCTGACCTGGCGCCAGAACTGCCGCGTGACGTCGTCCACGAACTGATGGAAAGCCTCGATGCTCAGCAGCGCGAGCGCGTGCGCTCGGCCTTGAGCTACGACGAAGAGCAGGTCGGTGCGCTGATGGACTTCGAGATGGTTACCATCCGCGAAGACGTCAGCCTCGAAGTGGTGCTGCGTTATCTGCGCCGCCTCAAGGAGCTGCCAAACCACACCGACAAGCTGTTCGTGGTCGACTACGAGGGTATCCTCAAGGGCGTGTTGCCTATCAAGCGTTTGCTGGTGAACGACCCGGAAAAGAAAGTCGCTGAGGTCATGGCAACCGATCCAGTGTCCTTCCATCCCGACGAAGACGCCTACGACGCCGCCCAAGCTTTCGAACGATATGACCTGGTGTCAGCCCCGGTGGTCGACAAGAGCGATCGCCTGATCGGCCGTCTGACGATCGACGAGATGGTCGACCTGATCCGCGAAGAGAGCGAAAGCGAAGTCCTCAACATGGCAGGTCTGCGTGAGGAGGAAGACATTTTCGCCTCGGTCTGGCGCTCCCTGCGTAACCGCTGGGCGTGGCTGGCAATCAACTTGATCACCGCTTTCGTCGCCTCCCGGGTGATCGGCTTGTTCGAAGGCTCGATCGAGAAGCTGGTGGCACTGGCTGCACTGATGCCCATCGTTGCCGGTATTGGCGGCAATTCGGGTAATCAGACCATCACCATGATCGTCCGCGCCATGGCGCTGGACCAAGTATCGCCAGGCAATACCAGCCGTTTGATGCGCAAGGAACTGGCGGTGGGACTACTCAATGGCCTGATCTGGGGTGGGGTGATTGGCGCGGTCGCCTTCTGGCTCTATGGCAGCTGGTCGTTAGGTGTGGTCATGACCGCAGCGATGACGCTGAACCTATTGTTGGCCGCCTTCATGGGCGTGCTCATCCCTATGACCCTCACCCGTCTGGGGCGTGACCCCGCCATGGGGTCGAGCGTCATGATCACTGCTGTGACCGATAGCGGTGGCTTCTTCATTTTCCTGGGGTTGGCCACGATTTTCCTGCTATGACCGGTTGCCACACTTCATTAAAAAGCCCGCTTAAGCGGGCTTTTTTGCGTCATTGAGTAAATGAAAAGCTGGTAATGATGGAGTTCTGGTTTACGTTGACATAAATCTGGTACCTCATCACACCGCTGTCTTCCGGGCCCACCACGTCATCCATAGAAAAGCCCGAAAGCCTGGCAATACTTTGCTTCAGATGCGTGCTGTAAGGTGTGCCGATCAAGTGCTGCAAGGCCGCGAGCGTTTCATCTTCCTTGGCCAGGATCGCAGATGATTTTTGCAAATTGAGCATGTCATATCTCCTGAAAGTAAGCTTGGCTGCCCGTGCAATCTTCCAGGTGGCTTGCGCCCTTGAGACGGTATTTGTGTATTCAATGCACAAAGTAAAACGCCCGATGACAGCAGCACCGGGCGTTTTTTCAGAGCCTTTTACCTGGCTAGCCAGGCACTCGTATATTGGTCAGCACTCAGGAGGCGTCGGCGGCCATCTCCACATCGTGGGCGATCAGCGCTACCAGCGCATTCTGCTGTCGGTGGGACAGCTGGCGGAAGCGTTGCAGCAGCTCCCGCTCGTGAAGCGACAGCTCTGGGCTATCCATGCGCATGCTCAGCTCATCGCCCAGCGCGCCTTCCTGGATAAGGCTCTGCTCCAGGCGCGCGATGATTTCGGAGTTCATGCTGCGGTGGTGGTTGCGCGCTACCTCGGCAATGCGCTCACGCATTCCGTCTGGCAGGCGGACGACGAACTTGTCAGCGGTGCGGCTCGAATAAATAGCCTGTTTCATTGGGCGCATATAAATTGACCGGATTTTACTGGTTCAGGGGAAGCGGTTCTCAAATTGGCCGCACGGAGTGGGAGATACGACCGTGGCGACGACAAAATGTTCAACCCGCACGTAAATTTGGATGGTCATCTTGCCTCATGGTCGCCGTTTCCTTGGCGTCAATTCTGTGACAAATAGTGAGCCGGGTGAAGGCTTTTTGCCAGTACCAATTATCAGAAATGAGCACTGGTTTGAAAAGTTTCACATTAACCAGCCCGCTACGCCGTCAGTCTTTTGCCGTCAAAAACCTGTAAAACGCGGCAAAACATCAAGAAAACCCCTAGAATACGAAGGTTTCCTTCCATAGAGCATAGTGGCTATGCAACATGACGCAAGCGTCATAAAGAGCGCACCAGCGCGGCTGATCTATTTGATAGGACCCTCAGGATCGGGAAAAGATTCACTGATCAATGCTTCTCGTATGCAACTGAGCGACGCGGGTATCAAGGTCGCTCGCCGAGTCATTACTCGCTCGGCCGAGGCCAGTGGTGAGGCTGCTCAAAGCGTGAGTGAGGAACAATTTGCGCAACTGCGCAACGAGGGCGCGTTTGCCATGCATTGGCGGGCCAATGGCCTGTCGTACGGTATTCCAAATGAGGTGGGTCAGTGGTTGGCGCAAGGGTGCTCGGTGCTGGTCAATGGTTCACGTGCCTATTTGCCATCCGCACGCCAGCGTTACCCTAACCTGTTGGCAGTTTGCATTGACGTTCAGCCCAGCGTGCTGCGTGAGCGCTTGTTATCACGCGGCAGGGAAACTTTGGAGCAGGTCGATCAGCGCTTGGCCCGCAGTGTCGAGCTGCAGCTAGAAGCATGGCAGGGTGTCCATCATATTGATAACTCCGGCCAACTGTCGACTGCGGTCGTGGCGTTACTTGAGCTGCTACGTAGGGAACACTTAATACCTGAGCGGGCCGGGAAAAACCTTACAGGGTGATGAGCGATTGCAGCATGACAGAAGTTAGCGTACTGGCTAACATGCTGGCCGTCTGGCTACGGCTACACGGTCGTGCGCAGGCTCTGGTTGAACGAACGGAAGCCTTTCTATAGAATCATTCGTTCTTACTCCCGCGATGTCTCCTTAGTTTAATGGATAGAACGAGCCCCTCCTAAGGGCTAAGTGCAGGTTCGATTCCTGCAGGGGACGAATCACCGCGCACTCGCTTCATCTCCCACCGACTCTCCACAAATCCCCCTAGGCGATATCCCCCTTGCCAGGCCGAGTTTGGGCTATATAAGTCAGCCCTCTGCTCGGTTGCCCATGCCTGCTAAATCCCGACCTTCGCCTCTCGTTTTCTTTACACAAGGCCGACGCACGCTGCGCGCGTATCGGCGCTTGCTGTCATTTCATCGAGGGTCGAAAGATGCTTGCCGCCACCTGCTCAAAGGCCAGCCAGCTGCTGCCTTTTGCCAATCCACTACCGCTCAGTTCGTTGCGGCCCTCCTGCGCGAGGGTTAAGCCATGAGCGCGCTGCTCGAGTTGATTGCTCGGCCATTGCAGCCTGGCCAGCGCAGCCTGCCGCTGCTGGTCGAAGCACCCCATGCAGGCCTTGACCTGAACGAGGCGCTTGAGCCGATCCGCGAGTTGGTCGACCGCCACTTGCTCGATGTTGGAGGCATCCTGTTCCGAGGGTTCCATGTGGGCGGTGCCGAGGCTTTTCGCAGCTTCGCCGCCGGCTTCGGTCACCCGCTGCTGAACTACGAGTTTGGCTCTACGCCGCGCAGCAACGTCACACAAGGCGTGTACACCTCCACCGAATACCCGCCGCACCAGAAGATCCCGCTGCACAACGAGCAGGCCTACACCCGCGAATGGCCGATGAAGATCTGGTTCTACAGCATGGTTGCCGCCCAGAGCGGAGGCGAAACGCCGATCGCCGACAGCCGCGAGGTATTTCGGCGCATCGACCCGCGTATTCACGAGCGTTTCAACCGTCATGGGCTGATGTACGTGCGTAATTTTGGTAACGGCCTGGATGTACCCTGGGAGCAGGTGTTCAACAGTGATGACCCGGCAGTGGTCGAGGCGTACTGTCGGCGCCATGCAATCAGCTGCGAATGGAAGGACGACGGCGAGCTGCGTACCCGGCAGATCTGCCAGGCGGTAGCCCGCCACCCACGTACCGGTGAAGATGTGTGGTTCAACCAAGCGCACCTGTTCCATGTGTCGAACCTGCCCTTTGAAGTACGCCAGAGCTTGCTGGAAATCGTCGACGAGCAAGACCTGCCGCGCAATGTCTATTACGGCGATGGCACTGTCATCGAAGATTCGATCCTCGACGAAGTGCGCGGTGTGCTGGATGAATGCACCGTAGCCTTTGCTTGGCAGGAAGGTGATGTGCTGATGCTCGACAACATGCTGGCCGCACACGCGCGCAGTACCTTCACCGGCACCCGCAAGGTCATCGTGGCCATGGCCGAAGGCCACGGCGCGGGCTGAACCTGCAAGCCGTTGGCAGCCAGCGCCGGTACGCCCTGCCGCGTACCGGCGCGCAACAATGATAGGCCGGACAGGTTTTGCAGCCCGTGCCTAAATGCGAGCCGGAATCATTCGTTCAACAGGTATCGCGGAGCCCAGGGCGGCTCCCTTCACCGGTTCGGACGACCTATGAGCACCCTCGATCAATCCCATAAGCTGGCGCGCCGCTTCATTGAACTGCCGCTGGACAAACGCCGTGTCTTCTACGCTGCCCTGCGCAATGAGCAGGTCGACTTCGCGCAATATCCGATCCCGGACTGCAGCGCGCTTGCCAGCCGCGACCAACTTTCCTATGCCCAACAGCGCATGTGGTTTCTCTGGCAATTGCAGCCAGACAGCGCCGCTTACAATTTGCCGGGGGCGGTGCGTCTGTTGGGTAACCTGAATCGTCAGGCCCTGGAGCTGGCTTTCGCTGACCTGGTTCAGCGCCACGAGTGCCTGCGTACCACGTTCGAGGCAATCGACGGGCAGGCATGGCAGCGTGTCGGTGACGGTGCCCAGATCAAGCTTCGCCATGTCGATCTATCTGCCTTGACCGTGGACCTTCGCCAGCAGCGCACCCGTGAAGAGGTCGCTCGCGAAGCCGGCCAGCCGTTCGACCTGCAGCAGGGCCCGCTGCTGCGCATAGCGCTGCTGCAACTGGCTGGCGATGAGCATGTGTTGCTGCTGACCCTGCATCACATCATCGCCGACGGTTGGTCGATGAATATCCTAATCGAAGAGCTCATGCGCTGCCTGGATGCCCGCAGTGCGGGCCACCAAGCCCAGTTACCGGCGCTTGCCGTGCAGTACCGCGACTATGCCTTGTGGCAACGCAGCTGGATGGAGGCCGGTGAGCAGGCGCGTCAGCTCGAGTATTGGCAGGCACAACTGGGCGATGAGCATGAGCCGCTCGAGTTGCCCAGCGATCGACCGCGCCCAGCCCAGCCGAGCCACGCAGGCGCGCGCCTGGAGTTCGCTATCGATCAAGAACTGCGCAATGGCCTCAAGGCACTGGCCCAGCGCCAGGGTGTGACATTGTTCGTGGTGCTGTTGGCGGCCTTCAAGGCCCTGTTGTATCGCTACAGCGGCCAGGGCGATATCCGCGTCGGCGGCCTGATCGCTAACCGTAACCGCGCTGAAGTGGAGGGGTTGATCGGCTTTTTCGTCAATACCCAAGTGCTGCGTAGCCAGCTCGATGGCCGCCAGACTTTCGCGCAGTTGTTGCAGGCGCTGCGTCAGACCACGCTGGACGCCCAGGCCCATCAGGAGTTGCCATTCGATGCGCTGCTCGAAGCGCTGCCGGCCAATCGCAGCCAGAGCCATAACGCCTTGTTCCAAGTGATGTACAACCACCAGCCGATGGTCACCGATATCCAAGGGATGCGCTTGGCTTGCGGCTTGCAGCTTGCGCACCTGCAGGCCGAGCAAAGCATGGCCGATGCCCGCAGCCATGCCGCAGCCAGCGATCTGATGCTGGAAACCCGCGAGGAAGGCGAGCGCTTGCTGGCGGCGTTCACCTACGCTACCGATCTGTTCGATGCAGCGACCATCAAGCATATGGCCGGGCACTGGTGCAACCTGCTGCGTAGCGTGCTGGCCGACCCGCAAAGCTGTATCGGCCAGCTGCCAATGCTCGCTGTGCCTGAGGCTCGCCAGTTGCAGCAGTGGGCACTGCGCGCACCTGCGCCGCAAGCGTCGGCCCTGGCTCACCAACGTTTTCAGGCGCAGGCGGCACGCACGCCGCAGGCTGTGGCACTGGTGCTGGCTGGCCAAGGGCAGGGCGCCTGCCTGAGTTACGCCGAGCTTGAACTGCGCAGCAATCAATTGGCTCAGCGCCTGGTGCAATCGGGTGTCGGCCCTGAGGTGCTGGTTGGTGTTGCGCTGCAGCGCTCGCTGGATATGGGGGTAGCCCTGCTGGCGGTGCTCAAGGCAGGCGGTGCCTATGTGCCTCTGGACCTGCAAGCGCCCAGCGAGCGTATCGCCCAGGTGTTCGCCGACAGCGGCCTGCGCCTATTGCTGACTCAATCGAACCTCTACAGCCAGTTGCCCCCGGCAGAGGGGATCGAAGTACTGTGCCTGGATCAAGCTCAACACCAGCTCAGCACGCAGCCTGCCTGTGCCCCCGAGGTATCGCTGCAGCCTGGCAACCTGGCCTATGTGATTTACACCTCTGGCTCCACTGGGCGCCCCAAAGGCGTTGCCATCAGCCACGGCGCGCTGGCCGAGTTCTGCGAACTGGCCTGCGATTATTCGCGCCTGAGCGCCGAGGATCGCGTACTGCAGTTTGCCACCTGCAGCTTCGACGGCTTCGTAGAGCAGTTCTACCCGCCGCTGTGTGCCGGCGCCTGCGTGGTGCTGCGCGATAGCCAGCTCTGGGACAGCGCCAGCTTCTTGCAAGCCGTGCAAACCCACGGCATTACCGTGGCAGACCTGCCCGCCGCCTACTGGCACATGCTGGTGCAGGATTACGCCCGTAACGCACCGCAGGCCTTCGCTGCGCTGCGTCAGGTGCATGTGGGTGGCGAGGCCATGTCGGTCGACGGCCTTGACTTGTGGCGCCGTGCCGGGCTCGGCGGTGTGCGTCTGCTCAACACCTACGGGCCGACCGAGGCTACGGTGGTTTCGAGCATTCACGACTGCACAGATCTCATGTCGCAGGATGTGTCCTGGCGGGGTATCCCCATTGGCAAGGGCTTGGCCGGCCGCCGTCTGGTGATCCTCGATGGCGAGCTGCAGCCGGTGCCGATTGGTGTCATCGGTGAGCTGTACATCGGCGGGCCGGGCCTGGCGCGAGGCTATCACGGCCAAGCCGGCCTCAGCGCCGAGCGCTTATTGCCCGACCCCGCATCGCCCGGTGAGCGCTTGTACCGCACGGGTGATCGCGCCCGTTTCAATGCGCAGGGTGACATCGAGTACATCGGCCGTGTCGACCATCAAGTCAAAGTGCGTGGCTTCCGGATCGAGCTGGGCGAAATCGAAATGCGCCTGCAGCAATGCGCAGGCGTGCGCGAAGCGGCTGTGCTGGCCTTGGACATGGCGGGCGGGCGACAACTGGTGGCCTATGTGGCCACCCAGGCCGATGGCATCGCCCCAGACGCGCAGCGCCAGGCGATTCGCCAGGCCCTGCGCGCGACGTTACCCGACTACATGGTGCCATCGCACTTGGTGCTGCTGGCAAAGCTGCCCCTGACACCCAGCGGCAAGCTTGACCGCAAAGCCCTGCCAGAACCCGACCCAAGCCATGTGCAGGCCAGCTTCCGGGCGCCGAGCAGTGAGCAGGAGCAACAGCTGGCGGCGATCTGGATGGACGTGCTGCAGGTCCCCCGCGTGGGCCTGGACGACAGCTTCTTCGATTTAGGCGGGCACTCGCTGCTGGCAGCCCAGGTCATCGCTCGCATCAAGTCCGAACTGGGTGTCGCGCTACCGATGCGCAGCCTGTTCGAACGCCCGCATCTGGCTGCTCTGGCGCAAGAGCTCAAGGCCCTGGGCGGCACCGCCGACGAGGACTGGGCCGAAATGGAAGCGTTCATCAATTCACTGGAGGAGGTTTGAGCATGACCCGCAACACGACGCTGCGTATCGCTGAAAAGTTTATCGCGATGCCGCTCGAACAACGCCGCCAGTTCCTCACCAAGCTTGGCCAGCAGGGCAAGGACTTCGGCCTGCTGCCAATTCCAGTCAGCCGCCATGGCCTGCAGGCGATACCGCTGTCCTATGCCCAGCAACGCCTGCTGTTCCTTTGGCAGCTCGACCCGCAAAGCGCTGCCTATAACATGGCCGCTGGCCTACGCCTGCGCGGCGAGCTCGACGAGTGCCGCTTGCAAGCTGCTTTCGACACCCTGATCGAGCGCCACGAAGCGCTGCGCACGGTGTTCCAGGTCGATGGCGAGCAGCCGCTGCAACGGGTTTTGCCGCCAGCACCGCTGGCGCTGCGCCGGGTCGATCTTGGCAACGCTGACGAAACGGAGCTGGCGCGCGTGGTGCAGGACGAGGTCGCTCGCCCATTCGATCTGCTCAATGGGCCGCTGTTGCGGGCCAGCCTGTTGCGCCTGAGCGCGGATGAACAGGTGCTAGTGGTGTGCATGCACCACATCGTCAGTGACGGTTGGTCGATGGATGTGATGGTCCGCGAGTTCGTGCAGTGCTACCAGGGTGGCGCCCAGCAACTGCCAGCCCTGCCGCTGCAGTATGCCGACTACGCCGTGTGGCAGCGCCGTTGGTTGGAAGCCGGTGAGGGCGAGCGTCAGTTGCAGCATTGGTGCGAACAATTGGGTGATGAACACCCGCTGCTGGATGTGGCTGCCGATTTCCCGCGCCCACCGGTGCAGAGCCTGCAAGGGCAGACGCTGAAGTTCGATTTTGGCCAGCCTTTGTCGCAACGTCTGCGCGATGCTGCCCGGGCCCAGGGCGTGACCCTGTTCATGCTCATGTTGACCGGCTATGCGCTGTTCCTGTCGCGTCACAGTGGCCAGCGCGATATTCGCATCGGTGTGCCCAACGCCAACCGTGGGCGCGAAGAAGTCGAAGGCCTGATCGGTTTCTTCGTCAACACCCAGGTGCTGCGCTGTGTGGTTGATGAGCGCCTGTCTTTCAGTGAAATGCTGGTGCGGGTGCGCGAAGCGACCTTCGCCGCCCAGGCCAATCAGGAGTTGCCGTTCGAACAACTGGTGGAAGTGCTCGCGCCGCAGCGCAGCCTTGGCCACAACCCTTTGTTCCAGGCCAAGTTCAACCAGAACGTCGGCGTGCAGAAACAGACCGCGCTGCAGTTGCCAGGGCTTAGCGTCTGCGAGTACCCGCTGCGCAAAGAGGGCACCCACTTCGACCTCGCGTTGGACATCACCGACGACGGTAGCCTGATACAGGGCGAGATGACCTACGCCAGCGACCTGTACCAACGCGCCAGCATCGAGGGTTTCATCGAGGTGTTGCGCGGGCTGTTCCAGACGCTGCTGGACGCGCCAGATGCGCCGCTGCATAGCTTGGTAAAGGCGCCTGCCGCCCAGTCCATCAGCCAGGGTGCGCAGCCGGCTTTGGTGCTGCAACGCTGGGACGAGCAGGTGCGCCGTCAGCCCAACGGCCTGGCCGCAGTTTGTGCCGGGCAGCGGCTCAGCCATGGCGAACTGGACAAGCAGGCCAATCGCCTGGCGCAGCACTTGCGCAGGCTGGGCGTGGTCAGCGGTGCGCCGGTCGCCTTGTTGATGGACCGCTCACTGGACTGGCTAGTGTGCCTGCTGGGTACTTTAAAGGCAGGCGGCGTGTACATGCCGCTCGACACCAAGGCGCCCACCGAGCGCTTGCAGGGCATGCTGCAACGCAGCGGGGCGGCGGTGCTGCTGTGCGAGGCGAATGAAGCCCGCCAGCAGGTGTTGGCCGAAGCAGGATGCCAGGTGCAGGTTTACGCACCACAGTGCTGGGCCTCGCTGCCGGATCACGCGCCATCGAGCCATATCTTGGAAGCCGCACCGGCCTATGTAATCCATACCTCGGGCTCCACCGGCCAGCCCAAGGGTGTGCTGGTCAGCCATGGTGCGCTGGCCAGCTACATCGATGGCCTGTTGCACCGGCTGGACCTGGCGGCAGATGCCAGCATGGCGCTGGCCTCGACCATTGCTGCCGACCTTGGCCATACGGTGCTGTTCGGTGCCCTGTGCTCCGGGCGTACCCTGCATGTGTTGCCGCAAGCCTTGGGCTTGGATCCTGATGCCTTCGCTGCCTACATGGCTGAGCAGCGCATCGGCGTGCTGAAGATCGTTCCAAGCCACCTGAACGGCTTGTTGCAGGCCGCCAACCCTGCGCAGGTTCTACCTGAGCATGCCCTTATCGTGGGCGGCGAGGCCTGCTCACCTGCGCTGTACCAGCACGTGCGGGCGCTCAAGCCCAATTGCCGCTTCATCAACCACTATGGCCCCAGCGAAACAACGGTTGGTGTGCTGACCTATGAGCTGCACGGTGAAGCTCAACAAGCGGTACCCCTGGGCACAGCGCTGCCCGGTGCCAGCGTGTGGGTGCTCGACGATGTACTCAATGAGTCGCCAGCGCGGGTGGCCGGTGAACTGTACATTGGCGGCCAGAGCCTGGCCCATGGCTATCTCGGCCAGGCAGCACTGACCGCCGAACGTTTCGTGCCTGACCCATTCGGCGCACCGGGCGCGCGCCTGTACCGCAGTGGCGACCGTGTGCAGCGTGATGATGCAGGTTTGCTGCATTTCATCGGGCGTGCTGACGACCAGGTGAAGATCCGCGGCTATCGTGTGGAGCCGGGGGAGGTTGCCCGTGTGCTGCGCGGCCTGGCCGGAGTGCATGACGCCGTGGTGCTGGCGCTGCCGCAAGGGGATGAACCTACGCAATTGCAGTTGGTTGCCTGGTGCGTGCCAAGCAACCCTGCGCTGAAGGTCCAGACCCTGCGCGAGCAGTTGCAGGCACTGCTGCCCGACTACCTGGTGCCGGCCCATCTGCTGTTGCTCGAGCGCCTGCCGCTGACCGCCAATGGCAAGCTCGACCGCCGCGCACTGCCGCCGCCGCTGGCGCCGCTCAAACGGCAGGTTGCCCCTGGCAGCGCGCTGGAGGAGCAGCTACTGGCCATCTGGCAAGCGGTGCTCAAGCGTGACGATATCGGCGTTGAAGACAACTTCTTCGAGCTCGGCGGCGACTCCATCCTTAGCTTGCAGATCATCGCCCGGGCCAAGCGTCAGGGCATCAAGCTCAGCCCGCGCCAGCTGTTCGAAAAACAGACCATCGTTGAATTGGCCCAGGTTGCCAAGCTGGTCGATGCAGTGGCCAAGCCAGCCGCTGCAGCTCAGGTCAGCGGCAGCATGCCGTTGCTGCCGGTGCAGGCGCGTTTCTTCGAAATGTCTATGCGCCAGCCCGCGCACTATAACCAGGCCGTCATGCTGCAACCGCGCCAGGCGTTGCCGGCGAACATCGTCGAGCAGGCGCTGGCGCTGCTGATCGCTCAGCATGATGCCCTGCGCCTGGCGTTCAGCAATGTGGACGGCAGTTGGCGCGCCGAACACCGAACTCACGTACCTGATGGGCTGCTTTGGCATCGCCAGGTGGCCGATGCCGAGCACTTGCAGGCCATCGCCGAACAAGCCCAGGGCAATCTCGACCTGGCCCAAGGGCCACTGCTGCGCGCCGTGCTGTGCGACCTTGAGGAAGGGGGCCAGCGCCTGCTGCTGGTCATCCACCACCTGGTTGTGGACGGTGTTTCCTGGCGGGTGCTGCTGGAAGACCTGGAGCACGTCTGCAACGCCCTGCTGGCCGGGCGAGCACCGTCGCTGGCGGAAAAGGGCAGCGCCTTCAAGGCCTGGGCCGAGCGCCTGGCAAGCTGGGCCCAGGCGCCTGCCGTTGCTCAAGCACTGGCCTACTGGCAAGCGAGCCTTGACGGGCTAAGTGGCGAACTGCCTGCTGCCCGTTGCGACGCCAAGCTGCAAGTGCGCGACGCGCGTACCGTGCACTGCCGGTTGCCGGCCCACATCACCGAGCAGTTGCTGCAACAGGCGCCGGCTGCCTATCGCACGCAGGTCAACGACCTGCTGCTCACCGCGCTGGCGCGAGTGTTGTGCCGGTGGACTGGGCAGCCTAGTGCGTTGGTACAGTTGGAGGGCCATGGCCGCGAGGACCTGTTCGACGACGTTGACCTGAGCCGCTGCGTAGGCTGGTTCACCACGTTGTTCCCGGTTGCACTGACCCCGACCGATGACCTGGCAGGCTCGCTCAAAAGCATCAAGGAGCAGTTGCGCGCCGTGCCTGAGCGCGGGATGGGTTATGGCGTGCTGCGTTACCTTGGCAGCCAGGCGCAGCAGGCGGCGTTGCAAGCGTTGCCGCAAGCGCGGGTGACTTTCAACTACCTCGGCCAGTTCGACCAGGCCTTCGGTGACGAGCGGCTTTTCGCACCTGCGCTGGAAAGCGTCGGCCCTACCCAGGCAGCCGATGCCCCACTGGGCAACTGGCTGAGCGTCAATGGCCAGGTGCTGGGCGGTGAACTGGAGCTTGGCTTCACCTTCAGCCAGGCGATGTTCGACGAACCTGAGATCAGTGCGCTGGCAGGTGACTATGCGCGTGAACTCAGTGCCCTGGTCAGCCATTGCCTGGACGAGCAGGCTGGCGGTGCCACACCGGCCGACTTCCCACTGGCAGGCTTGAGCCAGGCGCAGCTCGATGCCCTGCCGGTCGACCTGCGACAGGTCGAGCAGATCTACCCGTTGGCGCCGATGCAGGAAGGCATGTTGTTCCATAGCCTGTACGACGGCCAGCCCAGCAGCTATGTCAACCGCCTGCGCCTGGACCTCGACGACCTGGACCCGGAACGGTTCATCCAGGCTTGGCAGCGGGCGCTGGACCAGCACGAGGCATTGCGCGCCGGGTTTGTCTGGGAGCAGGGCCTGGAAGCGCCACGCCAAGTGGTATTGCGCCATGTCGAGCTGCCGGTGCAGCGTTTCGACTGGGTTGGCGAGGCCGATATCGAAGCGCGCCTGCAAGCGCTGACGCAAGCCGAAACGCTGCGCGCTTTCGACCTTGGCCAAGCGCCGCTGCTGCGCCTGGTGCTTGTGCGCACAGGGCCACAGCGTCATCACCTGATCTACACCAGCCACCACATTCTCATGGACGGCTGGAGCAATTCGCTGCTGTTCGCGGCCGTGATGCAGGCATACGGCGGGCAACCTGCGGCGCCTTTGCAGGCACCGCGCAGCGACTACCTCGGTTGGTTGCAGCAGCAGGACCGTGCAGCTGCCGAGGCATTCTGGAAAGCCCAACTGCGGGATCTGGACGGCCCATCGCTGCTCGGCACCGGCCATGCTGCCAGCCAGTCGGGGCAGGGCGCGGTCGTGCTCGAGCTGGGCCAGGCATTGAGCCAGGGCCTCAAACGCTTCGCACAGGCTCAGCAGGTAACCCTCAACAGCGTGCTGCAGGCTGCCTGGGCGCTGCTGCTGCAGCGCCGTACCGGCCAGCGCCGGCCGTGCTTCGGTGCCACGGTGTCCGGGCGCCCAGCCGAGTTGCCGGGGATCGAGCAGCAGTTGGGCCTGTTCATCAACACTTTGCCGGTGGCGGCCGAGCCGCGAGGGCAGCTGACGGTTGCTGACTGGGTGCGCGAGATACAGGCGCTGAACCTGCGCCTGCGTGAGTACGAATTCCTGCCGTTGTATGCCATTCAGGCGGCGGCTGGGCGCAATGGCGAGGCATTGTTCGACAGCCTGCTGGTGTTCGAAAACTACCCATTGGCGCAGAGCCTGTCGGACAGCAGTGCCGGGCTGCGCCTTTCGGGGCTGCACTATCAGGAGTACAGCGGTTACCCGTTGACGCTGATTGCCGAAGCACGCGAACAGATGCAGTTGACCTTCGCTTTCCAGCGCCAGGTCTTCGTCGATGAGCAGGTGCAGCAGATTGCAGCCGAGCTACGTCATCTGCTGGAAGGCTTTGCCACTGCGCCGCAGGCGTTGATAGGCAGTTTCGGGCTGGTGAATTCGGCGGACTACTCACGCATCGTGCAGGGCTGGAACGCCACGGCGCGCAATTACCCAGGCACGCCTTATGTGCACCAGTTGTTCGAGCAGCAAGCCGCCCGTCAACCGCAGGCCCCAGCCCTGAGCTTCGCCGACCGTACCCTGAGCTATGCCGAACTGAACACCCAAGCCAACCGCCTGGCCCAGCACCTGCGCGGCATGGGCGTAGGCCCGGATGTACTGGTGGGCATCGCCGCCGAGCGTTCGATTGAAATGGTGGTCGGCCTGCTGGCGGTGCTCAAGGCCGGTGGCGCCTATGTGCCGCTGGACCCTGAATACCCCCAGGACCGCCTGGCCTATATGTTCCAAGACAGCGGTATCGCCTTGCTGTTGACCCAGGCGCACCTGCGCGAAGGCCTGCCGATTCCCGAAGGCTTGAGCGTGCTCGATCTGGACCGGGCCCAGGCCTGGCAAGGCCTGGATGCCGGCAACCTGAACGTAGCGCTGCACCCGGAGAACCTCGCCTACGTCATCTACACCTCCGGCTCCACGGGCAAACCCAAAGGCGCCGGCAACCGCCATGTCGCCTTGCACAACCGCCTGGCCTGGATGCAGGAGGCTTATCAGCTGTCAGCCGCAGACAGCGTGTTGCAGAAGACGCCGTTCAGCTTCGATGTGTCGGTGTGGGAGTTCTTCTGGCCGCTAAGCGAAGGCGCGCGCCTGGTGATGGCGCTGCCCGGTGACCACCGCGACCCGGCGCGCCTGGCCGAGCTGATCACCCGCGAGCGCATCAGCACGCTGCACTTCGTGCCGTCGATGCTGCAGGCCTTTGTCGGCGATGAAAACGCCGCCCGCTGCACCTCGCTGCAACGGATCATCTGCTCCGGCGAAGCCCTGCCGGTGGAGCTGCAACGCCAGACCCTGGCGCTGTTGCCGCACAGCGGTTTGTACAACCTGTATGGCCCGACCGAAGCGGCCATCGACGTGACCCACTGGACGTGCGTGGAAGAAGGCAAGGACGCCGTGCCGATCGGGCAACCCATCGCCAACTTGCAGACCTACGTGCTGGACGCTGAGTTGAACCCTGTCAGCCCCGGTGTGACCGGCGAGCTGTACCTGGGCGGTGTTGGCCTGGCACGCGGTTACCACCGGCGCCCGTCACTGACCGCTGAGCGCTTCGTCACCAGCCCAT
This sequence comes from Pseudomonas promysalinigenes, assembly GCF_014269025.2. Taxonomy (NCBI): domain Bacteria; kingdom Pseudomonadati; phylum Pseudomonadota; class Gammaproteobacteria; order Pseudomonadales; family Pseudomonadaceae; genus Pseudomonas; species Pseudomonas promysalinigenes. The sequence goes on along the minus strand of NZ_CP077094.1, from coordinate 3,569,755 downwards.
TTGGCGCAGGCCAGCGGCTGTACCGCACGGGCGACCTGGCCCGCCAGCGGGAGGGCGGGGTGATCGAATACGCCGGGCGTATCGACCACCAGGTGAAGATCCGCGGCCTGCGCATCGAACTGGGCGAGATCGAAGCGCGCCTGCAAGAGCAGGCTGACGTGCGCGAAGCGGTGGTGGTGGCCGCCGAAGGACAGCTGGTGGCGTATCTGGTCGCTGAACAGCCTGACAGCCTGGCGGCGATCAAGGCACACCTGGCCGCCGTGCTGCCGGACTACATGGTGCCAAGCCAGTGGGTGCTGCTCGAGCGCATGCCGCTGTCGCCCAACGGCAAGCTCGACCGCAAGGCCTTGCCCAAACCGCAGCTGGGCCAGTCCTCACGCGAATACCAGGCGCCGCAGAGCGAACTGGAGCAACGCCTGGCCGGCATCTGGCAGGACGTGCTGAAGGTCGAGCGGGTGGGCTTGAACGACAACTTCTTCGAGCTGGGCGGGCATTCGCTGCTGATGGTGCGCCTGGTTTCCCGGATCAAGAGCGAGTTGTCCATCGAGTTGCCGATCCAGCACGCCTACCTCGCCGAGAACCTTGCCGCCATGACGGCCTTGGTTGCAGGCCAAGCAAGCCCGTTAGAGCAAGACTACGACGCGATTTTTGACGCCTTGGACGAACTGGAGGCATTTGATGCTTAAGCAAGGGACCCAACAGGGCAATGAGCTGGTCCAGCGGATCAGCGGGCTAGGCCATGACAAGCGCGTGGCACTGTTCAAGCGACTGTTGGAGAAGGGTATCGATCTGGGCCGCCTCCCCATCGTGCCGCTGGCCGACGGCGAAATGCCCCGTCTCTCTTACGCCCAGCAACGCCAGTGGGTGCTCTGGCAGCTGGACCCGGAGGGCGCTGCCTACAATATGGTGACCGTGTTGCGCTTGCGCGGGGCACTTGACCTTGACGCCCTGCGCCAGTCCTTCGCTGATCTTGCAGCACGGCATCAGACGCTGCGCACGCGCATTTTCATCGATGGCGATGGCCAGCCCCGCCAATGCATCGACCCCGTTGGAGCGGTGGCGGTCGATACGCGCAGTTTGCTGCACGCCGATGAGGTGGCGTTGTTGGCTGCCATCGAGGCAGAGGCCACCGGCCCGTTCGATCTGGAGGCAGGCCCTTTGCTGCGGGTAGCGCTGCTAGAGGTGAGCGAGACGGACAGGGTCTTGGTGTTGACTCAGCACCATATCGTCTCTGACGGCTGGTCCATGCAGCTGATGGTCGACGAGCTGATCACCTTCTATCAGGCACATTGCCAAGGCCATGCGGCTCAACTGCCGCCCTTGCCGATTCAGTATGCCGATTACGCCGCCTGGCAGCGCCAATGGCTGGCCGCTGGTGAGCGCGAGCGGCAACTGAGCTATTGGACGCAACGGCTGGTCGGCGAGCAAGGCCCGCTCGAGTTGCCGTTCGACCGCCCGCGGCCTGCGCGTCGCAGCAGCCAGGGTAGCCGCGAGATTCTCCAATTGCATCCGCCGTTGCTGCAAGGCGTGCGGCAGTTGGCCCAGGCCCAGGGCTGCACACCGTTCATGGTGTTGCTGGCATCCTTCCAGCTATTGCTGCACCGCTACAGTGGCCAGCAAGACATCCGTGTTGGGGTGCCTTCGGCCAACCGCAACCGCGCCGAAACCGAGCGCCTATTGGGCTTCTTCGTCAACACCCAAGTACTGCGTGCGGACATCGATGCCCAAGCGAGCTTCCTCGACCTGCTCAAACAAGTGCGCCGGGCGTCCTTGGAGGCACAGGCCCATCAAGACCTGCCGTTCGAACAACTGGTCGAAGCCTTGCAGCCAGAGCGCAGCCTGAGTCACAGCCCGCTGTTCCAGGTGATGTTCAACTATCAGGTGAGCGATGGGGCTATCGATGAAGGCCTGAAACTGCCGGGTTTGGAAGTGGCGCAGATGCAGTGGGCCATGCCCACCGCGCAGTTCGATCTGAGCTTGGATTGTACTGAACACCCGCAAGGCCTCAGTGCATCGCTGATCTACTCGACCGACCTGTTCGATGCCCCGCGCATCCAGCGCATGGGCGTGCACTGGCAGAACCTATTGCGAGCAATCATCGCCAGTCCAACACAACGTATGGGCGATTTGCCCATGCTGCAGGATGACGAGCGAGCGCTTGCGATCACCGGTTGGAATGCCACGGCGCGCAATTACCCAGGCACGCCTTATGTGCACCAGTTGTTTGAGCAGCAAGCCGCCCGTCAACCGCAGGCCCCAGCACTGAGCTTCGCCGACCGTACCCTGAGCTATGCCGAACTGAACACCCAAGCCAACCGCCTGGCCCAGCACCTGCGTGGCATGGGCGTAGGCCCGGATGTACTGGTGGGCATCGCCGCCGAGCGTTCGATTGAAATGGTGGTCGGCCTGCTGGCGGTGCTCAAGGCCGGTGGCGCCTATGTGCCGCTGGACCCTGAGTACCCCCAGGACCGCCTGGCCTATATGTTCCAAGACAGCGGTATCGCCTTGCTGTTGACCCAGTCGCACCTGCGCGAAGGCCTGCCGATTCCCGAAGGCTTGAGCGTGCTCGATCTGGACCGGGCCGAGGCCTGGCAAGGCCTGGATGCCGGCAATCTGAACGTAGCGCTGCACCCGGAAAACCTCGCCTACGTCATCTACACCTCCGGCTCCACGGGCAAACCCAAAGGCGCCGGCAACCGCCATGTCGCCTTGCACAACCGCCTGGCCTGGATGCAGGAGGCTTATCAGCTGTCAGCCGCAGACAGCGTGTTGCAGAAGACGCCGTTCAGCTTCGATGTGTCGGTGTGGGAATTCTTCTGGCCGCTGAGCGAAGGCGCGCGCCTGGTGATGGCGCTGCCTGGTGACCACCGCGACCCGGCGCGCCTAGCCGAGCTGATCACCCGCGAGCGCATCAGCACGCTGCACTTCGTGCCGTCGATGCTGCAGGCCTTTGTCGGCGATGAAAACGCCGCCCGCTGCACCTCGCTGCAACGGATCATCTGCTCCGGCGAAGCCCTGCCGGTGGAGCTGCAACGCCAGACCCTGGCGCTGTTGCCGCACAGCGGTTTGTACAACCTGTATGGCCCAACCGAAGCGGCCATCGACGTGACCCACTGGACGTGCGTGGAAGAAGGCAAGGACGCCGTGCCGATCGGGCAACCCATCGCCAACTTGCAGACCTATGTGCTGGACGCTGAGCTGAACCCTGTCAGCCCCGGTGTGACCGGCGAGCTGTACCTGGGCGGTGTCGGCCTGGCACGCGGTTACCACCGGCGCCCGTCACTGACCGCCGAGCGCTTCGTCACCAGCCCATTTGGCGCAGGCCAGCGGCTGTACCGCACGGGCGACCTGGCCCGCCAGCGGGAGAACGGGGTGATCGAATACGCCGGGCGTATCGACCACCAAGTGAAGATCCGCGGCCTGCGTATCGAACTGGGCGAGATCGAAGCGCGCCTGCAAGAGCAGGCTGGCGTGCGCGAAGCGGTGGTGGTGGCCGCCCATGGCCCAAGCGGCAAGCAACTGGTGGCCTATGTAGTGCCGGAGCCAACCTCGCTGGCACGCGCTGAAGCTGAGATCCAGGGGGGGTACCTGCAAGGCGTCAAGGCGCAGCTGCTGGAAGCGTTGCCAGATTACATGGTCCCCGCGCAATGGATGTTGCTGGAGCAGATGCCGCTGTCGCCCAACGGCAAGCTCGACCGCAAGGCGCTGCCTAAGCCGGACCCTGCGCAAACGCGCACCGAATACCAGGCGCCTGGAAACGACCTCGAGCAACGTCTGGCCTTTATCTGGCAGGACGTACTGCGTGTGCAGCAGATAGGTATCGACGACAATTTCTTCGAGCTGGGCGGTGATTCGATCATTTCCATCCAGATCGTCAGCCGGGCGCGCCAGGCCGGCATCCGCTTGGCCCCACGTGACCTGTTCCAGCACCAGAGTATCCGCCGCCTGGCAACAGTTGCACAGTTGAGCGAAACCTTGCAGATCGACCAGGGCCCGGTGCTTGGTGATGCACCGTTACTCCCGATCCAGCAAGCTTTCTTCGCCAGTGAAGTACCCAACCGACAGCACTGGAACCAGTCATTACTGCTGGCTCCGGCCGAGCCGCTGGACAGCCAACGGTTGACCACTGCGCTGGCCGCACTGCTGCTGCACCATGATGCGCTGCGCCTGCGTTATCGCCAGGTCGAGGGAGCCTGGGTACAGACCCATCAGCCACAGGCGAGCGCCGAAGGGCTCATCTGGACCCACCAGTTGCGCAGCCTTGATGATCTGCCGGCGTACTGCACCGAGGTGCAACGCAGCCTGGACCTGACCGCAGGCCCGATGCTGCGCCTTGCATTGATGACCCTGCCAGACGGTACCCAGCGCCTGCTGCTGGCTGTTCACCACTTGGTTATCGATGGCGTCTCCTGGCGTATTCTGCTGGAGGATCTGCAAACCGCCTACCGTCAACTGCAAGCGGGGCAGGCGCTGCAATTACCGGCCAAGACCACCGCTTACAAGGCCTGGGGCGAACGCCTGAGGCAACATGCCCGTTCCGAATCCATGGCCCAGCAGCTCAGTTACTGGCAGCGTGTGCTCGATGGTGCGCCACAGGATCTGCCGCGCGACAACCCCGACGGCGCCATGGACAACCAGCATGCGCGCAGCATAACTACCCGCCTGGACGCCACCCGTACCCGTCAACTGCTGCAAGAAGCGCCCGCGGCGTACCGTACCCAGGTCAACGACCTGCTGCTGACAGCCTTGGCGCAGGTGATCTGTGCCTGGAGCGGCGAGTCATCGGCGCTGGTACAGCTTGAAGGGCACGGCCGCGAGGACCTGTTCAGCGATATCGACCTGTCGCGCACGCTGGGGTGGTTCACCAGTATGTTCCCGGTGCGCCTGACGCCGGCCGGCGAGCTTGCCGCGTCCATCAAAGCCATCAAGGAACAACTGCGCGCTACCCCGGACAAAGGCCTGGGGTACGGCCTGCTGCGCCACCTGGGCAGCGCGCAGGCGCGTTCAGCCCTGGCAGCCTTGGCACAGCCGCGCATCACCTTCAACTACCTAGGGCAGTTCGATGGTGATTTCGCCGAGGGCGCGCTTTGGGTGCCCGCCCACGAAGGGCGTGGTGCCGGGCAAGATGCCCGGGCACCGCTGGGCAATTGGTTGAGCGTCGATGGCCAGGTGTTTGCTGGCGAGTTGAGCTTGAACTGGACCTACAGCAGCCAGATGTATACCGAGGCGACCATCACGCGACTGGCCCAAGCCTATCAACACGCCCTGGAGACGTTGATCGCACATTGCCTGGCACCCGCCCACGCCGGCCTGACGCCTAGCGATGTACCGTTGGCCAAGCTTGACCAGGCCCAGCTCGATGCATTGGCGCTGCCTGCTCGAGCGATCGCCGATATCTACCCGCTGTCACCGATGCAGCAAGGCATGCTGTTCCACAGCGTGTATGAAGCCAATGGCCGCGCTTACCTCAACCAGATGCGCTTGGATATCCGTGGCCTGGACATCGAGCGCTTCGCCAGTGCCTGGCAGCAGGCGGTCGACCGTCACGAACTGTTGCGCGCAGGTTTCCTCTGGGATGCCGGGCTGGATGCTCCGCGTCAGGTGATACACCGCCAGGCAAGCCTGGAAATCAACGTCGAGGATGCCGACGAGGTGACTGCCAGCCTGCTTGATGAGCGTGCTCGTCAGGAGTTGGAGCGCGGTTTCGACCTCGCCTGCCCACCGCTGTTGCGCCTTTGCCTGGTACGCACCGGCGTTGCAAGCCACCACCTGATCTACACCAGCCACCACATCCTGATGGATGGTTGGAGTAACTCCCGCCTGCTCGGCGAGGTACTGCAAACTTATGCCGGCCAGGCTGTTCTCGCGCCTGAAGGTCGTTACCAGGACTACCTGGCATGGTTGCTTGGGCAAGACCAAGCGGCCAGTCATGGCTTCTGGCAAGGCCAGTTGGCGCCTTTGGAAGAGCCCACCCGGCTGGCGCTGGCCTGCGCTCGGACGGATCTGGCCAAACCAGGCCAGGCCCTGCACAGTGCCCGGCTGGACGTTGAACAGACTGGCCGACTGCAGGCGTTCGCCAGGCAGCAACAGATAACCTTGAACACCTTGGTGCAGTCTGCATGGTTGCTGCTGTTGCAGCGCTACACCGGCCAGCGCACGGTTGCGCTGGGTGCCACCGTATCCGGTCGCCCCGTTGAGCTGCCTGGAATCGAGCAGCAACTGGGCCTGTTCATCAACAGCTTGCCAGTGATTGCCACACCGGATGGCGCGCTCAGCGTTGCCCAATGGGCCCAGGTGGTGCAAGCACAGAACCTGGCCTTGCGTGATCATGAGCATACGCCGCTGGCAGATGTGCAACGCTTGGCCGGGCGCAACGGCGAGGCGCTGTTCGACACGCTGCTGGTGTTCGAAAACTACCCGGTTTCCGAAGCCCTGCAGGCTGCGCCAGGCGACCTTGCCTTCAGCAATCTGCGTTACAGCGAGCAGAGCGGTTATCCCTTGACTCTGATCGCCCAGGTCGGTGATGAGCTGGAGCTGGCCTTCCATTACCTGACTCAGCACTTTGCCGAGCCGAGCATTCGCCGCATGGCCGGGCAATTGTCCCAGTTGCTGCTGCAGTTCATGGCTCAGCCCGACAGCCCCCTGGGTGAACTTGCGTTGTTACAGGAAAGCGATCGCCAGCAGGTGGTCGAGCAGTGGAACGCCACGGCGCGCACTTACCCAGGCACGCCTTATGTGCACCAGTTGTTCGAGCAGCAAGCCGCCCGTCAACCGCAGGCCCTAGCCCTGAGCTTCGCCGACCGTACCCTGAGCTATGCCGAACTGAACACCCAAGCCAACCGCCTGGCCCAGCACCTGCGCGGCATGGGCGTAGGCCCGGATGTACTGGTGGGCATCGCCGCCGAGCGTTCGATTGAAATGGTGGTCGGCCTGCTGGCGGTGCTCAAGGCCGGTGGCGCCTATGTGCCGCTGGACCCTGAATACCCCCAGGACCGCCTGGCCTATATGTTCGAAGACAGCGGCATTGCCTTGCTGTTGACCCAGTCGCACCTGCGCGAAGGCCTGCCGATTCCCGCAGGCTTGAGCGTGCTCGATCTGGACCGGGCCGAGGCCTGGCAAGACCTGGATGCCGGCAACCTGAACATAGCGCTGCACCCGGAGAACCTCGCCTACGTCATCTACACCTCCGGCTCCACGGGCAAACCCAAAGGCGCCGGCAACCGCCATGTCGCCTTGCACAACCGCCTGGCCTGGATGCAGGAGGCTTATCAGCTGTCCGCCGCAGACAGCGTGTTGCAGAAAACGCCGTTCAGCTTCGATGTGTCGGTGTGGGAGTTCTTCTGGCCGCTGAGCGAAGGCGCGCGCCTGGTGATGGCGCTGCCCGGTGACCACCGCGACCCGGCGCGCCTGGCCGAGCTGATCACCCGCGAGCGCATCAGCACGCTGCACTTCGTGCCGTCGATGCTGCAGGCCTTTGTCGGCGATGAAAACGCCGCCCGCTGCACCTCGCTGCAACGGATCATCTGCTCCGGCGAAGCCCTGCCGATGGAGCTGCAACGCCAAACCCTGGCGCTGTTGCCGCACAGCAGTTTGTACAACCTGTATGGCCCGACCGAAGCGGCCATCGACGTGACCCACTGGACGTGCGTGGAAGAAGGCAAGGACGCCGTGCCGATCGGGCAACCCATCGCCAACTTGCAGACCTACGTGCTGGACGCTGAGTTGAACCCTGTCAGCCCCGGTGTGACCGGCGAGCTGTACCTGGGCGGTGTTGGCCTGGCACGCGGTTACCACCGGCGCCCGTCACTGACCGCTGAGCGCTTCGTCACCAGCCCATTTGGCGCAGGCCAGCGGCTGTACCGCACGGGCGACCTGGCCCGCCAGCGGGAGGGCGGGGTGATCGAATACGCCGGGCGTATCGACCACCAGGTGAAGATCCGCGGCCTGCGCATCGAACTGGGCGAGATCGAAGCGCGCCTGCAAGAGCAGGCTGACGTGCGCGAAGCCGTGGTGGTGGCCGCCGAAGGACAGCTGGTGGCGTATCTGGTCGCTGAACAGCCTGACAGCCTGGCGGCGATCAAGGCACACCTGGCCGCCGTGCTGCCGGACTACATGGTGCCTAGCCAGTGGGTGCTGCTCGAGCGCATGCCGCTGTCGCCCAACGGCAAGCTCGACCGCAAGGCCTTGCCCAAACCGCAGCTGGGCCAGTCCTCACGCGAATACCAGGCGCCGCAAAGCGAACTGGAGCAACGCCTGGCCGGCATCTGGCAGGACGTGCTGAAGGTCGAGCGGGTTGGCCTGAACGACAACTTCTTCGAGCTCGGTGGTGATTCCATCGTCTCGATTCAGTTGGTTAGCCGCGCCCGTCAGCAAGGCCTGCACTTCACGCCAAAAGACGTTTTCGAGCTTCAGACCCTGCAGCGTTTGGCCGGTGTCACTGAACAAGGGCAGGCCAGCCAGGCCGAGCAAGGGCCGGTGACTGGCGAGGCCCCGTTGCTGCCGATTCAGCGGCTGTTCTTCGACACCGAGATCAAGGCCCGTGATCACTGGAACCAGGCCCTGGTGCTAGAGCCAATCGACGCCTTGGATGCCGAGGTACTGAGCGCTGCGCTGGCACAGGTCACCCTGCACCACGATGCCCTGCGTCTGCGCTATCGCAGAGGCGCCGAAGGCTGGGTGCAGTATCATGCCGACGTCGATCAGGCCGTGCAGTTGGACTGTGTGCAGGTCGGTGACTTTGCGCAGGTTGCCGCTGAGGCTCAGCGCAGCCTGTCGCTTGAGCACGGGCCAGTGTGCCGTGTGCTCTTGGCCAGCCTGGCCGATGGCAGCCAACGTTTGCTATTGGTAGCCCACCACCTGGTCATTGATGGTGTGTCCTGGCGCATTCTGCTGGAGGACTTGCAAAGCGCTTACCAGCAGTTGCTACAAGGCCAGGCGCTGCGCCTGCCAGCCAAAACCAGCGCCTACAAGGTCTGGGGCGAGAAACTGGTCGCCCATGCGCAATCGGCGCAGCTGCGTGCCGAGCTCAGCTACTGGCAGGCCCAGCTTGCCGAGGGCGCAGAAGGCATCACGGCCGACCACCCTGATGGCAGCCAGGCCAAACGCCATGCCCGAACCCACACCAGCCGTTTCGACACTGCCCTGACCCGCGCGTTGCTGCAACAGGCGCCAGCGGCCTATCGTACGCAGGTCAACGATTTGTTGCTGACCGCCCTGGCCCAGGCCCTATGTACGTGGAGCGGCGAGGCCTCGGCGTTGGTGCAGTTGGAGGGGCACGGGCGCGAAGCGATGTTCGACGGCATCGATCTGTCGCGTACCCTAGGTTGGTTCACCAGCCTGTATCCAGTGCGCCTGCAGCCTGGCGCCGATATCGGCGCCTCGATCAAACGCATCAAGGAACAACTGCGCAATGTGCCCAACAAAGGCCTAGGCTATGGCTTGCTACGCCACCTGGGTGCGCTGGCTGACCGTGAAGCATTGGCAGCCCTGCCTCAGCCGCGTATCACCTTCAACTACCTTGGCCAGTTCGATGCAGGCTCTGCAGAGCATGCCTTGTGGCGCCTGGCCCAGGAGTCGGCCGGTAGCGGTATCGACGAGGATGCCCCCCTGGGCAACTGGTTGAACCTTGATGGCCAGGTTCACCAAGGCGAGTTGAGCCTGAGCTGGACTTACAGCGCATGCACTTTCGAGCCAGGCCGGGTTCAAGCGCTGGCAGACGCCTTCGAAAGCGCTTTGCGGGCACTGGTTGAGCATTGCTTGCAACCGGGCAACCACGGCGTGACGCCTGGGGATTTCCCGCTGGCCGGGCTCGATCAGGCCCAGCTCGATGCCTTGCCTGTTGCGGTACCAGATATCGAAGACCTGTACGCTCTGTCACCGATGCAGGAGGGCATGCTGTTCCATACGCTGTCCGACAATGGTTCGGCGTTGTACGTGAACCAGGTCTGTCTGCCGGTGGAGGGCCTGGATCCACAACGCTTCGCGCAGGCCTGGCAGCGCGTCATGGCACGCCACGATATCCTGCGCACCAGTTTTCACTGGCAAGGGCTGCCGCGCCCAGTGCAGGTTGTGCATCGCCAGGCTCGCCTGGACTTCGAGCTGCTCGACTGGCGCGGCGAGGCGGTAGACCAGCAACGGCTGGCCGAGCGCTTCGAAGCGCAATGCGCCCGTGGCTTTGACTTGACCTGCGCGCCGTTGCAGCGTTTGCTGCTGATCCGCGTTGCCGAGCACAGCTATCACTTGGCCTGGACCAGCCACCACATTCTCATGGATGGCTGGTCCAGCTCGCAGTTGTTTGGCGAGGTGATGGAGCAGTATCACCATGGCAGCAGCAGCGCTGAGGTGGGCCGCTATCGCGACTTCATCGGCTGGCTGCAGCGCCAGGACCAGGGCGCCCTCGAGCGCTTCTGGAAAGGCCGCCTGCAACGCCTGGACGAGCCGACTTCCCTGAGCCAAGCCATGCATCCGCGCCATGTCAGCGACGAACAGGGCCACCATGCGCTGTACACCCGCTGGGATGAGGAACGCACCGCGCGCCTGCATCAACGTTGCCGCGAGCTGCGCATCACCGCCAACACCCTGGTGCAAGGTGCCTGGCTGCTGTTGCTGCAGCGCTATACCGGCCAGGCAGCGCCTTGCTTCGGCGCAACGGTGGCCGGTCGCCCTGAAGGCCTGACAGGGGCCGACCGAATGCTGGGCCTGTTCATCAACACCCTCCCGGTCATCGGCCGAATGGACCCTCAGCAGCCATTGCTTGACTGGTTGCAGGCCCTGCAGCACGACAACCTGGAACTGCGCGAGCACGCCCATGTGCCGCTGGCCGACGTGCAGCGGTGGTCGGGGCAGGGAGGCCAGCCGTTGTTCGACAGCATCATCGTCTTCGAGAACTACCCGATCGATCAGCGCCTGGGTGACAGCGCCGCCAGTGGCTTGAGCTTTGGGCAGTCGTCCAACCACGATGTCACCAACTTCCCCATGGACCTGGCGGTGCACCTGGGTGAGCAGTTGTCGATCGAATACCTGTACCTGCGCGGTTGTTTCAGCGAACCGGCGGTGCAGAGCATTCGTGAAACGATGGAGCACCTGCTCGAAGAAATGCTCGCCAATGCGCACGTCGCGCTGGGTGATTTGCAGCGCTTGCCGCAGGCGCAGCGCACCGCGCTGCACTGCTGGAGCGCCCAACCCGGCCGTAGCTGGCAGGCGCAATCATTGGTCGAGCTGATTGCTCGGCATGCCGTGCAGCGTCCACATGCAGTGGCGGTGCAGTGCGGCGCAGAGCAGCTCGATTACCTGCAGTTGGAGCGGTCTGCCAATCGCCTGGCCAACCGGTTGCAGGCGCTGGGGGCCGGCCCTGAATGTGTGATTGGGGTAGCCCTGCCACGTTCGGTGCGAACCCTGGTGACATTGTTGGCGGTGATGAAGACAGGCGCTGCCTACCTGCCTCTGGACGTCGACTACCCTGCCGAGCGCCTGGCGTACATGGTCGAGGACTCTGGGATGGCGTTGCTGGTGACTGAGGGTGCCTTGCAGGCGCGGATACCCGCACCGGCTAATCTTCAAAGGGTACTGCTCGACGCCGCCGATGAGGGCCAATGGCAGGATACCGCGCCGCCGTCGCAAGCCCTGCCAGGCAACCTGGCTTACCTGATCTACACCTCAGGTTCCACTGGCCGGCCGAAAGGCGTAGCAGTCCCGCAAGGGCCGCTCAGCATGCATTGCCAGGCTATCGCCGAGCTGTACGAGATGCAGCCAGGCGTGCGCGAGTTGCACTTCATGTCATTCGCTTTCGACGGCGCCCACGAGCGCTGGCTGACCACGCTGATGGTGGGAGGCACGCTGGTGATTCGCGATGGCAGTTTGTGGACCCCAGAGCAGACTTGCCAGGTATTGCACGAGCAACGTATCGACATCGCCTGCTTCCCACCGGCTTACCTCAAGCAGATCGCCGAGTATGTCGAAGGCAGCAGTACGCCCGCGCCGCCTGTGAGCATTTACTGCTTCGGCGGTGATGCAGTGCCGGAGCGCAGCTTCGAGCAGGTTCGCGCGGCGCTGCGCCCACGCTACTTCACCAATGGCTATGGCCCCACCGAAACCGTGGTAACTCCGTTGCTTTGGAAAGCGGCGAGCGATGAGCCTTGCGGCGCCGACTATGCGCCCATTGGCCGTGCTGTGGGCGAGCGCAGCCTGCATGTGTTGGACGAGCAGCTCAATCCGTTGCCGGTGGGCTTGGCCGGTGAACTGTACATCGGTGGCGAGGGGGTTGCCCGTGGCTATCAGAACCGGCCCGGGCAGAGCGCCGAACGCTTCGTGCCGGACCCGTTCGGTAGCCCAGGCGGGCGGTTGTACCGCACCGGTGACCTGGTGCGCCTGCGCGAGGATGGCATCCTTGATTACCTGGGGCGGATCGACCAGCAGGTGAAGATACGCGGTTTCCGCATCGAGCTGGGCGAAGTCGAAGCTGCGCTGCGCCGTGAGGCAGGTGTGCGGGATGCTTTGGTAATCGCCCGGGACAGTGCCTCGGGCAAGCAGTTGGTGGGGTACGTGGTGGGCGAGCATTCACTGTCAGGTGACAGCCTTAAAACGGCCCTGCGCGCCACCTTGCCTGACTGGATGGTGCCGGTGCAGGTCATGGTCATGGCCACCTTCCCGGTCACCCCCAACGGCAAGCTCGATCGCAAAGCGCTGCCGGAGCCAAGCTTCCAGCAGCAGGCTTATGTGGCGCCTCGCAATCTCCAAGAGCAACTGCTGGCTGAGGTCTGGGCGCAGGTGCTGCAGGTCGAGCAAGTCGGTATCGAAGACAACTTCTTCGAACTGGGCGGTGACTCGATCCTCAGCCTGCAAGTGGTTTCACGGGTCAAGAACCACCCTGTGCTGAACCTGGACTTGAAACTACGCGATCTGTTGCGTTATCAGACTATCGTCGGCATCTGCGAGCGTCCGGCTGAAGCAGCCAGTGGCCCAGTCGAGGACAACAGCCGTGAGGTCAGGGAAGGCGCATTCCGCCTGCTGCCGATTCAGGAGTGGCTGTTCGCCGAAGAAATGCGCGAGCCGCAGCACTTCAATCAGGCGCTGATGCTCAAGGCCCGTGGTTCGCTCGACCTGGATGCGTTGGAGCAAGCCCTGGGGATAATCGAGCGGCACCACGATTCACTGCGCCTGCGCTTTACCCGGGACAGTGGCCGCTGGCTGCAGCATTATTGTGCCGAGCACCTCAGCGCGCCGCAGCTGTGGCGGCGCGAAGCCGCCGATGCACAGGCGCTGGAGCGATTGGCCAACCAAGCGCAACGCAGCCTGGACTTGGCCGACGGGCCGATGTGGCGTGCCATGCACGTGAGCATGGCCGATGGCCAGGCACGACTGCTGCTGGTCATCCACCATCTGGTGGTGGACGCCGTGTCGTGGCGTGTGTTGCTCGAAGACTTGCGCAGCGCTTACGAGGCTTGCTGCCAAGGGCAGGAACCTCGCCTGCCCATGCGTAGCAGCAGCTACCGCACTTGGGTTGAACATCTGGCCCAGGATGCCGGGCGGATCGCCGCCGAGCAAGCCGACTGGTGGCTACAGCAACTGGACCGCCCGGTTCAGGAGTTGCCTTGCGACAACCCTCGTGGTCGCAACCAGGTCAGTGAACAGGCGGTGGCCAGGGTCGTGCTGGACATCAGCTCGACCAGCCGCCTGCTCAAGCAAGCGCCTGCTGCCTATGGCACGCAGATCAACGACCTGTTGCTGACTGCCTTGGGCCGCGTGCTGTGCCGCTGGAGCGAGCAGGAGTCGGTGCTGGTGCAACTGGAGGGGCATGGCCGCGAAGACTTGTTCGAGAACATCGACTTGTCGCGCACGCTGGGCTGGTTCACCAGCATGTTCCCGGTACGTCTGCAGCCAGAGAGGGATATGGGCGACTCGATCCTGGCCATTCAGGGGCAACTGCAAGCTGTGCCGAACAAAGGCATCGGTTATGGCGTGCTGCGTTACCTGGGCGAGCCTGATTTGAGAGAACGCTTGGCCCGCTTGCCGCAGGCCCGAGTCACCTTCAACTACCTGGGCCAGTTCGACCAGAGCTTTGACGACAAGGCGCTGCTGGTGCCCGCTGGCGAAGGTACGGGGGACTGCTACAGCCCCGCTGCACGTCTTGGCAACTGGCTGGAAATCATCGGCCAGGTCTATGACGGCTGCCTGGCGTTGCGCTGTGTGTACAGCACGCGCCGTTACCGTCCCGAAACGGTGCAGACGTTGATGGACGACTACTGCAACGAGCTTGAGCTGTTGGTCGAGCACTGCCTGCAACGTCTGGGCTGATCCTTTTCGTCATTCAACCGGGGAGGCCTGCCTAGGCCTCACCCTAATCGAGGCACTCCATGCTACATCCTGAACTTGAAGCGTTTCTGGACCTTGCTCAAGCCAATGCTGACAACCTACCCATGCATCAGCTGAGCCCTGCCGAGGCCCGGCGGGCCTTCCAGCAATCTACCGAGCAATTGCAATGGGCTGCGCCGGATGAGCTGGCTGTCGAAGCACTGAATGCGCCGGCCAGGGACGGTGCACTCATCCCGCTGCGCCTTTACAGGCCGCCGCAGGCAGACGACCTGTTGCCAGTACTGGTGTATTTCCATGGCGGCGGGTTTGTTGTAGGCAGCCTGGATAGCCACGACGGCGTTTGCCGCGAGCTGTGTGCCAGGGCTGGTTGTGCCGTGTTGGCGGTGGGTTACCGTCTGGCACCGGAGCATCGTTTTCCGGTTGCCGTGAACGACGGCGAGGATTGCCTTGAGTGGCTGGCCAGCCAGGCAGCGGCGCTGGGCCTTGACCGTGCCCGTGTTGCATTTGGTGGCGACAGCGCAGGCGCGACCCTGGCGACGGTGCTGGCCATTGCTGCTGCCCGGCAGGGGGAGCGCGCACGGCTTGTCCCTCGCGCTCAGTTGCTATGTTACCCAGTGACCGATGCTAGCCGGCAGAGTGTCTCGCGCACGCTGTTCGGCGAAGGTTACCTGCTTGAGAGCGATACCCTGGAGTGGTTCTATGACCATTACGCGCGTACCGCGAAAGACCGTGAAGACTGGCGCTTTTCACCGCTGCTGGCCGAGGACCTGAGCGGTGTGGCGCCGGCCATCGTCGCCTTGGCCGGGCTCGATCCGTTGCTCGATGAGGGGCGGGCCTACGTGGAGCGGTTGCGCCAGGCTGGGGTTGCGGTCCAGGTGATGGAGCTGCCGGGGCTGACCCATGATTTGCTGCGCATGGCCGCGGTACTGCCGCAGGTACTGCAGGTGCATGAGCGACTGAGTGCGGCGCTGGCTCGAGCTTTGGGGTAAGGGAGATCAGGGGGGCGCTTTGGGTGTTTAGCGCCTGGGAGAGCGAGCACCGCTTGTGCGGTGCATCGCGAGCTGTGCTCGCTCCTACACGTTCGCGCATGTCTCAAGGCCTGCGCAGGCCCGGAGGGTCTAGCTGCGAAGAGTTCTGCGGGGTGGATGGCACCGGCTAAGCCCGTATTCGCGGCTAAAACCGCGAATACGGGCGGGTGCCTGACTTGGCCGGGAACTCAGAAATCGCCTTTCAAAGTCACCATGAAGTTACGGGGCTCGCCGTAATAGTTGCCCCACCCGGTGGCCCCGATGGTGCTGTAGTACTTCTTGTCGAACAGGTTGTTGCCATTGACCGCAACGGTCCAGTTCTGGTCGATGCGGTACTGCACACGGCCACTGAACAGCGTGTAGCCCGGCTGCTCGATGCGCGTGGTGCCCTGACGGCGGAAGTTATCGCTCTGGCTGGTCACTCCCGCGCCCAGGGTCCAGCGGTCCAGCGCGCCGTCAAGCTGGTAGTCACCCCAGACTTTGACCATGTGGCGTGGAATGAAGCTTGAGGTGAACGTCAGTTCCGTTGGGTCGGTATCGTTGATGGTTTTCAGGTATTTGGTCTGGGTATAGGTGTAGCCAGCCAGCAGTTGCAGGCGATCGATCGGCGATCCGCTGATCTCAGCCTCGAAGCCCTGAGCACGCACCTTGCCACTGTCGCTGTAGCAGTAACCGTCACTGGAGCCGCCGCAGACATTTTCATAGTCGGTTTCTGCGCGGTGATCCTCGATGGTACGGAACAGATTGAACGAGGTGTTCAGGTTGCCGTCGAGCAGCTCGCCTTTGATACCCAGCTCATAACTGCCACCGGTTTTGGGCTGCAGTGATTTGCCATCGGCAGTGGTCAGGTTGCCTTGTGGCTGGAAGATCTGCGCGTAGCTGGCGTAGGCGGTCCACTGGTCGTTCAGGTCGTAGAGCAGCGCGCCGAAGGGGGTGACTTCACCATTTTCCTTGCTGCGAATATGTTCCCAGGTATCCCAGCGCTGGGTATACGAGTCGCGATCGTTGCGGTACCAGCTGACGCGGCTACCCAGCACCAGCGTAAGGGGTTCGGCCAGTTTCAGCCGCAGGTTGGCATAAGTGCCCCACTGAGTGGTGGTGGAATCGGTAGGGAACGGCCCGCCACGGAGGGTGCCGGTCTGGTAGTCGGCTTTGCTAGGGCGCGGGAAGTTATCCGATGGGTCGAAGGGGTTTTGCGTGCCGCTCAGAGCCAGTAGCGCGAAATAGTCGTGATTCTTCTGGCGACTGGCATTGGCCCCGATAATCAGCTCATGCTCCAGGCCGAAGGCCTCGAACTTGCCATCGATGTAGCTATCGAAGCCGTAGTCGGTCTGGTCGTAATCGAAGCGACCGGCGTAACGGCCCATAGCGCCAGTGCTAGCGCCTACCGGCACGGCGCCTTCAGAGTAACCGTACTCGATGTTCTGATTGTTGTGGGTATACACCGAGGCGAAGTTAAGCGACCAGTCATCGTTGAAGCGGTGTTTGAGGTCAGCGAAGCCTGTGATGCGCTCGCTTTGCAGGTCGTTCCAGCTGGCGCCCAGGCAAGTCGAGCGGGATAGCTTCAGGTCGCTGCCGTTGGCGTATCGTGGCAGGCCATGATAGCAAGGTGAGGCATCGACATCCTCGTAGGCAAGGCCCAAGCCCAGGGTCGTGTCGGGCGTCACATCCCAGTCGATGGCGCCGTAAGCGACACGGTCCTGACGATCGGCGTTGTCGTAGAAATACTGTTTGTCCTGAAGCGCCGCTACCGCTCGGCCGCGCACGGTTCCCGATTCGTTAAGCGGCCCACCCACATCCACTTGGCTGCGGTAGTTGTCCCAACTGCCGGCGGACAGGGTAACGCTGGTGTGTGCCTTGTCTTGCCCCCGCTTGCGCACGAAGTTCACGCCGCCGGCCGAGGAGCCGGAGCCCTTCATCATGCCGGCTGCGCCCTTGAGGATTTCCACGCGGTCGTAGAACGCCATGTCGCTGGAAAAACTGTTGGCCTGCACGTAGTTGCCACCCACATCCAAGGGCACGCCGTCGTACTGGTACTGGCCGTCGAGGTTGAAGCCGCGCGAGTAGAAATACTTGCCGCCCATGGGCGAATCGTAGGTGGTGATACCGGGCGTCTTGTCCAACACCTGCTCGAGGGTGTTGAGGTTTTGGTCATCGAGCATCTTGCGGGTCATGACCGTGACCGACTGCGGCGTTTCTTTGAGCGTGTGCACGCCTTTGCCGATGGTCACGGCACGTGCAGCGTACGAGTTGGTCCCCTCACTGGTGGCGCTGAGTGTGTTGGCGTCGATGTTCAAAGGTCCCAGCTCCATCGCCGATGACGCCGATGCGCCAGTCAGGATCACCGTCTGGCCGTCGAGCTGGTAGTTCAGGCCGCTGTCACGCAGCAGCAGGCGCAGTGCCTGTTCAGGCTCCATAGTGCCCTTGATAGCGGGGGCGGTGGTGTTACGCACGCTTTGCGGGCTGTAGAGCAACTGCAGATCAGCCTGTTGCGCCAGAGCATTGAGTGCGCCGGCGAGCCCCTGCGATGGGATGTTGAGCTGTACGGGTTCGGCGTAAGCATGCATCGAGGCGGCCAGCGCACAGGCCAGTAGCGTCGGAGATGCCAAGGTCAAGGATTTCCTGCGAACCGCCCGGGCGAGCGGCGAAACCGTATTAGTGATCATGCGGATACTCAGTGTTAGCAGATAGATTACTTATGAGAGTTATTTGCATTTATGTAACGTTCGGATGCCCCAGAACCGGAAAGCTCAATGTGAAAATTCTGTGATTTCTTCTTCCACGCGCTTGCCGTTGCGCAGGCGCAGCAGGTGGTCGGCCACATCGAAGTAGCGATCGTCATGGCTGATGACGATGATGGTCTTGCCCATACGCTTGAGCCCCGGCAGCAGCTCGGTATAGAAGATGCGCCGGAATGTCGGGTCCTGGTCGGCCGCCCATTCGTCGAACACCAGCACAGGGCGCCGCTCCAGCCAAGCGTTGATCAGCGCCAAGCGTTTGCGTTGCCCGGTGGACAAATCCGTGGTGGTGAAGGCCCCGTCGCGGATCTGCACCTTGTGGGCGATTTCCAGTCGTTGTAAATAGTTGCCGGCGTCCTCGGGCAACGCCTGGCCGTCCTGCAGCAGGTCATCGAACAGGTAATAGTCGGCAAACACGGTGGTGAACAGCTGGCGGTAGTCGTCGCGGTTGCTGGCGGTAACGCTCTGGCCGTCCAGTACTATCTCGCCTTCATGGGGCGCGTACAGGCCCAGCAGCAGCTTGATCAGGGTGGTCTTGCCGCAGCCGTTCTCGCCGACGATGAACAGGATGTCGCCCTGTTCTATTCGCAGGTTGATCGGCCCAAGGGCGAAGGGCGCAGCACCTTCTACTGGCGGGAAGGCAAAGCGCACATTGCGCAGCTCCAGGCTTTGGATTTCCCGGTCAGGCACATCAGGGGCATCGAGCAGCAGGTGCGGTTCGGGCGAGGAAAACTGCTGCGACAGCTCGGCAATGCGACGCAAGGCAATCTGCGCGCGGCTGACGATGGGCAGGGTCGAGACCAAGTGCTCAAGTGGCCCTTTCATGTACAGCAACACCAGCACGAAGCCGCTGGTCACCTTGGGGTCGCTGACCAGTTGCGCCTGTTGCAGGGCCAGCACCAGGCCGATCACCACAAAGAACAGCATCGAGCCAAGGCTTTTGGCGATGACGAAAATGTTGATCGAGCGCACGTGAGTGTCGCGGATGTAGTTCGCCGTACGGCTGATGCGGTCGTTGAACATACGCTGGCGACGCGGGCGGCTGATGCGCAGTTCCTTGGCACCAGAAGCTACACCGTCGTAATGCTTCTGCAATTCGTCTTCAGCTTCACGCGCCGCATTGAACCCCCGGATGCCACGTATGCGTGCGATGTATTGCACGCCTGTACCTATCAGCACCGCAAGCGCGGCGATCAGAAACATAGGCCAGGATAAGTGCGCCAGATACCCCAGGCAGCCCAGGGTCACCGACAGCGAGATGGCCAGCGGGGCGAACGCGAAGGCGAAGTCACTGATGGTGTCAACGTCATGGGTCAGCACCGGTATCAGGCGGTGGCTGCGGTAGCGCTCGATCTGCTCGATCGGCGCACTGAGCACTTTTTCGCCCAGGTCACGGCGCAAGCTCGCGATCACGTGCTGGCCGACATAGTTGGTGCCGATGTCCGAAGCGATGGAGGCGCCCAGCGCCACCAGGCAAATGCCCGCGAACGCCAGCACCACGCCCCAGCTCAGTGCGCCAGGGGTATGCAAGAGGTTGTTGATGTTGGCCAGCAGCACGGTAATGCAGAGGCCGCCCACGATACCAAGGCCGATGGCAGCGGCGACAATCAGGCGGTAGGGTTTGAGCAAGCCGAGGAGTTCGCGAAGTGCGCCAGGGGACGATCGGTTCATTGTGGGTTCCTGGTGGATGCGCGCGAGCGCTTTGGGCGCTGCGTCAGGCAGGCGCCGTGCGGGCCATTGCCCTGTGAGGAAGACGTTCGAGAAGGGTTCTTATTTAGCAAGCCCAGGCTATCGAGCCTGGGTCGTCTGGATGACCGCGCGGGTTACAGCTCTCGAGCTACCCGAAACCCCAACCAGTCGCCGCGTACATAGGGTTCGCGGTAGTTGCGGTTACCCGAGCGGGAAAACACCGGCGCTTCACTGTAGTCGTTGCCGCGGATGTGGTTGTACTCGCAGCTTGCTTCCATCCACGCGCTGCCATCGCTGGGCGCGCCTACGTAGCTGTCGTGCATGCAGTCGGCTACCCATTCGTAGACGTTGCCGTGCATGTCGTAGAGGCCGAAGGCGTTAGCCGGGAAGCTGCCGGCAGGCGAGGTGTAGTTAAAGCCGTCGGCGGCGCCGTAGGTGTTGGCGTGTTTGGCGATGCTGTATTGCTTGCCTTCGTCGAACGGGAACGGGAATGGGCCGCTGGAGCCTGCACGGGCGCCATATTCACGTTCGGCCTCGCTGAGCATGCGGTAGTGCTTGCCGGTTTTCTTGGACAGCCAGGCAACGTAGGCCTTGACCTCGTCATAGCTGATGCATACCGCCGGTTGGTCCGGGCCTTGCGGGTAGCTAGGCTTGCCATTGGTGCAGCGCCGGCCTGGGCGGTCGTCGCCGTCGGGCAGGGTGACCTTGGCTTCGCGTTGCCAGGCTTGCATCTGCTTGGCCTGGACCTGGAAGCGGCTGACCGCAAAGGGCTTGGCGAAGGTCACGGTGTGCATCGGGCCTTCGTCGGGCTGGCGGCCCACTTCATCATCCGGCACGCCCATGGTGAAGCTGCCGGCGGGCAGCACCACCATCTCCGGGCAATCCTTGCAGTCCTTGAAAATCTTGCCGGGTTTGGGCGCGTCGGCGGCCAAGGCCGGGGCGCTGGCGAACAGGGCGGCCATCAGGGCCAAGGGTTTGAACATAGCCATAGGGTTCTCTTTAAAGGCAACAATGTCAGGTGAGTTGTGGCGCGAGGATCGCCATCAACCGGTCGATCTCGGCTTCGTCGTTGAGCAGGCTTGGGGCCAGGCGCACCACTGGGCCCACGTCACGGTCGACGGCATCACTGATGACCTTGTTGGCCATCAGGTGGCGGGCGACGGCGTCGCAGTCGCGGCCTTCGACGCGAAAGAAGGTGAACCCTGCGGAAAGCTGGCTGCTGCGAGGGGTGACCAGCTGCACCTTGGGGTGCTCGGCCAGCCGCTGCTTGAGGTAGTCATTGAGTTGATGCACGCGAGCCTGGACATCGGCCTTGCCCAGTTGCAGGTGCAGCTCGAACGCTTTGCCCAGGGCCAGGCGATGATCGAAGGCGTGGTAACCGCCAGGGGTCATCAAGGTGCCGAAGTTTTCACCTTTGGTGAACGTCGGCAGGCTCGGCACCAGGTAAGGCTGTGGCTTGGCGTGGCGAGCGATGATCACGCCGGTACCGCGTGGGCCGAACAACCACTTGTGGGTGCCGGCGATGAAGTAGTCGCAGTTGAAGTCAGCGAAGGTTACGTCCTCGATGCCGAACCCGTGTACGCCATCCACCACGTAGATGATTCGGTCCTGCTCGTCGCGTTGCTGGTTGAGCTGGTTCACCAGTTCACCGACCTCGCGGATCGGCAGCTTCACGCCGCTGCCAGACTGCACCCAGGTCATGCCCAGCACACGGGTTTCGGGGCGGATGGCCTGGCGGATATTGCCGAGTATTTCGTCCACCGAAACCTGGTGCGGGTCCTTGAACAGCGCCACCCGGCGCACCTTGGTACCCATAAGCCGTTCGCGGTAATCCAGCCGAGTGTTGGTCGAATAGTGCTCATGGGCGCTGACCAGGATCTCCTTGCCCGGCGCCACCTGCAGGCCGCCATAGATCATCGACAAGCCCTCGGTGGTGCTGCCTGTCAGGGCCACCTGGCCTGGCTGTACGGCGAAGTAACGCCCAGCCCAGGCACGCACCTGGTTTTCGTAGCCCCACAGTTCTTCGCGGTCCCAATCGACCATTTCGCCGGGGTTCTGATCCAATCGAGTGCGAAAACGGGCGATGGCCTCAGTTACCACGCGCGGGTGGGAGGCGAGCAGGAAATTGCAAAAGTGCAGGTAGGCCGGGTCCAGGTCGAACTGCTGGCGCAGGGCTTGCCATTTGTTCTGGTCGGGCGTTGCCAGCGGCGTGACGGCCAGCGCCGTCTGGGCAAAATTGCCGGTCAGCGGTAGGGCGGCGGCCAGCAGGCCTGCCTGTTTGAGAAAGCGCCGACGTGCGTTCATCAGCCGCGCTCCGCTGGTTTGATGGCACTGGGTTTGGCCAAGCTTTGCACGGTGTCCCACACGCGCAGGAAATTGCCGCCCCACAGCTTGGCGATGTCCGCGTCAGAGTACCCGCGCTGAATCAGCTCGGCGGTGACGTTGCGCGATTCACCGACGTTCATCCACCCCGTGACGCCGCCGCCATCGTTGAAGTCCGAGGCGATGCCAACATGGTCGATGCCGATTTTGCGCACGGTATAGTCGATGGCGTCGACCAGGTCCTTGACCGTGGCGCGGGGCTCTTCGTCGAGGATGGCGTACAGCGCGCTGGCGTACTCACCGAACCGCTTTTCCGGCCAGATGGCAATGATCGCATCGCCCGGCATCAAGGCATTGGCAAGGCCCGTCAAGGGCTGCAGGTGGAAGCGTTTGCGCAGCGCGTTGAGTTTGTCCAAGGTGCCTTGGCTCAGGGGCTTGAGGTAGGCGGGAAAACCCACCACCTGAACCACACCGCCGCTGCGTTTGATCGCTTGCAGTTCGTGGTCGCTCAAGTTGCGCGGGATATCTACCAGCGCTCGCGGTGCCGAGTGGGAGGCGACCATCGGCGCACGGCTCAGGCGGGCCACGTCTTCCAGGGCCAGGGTCGACATCTGCGAGACATCGATGATCACGCCAAGGTCGTTGAGCCGAGCCACCGCTTGCTCACCCAGCGGCGATAGGCCGCCCAGGGCGTCAGGGGTGTCGTTGAGAAACGGCAGCGGGCGCGAGGAGTCGGCCCAGTCATTGTTGCCCACGTAGCTGAAACCGAACATGCGCATGCCGCGCGCAGCCCAGGTGTCCAGGGCATCGAGGTCGTGCCCCAGGGGATAGGCGTTGAGCATGCTGAGGAAGATGGCAAATTTGCCCTCGCCATGCAGGCGGCGAAAATCGGCGGGGGTATAGGCGATGGCAACCTGGTTGGGGTAATCGCGGACCATGCCGGTAAGGATCTTGTAGCGCATTTCCTGCTGCAGGCGCGCTTCATCGACAAAGGCCGCGGTGGGGCGATGGGGCGCGTTGTCGCCGTTCCAGATTTCCGGCCAGCCAAAGATCGTCAGCGCAGCGCCTGACAAACGCCCCCGCCCAGCCTTGACCAGGTCGAACTGGCCGCTGCCATCCTTGTCGGCCTCTTTGCCTTCGGTGCCAAAATCCAGCGGTACGGTGATGTGGCTGTCGAAAGAAAGGATGCGCTCTTGCAGTTGCTCGGCGTGTTTGATCACCTCGCGCGGGTAACCGGCGGGCAGGTAGATGAAGAAATACCAGGCTGCGGCGCCTGCGGCTGCGAGGATCAGGGCCAGGGCTGCGAGGTAGGGGGCCTTGCGCAAGCGTGTCGTATTCATTGCCATCCCGTTGGTTGCCAGGGTCGATACGGCAGCCGCGCTTACCGGGCTTGCCTGTCACGGAGGGACGAGGCCGGCAGCCGGAAATTTAGCAGCGCGCCGGCGTTAAATTTGCCGCGCGGCGTCTCGTTCTAGCTCGATAGGCGTGGCTGACACGGGTACGGATGTGGCGATGAGGTTTTCCAGGCGTGGGTTCATGGTGGGGCTAGCGGTTGCGGGGGCGGCGGGCTCGGCTGCGTGGTATGCGCGCCAGCCCCAGGACAACGACGAGCCGCTGGGCAAGGATGAAGTGCAGACAGCGGGCGAGGCCATTGTCGAAGCAGCCAGCGAGCCCGGCATGCGCATCGCCGACAAACTGCGCGGTATCTGGGACCTGCGCTTGACTGGTGCCGATGCTGGGCTTGAGGGCTTGCCGCTGCAGGGCCTGCAACTCCTGCTCGATGTCGGGCCGACGGGCCGCGCGCTGCGCGGCTTTGTCGATGTCGCACAGCAACTGCGCGGCAACGAACAGCCTCGCTACCGAGTGCTGGGCGAGCTGGTTGCTGCCGATGCGGGCAACGTGCGCTGGCGCCTGGTGCCGGCGGGGGCGTCAGCACCTAGCCATGAGCTGGAGGCGACCCTCGATGAGGTATGGGCCTCATGGGGCAATGCGGGCGCAGGCACCCTGACCGGCCGCATCCGGCGCATCGATCGGCCACTGCTGAGCCCTGAGCCTGACAACCAGTTCGTTGCCAGCAAACGCGCCTTCCCCGAAGCACGCCAGGTCACGCCGTTGGCACCCACGCTCATGGCCTGGCTGAACTCCCCGGAGCACCGCCTGTTCCATCAGGTATGGCATGCCACTCGGGACAAATGGCACCGCTTGCCCGAGGCCAAGCGCGATGCCCTGCGAGGCGCTGGCTGGCAACCAGGCCCGCGTGACGCGGAACGCAGCGCTCGGGGCCGGCGCAAGCACCTCAATGGGTCCGGCGAAGATTTTCTGTTCATGCACCGGCACATGCTGGGGCATGCACGCGGCCTGCAGCCTGGCCTGCCGAACTGGACGCAATTGCCACTGCCGTCACCGCAGCTGGAGTACGACCGCGTGGGGTTCATCCGCTATCAGGAGAACCACGATGGCAACTCGGTGCCACCGGCCTGGGTGGCGGCTGATGATGAAGAACTCAGCCAGTGGTTGCATGGCATCAAGGCGGCACAGACTTTCTTCAGTAACTTTCAGGTGTGGGAGTCGCAGTATCAGGACCCGGACTACCTCAGCCGCCTGACCCTGGGGGAATTCGGCTCACAGGTGGAACTGAACATTCATGACTGGTTGCACATGCGCTGGGCCACCGTCACCCGCGACCCCTCCAACGGCGCCCCGGTGATGGGTGACCGCGACCAGACCGATTACGCTGCGCGCTGGTTCCGTGAGGAAAACGACTTCCTGGGCGACCCGTTTTCGTCCCACGTGAACCCAGTGTTCTGGCGCTTTCATGGCTGGATCGACGATCGCATCGAAGACTGGTACCGGGCCCACGAGCGCGCCCATCCGGGTGAAGTGCAGCGCCGGCAGGTCAACGGTGTGTCCTGGTTCGCACCGGGGCGGTGGGTGCAGGTCGGTGACCCATGGCTCGGGCCGATCACCCATGGCTGCGGTGGCATTTCCGATGCTGGAGGCGGGGCGGGGGAGATGGAAGTCGAAGCCATGAAGCTTGCGCTGCGCATTGCCTTCAGCGGTGAGCGGGACGTGGACCCCTTGCTGCGGCGCACCCCGCGCAGGCCTTGGTATGCCCGGCATATCAAACTGCCGGGCAAGGTCTGAACGAGGCCTCTAGCGCGACGGGTATCGCGCCCAGCGGTGGCCTGGGCTCCAGCCGACCTGCAAGCCGCTTATCTGCAATTACCCGCCTTGCGATACCCTGCCGCTTGCGCTTGGGCTTCGCTGCCAAACGCCACTTGGTTCTTCTGCGACACCTGGCTGTAACCTGGGCAGCCAGTGGCCAGGTGATAGACATGGCTATTGCGGTTACCCAGCACCGCGCCAGCGCTTAGTGCATTGGCCAGTGTCGGCTCGGCCGGCGCCGGTTTGGCAGCCGGTGCCGAGGCAACGCCAGCACCTTGTGGCGTGTAACCCAGCGCCCACTTGCGCTCACCGGTCACGAACGGGTTGCTGTGGCCCATGATCGCGGCAATGCGCTGATCCCGCTGCTTTTCCCAGGCCGTTACCGGGTGCTGCTTGTCCCAGGCCATTAACACCTGTTGCTGCTGGCGCGACATGCTGAGCTTGTAGCGATCGAACATATAGAACGTGGTGCGCGCTACCAAGCCTTTGACCTCGTCGCGTGGCTCGGCGGTTTTCTGTTGGAAGTCGATCTTGGTGGTGCATTGGCCATACTGCGGCGCAACCCCAGACACCATGCCGTAGTTGAAATTGCTGCGGTCACCATTCACTTCGCCCACCGATGGGTAGAGGTTGAACAGATCGGCCTCCATCGCGCGGAAGGTTGGGTCGCTGTCGACACAATGCTCGCGCCCGCCGTTCTGCCAGCATTGGCGCTGGTGGCCGAAGGTCCAGGCCGGGACGATATGCTCCCATTCGGTACGCTCGGCGCGGGTCTGCTGCTTGCGGGTTTCATAGCCGCAGGATTTCAAATCGATGCGCCCGCCTGACTTGCCTACCCAGGTCCACTTGCAGCCACAGTACAAGTCGCCGGTGGCGCTGTTGCTTTGGTCAAGGTAGATCTTCTGTTTCGCGACCACCTTGGCTTCGGTGAAGGTGGCGGGTGGGCTGGCGAAGGCGGCGGGTAGGGCGGCGAAGGCAAGTGCGACGGCGCAGAGCAGTTTCTTCATTGAATTACGTCTTAGGCTTACAAAAAGACGCGATTATACGGATTGTGCCCTGGGGTAGAAGCGGTGAAAGGCTTGCGGTTGAGCGCTGCGCGGCTGTGCAAAGGCGTTCGACAGCTCTCGAGGATACTCGCGCAGAGCTTAATAGCCCCAGTACTGCAGCCCCCACAGCACACCCATGCCAACCCCCAGGGTCAGCAGCGTGCTGCGTGTGCGCCAGGCGACCAGCGCGGCGACGATCGCCGCAGGTAGCTGCGGGTTGCCTATGTCGATGCCAGGCTGCCCGGCCTGGAACACCACCGCCGGCAGTACCAAGGCGGCCAGTACGCTGGCTGGCACGTACACCAGCGCGCGGCGCAAAACCGGTGGAATGCGCAGTGCACCATAGAATTCGATGAACGACAGCCGTATCGCGAAGGTGCCCAGGCCGATCAGGGCGAAGGTGACCCAGGGGGATAGCTCGGTCATGGCGTCTGCGCTGCCTTGTTTGCGTCTTTGCGAAGGTGCTCGATGGTCAAGCCGCTGATCACCCCGCCCAGCGACGCGGCCAGCAAACCCAGGTTGTAGGGTAGGTCATGTGCCAGAACCGCCAGCGCACCGCCCGCCACCGCTGCGCCCAACATTGCCGGGTTACGGATGCTCGGCACCAGCAGGGCCAGGAACGACAAGGGAATGGCAAAGCCCAGCGACCAGGATTGCGGGATGCCGGCACCCAAGTACACACCGGCCAGCACAGCCAGGTTCCAGCCGACCCACATCGGCAGGGCTGTTCCCATGTAGTACGCGAAGGCAGATCGGCCCACCGGGCCGGCGCCGAACTTCAGGCTGCACAGTGCAAAAGCCTGATCGGAGAGCACGAATGCCAACGGCCAAGTCTTGCGCCGCGGCAGGTTGCTGAGATGGGGCGCCAGGGCTGCGCTGTACATCACAAAGCGCAGGTTGATCACCAGTGCGGTCACCACCATGGTCAGCGGCAGCGCACCGCTGTGCATCAGTTGTAGCACCACCATCTGCGCAGACCCGGAATAGAACAGCAAAGTCATGCCCATGGCATCGGCAGGCGACATACCGATACCTATGGCCGTCACTCCGGTGATCAAGCCAAAGGGCAGCATGCCGGTCATCAATGGCAGGACCGCGCGGGCACCTTCGCTGAAGGCGGGCATCGCGCCTGGGTGTGACATGGGGTATTCCTTGACGCTCATCGGGGCTGCACAAAGTAAAGGGCGCAGCGCATTGTCACAATGGCTTTTTCGAAACGATCGGTCTGCGCGAGGGCACGCAGGCGTTAGCGGATAAAAAAGACCCGCAGCGCCAGGGCGAGCGGGTCAAATCGGCCTTGGCCGCTCCAGTGTCAGATATGCAGTGCGTGGCCCAGCGCACGCAGCGCCGCTTCCTGCACCGCCTCGCCCAGGGTCGGGTGGGCATGGATGGTCCCGGCTACATCCTCCAGCCTTGCGCCCATCTCCAGCGACTGCGCGAATGCAGTACTGAGCTCGGACACGCCCACCCCCACCGCCTGCCAACCGACGATCAGGTGATTGTCACGGCGTGCCACCACGCGCACGAAACCGCTGGTCGATTCCAGCGTCATGGCCCTGCCGTTGGCGGCGAACGGGAATTGCGCGACGATGCAGTCGAGCCCAAGCTGGCTGGCTTGCTCGGGCGTGTGGCCCACCACCACCACTTCCGGGTCGGTAAAGCACACCGCGGCGATGGCTGCAGGTTCGAACCGTCGCGCTTTGCCAGCGATGATTTCGGCAACCATCTCGCCCTGCGCCATGGCACGGTGGGCAAGCATCGGCTCACCGGCCACGTCACCAATGGCCCAGACGTTGCGCATGCTGGTCTGGCAGCGCGCATCGATGGCGATCGCAGCGCCGTTCATCTTCAGGTCCAGGCATTGCAGGTTGAACCCTTGGGTGTGTGGCCGACGGCCTACTGCCACCAGCACCCGGTCGGCCTCAAGGCGCAGTTGCCCGCCCTGGCCATCGCTGGCCAGCAGGCAGCCGTCTTCATAGCCCTCTACGCTGTGGCCCAGGTACAGGCTGATGCCCAAAGTCTTCAGAGCCTGCGCTACGGGGGCGGTCAGCTCGCTGTCATAGGTCGGCAGAATGCGTTCGCGCGCCTCCACGACGCTCACCTGTGCGCCAAGCTTGCGATAGGCGATGCCCAGTTCCAGGCCGATGTACCCGCCACCCACCACCACCAGATGCTTGGGTAGCGTTGAGGGCGCCAGGGCTTGGGTGGATGAAATGATCGGCCCACCCAAGGGGAGCATTGGCAGTTCGACGCTGGTGGAGCCAGTGGCCAGCAGCAGGTGTTCGCACTGTATACGCTGGCCGTCGACCTCGACCTGCTTGCCATCGAGGATCTTGGCCCAGCCGTGAATCACCTTCACGCCATGTTTCTTCAGCAAGGCAGCCACGCCTGTGGTCAGGCGGTCGACGATGCCATCCTTCCAGGCCACGCTCTGGGCGATATCCAGGCGCAGGTTGTCGACGCTGATGCCCAGTGGCGAATGCCCGGCCAAACGTGCGGTCTGATGGAATTGCTCGGCCACATGGATCAGCGCCTTGGACGGGATGCAGCCAATGTTCAGGCAGGTGCCGCCCAGGGCCTGGCCTTCGATCAGCACCGTAGGAATGCCCAGTTGCCCGGCACGGATAGCGGCTACATAACCTCCCGGGCCACCGCCGACGATCAGCAGGGTAGTATCGATGATCTGCGACATGCTCACTCCAGGAACAGACAGGCAGGTTGTTCGAGCAGGCCGCGCACGGCCTGGATGAACTGCGCGGCGTCCATGCCATCGACCACCCGATGGTCGAATGAGCTGGACAGGTTCATCATCTTGCGCACGACGATCTGGCCGTCGATCACCACCGGCCGTTCGACGATACGGTTGACGCCGACGATCGCCACTTCCGGTGTGTTGACCACCGGTGTGCTGACGATGCCGCCCAAGGCACCGAGGCTGGTCAGGGTGATGGTCGAACCGGTCAACTCTTCACGGCTGGCCTTGTTGCTGCGCGCAGCGTTGGCCAGGCGTGCGATCTCGCTGGCGTTGGCCCACAGGCTGGCGGCTTCGGCGTGGCGCAACACCGGGACCATCAAACCGTTGTCCCCCTGGGTGGCGATGCCCACATGCACCGCGCCATGGCGGGTGATGACCTGTGCTTCGTCGTCGTATGTGGCGTTGATCTGCGGATAGTCGCGCAGGGCTACCACCAGAGCGCGTACCAGAAACGGCAGCAGCGTCAGCTTGCCACGCGTGTCGCCATGCTTGGCGTTGAGCTGCTGGCGCAGGGCCTCCACGGCGGTGACGTCGATCTCTTCTACGTAACTGAAATGCGCGACCCGGCGCTTGGCATCCTGCATGCGCTGGGCGATCTTGCGGCGCAGGCCCATCACCGGCACCTGCTCACTGTCGGTGCGCTTGGCATAGCCCTGCGGGGCCTGGCCGGCAGCGCTGTGCGGCTTGCTCATGAACGCGTCGAGGTCTTCGTGCAGGATGCGCCCGGCCGGGCCGCTGCCATGCACATAGCGCAACTCGATGCCGGCATCCAGTGCGCGTTTGCGCACGGCAGGCGAAGCCAGCGGTTTGTCGCCAGGCTGGCGCGGCACGATCGGCGCTTGGGCAAGCTGCGCCGGGGTATGTGCGGCTACGGGTTGGATGGCCTGTGGCTCAGGCTTGGGCGCAACGGTTGCACTGGGAGCCTGCGCCACGTTGGCCTGCGGCACCTCGACATGGTTGCCGCCGCCTTCGACCTCGATGCGGATCAGCTCGCTGCCGACCGCCATCACTTCGCCCGGCTGGCCGCCCAAGGCCAATACTTTGCCGCTGACCGGCGAGGGGATTTCCACCGTGGCCTTGTCGGTCATGACGTCGGCCACTACCTGGTCCTCAGCGATGATGTCACCGACTTTGACGAACCATTCCACCAACTCGACCTGCGCGATGCCTTCGCCAATGTCCGGCATCTTGATGACGTGCGTGCCCATTCAGACCTCCATGACCCGTTTCAATGCCGCGCCCACCCGCGATGGGCCTGGGAAGTACGCCCATTCCTGTGCGTGGGGGTAGGGGGTGTCCCAACCGGTGACACGCTCGATCGGCGCTTCGAGGTGGTGGAAGCAGTGCTCCTGCACCAGCGACACCAGTTCGGCGCCGAAGCCGCAGGTACGCGTGGCCTCGTGGACCACTACACAGCGGCCGGTTTTTTTCACCGACGCGACGATGGTTTCCAGGTCCAGCGGCCACAAGCTGCGCAGGTCGATGACTTCAGCATCCACACCGGTTTCCTCAGCAGCCACCTGGGCCACGTACACCGTAGTGCCATAAGTCAGCACGGTCACGTCGTTGCCGGGACGGGTGATAGCCGCCTTGTCCAGCGGTACGCTGTAGTAACCGTCGGGCACAGCGCTCTGCGGGTGTTTCGACCAGGGGGTGACAGGGCGGTCGTGATGGCCGTCGAACGGGCCGTTGTACAGGCGTTTGGGCTCCAGGAAGATCACCGGGTCGTCGCATTCGATCGAAGCGATCAGCAAGCCTTTGGCGTCGTACGGGTTGGACGGCATGACCGTGCGCAGGCCGCAGACCTGGGTGAACATCGCTTCGGGGCTCTGGCTGTGGGTCTGGCCGCCGTAGATGCCGCCACCGCAGGGCATGCGCAAGGTCAGCGGGGCGATGAACTCGCCGGCCGAGCGGTAACGCAGGCGGGCCATTTCCGAGACGATCTGGTCGGAGGCCGGGTAGAAGTAGTCGGCGAACTGGATTTCCACCACCGGGCGCAAGCCATAAGCGCCCATGCCAACGGCAGTGCCGACGATGCCGCTTTCCGAGATCGGCGCGTCGAACACGCGCGACTTGCCATACTTGGTCTGCAGGCCTTCGGTACAACGGAAAACCCCGCCAAAGTAACCGACGTCCTGGCCGTATATCACCACATTGTCGTCGCGTTCGAGCATGACATCCATGGCCGAGCGCAAGGCCTGGATCATGGTCAGTGTGCTGGTGGCCATGGCGGTTTCCGGGTTGATGCTGTTGTTGTGATCGTTCATTTCAGACCCCTAGTTCCTGGCGCTGACGGCGTAGGTGCTCAGGCATGTCCTTGTAGACGTCTTCGAACATCGACGCCGCGCTGGGAATGTGGCCATTGGCAAGCGTGCCGTACTGTTCCGCCTCTTTCTGCGCCGCGATCACTGCTGCTTCGAACTCGGCGGTGGTGGCCTGATGTTCTTCCTCGGACCAGTTACCGGTCTTGATCAGGTGCTGCTTGAGGCGGGCGATCGGGTCGCCCAGTGGGAAGTGGCTCCAGTCATCGGCGGGGCGGTACTTGGACGGGTCGTCGGACGTCGAGTGCGGGCCGGCGCGGTAGGTCACCCACTCGATCAGCGACGGGCCAAGGCCACGGCGGGCGCGTTCGGCGGCCCAGCGCGAGGCGGCGTAGACGGCGACGAAGTCATTACCGTCGACCCGCAGCGAGGCGATGCCGCAACCCACACCACGGCCGGCGAAGGTGGTCTGTTCACCACCCGCGATCGCCTGGAAGGTGGAGATCGCCCATTGGTTGTTGACCACATTGAGGATCACCGGGGCGCGGTAAACGTGGGCGAAGGTCAAGGCGGTGTGGAAATCCGACTCGGCGGTGGCGCCGTCACCGATCCAGGCCGAAGCGATCTTGGTATCACCCTTGATCGCCGAGGCCATGGCCCAGCCCACTGCTTGCACGAACTGGGTCGCCAGGTTGCCGCTGATGGTGAAGAACCCAGCATCGCGTACCGAGTACATGATGGGAAGCTGGCGGCCCTTGAGCGGGTCGCGCTCGTTGGACAGCAGCTGGCAGATCATGTCCACCAGGGACACGTCGCGGGCCATCAGAATGCTTTGCTGGCGGTAGGTGGGGAAGCACATGTCGGTGCGGTTGAGCGCCAGCGCCTGGGCGCTGCCGATGGCTTCCTCGCCCAGGCTCTGCATGTAGAACGACATCTTTTTCTGGCGCTGGGCAACCACCATGCGGCTGTCGAAGATGCGTGTCTTGAGCATCGCACGCATGCCTTGGCGCAGCACCTGGGGGTCGATGTCATCGGCCCATGGGCCCTGGGCATCGCCGTGCTCATCGAGTACGCGGACCAGGCTATAGGAGAGGTCGGCGGTGTCGGCGGCGTCTACATCGATTGGAGGTTTACGAACTTTGCCTGCGTCGTTCAGGCGCAGGTAGGAGAAATCTGTCTGGCAGCCTGGCCGGCCGGTGGGCTCGGGCACATGCAAACGCAGGGGGGCGTACTCGTTCATGCTTTTTACGCTCGCTCGGATGTTGTTTTTGTGAGCTCTGAAGCGGTCGCCGCTGACTACCGGCTTGTGACTGGCAGGTCAGCGTCACTTACATCTTAGTGGCAGGGCGAAAGAATTTTTCTCTCAAGTTGATTGCCTTTGTCTGACAGGGGAGATAAACATTCCGCATAAGCACAAAAAACCGGTGAATTTGTCTCATGCGCAAGCTCGATCGTACCGATATCGGCATTCTCAACAGCCTTCAGGACAACGCCCGCATCACCAATGCCGAGCTGGCGCGCTCGGTGAACTTGTCGCCGACGCCCTGTTTCAACCGGGTCAAGGCGATGGAGGAGCTGGGGGTGATTCGCCAGCAGGTCACCTTGCTGTCGCCCCAGGTGCTGGGCCTGGACGTGAACGTGTTCATCCATGTCAGCCTGGAGAAACAGGTCGAGCAGGCCTTGCACCGCTTCGAGGAAGAAATCGCCGAGCGGCCAGAGGTGATGGAGTGCTACCTGATGACGGGAGATCCGGACTACCTGCTGCGGGTGCTGCTGCCGAGTATCCAGGCCCTGGAACGGTTCCTCGATTATTTGACGCGCTTGCCAGGGGTGGCCAACATCCGCTCAAGCTTTGCCCTCAAGCAGGTGCGCTACAAGACCGCTTTACCGTTGCCTGCCAATGGCATGACCTTGCGCGAATAGGCCGGCACAGTCTATGCGAGAGGGTGCTTGATATTTTAAACACCCCTAGCCTATGTTGTGGCCAGCCCATAACAACAAGGACAAGCGTCATGACCACCGCCGCCCACCGCTCGCCTGCCGAGATCCTCCAGGGCATTGACCAGATCGAATGCGTCACCCCCGACCTCAACGGGGTCCCCCGTGGAAAAGTGATGACCGCCGAAGGCTTCCTCGAAGGCCGCCGCTTGCAGATGGCCCGGGGTGTGCTTTTGCAATGCATCATGGGGGGTTACCCTCCAGCGCGTTTCTACGGCAGTGACGACGGTGACCTGGCGTTGGTGGCCGAGCCTGCACAGATCCATCGCCTGCCATGGAGCGAAGAGGGCCTGGCGCTGGCTATCTGTGATGCCAACGAACTTGACGGCATGCCCTCTGGGCTGTCCACGCGGGGCCTGCTAAAAGCGGTGATCGCCCGCTATGCAGCCCTGGGGTTGGCACCGGTGGTGGCGACCGAGCTTGAGTTCTTCGTCTTTGCCCACAACGCCGACCCGCTGCAGCCCTTCCAGCCCCCGCTTGGCAGGGACGGCCGCCGTGAGCTTGGGCATTCGGCGTTCAGCGTCAGCTCCAACAACGGCCTGCGCCCATTCTTCCAGGAGGTCTACCAATGCATGGCGGCCCTGGGCCTGCCACGCGACACCTTCATGCATGAAATGGGCGTGAGCCAGTTCGAGATCAACTTGCTGCACGGCGACCCGCTGCTGCTGGCCGACCAGACCTTCCTGTTCAAGCACCTGCTCAAAGAGGTGGCCCTAAAGCACGGGCTGACTGTGGTGTGCATGGCCAAACCGTTGGCACATACCCCGGGCAGTTCCATGCATATTCACCAGAGCCTGGTGGAGATCGCCAGCGGGCGGAATGTATTCAGCGACCAGAAAGGCGAGGCGACCGAGGCGTTTTACCACTTCATCGGTGGCCAGCAGGCGTGCATGGCCGACTTCACCGCGTTGTTCGCGCCCAACGTCAACTCCTACCAGCGCTTGTGCCACCCTTATGCTTCGCCGAACAATGCCTGCTGGTCCGAGGACAACCGCGCTGCAGGCCTGCGCATCCCTGCCAGCGCCCCGGTGGCGCGACGGGTGGAAAACCGCTTGCCGGGCGCCGACGCCAACCCCTACCTGGCCATCGCTGCCAGCTTGGCCGCGGGCCTGCATGGCATCGAACAGCGCCTGCAGCCCACCCCGGCGATCCAGGGCGAGTTCCAGGTGCCGGAGCACTTGAGTCTGCCTTGCACCTTGCATGCAGCACTGGAGCGCCTCAAGCGCAGTGCGTTGGCCCGGGAACTGTTCGGCAATGAGTTCATCGAAGGCTACGTTGCGAGCAAGACCCTTGAACTTACGGACTTCTTCAACGAAATCACGCCATGGGAGCGACGCGTGCTGGCCGCACAGGCCTGAGCGCGACACCCTTGGCACTGGCCGCGCCGCTGTCAGCCGATTTGGCTGGCGCAGGACTGCATTACGGCCGTTTTGCTTTTATGCTTGCGGCAAGCCAACGCCACCTGACCAGGGAGTTCGACGGGACGTATGCGAAACATCTGGAAGCCCTTTCAGTCGCTGTATTTTGCCGCCTTGATGATGCTGATCGGCTCCGGCCTGCTGAGCACTTACCTGGCGCTGCGCCTGGCGGCCGAGCATGTCGATAGCCTGTGGGTAGGTGCGTTGATGGCAGCCAACTACTTTGGTCTGGCGGTAGGCGGCAAGGTCGGCCACCGGCTTATCGGTAGGGTTGGGCACATTCGAGCCTATGCCACGTGCGCCGGCATCGTCGGTGCGGCGGTGCTCGGCCATGGCCTGACCAGCTGGCTGCCGGTATGGGTCGGGCTGAGGATGATCGTCGGCCTGGGCATGATGTGCCAGTACATGGTCATCGAAAGCTGGCTCAATGAGCAGGCCGACGCCAAGCATCGGGGTGCGGTGTTCAGCGGCTACATGATCGCCTCCTACCTTGGCCTTGTGCTTGGCCAGCTGATTCTGGTGGTACACCCGCAACTTGGCCCTGAGCTGCTGATGCTGGTAGCCATGTGCTTCGCCTTGTGCCTGGTGCCGGTAGCGATGACCCGGCGCATCCACCCAGCGCCGCTGCGCCCGGCACCGATGGAACCAAAGTTCTTCATCAAGCGGGTACCGCAGTCGCTCAGTACGGTACTGGGTTCGGGCCTGATCGTCGGCTCGTTCTATGGCTTGGCGCCGCTGTACGCGTCCAGTCAAGGCATGTCGACCGAACAGATTGGTCTGTTCATGGGTTGCTGCATCTTTGCCGGGCTGCTGGTGCAGTGGCCGCTTGGCTGGCTGTCCGACCGGTATGACCGTGCTGTGCTGATTCGTAGCGTCGCAGTGGGTTTGGCAGTGGCGTCGGCGCCGCTCGCGCTGTTGCCCAGCGTGCCGCTTGAGGTGCTGTTCGGCATTGGCTTCGTGATTTCCCTCCTGCAATTTTGCCTGTACCCGCTGGCGGTGGCGTTCTCCAATGACCATGTCGAGAGCGAGCGGCGGGTTTCGTTGACGGCCATGCTGCTGGTCACCTATGGCGTGGGTGCCTGTATCGGGCCCTTGGCGGCGGGTGTTCTGATGAAAGTATTCGGGGCGCAGATGCTCTACGCATTCTTCGCATTCTTCGCCCTGGTGCTGGTCTGGCGCATCCGGCCAAAAGCCGTTACCGGGCTGCACCAGGTGCAGGATGCTCCACTGGGGCACGTGGCCATGCCAGCGGCCGGCTCGCCACTGTCGGCGGCCCTTGACCCCCGTGTGGATGAGCAGACCGTACAGGACGTGATGCAGACCCCAGTTGCGGCTGAGGATACCGAAGAAGAGGAAAAGGCGGGGGTAGAAGCGGCGCCGGGGCACGTCGAGCGGCCATTGTAATCGAACTGCCAGCAAGCAGGCCCCGTGCCTGATTGCTGGCAGGCGGCAAGGTCACTAGTGCTTGAGCTCTATATTGCGCAGCTGCAGCGTCAGCACTTCGCCCTGTTTGTCGCCGGCATTGAGAAACCACAAACGCAGATTGTCACTGTCCTTGTTGCTGACGTGCCTATAGGGCACAACTGACACCCTGTGGCCCTGCAAGTCGCGCAGGTGGAAATCGATATGCTCGGCGCTTGCCACATCACCGTCCCAGGGTTGCAGCAATTCGATCTTCCATTTGTTGCGCGACTGCGAAAACAGATCGTGGGGCAAGTCCAATAACCTGCCCAACACGTGAGTGCCGTAAAGGCCCAGCCAGCCATTGCCGTTTTTGGCGAGCCTTGCGTCTTGGTACTCCCAGGAAGTGTCGCATTTGATCTTGTAGTAGATGCGGTTACGTCCTTTTTCCACGAAGGCGAACTCGAAGCGTATGGGCTTGAAGCTGGAGGTGCCCCGCAAGTGGTGCTCTGTGCACAGCCAGCCATCGACGTCCAAAGAGAGCGTTGGGTGCACCCAGATGGGGGTTTCAACTACCCCGATACGGCCATAGTGGCAATGCAGTTCAGCGGTGAATGTCGATTGAATCATGCTAGGCCTCGTTCCTGATGCGCCTGTTGCAGGCTTAGGGCGCTCTACAGTAGGAAGTCGGTCAATCACGCGTAATGGGGAAACCCTACGCCAATCGGCAAACGAAAACGCCACCCGGTGGGTGGCGTTCGGCGAGTGCGGCTCGGTTCAATAATCGTCTTTATCGAAACGCCGAGCCTCACGCTGTAACTGGTAGACGAAACTTTCGACCTTGCGCTGGGCTTGACCTGTGAGGTTATGAAAGCGCACGCCAGCAAAGGTGGTGTTGATCCGCTCTTCGAAGTGCAGATGGCGCAGTTCCACCATGGTATCAACCAGGCCTAGCGGGTTGCTGGCCTTGAAGCGTTCGTACACTTGGCCCAGTTGCAGGCGGTCCTCGACGTTACCGTCGAAGCGCAGCTTGCAGCCGGTGGCCGAAATATCCAGCAGCTTGCCGCGCAAGGCACCGTTACCCTTGAGGTAGCTGCCATCGAGAATGATGTCGACCAACTGCGACAGCTTGAGCGCTGCACGGAATGCGTTGCGGCGCTGGTGGTAGGTCATTTCTTCGGGCATCGCACCGCGGTAGCAGCGATGACCATCGACCTCACTGATTTTCAACTGCTGGTCGCATTCCCAGGCGATGCGCACACCGTCGTGGAAGCCTTCGATGCGGAACGCTTCGCCGTTCTCGATGAATTTTTCGCCATCGCGCGGAATCATTTCATCCAGGGCCAGCGCATTGCTGTCACGGTCTACGTGCACCACGTAACTCTGGAACCGCTGGCTGCGCTCGTGGAAGGTGATGATCAGCGGATCGTGGCTTTCTTGTAGTAGGCGCAGGTTGGCCGCGATCTCCAAGGGCGTGTTCAGCACCTTTGGCGGTTGCGGGGCATCGGCTTCATTGAACACGGGTTATCAATCTCCAGGCAAAAACGACACACGCAAGTAACGGCATTTTGCCAGTATGTTCCGTGCCTTGATAGAAATAATCACACCTGGCTGAGCGCCCGGGGCTTGGCTAGTGGGGAGGTGGTGCCACGGCTGTCGTAGAGCGATGGCGCTTCACCGCCCTGAAGGATATTGATCTGGTTGGCCGTGACGTGTTGTTGCACTTGAATCATCCGGCCGTTGGTCTCGTTGACCTTCTGGCACGCCGTCATCAACTGGTTCAGCACTTCGAGCTGCTGCATGATCAGCTCGCCGTTGTCCGACTGAGCGGCCAGTGCCTGCACACCGGCACGGTTGGCACTAAGGCCAAGGCTGGTGAGCAGGTTGTTGCGACGCATGCCTTGCTGCTCGAGCAGAACGATCAGCGACTGCTTGCGCGCCAGGATACCCTCCAGCGGAGCCATGTCGCGGCCGTGCAGGGCGATCGACTCCTGCTGGAGCAGGTCGAGCAGTTCCTGGGTCGGTGCGATGTCGTCTTCGATCAGTTGCAGCAAAGTGATGTCGTGCATGGCTAACTCTTTGGCTTTACATAGCGTCCGTGAAGTCAGCGCGACGAACGGTCAGCGCTGGGCTTCGAAATCGAGCAGTTTGCTGGCGACACGGCCGGCGTCGACCTGGTAGCTGCCGTCTGCGATGGCCTGCTTCAACTGCGCCACGCGGGCACTGTTGACGACGGGCTGGTCGCGCAGCTTGTCGCTGACCTGTTGCAACTGCTGGGCCTCTTGGCTGAGGTGTACCGCTTCTCCGCTGGCGCTGGCGCCTTTGGGCGCTTCTTTGGCTTCGCCGGTTTTTTCGGCGTTGCCGGACGTGGCGTTGCCACGAACGCCACCCGTGATGGACGGAGAGTTGTTCAAACGACTTAAGTCGATGGCCATGATCGCAAACCTCTGGGTATTTGGACGCTTGCCTTGTTTTCGGCCAACCCGAAATAAACTTTAGGCATTAATGCGTAGCCGCCTGTCAGCAAGCCCGCGAACCCGTTTGCGCACAGTTTAGGAAAAGCCGCAGCGCACTGCCAGCGTAATCTACATGGCGACCTCGACGTGGCCTGGGCCGGTCACCCGGGCTTTGACCACCCGCTGCGAATTGAGGTTGCGCACGCGGATCTGCTCGCCTTCACCACCTTTGGCCAGCGCTTCGCCGGGCATGCGCACGCTCAGCGAGCCACTGCGCGCGGTAATCACGACATGATCGCCCTTGCGCACCACCTCAGCCTGTTCAAGGTGCTGCGGCGTGAGTACCTGGTCGAGCACTGTGGGGCGTAGCATTTTCATGCCCACCGCCTGATCCAGTTCGGTGAGAAAACCCTGGTTCAGCGTGCCGACATCGCGCTCGCGCAACGCGACATCGTTCTCGCCGACCACGTTGTCACGTTTGAGTGGCCGAGTGACCACCACCACCTCGCGAAATAGCTTCACCGTTGCCGGTACGAAGATGGTCCAGGGCGCGCTGCCGTTGCAGCGCACCCGCACGGTCACCCGCCCCAGCGGTTGTGCAGGGCTTTCCAGCGACGCGTCCAGTTGCTGACTGCACAGGGGCATGCGTAGGCGCGGGTCGAGCGGGTTGACCTGAATTTCGTAGCGCCCTGGGGTTTGCGTGGTCGCCAGATAGTCCTCGACACTGAATTCAAGAAACCCTTGGGTGACACCGATAAGCTGTTCAGGCAAGGTAACCGCGTCCGCCAGTGTGCGAGCGCCAGGTGCCAGCAGGCATAGCGTGGCGAGCAAGCCGCTCAGCAGGTGCGTCAGTCGTCGGAAATTTGTCGTTTTCGTGTACATGACGCTCAAAAAAGCAAAGCCCGTGCCGACTTGCTGAGCAAGTGGCACCAAAAAGGCAGAAAGCATAAGGAGTCAGGCATGGCGGGGGTAATGGATTCAGTCAACCAGCGTACGCAGCTGGTTGGGCAGAATCGCCTGGAATTGCTGCTGTTCCGTCTCAATGGAGCGCAGCTTTACGGCATCAACGTGTTCAAGGTCCGCGAGGTGCTGCAATGCCCTGAGCTGACCCTGTTGCCCAAGTCTCACCGAGTTGTGCGAGGTGTGGCCAACATTCGCGGGGCGACCATCCCGATCCTCGATTTGTCGATGGCGACCGGCTTGCCAGGCTTGCAGGAAGACACGCGCAACAGTTTCGTGATCATCACCGAGTACAACACCAAGACCCAAGGGTTTCTGGTTCATTCGGTCGAGCGTATCGTCAACATGAACTGGGAAGAGATCCATCCACCACCCAAGGGCACTGGGCGCGACCATTACCTGACGGCCGTTACCCGGGTCGACAACCGCATGGTCGAAATCATCGACGTGGAGAAGGTGCTGGCCGAGGTGGCACCGTCGTCCGAATCGGTGTCTGCCGGTGTGGTCGATGCCGAGGTGCAGGACAAGGCCACTTTGTTGCGCGTGCTTACCGTCGACGATTCGTCGGTGGCGCGCAAGCAGGTCAGCCGCTGCCTGCAGACGGTGGGGGTGGAGGTGGTTGCACTCAACGATGGTCGTCAGGCCCTGGATTACCTGCGCAAGCTGGTGGAGGAGGGCAAGCGGCCGGAAGAAGAGTTTCTGATGATGATTTCCGACATTGAAATGCCGGAAATGGACGGCTATACGCTTACCGCAGAGATCCGTAGCGATCCGCGTATGCAAAAATTGCACATCTGCCTGCATACTTCGCTGTCCGGGGTATTCAACCAGGCGATGGTCAAGAAAGTCGGTGCCGATGATTTCCTCGCCAAATTCAGGCCGGATGACCTGGCCCAGCGCGTGGTCGACCGAATCAAGGCAACGCATTGAAGCAGCCGGGGGCAGCCCCCCGGCACCAGTGATTGAAAAGAGGCGGCAGTAGTGTCTACGGGTAATTTGGAATTCGAACAGTTCAGGGTATTCCTGGAAAAAGCCTGTGGCATCCTGCTGGGGGAGAATAAGCAGTACCTGGTTTCCAGCCGTCTCAACAAGCTGATGGAGCAACAGGGTATCAAGAGCCTCGGCGAGCTGGTGCAGCGCATTCAGACCCAGCCGCGCGGCGGCCTGCGTGAGCAGGTGGTGGATGCGATGACCACCAACGAGACCCTGTGGTTTCGCGATACCTACCCGTTCGAAGTGCTGAAGAACAAGGTCATACCCGAGTTCATCAAGAACAACCCCGGCCAGCGTCTGCGCATGTGGTCGGCGGCCTGTTCGTCGGGGCAGGAGCCGTATTCGATCTCGATGGCGATCGACGAATTCGAGCGCAGTAACCTTGGCCAGTTGAAGATGGGGGCGCAGGTTGTCGCCACCGACCTTTCCGGTTCGATGCTGACCAATTGCAAAAGCGGTGAGTACGATAGCCTGGCAATCGCTCGTGGGTTGTCCCAGGAGCGCTTGCAGCGTTATTTCGACACTAAAGGGCCCGGCCGGTGGGCGGTCAAGCCGGCCATCCGTAGCCGAGTCGAGTTCCGCGCTTTCAACCTGCTCGACAGTTACGCGAGCCTGGGCAAGTTCGATATCGTGTTCTGTCGTAATGTGCTGATCTACTTCTCGGCGCAGGTGAAGAAGGACATCCTGATGCGCATCCACAGCACCCTAAAGCCTGGGGGGTATCTATTCCTAGGTGCCTCGGAGGCGCTGAACGGGTTGCCAGACCATTACCAGATGGTCCAGTGCAGCCCCGGTATCATCTACCAGGCCAAGTGAGTGCGATGGCCGGCAATGCAAATTGCCGGCTTTTTTTATTTGCCCATGCCTGCCCTCTCGCGGTTCAACCCGCGAATCGTGGCGTTGCGGTTTGACGTCAAATTTTTGATTTGCCGCTTTTGCCACCCCTCAATTGCCGCTTTTCCCTCGCCAAGCGGAAGCACTTTGCCGCTTTTCTGGCATCGGGCCAGCAGCTGAATACACCGCAGCCCAGTGTTTGCGCAGTTTGAGGTCTTTGGCACAACCCTTGCTATGACTTGCTCAACGAAATTCCGGCCAACCTTCGAAGGTTTACCCGATTATGAGC
Organism: Pseudomonas promysalinigenes; assembly: GCF_014269025.2. Taxonomy (NCBI): domain Bacteria; kingdom Pseudomonadati; phylum Pseudomonadota; class Gammaproteobacteria; order Pseudomonadales; family Pseudomonadaceae; genus Pseudomonas; species Pseudomonas promysalinigenes. Next base: position 3,528,092 of record NZ_CP077094.1, on the reverse strand, counting down.
ATCAGTTTCGACAAGGCGCTTGGCATTCACGAAAAAGCCCTGGGTTTTCGCGCCCAGCGTGCCGAAGTGTTGGCCAACAACATCGCCAACGCCGACACACCCAACTACAAGGCGCGTGACTTGGACTTCTCTTCGGTGCTTGCCGCCGAGAGTCAGAAGCAGCAAAGCGGGCGCTTTGCCATGGACCGTACCAATAGCCGGCATATCGAGGCCCAAGGGCTGGCAATGGCTGACGACAGCTTGCAGTACCGCGTGCCAACTCAGCCCTCGGTGGACCAGAACACCGTGGATGCCCAGATCGAGCAATCGAACTACACCGAAAACGCCATCGGGTTCCAGGCCAGCTTCACCCTGCTCAACAGTAAATTCAAAGGGCTGGTGTCGGCCCTGCGCGGAGAGTAATTCATGTCCCTTTCCAGTGTTTTCAACATCGCCGGCAGCGGCATGAGCGCGCAGAACACTCGCCTCAACACCGTCGCCTCGAACATCGCCAACGCCGAAACCGTGTCCTCGAGCATCGACCAGACCTACCGTGCTCGCCACCCGGTATTTGCCACCACCTTCCAGAACGCACAGAACGGCACCAGCCAGTCGCTGTTCGAGGATCAGGGCGAGGCGGGGCAGGGCGTGCAGGTCAAGGGCATCGTCGAAGACCAGAGCAACCTGGAGGCGCGTTACGAGCCTAACCACCCGGCGGCGAACAAGGACGGCTACGTCTACTACCCCAACGTCAATGTGGTGGAAGAAATGGCTGACATGATCTCGGCCAGCCGCGCGTTCCAGACCAACGCCGAGCTGATGAACACCGCCAAGAACATGATGCAGAAGGTTCTGACCCTGGGTCAGTGATAAGGAATCGCGACGATGGCCATCGATACTTCGACCACCGGTGTCAACCTCAATGACGTGCTGGCGGCCTCGGGTGTAAGCACCGGTACCACCAAGAAAACCGCCACAGACACAACTTCCCAGACGGGCAACAGCACGCTGGGCAAGGACGCGTTCTTGCAGCTGCTGGTGACCCAGATGCAGCACCAGAACCCACTCGACCCGCAGGACAACGGTGAGTTCGTCGCCCAGTTGGCACAGTTCAGCAGCCTGGAAGGCATTACCTCGCTCAATGAATCGGTTACCAACATCACCAGTGCCATGGCCTCGTCCCAGGCCCTGCAGGCTTCTTCGCTGGTCGGGCGCTCGGTGATCGTGCAGAACGACAAGGCCGTGGTCGACACCGCCGATAGCTTCAATGGCCAGTTCGTCGTACCCCAGGCCATCGATGGGGCGAAGATCACCGTCAAAGACAAGGACGGCAACACCGTCAAGACCATCGAGGTGGGCGAGCAGAAAGCCGGCTACGCCGACTTCATCTGGGATGGCACCAACGCCAGCGGTGAAAAGGTCGATCCGGGCACCTACACCTTCACCGCCAGCACCACCGTCGACGGTCAGTCGGTGCAGATGAATACCCTGCTGCCGGCCAAGGTCACCAGCGTCAGCTTCAACACCACAGGCGAGATGGTGCTCAACCTCGCTGGCGTCGGCAAGGTTTCCCTCGCTGACGTACAAACCATCGGTATCTAAGGCCAGAACGGCACAAGGAGCAACAGCATGTCTTTCAATATCGGCCTTAGCGGTCTGTACGCAGCCAACAAGCAACTGGACGTCACTGGCAACAACATCGCCAACGTCAACACCACAGGTTTCAAATCGTCCCGTGCCGAGTTCGCCGATGTCTACGCCGGTGCCAACCGCCTGGGCGTAGGCAAGAACCAGGTCGGTAACGGTGTGCGCCTGGCCGCGGTTTCCCAGCAGTTCACCCAGGGTGACGTGAACAACACCGGCAACGTGCTGGACATGGGCATCCAGGGCCAAGGCTACTTCGTACTGTCGGACAACGGTTCGATGGTCTACACCCGTGCCGGCGCCTTCCAGAACAGCAAGGACAACTACGTCGTCACCTCCGATGGCCTGCGCCTGCAAGGTTATGCGGCGGATGCCAACGGTACGATCAAGAAGGGTGTGCTGACCGACCTCAAGATCGATACCTCTGCCCTGCAACCCAAGGCCACCAGCCTGATCGACCAGGGTATCAACCTGAACTCGTCGGCCAAATCCATCCCGCTGCCTTCCACGCCGCCGGTCGCAGGTGAGATCGTCTTCGACCCAACCGACGAAACCTCGTACAGCAAGTCGTTCTCGACCAAGGTCTACGACAGCCAAGGCAACGAACACACCATGGAGCAGTTCTATCGCAAGACCGATACGAACGAGTGGACCATGTACACCCTGATCGATGGCCGCAACCCGATGGACCCGACCACCGATACCCCATTGACGGGCACCATCAGCTTCAACAGCGATGGCAGCGTGGCCTCGATGACCACTGACACCACCGGGCTACCGGCGGGGGCGGAGTGGAGCGTGACCAACAACACCTTCACGCTCAAGGGCTGGATTCCAGCCACTCAGGATGCCAGCGGTAACTGGATCGCCAACGGTTCCACCGAGAACACCACTGGCATGCGTCTGTCGATGAACAGCACCACCTCGTACAATACCGAGACCGCGCGCATGTCGCAGTCCCAGGACGGCTACGCCACCGGCATTCTCTCCAGCCTGAGCATCGACTCCACGGGTGTGCTGTTCGCCAGTTTCAGCAACCAGCAATCCCGGGCCATTGGCCAGGTGGCGCTGGCCAGCTTCGCCAATGACCAGGGCCTGCAGCAAATCGGTGGCACCCGTTGGACGGAAACCTATTCCTCGGGCATTCCGGGCATCGATTCGCCGAAAACCGGCACCCTGGGCAGCGTTGAGTCCAACTCGCTGGAAGCCTCCAACGTCAACCTGACGCAAGAACTGGTCGAGTTGATCAAGGCGCAGAGCAACTACCAGGCAAACGCCAAGACCATCTCTACCGAAAGCACCATCATGCAGACCATCATCCAGATGACCTGATGATGACGCGCTGGGGCCGTCGAGCGGCCCCGGCGATCTGGAGCACCCATGAACAAGCTGGCCATCCTGTTGCTCGCCGCCTTCTACCTGTATCAGGCCCACGCCGGCACCGCGCCTTGGTGGCGTTGGGAAAGCCAGGCGGACGGGCGGCTGGTGTGTTCGCAATGGCCGCCGGGGCAGGGCTGGAAAAAATTCGCCGGCCCTTACAGCAACGGCGGTTGCCGCGAACCGTAAGGCGTTGCCGCTATCGGCAAACCGGCGCCGGATAACCGGCGGCAGGCAGCTGGCAAACCCTGAATAAGCCCGTGAATACGGGCTTTTTCATGAATTCGAAAAGTTGGTTCGGAACTTGCTTTAAAGCCTGCACAGCAGCGGCGAGCGGCAATCGATCGTCAGTGCAGCGGAGGATGACTGTGGACAAGATGCTTTACGTGGCCATGACCGGCGCCAGCCAGAACGCGCTGGCGCAAAAGGCCCACGCCAACAACCTGGCGAACGTTTCCACCAATGGCTTTCAGCGTGATCTGGAACAGGCACGCTCCATGCCGGTGTTCGGTGACAGCTTTCCGTCGCGGGCATTTGCCATGACCGAGCGCCCGGCTACCGACTTCAGCGAAGGGCCGATGGTCGAGACCGGGCGTGACCTGGACGTGGCGGTGAGCGGCCAGGGCTTTATCGCCGTGCAGGCGCCCGATGGCAGCGAAGCTTACGTGCGCACCGGCAGCCTGAACATCGATGCCCTTGGCGTGCTGCGAGCTGGCAATGGCATGCCGGTGATCGGCAACGGTGGCCCTATCGCCATTCCACCAGAGCAGAAAGTCGAGGTCGGTGCCGATGGCACCCTCAGCATCCGCTCGATGGGTGAAGGCCCGCGGGTGATGGCCGAAGTCGACCGTATCAAGCTGGTCAACCCGGACATCAAAACCATGACCAAAGGTCTGGATGGCTTGATTCACACCCAGAGCGGCCAACCGGCGGCTGCCGACGTCAATGTGCGGGTGGTGTCGGGCTTTCTGGAAGGCAGCAACGTCAATGCCGTCGAAGAAATGACGTCGGTGCTGGCGCTGTCCCGCCAATTCGAGCTGCACGTGAAAATGATGAACGCGGCCAAGGAAGGCGATGAAGCCATGGCGCGTGTTTTGCAAATCGGCTAACCAACTGTGAACGGGTGCCGTAAAACAGGCGCACGAGGAGAATACTGATGCTTCCGGCTCTTTGGGTCGCTAAAACCGGCCTGTCCGCCCAGGACACCAACCTGACCGTTATTTCCAACAACCTGGCCAACGTTTCGACCACAGGCTTCAAACGCGATCGCGCCGAATTCGCCGACCTGTTGTACCAGATCAAGCGTCAGCCTGGCGCGCAGTCGACCCAGGACAGCGAGCTGCCATCGGGCCTGCAGGTAGGTACCGGTGTGCGCATCGTCGGCACCCAGAAAAACTTCCAGACAGGCAGCCTGCAAACCACCGAAAACCCGCTGGACATGGCGGTCAATGGCCGTGGCTTCTTCCAGGTGTTGCAGCCCGATGGCACTGTCTCCTATACCCGTGACGGTACTTTCCATCTCAACTCCGATGGCCAGATCGTCACTGCCCAGGGCTTCGCTCTGGAGCCTGCGGTGGTGGTGCCCAACGATGCCCAGACCTTCACCGTCGGCCAGGACGGCACCGTGTCCATCACCACTGCCGGTAACCCCGCAGCGCAGGTGATCGGCAATATCCAGACAGCCGACTTCATCAACCCCGCTGGCCTGCAAGCCATCGGCGACAACCTGTTCCTGGAAACCGCTGCCAGTGGCGCGCCGCAGGTCGGCACACCAGGCCTCAATGGCTTTGGCACCACCTTGCAGCAGACACTGGAGAACTCCAACGTCAGCACCGTTGAAGAGCTGGTGAACATGATCACCACCCAGCGTGCCTACGAGATGAACTCCAAGGTCATCTCCACCGCTGACCAGATGCTGTCGTTCGTCACGCAACAGCTCTAAAGCGCGGTCGCTGCAAGCCTAAGTGCAGGTTCTACTCCCGTTACACCGTGAGGTATGTGTCATGAAGCGTCTGTTGTCTGTGTTCGCCCTGGGGGGGGCGGTGGTGTTGGCTGGTTGCGTCGCGCCGACGCCTAAGCCGAACGACCCGTACTATGCGCCGGTTCTGCCGCGCACCCCGCTGCCGGCGGCTGCCAACAACGGTTCGATCTACCAGGCCGGTTTCGAGCAGAGCCTGTACACCGACCGCAAGGCGTTCCGTGTGGGTGACATCATCACCATCACCCTCAACGAGCGCACTTCGGCGAGCAAGAACGCAGGGTCGCAGATTCAGAAAAACAGCAAGGCCGACCTGGGCTTGACCTCGCTGTTCGGGGCCAACCCCAATACCAACAATCCGTTCGGCGGCGGCGACCTGTCGCTGTCGGCCGGGTACAGCGGGGACCGCACCACCAAAGGCGACAGCAAGGCCACCCAAGGCAACACCCTGACCGGCTCGATCACGGTCACCGTGGCTGAAGTGCTCCCTAACGGCATCATCGCCGTGCGCGGCGAGAAGTGGATGACGCTCAACACCGGCGAGGAGTTGGTGCGTATCGCCGGGCTTATCCGTGCCGACGATATCGCCACCGATAACACCGTGCCGTCCACCCGTGTGGCCGACGCGCGCATTACCTATTCCGGCACAGGCTCCTTCGCCGATGCCAGCCAGCCCGGTTGGCTGGACCGCTTCTTCATGAGCCCGCTTTGGCCCTTCTGAGTACGGATGAACATGTTCAACCTAAGGCAGCTGATTGCCGCGACCCTGCTTCTGTCCTGTGCGTTCGGTGCCCATGCCGAGCGCCTGAAGGACATCGCCAGCATCTCTGGTGTGCGCTCCAACCAGTTGATCGGTTACGGCCTGGTGGTGGGGCTCAATGGCACGGGTGACCAGACCACCCAGACCCCCTTCACCTTGCAGACCTTCAACAACATGCTGTCGCAGTTCGGCATCAAGGTGCCGGCAGGTTCGGGCAACGTGCAGCTCAAGAACGTCGCCGCCGTGTCGGTGCATGCCGACCTGCCGGCATTTGCCAAGCCGGGGCAGTTGGTGGACATCACCGTATCATCGATCGGTAACTCCAAGAGCCTGCGTGGCGGCAGCCTGCTGATGACGCCGCTCAAAGGTATCGACGGCAATGTCTACGCCATCGCCCAGGGCAACCTGGTGGTCGGCGGCTTCGATGCCGAAGGCCGTGATGGCTCCAAGATCACCGTCAACGTTCCGTCGGCCGGCCGCATTCCTGGCGGAGCATCGGTCGAGCGCGCGGTGCCTAGCGGCTTCAACCAAGGCAACAGCCTGACCCTGAACCTCAACCGCCCCGACTTCACAACAGCCAAGCGCATCGTCGACAAGGTCAACGAACTGCTCGGCCCAGGTGTGGCCCAGGCCGTGGACGGCGGCTCGGTACGGGTCAGTGCGCCCATGGACCCAAGCCAGCGCGTGGACTACCTGTCGATCCTCGAGAACCTGGAGATCGACCCTGGCCAGGCCGTGGCCAAGGTCATCATCAACTCGCGTACCGGTACCATCGTCATCGGCCAGAACGTCAAGGTCTCGCCAGCGGCGGTAACCCACGGCAGCCTGACCGTGACCATTACCGAAGACCCGATCGTCAGCCAGCCGGGGCCGTTCTCCAATGGCCAGACGGCAGTGGTGCCGCGCTCGCGGGTCAATGCCCAGCAGGAAGCCAAGCCGATGTTCAAGTTCGGCCCTGGGACCACCCTGGATGAAATCGTCCGTGCGGTGAACCAGGTGGGCGCAGCGCCCAGCGATCTGATGGCCATCCTCGAAGCCTTGAAGCAGGCCGGCGCCTTGCAGGCCGACCTGATCGTGATCTGAGGACGCCGCCGATGAACTCGAAAAGCCTCGTCTCCAGCCACGCCGACAGCGGTGCCTACACCGACCTGAACCGCCTGAGCTCGCTCAAGCACGGTGACCGCGACAGCGATGCCAACGTGCGCAAGGTGGCTCAGGAGTTCGAGTCGCTGTTTATCAGCGAGATGCTCAAGGCCTCGCGCAAGGCCAGCGATGTGCTGGCCGACGACAACCCGATGAACAGCGAGACGGTCAAGCAGTACCGTGACATGTACGACCAGCAGTTGGCCGTGAGCATGTCCCGCGAGGGTGGCGGCATCGGTTTGCAAGACGTGCTGGTGCGCCAGCTGTCGAAGAACAAGAGCACGCCGGTCAACACCAGCCCGTTCCCACGTATCGAGGGCAGTGCGCCTGCGCTGTGGGGCAACAAGGTGGCCGAACCTGTGCACGCCACCCAGGCCGCTGCCACGCGTAATGACGTCGCCGCGCTCAATGCCCGGCGCCTGGCGCTGCCGGGCAAGCTCACCGACCGCCTGCTGGCCGGTATCGTGCCTTCGGCCACCGGCCCGGCCGCGACCACCAATACGGCAGCCGTGCCGGCCCGTGACGGGCAGCAAGTGGCTACCGCTATCGCCATTCCCGACAACGGCCTGCGCATTACCGGCCGCGCGGTGGCGCAGCCGCCGCTGGCACCGAAGAAGGCCTTCGCAGGCAGCGACGAATTCGTCGCCACCATGCTGCCGATGGCCGAGCAGGCTGCCAAGCGCATCGGTGTCGACCCGCGCTACCTGGTGGCTCAAGCCGCCCTGGAAACCGGCTGGGGCAAGTCGGTCATGCGCAACAGTGACGGCAGCAGCAGCCACAACCTGTTCGGTATCAAGGCCAGTGGTAACTGGGAAGGCGATTCGGCGCGGGCGATCACCAGCGAATTCCGAGACGGTCAGTTCGTCAAGGAGACGGCGGCGTTCCGTTCCTATGACTCTTACCAGGACAGCTTCCACGACCTGGTAAGTCTGTTGCAGAACAATTCACGCTATCAAGATGCGGTGAAGTCAGCCGATAACCCAGAACAGTTCGTGCGGGAGCTGCAAAAGGCCGGGTACGCCACCGACCCGAACTACGCCAGCAAGATCTCGCAGATCGCAAGACAGATGAAGTCGTACGAGCAATACGCAACGCTCGGTACCACAACGAAACTTTAAGGGCATGGAACCATGGCGAGTCTGATCAACATTGGTATGTCGGGGCTTGGCGCCGCACAGTCGGGGATGTATACCCTGGGTAACAACATTGCCAACGCCGATGTCGATAGTTACTCGCGCCAGCAGAACGTGCAGAAGACCAAAGGCGCCCAGCAGGTCGGCCAGGTGTTCATCGGCTCTGGCACTACGCTGGCCGACGTACGCCGGGTTTACAACGCGTTCCTTGAGAACCAGTTGCGTACCACCACCTCGCTGAGCAGCGACGCCTCTTCGTACCTGAGCCAGATCACCCCGCTCGATACTGCCCTCTCGAGCAGTGACACCGGTATCACAGCTGCCTTGCAGAGCTTTTTCAGCGCCATGCAGGATGCTGCCGCCAAACCGACCGAGGACGCATCGCGTCAGCTGCTGTTGACCAGTGCGCAGTCGTTGGCCAAGCGTTTCAATACCCTCTCGGCGCAGTTCAACCAGCAGAACAGCGATATCAACGCCAACATGGCGTCGATCGCCGACAAGGTCAACGCCCTGACCAAGTCGATTGCCGACCTCAACGCTCAGATCTCCAAGATGACTGCCATCAACGGCCAGCCCAACGACCTGCTCGACCAGCGCGATGGCGCGGTACGCGAGTTGTCGTCGTTGATCGGTGCCGATGTGGTCGAGCAAAAGAACGGCAATTACGACGTCTACCTGAAGAACGGCCAGGCCCTGGTACTGGGCAATACCACGCAAACGATCGGTGTCGAGCCTAGCGCCAGCGACCCAACCCGCATGAGCCTGATCCTCAATCGTGGCTCGACCAAGATGGACATCACCAACAGCACCACCGGTGGCGAGCTGGGCGGCCTGATCCGCTATCGCAAGGAAACGCTCGACCCCGCGCTCAATGAGCTTGGCCGCGTGGCGTTGGTGGTGGCAGATGCCATCAACAGTCAGTTGGCCCAAGGCATCGACAAGAACGGTGACTTCGGTGCCACCCTGTTCAGCGATATCAACAGCGCCGCGGCCATTGCCCAGCGCAGCATCGCCCGGTCTGGCAACAGCGCAGGCTCTGGCAACCTCGATGTGACCATCAAGGACACCGGCAAGCTCACCACCAGCGATTACCAGGTGACCTTCACCAGCGACAAGCAATACACCGTGCGCAAGCTGCCAGATGGCACCGACATGGGCAGCTACAGCCTTGACGACGATCCTGCACCGGTGATCGATGGGTTCAGCCTGGCGCTCAACGGTGGCGCCCTGAGCGCCGGTGACAGCTTCAAGATCACCCCGACACGCAATGCCGCAGCCGGCATCGACACCGTGCTGACCGATCCCAAGCGCCTGGCCTTGGCCGCGCCCCTGACGGCAACCAGCGGTTCGGGCAACAGAGGCACTGGCGTGATCACCCAGCCGACGCTGACCTCGGAACTGGACATCTACGATTCCGCGCAACGTTCGCAGCTGCAGACAGGCCTTAAATACTCGACCCCGGTGAAGCTGGTGTTCGGCGATGACAGCACCTCGCCGCAGGCGTACACGATGTACGACGCCAAGGGCAACAGTATCGGTAGCGGTACGATCATCCCCGGCCAGGACAACAAGCTGCAGCTCTCGGTGCCGATGGTCGATGGCGACGGCAATTCGCTGGGCAGCAACTTCACCTTCGAGATGAGCGTTTCCGGTGCTCCCAAGGATGGCGATAGCTATACCGTGGCGTTGACCGGCGCAGGCTCGGCGGACAACCGCAACAGCCAGTCGGTGATCGACCTGCAGACCAAATCCACCGTCGAGGTGGGTGCCAATGGCAAGGGCATCAGTTTCACAGATGCCTACGCCAAGCTGGTCTCCAACGTGGGTGGCAAGGCCGGCCAGGCGCAGATGGACAGCGATGCCACGACGGCGCTGCAGAAGTCGGCCAAGGATGCCCGCGACAACCTGTCGGGCGTGTCGATCGACGAAGAAACTGGCAATTTGATCAAGTTCCAGCAGTACTACACCGCGTCGTCGCAGATCATCAAGGCGGCCCAGGAAACTTTCGCCACCCTGATCAACAGTCTTTGAGGAGCCCTAGATCGTGAGCGTACGCATCTCTACCGCACAGTTCTATAACACCAACCAGGCCAACTACCAGAACAACTTCGCCAAATCGGTGAAGAGCCAGCAGGAGGCCAGTGATGGCATCCGCGTTCGCTCGGCCAAGGATGATCCGGTGGGGGCTGCGCGCCTGTTGCAGCTGGAGCAGCAGCAGAACATGCTCAAACAGTACTCGGGTAACATCACCAGCGTGCGCAACTCACTGGGCACCGCTGAAAGCACGCTCAACTCCATCAGCACCATCCTGCAGCGTGTCAACGAACTGGCGGTGAGCTCGGGCAACGGTACGTTCACCGACTCCGACCGCAAGGCCAATGCCGACGAGCTGGCGTCGCTGCAAGACCAGCTGTTCACCCTGATGAATAGCAAGGATGAGAATGGCAAGTATATTTTCTCCGGCTCCAAGGGTGATACCCAGCCGTATGTGCGCAATGCCGATGGCACCTACAGTTACCAGGGTGACCAGAGCAAGCTGAACCTGCAGGTGGGCGACATGCTCAGCCTGGCTGCCAACGAAACCGGTTACGATGCATTCGAGCAGGCGCTCAATACCAGCCGCAGCGAAACCAAGCTGGTTTCGCCAGCGATCGATGACGGCCGTGTGAGCCTGTCCAACGGCCAGGTGTCGGGTAGCTCGACCTACAACGACCGCTTCCGCAGCGGTGAGCCTTACAGCATCGAGTTCACCAGCAGCACCCAGTACAAGATCACCGACGCCAGCGGTAATGATGTGACCCTGGAAGCCAGCCAGGGCGGTAAGTTCGACCCCAAGGGCGACAACACCACCATCAGCTTCCGCGGCGTTGACATGCGCCTGGACATCACCTTCAAGGATGCAGACAAAGGCAACGAGGATGCCGCCATTGCTGGGCATACCTTCACGCTCAGTTCCAAGGCTGATCAGGTATCCGGTACCCGCAGCCCTGGCAACAGCTCCAGCGAGCAAGTCACCAGCGCGACCATCACCGACCAAGCTGCCTACAAGGCTGCATTCCCTACCGGTGGTGCAGTGCTGAAATTCACTGGTACCAACACCTTCGAGCTGTATGCCGCGCCGATCACCGACAGCAGCCGCCCAGTGGCTTCAGGCACCTTGGGAGGGCCGAGCGGTACCACGGCTTCCGCGGCGGGTGTCAGCTTCGAGCTGTCCGGGGTGCCGGCTGCGGGCGATTCGTTCGGGGTCAAGGTCGACACGCATCAGACCCAGAACGTGCTCGACACCATCAGTCAACTGCGTACAGCGTTGAGTACGCCGGTGGACAACGACCCGGTGGCCCGACAGAATTTTCTGGCATCGGTCGATTCGGCCATTGGCAACATCGTGAGTGCCAGCAACCAGGTATCGTCCTCGATCAGCGCCATTGGTGGCCGGGGCCAGGCGTTGGATGTGCAGGCTGAAACCAACGATGCGCTGAACACCGAGAACACCAAGACCCAGAGCTCGATTCGCGAGAGCGATCCGGCCGAGGTGATGCTGCGGTTGCAGATGCAGACCAACATGCTGCAAGCGTCTTTACAGGCTTATGCAAAAGTTGCCGGCCTCTCGCTGGTCAACTACATCTGACAGCCCCCTCGTTATATCCACTCACGCATTGCCTGCCGGTAATGCGTGAGCGCGTTCCCCAAGGTACCTCAACGTGAACCCATCGGCTCTGGTCAGTATCGCCATTGCGGCATTCAATCCTGATTTTCTGCGCAATGCCTTGATGAGCGCGGTCAACCAGGATTACCCGCACTTCGAAGTTCTGGTCTGTGATGACAGTCGTGGCGATGCGATAAAGCTTATCGTTGACGAGGTAATGGCCGAAACCGGCAGACCGATCCGCTACCAGCGCAACCCACAGACACTAGGATTTGCCCGCAATCTGCTGGTGTGTCTTGAGCTTTCGCGCGGCGCGCTGATCAAGTTTCTTTGCGATGACGACCTGTTGTTCACCGAGTGCGTGAGCCTGCAGGCCGCAGCGATGAACAGCCACCCGGACGTGAGCCTGTCAATCTGCCAGCGATTGCTGTGTGCCGCCGACGATGCATTGCTGCCTTCACGGATGCTCAACATGGTGATGTGTCCGGACGATGCCGTGGTGAAAGGGACCGATTTGCTCGATGCCCTGGAGTTGCAGGCACCCAATCTGTTCGGTGGCCTGAGCGGTGCGTTGATGCGGCGCTCGTTGGTGGAGGAGTTTCTGCCCGCGCTGGTCATGGAGGGCCAAGGCTTTGCGGCACGCTTGGACCTGGCACTGTACATCTGCCTGCTACGCCGGGGAAACCTGGGGCACCTCGACCGTTTCCTCTGCCTGGAGCGGCTGCACCCGGCACGATTGAGCCACCAACCCAGCATGACCTTGGCGTTCCCGATCGAAACCGACTGGATCAAGGCAATGCTCGGTGAGCGCACCAGCGAAGCTGCTCCGGCCAAAGGCTGGGTCAGGTATCTGCCTTTCTGCGACTACGTCGACGATGCCAGTGCGCAATGGCAGGAGTATGACCTAAATGGCTTAGGGGCTTTGCAGTGGGCCCGTACACAACAGCAGGTAGGCAGTGATTGCCTGTCTCTGGAGCAGGTCTACAGCCAGTGGCTGGAGTGCCGCGTACTCTCGGACGCGCAGCTGAAGCTGTTGCCCAAGCGCTTTGGGCAATGGCCCTCGCAGCCCAGGATAGTGCCGGTAGTCTGGGCCGATGAAGGCCAGGCATCGGCGCTGCGCATGACGCTCGAAAGCCTGAACGCGCAATCCTATCCAGCTGCCACTTGCTGGGTGGTAGGGCCGACGCAGGCATTGGGCGCAGACGAGGCGGGTGTGGAATTTCTGCAATCGCAAAGCGATGGCATGGCGACGCTGCAAGCTCGCCTTCAGCAGGCTGAGGGCGTTGACTGGGTGCTGCTTTTGCGTGCCGGTGACCGCTTGGTCCCCCATGCGCTGGCGATCATGGCCGAACGCATGGTGGTGCGCGACCGTGTGTGCCTGTACATGGACGAAGACAGTCAGGACGCGCTGAGCGAATCCACACCATTGTTCAAGCCCGACTTCAACCTCGACCTGATGCGCAGCATGCCCTATGTGGGGCGCGTGCTCGCATTCAAATGCGATGCATTGCAGCAGGTAGGGGGGCTCAACGCTGACTTCGGGCTGCTGGCTCCCCATGATCTGCTGTGGCGGCTCGCGGAGCAGCATGGCCTTCAGGTGGTCGAACATGTTGATGAGGTACTGGTTCATTGCGCATGGCGTTTCGACGATTGGTTGAGGGACCCGCGCTGCGTCCTGCAGGCACCTCGGGTGACTGACGCCCACTTGCAACGGCTGGGCGTGGCAGCTGATGTCGTTTGCGCTGACGGGCTTGCCCTCTGCCGCGTGGCTTACCAGCACGCAGGTTCTGCCTCGGTCTCGATTCTCGTCACTGTTGGCGACAACCTTCAGGTGGCCAGGCGTTGCGTCGAGTCATTGTTCGAACACACCGCCTACGGCAACTTCGAAGTGCTGTTGATTGCTGCGCCAAGCGTGCCGACAGAGCTGCGCCAGTGGCTTGAGGCAATGCGCAGCCTTGGCAGCGAGCAGTTGCGGGTGATCGAAGTTGCTCAAACCAGCAAGGTGGCCCAGTTGAACGAGGCCAGCGGCTTGGCGCGCGGCGAGTATCTGCTGATGCTCGATAGCACCTGCGTGGCCTTCGACGCGGGTTGGCTCGCTGAGCTTGTGGCCCAAGCCCGGCGTCCGGAAGTTGGCGCGGTTGGCCCGAAACTGTGTAGCGCAAACGGCACGGTGGTCGGTGCCGGGCTGGTGCTGTCGCTGCATGGCGAAGCTGGCAGCCCGTTCGTGGGAATGCCCGCTGATAGCAGTGGTTACATGCACCGCCTGCAGGCGGTGCAGAACTGGAGCGCCTTGAGCCTGGACTGCCTGTTGCTGCGGCGGGAACTGTTCGAAAGCCTCGGTGGGTTCGACGTCGACCGATTGCAGGGCGGCTTTCAGAATGTGGACATCTGCCTACGGCTGGGAGAGCAAGGTTATCTGTTGGTGTGGACGCCCAACGCCTTGCTGGCTTGCATGGCGGCGGCCAGCGATGGTCACCCAGGTGCGCATGACATACGCGCCCTGAGGGCGCACGACCAGGCAGTGTTGCATGAGCGCTGGCTTGCCAAGCTGGCCCGTGACCCTGCCTACAACCGCAATCTCAGCCTGAAGATGGCAAGCTTCACCCTGGAGCCTGGGCTGCGCCAAGGGTGGGATCCTTTCATCAAGCGTGTGTTGCCGTCGGTGCTGGCGTTACCGGTCAACTCTTCTGCGGTGGGTCACTACCGTGTCTCTCAACCGTTCCTGGGCCTGGAGAGCGCCGGCTGGATACAAGGACGTCAGGATTACTCCATGCCGGAGCTGATCCAGCTCGAGCGCGAAAAGCCCGACGTCGTCATCTTCCAGTACCGCAGCAAAAAGAGCTCGGTCGATGAAATGCAGCGCCTGGTGCGTGCTTCCAGTGCCAGGCATATCTATGAGATCGACGACTACATCATCGATGTGCCCAAGCGCAACGATCACTCGCGCAATATTGCCGGGGACATTCGTGAACTGGTCGCCCGCGGCATCTCGTTGTGCGACCGAGTGGTGGTGTCCACCGAGCCGTTGGCCGACGCTTTGTCGAGCCTTCATCACGATATCCGCGTAGTCCCCAACATGTTGGCCGCTCGGCTCTGGGCAGGGCTTGCCAGCGAGCGCCAGACCACGGCCCGACCGCGGGTGGGCTGGGCGGGGGGAACCAGCCACAGAGGCGACCTGGAGTTGCTCCAGGATGTGGTGAAGACGCTGGCCGATGAGGTGGACTGGGTATTTTTTGGCATGTGCCCAGATGCATTGCTGCCGTACGTCAAAGAATTCCATCAGGGTATCCCTATGGCGCTGTATCCGCAGAAGCTTGCCAGCCTCAACCTCGACCTGGCGCTGGCACCGCTTGAGCAGAACCTGTTCAACGATTGTAAAAGCAACCTGCGCTTGCTGGAGTACGGGGCCTGTGGTTTCCCCGTGATCTGCTCGGATACCAAGGCGTATGCAGGATACCTGCCGTGTACCCGGGTGGCTGGCAATGATGCGCAGCATTGGCTGGAGGCGATACGCATGCACCTGTCTGACCCGCAGGCCAGCTACCAGCAGGGTGATGCTTTGCGTGAAGTGGTACTGCGCGACTACGTACTGACCGAGCGACACCTTCAACACTGGGCCAACGCCTGGCTGGCCGACTAAGCGCCTGCGCCTGGCTCCGGCAGCGGCGGTGGCAGAACTGAATTTGATTACCGGGTGCATTATGACTGGACACACAACCGACAATACCTTGGCGCTGGGCGATATCACGGTGTTGCTGCTGGGCAGTGGCGACCTGGATTATCGCGCTCGGGCCAGCGCCTATGTGAAAAGCCTGGGATGCAAGCTGGCGGTGCTTGAGACGGCGACCGGCGAGCAGGCGCACCAAGCGCTGGCCAGTGTCCTGGCGACCCTGGGAACCCCCTTCGTGGTGCTGGCCAAAGACAGTGACTTTCTCTTGCCGCACGGCTTGCAAGTTGCTCGCGACTGGCTGTGTGAGCACCCAGAAAGCCAAGGTGTTCAGGGCTACGTATTGGGCATGCGCCCTGGCAACGCTATGGTCGCTTACCACCGGCAAGGTCTGACAGCCCACCGTCAGCCCGGACGTGATGCACGGGAAAGGGTTCTGGAACACGCGCTCAGCGGCCTGCAGCCTTGGCGTGCGCTGCTGCGGGTGCAGGCCCTGCGCCGCGCCCAGGCCGAAGCTGCGTTACGCATGGCTGATGAGCACTGGCTGCTGGGGCTGTCTTTTGCTTTGCTGCGCCAGGCTGACCTTGAGGTGCTGGAACATACGCTGGTAGTCAGCGAATGCCAGCAACAGCAGTTGGACCCTGACAGTTTGCTGCCAGCTGTGCGTAAGCTGCGCCAGTGGGACGAGCAAGCCCAAGCGGTTTTCGATGATGATGAAGGCTTTGCCATTGTGCGCCAGTTCGCCCTGACCGGTGCTGGCGCGGTAGAGGAGCCGCTGCTGTTCACCTCGCCCTGGACCAGCGTCATCCAAGAGCCTCAGCGCAGCTTCGAGGCCCGGCAGTGGGTCGAACTGCCTTACTACTCTGCAAGATTGTTCACCCAGCTGACGGCCATCGAATTCCTGCTGCATGCGTGGCCTGCCGGCCAGGCGCAGGTCAGGGCGGTGGAAGGTGCCTGGGTGCGCCAGCATGAACTGCTCGTGCGTCATGCCAATGACAACCAGCAGACGCTACGTGGGCGGTACTGGCAGGCGCTGGGGATCAATCTTTTTGCACCGCAGGTCTGCCGGCAATTGCTGGCGGTATTGACCGACGAGGATGAGCAGGCGCGTGGCGAGCTCGAACAATGGTTGCAGCGCCTGCAGGAAGTGGCCGCCCCGGCGCTCAGCGACCGTCTGGCGCGAACGCCTTCCGGTCAGGTCATGCAGACGCTGGCCGAGGCGACGTTGAGCGCCGACGACCGCAAGCGTGTGTTCAAACGGCTCGATGGTGCCCGCAAGATCGGCATCGCACTGATGGTGCTGGACCTCGATGATGACAACGAAGCCCTGCAGCAGACGTTTGACAGCGTGGCGCAAAGCGGCCTGCGCGATATGCGCATTGTCGTGCTCAAAGCCGGTGCCCTGCCGGCTATCACCACGGCTCGTGACACGCTGCATTTCATCAAAGTGACAGCGGACAATGTCGTCACCCATCTCAATCAGGCACTGGCGCAATTACCCAGTGAGTGGGTGCTGCTGCTGCAGGCCGGTGATGAGCTGGCCGGCAGTGGTCTGCTTCGCCTGCAACTGGAACTGTCTCAGGAAAATACCTGCACGGCCGTCTGCGGGAATGATGTGCAACGTGACAGTGATGGACGGCTGTTCGTGGTCCAGCGGCCTTCTGCCGATATCGATCTGCTGCGCAGCCGCCCGGACTTGATGGCGCCACACTGGTTGATCCGCCGAGAGGCGGCCCTGAATGTGGGTGGTTTCAGCGCTGCATGCCCGCAGGCCCTGGAGTTCGACCTGCTTCTGCGCCTGGTCGAACACAATGGGTTGGGCGGGCTCGCGCATGTCGACGAGTACCTGGCGGTTGGGCTCAATCGCCGTGACACAATGTTGGCGCAAGCCAGCGTCACCCTGGACCGTCACCTGGCTCAGCTGGGCTATCGCGCGCAGGTGTCTGCCGATGAGCTTGGGCAACTGCAAATCGAGTTCCGTCACCCGGGCACGCCTTTGGTGAGCATCCTGCTGGCGGCGGGCGAGGACATGCAGCAACTGGCTACCAGCTTGGCGAGCATACAACAGCGCACGCGCTATCCGCGTTATGAGGTGTTGGTAGTTACTCATGGTGAGCTGGGTCAGCAAGCCAATCTGGGAGCCAAGGTGCGGATGCTGGCCTGCCCATCCGCGAATCTGGCAGAGCGGCTCGATCTGGCGGCGGGGCAAGCACGGGGCGAGTACCTGGTGCTGATGAGTGACCGCAGCCAGGTGTCCAACCCAGGTTGGATCGAAGGCTTGCTCAATCAGGCTCAGCGGCCGGAGGTTGGCGTAGTCGGTTGCCAGATGCATGACGGTGATGGCTGTGTGAGCCATGCCGGGTACGAACTGCTGGAGGGGCAGCGTGTGCATGCCAGCTGGTTGGGGCGTGAGCTTGGCGAGTCGAACGGCACGTTGAGTCTAGGGGTAGTGCGTGGCTGCCATGCCGTCAGCGCCGATGGCCTGATGGTGCGCAAGGAGGTCGTCGAAGCGTTGGGCGGTTTGAGCCAAATGGCTCCAGTGGATCTGGAGCTCTGCGTTCGGGTGGCTCAGGCCGGTTTGTTGGTTTTGATGGCGCCTCAGGCACAGCTGTACAACCCGACTCTGCCTATCGTCCCGGATGGCGATTGTCGGGCCCTGGCGGCGCGCGCACCCTGGGCATTCGCCCGCGCAATTCCAGTAGATGGCGCCCAAGGGCTTGCCATGCCTAGCTGTGATGGCGCGCCCCATTGGCTCAAGACGCTGCTCTGATTGATCCAGAGCAATCAAGCCGGGCATCGCCCGGCTTTTTTGTGCGCGTTGGCAGACATCTTGCTTTGAGCCTTTGCAACCGGGCGGGTGTTGGATTTCTGACTGCTTCATGGCCCGTTCGCTGCAGTGACAAGGAGCAATCTTGAACGACTCTCGACGCATCAAGGGTGAGCGAGTAGCCATCGACTACGATGCAACCCGCGCTTTTTTTGAAGCGCGCGGCAAGCGCGATTATGCCAACGTGCTCAGCGCCACCATGTACCAGGATAACGACCCGGAGCTGGTCGAGCGGCGTGATCAAGCTGAAAAGGCGGCGATGGCCAGTATCCTGGGCCTGAATCAGGCTCGGCGAATTTTCGACATCGGCTGCGGCACCGGGCGCTGGGGCTGGTTTCTGGCCGAGCACTGTCAGGAACTCGACTATCTGGGCGTCGATTTTTCCGCCAGCCTGATCGACAAGGCCAAGGCCGAAGCTGCAAAGCGTCAGTTACCCGCCTTGCAGTTCCAGGTGATGTCGGCCACCGACATTCAGCCGCTGGCACTGCAGGTGTCGGCGCCTTTCGACCTGGCGCTGATTTCGGGCTTGCTCATTTACCTCAATGACGCCGATTGCATCAAGGTATTGGGTGATGCCGCCCGCCTGTTAGCTCAAGGTGGGAGGATCTACCTGCGTGAACCGGTCGGCGTGGCTGATCGCTTCACCCTCGACCGCTTTTATTCCGAGGAGCTCGCCGATCAGTACTCGGCCATCTACCGCACGGCCGCCGAACTGCGCCAACTGATGGATGTAGCGTTCGATGGCCTGGATATGTGCGTGGAGCATGACGGTTTTCTGTTTTCGGACAGCCTGGAAAAGCGTGCCGAAACCCGGCAGTACTTCTTCGTTCTGCGACGTAGTCAGGGAGCTGCGCAATGACCACGGCCTACTGCTTCGACCTCGATGGCACGCTCACGCGCCAAGAGCTTTTGCCGCTGATCGCAACCTCGGTGGGGCTGGAAGACGAAATCAGTGCGTTGACCCAGGCGACCATAGAGGGCCTGCTGCCCTTCGACAAGTCCTTCAAATTGCGCGTCAGGCTACTGCGGGATGCGCGCCTGGACTGGATTCATGCCGCACTGGACAGGCATGTCGAGTTCGACCCGGCAATACTCGATTTCATTGCCCGCCACCCCGAGCAATCGTTCATCGTCACCGGCAACCTCGACCTCTGGGTCAAGCCGGTTCTCGACAAACTGGGCGTCCACAGTTTCACCTCGCTGGCCCGGCTCGACGGGCAAGGGCAGTTGGATGGCGTGGAGCACATCCTGCACAAGGGTGATGCGGTCAGCAGCCTGCGCTCGCGCTTCGATCGCATCGTTGCAGTGGGCGAAGGCATGAACGATGTGCCGATGTTCGAAGCTGCTGACTGGCGAGTGGCGTTCGGTGGTGTGCATCAGCCCAACAAGGAGCTGATGAAGCTCAGTGATTTCGTTACTTATGATGGGAAGGCCCTATGTCGCCTGTTAAGCACGCTGTAATCTGCGCCGCCGGGATTGGCTCGCGGCTGGGGCTCAACAAGCCGAAATGCCTGGTGGAAGTGGCGGGGCGCACATTGCTCGACTGGCACCTGGAGCGTCTTCAGTGGGCCGAGACGGTCTGGCTGGTGGTGGGTTACCAGGAAGAAGATGTCATCGCCCACGCCATTTCCCTGCGGCCTGACCTGATTGTGGTGCGCAACCCTGATTACGCGCGGACCAATACGTTGCAGAGCATCTACCGTGTGTCGCGCCATCTCGATGAGCGCATGCTGGTGCTGGACGCCGACACGGTCATGGATGCGCGGAGTTTCGAGTCGTTCCTTCAGGCCTCGCAGACTCACGAGCAACTGATCGGCGTATCGCCCTACATCACCAGTGATGGTGTTCGCGTGCAGCTCGATGCGTCCGGCAGCCAAGTGCTGGGCTTTACCCGCGAGCCGCATTACGCCATGGAATGGACCGGCATCGCAGTGATCAAGCCGCAGTTGGTGATCAACCAGCCGATCTTCGTCTATCAGGCCCTGGAAGCCTGCCTACCCCTGCCGGCATTCGAACTCAAAGCGTTCGATATCGACACCACGGCAGACCTTGATATGGCACGTAAAGTCTTTGCAACCCAGTGGGGCGAACATGAGTAATAATTCACAAGGCCAGATCGCCCGTCATTTCTGGAGCCAGACCGAGCGTGGCAAGATCGGCCCCGCCGAGCTTTATGAGCGCCAGCGCCAATGCCTGCTGGAGCAAGTGCTGCCCGGCCTGCCTGAAAATGCCCAACTGCTCGACATAGGCTGTGCGGACGGCGACTTCAGCCTGCTGTTCGCTCGCCACGTTGGGCGAGTGGTGGCGTTCGATGTGGGCGAACGGCTGATCGAACAGGGCCGCGCCAAGGCGCGGGAGCAGGGCATCGACAACATCGAGTTTCAGGTCGCCGATGTGTTCGAGTTTTCCTCGCCCCAGCGCTTCGATGTGGTCAGCCTGATGGGCGTATTGACCACCATCAGTGACGACACCGCCGCCGCCCGCGTCGTGCTCAGAGCACTGTCGATGCTCAAGCCGGGTGGGCAGTTGATTCTCAAGGACTCGGTGCTGCTGCAAGGCCGCGAAGCCCGCACCCTGCTCAACGATCAGTACGAAGCCAAGTACCGTCCAGAGCCCCAGTACACGGCATTGATCCGCTCATTGGGCCTGCGCGAACAAGCGCGCTACCCGTTACTGACCATGCCTAATTGTGGGCAGACCAGCGTGCTGTACGTCTTCGGCACTGTGCTGAGCCAACCGGCATCGCTGCCGATTGCCGATCTTCGGGTTGCCTGTTACGGCAGCATGCCGTTTCACTTCCGCTCGCTGCGCCCGCTCGCGGCCTGTTTCCAGAACAGTCTGTTGAGCCTTTCGATTGACGAAGTCATGGCCTGGAAGCCCCAGGTCATCGTCGTCGCCGATGGTTGGTCGGTAGAATTCTGGCGTGAGTACTGCGATGCGCATCAGGTGTTGCTGATCGGTATGCGCCACGGCTCGGTGACGCGTTACGGGTACGCCGAACCGCAGTACAACCATGCCGACTACATGTGCGGCAGCGTCTGGGATATCGAAGACACCTTGCTCTCGGACGTGCATCCACGGCACGGCTTCCTGCTGACCGGTAATGCCTGGGTAGACCAGGTGTTCAGGCTGCCAGCGCGCCAATGCCTAAACGATGAGCCGACCATCCTGTTCGCCCCGACCTACAACCCGGAAATCAGCGCTGCGGTATTCTTCGGCGACCGAGTCGTACCTCTGATTCGCTCAGTCTATCCGCGAGCGAAAATCATCATCAAACCGCACCCGGCCATCGTTCAACACGAACACAGCTTCGTCGTGGACAAGGCGCTGTTCCGCAACCTGATGGCGCAGTGGCGTGAACAAGTTGCCGCCGACCCGCGTGTGGTGCTGGTGGATGACCCGGGGGCAAGCATCGCCGACAGCTTTGCCGAAGCTGACATTCTGGTGGCCGACCGCTCATCGTTGCTATTCGAGTTCATGGTACTGGACCGCCCGATCCTGCTGTATTCCAGCGAGGCTAGGGTAGGCCACTGGGAATACAACCCGGACGCCCCTGGCAATGCCTGGCGGGATATCGGCATGGAGTTCGGTGACGATCAGGCGTTCCTCGCGCTGCTTGCCGATGCAGCCAATCTGCATCGAAGCCACTGCCGTGATGCACAGCGTGCGCGCGTGCAGCACCTGTATGGTGATTATCGCGATGGTCGCTCGGCCGAACGGGTGGCGTCCGCCATCGCCCAGGTGCCCCGGCTGCATGTGGTAATCGACGGCCAGCACCGCGAGCAGGCGGCGCGCCTGCGTGAAGCATTCGATCAGCGCTTGGCGTTCAAGCGCATCAGCGTTATCGGCAGCTCTGATGGGAGCGTTTCCCCAGCACAGTGGGTCGAGCAGCGGCTGGTTGAGCCGGCGGCTGACTTGGCCTACCTGATGGTCGATGCTGGCCTGAGCTGCGAGCTTGGCAGTGCCCATCAGGTCAGCCAGGGGCTGGCGGCGCTGGCCAGCGGCGAATGCGCCGCCATGTCGTTGAGCCTCGCGGCCGCCGCAGCGCCTGAGCCGCCAAGTACGGACAGCGGCGTCTGGATTCGTCAACAGCTACGGGCGGCGCTTGAACGAACTCAGGGCCTCAGTGCACTGAAGCTTTTGCCGGCCCATGCAGTGCAACGCCTGCTCGTGCAGCTGCCGGCGGTTGTTGACCACGAGGTCTTCACTACGTTGTGGCAAGTGGCTGGGGCTAGCGAGCCGGTGGCGCCCTGGCAGCACGACACACTCAACGTCGTGCTCGACAGTTCGGTGCTGCCCATTGTCGGTGGTCAAGCCGGCCAGTTCTTGGCGGGGCCGAATGCGCGCTTGCAACTGGTTTCGCCGATCATTGAGCACGCACCGTCGGTAAACGGCCTCGAACTGCTGATCAGCGCGGCGCGGGGACAGCAGTACGATGTCTATCCGTTCATCACGCAGGTTTGGGTCAATGGACGCTGTGTACGGGATGTGACGGTCGGCGATGCTGGTGCACTGCGCCTGCGACTGCCGTATGAGCCTAACGAGCGTGGCATCACCGACGTCGAGCTACGCAGCTCGGGTTGCTTCGCTGGCATGCCTGGGCTTGCCGGCCCGCTGTCGCTATACATCGCTTTTGCCCAGGCAACGCCTGTGGTTGCGCCTGAGCGCGCACGGATTCATCAGATCTTCTATTCGGATGAAACGCGGGCGAAGCTGGAACCGGGCTACATACCGCTGGACAATGTCGGGCAGCGCCCCGATTGGGCCGAATACTGGCCGATGCGCAATGTCTTGCTGAATGCGAGCCTGGATGAGAACACCTTCTATGGCGTGCTCTCACCGCGCTTCAAGGACAAGACCGGGCTTGAGTCGCGACAGGTGCTGGAGTTCGTTGCCTCGGCGCCAGACGATGCCGATGTTCTGTTGTTCCCGGTGTTCTATCCAGACGGGGCCCGCTACGAAAACACCTTCATCCAGGGCGTGGTTCACCATCCCAATATCTGGCCGGTGTTCGTCGAAATGGCCCGTCGCCTGGCGCCTGGGGTAGATTTGCAAACCCTGGTGATGGATGCCTCCCAGGTACAGTTCTGTAACTACTTCATCGCCAAGCCGCGATTCTGGCGTCGCTGGTTCAGCCTGGCGGAGACCATCTTCCAAAGCGCTGAACAATGGCGCACTGGCGAGTGGCCAACCGCGTACGGAGAAGCGTTGAATACTGCCACTTTGCATCGGGGAACCGAGGGGTATGAATGCAAAGTCTTCGTCATGGAGCGTTTGGTTTCGCTGATCCTGGCTACCGAGCCGCAGTGGCGTGTGCACCTTTTCGAAGGGCTAAAGCCCGCGCAGACCGGCGCGCAGCTCAATGCCGACCTGCTGCGCCTCGATCAGCTCAAGACAAGCTTGCGCCAGGCAGACACCCCTCAGACCCGGCAGGCATACGCAGAGTTACGCGAAACGGTGTTTGGCACCCTGTTCGCCTCGCAGATCGCCGAGATCACTGCCAAGGGAGGCCAGGTGGCGACTGCCCAAGAGCAGATTCAGGCAGCGCTGGCGCAGTTCCCGGCTTTACCTGTGGAGCCCGATATGTCGCAGTGGCTCGCCGAGCGCGTACCTGATGCGGTGCAGCAACGCTTGATCAGCGAGCGCTTGACCCGCGGGCGGGCGCCAACGATAGCGGTGCTGGTGGTCAACCATCAGGCCAGCTGTGAAAGCCTCGCTGTGACCGCCAAAAGCCTGAGCCCTGCGCACAATGCTTACCCTGCAATCGAGCTCATCGAACTTGCCGAGGGGCCGATACCCGAGCAGGTCGAGCAGATCGTGCGCAATGGCACCTTCGACTGGTTCATGCTGGTGGAGGCCGGTTGTGAGTTCACTGCCAGTGGACTGATGATTGCCGCGCTGGACCTGATCGACGCAGAAGGTGTGCGTGCGGTCTACGGCGATGAGATGCGGCGTTTGCCAAACGCAGAACTTCAGTTGGCCGTGCGGCCAGACATCAATTTGGACATGCTTCTGAGCCTGCCGGGTGTGCTCGCGCGCCATTGGTTGTTCAACCGTGAGGCGGTGCTGGCAACAGGCGGTCTGCGGATGGACAGTGCAGAGGCGTTCGAACTTGACCTCATTCTGCGGCTGATAGAAGACAAAGGGCTGCAAGGGCTGGGGCACATCAACGAACCCTTGTTGATCAGTGCCGCCACTCCGCTGGTCGATAGCCCTGAGCAACGCGCTGCTATCGAGCGGCATCTACTGGCCAGAGGCTTCGAGGGCGGCACTGTCTCGGCCCGGCTGCCGGGGCACTACGACCTGGATTACGGGGTCGGCGAGAGTGCGCTGGTGAGTATTCTGGTAGCCACCGAGGACGGCCTGGAGCGCCTGCGCCGTTGCCTGGACACCCTGCTCGAGAAGACCACCTACCGTCGCTTCGAGATCCTGTTGCTCGACCAGGGGCAAGATGATCCGCAGCTGCAAGCCTGGTTGGCCGGTGTCGAGCAACTGGACGCGACGCAGGTTAAGGTGCTGCGCTTTTGCAGCGATCTCTCTACGGTCCAAGTGCGCAACTTGGCGGCCGAGCAGGCGGCGGGTGAGTTGCTGCTCTGGTTGCATGCCGGTATCGCCGTGCTGGAGGACGACTGGCTGCAGCAGTTGGTCAATCACGCTTGCCGCCAGGAGGCGGGTGCGGTAGGGGCCAAGCTGCTTGCCAGTGATTGCACGGTGCGCCATGGTGGCCTGATCCTGGGCATGCATGGGCCGGTTGGTCGTGTATTCAAAGGGCGTCCAATGCTGGCGCCGGGGTATCAGCAACGTTTGCTTGTTGACCAGAACGCGGTGGCGGTCAGTGGCAAGTGCATGATGCTGGGCAAAGCGCTGTTCCATGAGTTCGGCGGTTTCGATGAGTCACCGGAGCTGGCGTGCTGGGCGGATGTCGACCTGTGCCTGCGCTTGCATGCGGCCGGCTACCTCAATGTCTGGACGCCTCGTGCGGCATTGCTGATCAGTGAGACGGCCGAACCTGCTGTTACGGTGGAGCAAGAGGATGCCCTGTATGCACGCTGGCTACCGCTGCTGGCACGTGATCCCGCCTACAGCCCGCATTTGCGCCTCTCTGGGCCAGAATACAGCGTTGTTCCGTCTGCGCTGAGCTGGCAGCCCCTGGCCTCTTGGCGCCCGCTGCCTAGGGTGTTGGCCTGCGTGGAAGATGTGCAGGAGGGCGATGAGCAGCGAATCATACAACCGCTGCAAGCGTTGAGCCGTGAAGGCCTACTGGACGCAACGTTGGTGCAAAGCCGTTTGTCGTTTGCCGAGATTAAGCGCTTTGCGCCGGATTGCGTAATCGTGCGCCGCCCCATCGAAGCTGAGCAGATCGAGTGCCTGCGGCGCCTGTCAGCGTTTTCGCATGCGTTCAAAGTGATTGATCTTGATGCGCAAGCCTGGGGGCAGCTTTCGGTGGATCGACAACGCTTCGGGCATCTGCTTCAAGGTCTGAATGCAGCCATGGCGCATGCCGATCGCTTGGTGGTTGCCAACCCTGCGTTAGCGGAAACGTTCGCCGAGGCACATCGCGATATACGGGTGGTCGAAAGCCGCTTGTCGCCAGCGCAATGGCAGGGCCTGCGCAGTCGGCGCGGGGTAGGCCACAAGCCGCGGGTAGGGCTGGTAGGGGGCTGGCTGGGCACCGCCGAGGAGGCATTGCTGACCGAAGTAGCCAGCATGCTCAAGCAAGAAGTGGAATGGGTTGTGCTCGGTGCCTGCCCCCCAGGCTTGCAGGCTGATGTGCAGACGGTCACTCCGATTCTGGGTGCCGTCGATTACCCAAGGTTGCTCGCAGGGCTTGACCTTGACCTGGCGCTGGCTCCGCTGGCTGAGGGGCCCATCAGCGCATGCGCCGGCAACCTGCGCTTGCTTGAGTTTGGGGCTTGTGGCGTGCCAGTCATCGCCAGCGATGTGCGTGCATACCAGGGGCCGCTTCACGTTACGCGGGTGCAGAACCAGCCAGCTAGCTGGGTGGAGGCGATCCGCATGCACCTGCATGACCAGGCTGCAAGTGCTGCGATGGGTGAGCAGTTGCGCGAGCAGGTCCTGGCCGACTGGATGCTTGAAGGCGATCACCTGTTGGCTTGGCAGCGTGCTTGGTTGGCGTGAGGCCTCCTGAGTGACCTGGCAACTGATTGCGCCCCGGCTATGCCGGGGCGTTTTTTTGCTTTTGGGCTTATCTGACCACTCTCTACGACCAGGATTCGACAAAACGCGTGACTTGGAAGTCACGACGGGCATCTTCACTGTTATCATCGTTACATTCGTTAACGTCTGCGCCCGTGAACCGTCCGCCCATCGTTTCGATTCAACCGCGGCTGGGCCCGCGCGCAGGGGCATGTTGCTGACATTGAATTGGGAAGCCATATGATTGGCATTAAAAGCATCGCCAGTTACGTGCCGACTGAAGGCGTGGATAACTACGCCCAGGGCGCGAAATTCGGCAAAGATCAGGATTTCATCTTCGGCAAGATCGGATCTACGTTCTTGCCTCGCAAGGCCGAGGCTCAAGAAACCTCCGACCTGTGCGTTGAGGCCTGCAAGAAACTGTTCGCCGCCAATCCTGCGTTGGACCCGGCCTGTATCGACGTGGTGATCGTCGTGACTCAGAACGGTGACGCCGAGGGTTTGCCCCACACCGCTGCCATCGTGCAGCACAAGCTGGGGCTGTCCACGGCGGTTGCTGCGTTCGATATTTCTCTGGGTTGCTCGGGCTACGTCTACGGCTTGTATGCGATCAAGGGGTTCATGGAAGCGGCTGGTCTGAAAAATGGCTTGCTGATTACCGCAGACCCTTACTCGAAGATCGTCGACCCCGAAGATCGCAACACCACCATGCTGTTTGGTGATGCCGCCACTGCTACCTGGATGGGCCATGGTGCTACCTGGCAGTTAGGCAAATCGCTGTTCGGCAGCGATGGTGCCGGTGCCGAGCATCTGCGCACGACCGATGGCAAGTTCTTCATGAACGGCCGCCAGGTTTACAACTTCGCCCTGGTCAAGGTGCCTGCACACCTGCAGCAGTTGCTCGACACCAGTGAATTGAAGGCCGAGGACATCGACCTCTATTGCCTGCATCAGGGTAGTGCGGCGATCGTCGATGCGGTTTCCGCGCGCTTCCTTGAAGGCGAGCACAAGCAGCGCTTCGTCAAGGATATGGTCGAAACCGGCAATACAGTGTCCTCGAGCATTCCGTTGCTGCTGGAAAAGCACGTCGTGGGCTCGCAGCATCGCCGTGTTGCGCTGAGTGGTTTTGGCGTGGGCCTGTCGTGGGGGTCAGCGATCATCGAGCGCTCGGACTGACCGCAGGTAGTCTTGCTGAACGCCGCCGCCTTATGGCGGCGTTTTGTTTTCCGGGCTATGGTTTTTTGAGCGTCTGTAATCTGGCGTCAACTCCTTGAATTCATTGGGCTGGCAGGATGCCAGCAATTTTTTTGAAAAATCTCCTAAAGCAACCCGCCCTGACGACGATAACAATTACGAAGGTTCTCTGTGCCACACCCGGCGATTTGCCAAGGCCGGAAGCCGTAGTACCCAATCCAACGAGGAATTCGTCATGGCTTTGACTGTTAACACCAACACTACCTCCCTGGGCGTTCAGAAGAACCTGAACCGTGCTTCCGATGCACTGGCCACTTCGATGACCCGTCTGTCCTCCGGCCTGAAAATCAACAGCGCCAAAGACGACGCCGCTGGCCTGCAGATCGCTACCCGCATGACCTCGCAGATCCGTGGTCAGACCATGGCAATCAAAAACGCCAACGACGGTATCTCCATCGCCCAGACCGCTGAAGGCGCGATGCAAGAGCAGACCAACATTCTGCAGCGTATGCGTGAACTGGCTGTTCAGTCGCGTAACGACTCCAACAGCACCGATGACCGTATCGCCCTGGACAAAGAGTTCCAGTCGATGGCTTCGGAACTGACCCGTATCGCCAACAGCACCCAGCTCAACGGCAAGAACCTGCTGGACGGTTCGGCTTCGACCATGACCTTCCAGGTTGGCTCGAACACCGGCAGCTCGAACCAGATCACCATCGACCTGAACCAGAAGTTCGACGCCTCCTCGCTGGGCATCGGCTCGGGCATCAACATTCAGGGTTCGAGCAGCAGCGTCTCGGAAACCAACTACAGCGCCGCCATCGCCGCTATCGACACCGCTCTGCAGACCATCAACACCAACCGTGCTGACCTGGGTGCCGTTCAGAACCGTCTGACCAGCACCATCAACAACCTGCAGAACATCAACGAGAACGCCGAAGCCGCTCGTGGCCGTGTACAGGACACCGACTTCGCCGCTGAAACCGCTCAGATGACCAAGCAGCAGACCCTGCAGCAGGCATCCACTTCGGTTCTGGCCCAGGCCAACCAGCTGCCATCCGCTGTACTGAAGCTGCTTCAGTAATCGCCGATGGTGACCGGCGGGGGAGTGCTTGATCGGCGCTTCCCCGCCTTTGCATTGCGAGGTGGTAGAGATGGACATGAGCGTCAAGCTGAATTTGTCTTATCCGGCCGCAAAACCGGCCGAGCAGGCCGTCGATAAGCCGGTTAACCGGCCGTCGGAAGAAGCTAAGCCTGCAGCCACTGGCGAAAAGGCCAAGCAGGACGCGCAAGATGCCGATAAGGTCAAAAGCGCGGTAGCGGAAATCGAGAAATTTCTCAAAGCTACCCAACGCAACCTTGAGTTTTCCATGGATGAGGAATCCGGCCAGATTGTGGTCAAGGTCATTGCTACAGACAGTGGTAAGCTGATTCGCCAGTTGCCTTCGGAAGAAGCGCTGCGAATTGCTCACAGTTTGAGTGATGTCAACAGTGTTCTGTTCGACGCCAAAGTATGATGGGCGGCGAACATCAATGAAGTGATACATGCTGGCGCTGCAGGAGTAGCGCCGGCCCGTTGAAAGAGGGATTACGGCATGGCAAGCGCACTCACCCCAACAACCGGCCTGGGCTCTGGTCTCAACATCACCGAGATCGTGAACGCGCTGGTCAAGGCTGATACATCCGCCAAGCAAACCCAGATCACCCGGCAAACCAGCAACAACACCGCGTTGATCTCGGGGATCGGTTCTTTGCGCAGTGCTCTGACGGCGTTCCAGGACGCCATGAAGAAGCTCAACGACAAGAATGCTCCCTCCTTCAACGCCTATTCTGCGAAGTCGGCGAACGAGGCCGTGGTCAAGATCACGTCGAGTAACTCGGCGGTGGCAGGAAACTACGATGTAATCGTGGACAAGCTGGCGACCGGTTCGAAGGTTGCAAGCCAACAGTTCGCAGGTGGGGCAAGCAGCTCCATCAGTGCTGGTAAATTGACCATCAGCCAAGGTGGAAAAACCTACGATCTCGATGTTGCCAGCGGTGCAACGTTGCAGAGCGTGCGTGATCAGATCAACAAGGAAATGAGCGCAAACGGCATTACCGCCAACATCGTCAACGAACAAGGCGGTTCGCGCCTTGTGCTCAGCTCCACCACCACCGGCGCCGGTTCCGATATTTCCCTGAGCGGTATCGCCGAGCTGGAAATCGATGGTACTTCGCAGATGTCTGGCACTGGCGCGGGGTACATCACTGCCCTGGCCCAGGATGCCGAACTGACCATCGATGGCTTGAAGGTCACCAGTGCGACCAACACCGTCGATAAGGCCATCAGCGGCCTGACGCTGCAATTGACTGGCGTCAGCGCCAGGACCGGCAGCGGCAGTACGGGTTCGCCAACTGCGGTGACCGTTGCAGCGGACAACGACGGCCTGAAAAAGTCGATTCAGAGCTTCGTCGATGCTTACAACACAATGCAGAAAGCGATCACTTCGCTGACTTCCACCAGTCGTGACAGTGATGACAACCTGATTCTTGGCCCACTCACCAATGACCCAACCACCCGCTCTCTGCTGGGCGATGTGCGCAAAGTCCTGAGCGAAGTCGGTGCCGGCGATAGCCTGACGACGCTGAGTCAGTTGGGCATCAATACCCAGAAAGACGGCACGTTGGAGTTCAATAGCATCAAGTTCACATCTGCGATGGACGACAAGAAGCTCGGCGCAGAAGTGCAGAACCTGTTCACCGGCACCAATGGCATTTTCGAGCGCATGAACAATGCCATCGATCCGTACAACAAGACCGATGGCAGCCTTGCGACGCGCAAGTCCAACCTGGACAAGGCGGCCAAGCAGCTTTCTGATCAGCAGGAGGCGCTTGATCGCCGGACAGAGTCGCTGACAGCGTCGCTGACCAAGCAGTATGTCGCGCTGGATACTGCCCTTGGCAAAATGAAAGCCCAGGCCGACCAAATCACCTCGATCTTCGAAGCGATCAACGCTCAAGCTAAAAAGTCCTGATTAACTGAGCCTGCCAAAAGCCCGGCGGCATCCCTCGATGCGCCGGGCTTTTGCGTAGGGTCGCTAAAGTTTTTTGACGTCCAGGCGATACACAAGTTACAAGCAACCCATTTCGCTGCAACGAGGTAGATCCATGAACCCGATGTTGGCCCTTCGGCAGTATCAGAAAGTCAACGGCGTGGCGCAGACATCCGAAGCCAGCCCGCACCGCCTGGTGCAGATGCTCATGCAGGGCGGCCTTGATCGTATGGCTCAGGCCAAAGGCGCAATTGCCCGCAAGGATGTCGCCCAGAAAGGCATCCTGATCGGCAAAGCCATCGACATTATCGGTGGCCTGCGCGAAGGCCTGGACCTGGAAAACCACGCCGACAGCCTGGCCGAGCTGGACAGCCTGTACACCTACATGAGCCGTCGCTTGATCGAGGCCAACGCCAAGAGCGACCCCGAAATCATCGATGAAGTGGCGCGCTTGCTGATCACAGTCAAGGAAGGTTGGGACGCCATCGCCGACCAGTCGGCTTCCTGAGCCAGGAGCATGAGATGAGCGAAGTAATCGAGCGAATCGAACAGACCCGTCAGCTGCTGCTTACCGCGTTGCACAAGCGTGACTGGAGTGCAGTGGGCGAGCTGGATCTGGAATGCCGCCTGCGCATCAATGATGTGCTCGATGAAGCGGTCGGCCAGGAAGCCGATGTGCGCGACAGCCTGGAGCAACTGTTGGTCGTCTACCGGCAATTGATTGACGTTGCAAGTGGGGAGCGTCAATCAATAGTCGACGAGATGATGCAAATCCGTCAGGCGAAAAATGCCGCCAAGGTATACCATCTGTTCACGTGACCACAGATGTGCAAAAAGCCGTGCGCCATTAATTTGACTGCACGGGTTTTTTTGACTTTACTAGTGGCTGTTTTCGAATTTCAGACGTCCGAACACTGACCATTCAGTCGGAGATGTCGAGCATGCCCCTCACAGGGCGCCGATATGACTAGGGAAGTTGCTATTGCATGTGGCGTGAAACCAAGATTCTCCTGATCGATGACGACAGCGCCCGCCGCCGCGATCTGGCGGTGGTCCTGAACTTCCTCGGCGAAGATAATCTTCCGTGCTCCAGCCAGGATTGGCAGCAGGTCGTGGGCGACCTGTCTTCGAGCCGCGAAGTGCTATGCGTGCTGATCGGTACTGTCAGTGCTCCGGGCAGTGTGCTTGGGCTCCTTAAGACAGTGGCTGGGTGGGATGAGTTCCTTCCGGTTTTGCTGATCGGTGAAAATTCTTCTGCGGAGTTTCCGGAAGAACTGCGCCGCCGGGTACTTTCCAACCTCGAGATGCCGCCGAGCTACAGTCAGCTGCTCGACTCGCTGCACCGTGCCCAGGTCTATCGCGAGATGTATGACCAGGCCCGCGAGCGCGGACGCCAGCGTGAGCCGAACCTGTTCCGTAGCCTGGTCGGCACCAGCCGTGCCATCCAGCATGTGCGCCAGATGATGCAGCAGGTCGCCGATACCGATGCCAGCGTGCTGATCCTTGGCGAGTCCGGTACCGGCAAGGAAGTGGTGGCGCGCAACCTGCACTACCATTCCAAACGCCGCGAAGCACCGTTCGTGCCGGTCAACTGCGGCGCGATCCCGGCTGAGTTGCTGGAGAGCGAGCTGTTCGGTCACGAGAAGGGCGCGTTCACGGGTGCCATCACCAGCCGTGCCGGGCGTTTCGAGCTGGCCAACGGCGGCACACTGTTCCTCGACGAAATTGGCGACATGCCATTGCCTATGCAGGTCAAGTTGCTGAGGGTGCTGCAGGAGCGCACCTTCGAGCGAGTGGGCAGCAACAAGACCCAAAGCATCGATGTGCGGATCATCGCCGCGACTCACAAGAACCTCGAAACCATGATCGAGGATGGCACTTTCCGCGAAGACCTGTACTACCGGCTCAATGTCTTCCCGATCGAAATGGCGCCACTGCGCGAGCGAGTGGAAGATATTCCGCTGTTGATGAACGAGCTGATTTCGCGCATGGAGCACGAGAAGCGCGGTTCGATCCGCTTCAACTCGGCCTCGATCATGTCGCTCTGCCGCCACGGCTGGCCGGGGAACGTCCGCGAGCTGGCCAACCTGGTAGAGCGCATGGCTATCATGCACCCGTACGGGGTTATCGGGGTATCGGAGTTGCCGAAGAAATTCCGTTATGTCGATGACGAGGACGAGCAACTGGTCGATAGCCTGCGCAGCGATCTGGAGGAGCGGGTGGCGATCAATGGCCATACGCCGAATTTCAGCAATCATGCGATGTTGCCGCCTGAGGGTCTGGATCTGAAGGACTACCTTGGCAGCCTGGAACAGGGGCTTATCCAGCAGGCTTTGGACGATGCCAATGGCATCGTTGCGCGCGCGGCCGAACGGTTGCGGATTCGTCGGACCACTTTGGTCGAGAAAATGCGTAAGTACGGGATGAGCCGACAGGGTGGTGAGGATCAGGCGGAAGAGTGATTGAGCCTTTGGGGTGTATGCCTTGAGGTTGATGTTGGGGCGCAGATCGAGCGCCGCCCGCGCGGCGCATCGCGAGCTACGCTCGCTCCTACGTTTGTTTTCGGCCAGTGACGCCTGTGACAGGCGCGCGCGACCGCCTGGTTCATACGACGCTATCTCGCGCCATGCACCAAGGCGTCCGCGCGCAAATCCCGCAGGATCAATTGGCCCGAAACAAACGTAGGAGCGAGCGCAGCTCGCGATGCGCCGCGCGGGCGGCGCTCGATCTACGCCACACCACAGTCCTCGAACGATTCACCCTCGCACGATTCACCCCCGAGCATTCCCCCATCCCCGGCACGGCTATTGCTACAACCCTGGCATCACACCGTTTTTATGACGGTCAGCCACGCGAGAGAGCAAGATGCCCCAGGCCGCCCACTTTTCCCGAGCCCCCGATCAGCAGTCGAGTACCCCGGTCGAGCAGGAGAGTCGACAAGGCCTTGAGCAGGCATTTGCCCTGTTCAATCAGGTATCCAGCCAGCTCAACCAGTCTTACGGCATGCTCGAAGCCCGGGTCAGTGAGCTCAAAGGCGAGTTGGCGGTCGTCGGTGCACAGCGCATAGCCGAGCTGAACGAAAAGGAGCGCCTGGCCAACCGCCTGCAAAATCTGCTCGACCTGCTGCCAGGTGGGGTGATCGTGATCGATGACCAAGGCAGGGTGCGAGAGGCCAACCCGGCGGCCTGCCAAATGCTGGGTGAGCCTGTGGTCGGTCAGTTGTGGCGCCAGGTGATTGCGCGCAGCTTCGCCCCGCGCAAGGACGATGGCCACGAGGTCTCGCTGCGCGATGGCCGCCGCCTGTCTATCGCCACCCGCTCGCTGGACGCCGAGCCGGGCCAACTGGTGTTGCTCAACGACCTCACTGAAACCCGCCGCCTGCAAGACCAACTGGCCCGGCACGAGCGCCTGTCTTCCCTGGGGCGTATGGTTGCTTCGCTGGCGCACCAGATTCGCACGCCGCTGTCGGCGGCCATGCTCTATGCCAGCCACCTGGCCGATGGCGAGCGCGAGCTCGCGCCAGAAACCCGCCAGCGCTTTGCTGGCAGCCTCAAGGAGCGGCTGCACGAATTGGAACACCAGGTGCGCGACATGCTGGTGTTTGCCCGTGGTGAACTGCCGCTGGGCGATAGGTTGACCCCCAAGGCTCTGTTCCAGGCCCTGCAGCAAGCGGCTCAGCCTCATGTGCAGGGTCATGCCGTGCGCTGGCAGTGCGATAGCCACCTGGGGGAGTTGCTGTGCAACCGCGACACCCTGGTGGGCGCTTTGCTCAATCTGATCGAAAACGCACTGCAAGCCAGCGACAACCCGGCCCGGCTCAAGGTGCACCTGTTCCGCCGCGAGCGCACCTTGCATTTGAGCATCAGCGATGCCGGCAGTGGCATCGATGCCGAGCTGCTGGGGCGCTTGGGCGAGCCATTCCTGACCACCAAGGCCACCGGAACCGGGCTTGGGCTGGCGGTGGTCAAGGCCGTTGTGCGTGCCCATCAAGGTTCATTGCACCTGCGCTCCAAGGTTGGGCGTGGCACCTGTGTGAAGGTTGAATTGCCGTTGATCGACGGGCAGGCAACGGAGGTTATGTAATGGCGATCAAGGTGCTGCTGGTCGAGGATGACCGCGTATTGCGCCAGGCCCTGGGCGATACCCTGGAAATCGGTGGCTTCGCCTTCGATGCAGTGGGCAGCGCCGAGCAGGCGCTGGAGGCGGTGGCCGGTGAGGTTTACAGCCTAGTGGTCAGTGACGTGAACATGCCGGGTATGGACGGCCATCAATTGCTGGTGCAGCTGCGCCGTCATCATCCTCAATTACCAGTGTTGCTGATGACCGCCCACGCCGCTGTGGAGCGGGCCGTGGAGGCCATGCGCCAAGGGGCCGTGGATTATCTGGTCAAGCCGTTCGAGCCACAGGCCTTGCTGAGCCTGGTCGAACGCCACGCCGCCGGGCGTTTGACGGTGGCCGACGATGAGGGGCCGGTAGCGTGCGAACCCGCCAGCCTGCAGCTGTTGGAGCTGGCAGCACGGGTAGCTCGCAGCGATTCGACCGTGCTGATATGTGGTGAGTCAGGTACCGGCAAGGAAGTGCTTGCGCGTTACATCCATCAGCAGTCGCCACGTGCAGCGCAGCCATTCGTGGCGATAAACTGCGCGGCCATTCCGGACAACATGCTCGAGGCCACGCTGTTTGGTCACGAGAAAGGCGCCTTCACCGGGGCAATCGCGGCCCAGGCTGGCAAGTTCGAACAGGCTGAAGGCGGTACCTTGCTGCTCGACGAGATCTCCGAAATGCCCCTTGGCTTGCAGGCCAAACTATTACGTGTACTGCAGGAGCGCGAAGTGGAACGGGTAGGGGGGCGCAAGCCCATCGCGCTGAATATCCGCGTTTTGGCTACCAGCAACCGGGATATGGCGAGCGAAGTGGCAGCAGGGCGTTTTCGCGAGGACCTTTACTACCGGCTGTCGGTGTTCCCACTGGCGTGGCAACCGTTGCGCGAGCGCCGTGGCGATATTCTGCCGCTGGCAGAGCGCTTGCTGGCGCGGCACGCTGCGAAGATGCAGCATGCGCCAGTACGCTTGTCTGCCCAGGCGCGTGATTGCCTGCTGGCGCACACGTGGCCGGGTAATGTGCGAGAACTGGACAACGCGCTGCAGAGGGCGTTGATTCTGCAGCAGGGCGGCGTCATTGAGGCGGCGGATTTTTGTCTGGCGGGCGCCATTCCATTGTCGGCGCTGGGCCAAGCTGCTGCACCGCCACTGCCTGCTGAAGGACTTGTCGAGTCCGCAGGCCTGGGCGACGACATGCGTCGCCATGAGTTTCAGAAAATCATCGATACCCTGCGCGCCGAGCGTGGGCGGCGCAAGGAGGCAGCCGAAAAACTCGGCATCAGCCCGCGTACCCTGCGCTACAAGCTCGCGCAGATGCGTGAAGCCGGGCTCGATGTGGAGGCCAGCCTGTTCGGCTGAAACATTCATTTAAGAGTTGGCGCTGCGGGCTGGCACACGTGTTGCTAGTTCAGGGCTATCCGCCGCATGACTGTCAAAAAAATGCGGCCGCCGGAGAGAGAAGTTCATGAGCCAAGGTGTTGAATTCAACCGTCTGATGCTGGACATGCGGGCCATGCAGGCCGATGCCATGTCGCTGCCTAAAGCCACCGCCGCCGCCGAGCTGGCGCCTGGCCAGAGCACCTTTGCCGATATGCTCGGCCAGGCCATCGGCAAGGTCAATCAGACCCAGCAGGCATCGAACCAGCTGGCCAACGCCTTTGAAATCGGCAAGAGCGGTGTGGACCTCACTGACGTGATGATCGCCTCGCAGAAGGCCAGCGTGTCCATGCAGGCCTTGACCCAGGTGCGCAACAAGCTGGTTCAGGCGTACCAAGACATCATGCAGATGCCGGTTTGAGGGCGGAAGTAAGTCATGGCTGATGCAGTCGTCGATAACGCACCTGCCAAGAGCGGCGCGTCAGGTTCCAAACCGCCACTGTTGAACATGGCGTTTCTGGAAAACATCTCGCAGATGCCCATGCTGCGTCAGGTCGGCCTGCTGGTCGGCTTGGCGGCGAGCGTGGCGATCGGCTTTGCCGTGGTGCTCTGGTCGCAGCAGCCTGACTACCGGCCGTTGTATGGCAGCCTGGCCGGCATGGATACCAAACAGGTCATGGATACCCTGGCCTCTGCAGATATTCCCTACCGTGTCGAGCCCAACTCCGGTGCGTTGCTGGTCAAGGCCGACGACCTCTCCCGTGCGCGCCTGAAGCTGGCAGCGGCAGGCGTGGCGCCGAGCGATGGCAATGTCGGCTTCGAGTTGCTCGACAAAGAACAAGGCCTGGGCACCAGCCAATTCATGGAGGCCACCCGCTATCGCCGCAGCTTGGAAGGCGAGTTGGCGCGTACCGTTTCGAGCCTGAACAATGTGAAGGCCGCGCGCGTGCACCTGGCCATCCCAAAGAGTTCGGTGTTCGTGCGCGACGAGCGCAAGCCCAGCGCTTCTGTGCTGGTAGAGCTCTACCCTGGCCGTTCGCTGGAAGCAGGCCAGGTCATGGCCATCGTCAACCTGGTCGCCACCAGCGTGCCTGAGTTGGACAAATCGCAAGTCACGGTGGTTGACCAGCGTGGCAACCTGTTGTCCGAGCAGTTGCAGGACACAGCCTTGACCATGGCTGGCAAGCAATACGATTACAGCCGCCGCATGGAAGGTATGCTGACCCAGCGTGTGCACAACATCCTGCAACCGGTGCTGGGCAATGACCGCTACAAGGCCGAGGTGTCGGCCGACCTGGACTTCAGCGCGGTCGAGTCCACCTCCGAGCAGTTCAACCCCGACCAGCCGGCGCTGCGCAGCGAGCAGGCGGTCAACGAGCAGCGCGCCAGCAGTCAGGGCCCGCAGGGTGTACCAGGTGCGCTGAGCAATCAGCCGCCAGGCCCTGCTTCCGCGCCGCAGACCACCGGCGCTGCGGCAGGTGCGGCCGGAGCCATCCAGCCTGGTCAGCCGCTGGTCGATGCCAACGGTCAGCAGATCATGGACCCGGCCACCGGGCAGCCAATGCTGGCGCCGTATCCTTCCGACAAGCGCGAGCAGACCACCAAGAACTTCGAACTCGATCGCTCGATCAGCCACACCCGCCAACAGCAGGGTCGCCTGACTCGGCTGTCGGTGGCAGTGGTGGTCGATGACCAGGTCAAAGTCGATGCCAATGGGCAAACCACCCGCGCCCCATGGGGTGCCGAAGACTTGGCGCGCTTCACCCGCCTGGTGCAGGACGCGGTAGGCTTCGACGCCAGCCGTGGTGACAGCGTGACGGTAATGAACGTGCCCTTCGCCGCCGACCGTGGTGAAGAGATCGCCGATATCGCGTTCTATCAGCAGCCGTGGTTCTGGGACATCGTCAAGCAAGTGCTCGGCGTGCTGTTCATCCTGGTGCTGGTGTTCGGCGTGCTGCGTCCGGTGCTCAACAACATCACAGGTGGCGGCAAGCAAGCTGCTGCGGACAACGACATGGAACTGGGCGGGATGATCGGTCTGGATGGCGAGTTGGCCAACGACCGTGTCAGCCTCGGTGGCCCGTCAAGCATTCTGTTGCCGAGCCCCAGCGAGGGCTACGAAGCACAGCTCAACGCAATCAAAGGCCTGGTGGCCGAAGACCCAGGCCGCGTGGCCCAGGTCGTGAAAGAGTGGATCAACGCCGATGAGTGACAATCGAGCCATTACCGCCAAGCTGAGCCGTGTCGACAAAGCCGCGATCCTGCTGCTGTCGCTCGGTGAAACCGATGCTGCGCAAGTGCTGCGGCACATGGGTCCCAAAGAAGTGCAACGGGTCGGTGTGGCCATGGCGCAAATGGGCAATGTGCACCGAGAGCAGGTCGAGCAGGTGATGAGCGAGTTCGTCGAAATCGTCGGCGACCAGACCAGCCTGGGCGTGGGCTCCGATGGCTATATCCGCAAGATGCTCAATCAGGCGCTTGGCGAGGACAAGGCCAACGGCCTGATCGATCGCATCCTGCTTGGTGGCAATACCAGTGGCCTGGACAGCCTCAAGTGGATGGAGCCGCGGGCCGTGGCCGACGTGATCCGCTACGAGCACCCGCAGATTCAGGCCATCGTGGTCGCATACCTGGACCCCGACCAGGCCGGTGAAGTGCTGAGCAACTTCGACCACAAAGTGCGCCTGGACATCATCCTGCGTGTCTCTTCGCTCAATACCGTGCAGCCTGCGGCCCTGAAGGAGCTGAACCAGATCCTCGAGAAGCAGTTCTCGGGCAACTCCAATGCCGCGCGCACCACCTTGGGTGGTATCAAGCGTGCCGCCGATATCATGAACTTCCTCGACAGCTCCGTGGAAGGCGCGCTGATGGATTCGATCCGCGAGATCGACAATGACCTGTCGGAGCAGATCGAAGACTTGATGTTCGTCTTCAACAACCTGGCCGACGTAGACGACCGTGGTATCCAGGCGCTGCTGCGTGAAGTATCGTCCGACGTGCTGGTGGTGTCGCTCAAAGGCGCGGACGAGCGGGTCAAGGACAAGATCTTCAAGAACATGTCCAAGCGTGCCTCGGAGCTTCTGCGCGACGACCTCGAAGCCAAGGGCCCGGTGCGGGTCAGTGATGTGGAGACGGCGCAGAAGGAAATCCTCACCATCGCCCGTCGCATGGCCGAGGCCGGCGAGATCGTGCTCGGTGGCAAAGGTGCCGAGGAAATGATTTAAGGCCACCGCTTGCTCCCCACTGGCTGCCCGTTGTGGGAGCGGGTTCACCCGCCTAAGCCTCGGTGCGGGATATCGCGATTGTCGCTGCCGACGCATTGGCTGATACATCCGCGCTGACAAGCGTTGGCCTCGGCTGAACAGGGTTTTGAGAACAACACAGCATGCCCAGCAAAGAATCCCACCCTAGCGATCTGATCCGCGCCCGCGACCTAGAGGGCGTGGACGTCTGGGCGCTGCCCAGCTTCGACCCGCAGCCTGAGCCTGAACCTGAGCCGCAAGTGCTCGAGGAAGAAGTCGAGGAAGTGCCGCTGGAGGAAGTTCAGCCACTGACCCTGGAAGAGCTCGAAGCAATCCGCCAGGAAGCCTACAACGAGGGCTTCGCCACCGGGGAGCGCGAGGGCTTTCACAGCACCCAACTGAAAGTGCGCCAGGAAGCCGAAGAAGCGCTCAGCGCCAAGCTGGCGAGCCTGGAGCAGTTGATGCAGCACCTGATGGAGCCGATCGCCGAACAGGACACGCAGATCGAACGCAGCCTGGTACACCTGGTCGCGCACATGGCGCGCCAGGTCATCGGCCGCGAACTGCGCAGCGACTCAAGCCAAATCACCCGTGTGCTGCGTGAAGCGCTGAAGCTGCTGCCGATGGGCGCCGACAATATTCGCATTCACCTCAACCCACAGGATTTCGAGCAAGCGCTGGCCCTGCGCGAGCGTCATGAGGAGCGCTGGAAGCTGCTTGAGGACGAAGCCTTGTTGCCCGGCGGTTGCCGGATCGAAACGCTGCACAGCCGCATCGATGCGACCATGGAAACACGTATCGACAAAGCTGTAGCGCAGCTGTTCGATCAGTTGCACGATCAGGCGCTGCACCCGGCGGCTGCGGACCTTTCGGTTGAGTTGGACAGCAACGATGCGCCTTGACCGCACCAGCTTCGCCAAGCGCCTGGGCGGCTACGCCGACGCGATCACGCTGCCGGTGCAGGCGGTGGTCGAAGGCC
Source organism: Pseudomonas promysalinigenes (assembly GCF_014269025.2). Classification (NCBI taxonomy): domain Bacteria; kingdom Pseudomonadati; phylum Pseudomonadota; class Gammaproteobacteria; order Pseudomonadales; family Pseudomonadaceae; genus Pseudomonas; species Pseudomonas promysalinigenes. The sequence goes on along the minus strand of NZ_CP077094.1, from coordinate 3,487,857 downwards.
GCCTGCTGCGCATGGTCGGCCTGACCCTTGAAGCCGAAGGCCTGCGTGCGGCGGTAGGTGGGCGCTGCCTGGTCATCAACGACGACAGCTACCACCCGGTGCAGGTCGAGGCCGAGGTGATGGGCTTTGCTGGCAACAAGGTATTCCTCATGCCGGTGGGCAGCATTGCCGGCATCGCGCCAGGGGCGCGGGTGGTACCACTGGACGACAGTGGTCGTTTGCCCATGGGCATGAGCATGCTTGGCCGCGTGCTCGACGGCGCCGGGCGCGCCCTCGATGGCAAGGGTGGCATGCGCGCAGAAGACTGGGTGCCGATGGATGGGCCGATCATCAACCCGCTTAATCGTGACCCAATCAGTCAGCCGCTGGATGTGGGCATTCGCAGTATCAATGGCCTGCTGACCGTCGGCCGTGGCCAGCGCCTGGGCCTGTTCGCCGGTACCGGTGTGGGCAAATCAGTGTTGCTGGGCATGATGACTCGCTTCACCGAGGCGGACATCATCGTGGTCGGGCTGATCGGCGAGAGGGGCCGGGAAGTCAAAGAGTTCATCGAGCACATCCTCGGCGAGGAAGGGCTCAAGCGGTCGGTGGTAGTCGCCTCGCCCGCTGACGACGCACCGCTGATGCGTCTGCGTGCAGCCATGTACTGCACCCGGATTGCCGAATATTTCCGTGATAAAGGCAAGAACGTCTTGCTGCTGATGGACTCATTGACCCGTTTCGCCCAAGCTCAGCGCGAAATCGCGTTGGCTATCGGCGAGCCCCCGGCTACCCGTGGCTACCCTCCATCGGTGTTCGCCAAACTGCCCAAACTGGTGGAGCGCGCCGGTAATGGTGAGCCCGGTGGCGGGTCGATCACCGCGTTCTACACCGTGCTTTCCGAAGGGGATGACCAGCAGGACCCTATTGCCGACTCGGCTCGGGGTGTGCTCGACGGTCACTTTGTGTTGTCCCGGCGGCTGGCCGAGGAAGGCCATTATCCGGCAATCGACATCGAAGCCTCGATCAGCCGGGTCATGCCCCAGGTGGTGGATGCCGACCACCTGCGCCAGGCGCAGAAGTTCAAGCAGCTGTGGTCACGGCTATCGCAAAGCCGCGACCTGATCAGCGTGGGTGCCTACGTCGCCGGTGGCGATCCGGAAACCGACCTGGCAATTGCTTTGCAGCCTCGGCTGGTCGACTTCCTGCGCCAGGGGCTGGATGAAAATGTCGGCATGCAGCAAAGCCGCAGCGAGCTGGCGGCGATCTTCACGCCTCCGGCCAAGGGCTGATGAGCCATGAGCCTGCCCGGACGCGCTGCCCGCCTGGCCCCTGTGGTCGACATGGCCGAAGAGGCCGAACGCAAAGCTGCTCAGCGCGTGGGGCACTTCCAGCAGCAGGTGGTACAGGCCCAGGCCAAACTGGCTGAGCTGGAGTCGTTCCGCGAAGGCTATCAAGCGCAGTGGATCGACCGCGGCGGGCAGGGTGTGAACGGTAGCTGGCTGCTCAACTACCAGCGCTTTCTGGCCCAGCTGGAAACTGCCATGACCCAGCAGCGCCAGAGCCTGATCTGGCACGAAAACAACCTCAAAAACGCCCGAGGCACCTGGCAGCAGGCCTACGCTCGGGTCGAGGGCCTGCGCAAGCTGGTGCAGCGCTACATGGACGAGGCTCGCCGCGCCGAAGACAAGCGCGAGCAGCGGTTGCTGGATGAGTTGTCGCAGCGGTTGCCCAGGCAAGGTCATTTGTAGCCTGGGCCGCGCGTAGCGCTATTAGCGAAGTGCCGTCCTCCTCGCGGCTTAAACCTCTACCACAGGTTTGAGCTCACATCCGAGTGAGGCGGGTGGACCCGCGAACAAGCCGCTGCAGGCTAGCTTGCTACCCCTGCGTTGGCCTGCTAAACCTTGAAGAGTTGCATTCGCCATCATCGAAGGAATCGCTAGCATGGCAGTCGAGACTGATTTTTCGCAGGACGGCAAAAAACTCACGATCAAGGTCAAGGGCCGTTTCGACTTCGGCAAGCATCAAGAATTTCGTGATGCCTACGAACGTCAACCGCAAAAGCCCGACTCTGTGGTGGTAGACCTCAAGGATGCTACCTACTTGGACAGCTCTGCGCTGGGCATGCTGCTGTTGCTGCGCGACCACGCCGGCGGTGACGATTCGGACGTGCGTGTGGTACATGCCAGTTCCGATGTTCGCAAGATCCTGGCCATCTCCAATTTCGAAAAATTGTTCGATATCAGTTGAGTGCCCAGATGCCGGCCGAACAGGCGTTGACCGTGCTGGTGGCAGAGGATGGAGCAGTCGATCGTCTGCTACTGGCACAGATTGTCCGTCGCCAGGGCCACCAGGTATTCACCGCGGAAAATGGTGAACAAGCCGTCGCGCTGTTTGCCCAGCAGCGCCCGCAGCTGGTGCTGCTCGATGCCCTCATGCCGGTGATGGACGGTTTTGAGGCCGCGCGGCAGATCAAGGCACTGGCGGGCGAAGCGTTGGTGCCGATCATCTTCCTGACCTCCCTCAGCGAGGAGGACGCCCTGGTGCGATGCCTGGAGGCCGGCGGTGACGACTTCATGGCCAAGCCCTACAGCGCAGTGATTCTGGGCGCCAAGATCCGCGCGATGGACCGCCTGCGCCGCCTGCAGGCCACAGTTCTGGAGCAGCGCGACCAGATCGCTCGCCACCATCATCACCTGCTCAACGAGCAGCGGGTGGCCAAGGCAGTTTTCGACAAGGTCGCACACTCCGGCTGCATCACCGCGCCGAACATCCGTTACCTACAGTCGCCCTATGCTTTGTTCAATGGTGACCTGCTGCTGGCCGCGTTCACCCCAGCCGGTGACATGCACGTGCTGCTCGGCGATTTCACCGGCCATGGGTTACCCGCCGCTGTCGGGGCAATGCCACTGGCTGAAGTGTTCTACGGCATGACCGCCAAGGGCTACGGCCTGGCGCAGATGCTGCGGGAGATGAATGCCAAGCTCAAGCGCATTTTGCCGGTCGACATGTTCTGCTGTGCGCTGTTGCTCAGGATGAGCGTGCAGCGCGGCGCGGTCGAGGTATGGAATGGCGGCATGCCCGATGGTTACCGGCTGTCGGCCGATGGCGCGTTGCTTGGGGCGATGGCCTCGCGGCACTTGCCGCTGGGCATTTTGCCGCCTGAGCGCTTTGACGATAGCACCGAAGTGCTACCGCTTGCTGCAGGGGAGCGGCTATTGCTGCTCTCCGACGGTGTGGTCGATACCGCCGATGAGCACGACCGGCTTTTCGGCGTCGAGCGCCTGCGTGATGTGCTGGCTGCCAACCGCGTTCCGGCCCAGCTGTTCAACGAGGTGATGCAGGCGCTGGAGCAGTTCGGCGGGCGCCCCCGGGATGACATCAGCCTGTGCGACATTGCCATGTTCACGGCGCAAGACCGAGTGCCAGCGCCGACCTTGTACTCCGACAGTGGCCGTTCCAGTCCGCTGGACTGGTCGCTCGGCTTCGAACTGCGCGGCGAGAGCCTCAAACGGTTCAACCCGGTACCCTACCTGGTGCAGTTGTTGCAGGAGATTCACGGTCTACGGCCCAGCACCGGTGCCTTGCACAGCGTGCTCAGTGAGCTGTACTCCAATGCCCTGGAGCACGGTGTGCTAGAGCTCGACTCGAGGTTGAAACGTGATGTGCAAGGCTTCGCCGACTACTATCAAGAGCGTGCCCGGCGCTTGGCCGAGCTGACGCACGGGTTTGTGCGCATCGAACTTAAAGTTGAACCGCTAGGCGCAGGTGGGCGTCTGACCATCGAGGTGCGGGACAGTGGTGCAGGGTTTGATGTGTGCGGTGAATTGTCGCGCCCAGAAGCGGATCAGCAACTGAGCGGACGCGGGCTGAAACTGGTGCAGCGCCTGGGCAGGAACGCTAGATGGAGCGACGGTGGCCGCTGTGCCTGCGTCCATTTCGAGTGGTGAAACGGCTGGAGAGCCGCCGCACGGCTCAGGCATAATCTGGCTTGATCAGGGAGTGAACAAGTGACTGACATGCATATTGACCACAAAGTACTCAGCGATTTGCAAGAGGTCATGGAAGATGGCTACTTGCAGTTGCTGGAAACCTTTCTGGAAGACTCCGAGCGGCGTCTCAGCCAGCTGCACGAGGCCAAGAGTGCCGACGAGCTGGGCATGGCTGCGCATAGCTTCAAAGGCAGCAGTAGCAACATGGGCGCGGTGGGCCTGGCCGACTTGTGCCAACAACTGGAGGAGCGGGTTAAGGTGCGCCCTTTGTATGGTATCGAAGACCTGATCAATCGGATCGATCTCGAATACCTCGAAGTGCAACACTTCTATCGCGCGGAGCGTGAACGGGTTTCAGCCAGCCAACTGTAGTTGGCGCGACTTTTGCCTATCTGTAGCCAGACAATAGTCCAGTTTCTGGCGCGGAGACCGTTTCATGCCTGTCGCACCCAACCCTTTGCTGCAAACCAACACCCCAAGCAAGCCTACAGGTGCTGGTGCCCCTCGGGCAGACAAAGCCCTGCAGCCGGTGGGTGAGCCAGGTGGCGGGTTCGATCAGGTCATGGCCCGGCAAAGCCACGACCCTGTGTCTTTGCGCAAAGACAAGGCTGTGCAGGCCGGCCCCAAGGACAAGCCCGACTTCGCAAGAGATGGCAAGCCGCAGGCTGCCGACAAGCCAGCAATTGCCGATGACGGCAATAAGTTGCCGGCTGACGATGCGGCCCAAGCCGCTGCTGATCCTGCGCCCGCCAATGACTCAGGGTCGCTCGACGCCAATCTGGTCGCGGGCCAGGTAACCGATGCCCAACCTGGCGCACAATTGCTGCAGGCTCAAGCCGAAACCGTAGCGCCCATGTTGCAGGCCGCCAACCAAGCGCCAGCGGCTGACATCGCCGAGCCGTTGCCGGAGCAAGCCGAAACAGAGGCCTTTGACCCGGATGCCGACCCGCTGGCTAATCTGCCAGGGCTGCGCCTTGCCCTTGAACAAAATGCACAGGCCAAAGGCACCTCATCGGCGCATGCTAGCGATGGAGCCAGAGCACAGGGTCAGGAGACTCAGGCCGGCGTCAATCCATTGGCGACCTTGGTCGACAACATCGAAGAGCAAGCCGGTAAATCCGAAACTGGCGACAAGGCTTTTGGCGCCCTGCTCGAGGATGGGCTCAAAGACACCAAAACCGCCAGTAGCGATACTCGGGTCGATGACTTCGCCAACCGCCTCGCCAATCTGACCCAGGCCGTGACAGCCAAGGCTGCCAATGCGCTGCCGGCAAGTGCCAATCCGTTGCATCAGCCACTGCAAATGAACCAGAGCGCCTGGGCTGAAGGTTTGGTCAACCGGGTAATGTACTTGTCGAGCCAAAACCTCAAGTCGGCGGACATCCAGTTGGAGCCCGCCGAGTTGGGTCGGCTGGATATCCGCGTGAACGTTGCGACTGACCAATCCACCCAGATCACCTTCGTCAGCGGCCATGCCGGTGTGCGAGATGCTTTGGATAGCCAGGTGCACCGTTTGCGCGAGCTGTTCGCCCAGCAGGGGTTGGCGCAGCCAGACGTCAATGTGGCCGATCAGTCGCGCCAGCAACAGCAGCAGGCGCAGCAAGATGCCTCGCAACTTTCGGGGGTGGCCGCACGCCGTGCCCAAGTTGGTGGGGGCGAGCAGGGCGAGCTTGGTGAAACGGGCCGGCCGGTCGAGCAACAGGTGGTCATTGGTGACAGCGCTGTGGACTACTACGCCTAAGCAGACTATTGCCGGCTCAGGCTTCCTCTTGGGTAAACCCCCGCACAGGTTAGCCATCACCTGAAGCATGTGCTGGCTCAGTGTCAGCGGGTTTATCGGTGAAATCGCCATCACCGTAAAGCACTTGGTTATAGATCTGGCATAACACTTGCTCAAGCCACGTCATCCTCCTTTGAAACCCCGATGGACGACGGATTATTGGCATGGCGAAGAGCGAAGCAGTGAAAGACCCCGCCGCAAAAGGCAAACTCAAGTTGATCCTGCTGCTGGTACTGGCGCTGCTGCTGGCGGTCGGCCTGTCGGTGGGGGCCACCTGGTTCATCATGCACAAAAGTGAACCGGCCCCGGCCGCCGAAGCGGCTGCTTCCAACGTCAAGGCTCCCGCGATCTACGTGCCCTTGGCTCCGGCCTTCGTGGTCAACTTCAATCAGAACGGCCGTCAGCGCTACATGCAGCTGAGCATCACCCTGCAAGGCCGTAATCAGGCCGATCTGGATGCGCTCAGCGTGCATATGCCGGTGATCCGCAACAACCTGGTGATGATGTTCTCCGGTCAAGGTTTCGACACGTTGTCCGCCAGTTCGGTGGGCCAGGAGATGCTGCGTCAGAAAGCCACCGCAGTGGTCCAGGAAGTGGCGCAGAAAGAAGTCGGCAAGCCGGTGATCGACCAGTTGCTGTTCACCAATTTCGTATTGCAGTAGGAGTCCGCAATGGCCGTACAGGACCTGCTGTCCCAGGATGAGATCGACGCCCTGTTGCACGGCGTCGACGATGGGCTGGTACAGACCGAGAGCGTTTCCGAGCCTGGCAGCATCAAGAGCTATGACCTGACCAGCCAGGATCGGATCGTGCGTGGTCGCATGCCGACCCTTGAGATGATCAACGAGCGCTTCGCCCGCTATACCCGCATCAGTATGTTCAACCTGCTGCGCCGCTCAGCGGATGTGGCGGTCGGCGGGGTGCAGGTGATGAAGTTCGGCGAGTACGTGCACTCGCTGTACGTGCCGACCAGCCTGAACCTGGTCAAGATCAAGCCGCTGCGCGGCACCGCGCTGTTCATTCTCGACGCCAAGCTGGTGTTCAAGCTGGTGGACAATTTCTTCGGCGGTGACGGCAGGCATGCCAAGATCGAAGGCCGTGAATTCACCCCCACTGAACTGCGGGTGGTGCGCATGGTACTGGACCAGTGCTTCGTCGACCTCAAGGAAGCCTGGCAGGCGATCATGCCGGTCAATTTCGAGTACATGAACTCCGAGGTCAACCCGGCCATGGCCAATATCGTTGGCCCAAGCGAGGCGGTGGTGGTCTCGACCTTCCATATCGAACTGGACGGCGGCGGCGGCGACCTGCACGTGACCATGCCGTATTCGATGATCGAGCCCGTGCGGGAAATGCTCGATGCAGGCTTCCAGTCCGACCTCGACGACCAGGACGAGCGCTGGGTCAAAGCATTGCGTGAGGACGTGTTGGACGTCTCCGTGCCGCTGACCGCCACGGTTGCGCGCCGTCAGCTGAAGCTGCGCGACATCCTGCACATGCAAGCCGGTGACGTGATCCCGGTGGAGCTGCCCGAGCACCTGGTGTTGCGCGCCAACGGTGTGCCGTCGTTCAAGGCGCGCCTGGGTTCGCATAAAGGCAACCTGGCCCTGCAGATCATCGACCCGATCGAACGCCGCTAACGGCGTGCCGGTCGCTCTTTCCGAATTGAATGCCTGTAGAGGACATCATGGCTAACGAAAACGAGATCACTTCCCAGCAAGACCAGGCCTTGGCCGACGAGTGGGCCGCAGCCCTGGAAGAAACCGGTGATGCCGGGCAGGCCGACATCGATGCGCTGCTCGCTGCCGACAGCGGCAAACCGGGTGCCGGCCGCTTGCCCATGGAAGAATTCGCCAGCTCGCCGCGGCCCAACGAAAACGTCAGCCTCGAAGGGCCGAACCTGGATGTGATCCTGGACATTCCAGTGAACATTTCCATGGAGGTGGGCAGCACCGAAATCAATATCCGCAACCTGCTGCAGCTCAACCAGGGCTCGGTGATCGAGCTCGACCGCCTGGCAGGTGAACCGCTCGATGTATTGGTCAACGGCACACTGATCGCCCATGGCGAAGTGGTGGTGGTCAACGAGAAGTTCGGCATCCGCCTGACCGATGTGATCAGCCCCAGCGAACGTATCAAGAAGCTGCGCTGAGTGAAGAGCACGATGCGCGCCGTGATGGCATCAGCCGCGCTGCTGGCCAGCGAAGTGGCCATCGCCGCGGCAACGCCTTCTGCCAGCCCGGTGGCAACGCCAGCCGCTGCGCCCGGCAGTTTGGGTGGGCAACTGGCGCAAATGGTATTCGGGCTGTTGCTGGTAGTGGGGTTGATCTTCTTCCTGGCCTGGCTGCTGCGCCGCATGCAGGGGGCAGCGCCTAAGGGTGGGCAGGTGATCGAGGTGATCGGCAGTCGTGCCATCGGCCCGCGTGATCGGCTGTTGCTGGTGCAGGTTGGCAAGGAGCAGATTCTCATCGGCCATAGCCCAGGCAGTATCGAGGCCTTGCACGTGTTGGCCGAACCCGTCGAAGTACCCGCCAGCGCCCGTCAGGCGACACCGGAGTTCGCCCAGCGCCTGATGGAGCTGATGGGCAAGGATCAGAAGGACAAGCAGTGATGACCCGCGCCTTGCGCCTGCTGTTGAAAACATCGTTCGGCACTTTGTTGCCCATTGCGCTGCTGTTGGCAGCCCCACTGGCCTTGGCCGCCGACCCGTTGTCGATCCCGGCCATAACCCTGTCAAACACCGCAGACGGGCAGCAGGAGTATTCGGTCAGCCTGCAGATTCTGCTGATCATGACGGCGCTGAGTTTCATCCCGGCGTTCGTCATTCTGATGACCAGCTTCACCCGTATCATCATCGTCTTCTCGATTCTACGTCAGGCCCTGGGCTTGCAGCAGACACCTTCTAACCAGGTGCTGACCGGCATGGCGCTGTTTCTCACGCTGTTCATCATGGCGCCCGTGTTCGACCGGGTGAACCAGGATGCTCTGCAGCCCTACCTGAACGAGCAGATGACTGCTCAGCAGGCAATCGAGAAGGGCCAGGGGCCACTGAAAGACTTCATGCTGGCTCAGACCCGGCAGAGTGATTTGGACCTGTTCATGCGCCTGTCCAAGCGCACCGATATCGCCGGCCCCGATCAAGTGCCGCTGACGATACTGGTGCCGGCATTCGTCACGTCGGAGCTGAAAACCGCGTTCCAGATCGGCTTCATGATCTTCATCCCGTTCTTGATCATCGACATGGTGGTGGCCAGTGTGCTGATGGCCATGGGTATGATGATGTTGTCGCCATTGATCATCTCGCTGCCGTTCAAGATCATGCTGTTCGTCCTGGTCGATGGCTGGGCGCTGATCATGGGCACATTGGCCGGCAGTTTCGGTGGCATTTGACGCCGCCAAGGGGAGCCCCGCATGACACCTGAAGTAGCTGTCGACCTGTTTCGTGATGCGCTATGGCTGACCACTTTGATGGTCGCCGTACTGGTGGTGCCGAGCTTGCTGATCGGCTTGATCGTGGCGATGTTCCAGGCTGCCACGCAGATCAACGAACAGACCTTGAGCTTTCTGCCGCGCCTGCTGGTGATGCTGGTGACGCTGATCGTTGCAGGCCCGTGGCTGGTGCAGAAGTTCATGGAGTACATCACCGGCCTGTACACCAGCATCCCGCAGTTGATCGGTTGAGGCAGCCATGCTGGAACTGACCGATGCGCAGATTGGCACCTGGGTCGCCACCTTTCTGCTGCCGCTGTTCCGGGTGACCGCTGTGCTGATGACCATGCCGATCTTCGGCACGCGCATGCTGCCGGCACGCATCCGCCTGTACGTGGCCGTGGCCATTACCGTGGTGATCGTACCGGCACTGCCGCCGCTGCCCACGTTCGACCCATTGAGCTTGCGCGGCCTGCTGCTTTGCGGTGAGCAGATCATCGTCGGGGCACTGTTCGGCTTTTCCTTGCAGCTGCTGTTCCAGGCATTCGTGATCGCCGGGCAGATCATCGCCGTGCAGATGGGCATGGCCTTCGCCTCGATGGTCGACCCGGCCAACGGCGTGAACGTGGCAGTGGTGAGCCAGTTCATGACCATGCTGGTCAGTGTGTTGTTCCTGCTGATGAATGGGCACCTGGTGGTGTTCGAGGTGTTGACCGAGAGCTTCACGACCTTGCCGGTCGGTCAGGCGCTGTTGGTCAGTCATTTCTGGGAAATGGCAGGCCGCCTGGGGTGGGTGTTCGGGGCCGGCTTGCTGTTGATCCTGCCGGCGATCACCGCGCTCTTGGTGGTGAACATCGCTTTCGGCGTAATGACCCGTGCGGCACCTCAGCTGAACATATTTTCCATCGGTTTTCCGCTGACCCTGGTGTTGGGCATGGGTATCTTCTGGATCGGTTTGGCCGATGTGCTTTCGCACTATCAGGCCTTGGCCAGTGAAGCGTTGCAATGGCTGCGTGAGATGGCGAGGGCGCCCTGAGCATGGCTGAAAGCGAGAGCGGTCAGGACAAGACGGAAGACCCCACCGACAAACGTAAGCGCGACGCGCGCGAAAAAGGTGAGATCGCCCGTTCCAAGGAGCTCAATACCGTCGCCTCGACACTTGCCGGTGCCGGTGCGCTGCTGGCCTTCGGTGGCAACCTGGCGCAGACGTTGATGACGTTGATGCAGATGAACTTCTCCCTGAGCCGCGAGGTGCTGACCGATGAGCGCTCGATGGGCATGTTCCTGCTGGCTTCGGGAAAGATGGCGATCTGGGCAGTGCAGCCGATTCTGATGTTGCTGTTCGTGATTGCCTTCGTGTCGCCCATCGCCCTGGGCGGGTTCATTTTCTCGGGCAGTCTTTTACAGCCTAAATTCAGCCGCATGAACCCATTGTCAGGGATCAAGCGGATGTTTTCGCTGAACTCACTCACCGAACTGCTCAAGGCAATGGCCAAGTTTTTGGTCATTCTGGCGGTGGCACTGGTGGTTTTGAGCAACGACCGTCAGGCACTGCTGGCCATCGCTAACGAGCCTCTGGAGCAGGCGATCATCCATAGCGTCCAGGTGGTGGGCTGGAGCGCCTTGTGGATGGCCGCCGGCTTGCTGCTGATTGCCGCGGCAGACGTGCCATACCAGCTGTGGCAAACGCAGAAGAAGCTGAAGATGACCAAGCAAGAGGTCAAGGACGAATACAAGGACAGCGAGGGCAAGCCGGAGGTCAAGCAGCGCATCCGTCAATTGCAGCGTGAAGTGTCGCAGCGCCGCATGATGGCTGCCGTGCCCGAGGCCGACGTGATCATCACCAACCCGACCCACTACGCCGTGGCCTTGCAGTATGACCCGCAGAAGGGTGGGGTGGCGCCGTTGCTGGTGGCCAAGGGTACTGACTTCATCGCCTTGAAAATTCGTGAAATCGGCGCTGAGCACAAGATCCAGATTCTCGAATCGCCGGCCCTTGCGCGGGCCATCTACTACTCCACCGAAGTAGAGGGCGAGATTCCGGCAGGGCTGTACCTGGCGGTGGCGCAAGTGCTCGCCTATGTGTTCCAGATCCGACAGTACCGGGCAGGCAAGGGCAAGCGGCCGGAGCCGCTCAAAGAAGACCTGCCGATTCCTCAGGATTTGCGGCGTGACAGCTGACATAAGTTCGGTTACGGCAGGGGCCATGCTCTGCCCCTGAGGCTTCAAATCCCTGAAGGCCACCAAAGTTGGAAAGCTTCTTGCAAAGCCACGCCCAAGCGCTCCCTGGGCGTCAAAGTTTTGCATCAAGAGGACTCGCGGTGGATCGCACTCAGTTAATCAGCAATGCCCGCAACAACCTGGCCGGGCTCGGCCGGGGCAACCTGGGTGTGCCGTTGCTGCTGCTGGTGATGTTGGCAATGATGATGTTGCCGATACCGCCGTTCCTGCTCGACGTGTTCTTCACCTTCAACATCGCGCTGTCGATCGTGGTGTTGCTGGTCTGCGTGTACGCACTGCGCCCGCTGGATTTTGCCGCCTTCCCCACCATTCTGCTGGTCGCGACGCTATTGCGCCTGGCGTTGAACGTGGCATCCACCCGGGTGGTGATGCTCCATGGCCAGGAGGGCCATGGCGCCGCCGGTAAAGTCATCCAGGCATTCGGTGAGGTGGTCATCGGCGGCAACTATGTGGTCGGTGCCGTGGTGTTCGCCATCCTCATGATCATCAACTTCGTAGTGGTGACCAAGGGTGCCGGCCGTATTTCCGAAGTGAGCGCGCGCTTCACCCTGGACGCCATGCCCGGCAAGCAGATGGCCATCGATGCCGACCTCAACGCCGGCTTGATCGACCAGGCCCAAGCCAAGGCGCGACGCTCCGAGGTGGCTCAGGAAGCCGAGTTCTACGGTTCGATGGACGGTGCCAGCAAATTCGTGCGCGGTGACGCGATTGCCGGCTTGCTGATCCTCTTCATCAACCTGCTAGGCGGTATGCTGATCGGCATGCTGCAACACAACATGTCGTTCAGCGATGCTGGCAAGGTCTACGCCTTGCTGACCATCGGTGACGGTTTGGTGGCGCAATTGCCATCACTGCTGTTGTCCACTGCCGCTGCGATCATGGTCACCCGTGCCTCGGGCTCCGAGGACATGGGTAAGCTGATCAATCGGCAGATGTTCGATTCGCCCAAGGCGCTGGGGGTTTCCGCCGCGCTGATGATCATCATGGGCCTGGTGCCCGGCATGCCGCATATCGCCTTCCTCAGCCTCGGCCTGCTGGCCGGCGGTGGGGCATACCTGGTTTGGAAGAAGCAGCAGAAGGCCAAGCTCGAGGCGCAGAAAGAGGCCCAGCGGCAACAGGACCTGCTGCCCTCGCCGCAGCGCGCGCTGGACACCAAGGAATTGGGCTGGGACGACGTTACACCGATCGATATGATCGGCCTGGAAGTGGGCTATCGCCTGATTCCGCTGGTAGACCGCAACCAAGGTGGGCAGTTGCTGGCGCGGATCAAGGGGGTGCGCAAGAAGCTTTCCCAGGACCTGGGGTTTCTGATGCCAACCGTGCATATTCGCGACAACCTCGACCTGCAGCCCAGCGCCTACCGTTTGACGCTTATGGGCGTAATTCTGGCCGAAGCCGAAATCTACCCAGACCGCGAGCTCGCCATTAACCCAGGCCAGGTGTTCGGTAGCCTCAATGGCATCGCCGCGCGGGACCCGGCATTTGGCCTGGAGGCCGTGTGGATCGATATCGGCCAGCGTGCCCAGGCGCAATCACTGGGCTATACCGTGGTCGACGCCAGTACCGTGGTGGCAACCCACCTCAACCAGATTCTGCAGAAGCACTGCCATGAGTTGATCGGCCACGAAGAGGTCCAGCAACTGTTGCAGGTATTGTCCAAAGCATCGCCTAAACTTGCAGAGGAACTGGTGCCCGGTGTCATTTCCTTGTCGGGGCTGCTCAAGGTCCTGCAGGCGCTGTTATCCGAGCAGGTGCCGGTACGTGACATACGCAGCATTGCCGAGGCCATCGCCAACAACGCGAACAAGAGTCAAGATACCGCCGCGCTAGTTGCGGCAGTGCGCGTCGGATTGTGTCGCGCCATCGTGCAAAGCATTGTTGGCGTTGAGTCCGAGCTGCCTGTCATCACGCTTGAGCCAAGGTTGGAACAGATCTTGCTCAATAGTTTGCAAAGGGCCGGGCAAGGTCAGGAAGACGGTGTACTTCTTGAGCCAAGCATGGCCGAAAAGCTGCAGCGCTCGCTGATCGAAGCCTGCCAGCGCCAGGAGATGCAAGGCCAACCGGCCATCCTTCTGGTCGCTGGCCCGATCCGGGCAATGCTGTCGCGTTTCGGTCGCCTGGCTGTACCGAATTTGCATGTTCTGGCGTATCAGGAAATACCGGACAACAAGCAAGTTACCATCGTTGCCACAGTGGGCCCCAACGGCTGAGGTAGTGGGTTATGCAAGTCAAGCGTTTTTTCGCCGCCGATATGCGTCAGGCCATGAAGCTGGTTCGTGATGAGCTGGGCTCCGATGCCGCCATCATTGGCAACCGCCGCATCGCCGGTGGTGTCGAGCTGACCGCCGCGCTGGACTACAAGTTGTCCGCGCTGGCCCCGCGCGTGCCCAATGCGGAGCTCGAAGAGGAGCTGCGCAAGACTCAGTCGCGTATAGCCACTGCCCAGGCAGAACTGGATAACCGCGCCGAGGCCAGCGAAGGTAATCGCCAATTGTTCGCCGGCCAGTCCTTGACCGCTGCCGAGCCTTTGATCGAGCCGCACGTCGACGTGCCGCCACCAGCCCCGGCTGCGACGCAGCCGGCAGTCGACCCGCGCCTTTTCGATGCCATGCGTTCGGAGCTGTCTGGGCTGCGCGAGCTGCTGGAAGTGCAACTCGGTTCGCTGGCCTGGAACCAGCTGCAGGGCAGCAAGCCGGCCCAGGCCAACCTCTGGCGCCGCCTGCAACGCATCGGCCTGTCTGGCCCCATCGCCCGCGAGCTGCTCGAGCTGACCAATGGGATCGAAGAGCCCCGCCAGGCCTGGCGCATGCTGCTGGCGCACCTGGCGCGGATGATTGCCGTGCCGCAGGTCGAACCGATCGAGGAGGGTGGCGTCATCGCCATGGTAGGCCCGGCCGGCATGGGTAAAACCACTACCTTGGCCAAGCTGGCGGCGCGCTATGTGCTCAAGTACGGCCCGCAGAGCCTGGCGCTGGTGAGCATGGACAGTTTCCGCATCGGGGCTCAGGAACAACTTAAAACGTTGGGCCGCATCCTCAATGTGCCGGTCACCTACGTCGACCCGGGGCAGTCACTGGCCGCAGCGCTGGAGCCGCTGTTGCGCAAGCGTGTGGTGCTGATCGATACCGCCGGCCTGCAGGCCAGCGACCCGGCCCTGCGCATGCAGTTGGAAACCCTGGCTGGCCGTGGCATTGCTGCCAGGAACTACCTGGTACTGGCCACCACCAGTCAAAAGCAGGTGCTCACCGCTGCCTACCACAGCTACAAACGCTGCGGCCTGGCCGGCTGCATCCTGACCAAACTCGATGAAACGGCGAGCCTCGGCGACGTGCTGAGCCTGGCCATCAGTCATGAACTGCCCGTGGCCTACTTAACCGACGGCCCGCGTATTCCTGACGATCTGCACTTGCCGCGCCCGCACCAGTTGGTGACCCGCGCGGTCAATGTGCAGTTGCAGGACGAGCCCAGCGAGGAGGCTATGGCCGACATGTTCGCTGATCTCTACCACAATCCGCGGCGCGCGGGTTGAGGATGAAACGTATGCAAAGTACCTACATTTCGGGGGCTCAAGTGCTGCCCCGCGTGTGGCTTGGGACCAAGCGAAACAAGGTAAACAATAAACATGGGTAGCATGCATCCCGTACAGGTGATCGCCGTCACCGGTGGTAAAGGTGGCGTCGGCAAAACTAACGTTTCAGTGAACCTGTCTCTGGCGCTGGCCGAGCTCGGCCGCCGGGTGATGCTGCTGGACGCCGACCTAGGCCTTGCCAACGTCGACGTGCTGCTGGGCCTCACCCCGAAACGCACCCTGGCCGATGTCATCGAAGGGCGCTGCGAGCTGCGTGATGTGATTTTGCAGGGGCCTGGCGGTGTGCGCATCGTGCCCGCTGCCTCCGGCACCCAGAGCATGGTGCATCTGGCGCCGGCTCAGCATGCCGGGCTGATTCAGGCCTTCAGCGAGGTTGGCGACAACCTCGATGTGCTGGTGATCGACACTGCTGCAGGGATTGGTGACTCGGTAGTCAGCTTCGTCCGCGCCGCCCAGGAAGTGCTGCTGGTGGTGTGCGACGAGCCGACCTCGATCACCGACGCCTATGCACTGATCAAGCTGCTCAATCGCGACTACGGCATGAACCGCTTCCGGGTTTTGGCCAACATGGCGCAGAGCCCGCAGGAAGGGCGCAACCTGTTCGCCAAGTTGACCAAGGTCACCGACCGCTTCCTTGACGTAGCCCTACAATACGTGGGCGCCGTGCCTTACGACGAAAGCGTGCGCAAGGCGGTGCAGAAGCAACGCGCGGTTTACGAGGCCTTCCCTCGCTCCAAGTGCGCCCTGGCATTCAAAGCCATTGCGCAGAAGGTCGACAGCTGGCCGCTGCCAGCCAACCCGCGCGGGCACCTCGAGTTCTTCGTCGAGCGTTTGGTGCAGCCCACCAGTGCAGGGCCCGTGTTATGAATGCCAGCGGCTTCAAGATGTACAGCAAGGCGTCCAAGGATGCCCAGTTCGAACTGGTCGAGCGCTACGCGCCACTGGTCAAGCGCATTGCCTACCACTTGCTGGCAAGGCTGCCTGCCAGCGTCCAGGTCGAGGACCTGATCCAGGCCGGCATGATCGGGCTGCTGGAAGTGGCGAACAAGTACGACGCCAGCAAGGGGGCGAGCTTCGAAACCTACGCGGGTATTCGCATCCGCGGGGCGATGCTCGATGAGGTCCGCAAGGGCGATTGGGCACCCCGTTCGGTGCACCGTAATACGCGCATGGTCAGTGATGCGATGCGTGCCGTGGAAGCAAGAACTGGCCGTGACGCTAAAGATCATGAAGTTGCTGCCGAACTCCAATTGAGTCTCGATGATTACTACGGGATTTTGAACGATACCTTGGGAAGCCGGCTGTTCAGCTTCGACGACCTGTTGCAGGACGGCGAGCATGAAGGGCTGCACGAGGACGGCGCCAGTGGCCAGATCGAGCCGTCGCGCGACCTTGAAGACGAGCGCTTCCAGGCTGCCTTGACCGATGCGATCGCCAACCTGCCGGAGCGTGAGCGGCTGGTGTTGGCGCTGTACTACGACGAAGAGCTGAACCTTAAGGAAATTGGCGAGGTACTGGGGGTCAGCGAGTCGCGTGTCAGCCAGTTGCACAGCCAATGCGCCGCGCGCCTGCGCAGCCGCCTGGGGGAATGGCGGGCGCGTTGAGCCAAGGTATCGTTGCAGTCGTTTCCACGTTGTACCGAATTAGATGAATACGCGTGCTCGGGGCCGAGCGCGTTTGAGACTGCTTGGAGGTCTACTTGAACAAAGACATGAAAATCCTCATCGTTGACGACTTCTCGACGATGCGGCGGATCATTAAGAACCTGTTGCGTGATCTGGGCTTCACCAACACCGATGAAGCCGATGACGGCACCACCGCGCTGCCGATGCTCGAAAGCGGCCATTACGACTTTCTGGTGACGGACTGGAACATGCCAGGTATGTCCGGCATCGACCTGCTGCGCAAAGTCCGGGCCCATGACCGCCTGAAAACCATGCCGGTGCTGATGGTGACCGCTGAAGCCAAGCGCGACCAGATCATCGAAGCGGCGCAGGCCGGCGTAAATGGTTACGTGGTCAAGCCGTTCACCGCCCAGGTGCTCAAAGAAAAGATCGAGAAGATCTTCGAACGCGTCAACGGCTGAGACACCTCAGGGGGGCGCCATGGAATCAAAACAGTCGTCTTTGGGGGAGTTCGAATCGACCCTGAAGAAGCATGCCCAGGAATTGGTCGAGAGCCTGGAACGGGGCCGTTTCGGCGAGGCGGTGCAGCTGATCCATCAGCTCAACCAGACCCGCGATCGTGGCCTTTATCAGGAGGTCGGCAAGCTCACGCGTGAACTGCACAGCGCGATCGTCAGCTTCCAGATCGACCCGCGCATGCCGCAAGCCGAAGAAGTTTCGCAGATTACCGATGCCACCGAGCGCCTGTCCTATGTCGTCAAGCTGACCGAGGGCGCGGCCAACCGCACCATGGACCTGGTGGAGGAGAGCACCCCGGTGCTCAACGACCTGGCCAGCGAGGCTCAGAGCCTGAGCCTGGATTGGCAGCGCTTCATGCGCCGCGAAGTCGCCGCGCCTGAGTTCCGAGAGCTGGTCAAACGCGTCGACAGTTTCCTGACGCATAGCACCGAGGGTAACCGCAAAGTCGCAGGCCACCTGAACGACATTCTGCTGGCCCAGGACTATCAGGACCTGACCGGCCAGGTGATCAAGCGGGTGACGGCGCTGGTGACCGAAGTGGAAAGCAACCTGCTCAAGCTCGTGCTGATGGCCAGTCAGGTCGACCGGTTTGCTGGTATCGAACATGACCACCAGCAGCTTCGTGCTGAAAAAGATCAAGAAAAACATCCAACTCGGGGTGAAGGTCCGCAGATTCATGCCGATAAGCGTGAAGACGTGGTGTCCGGTCAGGACGACGTCGACGATTTGCTGTCCAGCCTGGGTTTTTAAGGAGCACGTTTAATGAGCTTCGGCGCCGATGAAGAAATCCTTCAGGATTTCCTGGTAGAAGCCGGCGAAATTCTTGAGCAACTGTCCGAGCAACTGGTCGAGCTGGAAAGCCGGCCTGACGATGCTGACCTGCTCAATGCAATTTTTCGCGGTTTCCACACTGTAAAAGGGGGCGCCGGCTTCCTTCAGCTGAACGAGCTGGTGGAGTGCTGCCATATCGCGGAGAACGTGTTCGATATCCTGCGCAAGGGTGAGCGCCGGGTCGACGCGGAACTGATGGATGTGGTGCTCGAAGCACTGGATACGGTCAACAGCATGTTCGGCCAAGTGCGTGAGCGCACCGAGGTGACACCGGCCACACCCGAACTGTTGGCAGCCTTGTCGCGCCTGGCCGAACCTGCCAGCGCCGATGCCCCTGCCAGCGCCGATGCCCCTGCCAGCGCCGATGCCCCTGCCGCGCCGGTGCCACAAGCAGCGCCCGAGCCCGAGCCTGCGGCCAGCGAAGCGGACATCACCGACACCGAGTTCGAACAGCTGCTCGACTCGCTCGACGCGGTGAAAGCCGAAGCTGCCGCCTTCGACGCACAGATGCAGGGCGAGACCTTGAGCAACTCGGGTGACGACATCACCGATGCCGAGTTCGAATCGCTGCTTGACCAGTTGCATGGTAAGGGCCAGTTCTCGCCAGAAGTTACCGCTACGCAATCGGTAGTCGTCGCCACGCAACCTGCGAGCGATGAGATCACCGACGAAGAATTCGAATCGTTGCTGGACCAGCTGCATGGCAAGGGCACCTTCCAGGCCGATGCCTTGCCAGCCGCCAGCGCTGGGGCACAGACCGCCAGTGCCGCCGCCGCTGGCGATGAGATCACCGAGCATGAGTTCGAAGCCCTGCTCGACCAACTGCACGGCAAGGGTAAGTTCACCGGCGAAACGGCTGCTGCCCAGGCACCTGCTGCGGTGGCTGCACCGGTTGCGCCCAAGGCGGCCAGCAAGCCGGTCGCCAAGCCTGCCCCAGCTGCGCCTGCCGAGGCCAAGCCTGCAGCTGCCGCGCCAGCTCGCTCCCCGGCACCGGTTGCAGATAAGCCTGCCAGCGAGGCGGAAACCACCGTGCGCGTCGATACCGCGCGCCTGGACGAAATCATGAACATGGTCGGCGAACTGGTGCTGGTGCGTAACCGCCTGGTGCGCCTGGGCCTGAACAGCGGCGACGAGGCCATGTCCAAGGCCGTGTCCAACCTCGATGTGGTCACTGCCGATTTGCAGACTGCGGTGATGAAGACCCGCATGCAGCCGATCAAGAAGGTCTTCGGCCGCTTCCCGCGCCTGGTCCGTGACTTGGCGCGGCAGCTTAAGAAAGAAATCAACCTTGAGCTGGTCGGCGAAGAAACCGACCTGGACAAAAACCTTGTCGAGGCCCTGGCCGACCCGCTGGTGCACTTGGTGCGCAACGCCGTCGACCATGGCGTCGAGATGCCGGACGAGAGGGAAGCTGCCGGCAAACCGCGTACCGGCCATGTGGTGTTGTCGGCCGAGCAGGAAGGTGACCACATCCTGTTGTCGATTTCCGACGACGGCAAGGGCATGGACCCGAATATCCTGCGCGCCAAGGCCGTGGAAAAAGGCCTGATGGACAAGGACGCGGCCGATCGCCTGAGCGAGTCGGACTGCTACAACCTGATCTTCGCCCCAGGCTTCTCGACCAAGACCGAGATTTCCGACGTGTCCGGCCGTGGCGTGGGCATGGACGTGGTGAAGACCAAGATCTCCCAGCTCAATGGCTCGATCAACATCTACTCGGCCAAGGGCCAGGGTTCGAAGATCGTCATCAAGGTGCCGTTGACCCTGGCGATCATGCCGACCTTGATGGTGATGCTGGGCAATCAGGCGTTCGCCTTCCCCCTGGTCAACGTCAACGAAATCTTCCACCTCGACCTTTCGCGCACCAACGTGGTGGACGGCCAGGAAGTGGTGATCGTGCGCGACAAGGCGCTGCCGCTGTTCTACCTCAAGCGCTGGCTGGTCCAAGGGCAGGTGCACGAGGAGCAGCACGAAGGCCATGTGGTGATTCTGTCGGTCGGTACCCAGCGCATCGGCTTTGTGGTCGACCAGCTGGTGGGCCAGGAAGAAGTGGTGATCAAGCCCCTGGGCAAGATGCTGCAGGGCACCCCGGGCATGTCTGGCGCCACCATCACTGGCGACGGCCGCATCGCGCTGATTCTTGACGTGCCGAGCATGCTCAAGCGTTACGCGGCACGGCGTATCTGATTTTCGGCGGAGCACCCTGGCCGGGTGCCCCGCCTAATGGAGTGTTTATGGCAGTCAAGGTCCTGGTGGTGGATGATTCCGGTTTCTTCCGCCGCCGCGTTTCGGAAATCCTCTCGGCGGACCCGACGATCCAGGTGGTCGGCACTGCGACCAACGGCAAAGAAGCGATCGACCAGGCACTGGCGCTCAAACCCGATGTCATCACCATGGACTACGAAATGCCCATGATGGATGGCATCACCGCCGTGCGGCATATCATGCAGCGCTGCCCCACGCCGGTGTTGATGTTTTCTTCGCTGACTCACGAAGGCGCGCGCGTCACCCTCGACGCGCTGGATGCCGGTGCGGTGGATTACCTGCCGAAGAACTTCGAAGACATCTCGCGCAATCCAGAGAAGGTCAAGCAGATGCTGTGCGAAAAGGTGCATACCATTTCGCGCAGCAACCGCCGTTTTGGCAGCTACGCAAGCCAAGCCCCAGCGGTCGCCGTGACATCTGCCAGTGCTCCGGCGCCGGCCAGCGTAGCGCCAGTGCGCAGCGCCATACCCGCCCGTGCCCCGGCACCAGCTCCTGCTGCGGCGCATACCCCAGCGCCCAAGCGCAAGCCTTACAAACTGGTGGCGATCGGTACCTCCACCGGTGGCCCGGTGGCGCTGCAGCGCGTGCTGACTCAGTTGCCTGCTAACTTCCCGGCGCCCATCGTGCTGATCCAGCACATGCCTGCAGCGTTCACCAAGGCCTTCGCCGAACGCCTGGACAAGCTGTGCAAGATCAGTGTCAAGGAAGCTGAGGATGGCGACATGCTGCGCCCTGGGCTGGCGCTGCTGGCCCCAGGTGGCAAACAGATGATGATCGATGGCCGTGGCGCGGTGAAGATCTTGCCTGGCGACGAACGCCTGAACTACAAGCCGTGTGTGGATATCACCTTCGGCTCGGCGGCCAAGTCCTATGGCGACAAGGTGTTGTCGGTGGTGCTTACCGGCATGGGTGCCGATGGCCGTGAGGGTGCCCGCCTGCTAAAGCAGGGCGGCAGCACCGTATGGGCTCAGGATGAGGCCAGCTGTGTGATCTACGGTATGCCCATGGCGATCGTCAAAGCCAACCTCGCCGATGCCGTGTACAGCCTGGACGAGATCGGCAAACACCTGGTCGAGGCGTGCGTCTGATGGACGTGCTGAGCCTGATTGGGCTGATTCTGGCCTTCGTCGCCATCGTCGGCGGCAACTTCCTCGAAGGCGGCCATGTCGGTGCCTTGCTCAATGGCCCGGCCGGGCTGATCGTACTTGGCGGTACACTGGCGGCGGCTTTGTTGCAGTCACCGCTGCCGGCGTTCAAGCGAGCGCTGCAGATATTGCGCTGGATTTTTTTTCCGCCGCGGGTCGACCTGGCTAGCGGCATCGACCGCGTGGTCAACTGGAGCCTGACGGCGCGCAAGGAAGGCCTGCTCGGCCTGGAAGGCGTGGCCGATGCCGAACCGGACCCCTATGCCCGCAAGGGCTTGCAACTGCTAGTCGATGGCGCCGAGCCTGAATCGATCCGTAGCATCCTTGAAG
Organism: Pseudomonas promysalinigenes; assembly: GCF_014269025.2. Taxonomy (NCBI): domain Bacteria; kingdom Pseudomonadati; phylum Pseudomonadota; class Gammaproteobacteria; order Pseudomonadales; family Pseudomonadaceae; genus Pseudomonas; species Pseudomonas promysalinigenes. Next base: position 3,466,132 of record NZ_CP077094.1, on the reverse strand, counting down.
TCGACTTTCTGACTCAGGAGAGCCGCGATATACAGGCCGCCAAGGTGTTCGAGAGCATGGGCGGTTACGCGCCGACCATCGGCATCATCGGGGCGGTGATGGGCCTGATTCACGTGATGGGCAACCTGGCCGATCCTTCACAGCTGGGCAATGGTATCGCCGTGGCGTTCGTCGCGACCATTTACGGGGTGGCCAGTGCCAACCTGATCTTGCTGCCGATCGCCAACAAGCTCAAAGCCATCGTTTTGCGCCAGTCGCGTTATCGCGAAATGCTGCTCGAAGGCTTGCTGTCGATAGCCGAGGGTGAGAACCCGCGCTCGATCGAGCTGAAGCTGCAAGGCTTCATGGAGTAGCCATGCGCCGTCGCCGTCATACCGAGGAACATGAAAACCACGAACGCTGGCTGGTGTCGTATGCCGACTTCATCACCTTGCTGTTCGCCTTCTTCGTGGTCATGTACTCGATTTCCTCGATCAACGAAGGTAAGTACAAGGTCATATCCCAAGCGCTGCTTGGGGTGTTCAACGACCCCGAGCGAAGCATGAAGCCGATCCCGATCGGTGATGAGCAGCCGCTGAGCGTGAAACCGGCACAGCCATTGATCAAGGACAGCGAGCAGACCGATGCCGGGTTGGCGCAGACCAGCGTCGACCCGCTTAAGGCGATCAGCGAGGATGTGCGCGATGCCTTTGGCGACCTGATCAAGTCCGACCAGATGACCGTGCGTGGCAACGAGTTGTGGGTGGAGATCGAACTCAACTCCTCATTGCTGTTCGGCAGCGGCGATGCGATGCCCAGCGACCAGGCGTTCGACATCATCGAGAAGGTCGGCAACATCCTCAAACCGTTCGCCAACCCGGTGCATGTCGAGGGCTTTACCGACAACCTGCCGATCCGCACGGCGCAGTACCCGACCAACTGGGAGCTGTCAGCGGCGAGGGCGGCGAGTATCGTGCGGTTGTTGGCCATGCAGGGGGTCAACCCCGCGCGCATGGCCTCGGTGGGGTACGGCGAATACCAGCCGGTAGCCAGCAACGACACTGCTGAGGGGCGAGCGCGTAACCGCCGCGTGGTCCTGGTGATCTCCCGCAACCTTGAAGTGCGCCGCAGCCTGACCGGCTCGGGCACTGCCAATGCCACCCCGGATGCAGCGCTTCGCCGTGCTGGCACACAAAGTGCACCGCCAGCCCCAGCCGCGACGACGCGCCCGTGAGCCGTCAAATCTCTGTCATAGCAAACCAATTGGGGGCAGTTGTCTTGTTAGATTCATCGAAGCCTGCGCGATCATTGCGCGAGCGGGTTCATCGAGACGTCGAGCCGGTGCTTTCACAGGGGCCCTGCAACGCCTTTCAGACAAGAGTGGTGCCATGAGAGTCTGGGCAGTAGCCAATCAAAAAGGTGGCGTGGGCAAGACCACGACGACCATCGCCCTGGCCGGCCTGCTGGCCGAGGCCGGCAAGCGCGTGGTCGTCGTCGATCTCGACCCGCATGGCTCGATGACCAGCTATTTCGGGCACAACCCGGACGCGCTGGAGCACAGCTGTTTCGACCTGTTCCAGCACAAAGGCAGCGTTCCTGAAGGCCTGCCGGGGCAGTTGCTGTTGTCGACCAGCGATGAACGTATTTCGTTGTTGCCCTCTAGCACCGCGCTGGCTGTGCTGGAGCGCCAGTCGCCGGGGCAGAGTGGCCTGGGCCTGGTGATCGCCAAGAGTCTGGCGCAGTTGTGGCAGGATTTCGACTTCGCGTTGATCGACAGCCCGCCCTTGCTTGGCGTGTTGATGGTCAATGCCTTGGCGGCCAGCCAGCAGTTGGTGATTCCGGTGCAAACCGAGTTTCTCGCGGTCAAGGGCTTGGAGCGCATGATCGGCACCTTGGCCATGGTCAACCGCTCGCGCAAACAAGCGTTGCCCTACCAGATCGTGCCGACCCTGTTTGATCGCCGTACCCAGGCCTCGCTGGGCACGTTGAAGGTGCTTCGCGATACCTATGAGCAGCAAGTCTGGCAGGGTTACATCCCGGTCGACACGCGTCTGCGCGATGCCAGCCGCAATGGCGTCACGCCTTCGCAGTTCGACAACAAGAGCCGTGGTGTGATTGCCTACCGAGCACTGCTCAAGCATATGCTCACCTACAAGCCGGCCGCGCAGGTGGTTTCATGACTCTACTGGTTGGCACCAAGCCGCAAATGGCCCTGCAGTCCTACCTTGATGGGCTGTTGCAGGAGGCCACCGAGGCAGAGCAAGGCCTCGAACTGCCAGCGCTGGCCGAAGCGAGCCGCGCCGATGACGAATTTGCCGCAGCGGTGCGTGAAGAGCAGGCACGTGATGCCCGCCAGGCACCGCAGCTGGCGCCGCCTTTCGCCGAGCCCCAGCTAAGGGTGCTGCCCGCTGTGCTGCCGGTGCAAGAGCCGGTGGTGACAGTGGTCGAGGCCGACGTGCTGGCCGAGGCGAGCATTCCTGTGCTGACTGAAGTGCCTGAGCCTGCGCCGGTTGCGCCGCTGGTGGATGTGCACCTGCCGGCCGCGACCATGAACGACGCACCGGTCCCGCCGGCCAGCGTCGATGGGCGCCCGGCCTGGGCCGCAGAGCCGTTCGAATGCCTGCTGTTCGACGTGGCCGGGCTCACCCTGGCGGTGCCGCTTGTGTGTCTGGGCTCGATCTACAGCCTGCAGGGTCAGGAGCTGACGCCGCTGTTCGGCCAGCCGGACTGGTTCCTCGGTATCCTCACCTGCCAGGCAGGCAACCTCAAGGTGCTGGACACTGCACGCTGGGTGATGCCCGACCGCTACCGCGAGGATTTCCGCCAGGGCCTCAATTATGTGATTTCCGTACAAGGCTACGAGTGGGGCCTGGCTGTGCATCAGGTCAGCCGTTCGCTGCGCCTGGACCCCGCCGAGATCAAGTGGCGCAGCCAGCGTGGCCAGCGGCCCTGGTTGGCCGGTACGGTCATCGAACACATGTGTGCACTGCTTGACGTCGCAGAACTGGCCGAGTTGATCGCCAGCGGCGCGGTCAAGCAACTGCACGCCACACAGAAATAACTGCGAACACAACCGCCAACGGCGGATTAAGAGGGCTAGGGCAATGAAAAAGTCGTCTGGGCAAGGTTCTGAAGATCCGATCCTGCAATGGGTAACCTTCCGTTTGGACAATGAGTCCTACGGCATCAATGTGATGCAGGTGCAGGAAGTGTTGCGCTACACCGAAATCGCACCGGTGCCAGGCGCGCCGAGTTATGTGCTGGGCATCATCAACCTGCGCGGCAACGTGGTGACGGTGATCGACACCCGCCAGCGTTTCGGCCTGATGCCTTCGGATGTCACTGACAATACGCGCATCGTCATCATCGAGGCCGACAAGCAAGTGGTGGGCATCCTCGTCGACAGCGTCGCTGAAGTGGTGTACCTGCGTCAGTCGGAAATCGAGACGGCGCCGAACGTGGGTAACGAGGAGTCGGCCAAGTTCATTCAAGGTGTGTGCAACAAGAATGGCGAACTGCTGATTCTGGTTGAGCTGGACAAGATGATGACCGAAGAAGAGTGGTCCGAGCTGGAGAACATCTGAGTTGATCTTCGAGGTAGCGGTGATCTTCCTGGCGCTGCTGTGGGCCCTGAGCCTGTGGTTCTTCCTCAACTACAGCAAACGCCAGCGTGAGCTGGCAGCGCAACAGGCCGTGGGCGACGCGCTACGTGACCAGCGCATCAAGGACCTGGCCAAACGCCTGGACGACTACCAGAACGGTACTGTGCGGATGGGGGAGGCCATCCATGAACTGCGTGCGACCGTGGCGCCACTGCCGGAAAAACTTCAGCAGCTGGAGCAGCGCGACCCCAGCAGCGCCACCTTTACCCAAGCCGCAAGGTTGGTGGGTATGGGCGCCAGCGTGGCAGAGCTCACCGAAACTTGCGGTTTGACCCAAGCTGAGGCTGAGCTGATGAGCAAATTGCATCGTGCCGATTGAGGCCGTACAAGGCGGCGTCATGCCGCCTTGTCATTGCTCGCCGAGAGCGTCACGGCCTCAAGGCTTGGCCCACGAGTGGTTGCTGCCGATTTTGGCGATACCGTTCAGTGGCAAGTAGCGCTCCATGGCCGCTTTGTAGGCGGCGCGGTCGATGAATTGCTCAGCATTGATCGTCGATAGCGAGTCGAGGTTGGTGATTTGCCTGATCGTTTTGAGGTCAGGCAGCAGGCGGTCGGTCATGTCAGTGAGTAAAGTTGGCCCGGTCAGCCTGCTGAGGGTATTGGCGTAGCGTGCGAAACCCACCGGGTCGAGCATGGGGTCCGGCTTGCTGTTGTAGAAGTCAGGGTTGGCCTGGAACCGCGCATGCATTTCTTCGCTGATCGCCAGCAATGTCGGGTTATTGGCATGGCTGCCGATCAGGCTAGTGTTGTAGATACAGTGGATGTTCATCCGCTCGTTGGCGATCGGAGGGTAGAGCAACAGTCCATCGGGTGTGCTTTGCAGGGAGGTGGCGTCTAGGGCCTTGGCCGGTGGCCCATAGTTACGGCCGTTGATGGTCACTGCATGCTCACCCTCGGCCAGCAGCCGGTCGTCGATGTCCATGTACAGGCCCCCCTCATGGTTGAGCAAAGGGAAACGCAACACGTCCGCTGCGCTGGAGAAGTTGCGCCCGATGCCTCCATTGCCATCGATCGCGGCCCGATACTGAGGATAGTTCGCACTTTCCCTGAACTGGGCATAGAACGGCTGCTCTTCCAGCGTCAGCACCCTGACATTGGGGGCGTGCTGGGCCAGGCGTTGCAGGTTGCGCGCATAAGCAACGGGTGACTCGTTGGAGAGGTACAGGCGCAGGCTGAAACGTGAACCGGCCACCGTCTGGCTATTTTTGGCGAGGTTGGCGAGCAGGTTGTCGGGTATCGCTCGGTCGCCCACCCAGATGCTGAGGATCTGCTCAGGGATTGTGCTGCTCGCTTGCAGCGGGAATTCTGGCACCGTTACCGGCAGTGGCAGATCCACACCCAGGGCGCGCAGGCTGGCCGTGCGCATTTGATCGGTTACCGCCCTGCCTTCGGGGACTCGCACCAGGTTTCTGCTGCCCACTTGGCCACGATACAGTGTCGGGTTTACCGCATTGCGGTCGCCGCGCTGTATGAACGCATCGGCCTGGACGTCATAAAGCATATCGGCCGTATAACCTGCGATCACTCCAGTCAGGGTGTCGGGTTCGCCGTTGAATCGCGTGAGGCGGATGATCGCGTCACGAGTGGCTTGGTCAGCACCTTCGAGCGGCGCGACGGGGTCTGGGAGTTGGAAATATTCCAGGGCCTGGTCGGCGGGCAAGACAGGTGGGTCCATCGGACTCAAGGGATAGCCTAGTTGGCCATTGACCTCGCGCGGGGCAAGAAACCCCTCGGACTTGAACCGATACAGCGCCGGAGCCTTGGCCGCCCCGGCGATCAACAGCGGCAGGGCGTTGAGTACCCCGAACGAGGCTTCGCCGGCCCCAGCCGCCTGCTGGTCGACCCCCTTGGCATTGATGGCCGCGTCCAGCCCTAGGCCGAACTGAGCAATGCCGCCCACAGCGAACAGCGGCGCCAGCTCCGGCAGCACGATCGCCAGCGGCCCAAGCAGGCTGAGGGCCGAGTTGAAGTAACCGCGCCAACGCCCTTTGCTGACCTCGCTGTCGTCGGTGATCAGCGTGTCGGCATCCTGATAGCTGCGCGCCCGCTGGCGGTCAGTCAGGGCCTGGAACAGATCGCCGGTGATGGCCGGGCTGTACTTGTCGGCTCGGTAGTTGACATAGGTGCGGGGCGACCAGACGCCGTTGGTAGTGAAACCAGGGCGGTTGGGGGACAGCCGGTAAACGGCCGGGTAAACGGCAAGGCCTTCCAGTGCCGTGTGCAGGCCGCTGAAGTCCAGGCCGTCAGGCCTATCGGCGAGGGCAAAGTGCTCGGCCAGGGCGGTACGTTTGACGGGGTCTTTGCATTGCTCGGCCACCCAGTCCTTAAGGCCAGCAGGGCCGGCGACAGTGTGAAAGGGCGAGTCATTGCCTGGCACATACAGCAGAGCGTTGAGCATCTTCTTGTCGTACATGAACACCAAGTCGGTTGCACTGTAGCCATAGACGTTCAGCACGCGCATACCGAAATTGGCAGACCTGGGGAGTAGGCCTGCGGCCTGCCAGGCTAGCTGACGCCCGGTGTCGTCCAGGCTGCCTTCGCTTACCTGCTTGTTGCAGGCGGCGATGAAGGCCATCTTGGCCAAGGTCTGGTGGCTGTGGCGCGCCTCGGTCCAGTAGCGATCGAGCATGCTTTTGTAGGCGCTGTGAAAGTCCATGTTCCAGATGAACCGCTGCAGATCCTCGGCCGGAAGGCCCAGCAGGGTTTGTGGGCCATATACCTGTGGCACGGTGCGCCGGAAGACACCATTGAACACTTGGTAATTGGCACCGGCGGCGTTCCATGCCGGCGGGCGCAAGGCATCGACCACAGTGATAAGCCCTGGCAGATGCCCGGCCCACGGTTCACCAAACAGACCACCGATCAGGTTGTTGTTCGACTCGCCCTGCCAATTGGAGAGCATCGCTTGGGTCAGCGTGCTTTTGGCCGTGATCACACCGTCGATATGTACTCGATCGGCGCTGGGCTGGTAGTGAAAGGTGACCACGTCGGTTTGATCGGGGTCAAGCGCTACGCCGCGGTTGCTTGCCCACTGTTTGAGCGCGTCGTGGGCAGCGCGGTCAGGCCGTGGGAAGAGGCTCAGGTGCTGGCGAGCGAACTGGATGCCAGCGTCATTGATGAAGGCGTTGGTCATGGCTGTGGCCTTTGCTTGCGTAAGGAGCCGCAAAGGTGCCTAGCTCGGCCTTGCACGGGGTACTAAACATGTACCGGCTGCACTCAGCGTGGATGCGGCAAGCCGTTCAAGGCCGGGGTGATGTCGCGCTCTTCGGGAGGGCAGTCGACGAAGTCCACCGGGACCCTGCCGCGTAGTTGCCAGGCGAAAGCAATGATCTCGGCGATGGTCAGGTACAGTGCTTCAGGAATCTGCTCACCCAGTTCCAGGCGTGCCAAAAGGCGCACCAGGTCCGCATTCTCGTAGATCGGCACTTCGTGTTCGCGGGCCAGTGCCAGAATGGCTTCGGCCAGTTCGTCGTCGCCTTTGGCGCTGAGGGTGGGTGCCTGTTGGCCATCATAGCTAAGGGCAATGGCCTGGCGCGGTTGCTTGCTGCTCATGCGGTTTCGTCCACCCAACGTTGCTCCACCCGCGTGCGCGGGCCCTGTGGTGGGATGCCGGTATGGCACGCTAGCTCGCCAACGTCCAGGCCGCGTGCCAGCAGGCGGGCGCGTAGGTCGCCAAGCTGGTGGTCGATCAGTTGGGCAGTTTGCTCACGCTCGGCCCAAAGCTGGCCTGATAACCGGCCCTGACTCAGTTGTGCCTGCACCTGTAACGGCCCCAGCGGTGCCAGGTCGAATGCCAGGTCGATGCGCCAGAGTGCTTGCAACGGATCATTCTGCTCGCGTTGCTGGCGCTCGGCTTGTTGATCCGGGGTTTCTTCGCGCTGCAACTTTACCTGCAAGGGCACGAACTCCTGGCCGTGGCGGATGGGCACTTCGGTTTGCCATGTGCTTTGCAAGTTGCCGTTATCCAGGGTGCCCGATTGCTGCAGGCTGCTCAGGGCGTGGCTTTGCAGGCGCGAGATGGCAGCGGCGGCCAAGCGCAGCAGTTGTTGCAAGTCGCCTTCGTCCTCCATTGCCTGCAACAGCCGCGACGGTAGCGGAAAGGCGCCGGGCGGTGTTCTGGGGCTTACTCTATCGAGCATGCCCAACGCGCTGCGGGCCATGGCTGGCAGGGCCTGGGCCAGCGGGCTTGCTGCTGTTAGCGGGGTGCCCGGTGCGTTGACCGAAGCCTGCGCCACCAGCCGCAACAACTGGGCTTTTAAGTCAGTGGCGACGTTGGCACCCAGGCCGCCGAGCAGCTTGGCTTCGAGGAAGGCACCGCTGTTGTTCAGGGCCTGGGCCAGCGTTTTGCCGTCAGCCAGCTGGCGGGCATCTGGCAGGCTGGCCAACACGCTGCTGGCAGTGCTGCGCAGCTCACCATCGCTGCCCTGGCTGTCGGCAATTTGCTGCAGGGCAGCGAGCAGGCCGGGCAGGGAGGCCTGGCGGCCTTGTTGCGCCGGCAACTGCTGGGCGATGCTCAATTGATCCTGGCGACCGCTGAGCGGCACGAAGCGCAGCGACTGGTCGCCCTGCACCAAAGCGCTGAGCAGACTGCCGATCGGCAAGGGTCGCGGGCTGTCGATGGTGAGGGTGGCGCCAGCCTGGGCGGTGTTGAGCAAGCTGACCAACGAACGAAAGCTGGCCGCTTCGCCAACTGCCTGGGGCAATGCTTGGTTGGTCAGCACCTTGCCCTGCAGCAACGTGCCAATCGGCACCTTGCTGGTATCGAGCTGGGTGAGGGTGGCGACGTTGCTGGCATTGGCCTGTTGCACCATGATCGCCAGGCGGTTGCTTTCAGGCTGGCTGACGGTCAATTGGCTGCCTTGTGCGAGGGGCTGGCTGGCAGTGGCCTGCAGTTGGGTCTGGCTGCCGTTGGCCTGAATCACTTGCAACACCAACTGAAAGCTCGTGCCGCTCTGACGCATCGTTAGCACTTGGGCCTGAGCCGTCTCGCCCGGCTTGAGCAGGCCAGGTTGCGCCTGGGTCAGCTTGAGCAGTTCACCGGTCAGTTGGGCCTTGATCGCTTGTGAATTGATGGCGGTTTGTGCGCCGAGACTATTGATTTCAGTCATGATTGTATACAACCTGTGGGGCCCGCCCTCTTGGCAGCGTGGCAGCACATGCAATAATGCCTGCCGCCTGTCACTGCCAGTATAACGGCAGCAACGTTGGCGACTTGAGACGCATATAGATAAGGCGATACCGTGACCCTTCACCTCCAAGCCGCGGGCCTGGCCTGCGAGCGCGACTGGCGCCTGCTGTTCGAGCACCTCGATTTCGAGCTGCGCCCCGGCGACATGCTGCAGATCAGCGGCCCCAACGGCAGTGGCAAGACCAGCCTGCTGCGCCTGTTGGCGGGCCTGATGCAGCCCACTGCTGGGCAGATCCTGCTGGCAGGTCGGCCTCTGGGTGAGCAGCGCCATGCCTTGGCTAGCATTCTGCTGTGGATTGGCCACGCCGCCGGCATCAAGGACCTGCTCACCGCCGAGGAAAACCTTACCTGGCTTTGCGCACTGCATCAGCCTGCTACCCGCGATGCCATCTGGGGGGCATTGCAAGCGGTAGGCCTGCGCGGTTTCGAAGACGTTGCCTGCCATACCCTGTCTGCCGGCCAGCAGCGCCGTGTGGCGTTGGCCCGGCTGTACCTGCCCGGCCCGCCACTGTGGATTCTCGACGAACCTTTCACCGCCCTCGACAAGCAGGGCGTGGCCCAACTGGAAGCACACCTTGCGGCGCATTGTGAACAGGGCGGTACGGTGGTGCTGACCACGCACCACACCCTGGAGCGCAAGCCTTGCGGTTACCGCGAATTGAACCTGGGGCAGTGGGCGGCATGAGCGTATTCATCCTATTGCTGCGCCGTGAAGCACGCCTGCTGTTCCGTCGCCCTGCGGAGCTTGCCAACCCGTTGGTATTCTTTGCCATCGTGGTCGCGTTGTTTCCTTTGGCGGTAGGCCCGGAAAGCCAGTTGTTGCAAACCTTATCGCCAGGGCTGGTGTGGGTTGCGGCCTTGCTGGCCGTGCTGCTGTCCCTCGATGGCCTGTTTCGCAGCGATTTCGAAGACGGGTCGCTTGAGCAGTGGGTGCTGTCACCCCACCCGCTGGCCATGTTGGTGCTGGCCAAGGTGCTGGCGCACTGGATCTTTTCCGGCTTGGCGCTGGTATTGTTGGCGCCATTGCTGGCCTTGATGCTGGGTTTGCCCAGCCATTGCCTGCCGGTGCTGCTCGGCTCGCTGCTGCTGGGTACGCCGGTGCTGAGCTTGCTGGGTGCGGTGGGCGCTGCGCTGACGGTTGGCCTCAAGCGCGGTGGTTTGTTACTGGCATTGCTGATTCTGCCGTTGTATATCCCAGTATTGATCCTGGGCAGTGGTGCCTTGCAGGCTGCGTTGCAGAATATGCCGGCCACCGGCCAGCTGCTCTGGCTGGCCAGTCTGGCCGCCCTTGCCGTCACTCTGGCCCCCTTTGCGATCGCCGCCGGCCTAAAGATCAGCGTTGGCGAATAACGAGTCCCGGGCTACCAAGCCCGGCCAATACCGGATGCACCTGATGAAAATAAGCTGGACGTGGTTCCACAAACTGGGTTCGCCTAAATGGTTCTATGCCATCAGCGGCCGCATGCTGCCCTGGTTGGCCATTTCGGCTGCCCTGTTGCTGGTAACAGGCGTGGTCTGGGGCCTGGCCTTCGCCCCTGAGGACTACCAGCAGGGCAACAGCTTCCGCATCATCTATATCCACGTACCGGCGGCGATGCTGGCGCAGTCCTGCTATGTGTTGCTGGCCGTGGCTGGTGCGGTTGGGCTGGTGTGGAAGATGAAACTGGCCGATGTCGCCCTGCAGTGCGCAGCGCCCATTGGCGCCTGGATGACGGCCGTGGCGCTGGTGACCGGGGCCATCTGGGGTAAACCGACCTGGGGCAGCTGGTGGGTATGGGACGCCAGGCTGACTTCGATGCTGATTCTGCTGTTCCTGTACTTCGGCATCATCGCCCTGGGCCAGGCCATCAGCAACCGCGACAGCGCCGCCAAGGCCTGCGCGGTGCTGGCCATCGTCGGGGTGATCAATATTCCGATCATCAAGTATTCGGTGCAGTGGTGGAACACGTTGCATCAAGGTGCGACCTTCACCCTCACGGAAAAACCTGCAATGCCCGCCGAGATGTGGCTGCCGCTGCTGTGCACGGCACTGGGCTTCTACTGCTTTTTTGGCGCCGTACTGCTGCTGCGTATGCGCCTGGAAGTGCTCAAGCGCGAAGCCCGTGCCAGTTGGGTCAAGGATGAGGTGTTGAACAGCCTCAAGCGCAGGGCCGTACGATGAGTTTCGCAAGCTTGGGCGACTTTCTCGCCATGGGCCATCATGGCCTGTATGTCTGGTCGGCTTATGGCATTTGCCTGGCGGTGCTGGCGGTCAATGTCGCCGCCCCGCTGTTGGCCCGGCGCCGCTACCTGCAAGAAGAGGCGCGCCGTTTGCGCCGGGAGAACAACCAGTGAATCCGCAGCGCAAGAAACGTCTGTTCCTGATCCTCGGCCTGCTGGTCGGGGTTGCGGTCGCCGTGGGCTTTGCCCTGAGCGCCTTGCAGCAGAATATCAACCTGTTCTACACCCCGACCCAGATCGCCAACGGCCAAGCGCCGCTGGACACACGCATCCGTGCAGGCGGTATGGTCGAAAAGGGCTCTGTGCAGCGCTCCCAGGATTCGCTGGACGTGCGTTTCGTGGTCACCGATTTCAACAAATCGGTGCCGATTACCTACCGCGGTATTCTGCCGGACCTGTTCCGTGAGGGGCAGGGCATCGTTGCCCTTGGCAAGCTCAATAGCGAGGGTGTGGTAGTGGCCGACGAGGTGTTGGCCAAGCACGATGAGAAGTACATGCCACCTGAAGTCACCAAGGCCCTGAAAGAAAGCGGCCAGGCGGCCAGCGGCGCGGAGGCCAGGCCATGAATGCGGCATTGGTGATTCCTGAACTCGGTCAGCTGGCGATGATCCTGGCGATCTGTTTCGCCGTCGTGCAGGCCACGGTGCCACTGCTCGGCGCCTGGCGCGGCGACAGCCTATGGATGGGGCTGGCGCGGCCCGCAGCCTGGGGCCAGTTCACCTTCCTGGCATTGGCCTTCGCCTGCCTGACCCACGCCTTCATGACCGACAACTTTTCGGTTGCCTACGTTGCCAGCAACTCCAACAGTGCTTTGCCTTGGTACTACAAATTCAGTGCAGTGTGGGGCGCCCATGAGGGCTCGCTGCTGTTGTGGGCGTTGATTCTCGGTGGCTGGACCTTCGCCGTGTCGATCTTCTCGCGCCAGTTGCCGCAGGTGATGCTGGCCCGGGTGCTGGCGGTCATGGGCATGATCAGCGTCGGTTTCCTGAGCTTTCTGATCATCACGTCCAACCCGTTCCAGCGCCTGTTGCCGCAAGTGCCGGCCGACGGTCGTGACCTCAACCCGCTGTTGCAGGACTTTGGCCTGATCGTCCACCCGCCGATGCTGTACATGGGCTACGTAGGCTTTTCGGTGGCCTTCGCCTTCGCCATTGCCGCGCTGCTTGGTGGGCGCCTGGATGCAGCCTGGGCCCGCTGGTCGCGGCCTTGGACCATCGTGGCCTGGGCTTTTCTGGGGGTTGGCATCACCCTGGGGTCGTGGTGGGCTTACTATGAACTGGGCTGGGGTGGCTGGTGGTTCTGGGACCCGGTGGAGAACGCCTCGTTCATGCCGTGGCTGGTGGGCACTGCACTGATTCACTCGCTGGCGGTGACCGAAAAGCGCGGGGTATTCAAAAGCTGGACGGTACTGCTGGCGATCGCCGCCTTCTCCCTGAGCCTGCTTGGGACCTTCCTGGTTCGCTCCGGCGTGCTGACTTCCGTGCATGCCTTCGCTGCTGATCCTGCGCGTGGGGTGTTCATCCTGATCTTCCTGTTGGTGGTGGTCGGCGGCTCACTGACGCTCTTCGCTTTGCGTGCCCCGGTGGTCAAGAGCCAGGTGGGCTTTGGCCTATGGTCCCGTGAAACACTGTTGCTGGCTAACAACCTGGTGTTGGTGGTGGCGGCCTCGATGATACTGCTTGGCACCCTCTACCCATTGGTGCTCGATGCTCTGACCGGGGCCAAGCTCTCGGTTGGCCCGCCGTATTTCAATGCCTTGTTCCTGCCATTGATGGCGCTGCTGATGCTGGTGCTGAGCCTGGGTGTGGTGGTGCGCTGGAAAGACACACCTGGTCGATGGCTGGCCAACATGATGACCCCGGTTCTGCTGGGCAGTGCGGTGCTGGCGCCACTTGCAGGCATGCTGGTGGACGACTTCGACTGGCCGGTGTTGAGCACATTCGCCCTGGCGGCCTGGGTGGTGCTCGGTGGCCTGCGCGACATTCTCGACAAGACCCGCCATAAAGGCTTGGTCAAGGGTGTGGGTGGCCTTACGCGCAGCTACTGGGGCATGCAGCTGGCGCACCTGGGGCTGGCGGTATGTGCCCTGGGCGTGGTGCTATCGAGCAACAACAGCGCCGAACGCGATTTGCGCATGGCGCCGGGGGAGAGCGTAGAACTTGGCGGCTATCACTTCCTGTTCGAAGGCGCCAAACACTTCGAGGGCCCGAACTTCATCTCCGACAAGGGCAGCATCGTCGTCACCCGCCAAGGCCGCGAGGTGACCACCCTGCATCCGGAGAAACGCCTGTACACCGTTCAGCAGTCGATGATGACCGAGGCTGGCATCGACGCCGGCTTCACCCGCGACCTTTACGTGGCGCTGGGCGAACCGTTGGAAAATGGCGCCTGGGCTGTGCGCGTGCATATCAAACCTTACGTCCGTTGGATCTGGCTGGGCGGTCTGCTGACCGGCCTGGGTGGGTTGCTGGCGGCCTGCGACCGGCGCTATCGCGTCAAGGTCAAGACCCGGGTGCGTGAGGCCCTGGGCGTGTCTGGAGCTGCTGCATGAAGCGTTGGATCATGGTGGTGCCACTGGCGGTATTCCTGCTGATGGCGGTTTTTCTCTACAAAGGGCTGTTCCTCAAGCCCGACGAGCTGCCATCGGCGATGATCGGCAAGCCGTTCCCGGCCTTCGCCCTGGCCAACACCCAAGGCGACCGCAACCTGACCGAGGCTGACCTGAAGGGGCGGCCGGCGCTGGTCAACGTCTGGGCCACCTGGTGCCCGTCGTGCAAGGTCGAACACCCGTACCTGAATCAGCTGGCCCAGCAGGGCGTGGTGATCCACGGTATCAACTACAAGGATGACAACGCCGCCGCGCAGAAGTGGCTGGCCGAGTTCCATAACCCCTACCAGCTGGACATTCGTGACGAGCAGGGCAGCCTGGGGCTGGATCTGGGCGTTTATGGCGCACCTGAAACTTTCCTCATCGACGCCAAGGGCATCATCCGTTACAAACACGTCGGTATCGTCGATGCCACTGTGTGGCGCGAGCAACTGGCGCCGCTCTATCAGGGCTTGATCGATGAGGCCAAGCCATGAAGCGCTGGCTGGTAGCTGCCGCGCTGGGCTTGAGCGTGACCTGCGTGGCCAAGGCAGCCATCGACACCTACCAGTTCCGAGATGACGCCGAGCGCGCGCGTTATCAGCAGCTGACCAAGGAACTGCGCTGCCCCAAGTGCCAGAATCAGGACATCGCCGACTCCAACGCACCGATCGCTGCCGACCTGCGCCGTGAAATCTTCCGCATGCTCGGCGAGGGCAAGAGCAACCGTCAAATCGTCGACTTCATGGTCGATCGCTATGGCGACTTCGTGCGCTACAAGCCGGCGCTTAGTGGCCGCACCTGGCTGCTGTGGTTCGGCCCTGGCATTTTGCTGGTCGGTTGTTTCGTTGTGCTGGCGGTAATTGTCCGCCGGCGCCGCGGCGCTGCAGCACTGGGAGCTGCGCAACTGTCCGTCGAAGAACGCGAACGTCTCGCCAAACTGCTGGAAAAAGAACAGACCCATGACTGAATTCTGGCTTAGCGCGGGCCTGATGCTGCTCGCCGCCCTCGGCTTTTTGCTGATCCCGACCCTGCGTGGCCGCCGCCAGCAGCAGGAAGAAGACCGCACCGCCCTGAACGTGGCCCTTTACCAAGAGCGCATCGCCGAATTGTCTGCCCAGCAGGCTGCTGGCGTGTTGGACCAACGGCAACTGGCCATGGGGCGTGACGAAGCGGCTCGTGAGTTGCTGGCCGATACCGAAGGTGCCGAACCTGCGCGTCAGAGGCAATTGGGCAAGGCGCTGCCTCTGCTTGCCGCAATACTGGTGCCAGCCCTGGCGCTGGGGCTTTACCTGCACTTCGGTGCATCAGACAAGGTCGAGTTGACCCAGGAATTCGCCGCTGCGCCAAAAACCATGGAGGAGATGACCTCCCGGCTTGAGCGTGCCGTACAAGCGCAGCCGGACTCGGCCGAGGGTTTGTACTTCCTGGGGCGGGCCTACATGGCGCAGCAGCGTCCGGCAGATGCGGCACGTACCTACGAGCGCGCGGTGGCCTTGGCCGGTCGCCAGCCTGAACTGCTCGGCCAGTGGGCACAGGCGCTGTACTTCGCGGCGGACAAAAAGTGGAGCCCAGAGGTCCAGGCACTGACGGACGAGGCACTCAAGGCCGACCCCAACGAAGTCACCAGCCTTGGCCTACGGGGCATCGCGGCGTTCGAAGGTGAGCGCTATCAAGAAGCCATCGACTACTGGAACCGTCTGCTGACGCAACTGCCTGAAGGCGATGCGTCGCGCGCAGCGCTGCAAGGCGGTATCGACCGCGCCGCAGAGCGCCTTGGCCAGCCTCAGACCCAGGCTATTGCGCCGGTTCAGCTCAAGGTCCGGGTGGAACTGGCGGCTGCGCTCAAAGACAAGGTCAAACCTGACGA
The DNA here is from genome assembly GCF_014269025.2 of Pseudomonas promysalinigenes. Classification (NCBI taxonomy): domain Bacteria; kingdom Pseudomonadati; phylum Pseudomonadota; class Gammaproteobacteria; order Pseudomonadales; family Pseudomonadaceae; genus Pseudomonas; species Pseudomonas promysalinigenes. Next base: position 3,450,626 of record NZ_CP077094.1, on the reverse strand, counting down.
CACCGTGTTTATCTTCGCCCGCGCCAGTAATGGCCCGCCGATGCCCCTGGCGGCCAAGCGGGTGACCGTGGCGCAATTGCCTCTTGAGGTGGAACTGACCGATGCGGACGCGATGCTGGCGCAGATGAAACTGTCGCAGTTCGCCGAAGTCCAACTTGTTGCACGTGTTTCCCGGGCTGGGCAGCCGACCCGCGGGGAGTGGATAGGCCAAAGCCCGCCGTTGGCCAACACCACTCAGGGCACCCAGCACCTGACCATCGACAGCCCTGACCAGTAAGAGAACAATGCCATGCATAGCGCCGTCCGCCTGACCCTGATGACCCTAGCCCTGGGTTTGTCCGCGTGTACCGTGCATCAACCGAACCAGGAGCCGTCGCCGCCGATCGAAACCGTGCCGCCGCGTCAGGGCCCGGTGGTCAAACCGCTGCCTGGTGGCCAGCCATCGACCCAGCCGAGCAAGCCTAGCGCTCCAGCCAAGCCGGTACCGCGCACCTCCGCCAGCTTCGCGCCACCGCCTGGCGGGGCTAGCCACTGGGACCCGAAGCTTGGGGTATATGTGTTGGACAACAAGACCAACGTGTTCTACCGCCAGCGCACCTACTACCGTTATGACAATGGCTGGAGCTGGTCGCTCAAGCCAGATGGCCCATGGCAGGACACCGACAGCAGCGGCGTGCCCGGAGGCCTGGGGCGCGCATTCAGCCAATAGCGGTCCTAGGGCGCATCCCTGCGGTGAGCACTGCTAGGGATGCGTCGCTGCCAGGCTCTACCAATACAGTACAGTTGATCTCTATTTAATCGATTGACTGTACCGCTCACCTTCCCCGCATAATGCCTCTCCCCTATCTGAGGAGTCGGCATGAACAAGACCGTCTTGGTGCTGGTAGAAACGGTAGATGATTATCTGCCTCTGCTTGAACAGGCAGGTTATCGGCTGATTCGCGCACCCACCGCGCAACTGCGAGCCGATGCCATCGAGCACCGTGGCGCCGAGATCGACGCCGTGCTCACCCGCGGCCCGCTGGGCCTGAGCGCCACCGAGATTGCCGCACTGCCCAAGCTGCAAATCATCTGTGTGATTGGTGCAGGTTACGAGCAAGTCGATTTGGCTGCAGCTGCTGCGCGTAGCATCACCGTCACCAATGGGGCAGGCGCCAACGCTACAGCCGTTGCCGATCACGCCATGGCCATGTTGCTGGCGCTGCTGCGCGACATCCCCCGCGCCGACGCCAGCACTCGCCAGGGTGAGTGGCGTCGCGTGATCAGCCCTTCGGTCAGCGGCAAGCGCCTGGGCGTGCTCGGCCTCGGTGCGGTTGGCCTGGCGATTGCCAAGCGCGCCAGCCAGGGCTTCGACATGCCTATCAGCTACCATGGCCGCACCCACCGCGCGGACGTTCCCTACACCTGGTACGCCACCGCGCAGCAGTTGGCTGAAGCGGTCGACATTCTGGTGGTTGCCACCCCCGGTGGTGCCGCTACTCGCCATCTGGTCGATGCCCAGGTCATCGCAGCCTTGGGTGCCGAGGGCTACTTGGTCAATATCGCCCGCGCCAGTGTCGTCGATACCCAAGCCCTGGTAACTGCCTTGCAGCAAGGCCAGCTCGCTGGCGCTGCGCTGGACGTGTTCGATGAAGAACCCACAGTAGCGCCGGCCCTCAAGGCATTGAGCAATACGCTGCTCACTCCCCATGTGGCGGGCCAGTCGCCGGAGGCTGCACGTGACACGGTGAGCCTGGTACTACGTAATCTGCAGGCCTTTTTTGCCGGTGAGCCAGTGCTTACGCCGGTCCATGCATAGGTCTGTTCATGACATACGCCGGCCCTGCCGGATCACAAGGAGCGTTTGATGCAACTCGAAATTTTCCAGGTCGATGCCTTTAGCACCGAGCCCTTCGGTGGCAACCCGGCAGCGGTCGTGCCGTTACAGAGCTGGCTGCCAGACGCTGTGCTGCAGCGTATCGCTGAAGAGAACAATCTTTCCGAAACGGCTTATTTCGTGCCCAACGGCCAGTCTTACGACTTGCGCTGGTTCACCCCGGCCGTCGAAGTCGACCTGTGCGGCCACGCAACCCTGGCGTCTGCCTATGTGCTGTTCGAACAGCTCGGGGAGCAAGCCCAGGTGCTGCGCTTTAATACCCGAAGTGGCGAGCTTCGGGTCAGCCGGGGGGCTGATGGCCTGCTGGCCATGGACTTCCCGGCCAAGCAACCGCAAGCGCTGGATGCTCCGGCCGGTTTGCTCCAAGCGCTTGGCCTGAGCCAGGCGGCAGCGGTATATCGCTCTGACGATTATGTGGTAGTGGTTGATGACGCTGCGTTGCTCGACCCACTCAAACCTGATTTCGCCGCACTGTCGGCCTTCGACGTGCGCGGTATCGCGGTCACTGCAGCCGGACGGGGGTTCGACTTCGTTACCCGGTGGTTTGGCCCGAGGGTGGGGGTCAATGAAGACCCGGTCACAGGTTCGGCGCACACTTCCCTGGCGCCACTGTGGGCCGAGCGCCTGGGCAAGACGGCGCTGACCTGCGAGCAGGGCGGGGCGCGCAAGGGGCAGTTGCACTGTGAAGTGCCTGGTAATGGGCGGGTGATCATCAGCGGGCGTGCGGCGCTGTACCTGCGCGGTAGCATCTACATCTGATCACTTGCCAAATTTGTACATTCCTGAGAAAAGGGCGGCTTTGTCTTTAACGATGGAGCCTGCCCATGAGCAGCGAACTGCAGATCACCGACCTGATCGAAGGCCAAGGTAAAGCCGCTGTCAAAGGTGCCCTGATCACCACCCAGTACACCGGCTGGCTGGCCGACGGCAGCGAGTTCGATTCGTCCTGGTCGCGGGGCAAGCCGTTTCAATGCGTCATCGGCACTGGCCGAGTCATCAAAGGTTGGGACCAGGGGCTGATGGGCATGCGCGTGGGCGGCACACGCAGGCTGCAAGTGCCGGCTCACCTGGGGTATGGCGAGCGCAGCATGGGCTCGATCCCACCGAATTCGGACCTGACTTTCGAAATCCAGTTGCTCGAGGTGCTGACCCGGGATGAATGACATTAGTGGCACCAAGGGTGACACATTCTTGCAACACGCCGGCGCTAAGTTCACCCATGCCTAGGGAACGGCATGCACGTCCAGGGAGGAACCAAACGGGATCGGGGCACTCTTAGTCCTGCTCGTTGCCATGGATGGCAATCACTGCACCGATGCCCCTGGCACATCCCGTAGGGCAATGTGGCGAGTGACCCGCTACTTTTTGCCACAAGAGCCCGCCTACATGCAGTTGCCCGCTTTCTTTCGACGTCGTCGCCACTTACTGGCCAGCTTGGCCTTGGTCGCCGCAGCCGTCCCTGTGGCCTTGGTAGTGCTGGACAGCCGTTCTCAACCGGTCGACGGTACCCAGACCTTGGTGTTTCTGCGCCATGCCGAAAAGCCCGGGGAAGGCCTGGGGCAACTGAATTGCCAGGGCCTGAATCGTGCGATCGACCTGGCCACCTTGCTGCCACAGCGTTTCGGTAAAGCGGATTACGTGTTTGCGGCCAACCCGACTCGGCATGTAGAGGAGGGCAGCGAGGATCAGAGTTACAGCTATATCCGCCCGCTGATGACCATCACCCCAAGCGCCATCCGCCTGGGGTTGCCGGTCAATATCGACTTTGCGGCCAACGACACCGACGAGCTTGCCGCTGAGCTGGTCAGCGAGAAATACCGCAATGCCACGGTCTATACCGCCTGGTCCCATGGTTACCTGCCAGCATTGATCAATGCCGTGGCTGGCAAGGCGTTGGGCGATCAGCGGGTAATCACCGAGGACTGGGACGGCGACGATTTCGATACGCTGTATGTGCTGACCCTGACTTGGCATGACGGTAAAGCCAGCTTACTGAGCCGCAATGTCCGCCAGGGCCTGAACGGTGGGGAGCACCACTGCCCGACCTGATCCGAGCAAGCCGGGCAGTGGTTGGCGTTATTTGGCTGCCTTGCACGCCGGGCAAGGGCTGGGGCGGCGCTTAACGCCCGAACTTCATCGGCCAGCCCAACACCTTCTTCGGCCGTGGTGTAGCGAAGGTGCGCACCTTGGACGTACTCAGCCCCATCCGCACCAACGACTCGGCAATGGTCACCGCGGCGCTCACTCCATCGATCACCGGCACTCCAGTGCGCTGGCGGATCAGTTCGTCCAGCCCGGCCATGCCACCACAGCCCAGGCAGATTACCTCGGCCTTGTCTTCACGCACGGCGCGTTCGGCTTGCTCGACAATAGCCTCGACAGCGCGCTCAGGGTGCTCTTCCAATTCCAGTACCGCCAAGCCACTGGCCCTGACCGAGGCGCAGCGGTCGTACAGGCCGGAGAGCTTCAGTCGGTCCTCGATCAGCGGTACGGTGCGGTCCAGGGTGGTGACCACCGAATAGGCGTGGCCCAGGTACATCGCCGTGCTGGCGGCGGCATCGGTGATGTCCACCACCGGCACCTCGAGCAACTCCTGCAACCCTTCGCGGCCATGCTCGCCGTACCCGGCTTGGATCACTGCATCATAAGGGCCTTCATAAGCCAGTACACGGTCCATCACGGCGATGGCGGCCAGGTAGCTTTCGAAATTACCCTCTACCGATTCGGCCCCAAACCAGGGTGTCAGGCCGATGATCTCAGTGCCTGGCGCGGCCACGCTACGCGCTTGCTCGGCGATGGCCTGGGTGATGGTTTCGGTAGTGTTCACGTTCGCGATAAGAATACGCATGGGGCAGTCTTCCTTGATCAATGGCTGCTGTGGTCGACGGCGATGCACTCGCCGCTGACATCGTGGTACTGGCGGTTACGCGGGGCGATCAGCAGGTACACCGCAGCGGCGATGCCCGCACCGATCAGCCAGGAAAACGGCGCGATGACATGGAAGCTAGGCACCAGCGCGAGGATGATCGCCAACAGCGCCGCAGGCCCAAATGCGGCCAAGGCGCGCACGTTGATGCCTTTGCTGTAGTGGTAGGCGCCTGCAGGGTGCTCGGTGTACAGCTCGGGTACGTTGATCCGGCCTTTGCGCAGCAACCAGTAGTCGGCCATGATCACCCCGTACAGCGGGCCAAGCAGTGCGCCCAGGCCCGACAGGAAGTACACGATCACCAGCGGGCTGTTGTAGAGATTCCACGGCAAGATCAGCACCGCAAGGGTTGCGCTGATCAGCCCGGCGCGGCGGAAGTTCAGATGACGCGGCGCCAGGTTGCTCAGCACGAAAGCCGGTGCCACGAAGTTGGCCATGATGTTCACCGCCACGGTAACGATCAGAAAAGCCAGGCAGCCGAGTACCAAAAATGCTGTGCTGGGGATGCTGGCGACGATTTGGGTAGGGCTGTCGATGATCTGGCCGTTGATCTGGAACTGCGCGCCGCACAGCACCACGGTGATCACGGCGAACACCAGGATGTTCACCGGCAGGCCCCAGAAGTTGCCGACGCGAATGGTCTTGGAGCACGGCGAGGAACGGGCGAAGTCACAGAAATTCAGCACCAGGGTGCCGTAGATCGCCAGCCAGAGCGCGCCACCGGCGAAAATGTTGCGCCACATCTCATAGCCGGCTAACGGCTCGGCAACCGACCAGGCGATACGTGCATCGGCCTTGAAGTACATGAATACCGCCAGGCTAGCGACGGTGAGCAGTATCACCGGGCCGGCGAAAGCTTCGTAGCGACGAACCATTTCCATGCCGTAGGCAAGGATCACCAATTGCACCAGCCAGATCGCCACGAAGCACACCCATCCCAGGCTGGACAGCCCAAGAATGCTGTCGTGGTCATAAGCGGCCACCTGGGGCCATACGGCAGTCAAGAGCACGCGCAGCACTACCGAGGCCAAGTAGGTCTGGATGCCGAACCAGGCGATGGCGATCACCGCGCGGATCAGCGCCGGTAACTGCGCGCCGTGGATGCCAAAGGCAATGCGGCTGATAACTGGGAAGGGCACGCCGGTCTTCTGCCCCATGTACCCAGAAAGGTTCATGAAGAAGTACACCAGCGCTGCGCCGATTGCTAGCGACAGCAGAACTTGCCAGCCCCCAAGGCCCAGGGCAAACAAGCCCATGGCGAAGGAGTAGTTGGCAATGTTGTGCACATCATTGGTCCATAACGCGAAGATGCTGTAGCGGCCCCAGCGCCGGCCCTGTAGTCGCGTCGGCGCCAAGTCCCGGTTGTGCAGGCGTGGGCTGAGCGCCAAGGGCGGCATCCCGTCGATATGGGTGGAGGATGGGCTAATGCTGGCAACGGAAAGTTCAGGGGCAAGATCGATGCTGGTACTCATTCCGGCAGGCTCCTGATGCACGTGGACTGCGATGAGCGGGCATGCGCACGGGCTCGCCATCTCGTCGGTGCAGCTTGGCATCACTGGGTTCTGGGCGCAGCTGCCGGTATCAAGCCGACGCTGCGGGTTATTGTGTATTTATGTTTTGTTGGTCTTGTATACAAAACACAAGCACACAAAAGCGAGTTCCATGCCAGTGTGGATACGGATTTGCGGAATCGAACTTGGCTACTAGTTCTATATGGAAGTTAAGTGGCTGTTATTGATCAAATATAAGTTGACCAATTAATCAGCTTTATTTTTCAGGAAGTAAGATTTTTTGATCGTTCGGTCAAAGTTAGGTGTCTGGGGTGTGTCACTTAACGGGGCATTGAACTGTAATCTTGCACACAAAAATGGCACCTATGGTGACATTTGTGTGTACAAAAAAAGATCTGTAAATCGATTTTATGCATACACTCAGTCCATCGGCGGCAGTCGACGTTTGACTGAGGTTTTCTTGATGATCGCGGTGTTGGTGACCGCGAGCACATTGATTCGATCAAGCAGAATGTCGAGTTGCTCCATCGAGCGCACGTGCAGACGAGCGATGAAGCAGTCCTCGCCAGTCACCTTGTCGCATTCAGTGAATTCAGGGATCGCGATGATTTGCCGCTCCACTTCCTGCAACTGGCCCGGCAATGGGCGAATGCGCACGATCGCTTGCAGCTGATAGCCGAAACTGCGCGGGTCGACATCCACCGTATAGCCGCGCAGCACCCCACGTTCCTCCAAGCGTCGCAAGCGCTCGCCGACACTGGGGGCGGAAAGGCCGCTGATCTGCGCCAGGGCTTTGAGCGAGCGACGTGAGTCTTCCATCAGTGCGTTGATCAACAACTGGTCGATTGTGTCAGTCATGTTTTTCTCAGTAGGCGGTTGAGTCAATATGCCTTGATAGTAAAGGTGAAATCGCTAAAGCGCCTTGTTTATCCGCTGGATGGCCTGGGGTGGCCATGCGCATACTAATGCCCTCATCCAAAGGAGGTGCGAGATGGACAGTTCATTACGTCGGGGCTCGTTGGAGATGGTCGCAGCCATGCTCATTTCCGGCACCATCGGCTGGTTCGTGCTGGTGTCGGGGCAGCCGGTGCTGGACGTGGTGTTCTGGCGCTGTGTATTCGGGGCGGGCACCTTGCTGCTGATCTGCGCGGCGCTCGGCTTTCTCAGGCCGGGTGTCGTAACGGGCAAGGCAGTGCTGCTGGCGATTGTCAGTGGCATGGCCATCGTCGGTAACTGGGTGCTGCTGTTCGCCTCCTATTCGAAAGCTTCTATCGCTATTGGTACGGCGGTTTACAACGTCCAGCCGTTCATGCTGGTTGGGCTGGCGGCTGTGTTCCTGGGCGAGAAAATCACTGCCGCCAAGTTGACTTGGTTGATCGTCGCTTTCTTGGGAATGCTGGCGATCATCGGTGCCCATGGTGCAGGGCAGGGCAGTGGTGAGGACTACCTGCAGGGTGTCGGCCTGGCGCTTGGCGCTGCGTTCTTGTATGCAGTTGCGGCCTTGATCATCAAACGCCTCAGCGGCACACCGCCACATCTGATCGCGCTCATTCAGGTCGCCACCGGCGTGCTGCTGCTGGCCCCCTGGGCCAGGGTGAGCGCTTTGCCGAGTGACCCAGCGGCGCTGGCAAGCCTGGTGACCCTGGGCATGGTTCATACCGGTGTCATGTATGTGCTGCTGTACAGCGCCATTCAGCGCCTGCCGACGGCGCTTACCGGTGCATTGTCGTTCATCTACCCGATAGCAGCGATTCTGGTCGACTGGCTGGCTTTCGGCCACAGGCTCACGCCGCTGCAATGGTCAGGGGTGGCCTTGATTCTGCTGGCGGCGGCAGGTATGCAGCAGGGCTGGTGGTTTCGTTCGGCGCAGGTGGCGGTCAGAGAGTAGAATGCCTGTTTTATTGCTTGCGACCTGCCATGACCTCGCCGATACAGACCCTCGAGAAACACCTGCTCACCGCCCTTGACCCTGCTCCGGCGCAAACCCGCCGCCTGTTCCACGGCCGCGGGCGGTGCTGGGAGGGTCTTGAGCAAGTCACTGTGGACTGGCTGCAAGGGGTGCTGTCGGTCGCCCTGTTTCGCGAGCCGCCCGCAGGGCAATTGCCAGCGCTCGAAGCCATGTTGCTCAGCCTGGCCGAGCGCCCGCAGTGGACGGGCCAGGCGATTCTGATTCAGCACCGGTACCTGCCCGACAGTCCAGGCCAGTGGCTGCTTGGTGAGCCCTGCCAGCAGCGCGAGGTGATCGAAGATGGTTTGACTTACCTGCTCGATCTGGGCGTGCGGCAGAACAACGGCCTGTTCCTGGACATGCGCTACGGTCGGCGATGGGTGCGGGAGCAGGCAGCGGGCAAGCGTGTACTCAATCTGTTCGCCTATACCTGCGGCTTTTCGGTAGCGGCGATCGCAGGCGGCGCCGAGCAGGTTGTGAATCTGGACATGGCCAAGTCGGCACTGGCCAGAGGCAGGGACAACCACCGCCTTAACGGGCACGATGCCTCAAGGGTCGCCTACCTTGGGCACGAGTTATTCAAGTCTTGGGGCAAGGTGCGCAAGTACGGGCCCTACGACCTGATCATCATCGACCCGCCGACCTTCCAGCGTGGCAGTTTCGTGCTGACTCAGGACTACGCCAAGATCCTGCGGCGGCTGCCGGAGCTGCTCAACGAGGGTGGCACGGTGCTGGCTTGCGTCAACGATCCTGGGGTTGGACCGGCGTTTCTGATCGACGGGATGGCCGAGCACGCGCCTGAGCTGGGCTTTGTCGAGCGGCTCGAAAATCCGCCGGAATTTCCCGATGCCGACCCTGAAGGCGGACTCAAGGCGCTGGTGTTCCGCCAGCGGTAAAACCAGGCGCTGGGTGAAGGCTGCTTACTGGTCTAGCTGCTCCGGGCTCTTCGCGGCTGAAGCCGCTCCAACAGGTCACCTCATACAGGTGCAATCCTTTTGGGGGCTTTAGCCGCGAACAGGCCCGTAGCATTGTTTGCGATTACTGCTGGTTGGTGTAGATCTGGTCGAACACGCCACCATCGTTGAAGTGTGTCTTCTGCACGGTACGCCAGTCACCGAAGGTTTTTTCTACCGACAGGAAGTCGACTTTCGGGAAACGGTCGGTGTACTTGGCCAACACGGTCGCGTCGCGCGGGCGCAGGTAGTTCTGCGCGGCAATTTCCTGGGCGGCTGGCGACCACAGGTATTTCAGGTACTCTTCGGCCACAGCCTGAGTACCTTTCTTGGCTACTACCTTGTCGACCACGCTCACCGGTGGCTCGGCCTCGGCCGACACACTCGGATAGACCACTTCGAACTGGTCGCGGCCAAACTCGCGGGCAATCATTTCCGCTTCGTTTTCGAACGTCACCAGCACGTCACCGATCTGGTTGGTCATGAACGTAGTGGTGGCAGCACGGCCACCGGTGTCGAGCACTGGCGCCTGTTTGAACAATTTGCCGACGAATTCGCGAGCCTTGTTTTCGTCGCCACCTTGCTTGAGCACATAACCCCATGCCGAGAGGTAGGTGTAGCGCCCGTTACCCGAAGTCTTGGGGTTGGGCACGATTACCTGCACACCGTCCTTGAGCAAGTCTGGCCAGTCTTTGAGCGCCTTGGGGTTACCCTTGCGCACGATGAACACGGTGGCCGAAGTGAACGGCGCGCTGTTGTTGGGCAGGCGGCTCACCCAGTTGTCCGGTACCAGTTTGCCGTTGTCGGCCAGGGCGTTGATATCGGTCGCCATGTTCATGGTGATGACGTCTGCCGGCAGGCCATCGATCACTGCCCGTGCCTGCTTGCTCGAGCCGCCGAAGGACATCTGCAGGTTGACCTTCTCGTTGTGTTCGGCTTCCCAGTGCTTCTGGAAGGCTGGGTTGTAGTCCTTATAGAAGTCGCGCATCACGTCGTAGGAAACGTTGAGCAAGGTAGGAGCAGCCTGGGCCAGGTTACCCATGGCCAGGCCTGCGGCGAGCAGTGAGGCGGTGACGAGTTTTTTCACGAAGCGTTCCTTGTCGTAAGGCAGCAGTTTGGCAATGTGCCAGCGACTATAGCGTTTCGGCGACGAGCGTTTAAAGACCCAATCGGTCTTTGCTTATGCTTTGGGTATTAAGTATCTAGCGGGGTTTGCCAAGCAGCGCTGGCTACCCTCACGGGCTCTTTTCCTGGAGCCCGAGACCATGCATAACCTACCTGCTCATCCGTCCATCGCATCAGCGTTGGAACGCCATGCACAGGCGTTTCATGACCGCTTCATCGAAGGCCGATTGCCAGCCTGGCTCAAAGCCGCCAGCCCCGAGCAGCTGCCTGGTCTGTGCCAGGCGTTGCAGCGCAGCCTTGGCCTGCGCCATCAACTGAGCGCTACCCTGGCCGGTATCGAGGGTATCGAACGTTTTGCCCAGCAGCGGCTAGAGGCGGCCTTGCAAGCGCGTTTCCAGCAGCCTTTTACGGTCAACCGCTGGAAGTTCATTACCGGTTCACGCCAGCCGGTGATCAATATCCAGCCGGTGGGTGCGCACCTGACCGAAGTGGTCTACACAGACATGCCGCTGCTCGAAGCGGCACTGCGCAATTTCACTGCCGAGCAGGCCAGCGAGGCGGGTCAGCCCCGTGGCAATCGCCTGACCAGCGCCCGCCAGGGTGGCATCAAGCCACCTTCGGCCATCGAATTTGCCCAACTGTGCCGTAGCCTGGACATCGGCGCGCAATACCAGCGCCACCTCAACAGCATCCTTTTGGCACCGGCCGCTGATGGGCAGCCGGTGTCAACCCTGCTAGGCGAGCTGCAGCGCCAGCAGATGTTGGTCGATGCTTATCGGGCTCAGCAGGCCGGGGTGTTGAATGATCAGGAGCTGCAACTGGTGGTTGGTCTGTGCCGCGATGGTACGCCGCCGCGCCTGGGGGGCGATCCTGTTGTTGCCAAACGGCTGCGTCTGCTCGACTGCGACCTTGAGCAAATCGTGCTGCTCGAGGTGATAGACGAAGGGTTGCTGCTCAATACCACCCGGCGGATCCTCGCGTACGTCCCTGGTGACCCCCATGGGCCGTGGTCGGTTTTCGACAGCCTCAGGCGTTTGGCCAACGGGTTGGGCAAACGCTTGCGCAGCAGCCAGTATCAGCAGTTTTTCAGCCGCTTCGTCCGCCGACGCGATAGCCAGCGTTTCTTCTCGATCATCATTCCGGGCTATGCCGGCCTGGCAGCGTTCGCCAACATCGACCTGGATGAACGCATGTATGCCTACCGGCTTCCGCTTTTCGAGACCCTGGGCGCTGGCCGCATCAAACAGATCAAGGACGATGCCGCCATGATCGCGGTGCCGGTGGCAGACCTGGACCGTCAGGTGCAGCAAGCCCACGACCGGCGCCTGGCGGCCGAAGGGTTGGCGTTGCTGAACCTGGCCGGGCTGTTCATTCCTGTCGTCGGTGCAGGCCTACTTGCGCTCACCGCCTGGGAGCTGCTGACCGAGGTCTATCACGGCGTCGAAGCCTGGCACGAAGGTGATACCCAGGGTGCCTTGGAGCATATGATGCACGTTGCGACTGATCTTGCCGTCATGGCTGCGCTGGGTGTTGGGGTTACCGTGGCCCGCCGTGCTTGGACGCGCTCGAGCTGGGTCGATGGTTTGTTACCTGAGCGCTTGGAGGATGGCACCACGCGCCTGGGCAATCCGCGCCTTGAGCAGTATCGCAGCCCTTTGCCGGCGCTTAAGGAGCAACCCGATGCGCAGGGCGTGTATCGCCTTGGCGAGCTGGCGTGGGTCGAAATGGAGGGGCACCATTATCCGGTCGTGCAAAGCGCCTTGGACGGGCAGTGGCACTTGCGACCGCGTGGTGGGTGCGGGCCAAGGCTCATTCATAACGGGGCGGGTGCGTGGCGGGTGTGGTTCGAGCAGCCTGGCCAATGGGAGGACCGTCTGCGCTTGTTCCGCCGCCTGGGCGGGCACCTGGGCGAGCTTGATGACGAACAGATCGAACAGTTGCTGGTTGCCCATGACCTGCAGGCCGATCACCTGCGGGCACTGCACGTCTATGGTCAGGCGCCTGATCCTGCATTGCTCGACAGCGCCCAGCGCATGCGCTTGGACCTGCGAATCAGCAGGCTGATCAGCGCCCTACGCTCGGGCGTGCAAAGCGATGACGATGGTTTGCTCGCTCAGGCCAGGGCTTTGCCGCAGGCCTCGGGCCTTTCAGACCAAGCATTGGCCGAACAGATAGCACGTCAGCGCCAGGTTTTGTTCAGCAACGCCTACCAAGCCAGCCAAGGTGCTGGCGATACGCAGAGCCAGGCATTGCGCCGCGCGTTCCCAAGCTTGCACGAGGGCGCTGCTCGCGCGCTGTTACGCGATGCCCATGTGAGCGACCGCCAGCGCTTGGCTGAAAGCGGCAGAGTGCCGCTGCGCCTCGCTGAAGCGGCGCGCGAGCAGGCCGCCCGCATACGCTTGGCCCGGGTGTTCGAAGCGCTTTACCTGCGGGTGCCGCAAACCACCGATCTGGCTCGCGTGGTCCTGGGCCTGCTCGAGCGCATGCCAGGTGGCACGCAGGTGCGTTGGTCGTTGTTCGACGGCACTGTCGATACACCGCTACAGGTCAACGCACATAGCGCTGCAGATCATTTCGGCGTGCGTCACCAGCAGGGCCAATTCACCCTGCTCAATGCCCAGGGGGCAGCGCTGGGTGAGCCGGGGGAGCTGTTCGAAACCCTGGCGGCGGCGTATGACGACCGCCAGCGGGCAGCGTTTGCAGTCGCTGAGCCATTTGCCCACAACCTGCGCGTACTGATCACTCGGCAGGCGGCGCGGCAGCGCACCGAAGTGCAGCAGTTGCTGGCGCCGGCAAGGCCCACAGGCTGGTTCCGGCCTGTGCAGCGGCTGCCCGATGGGCGGCTGGGGTATCCGTTGAGTGGCCGCCTGCCTGGCACTGGCAGCCAGACAGCCAACTACGCATTATTGGCTATGGTGCGCGAGTTGTACCCGACCTATACCGATGCCCAAGCCTTGGCCTGGGTGGAAGAGGTGCGCGGCAGCGCAGGGGATGTGCACCGAGAAATCAACCGTTTGGGTAATCAGCTAGCCATGCTCGAGCGTCAGCTTCGCCGCTGGGCACGTCAGGCACCACGCGGCGCCCAGCGTGAAGAGCGACGTTACGTTTTGCGCAGCTTGCTGGACTGCTGGCAGCGACGCGTCACAACCCATAACGACAGCTTGCTGAACACATCAAATTTTCGCCTGGCCATTTTCGCTGCAGAACCGGGCCAGTTGCCCGACCTGCCGCCGCAAGTCAGCTTTGCCCATGTCCACGAGCTGGCGTTATTGGGCATGCGCCTTGATGCGGTGCCAGAGAGTTTTCTGAGCAGGTTCCCCAACTTGCGCATTCTGGAACTCAACGGCAATCGCCTGACTCGCCTGCCGGCTGGCCTTGAGCACTTGACGGAATTGCGCGAACTGGACCTGTTCGGTAACCGCATCGTCTTGGATACGGCGCAGGCGAACGTGTTGGCGCGCTGCGAATCGCTGGAATACCTGAACCTCTCATTCAACCCACTGGGCCGCGGGTTCTCCCTTCAGCAGTTAGGTCGCCTGCGGCGCCTACATCTAAGGGGCACTGGCCAAACCGAACTGCCGCCCTCAATCTTGCGGTGTGCAGACTTGTTGCAGGTTGACCTGCGTGATAACCAGATCAGCCGGCTGCCTGCCTGGTTCGCTCGTTCGCCGGTCTGGACAAGGCGCATGATCATGTTGTGGGGCAACCCGCTGCCTGCCGCTGACCTTGAGTTGTTACGCGCGGGCACGCCATCGCTGGGCGCAGATCTTAGCGCGCCAGGTGGGACTACCCAGGTGCGGCTGCGCTGGCTGGATGCGGCCAGGGGCCTGACCCGCGACGAGCAATCGGCGTGTTGGGAGGCGGTACAGGTCGAACCTGGCAGCGCGGACTTTTTCAATTTGCTGGCGCGCCTTTTGGAAACGGCTGACTTTGCCCAGCGCCCCGAAGCACTGGCCGAGCGGGTGTTCACCATGCTTGATGCGATGCAGGAGCATACCAGCCTGCGTGAAGCCCTGTTCGAGCAGGTGACCCGCCAGCTTACCTGCCAGGACAGCGTCGCCCTGAGCTTCAGCAACCTGGAGTTGAGCTTGTTGGTCTGGCGCGCCCGGATCGAAGCCGGTGCTGGCGCCGAGCAAGCGGCGCTGTTGCAGTTGGGCCGCCAGTTGTGGCGGCTGGATGAAGTCGAGCGGATTGCATTGGCCGATATCCAGGCGCGGCGAGCCTCAGGCGCCGACCCCGACGAAATCGAGGTGGGCCTGGCCTACCGGATCGGTCTGCGCGATGCGCTGAACCTGCCAGCGCAGCCGGGTGACATGCTGTTCGCGCAAGTGTCCGGGGTGGATATGGCGCGCCTGGAAGCGGCCCGTGACCAGGTGCAGGCTGCCGAGACTGACGATGCGATAGCTGCCTCGCTGGTTCAGCGCGAATTCTGGCAGACGTTGTTGGAGCGCACTCAAGCCGATGCCTTCGAGGCCGCCGATCAACCCTTCCACGAGCGCTTGCAAGCGTTGCTCGATACCGCCGAATCGGTACCTGAGGCCGAGTACCTGGCGCGGGTAGGGGCTGTGCACGCCGAGCGTCAGGCTGCCCGCGAACGGTTACTGTTGGAGCTGACCCTCAAGGCCCTGGCCGAACCCGCTAACCCTGCTTCCTGAACAGCGCGCTGCCGCAGCGCGAACAGAACGCCGCAGCCGGCTCATGGGCCGGCTTGTGGCACGTCGGGCAGTCATGGCGTAGCTGCTCGCCGCGCATCGCGTTGGCCAGTTCAGCGGTGAAAATGCCAGTGGGCACGGCGATGATCGAGTAGCCGGTAATCATTACCAGCGACGACAGCACCTGGCCCAGCGGTGTCTTCGGCACGATATCGCCAAAGCCTACGGTGGTGAGCGTGACGATGGCCCAGTAGATGCCTTTGGGGATGCTGGTAAAGCCATGCTCAGGGCCTTCGACCACGTACATCAACGTGCCGAACACGGTGACCAGCGTCGATACACTGGCCAGGAACACGATGATCTTCTGCTTGCTGCCGCGCAGGGCTTCGAGCAGGTAGTGGGCTTGTTTGAGGTAAGGGCTGAGCTTGAGCACGCGAAAGATGCGCAGCATTCGGATCACCCGAACGATCAGCAGGTACTGGGCGTCGCTGTAGTACAGAGCGATGATCCCCGGCACGATCGCCAGCAGGTCGACCAGGCCATAGAAACTGAAGGCGTAGCGCAAGGGCTTGGGCGAGCAGTACAGGCGGGTGAGGTATTCGGCCAGGAAGATCGCGGTGAAGCCCCATTCGATACCGGCCAGCAGGCCGGCATAACCCTGGTGCACTTCGTTGATGCTGTCGAGGATCACGGTGACCAGGCTGGCCAGGATGATCAGCAGGAGAATCTTGTCGAAGCGACGGCCGGCTACGGTGTCGGTCTGGAAGACGATTACATAGAGCCGCTCGCGAACTGATTGCGGGGTTTGCATGGTTTGTGTTCCGGGTGCGTAAGCAGCAAGCCTAGAAGGTCAGTGTCCGATGCTGCAACAGGCTGAACTGGCAAAAATGCCAGTTTCAGGTATCTGAGTGTTGGCCGCAGAATGGCGTCAGGCTTGGGCGGGTGTGTGAGATGGTAATGAAAAGGAGAACTGAACTACGGGGCTTGGTATGGCGCATGCTGGGTTATACCGCTTATGGGTATTCGCAAAAGGAGCCAGCCGCTGCGTTGGGGTTCAATGGTGAGCGCAAGGACGAACTGCTGCAAGCCTATGCACTGGGCAATGGGTATCGGTTCTACTGCCCTGCACTTTTGCGCTTTTTCAGCCCGGATGTATTGAGCCCGTTCGGTAAGGGAGGGGTCAACACTTATTCCTATTGCCAAGGTGATCCGGTCAATCGCTTAGACCCGACTGGGGGAATAGGCACTTTGAGACGCTTGCCGGGGCGGGCAAGGCCAGTGGCGGTGGTCAGGCCTGTAGAAGCGATTGAAAAACGAAATTCCCCGAAGGCGATTGAGCAACGAATTCCCCTGGGGTTCAAAAATGGTCCCGGCAAGTATCAGCTTGCGAGCACTGTTCCGCGCGAAGTTGCCAAATACACCGACTTTCGCTTTACCGAACACTTCACTGAGGCGCCTGTCAAGGCGCGTCCCGTAGAAAGGGTAACAGGCGTACAGTCACAAGGGCCAACTATTGATGAGCTTGGAGAGTCTTGGTACTGGCAACACAGGCCTGGCACACAGCCGATGAGGCTGCGAGAGATGATTCCCAATCATCAGCGGGCCCAGAGCTCTCAGATTGCCGAGATCGAGCAAGCCTTGGCGTCTATCAGGGAGCAGGAAATACTCCGGGAAATAGAGATTGAGGTGCTGGCATCCTCAGGTTATTAGTAATTGACACAAGGGCTGACAAAGCCCTGCACACCTGATGTTCTGGGCCTTCAGTTATGTAGATGCCAAATATCCCGACTCAGCAAAAGCTGCCAGAAGTGCTTGCCCGAATGCATCAGCCAGCAGGCCAGTACGAACGGCGCTGTAAGCCCGGCAATGGGCATCAAGCTGAACAGCGGATGGAGCATCAAGGCCAAGGCAATGGCCAGCAGGGTCACCCAGGGCTTTTCGCCTTGTCGGCTGAAGGCCAATGCTGCCAGCGCGGCATTGAAGCCATACAGGCCCAGCCAGGCGGCTTGCACCTGGTCAGCCAGCAATGCCACGCCGCCGCCGATGGCCGAGCCGATCACGGCCCACATGGCGGCGTACGGGCTGGCGATGAGCATCCCGAGGATGATCACCAGGCCGGCCCAGGGGTTGTCGAGCAAAAAGATCTGCCCCACGCCACGCGCCAGGCCATGCAGCGGGTCGGCTTCGACTAAGCCGTTGGCTGCCGGGCTTGCGAACAGCAGAGTGACCCAGCCGAGCAGCACGAACGGTGCGGTATAGGCGATCAGCAGCTTGCCGCCACGCTTGCGCCATTGGTGGGTGATGATGCTCGACAAGCCGCCCGCGGCAATGATCAGCGGCGGCACCATGGCTGACCAGGGCAGCACGGCGCTGATCAGAATGCCGATCAGCACGCCGTTATAGCAGTACAGCCCAGCCTGGCGGTCGGCGCGGTCGTAGCCGCGGCGTTGGGCAGTGAGTAGCCCTGCCAGAGCACCGAGCAGAGCGCCGCCGACCAGGTCAGGGGCGGTCAGCAGGATGGCCAACAGGCAGCACAGGCCGCACAGTGGGTGGCGCAGCAGCAGCACTTGGCTGAAGCCGTTGAGCAGCGCCGTGGCCCAGTCCGGGCACGGGTTGACGAAGTTTTTGGTGTACATCGGGGCAGTCGATAAGGTTGATTGGGGAGCGGTGGGCCTCTTTGGGCTCCGGTTTTCCGCCGTCGCAGGGCGCGGCAACATTGCCATGGGAGCAGGCTTGCACGCTCCCACGGCAGTGATGCAGACCTTTAAACCAGGGTCTCGATCCGCAAGGTGTTGGTCGAGCCCGGCTTGCCAAACGGTACGCCGGCGGTGATCAGCAGCGTGTCGCCACGGCTGGCCATGCCTTGTGCCTGGGCAATCTCCAGCGCCGTGGATACCACCTCATCGACCTGGCGCAGGCGGTCGTTGACCACCGAGTGCACACCCCAGGCCACGCTAAGGCGGCGGGCGGTCTTGAGGTTTGGCGTCAGATTGAGAATCGGCGCCCGTGGCCGCTCGCGGGACGCACGCAGGGTGGAGGTGCCCGATTCGCTGTAGTTGACCAGCACTGCCACCGGCAGGATGCCGCTGATGCGGCGGATCGCGCAGCTGATGGCGTCCGACACGGTGGCCTCGGCCTTCGGCCGGCCGACGTCCAGTTGAGCCTGGTAGTCCGGGCCGTTTTCCACCTGGCGGATGATCTTGCTCATCATCTGCACGGCCTCCAGCGGGTAGTCACCGGAGGCGGTCTCGGCTGACAGCATGACCGCATCGGCACCTTCTGCCACGGCGTTGGCCACGTCGGTGACTTCGGCACGGGTCGGTGCCGGCGAGAAGCGCATCGACTCGAGCATCTGCGTGGCTACTACCACCGGTTTGCCCAACTGACGGCAGGTGTCGATGATGCGCTTCTGAATTTGCGGCACGCTCTCGGCCGGCACTTCCACGCCCAGGTCACCGCGGGCCACCATGATCGCGTCGGACAGCTCGGCAATCGCCTGCAACTGCTCGACCGCCGACGGCTTCTCGATCTTGGCCATCAGGTAGGCGCGCTCACCGATCAGTTGACGTGCTTCGACGATGTCCTCGGCGCGTTGCACGAACGACAGCGCTACCCAGTCCACACCCAGTTCCAGTCCGAATGCCAGGTCACGGCGGTCCTTTTCGGTAAGCGGCGACAGGTCGAGCACCGCTTGTGGCACGTTCACGCCCTTGCGGTCAGACAGTTCGCCACCATTGAGCACTTCGGTGTCGATGGCATCACTGTGCTTGGCGGTCACACGCAGGCGCAGGCGGCCGTCGTCCACCAGCAGGTCCATGCCCGGCTCGAGCGCGGCGATGATTTCAGGGTGGGGCAGGTTGACTCGGCGGCTGTCCCCAGGCGTCTTGTCCAGGTCCAAACGCAATGCCTGGCCGCGTTGTAGCTGCACCTTGCCCTCGGCCAGGCGACCTACGCGCAGCTTTGGCCCTTGCAGGTCCATGAGGATGCCCAGCGGGTAGTTCAGTTGCTGCTCGACTTCGCGAATCCACTGGTAGCGCAGGGCGTGGTCGGCGTGCTCGCCGTGGCTGAAATTGAGGCGGAAGATGTTCACCCCCGCTTCGACCAGCTGGCGGATGTCGTCGATGCCTTTGATCGCAGGGCCGAGGGTGGCGAGGATCTTTACTTTTTTATCAGGCGTCATGATTGGGCAGTCTCGAGAATCAGAATGGCGCGAAAGTCGTTGACGTTGGTGCGCGTTGGCTCGGTGACGATCAGTGCGTCGAGCGCCGCGAAATAGCCGTAGCCGTTGTTGTTGTCCAGCTCATCGCTGGCCGACAGGCCCAAGCCTTCGGCGCGGGCGTAGCTGTCCGGCGTCATGAAGGCGCCAGCGTTTTCTTCCGAACCGTCGATGCCGTCGGTGTCACCGGCCAGTGCATACACCCCAGGCAGGCCCTTGAGGCTTTCGGTAAGGCTGAGCAGGAACTCGGCGTTGCGCCCGCCACGGCCATTGCCGCGCACGGTCACGGTGGTTTCGCCGCCGGAGAGGATCACGCAGGGTGCCTTGAGCGGCTGGCCGTGCAGGACGATCTGCCGGGCGATGCCGGCGTGGACCTTGGCCACTTCCCGCGACTCACCTTCCAGGTCACCGAGAATCAGCGGGCTGAAGCCGGCCTGGCGGGCTTTCACCGCAGCAGCTTCGAGTGACTGTTGGGGCTTGGCGATCAGCTGGAAGTGGCTGCGGGCCAGGGCCGGGTCGTCGGCCTTGACGGTCTCCGAGGCGGGGTTGTTGAGCCAGTCGATCACCGATTGCGGTGCTTGGATGCCGTAGCGCTTGAGAATCGCCAGGGCATCGGCCGAGGTGCTCGGGTCGGCCACGGTCGGGCCGGAGGCGATGACCGTAGCCAAGTCCCCTGGTACGTCGGAAATGGCATAGGTGTAGACGGTGGCCGGCCAGCAGGCCTTGGCCAGGCGGCCGCCCTTGATCGCCGAGAGGTGCTTGCGCACGCAGTTCATCTCGCCGATGGTGGCGCCGGATTTGAGCAGCGCCTTGTTGATCTGTTGCTTGTCGGCCAGGGTCAGGCCTTCGGCAGGTAACGCCAGCAGGGCAGAGCCACCGCCGGACAGCAGGAAGATGACGCGGTCGTCTTCGGTCAGGTTGCTGACCAGTTCCAGCACGCGTTTGGCCACGGCCAGGCCGGCGGCGTCGGGGACCGGGTGAGCGGCTTCGACCACCTCGATCTTCTGGCAGTTGGCGCCGTGGCCGTAGCGGGTGACGACCAAGCCAGAGACTTCGCCCTGCCAGCATTTCTCGACCACTTCGGCCATGGCGGCTGCGGCTTTGCCGGCGCCGATGACGATGACCCGGCCGCTACGATCGGCGGGCAGGTACGGCTCGAGAACTTGGCGTGGGTGGGCGGCGGCGATGGCTGTGTCGAACAGGTCGCGAAGAAGGGTTTGCGGATCGACCGACATGGCAGGCTCCCAGTTATTGTTGTTCTACAGAATCGAAAACGCCCCTGGAACTGCCTCCGTGCAGGCCGAACCAGGGGCGGGTGTTGCTCGGTGTCACTGCCTGGCCTGTGGTCGCAGGGCAGGCAGCGTGTGCTTCATCGCGAGCTTTGCTCGCTCCTACGGGCCTTACGCTGATCCTGTAGGAGCGAGCGCAGCTCGCGATGAGACCAGTAAGGTCTTACTTGTCGTCGCGAATCGAGAAGTTGGCCATGTGCTCCAGGCCTTTGATCAGCGCCGAGTGGTCCCAGTTGCTGCCACCAATGGCCGCGCAGGTGTTGAACACTTGCTGGGCATTGGAGGTGTTGGGCAGGTTGATGCCCAGCTCCTTGGCGCCTTGCAGGGCCAGGTTCAGGTCCTTCTGGTGCAGGCTGATGCGGAAGCCTGGGTCGAAGGTGCCTTTGATCATGCGCTCGGCATGCACTTCGAGGATCTTCGACGAAGCGAAGCCACCCATCAGTGCCTCACGTACCTTGGCCGGGTCGGCGCCGTTCTTGGCGGCGAACAGCAGGGCTTCGGCAACGGCCTGGATGTTCAGGGCGACGATGATCTGGTTGGCGACTTTGGCGGTCTGGCCGTCACCGTTGCCACCGACGCGGGTGATGTTCTTGCCCATGGCTTCGAACAGCGGCAAGGTGCGCTCGAAGGCTTTCGGGCAACCACCGACCATGATGCTCAAGGTCGCGGCCTTGGCGCCGACTTCACCGCCGGAGACCGGGGCGTCGAGGTAGGCTGCGCCGGTTGCCTTGATTTTCTCGGCGAAGGCTTTGGTGGCGGTTGGGGAGATCGAGCTCATGTCGACCACCACCTTGTTCGGGCCCACGCCTTCGACGACGCCGTTTTCACCGAACAGCACGCTTTCGACCTGCGGGGTGTCCGGCACCATGATGATGATGAACTCAGCTTCCTGGGCCACTTCCTTAGGGTTGGCCAGGGCCACCGCGCCAGCGGCGAGCAGGTCGGCTGGGGCTGGGTCGTGGTGAGTGGAAACGAAGATGCTGTGACCTGCTTTCTGCAGGTTCTGGGCCATGGGCTTGCCCATGATGCCGGTGCCGAGGAAACCGATTTTAGCCATGAGAAATTACCTCTTTTATATTTGTTCGCGTGCCCGGTGCGAGCAGGTGATTCAGATCGCGTTGTGTGATTTCAGCCAGCCCAGGCCCGCTTCGGTTGTGGTCAGCGGCTTGTACTCTGCGCCTACCCAGCCCTGGTAGCCGATGCGGTCCAGGTGCTCGAACAGGAAGCGGTAGTTGATCTCGCCGGTGCCGGGTTCGTTGCGGCCTGGGTTATCGGCCAGCTGGATGTGGTTGATCAGGTTCAGGTTGGCTTGCATGGTGCGAGCCAGGTCACCTTCCATGATCTGCATGTGGTAGATGTCGTACTGCAGGAACAGGTTGTCGCTGCCGACTTCGGCCTGGATTTCCAGGGCCTGTTGCGTGGTGTTCAGGTAGAAGCCCGGGATGTCGCGGGTGTTGATCATTTCCATGACCAGGCGGATCCCGGCGGCCTTGAGCTTGTCAGCCGCGTAGCGCAGGTTTTCCACGAAGGTCTTGCGCACGGTGGCGCAGTCGGGGCCTTGCGGACGAATGCCGGCCAGGGCGTTGACCTGGGTGTTGCCCAGCACCTTGGCGTATTCGATGGCCTTGTCGACACCGGCGCGGAATTCTTCGATGCGGTCAGGGTGGCATGTAATGCCGCGCTCTCCTTTGGCCCAATCGCCGGCCGGCAGGTTGAACAGCACCTGCGTCAGGCCGTTGGCATCGAGCTGCTGCTTGATTTCGGCTGCGCTGAAGTCATAGGGGAAAAGGTATTCGACGCCGCTGAAACCAGCGTCGGCGGCAGCCTTGAAGCGGGCCAGGAAGTCCTGTTCGGTGAACAGCATGGACAAGTTGGCAGCGAAGCGAGGCATGGGTTGTCTCCTTGCGATGAAGGCCCCCAGCGCAGGCGCATGGGGGCGTCAGGCGATCAGTCCAGCAGCGAGATGGCAGTCGGCGCGTCGTTGCCGACCAGAGCCAGGTCTTCGAATTCGTTGACTGCGTTGATCTCGGTGCCCATGGAAATGTTGGTGACGCGTTCGAGGATCACTTCGACCACGACCGGTACGCGGAACTCTTCGGCCATCTTCTGCGCTTTGAGCAGGGCAGGGGCGATTTGCGCCGGTTCGAATACGCGGATGGCCTTGCAACCCAGGCCCTCTACCACAGCGACGTGGTCGACCCCGTAGGTGGCGGCGTCGGTCGAGTTGATGTTCTCGAAGGCCAGTTGTACACAGTAATCCATGTCGAAGCCACGCTGTGCCTGACGGATCAGGCCCAGGTAGGCGTTGTTCACCAGCACGTGGACGTACGGCAGGTTGAACTGCGCGCCAACGGCCAGCTCTTCGATCATGAACTGGAAGTCGTAGTCACCCGACAGCGCGACGACCTTGCGTTTCGGGTCGGCCTTGACCACACCCAGAGCCGCAGGGATGGTCCAGCCCAGTGGGCCGGCCTGGCCGCAGTTGATCCAGTGGCGTGGCTTGTACACGTGCAGGAACTGCGCGCCAGCGATCTGCGACAGGCCGATGGTGCTCACGTAGCAGGTGTCCTTGCCGAATACCTGGTTCATTTCTTCGTACACGCGCTGCGGCTTGACCGGCACGTTGTCGAAGTGGGTCTTGCGCTGCAGGGTAGCCTTGCGCTGCTGGCAGTCTTCCAGCCAGGCTTTGCGGCACTTGAGCTTGCCGGCGGCTTTCCACTCGCGAGCCACTTCCAGGAACGCATCCAGCGCTTTGCCTGCGTCGGACACTATCCCTAAGTCAGGGGTGAACACGCGGCCGATCTGGGTCGGTTCGATGTCCACGTGTACGAACTTGCGGCCTTCGGTGTACACGTCGACGGAGCCGGTGTGGCGGTTGGCCCAGCGGTTACCGATACCGAACACCAGGTCGGATTTGAGCAGGGTGGCGTTGCCATAACGGTGCGAAGTCTGCAGGCCGACCATGCCGACCATCAGGGCGTGATCGTCAGGGATGGTGCCCCAGCCCATCAGGGTTGGGATCACCGGCACGCCGGTGAGCTCGGCGAACTCCACCAGCTTGTCGCTGGCGTCGGCGTTGATGATGCCGCCGCCGGCGACCAGCAGCGGGCGCTCAGCGTCATTGAGCATGGCCAGGGCTTTTTCAGCCTGTACGCGAGAGGCGGACGGTTTGTGTACTGGCAGCGGCTCGTAGGCGTCGATGTCGAATTCGATTTCGGCCATCTGCACGTCGAATGGCAGGTCGATCAGTACAGGGCCAGGGCGGCCGGTGCGCATTTCATAGAAGGCCTTCTGGAAGGCGTAAGGCACCTGGCCCGGCTCCAGAACGGTAGTCGCCCATTTGGTGACCGGCTTGACGATGTTGGTGATGTCGACAGCCTGGAAGTCTTCCTTGTGCAGGCGCGCACGCGGCGCCTGGCCAGTGATGCAGAGAATCGGAATGGAGTCGGCCGAGGCGCTGTACAGGCCGGTGACCATGTCGGTGCCGGCTGGGCCGGAGGTGCCGATGCACACACCGATGTTGCCTGGGTTGGCACGGGTGTAGCCCTCGGCCATGTGCGAGGCGCCTTCGACGTGACGAGCGAGGACGTGATCGATGCCACCCACTTTCTTCAGGGCCGAGTACAACGGGTTGATGGCAGCCCCTGGGATGCCGAACGCGGTATCTACACCTTCACGGCGCATGACCAGAACGGCTGCATCGATTGCTCTCATTTTGCTCATGGTTTGTGCCTCATCGATTTTGTAATTGTATACAACTTGCTTTGTGCCAGAGTGTATTCATGGCTGGCCGCTCAGGTCAACGGATTTTCGTCGGGCAGGAGTGCTTTCCACTTAGCGCCCGTGAAAACAGCAGTTTGCGATCTCGCATACGATCGTTTCAAATTATTGTATACAAAAACATTGCTGGTTGTGTTCTATTGGTTCATCCGTTTTTCATCTGCCCTTAGGGCTTCTCACAACAATAAGAGGACCTTTCCATGAACGCTTTGAACCTGAAAATCGCTGTCAGCCTGGTCAACGCCGCGCTGGCGGCGGGCCGCAAGATCAACGCAGCGCCCCTGACCGTGGCTGTACTCGATGCCGGCGGTCATGTCTTGGCTTTGCAAAGAGAAGACGGTGCCAGCCTGATTCGCCCCGAGGTGGCCACGGGCAAAGCGTGGGGGGCGATTGCCTTGGGCAAAGGCTCGCGCCTGTTGGCGCTTGATGCACAACAGCGTCCGGCCTTTTTTGCGGCATTGAATGGGTTGGGTGAGCGGCCGGTAGTGCCAGCGCCCGGGGGCGTGCTGATTCGTGATCAGGACGGCAAAGTGCTCGGTGCGCTAGGCATCAGCGGTGATACATCGGATATCGACGAGCAATGCGCGATCAGTGCGATCGAAGAGGTGGGGCTGAAGGCGGATGCGGGGGTGGCGGCCTGAACCCAGGCTGCCTGAACTGGCTTTTTCGCGGGTAAACCTCACACACGTTAGCCACAGGCTTGAAAACTGTGGGGAGCCGGTGGGAGCGGGTTTACCCGCGAAGCGGCCTGCGCTGGCTGTCAGGCTGCTTCTGGCTCACATCCTTTGAGCACCATGCGGATGATGGTGTCGGCCGCAGCGTCATAGTCGCTATCGGCCAGCTTGGCTTTGCCGGTCACTGCCGAAATTTGCCAGTCGAAATCGGCGTAGGTCTGGGTCGCGGCCCAAATACTGAACATCAGGTGGTGGGCATCGACATGCGCGATTTGCCCACGATCGATCCAGCCCTGAATGCACTCGATATTGTGCCGCGCCTGCTCGTTCAGTTGTTCCACCTGGTTGGGCGACAGGTGCGGCGCGCCATGCATGATCTCGCTGGCAAATACCTTCGAGGCATGGGGCAGATCCCGCGAGATGCGGATCTTGGAGCGAATGTAAGCACTCAACACCTCTTTGGGGTCGCCGTCGGCGTTGAACGGCGTGGATGCCTGCATGATCGGCGCGATGATGCTTTCCAGAACCTCGCGGTAGAGGTTGTCCTTGGATTTGAAGTAGTAATACACGTTCGGCTTGGGCAGCCCCGCCTTGGCGGCGATATCGCTGGTTTTGGTGGCGGCGAAGCCCTTGTCGGCGAATTCTTCACTGGCTGCGCGCAGGATCAGCTCCTTGTTGCGCTCGCGAATGGTGCTCATGGTCAGGGATCTTCCTCGTGTCTGGCCGCCTCGAAGAGGGATCGGGCATGGTAGCACCGCGCCCGACGGGGGCTCAAGGCAGGGGCCTTGGCGCCTTAGGGCAGCGCGTAATCGCTAGCTGATCCGTCCAGGGTGCCTGGCTTGGTTTCGACTGAGGCCACAGTTGCCCGGCAGTACTCAACGATGGTTTGCATTCAGACGCTCCTGCATCCGTTCAATAACCCGCCTGGCCCTGGAAGACAAAGGCCACTCTGACCTGTAGATCAGCCAGAGCGTATCCACCACAGGGTTACCACATTCAACGACCTGCAATTTATCCTGTTGGTGGAAGGCGAGCCTGGCGAACCTTGGTAGCACGGTGAAACCCAAGCCTCGTGATACCGGCTCCAGGATCAGGCCTACCTGATTGCTAAAGCCCTTTGCCTGGATCGCTCGCATCCCTGGTGTGTCTGGATACCGTCGGCTAAGTAAGCGTGTTGCCATCCCGACTCCGTCTGGGTGGTCGACAAAGCCCAGCTCCAACAAGGTTTCGAAGCCTGCATAGGGATGTGCAGCTGGCAGTATCAGCTCCAGGGGCTCCTCGGTGAAGGTCTGGGATTCGATCCTCTCGTCTTGCGGCTTGAACGTCACAATCCCCATCTCGAAGCGATTGCTCAGTACTGCCTCCAGCACCTCTGAGTCCGGGGCAAACCTATGGCGGATAATGAGGCCTGGATGGGCTTGTTGATAATCCAGCAGCAGCGGATACAGGGCCAGCCCTATGCTGCCAGGTGTAACTAAGCTGATGTCACCAACCTCCAGTTGGTCAGCATTGAGGCGAGCATCAAGCGCGCGGCTAGCGCGTTCCACTTCTCTGAAGTATTCCAACAAGGCAGTTCCAGCAGGTGTCAGCTCCACATGCCGGTGGTGGCGGATGAGCAAAATACCGTACTGATGCTCCAGGTTGCGTATGTGCTGACTCACTGCAGCTTGGGTGAGATTCAGCTGCTCAGCCGTGCGAGTGAAATTTCCACGTTCGGCAAGCACTGCGAAGGACCGGAGCCACTGCGGATTAACCATCATGAAGTCTTATCGTAACCATAACCTGATCATGGTTTTCATTATAGATCGCGACCGATAGGGTAGTGCCAACTCTTCTGGAGGTTCGCCATAATGTCCGTTTATCCACGCAACTTCTCTCACATCGGCCTGTCGGTCACCGACCTCGACGGCGCCGTCAAATTCTATACAGAGGTACTGGGGTGGTATCTGATCATGCCACCGACCACCATCACTGAAGACGAAAGTGCAATTGGTGTGATGTGCACCGACGTATTTGGTCCTGGGTGGGGCTCGTTCCGAATCGCTCACCTCTCGACGGGGGACCGTATCGGCGTCGAAATATTCGAATTCCGCAATGCCGAACGTCAAGAAAACAACTTTGAGTACTGGAAAACCGGTGTCTTTCACTTCTGCGTGCAAGATCCAGATGTCGAAGGCCTAGCCGCCAAGATCGTCGCCGCTGGCGGTAAGCAGCGGATGCCGGTTCGTGAGTATTTCCCAGGCGAGAAGCCGTATCGCATGGTCTATATGGAAGACCCATTCGGCAATATTCTGGAAATCTACAGCCACAGCTATGAACTCACTTATTCTGCAGGAGCTTATCAAGCATGACCCTGCCACCGTCCTATCGCGCGTTTACCTGGCAAGGCAGTGCGGACCCAGCGCAACTGCAGCTCACTGAATTGCCGATGCCGAAGCTACAAGCGGACGACGTGCTTATCCGCAATATCGTGATCGGGCTCAACCCCGTTGATTGGAAAGTCTTGGGTGGCAGCCTGGTCAATTGGCAGCCAGGGCACGTACCAGGTGTCGATGGTGCGGGTGTTGTGGTAGCTACCGGTGATAATGTCCCCGCGTCCTGGGTCGGGCAGCGTGTCGCTTACCATCAAAGCCTTGGTCGTCACGGTAGTTTTGCGCAATATACCCCCGTCAATGCCAGGGCATTACTTCATGTTCCCGCAGGCGTCAGTTGGGAGCAGGCTGCCAGTTTCCCCTGCCCATCACTGACCGCTTGGCTGGCTTTAGAAAAGCTGCCGTCGGCATGTCGCACATTGCTGGTGAGCGGGGCTGGTGGTTCGGTTGCCAATCATCTGATTCAACTAGCTGTGCGGCGAGGGTTGAAGGTCACCTCGCTCAGCCACCCCAGGCATTGGAAAAGGCTGGCCGATCTGGGCGTGATCGAGCGCATGGCAGGCCCTCTGACTGAGCCGTGGTCAGGGCCGGCGGTATTCGACGCGGTCATTGATACGGTGAGCGCTGAGCACGCGGCTAGCCTTGTCCCCGCCCTTAGAGCCAATGGCCACTTGGTCTGTGTTCAGGATCGTCTGGATGTATCGCCGTTACCACCGTTCACTCGAACGATATCGATACACGAAGTTGCTCTGGGGGCAGCCCATGCATACGGTGATGACCGCACCTGGAAAGACCTTGTCAATGCGGGCAATGAGATCCTCACCTTATTGGGGCGTGGTGAGTGGGAGCCTGACCATTTCAATGTCGTCTCCTTCGAGCATCTTGCAGACCATCTCAGCGGCCTGCAGCATCGAACTTTCAGTGGTAAAGGCCTGGTTCGCATAGTGAGTGATGAGTTGGGTGAACTTGCCGCGACAGTGAGCAGTGATTGATGCCTGAGTACTGAACCCAGTGCCGATGATTCTGGCAGTTTCCACCGCCTCAGCGCTTGAAGCGGTGGTTGTTAATCAAGAGGTAGTGCAATGAGCAGTGCGTGCGAAGCACCTGAGATCATCATTGGCGCAGATTTGGGCGGGACTAAATTGTCCCTTGTATGTGATGGGTATTCGCGACGTTTTACAACGGGCCTGAACTACACACCCGAAGATTTTGCCGCCCAGCTTTGCGCCTTCGCCGAAGAACTGAACCTGCGCCCGACTCGCCTTGGTATTGCCGTACCTGGCCTAGTCGCCTGCGATGGCCGGGTCGTGTCCTGCGACGTGTTGCCCGGCTTGACGGGGTGGCACCCAGCAACTTCGCTCAAGGCCCTTGGGTGTCAGGTAGCTGTGATCAACGATGTCAAAGCGGCTCTCTTGGAGGAGATGCACGATGCCTGCGACGATTTCACCGGTGGCGTCATCATGGCCGGCACTGCCATAGGTGCCGCATTCATTGCTCAGGGGCGGCAATTGGAAGGTGCCAATGGCTGGGCAGGCGAGCTCGGTTACCTGCCACTGTACATAGATGGGGCAGTCAAGCGACTGGATGAGATAGCCGGCGGGGGGGCGATGGCCGGTCTGCATGGCATCGACGGCGAAGCTTTTGCACGGTTGGCTAATGCAGACGATCCTTCTGTAATGTTGACGGTTAAGGCTGGAGGCCAGGCGCTGGGTCTTGGAATCGCGAGCGTGATAAACATGCTCAACCCCTCGCGCCTGGCAGTCGGTGGGGGAGCGGTCAAGCTCAAGGGCTACTGGAAGGCGGCTTTGCTGACAGCCCAGGCTCATACTATTGCCCCACTATGGGACGCTTGCACGGTGACGCCAGTAGCGTCCGGTGATTTAGTCGTGGCGCGCGGCGCGGTGCGGGCCGCTCAACGGTAAGCGGCCTGGTCTGGTTGGCGGTGGCCTGGGTGGACCGTGCTCTGCATTGGATGTGCATCTGGGCAAGGTGCCTCAGTCTCCCGACCGCTGCGCTGTGGCGCGCAGCAAGGGATGCGGTAGCCCTTGCTGTGGGACATGAACTGTTTTGCCCACAGCAGGTCCTTATGAAGTCTTTGTCTCGCGAGTACGGTTCTTGTGAGCGCTGGGTGAGCCGGGTGCTTCAAGCGAGTAGGATGCGCGCTTTTACCGAGGATTGGATGTTATGGCTGGCAGCAGCTTTTTTGCTTTATTGGATGATATCGCGGCGCTGTTGGACGACATCTCGTTGATGAGCAAGGTCGCGGCGAAGAAGTCTGCCAGCGTGCTCAGTGATGACCTGGCTGTGAATGCCGAGCAAGTGACAGGCATGAAGGCAGACCGTGAACTCCCTGTCGTTTGGGCAGTGTTCAAAGGGTCGCTCAGGAACAAGGCGATTCTGGTGCCTTGTGCCCTTGTGCTCAGTGCAGTACTACCAGCAGCGGTCAAATGGCTATTGATGGCAGGCGGCATTTACCTATGCTACGAAGGCTACGAAGCGATCAAGGACAAGTTTTCACGCAAGGGGCACGGTTCGTCGGAACAGGGTAAGCAGGCCACGCCCAAAAGCCCCGAGGCGCTGGCTGACTACGAAAAACGCAAGATCAAAGGCGCCATCAAGACTGACTTCATCTTGAGTGCCGAGATCATCGTCATCACGCTCAATGTCGTTGCGCAGGCCCCTTTGTATCAGCAGATTCTGACCCTTGTGCTAATTGCGGTAATCATGACCGTGGGCGTGTATGGCCTGGTTGCGGGCATTGTTCGCCTGGATGACGCCGGCTTCGCACTGTCTAAATCCAAGGCTCGGGGTGGATGGGGCAGGGCAGTCAGAAAGCTCGGCCAGGTATTGGTAGCGGCTGCGCCATTTTTGATGAAGGCGCTTTCCTGGATCGGTACGGTAGCGATGTTTCTGGTCGGCGGCACCTTCGTGGCTGAAGGCATACTGCCGCTCGAACACGCCGTTGAGGGTGTGGTAGCAGCGAGTGCAGGTTGGGGGCCGGTCGTGAAATACGCGTTATTTGGTGTGATTGGGGCAGTGGCTGGCTTTGTAGCGGCGGTGGTGGTCAGCGGGTTTTCCTGGGTTCGCCGAAGCTCTGCAACTTAGGCCCGCCTTGAGCCGCGATTGCGACGCTGCACGGCGTATCAGGCGCCTCGAGAATGAAGCCCGCAGCAGATTATGGCTATGAAAGCGCCGCCAAACGGCGGCGCTGTCATATTCAGCAGAATTAGAAGTGCACTTTGACCAGGAAGCTCATGGTGTTCTGATCGGTAGTGAAGCCATCGCTGTCCTTGATACCGTACTTGTTCTTCCAGTAGTCGTACTCGACGCCCACGTACAGTTGTTTCTCGCCCAGGTGCAAAGCCTTGCCCAGGTCGTACTTGATCTGCGGGTTGAAGTGCAGGTTGGCATGGTAGGTGCCGCGACGGTTCTCGTCGTTGTCCACCACCCAGTCCATGAAACCATCGATCAATACATCGGAGTCGCCCACAGGAATGGTGTAGGACCATACCGGGGTGATCTGCCAGACATTATCACCGGCGCGGCTACCGTCGGTAGTGCGGTTGTAGAAGTTCAGCTGGAAGTAGTCGAAGCCTGGGATGGCCAGGTCGAAGCCCGGGCCGATCAGATAAGACTCGGTGTCCCCTTCACCGAACTCGTAGGTCATGGCCAGCAGCACGTCCTTGACCGGGCCGAACTCAAGCTTCTGGTCGAAGATCTTGTTGAACGACAGGCGCGGGCTGAATTCACCGTAGTACGTGTTGGGGCCGTTGTTAGCGTCTTTTTTACCCTGATAGAAGATTTTGTCGACGAAGAAGAAGTTGTCGCCGTACTTCCAGCCATCAGCATGTTCGAAGGTGAAGGTTTGCTGAGTCTCCGGGTTGACCTTGAAGTTCTTGCCCCACAGGTAGGTCAGGCTGTTGTTCTGCCACTGCAGCAGGTCGCCGGCAAAAGAAGTGCCGCAGGCCAGCAGGCCGCCCGCGAGAATCAGGCTATTGATGGTACGCATTGCGAGTGTCGCTCCCTTGATTGGTTATTGTCAGCGCTCGAGAGGCGCTTTTTGTCTTTTGAGTCAGCTTTTTTCGATTGGCCACACTTGATTGGCAAGAGCTGCGCCAACTTTTCGGGGTTAGCCGCTGTCTTCCTGCTCGACTCGTTCTGAACGGATGAAAATGGGTATTTCAGGCTGGCAACACGTCGGCCAACCGCCCGAATTCATTGACTGAGCGGTCAGTAAACGCAGGCAGAATCCATCCTGCCTCAATCGAGGGGGCGCGCAGATTACTGGCTTGCGCGCCGCGTCTCAAGTGCTCCGTCCTGGCGCACTGTGATTCAAACCTGGGCGTTCGATCAGGTTTTCAGAAATGTACCTTGATCA
The DNA here is from genome assembly GCF_014269025.2 of Pseudomonas promysalinigenes. NCBI lineage: Bacteria > Pseudomonadati > Pseudomonadota > Gammaproteobacteria > Pseudomonadales > Pseudomonadaceae > Pseudomonas > Pseudomonas promysalinigenes. Next base: position 3,418,926 of record NZ_CP077094.1, on the reverse strand, counting down.
GCGCGCTGGCAACACTCTGGTTGCTCTGTAGGTTGCCGCGGCTGTCGATGCCGTACTTGTCTTTCCAGTAGCTGTATTCGAAGCCCACATATAGCTGTTTGGCCCCCAGGTTCAGGGCCTTGCCGAGGTCGTATTTGACCTGTGGGTTGAAGTGCAGGTTGGCGTGGTAGGTGCCGCGTTTGTTCTGGTCGTTGTCTGGCACCCAGTCCATGTAGCCGTCGATCAGCACGTCGGATTTGCCTACGGGGATGGTGTACGACCAGCCAGGGGTTATCTGCCAGACATTGTCGCCCGGGCGGCTGCCTTCGGTGTTGCGCACGTAGAAGTTCAGGGTGAAGTAGTTGAAGCCGGGGATGTCCAGGTCGAAGCCGGGGCCGATCAGGTAGGCCTCGTTGTCGCCTTCACCTCGCTCGTAAGTCATGGCCAGCAAGACGTCCTTGACCGGGCCGAAGGCAAGTTTCTGGTCGAGGATCTTGCCCAATGACAGGCGCGGGCTGAATTCACCGTAATAGGTGGTCACGCCTTTGCCAGGGTCGGCTTTGCCGTTGTAGAAGATCTTGTCGACAAACAGGAAGGTGTCGCCGTACTTCCACTTGTTAGCGTGTTCGAAGGTGATGGTCTGCTGGATATCAGGGTTGACCTTGAAGTCCTTGCCGTACAAGTAGGTCAGGCTTTCGCCATGCCACAACAACCATTGGCCTGCGTGGGCGGGGAGGGCGGCCAGCAAGCTGCTACCCAGTAGCAGGGACGAGGTGATGCGCTTCATGTTGTGATTCCCGGACTTATTGTTTTTGTTAGCGGTTTTTTTGGCGCACGGGCGCCCCGAGCGGCCCATTCCGGCGGGCCGACGGTGAAGCGGTTACTGCCCAAATGGAGCATGGGGCGGCAGATGACGCCGCCCCAGTTGGCTCAATGTTGGTGGCAGGCGTCGTTATGCACGGCGCGCTCTGCACCACCCAGGATGTTGAACAGCACGTTCAGTACCAGCGCACTGACCGTGGCCATGGCGATACCGCTGTGGGTGATCGGTTCCATCCACTGCGGCATCTGGGCGAAGAACTCCGGCCTGACCACTGGGATCAATCCAAAGCCGATGCTCACCGCCACCAGCAACTGGTTGCGACGGTCGCCGATGTCGGCTTCCTGCAGGATCTTGATACCAGTGGCGGTGACCATGCCGAACATGGCGATGGACGCGCCGCCCAGCACCGCAGGCGGGATCGAGGCGATCAGGTAGGCGGCCTTGGGTAGCAGGCTGAGCACGATCAGCAGGGCGCCTGCCATGACCGTGACGTACCGGCAGCGCACACCCGTCATTTGCACCAGGCCGATGTTCTGGGCGAACGAGGAATGGGTGAAGGTGTTGAAGAAACCGGCGATGAACGACGCGCCGGCATCGCACAACAGCCCACGGCGCAGCATTGCTGGGGTTACTTCACGATCGGTCACCTTGCCCAGAGCCAGGAACATGCCCGTGGACTCGACGAAGATGATCACCACCACCAGACACATCGACAGAATCGGTGCCAAGCTGAAGGTCGGCATGCCAAAGTGCAGTGGCGTCACCACTTGCAGCCACGGCGTAGTGCTCAGGCCCGACAGGTCGACCATGCCGATGGAGCCAGCCAGGATGTAGCCCAGGCCCATTCCCACCAGCACTGAAACGTTGACCCAGAAGCCGCGCATGAAGCGGTTGATCAACAAAATGACCGCCAGCACCAGGCCGGCAACCAGTAGGTAGATCGGCGAGCCGAAGGTCGATGCGCTTTGGCCGCCACCGGCCCAGTTGACCGCCACGGGGAACAGCGACAAGCCAATGGAGGTGATCACCGTACCGGTGACAAGCGGCGGGAAGAAACGTACTACCTTTGACATGAAGGGTGCGATCAGCATGCCGAAGAACCCGGCAGCGATGGTCGCGCCGAAGATCCCTTGCAGGCCCACACCCGGCATCCCGGCCATGGCCACCATGCTGCCAACGGCGGCGAAGCTGGCGCCCATCATCACCGGCATGCGGATGCCGACCGGGCCGATACCGAACGACTGGATGATGGTAGCGACACCGGCGACCAGCAGATCGGCGTTGATCAGGAAAGCGACTTCTTCACGTGACAAGCCAGCGGCCTGGCCGATGATCAGCGGTACGGCAATCGCACCCCCGTACATCAGAAGCACGTGTTGCAGGCCAACCAGAATCAATTGGAACAGGGGCAGGGGCTGTCGCGGCGGCGCAACGGGAATGTACGCCTTGCGTGACTCGGACATGCAGCACCTCGAGTTTTGTTTTTATTCTCGGATCCAAGCGTCAGTCGCAGGCGCTAGGCCCCATGTCAGCGGCCAGGGTTCGCGCGTGCAGTCGAGCGCTCGATGCTTGCTTGTTGCGTGTGACGTGAAACCAAGGCCGGCGTCGCCGGCCTCTTCGCGGGTGCGTCCGTTCTGTGGAGCGCAGCCCGGTGGATCAGTTGACTTGCGCGCCCTTGGCGATCCAGTCACCGACGAGCTTGCGCTCTTCGGCAGTCATCTGGGTGATGTTGCCCAGCGGCATGATCTGGCTTGCGACCGCTTGCGCTTGAATGCGCGCGGCCTGGGCCTGGATCTGCTGCGGGGTGTCGAACATCACGCCGGCAGGTGCTGCGCTGAACAACGGGCTGGTCGGTTTCGACGAGTGGCACACGCTGCAGCGTTCCTGGATGACTTTATGGATCTTGTCAAAGTCGCCACCGGCTGCCTGGGCGCTCGCCTGGGCGGGTGCCTCGGCAGGCGCGGCAGGCGCTTGGGCGGCCTTGGCAGCTTCCTCGGCACGCAGCTCGGCGGCGGTCTTGCCACCGACGGCGGTCGCTGGTAATGGCTGATACTCGATCTTCGCCGCTGCCTGTTCAGGGCTCACCGCCATCGGCTTGGGACCGGTGACGTAGGCAAGGCAGATCATCGCCAGTGCACCCACGGGCAGGGTCCAGGCGTACTTGTTGCTGTCATGGCGGGTGTTGAAGTAGTGGCGGATCAGAACCGCGGCTACTGCAATACCCGCCAGTATCAGCCAGTTGTACTGGCTACCGTAGGTGCTCGGGAAGTGGTTGCTGATCATGATGAACAGCACCGGCAAGGTGAAATAGTTGTTGTGGCGCGAGCGCAACAGGCCCTTGGCCGGCAGAACCGGGTCAGGCGTCTGGTTGTTTTCGATCGCCGCTACCAGCTGGCGCTGGGCCGGCATGATGATGCGGAATACGTTGCCGACCATGATGGTGCCGATGATCGCGCCGGTATGCAGGTAGGCGCCACGGCCGCTGAACACCAGGCTGAAGCCCCAGCAGGCGGCAATGATCAGCACGAACAGCACGGCACCGAGCAGGGCAGGCTTTTTACCCAGCGGCGAATCGCAAAGGAAGTCGTAGATGAACCAACCGGCCACCAGCGAACCGATACCGATCGCCACGCCTTCGGCGCCGCTGAGGGTGCTGCCAGGGGCCAGCAGGTACAGGGTCGGGTTCCAGTAGAACACTACGCACAGCAGGGCGATACCGGACATCCAGGTGAAATAGGCTTCCCATTTGAACCAGTGCAGGTTCTCGGGCATTTTCGGGGGCGCGAGCTTGTATTTCTCCAGGTGGTAGATCCCACCGCCGTGAATTGCCCAGAGATCACCCGACAACCCATCGCGCGGGTTGCTTCGGTTCAGGTGGTTCTCAAGCCAGACGAAGTAGAACGATGCACCGATCCAGGCGACACCGGTGATCATGTGAACCCAGCGAATGCTCAGGTTCAGCCATTCGTGAAGGTGTGCTTCCACAGTATGTACCTCTGCCGATCACCGTGAAGGATGATCGACCTTTTCTTATTGGTGGGGATTGAGGATCAGCATCTGTTCCTCGGTGAAGTAATGCTCATCGCAGTTGTTGCCAGAACCGCTGCGATCAACCACCAGGAAATCATCCCGCTTTTCGATCGTCAGCACCGGGTGGTGCCAGACGCCGCGATGGTAATTAACGCCCTGCCTGCCATTACTACGGAAGGCACGGACCAAGCCTGATACAGGTGCATCGCCAACGGGCGCGACCACGATCAGAAAGGGGTTGCCGAGCAGCGGGATGAAAGCCTGGCTGCCCAGCGGATGGCGTTCCAGCATGCGCACGGTCAGCGGCATGTCCAGCGCGTCGGCGCGGAAGATGCTGATGATCGCCTTGTCTTCAGGCTCGGCGGTCTCGACCGTGGCGAGCTTGTGAAAACGCATGGTCGAGCCGTTGTTGATCATGAAGTGGTCGCTGCCATCGGTTTCGATCACGTCACCGAAAGGGGCGAATGCTTCTTTGCTCAGGGGCTCGATCATCAGGGTGCGCATGGGTTATCTCTTCTCTTGTGCGTTGTTCTAAATGGGGTTCGGCTGCGGTTTACAGTTGCAGCAGGCGGAACAGTGCAATCAGGTTGATCTGCGCCAGGGCTTCCTTGAATTCGGCCTCGGCATCGTTGTGAATGCGCTTTTCGAAAGAGGCGAGGATCTGATGCCGGTTGCTGCCTTTGACCGCCATGATGAACGGGAACTGGAACTTGGCTTTGTAGGCGTCATTGAGTTCGGTGAAACGGGCGAATTCTTCAGGGGTGCATTGGTGGATGCCCGCGCCCGCCTGCTCATTGGTGCTCGACTCGGTCAATTGGCCTTGCACGGCGGCTTTACCGGCCAGGTCCGGGTGAGCGTTGATCAGCGCCAGTTGGTCAGCGTGGTTGGCGCTCAGCAGGATATCGCTCATGCGCTGGTGCAGTACCTCGATCTCGTCCAGCTCACCCAGTTGGCCCAGGTCGTAAGCCTTTTCGGCAACCCACGGCGAGTGCTCGTAGATGTCGGCGAATGCCTTGACGAAGGCATCACGGTCCAGGGTGGAAGGCTTGAGTGTGTTGAAAGCGGTCATCAGGCGTTCTCTTTCTTGTACGGGTGGGTGGCGTGCCAGTGGCGAGCGATGTCCACACGACGGGCGAACCAGACCTGGTCATGGCTTTTGGCGTAATCGACGAAGCGCTTGAGCGCAGCCAGGCGCGCCGGGCGGCCGACCAGGCGGCAGTGCAGGCCGATGGATAACATTTTCGGGGCCTCGGCACCCTCGGCGTAGAGCACGTCGAAAGCGTCCTTGAGGTACTGGTAGAACTGCTCGCCGCAGTTGAAGCCCTGGACCTGGGTGAAGCGCATGTCGTTGGTGTCCAGGGTGTAAGGGATCACCAGGTGCGGTTTGCCGGTAGGGTTGTTCGGCTCCCAGTAGGGCAGGTCGTCGTCATAGGTGTCGCTGTCATACAGAAAACCACCTTCTTCCATCACCAGGCGGCGAGTATTCGGCCCGGTGCGGCCGGTGTACCAGCCCAGTGGGCGCTCGCCCGTGAGTTCGGTGAGAATGCGGATGGCTTCGAGCATGTGCTCGCGCTCCTGCGCTTCGTCCATGTACTGGTAGTCAATCCAGCGGTAGCCGTGGCTGCAGATCTCGTGGCCGGCTTCGACCATGGCGCGGATCACGTCGGGGTGGCGCTGGGCGGCCATGGCCACGGCGAAGATGGTCAGCGGTACGCCGCTGTCCTTGAACAGCTTGAGCAGGCGCCATACGCCAGCGCGGCTGCCATACTCGTACAGCGACTCCATGCTCATGTTGCGCGCGCCCTGCAGCGGCTGGGCGGCGACCATTTCGGAAAGGAAGGCTTCGGACTCTTTGTCGCCGTGCAATATGTTGCGTTCACCGCCTTCTTCATAGTTCAGAACGAAAGACAGCGCGATGCGAGCGTTGCCCGGCCAGTGCGGGTGAGGGGGAGTGTTGCCGTAACCGATCAGGTCGCGAGGATAGTCAGCGCTCACTGCAGTCTTCCTTCTTGTGTGTTGGTGCGGGGTGGGCGAGCCGCGTCGGGATGTCGCACCACCAGATGGGATGATTGTATACAACTTCTGAAATCATTTGTAAGCCTGTTTTTCCGCATTTCTCCCCTTTTGTCGCCTGAGGCTGGGTTACAAATAGGCCTGCAAGAAACCTGCCTAATTGGTCAATAATTGACCCGAGACGCTGCACGGTGTCTATATCTGGGTCTAGCCGCTGGTTTGCCGGCGGCGCAGCCAAGGGATTCAAAAAATTGTGTACAATCTCACGCTGAAATGTCTTAATGGCGTCATTCCCGCACATCGCAAGCCCTGAATTGGGGCGTCAGCTGTGTATTTTTTGCCCATAGATTGAACAAGAGGCGACAAGCAGATGGGACGTTTGACCACTCACGTACTGGATGCCGCGCATGGCTGCCCAGGCAGCTCGATCAAGGTCGAGCTGTACCGCGTCGAAGGCCAGCAGCTGGAGCTGGTGAATACTGCGTTGACCAATAGCGATGGGCGCGTCGACTCGCCGTTGCTGCAAGGTGATGACTACCGCACAGGGGTATATCAGTTGCAGTTCAGCGCAGGTGATTACTACCGCGCCCGCGGCGTACAACTGCCGGCCCAGGCGTTTCTGGATGTTGTAGTGCTGCGTTTTGGCATCGACGAGCAGCAAGAGCACTACCACGTGCCATTGCTGATCTCGCCTTACAGCTATTCGACCTATCGTGGAAGCTAGTTGGTCGCTAGAAGAATCTTCGTAGGTCCTTTAGCCCGCTCTCACACTGGCGGGCTTTTTTTCGTCTAGAGATCGATGCCATTGCGAATTCCATTTCCCCTGACGTGCAGTGACTTACCCGTCTTCATCAATACGTGATCTTCAACGCCGGCACCCAAGGCTCCTCCCAGATTGAAAAAGGTACCGACCACGCGCGTTGGCCCTTGCTCTTTCATCCATTCCTGGCTAGCAAGCACATGGGCTGAAGTGTTGGAAATACTCCCGCTTTTAGTGCGTTGTGCAATCCTGACGTAGGCATCTGCGTGATCGCGACTCAAGGAACCATCACCATGGCTTGCCAGGTTGTTGTTCACGGCGGCCAGCTTATCTATGAAGGGTGTGCCTGAAGAGAGTTTCTTGACGTATTCATTGATCACGTATCTTCCTTCGATAAAGCCTTGCTCGGACTGCGAACGACGTGGGAACAGGGATTTTTCAGTGAGGTCCCACGTGTCGGCTACGAGCTTTTTGCCTGGCTTGAACCAGCCTTTGACTTGCGCGATAAGAGCGGGGGCCCGACCAGAAGGGTCTGTCAGGTTTATCGGGTCACACAGGCAGAAACCATAGGGATTGGCCCCTCCTTCGCCGAAAGGGCTCAGGGCGTCTGGGCTATGGAACCTCATGAGCGATGGGCTGTAGGTTCGGTATCCGTTGCCTAACTGATAAAGACCGGTCAGCGCCTCTTGATACTCACCGTTGAACCCCAGCTGGCTTTTGCGCGGCTGGCTGTAGCCATAAGGCGTATAGGAGCAGGCAGGGAAGGCCGTATCGCGCATTGATTAGCCTCCGGTGATAACGCTGACGAGGTCTGCACGATTTGTATCAAACACCACTGCTGCTGGCACCTGACAAAAATATCAGTCTGTGGGGATCGCTTTAGATGCTCTGAAAACAGCCAGAGGCGCCGTGGCGCCTTTGGCTGATGCAGTTGGGGTCAGAGAAACACGAATTTGGCAATGAAGATCGCGCACAACACCCACAGGCTGGCCGAAATTTCCTTGTACTTGCCGGTCCCCGCCTTCAACGCCACATAGCTGATGAAGCCCAGAGCAATGCCATCGGCGACCGAGAAGGTCAGCGGCATCATGATCACCGTGACGATCGCCGGAATGCTGTCGGTGGCTTCGTCCCAATGGATGTGTGCCATGCTGCCCATCATCAGCATCGCCACATAGATCAGTGCGCCGGCAGTGGCATAGGCGGGAATCATGCCCGCCAGGGGGGCGAAGAACATCGCGGCGATGAACAGGATGCCGACGACTACGGCGGTAAGGCCAGTGCGACCACCTGCCGCGACCCCTGCGGCACTTTCCACATAGCTGGTGACCGGTGGCACACCCACCACAGCACCGAACACGCTTGAAGCACTGTCAGCCTTCAACGCCTTCGACAAGTTCTCGATACGCCCGTCCGGCGCCACCAGGTTGGCCCGCTGGGCCACGCCCATCAACGTGCCGGCGGTGTCGAACATGTGCACGAACAGAAACGCCAGCACCACGCTGATCATGCTGACGTTGAACACACCGGCTACGTCCATGGCCATCCAGGTGGGTGCAAGGCTTGGTGGCATCGACATCACACCGTTGAACTTGACCAGGCCCAGCCCCCAGCCGGCCAGGGTGACACCGATGATGCTGATCAGGATCGCGCCGAATACACGCTTGTAGCTGAGAATGGCTATAAGCAGGAAGCACACCGCCGCCAGCAGTGGCCCAGGCTCGTGCAGCGACCCTAGCTTGATCAAAGTGGCTGGGCTGTCGACGATGATGCCGGCGGTCTTCAGGCCGATCAGCCCGAGAAACAATCCGACGCCGGCCCCCATGGCATGGCGCAGGCTGACCGGAATGCTGTTGAGCAACCATTCACGCACTTTCGACAAGGTCAGGAACATGAACAGCACACCCGAGACGAACACCGCCCCCAGCGCTGTTTCCCAGTTGTAGCCCATGGTGCCGACCACGGTATAGGTGAAGAAAGCATTGAGTCCCATGCCCGGCGCCAGGCCGACCGGCCAGTTGGCATACAGGCCCATCAGCAGGCAGCCCAGGGCTGCGGCGATGCAGGTGGCCACGAAGGCTGCACCATGGTCGATGCCAGCGTCGGCCATGATGTTTGGGTTGACGAAGATGATATACGCCATGGTGATGAAGGTGGTCACCCCGGCGATCATTTCGGTTTTGACGGTGCTGCCATGTTGCTTGAGTTTGAAAATCCGTTCCAGCCAACTCGTTTCGAGTGGTGGCGCGAGATCCAGCGTAGGTGCTTCGGATTTGCGGCTTTCCACAGCGGTACTCCTCAAGTCTTTCTTGTTGTTGTGGGAGCCGGTCCTGAGCAATGCACTTGGTGGCTCCTCGAGGGAAGGCAGACGTCTGACGCGCTTAGTTGACTTACGGGTCAAGAAGTTGCTCGATGGATTATGCTTTTGTGTACAAAGAATGCAAATAATGTTTTATCTTTTGTGCGCGCAGTGCGGCGTATAACGGCTATATGGCTTAAACGCCCCTGCTCAATCGCCTCAGCCTGTGTACAATGGCGTCATACTTTCTCTTCGTGCTTCGAGAGCCCATGAACGAACAGCTGCAACCTCTGAAAAAACCTGCGCGTACTGGCAAGGCCGGCCGCAGTGGTACCCAGGATGACATCGTCTACGCGCACATTTTCGAGGCGATCCTCGAGCAGCGATTGGCGCCGGGCACCAAGTTGAGCGAGGAAGCGCTGGGTGAGATCTTCGGCGTCAGCCGCACCATCATTCGCCGTGCCTTGTCGCGCCTAGCCCATGAAAGTGTCGTACTGTTACGGCCGAACCGCGGCGCGGTGGTGGCCAGCCCAACGGTCGAAGAGGCGCGTCAGGTATTTTTCTCCCGCCGCATGGTGGAGCGCGCCATCACCGAGCTGGCGGTGCAGCATGCTACCGTGGAGCAGCTCAACGAACTGCGCCAGATGGTGCGTGAGGAGCGTGACAGCTTCTCTCGTGGTGACCGTGGAGCCGGTATTCGTCTGTCTGGCGAATTTCACCTGAAACTGGCTGAGGCCGCAGGCAACGCCCCACTGGTCAGCTTTCAGCGCAGCCTGGTGTCGCAAACCTCGCTGATCATCGCCCAGTATGAAAGCGGCACTCGCTCGCATTGCTCCTATGACGAGCACATGCAGTTGATCGACGCCATTGAGGCGCGCGATGCCGAGCAGGCCGTGAGCCTGATGATGCACCACATGGATCATATCGATAGCAAGCTGAACCTGGACGACGAAAGCGCCTCGGACGATCTGCACGCCGTGTTCTCGCACTTGCTCAAAAAGCCCAAGGTTTCCGTCAAGGGTTGATCGTTCGGCCCACGTGATGGCTGTGTGGGAGTGCCCCCACAGCCATCGACGCTTCGCCGCTTATTTCCGAAAAGCCGTATTACCCCACCTTACGCAGGTGCCTTAGCGCTGATGCACGCAGCGCCCTGCCGCGTAAGTTTCGCGCACGGTACGGTCGTCGCCCAAAGTAGTCAGCACGAACAGGGTTTCTTCGATGCTGGCAGACTGCTGAATGCGGTAGTCCAGCAGCGGTGTGGCCTTGTAGTCGAGCACCACGAAGTCGGCATCGTTGCCTGGGCGCAGGCTGCCGATGCGGTCATCCAGGCGCAACGCACGGGCGCCGCCAAGCGTTGCCAGGTACAGCGACTTGTAAGGGTGCAGACGCGCGCCTTGCAGTTGCATCACTTTGTAGGCTTCGTTCAGGGTGTTGAGCAGCGAGAAGCTGGTACCGGCGCCAACGTCGGTGCCCAAACCCACGTTGACCTTGAAGCGCTCGGCCTGGGGCAGGTTGAAAAGGCCACTGCCCAGGAACAGGTTGGAAGTGGGGCAGAACGCCACGGCCGAACCGGTTTCGGCCAGGCGTTGGCATTCACTGTCGCACAGGTGCACGCCGTGGGCGAACACCGAGCGCTCGCTGAGCAGCTCGAAGTGGTCATAGACGTCCAGGTAACCCTTCTGCTCCGGGAACAGCTCCTTCACCCAATCGATTTCCTTAAGGTTTTCCGACAGGTGGGTGTGCATGTAGAGCCCGGGGTGCTCCTTGAGCAATTGGCCGGCCAGGGCCAGTTGCTGCGGTGTGCTGGTTGGAGCGAAGCGCGGGGTCACCGCGTAATGCAGGCGGCCCTTGCCATGCCAGCGTTCGATGAGCTGCTTGCTTTCGGTATAGCTGGACTCGGCAGTGTCGGTGAGGTAGTCCGGGGCGTTGCGGTCCATCATCACTTTGCCGGCGATCATGCGCAGGTCGAGGCGCTCGGCTTCCTCGAACAGGGCGTTGACCGATTGCGGGTGCACGCTGCCGAACACCAGGGCAGTGGTGGTGCCGTTGCGCAGCAACTCCTTGAGGAAAATTTTCGCGACCTTGTCGGCGTGATCCTTGTCGGCGAACTGCTTCTCGCATGGGAAGGTGTAGGTGTTGAGCCAGTCCAGCAGCTGTTCGCCGTAGGAGCCGATCATGCCAGTCTGCGGGAAATGGATGTGGGTATCGATGAAGCCCGGGGTGATCAGTGCGTCCTGGTAATGCACCACTTCGATGTCGGCCGCCAGGCTCGGCAGCAGCTCGCTGGCATGGCCGACAGCGCTGATGCGGCCGTCGTCGATCACCAGCAGGCCGTCCTCGAAGTATTCATGGGAAGCGTCCAGGCCTACCTCGGCCGGGTCGGCGATGCTGTGCAGGATGGCGGCACGGTAGGCTTTGCGGGTAGCGGTCATATCACACTCGTCAAATGGCTTGGCTGCGCCGGGAGGGGGGCAGCAACTGGGCAATGGGGCCGGCATTGGCGGCAGCGTCATGCTGGCCAAAGCAAGCGTTGTAGGTGGCAATGATTTCGCCGGCGATGGACACGGCAATTTCGATCGGCAGTTTGCCCTTGACTTCAGGCAAGCCCATCGGGCAACGCATACGCGCCAGCAGAGCATCGTCATAGCCGCGTTCGCGCAGGCGATGCTCGAATTTGACCCGCTTGGTTTTCGAGCCGATCAAGCCAAACCAGGTGAAATCGTTGCGCTTGAGAATGGCGGCGGTCAGTTCCAGGTCGAGCTGGTGGTTGTGGGTCATGACGATGCAGTAGCTGCCTGGTGGCAGATCTGCAACCTCGTCGACCGGTTCGTCACTGACGATCTTGCTCACCCCGTTGGGGATGAACTCGGGGAATTCCTGCTCACGCGAGTCGATCCAGCGCACTCGGCAGGGCAGCGCGGCGAGCAAGGGTACCAGAGCACGGCCGACATGGCCCGCGCCGAAAACGGCGATCTGCGCTTGCACCGCGGCCATGGGTTCGAACAGCAGCACAGTGGCACCACCGCAGCACTGGCCAAGGCTGGCGCCGAGGCTGAAGCGCTCGAGGTGCGGTGTGCTGCGGTGCTCTTCGAGCATCTGGCGGGCGATGTGCAGCGCCTTGTATTCCAGGTGGCCACCGCCGATGGTGTCATACAGGGCTGTGGCGCTGACGACCATTTTCGAACCTGCGTTGCGCGGGGTCGAGCCGCGTTCCTCGATGATAGTCACCAGCACGCAGGCTTCACCACGGGCCTGATGGTCGGCGAGGGCGTTGATCCAATGGTGCATGATCCATAACCTCTTGAAGGGGCTATCCAGTCCACAGTGGGGGCAGGTTTGCCCGCGAATGCGAGGGAGTCGCACCGCCGTCTTGGCCGGTGCCCCCACTGTGATTCTCGCTGTCAGTGAGTCACGGTTTCCAGTTCTTGCTCGGCGGATGGTTGCTGAGCCACCGCTTTGCGCATCTGCTCACAGCCCCACAACACCCGCTCCGGCGTGGCCGGCGCGTCGATATTGGGTTGCACACGGTAGTCGGCGATGCTTGCCACCGCGTCCTTGAGCGCGCACCAGGCGGCAATGCCGAGCATGAACGGTGGCTCGCCGACGGCTTTGGAGTGGAACACGGTGTCTTCCGGGTTCTTGCGGTTCTCCACCAGCTTCACCCGCAGGTCCAGCGGCATGTCGGCCACAGCCGGAATCTTGTAGCTGGCAGGGCCGTTGGTCATCAGCTTGCCTTTGGCGTTCCACACCAGCTCTTCGGTCGTCAGCCAGCCCATGCCCTGAATGAACCCGCCCTCGACCTGACCAATATCGATGGCCGGGTTCAGCGAATCGCCCACGTCATGCAGGATGTCGGCGCGCAGCATCTTATATTCGCCGGTCAGGGTGTCGACGATCACTTCCACACAGGCAGCGCCGAAGGCGAAGTAGTAGAAGGGGCGGCCGCGTGCCTGGCTGCGGTCGTAGTAGATTTTCGGCGTGCGGTAGAAACCGGTGCTCGACAGCGATACCTGGGCGAAGTACGCCTGTTGCACCAACTGTTCGAAACTGACGATCTGGTCACGCACCCGCACATGGCCGTTGCGAAACTCGACGTCTTCCTCGGTCACCTGATAGTGCCGTGCGGCGAACTCGGTCAGGCGCTGCTTGAGGATCTGTGCGGCGTTCTGGGCAGCCTTGCCGTTCAGGTCGGCACCGCTGGAAGCCGCAGTCGGCGAGGTATTGGGAACCTTGTCGGTATTGGTGGCGGTGATCTGGATACGGCTGAAATCAACTTGGAACACCTGCGCCACTACCTGCGCCACCTTGGTGTTGAGGCCTTGGCCCATCTCGGTGCCGCCATGGTTCAGGTGGATGCTGCCGTCGGTGTAGATGTGAATCAGCGCACCGGCCTGGTTCAGGAACGTGGCAGTGAACGAGATGCCGAACTTGACCGGCGTCAGCGCCAGGCCCTTTTTCAAAACCGGGCTATTGGCGTTGAAGCGGCGGATCGATTCGCGACGCTCAGCGTAGTCGCTGCTGGCTTCGAGCTCGGCCGTCATTTCTTCGAGCATGTTGTGCTCGACCGTCTGGTAGTAGTGGGTGACGTTGCGTTCGGTCTTGCCGTAATAGTTGGCCTTGCGCACCGCCAGCGGATCGCGGCCCAGATGGCGGGCGATGTGGTCCATCACTTGCTCGATGGCGACCATACCCTGAGGGCCGCCAAAGCCACGGTAGGCGGTATTGGAGGCGGTGTTGGTCTTGCAGCGGTGGCCGTGCACGGTCGCATCGCCCAGGTAGTAGGCGTTGTCGGAGTGGAACATGGCACGGTCGACGATCGAGCCGGACAGGTCTGGCGAGTAGCCGCAGTTGCCGGCCAGGTCCAGATTGATGCCATGCAGGCGGCCGTCGTCGTCGAAGCCGACGTCGTACTCCACGTAGAATGGGTGGCGCTTGCCGGTCATAGTCATGTCTTCGACCCTTGGCAGGCGCATCTTGGTTGGCTGGCCGGTCAGGCGCGCAATCACCGCGCACAGGCAGGCCGGGCTTGCTGCCTGGGTTTCCTTGCCGCCAAAGCCGCCACCCATGCGGCGCATGTCCAGCACCACTTTGTTCATGGGGACGTCGAGCACTTCGGCGACCAGCTTCTGCACTTCCGTTGGGTTTTGGGTGGAGCAGTAGACGATCATGCCGCCGTCCTCGGTAGGCATCACCGAGGAGATCTGAGTTTCCAGGTAGAAGTGCTCTTGGCCGCCGATGTGCAGCGTGCCTTGCAGGCGATGCGGGGCGCTCGCCAGGGCTGCGGCAGCATCGCCGCGCTGGTGTGTGTGGCTGTCGAGCACGAAATGCTTCTTGCGCAGCGCCTCGACCACGTCCAGTACCGGCTCCAGGTCTTCGTACTCGACAATGGCGGCCATAGCGGCACGCCGTGCAGTGTCCAGGTCACGGGCCGCCACGGCCAGCACCGGCTGGCCGAAGAACTCGACTTTATCGATGGCCAGCAGCGGGTCGCCAGCGACCACCGGGCCGATGTCCTTGAGGCCCGGAATATCCTCATGGGTAATGGCGATTCGCACGCCCTCGAAGGCATAGCAAGGGCTGGTATCGATGCGCAGGATACGCGCATGGGCGCGGTCAGCGGTGCGAGCGTATACGTGCAACTGGTTCGGGAATTCCAGGCGGTCATCGATGTAAATCGCTTCGCCAGACACATGCTTGTCGGCACTGTCGTGCTTGATGCTGCGCCCGACCCCGCTGGTCAGGTCCTGGCGGAACAGTTCGGCCATCTCGGCCTGGCTCTTGGCAACGTGATGGTTAGACATAATCGGTCACCCGTGTCTCGATGTAAGGCGTTTGCTGTTCGATGAAGTATTTGCGCAGCAGGTTTTGCGCGGTGAGCAGGCGGTATTCCTTGCTGGCGCGGAAGTCGCTGAGCGGGGTGAAGTCTTCGGCCAGAGCCAGGCAGGCGCGCTCGATGCTGGCCTGGTTCCAGGGCTTGCCGCGCAAGGCTGCTTCGCAAGCGCGAGCGCGTTTGGGGATGGCCGCCATGCCGCCGAAGGCGATGCGCACGCCGCTGACTACGCCATCTTCGATGCTCAAGTTGAAGGCTGCGCAGACTGCGGAGATGTCGTCGTCCAGGCGTTTGGACACTTTGTAGGCGCGAAAGGCCCAGTCTTTGCTGGCGCGTGGCACGATGATCTTCTCGATGAACTCACTCTCCTGGCGGGCAGTGATGCGGTAGTCGATAAAATAATCTTCCAGCGGCATGACCCGCTGACGTTCGCCCTGGCGCAAGACGACCTGCGCATCCAGGGCAATCAGCAGGGGAGGCGAATCGCCAATCGGCGAGGCGTTACCGATGTTGCCACCCAGGGTGCCCTGGTTGCGGATCTGCAGCGAAGCGAAGCGGTGCAGCAGGTCGCCGAAGTCCGGGTACTCCTCGTTGAGTGCGCCGTAGCAATCGGTAAGCGCGGTGGCGGCGCCGATTTCCAGGTGGGTGGCGGTCTTGTCGATACGTTTGAGCTCAGCGACATGGCCCACATAGATCATCACCGGCAGGGCCTTGTGGAACTGGGTGACTTCCAGTGCCAGATCGGTACCTCCTGCCAGCAGACGCGCTTCGGGGTGCGAGCTGTATAGATCGGCCAGATCGGCAACGGTCAGCGGCACCAGGCAGCGCTTGTCGCCGGTATTGAGTTCGCCGGTCTGAGTTGGCGCGATGGCTTTCAAGCGGGCTATGGTCTGCGCTTGCTGGGCATCGAACTGGTCGCGGCATGGCTGGCGGCAGCTCTGCTCGGCCGCGTCGAGGATCGGCCGATAGCCGGTACAGCGGCACAGGTTGCCGGCAAGGGCTTCCTGAGCTTGCTGCAGGTCGGCGCCCTGGCTGTTCTTCTGCAGGGCGAACAACGACATGACGAAGCCAGGCGTGCAAAAGCCGCACTGCGAGCCGTGGCAGTCGGCCATGGCCTGCTGCACACTGTGCAACTGGCCGTTGTGCTTGAGGTCTTCGACGCTGATCAATTGCTTGCCGTGCAGGGAAGAAACGAACGTCAGGCATGAATTGAGGCTGCGGTAGCGCAGGCTGTCCTCGCCAGCTTCGTTCTGCACGAGCTCGCCCACCACTACGGTGCAGGCGCCACAGTCGCCACTGGCGCAGCCTTCTTTGGTGCCGGGTTTGCCCAGGTGCTCGCGCAGGTATTGCAGCACCGTCATGTTAGGGTCCAGGGCATGCTCGCTGCGCAGCACCTGATTGACGAGAAACTGGATCACGGGGATGGCCTCGCAATGGTTTTATTGTTGTTGAGCGGACAATAAGCAGACCTGTCGCGATGGTCAATAATTTTCTGACTCAAAGGTCAGGAAATTGTGCGTGTCGACGCTCAGCCGTACATGGTGCCTTGTACAAGCATAGATCGCGCCGCCTTGCTTGTCTGACCGGTCAAATAAAGGCCAATGCCCCTCTGCGCGAGTGCCAGGCAAGTGCGCTACAATCGCTTCCTTGTGCCCAGTTCAATGATTTTGAAGGAAAACCATGACGTTCAAGGCGCCGGACAGCCTCTCCGAGCAAATTGCCGACTACCTGGCCGAACGCATCATCCGCGGTGAGCTTGCGCCCGGTGAGCGTATCCAGGAGCAGAAGGTCACGCAGGCCTTGAGTGTCAGCCGCGGTTCGGTGCGCGAGGCGTTGTTGATCCTCGAACGTCGGCATTTGGTGGCAATCCTGCCGCGACGTGGCGCCCATGTCACCGAACTTGACGAACGTGGCGTACGCAGCCTGTGCACCCTGATGGGCGAGTTCTACATTTTGCTGGGTAACGCGGTAGCACAAAAATGGCGCACCGAAGCCGACCTGCGACCGTTTCTGGACATTCAGCAGCGCCTGCGTCTGGCCAGTGAACGGCAGGATATCAAGGCGTTCGTCGCCGAAAGTTTCGCAGTGATGCGCGCAGCCTACCCCTTCGCCGATAACCCCTACCTGCAGGAGACCGTTGAAAACCTGCAGCCGGCCATGAGCCGCGCCTACTACCTGGCCCTGGATCAGCGCCAGGCCAACATGGATGACTACCTCGACTTGTTCGCCCGCCTGCTCGAAGCCGTGGTCGCCCGTGACCTGCCGCATATCCGCGAGGTGCTCACCGCTTATGGCCAGCGCAGTTGCGAGCTGGTGCTGGCGGCGCTGGCGCGAGGCTGACCGATGCGCCTGAAGTGCATTCGCCTGGCCGGGTTCAAGTCGTTCGTCGACCCCACCACGGTCAACTTCCCCAGCAACATGGCGGCGGTGGTTGGCCCTAACGGTTGCGGCAAGTCCAACATCATCGATGCGGTGCGCTGGGTGATGGGCGAAAGTTCGGCGAAGAACCTGCGCGGCGAGTCGATGACCGACGTCATCTTCAACGGCTCCACCAGCCGCAAGCCGGTGAGCCAGGCCAGTATCGAGCTGGTGTTCGACAACAGCGAGACCACCCTGCTGGGCGAATACGCGGCGTACGCCGAAATTTCCATCCGCCGCAAGGTCACCCGAGACGGGCAGAACAGCTATTACCTAAACGGCACCAAGTGTCGCCGCCGCGATATCACGGACATCTTCCTCGGCACCGGCCTGGGCCCGCGCAGCTATTCGATCATCGAGCAGGGCATGATCTCCAAGCTCATCGAGGCCAAGCCAGAAGAGCTGCGCAATTTCATCGAAGAGGCGGCGGGTATCTCCAAATACAAGGAGCGCCGCCGCGAAACCGAAAGCCGGATTCGCCGGACTCAGGAGAATCTTGCACGCTTGACCGACCTGCGCGAAGAGCTGGAGCGCCAGCTCGAGCGCTTGCAGCGCCAGGCCCAGGCTGCGGAGAAGTACCGTGATTACAAGGCTTACGAACGCCAGCTCAAGGCCCGCCTGGCAGCGTTGCGCTGGCGCGACCTGGATGAGCGTGTGCGCCAGCGTGAGGCGGTGATCGGTGACCAGGATATTGCCCACGAGGCGCTGGTGGCGGAGCAGCGTAACGCCGATGCCAGTATCGAACGCCTGCGCGACGGCCACCACGAGCTCTCCGAGCGATTCAATCAAGTGCAAGGCCGCTTTTACTCAGTGGCCGGTGACATTGCTCGGGTGGAGCAGAGCATCCAGCATGGCCAGCAGCGCCTGCGCCAGTTGCAGGACGATTTGAAGGAGGCCGAGCGTAGCCGCCAGGAGACCGAATCTCACCTGGGGCATGACCGCACCCTGTTGGCCACACTCGGTGAAGAGCTGGCGATGCTCGAGCCGGAGCAGGAGCTGACCCTGGCTGGCGCCGAAGAAGCTGCCGCTAGCCTTGAAGAAGCCGAGCTGGGTATGCATGGCTGGCAAGAGCAGTGGGACAGTTTCAACACTCGCTCCGCTGAACCACGGCGCCAAGCCGAGGTGCAGCAGGCCCGGCTGCAGCAGCTAGAAGCCAGCCTGGAGCGCCTGGCCGAGCGTCAGCGCAAGCTGGCCGAGGAGCGTGAGCAACTGGGCGTGGACCCGCAGGATACCGGCATGCTGGAGTTGGCCGAGCAACTGGCCGCCAGCGAGATGCTGCTTGAGCAGTTGCAGGTGTCGGAGCAACAAGTGGTCGAGCGCCTGGAGCACGTGCGCGAGCAATTGCAGCAGGCGATTCACGCCCAGCAGCAGCAACAAGGCGACTTGCAGCGTCTGGGCGGCCGCCTGGCCTCGCTCGAGGCGCTGCAGCAGGCTGCTCTGGAGCCTGTGGGCGGTACTGCCCAATGGCTTCAGGACCATGGGCTGGACCTGCGTCCGCGCCTGGCTGAGGGCCTGCGCGTTGAGCCGGGCTGGGAGCTGGCCGTGGAAACCGTGCTGGGCGCCGATTTGCAAGCCGTGCTCCTGGACGATTTTGCTGGCTTGAACTTCAGCGCCCTGGAGCAGGGTGAGCTGCGCCTGCTGCTGGCAGCCGAAGGTGGTGAGCGCCAGCCCGGCAGCCTGCTCGACAAGGTCGAAGGGCGCACCGACTTGGCGCCGTGGCTAGGCCATGTGCAACCAGTACAAGACCTTGCCGAGGCGTTGGCCAAGCGCGCCGCGTTGAGCGACGGGCAAAGCCTGGTGAGCCGCGATGGCTACTGGGTGGGGCGGCATTTTCTGCGCGTCAGCCGCGGTGCCGAGTCTCAAGGGGGTGTGCTGGCCCGTGCCCAGGAAATCGAACGGTTGGGTGAGGAGCAACAGGCACTTGAGGCGGCGCTGGAACAGCTGGAGCACGAGGCGCAGATCACCCGCGAGCAACAGCTTGAACTGGAAGAGCAGCGCGAGCAATTGCGCCGCCGTAGCCAGGAAGAAAACCGCCAGCACGGCGAGCTCAAGGCCAGTCTGTCCGCTGAGCGCGCTCGCGCCGAGCAGCTCGAGCTGCGGCGGCGTCGCCTGCAGGAAGAACTGGCCGAGCTTCAGGAGCAACGGGCGCTTGAGCACGAGCAACGTGGCGAAGCGCGCCTTCTGCTGCAGGAGGCGCTGGACCTTATGGCCCAGGACACCGAGCAGCGCGAGCAACTGATGGCGCGCCGCGACACGCTGCGTGAAGGCCTTGACCGCATTCGCCAGCAAGCCCGGCAGCACAAGGACCACGCCCATCAGTTGGCCGTGCGCCTTGGCTCGCTGCGCGCCCAGCATGACTCCACTCGCCAGGCATTGGAGCGCCTGGAGCAGCAGGCCGCACGGCTGAGCGAGCGTCAGGAGCAACTGAACCTGAACCTCGAAGAAGGTGAAGCACCGCTTGAAGAGCTGCGCCTTAAGCTTGAGGAACTGCTGGAGCGGCGCATGAGCGTCGACGAGGAAATGCGTCAGGCGCGGCTGCACATGGACGAAGCAGATCGCGCATTGCGTGATGCCGAAAAGCGCCGCACCCAGGCCGAACAGCAAGCCCAACTGCTGCGTGGCCAGCTGGAGCAGATGCGCCTGGAAAACCAGGGCCTGGATATACGTCGGCGCACCTTGCAGGAGCAATTGTTGGCTGATGGCTACGATTTGCAAGGCGTGCTGGCCACGCTCGAGGCCGACGTCAGTGAGCAGGGCACCGAGCTTGAGCTGGAGCAGGTCGAAGGCCGTATCCAGCGCCTGGGCGCGATCAACTTGGCGGCCATCGAGGAATACGAGCAGCAGTCCGAGCGCAAGCGTTACCTGGACGCCCAGGATGCCGACCTGGTCGAGGCCCTTGATACCTTGGAAAACGTCATTCGCAAGATAGACAAGGAAACCCGCAACCGCTTCAAGGATACCTTTGATCAGATAAATGCAGGATTACAGGCACTTTTTCCAAAAGTTTTCGGTGGTGGCAGCGCTTATCTGGAACTGACGGGCGAAGATCTACTCGATACAGGGGTGACGATTATGGCGCGTCCGCCGGGCAAGAAGAACAGCACCATCCATCTTCTATCCGGCGGCGAGAAGGCACTGACCGCTTTGGCGCTGGTGTTTGCCATCTTCAAGTTGAACCCAGCACCGTTCTGCATGCTCGACGAGGTCGATGCGCCACTGGACGATGCCAACGTTGGGCGGTACGCCCGGCTGGTCAAGGAAATGAGTGAAAGCGTGCAGTTCATCTACATCACCCATAACAAGATCGCCATGGAGATGGCGGATCAACTGATGGGGGTGACCATGCATGAGCCGGGCTGTTCACGTCTTGTTGCAGTTGATGTAGAGGAGGCCCTGGCCATGGTGGACGCCTGATGAACGAAGATCGGGATGAAAAGCGTAGGCAAATGTCCCCTGACATGTGCGACAGACGGTGTAAAGTTGTCTTTGGTCGTGCTAGCTTAATGTCACTCGTTTTTTGCGTGGGTAAAACGCCTGTCAGAACATAGAGTTGGCGCCACGTGTTAAAGGGCTTTTGAACCCTTTGTTTTCAAGCATATTTTTATAGAGGCACGGGATTACATGGAAATCGGTCTGCGCGAGTGGCTGATCGTCATCGGCGTCATTGTCATCGCCGGTATTCTTTTCGACGGCTGGCGCCGTATGCGCGGCGGAAAAGGCAAGCTGAAATTCCGTCTGGATCGCAGTTATTCCAACCTGCCGGACGAGGAGGGCAGTGCGGAAGTGCTCGGCCCGTCGCGGGTACTGGAAACCCAGAAGGAGCCAGAACTGGACGAGGCCGACCTGCCGTCGCTCAGTGCCCCGGCCCGGGAGCGCGACCGCGAGCGTGAGCCGAAACCGGCCAAGGCCAGCAAGCGCAACAAGCGTGCTGCCCAAGAGCAGGGCGACCTCGACTTGGTCGCTGAACCGCGCGAGCCTGACCTGTTCGCCGATGCCGACGAATCGTTCACCGCTGACAACAGCCGCAACAATGGCTTTGCCGCCGCTGGCAACTCGGCCAAGGAATTGCCGCCCGTCGAGGAAGTATTGGTGATCAGCGTCATTTCCCGCGACGAAGGTGGTTTCAAGGGGCCAGCTCTGCTGCAGAACATTCTTGAAAGCGGCCTGCGTTTTGGCGAAATGGATATTTTCCACCGCCACGAGAGCATGGCCGGTCACGGCGAAGTGCTGTTCTCCATGGCCAACGCAGTCAAGCCGGGTATCTTCGACCTTGACGATATCGACCACTTCAGCACCCGTGCAGTGAGCTTCTTCCTGGGTCTGCCAGGCCCACGTCATCCGAAGCAGGCCTTCGATGTGATGGTGGCGGCGGCGCGCAAGCTGGCCCACGAGCTCAATGGCGAACTCAAGGACGACCAGCGCAGCGTGCTGACGGCGCAAACCATCGAGCATTATCGCCAGCGCATCGTCGAGTTCGAGCGCCGCGCGCTGACCCAAAAACGCTGATGTAGACCAGTGGGTGGCCTGGCCTTGGTCTTACCCACCCCGTTTCAAGCGCAAGAGCAGCCCAGGGCTGCTCTTTTGCTTTGCAAGAGAACCTGAAAAATGACCGCCGAAAACCGAATCCACGCTTTGCGCGCCGAGCTCGATCAGCACAACTACCGCTACTACGTGCTGGACGAGCCCAGCGTGCCCGATGCTGAATACGACCGCCTGTTCAATGAGCTCAAGGCCCTGGAAGCCGAATACCCGCACCTGATTACCCCCGACTCGCCCACCCAGCGGGTCGGTGGCGCGGCGCTGGCGGCTTTCGCCCAGGTGCGTCACGAAATACCGATGCTCAGCTTGGGCAACGCCTTCGAGGAGGCGGACCTGCGTGAATTTGGCCGTCGCGTGGTCGATGGGCTCGATCAGCCTGGCACGGTGGATTTCAGTTGCGAGCCTAAGCTCGATGGCCTGGCCGTGAGCCTATTGTATCGGGATGGCTTGTTGGTGCAGGGTGCAACCCGTGGCGACGGCACCACCGGAGAAGATATCAGCGCTAACGTACGTACCGTGCGCAACATTCCGCTCAAGCTGCAGGGCGAAGGGTGGCCTGCGGTGCTGGAGGTGCGTGGCGAGGTCTACATGAGCAAGGCTGGCTTCGACCGGCTCAACGCGGCCCAAGCCGAGGCCGGCGGCAAGACATTTGCCAACCCGCGCAACGCCGCAGCCGGCAGCCTGCGCCAGCTGGATTCGAAAATCACCGCCAGTCGCCCGCTGGAGTTCTGCTGCTATGGCGTCGGGCAGGTTTCCGGGAGCATTGGCCAAAGCCATATCGGCATCCTCGAACAGCTCAAGCAGTGGGGCCTGCCGATCAGTCGCGAACTCAAGCATGCAGCAGGGATCGAAGAATGCCTGGCCTACTACCGTGACATTGGCGAGCGGCGCAACAGCCTGCCCTACGAGATCGACGGTGTGGTGTTCAAGGTCAACAGCCTGGCTGCCCAACGCGAGCTGGGCTTTCGCGCCCGTGAGCCGCGCTGGGCCATCGCCCACAAGTTCCCGGCTATGGAAGAGCTCACCGAAGTACTGGACGTGGAGTTCCAGGTCGGGCGCACCGGGGCCGTCACGCCTGTGGCGCGTCTGAAGCCCGTCAAGGTCGCTGGCGTGACTGTGTCAAATGCCACGCTGCACAACATGGACGAAATCGCCCGGCTGGGGCTGCGCATCGGTGACACGGTGATCATCCGCCGCGCCGGCGATGTGATCCCGCAGGTCATGCAGGTCGTGCTCGAGCGCCGTCCAGACCATGCCCGCCCGGTAGAGGTGCCCAGCGCATGCCCAGTCTGTGGCTCGCAGGTCGAGCGCACCCAGCTGATCAAGCGCAGCAAGGGTAAGGAAACCACCAGCGAAGGGGCGGTATACCGCTGCGTTGGCCGCCTGGCCTGCGCTGCCCAACTCAAGCAGGCGATCATTCACTACGTATCGCGCCGGGCCATGGACATCGATGGCCTGGGTGAAAAGAGCGTCGAGCAGTTGGTGGATGAAGGCCTGATTAGCTCGCCCGCCGACCTGTACAAGCTCAAGTTCGAACAGATCGTCGGCCTGGAGGGCTTCGCCGAAGTCTCCAGCAACAAGCTGCTGGACGCTATCGAAGCCAGCAAGCGCCCGAGCCTGGCCCGCTTCATCTACGCCCTGGGCATTCCTGATGTGGGTGAAGAAACCGCCAAAGTACTTGCCCGCACGCTAGGTAGCCTGGCCCGTGTGCAGCAGGCACTGCCCCAGGTGCTGACCTATTTGCCGGACATCGGCCTGGAAGTGGCCTACGAGATTCACAACTTCTTCGAGGACGAGCACAACCGCAAGGTCATCGAGCAATTGCTGGCCAGCGGCATGCAGTTGCAGGATGAAGGGGAGTTGGCAGCCGAGTTTGCGGCAAGCACCACGCTGGCTGGGTTGATCGCCAAACTGGACATACCTTCGGTGGGCCCTACTGGCGCGCAGAAGCTGGTGGACAAGCTTGGCAGCTTGGACAAGATCATTGCTGCCGATGGTATCGACTTGCGCCAGGCCCTGGCGGCGAAACAGGCCGAAGCCGTGCGCGAGTTCTTCAAGGACCAGGCCAATCAGCAACTGGCCCGTGATATCGAGGCGCAACTGCTGGCCTTTGGCATGCACTGGAACAGCGAGAGGAAAGTTGCCGAAGGCCTGCCGCTGGCCGGCCAGACGTGGGTGCTGACAGGCTCTCTGGAGCGCTTTAGCCGCGATATCGCCAAAGAAAAGCTTGAGAGCCTGGGCGCGAAGGTCGCCGGCTCGGTTTCTGGCAAAACCCACTGCGTGGTAGCAGGGCCTGGTGCTGGTTCAAAGCTGGCAAAGGCCAGTGAGCTTGGGGTGAGGGTGTTGGATGAAGAGGCGTTTGTTGCCTTTCTGGCCGAGCATGGCATTACCGTCTGATCGGTGGAATATTGTTGAGGGCTGAGTTGCAGGCCTAGATATGCCATGGGCGGGACAAGTCATTGAGAAATGATGAGTTTTTCTTATCTTAAAGGTTGTATCTTCGCCCCAGAGCGGTACAATGGCGCGGCTCGCTGCTCAGCGAGCCGCGTAGTGGTGGCCCCATCGGTCCCCCCGCATTGATTACCCGTTAACCTGGTCAGGCCCGGAAGGGAGCAGCCATAGCGGGAACATCGAGTGCCGGGGTGTGGCTGGTGGGGCCGCCTCCATTACGCAAGTCCTTAATTCTAAAGGAATTTTCCCTCTCAAATTCTCGAAGTGGACCAGTGCCGTAGTACACCTATGCGGTGCACCGTGCTGAGTATTCTAGCTTCGTCATCTCGCCTCTCCAATCCCCTCTCTGGTTACGCCAATCTCGGCGCCGCCCTGTCATCCGCTCATGTGGCGCTTATCCCCCTTCACTCGCTGTGATTTGTAATTGCCAGTACGGCAGCACTGCTACTAGGATGTGGCATCTGAGCGAGGAGCGAGACATGGAATTCGTAGAGCGACTGAACGCATTATCAGCCAAGATCCGCCAGCAGGGCCCTGCTATCCAGACAGAAGAGGCGACCAAGATTGCCTTTGTCATGCCCTTCATCAACTCCGTCCTAGGCTACGACGTTTTCGATCCCTCAGAGGTTACGCCAGAGTACGTCTGCGACGTGGGGACGAAGAAGGGCGAGAAGATCGACTACGCCATCATGAAGAACGGCGAGATTCAGATCCTGATCGAGTGCAAGAAAATCGGCGAGCCGCTGCATATCAATCACGCGAGCCAGCTCTTCCGGTATTTCCACGTCACCACCGCCCGTATCTCCATCCTTACCAATGGCCAGGTCTACCGATTCTTCACCGACCTCGATGCCCCTAATAAGATGGATGAGAAACCATTCTTGGAGCTGGACCTTCTCGATCTGGACGAGCACGCCCTTCCGGAGCTTCAGAAGCTAACCAAGTCCGCGTTCGATGTTGACTCCATCATCAGTGCTGCTGGAGAACTGAAGTACGTTGGTCAGATCAAGAAAGAGATGGCTTCGCAGTTCAGTCAGCCTAGTGACGAGTTTGTGAAGTTCTTCGCTACTCGGGTCTACGACGGGATCATTACGCAGAAGGTGAGAGAGCAGTTCACCACCTTGACTAGGAAAGCGGCAATCCAGTTTCTAGGAGATCAGATCAACGACAGGTTGAAATCAGCTATGAGCGGTGCAGTCGAGCCGTCTTATGCAATGATGGCCGTTCAAGCATCAACGGCGCCTGAGTCTTCTGAGGAAGCCGGCGACGACGACCGTATCCAGACTACTCTTGAAGAGCTTGAAGGTTTCCACATAGTCAAGGCAATTGTGCGGGCGGTTGTGGATGCAAAGCGGATCGTTCATCGTGATACCCAAAGTTACTTCGGAATTCTGCTGGACGATAATAATCGTAAACCGATTTGCCGGTTGCACTTCAATCGCAGCCAGAAGTACATAGGTATATTCGACGCTGAGAAGAGCGAAACGCGCCATCCGATCACATCTGTGGACGATATTTACGGTTTTGCAGATCAGTTAAAAGGGACTATTTCGCTATATGAGTAGTGCTTGTTGATGTTGCAGGTTTGATGTCCTTTTAGTTGTGTTTTCGCGTTATGTTTCGTTGGGGGGGGTGCATGAAGAAGTATCAGGTTTTTGTTAGTTCCACTTACCAAGATCTTGTAGGGGAGCGGGAGCAAGCTATCAAGGCTATTTTGGAGATGGGTCATATCCCGGTTGGGATGGAGATGTTTAGTGCTGCTGATGAGGAGCAATGGAAAATTATTGCTCGTCAGATAGATGAAATAGATTATTACGTTCTAATCGTTGCTCATCGATATGGTTCCGTTACTGCGGAAGGTGTTGGTTACACAGAGAAAGAATATGACTATGCGGTTGAGAAGGGAGTTCCTATCTTAGGATTCGTTATAGATGACTCTGCTCCCTGGCCTCGAGACCTATGCGAGACAGAAGCTAAGGCGCTTCAGCGCTTAACTAGGTTTAAATCAAAGGTCAAGTCAAGGCTGGTAAATTTTTGGTCGAATAAGGATGACCTTCACGGAAAGCTATCAATAGCTTTAATGAAGGCAATTACCGCAAACCCCCGCACTGGATGGACTCGGGCGGATCAGGTGACCGGTGCTGAAGTTACTAAAGAGCTGACTCGTCTTAGTAGTGAGAACGCAAGTTTAAGAGAGCAGTTGGATGCAGTTAGAAAGAAAGAGGAGACGCAGCATGATGAGGTGCGTTCGGCTATTAAGGTGCTAAATGCCAACAAAAGGAAGCTGGCAGCAAGAACTCAGGATAAACCACGTTGGGAAGATGTTGAGCCAGTAACCGTTACTCTTGCAGACGTATTTCACTGGGTTGCCAAAAATCTACTCGTAGAAAATTCGAGCGCCGAGGTCGGCAAGAATATAGCTCTTCATTTGGTGGGGACGAAGTATGTGCAGAACCACCCTATAGGTGTGAATATCGTAACTGATATACTTGCTGACTTTGCAGCATTGGATTTGGTGGAGCCATCAAAGAAGAAACATCCAGTAAGTGATAGCGCCAGATACTGGTCTTTGACCAAGCTCGGCAAGCAGGTGCTGAAGGAGTTTCGACGCGTTTTGCTTGAGGAAGGCATTAAGGCAGCTGACTCTATTACAGAGGAGGCTTAGTTCTTCTTATGCGGAACGCGTTAGTGATATTAAGCACCTTGCTTCTCATTTCTTGTGGTGCGAAATCAATTGAGCAGCTGAGAGAAACTGTCCCGGCAGCCACGTTAACGACCGAGCGCTCGCCAGAAGACTTTTCTGCGTGTGTAGTTGGAGCATTCAATGAGAACGCTCGCGGGTTTGAATTGATCCGGTTTGACGGTGCGAAGAGCTATCGTCGAGGCGATACGACCACTGTAACTGCGGATACGGGGATTCCGATGTACTTCCTCGATGTGATCCCGAAAAGCGATGGTGCTCCGGGCTCCGTGGTTAAGGAGCGACACGCTATCCCTGCCCGAGACGCTGGGGGATACCTGAAGCGGTTTCAGGGGCTGACAAGAAGCTGTTTAGCGTGAAATCCTTTTTCACGTGTGGGTCGGTGCCTAACCCTAAGTCGATCTACGTACTACCCGCACCAGCAAATTTCAGAATATCGCAGGTAGCATAAAGCCGCCAAAAGGCGGCTATGAGCGTAGGCGATCTATCGCTGAAGCGATAGCGTCTGCGTTGGCATCAAGTGCCTGTAGGCATGTCATCGTGTTTTCGTGGGCAATTACAGACCCACGCTGCCTGATCCATGTACTTACTTCCTCGATGGCTGCCCTCAGGGCGGTCTGGTTTATATGCGGCAGCTCTAGGGCGTCGGCTGTAGCAGCGGCCTTATCATCCATGTGGCGTTTCTCGTTATAGGACAGATACCGCAGCGTAGGGCCTTACAGCGCCTTGTTCCAGTGCCGTTTGACCGTGGCGATACCGATGTTGAGTTCGGCTGCCACTTCCGCCTGTGTCATGTTCTTGGCCTTGGCCTTCTGCACCGCCTTGGTCGTATCAACCGCTTCAGGGCGCCCCAGTTTCTTACCTTCGGCCTTGGCACGCTTCAGACCGGACTGTGTACGCTCGATCAGCAAATCCCGCTCGAACTCTGCGACAGCACCAAGCACCTGCATGGTCATCTTGCCCGCTGCACTGGTCAGGTCTACGCCACCAAGGGCGAGGCAGTGAACGCGGATGCCGGTTGCTGCCAGTTGCTCGACTGTCTGCCGTACATCCATAGCGTTGCGTCCAAGGCGGTCCAACTTTGTGACGATCAGCACATCACCTGATTCCATCCGTTCCAGCAACTTCTGGAAACCGGGACGCTCGCTTGCAGGGACGCTACCGGAAATCGTCTCTTCAATCACCCGATTGGCCTGCACATCGAAGCCGGCATTCTTAACATCCTGTACCTGGTTCTCGGTGAACTGATACGACGTACTAACGCGGCAATATAGGAAGGTACGGGACATCGGCGTCACCAAGGGATCATTTAAGGTGGGATCATGGTAAAGGTATCATTAACTGCTTGCAAGCCTATTTTAATGGTCCCATTAAAGGGCAGATACACGGGTATTGTTAATCGGTCGTTTGATGATGCTGCTGTTGGCAGCGCTACCCGTACCGCTTGGGAATGCAGTACGTTAGGAGCGGGTGATCCGCATAGGGGGATAAACATGAGTTTCTCGCAGCGTATGGGTTTAGAGCCGGCCAGCAAAGCCATTCAAATAGAACGGGTGGACGACAATCTTCGAGGGGCCCTCTGGAACGTCCTGACTCTCTCATTTTGGGAGAAGTACAGAAACGGATACCAAACTAATTTGTTACGCTATTCGAACTTCGACACGTTCTCAAAAGCCTATGCTTTCCACCACGACATTAGCATTGATGAGCTTCCCGACTACTGGTCCGAGCTAAATCGTCACATCCGTGCACGATTCATGGCCATGCCCTGGAATAAGATATACGATTTCCTAGAATTCATGGCCGACTACGGACCCGAAGAAAGAGACCACTCGCGTCGCTGGCGCGATTCTTTCATCGAGTTCGCAAATTTGGTATTGGAAAAGCAGAATTCCGGGTATAGGTTCATCGAGCGGCAAATTGCACCAATAACGTCGGAAGTTGAGCTTGAAGAGATTGACAGTGCCCTGCGTGCAGCCCAGCCTTACGCTGGGGTTAAGCAGCATCTTCAAACGGCTCTCGGGATGCTTACAAATCGAGATGCACCAGATTATCGCAACTCGATAAAGGAAAGCATCAGTGCCGTCGAGTCGTTGGCGAGACATATCACCGGCAATCCGAAAGCGACTTTGGGCGACGCCCTTAAGGTATTGGAAGACAAACATCGGCTCGAACCGATAGTGAAGCAGGCTTTTAATAAACTCTATGGTTATGCGAGCGATGGTGACGGAATTCGGCACGCGATGATGAAAGATGACGCTACTACGACTAAGGCTGACGCTCGCTTCATGCTGATCTGCTGTTCTGCGTTCATAAATTTTGCCATTGACACTTGCGAACGCTGACTTGGCTTGACCCAGGCCTAGCATAAGCCCCATAAATAGGGGCTTTCTCGGGTGTAGCGGAATCAAGAAGGCTCAGAGAAGTGACCAGCTGGATTAGTTATCTAGTTAGTTTTCCATTAGTTAACTATAGCGTCTATGCCGCCCTAGGTACCGCCTCTGCTGTGACTGATAGGATGTGGTGTACCGGGTAACCTGTAAAGTCCCACTAGCTGTCATAGCGGCTACGATACGTTTGCTTGAGGTGGGGCAGTGTCAAGAGTCTTTACGGCCTTTCGTCGATATAGGCGTGCAGAGAATCAAGCAGACTCGACCACATCCAGACGCTTGAGCAGGCGAGCACATAACAACCCCTTCGGGATGATTGCACTGGACAGTGCGTGGCAGCACTGATAAGTGACGCTCTTGATCAGCAACCGGTGGTCTGCATCATTTAACTTCCGGTTGGGTTTGCACCAAACAACAGGCTTGAGTGTGAACTGGTTGATGTGATCTTAGTGGGCGTTCTCGACAGGATTATTGAGGATGACCAGCTTGCATCAAGCAGCTGCTCATCAGTGCAAAGGACAGCATTCAGCAGGGTTCGCTATATGAGTTTATTTGAGGCGGTGACTATGTGACGCTTCGTCACGATTCAGTGGTCTTCTACGTGCTCTCATTAGTTTTGGTGGGTGGTGATGCACCACACCCCTCTGCATGATTACAGTTCCTGTAATGCCTTACGGCATAGTACCTGCGGAAGCGGGGGCAGAAGCGAAAGCCCCCGATCTACTTAGTCTTAACTGTAGGGTTAAATGTAACGTACCGTTCCGGTGTTATGCTGCACCCGCTATCTGTAGAGATAGAAGCAAGATCAAGAAAGGGGTGTCACCCCTATCTTCCCCTGCTTAATAGAATTGTTGTTCGTGCTTCAGGCACCGAATGTCCTGTTGTGGCGTAACGCCACAAAAATAATGTATAGAGACGATAGTTTCAAAGCTCCGCTTTGGCGAAGTGCTGCTAGTGCTGCCTTGTCGGATAGTTGGTAAGTTCTTATTATAATAGAGTTTTGTCGCGCCCCTTGTGCTCCGGGGCTTCCGCTCCGATTCTTGCGTAGCTTTTTTGAGTTACCTACGCAGCTATGGTGAGGGAGTCTGGTGCCTCGGGAAGCTCAGTCGTTCCTTTATGCAAGTATCCAGTGGGTTGGTACCATCTCTCAATGTATTCGCCACGGGCGTAATCATCGCCCCTGAAAATCAGTCGTGGATTCACGCTTAGCTTTATCTCGCCCTTACGCATACTGCTGTCTCGTGATGTAAAGACCCGCAGCATGTGGCTATCAGTCAGTAGCCTTAACTTCTTCATTAAATTTGATTCGGCGACTCCTAACGATTGGGCTAGATTGGCCTGGCTCGTGATGATAATGTTTCGGTAAAGGATAAGTCCGTGAAGTTGTTCTAATAATCGCAGTTGCGGAATGGTGATGCGGCAGTCCATGCCAGTGCGACGCCATTCTCCGTGAGCATGGTCCACTTCACTTCGTAATGAGTGCAGTGCGTGGGGTGGAAGTTTACGTCGATCAACGAAGCTTAGGTGATCCTCAAAGTCATCAGTGCTTCGGCACTTACCAAGTTCGCATTTGTATTTGGCAGGGCCAGTAAGTACTGATGGTGTGTCATCGTGTCCAAGGATCTCGCCAGTGCATTTATCGATAATTAGTCCATTAATACTGAGGTGGTTGGGTGGGGCGGTGAAGATGGCGGTTTTCAATTAATAATTCTCTGTGATTAAGCGCTGTATGCGTACGAGGGCATTGCATATTGTTTGTTGCTTGGTCTGTTGCTCTATATCGCAGGCAGCACGAAACCCGCTCTGCTCAGTGGCCTATAGGCTTGAACAAACGAGGTGTGGTGGTCTGGTAAGGTGAGGTATTGCTGGTGTCTGCGTAGGCAGGTGTGAAAATAGTACAGGCTATTTCAGTCGCGTCAATAGGTCTGTTTTATATACATGTCAATTGCATAAAGTAAAGTTTACTTATATGTGTATTGTTCCATTTTACTGGTGGAAACGCCTGTAGTGATGTGTTCGAGCCTGTACTGAAGCTCTTGGCCATCAGCGACAAGCTCGCCACAGATTGCAACCGCCGGTGCGGGCTGCTGGGTGCTACAAAGTTACTTGCACCAAAGCTTCCAGCATGGCTTTTGTAGGGCTGCGACTTCCGTAGATGCTGAATGTGACGGCCCCATCCTCGTGGCCAGCGATACGCTTGATCAGTGAGTCCTGCACCCCAGCGTCACGCAGGTCATCAATGAGCGTATGGCGAAAGCTGTGGAAGGTCTTTCGGGGATCTGTGATTCCCAGCTTCGTCTTGAACCGACCGAACCACTTCGACGGTGCGTGACCCAGCTTCCCACGTACTGCTTCCAGCTCAGGGAATGCGCGATCCGCCCCCTTGGTCCTGACAGACTCAACGTACATAAGTAGGCCAAGGTCTAGCAGGGCAGGGTGCAGGGGAAGTACTCGTCGGCTGCTGGCGTTCTTCAGGTTCTGGCCTTCACGGCTGTCATCAATACGGATGCACTGGATTCCCTGTTGCTCAATGAAGTCCTCGACACGCAGTTGGCATAGCTCTTCTAGTCGTGCCCCAGTGGCTCGCCCAAGCAGGGGTAGCCAATAACGCCATGGATGCTTGCGGGCTTCTTTCTTTAAGGCTTCATGGTCGAGCAGGGCGACTAGATCAGGGCGGTCAAAGGACAGTCGTGCCTCTTTTCCCGATCCCGTCATCACTTTCATTCCGGCTAGCGGATTCTCCTCTATGTAGCTGTTGGCCTTGCACCAGTTCAGGAAGGCAGTGAGCTTGCGTAGCCGATTGTTAACGGTCACTGCATTGATGGTCTTGTAGTTGTTACCTGACTCGATCACTTGCTTCAGCGTCTTGCCCTTGAACTCTGGCCGTAAACCGAAGTACTGGGGGCAGCGGCTGAGTCGTTCTTTCAGCAGGCGAGCTTGATGAGCGTCGAAGGCTAACGCAGGCATATCACCCATTAGCTCGAACAGGTCAGCTAGGGCACGCTCGATGTCATCGGTACTGCCTTGCCGCCATGTGCCGCCGCGTTTGCCTTCTTCTATATAGAGTTTGGACAGGGTGGCGAGGGTAGGACCGTCGCTTTGTGGCTTCGCTGTGGCCGCTGTAGGTCTTCGTGGTGCAGCCATGGTGATTGGCTGAGGGGTAGAGTCTCGCCACTGCTTACACAGGGCACGCAGCGTCTCAGGGGCTGTCAGAGGATGTTCAGTTAGGTGGTAATGCACTTGCTGAGCTAGAGAGCTGGCAAGGAACAATGCAGCCTGACGTTCTCGCACACGCAGGCATATGCGTAAGGTTTGACGCTGATGGAATAGATGCTTCGGTAGTCGTAGATTAAGGTAGTAAACGGATTGGCGACGGACGATGTAAGCCATAGGAGAGCGCCAGAGTGGACCAATAAAGTGGACCAATTGAGTGGAACAATTCTGGTCACACCCCAAGCTTTGAGCACCCGTGCTGGATATCTGCACGGGAGGGCGGCGAACTACCCAATCAGCCTGAAACCCTTGCCCCATCGGTCCCCCCGCATTGATTACCCGTTAACCTGGTCAGGCCCGGAAGGGAGCAGCCATAGCGGGAACATCGAGTGCCGGGGTGTGGCTGGTGGGGCCGCCTCCATTTCCGGGGTCTGAAAATATAGTTGCTCCAGCATGGTCTGCGGGTGATGCAGATTGCCGTGGGGCAGGTGGGTGCTCGGCATAACATTTTTGGTGCCTGTAAGATCGAGCGCCGCCGGCGCTCGATCTTACAGTCGCTTCATACGCCAGGGGCGCTAAAGCTCAGAGGTTGTACTTCTCTTCAATCTTGCGTTTGTCGAGTGCGTATCGCTTGATGTCGATCGCCTCAGACTCAAGCTGGGCATCCAGCGCGTCCATATCGTGCTTTTTCAGCGTTGCCACATGCGCTTTGGTGGCTTGGTAGTTGATCATTTCTGCAGCGTCATGCCCGCTCACCGGATCCCAAAGAATGGAGAGCGGCCAGAACAGCAGGTTCACCACGCCAAAGCCGTATGCGCGGCCGTAGAACGATCCACCACCTGGCAGCAGGCCAAGGCCTGCGGCAAGCCCGGGTTTTTTTTCTTCAACCGAGAGGTTCCTGGCGCGGTAGCCAGCGAGTTCCGACTCCTGGACCGAGTTGAGGCCGGTAGCACAGCCGGTGGTCAACACGATGAGGGCGGCAGCGGTCAGATTTCGAACGGTGGACATGCAACTTTCCTAAATGTGGTTACGGTCTCGCCCTTCACTGGGCATTGAGGCGCGCAACTTTACACTGGATGATGGCCTATTGATATTATTTCGTCCCGGCGTGATAGGCATGCGGCTGGCAAAGGATTGCTCTCTACTCCGGTTCAGGCTGGGCTGCCAAAGCCTTTCCCGAATAAGTAGCCGCCCCGTAGCGCTGGATAATCCGTTCGATATCCCCCGACTGCTTCATCCGCACCAAGGCCCGCAGTATTCCCTGGGTCGGTATCGCCGGATCATTTCTAACCAGGCATCCCAACGCTTGCTCCTCCACCACCGCCTGCGCTTGCAGCCGCTGTGCGGGCGGTAAATGCTGGTTGAACCACTGCAGCGCCAGTTGGTTGCTGACCGCATGCCGGTATCGCCCAGCCTGCAGCTTTTGCAGCGCCAGTTGCTGGCTACGGCTGTCCTCGCGCTGCAGCTGGCCTTGAGCAAACAGCGGCTCGAGGGTGCCGTAGGTGTACCCCAGCACCGTACCGATCGCCTGGGGTTGCAATTGCTCGGGGCGAGTCGAATCGCTGTCGCCCGGGCGCCCGACCAGCACATCGCGCTGCTCGATCAATGGGATGCTCCACACGAAATTCCCCGGCCGATCATTGAACCATTGAGTGCTGACGTAACAGCGCACGTCGATATCACCCGCGTCCATGGCCTGCTGCATGCGTAGGCGCGCCAGTACGTGGTATTCCGGGCGCACACCAGCTTCTTGTGCCAGCGCCTGAACAAGATCGAACACCAGGCCCTCCACAGGTTGATCGCCTTCGATACGCACCAGCGGCATGCTCCAGCTTTCGGCCACAGAAAAACGTACCACCGGTTGCTCTGCCAGGCTGTAGGTGGCCCAGAGCAATAACAGGGCCAGCAGTCGTTGCAATGCACATCCTCCTTGAACAACGTACCTGTCGCTTAGCTTAGACGAGCCGTGCAGGGTGCAATTTTGCCCCCGCTCCGCTAGCATTAGCGATCTTCCGCTCGTTCAGGCTACGATGGTTTTTCGATGAGTTATCAGGTTCTTGCACGTAAATGGCGTCCGCGCTCGTTCCGCGAAATGGTCGGCCAGACCCATGTGCTCAAGGCCTTGATCAACGCCTTGGACAACCAGCGTCTGCACCATGCGTACCTGTTCACCGGTACGCGGGGCGTGGGCAAGACTACCATCGCGCGAATCATCGCCAAATGCCTGAACTGCGAAACCGGTATCACTTCGACACCCTGCGGCACCTGCTCGGTATGCCGGGAGATCGACGAAGGGCGCTTCGTCGACCTGATCGAGATCGACGCCGCCAGCCGCACCAAAGTCGAGGACACCCGCGAACTGCTCGATAATGTGCAGTACGCGCCAAGCCGTGGGCGCTTCAAGGTCTACCTGATCGACGAAGTGCACATGCTCTCCACCCACTCGTTCAACGCCCTGCTCAAGACGCTGGAAGAGCCACCGCCCTACGTCAAGTTCATCCTTGCCACCACCGACCCGCAAAAACTGCCGGCCACCATCCTCTCGCGCTGCTTGCAGTTCTCGCTGAAGAACATGAGCCCGGAGCGGGTGGTGGAGCACTTGAGCCACGTGTTGCAGGCCGAAAATGTGCCATTCGAGGCTGATGCCTTGTGGCTGCTCGGGCGTGCCGCCGATGGTTCGATGCGTGACGCCATGAGCCTTACCGACCAGGCGATCGCCTTCGGTGAAGGTAAGGTGCTTGCTGCCGATGTGCGGGCCATGCTCGGCAGCCTTGACCACGGCCAGGTTTATGGCGTGCTGCAGGCGCTGCTCGAAGGCGACGCGCGTGCACTGCTTGAAGCGGTGCGCAACCTGGCCGAGCAGGGGCCGGATTGGAGTGGTGTACTGGCGGAAATGCTCAATGTGCTGCACCGAGTGGCCATCGCCCAGGCGTTGCCTGAGGCAGTGGACAACGGCCAGGGCGATCGCGAGCGTGTGCTGGCGCTGGCCGCAGCATTACCGGCAGAAGATGTGCAGTTCTATTACCAGATGGGCCTGATTGGTCGTCGCGACCTACCGCTGGCGCCCGACCCACGCGGCGGCTTCGAAATGGTCCTGCTGCGCATGTTGGCGTTTCGCCCGGCAGATACCGACGATGCGCCGAAACCGGTGCTAAAGCCAATGGGGATCAGCCAGGCCACAGCTGATCCAGCAACCTCGGTGGCAGTGCCAGAGGTGCCTGCACAGGCGCCTGCCGTTGCAGCGGCGCAGCCTGCGCCGCAAGACGCCGCCACTGTTGTCGCGCCGGTCCCTGAGCCGGCAGCAGAACCACAACCAGAACCCGCGTCGCCTGCGCCAGAGCCTGCGCCGGTGGAAGAGGTGATCGACCTGCCTTGGGAGGAGCCCGCCGCGCCGCATGAGCCTGCTCCAGCACCAGCCCCGGTTGTTGCCTCGTCAAGCGCGCCACCGGTGTACGACGAGCCGCCCTTCGACCCGTCAGCCTACGCCTCGGCCGGCATGGATCGTGACGACGAACCGCCGATGGATGAGGAATACTACGCGGGTGAAAGCGACCCAGTAGGCTTCAGCTATTTGGATGAGCTGGCCGAACACGTTCAGGAAGCTGCCCCTGTGCCAGCGCCCGAACCACTGCCGGCTGCTCAGCCTGCTACCGGTTTGGCACTGCAATGGCTGGAATTATTCCCACAGTTGCCTGTCTCGGGTATGACAGGCAACATCGCAGCGAACTGTACCCTGATAGCCGCTGACGGTGATGATTGGTTGCTGCACCTGGACCCTGGTCAGGGCGCACTGTTCAACACCACTCAGCAACGCCGGCTGAACGAAGCGCTCAACCAGCATCTGGGGCGCACCCTGAACCTGCGGATCGAACTGATTCGCCCAGAACAGGAAACCCCGGCCCAGGCCGCAGCTCGCAAGCGCGCCGAACGCCAGCAGGGTGCCGTGCTGTCGATCGAGCAGGACCCACTGATCCAGCAGATGATCAAGCAGTTCGGTGCCACGGTGAGGCAGGATACTATTGAACCCGTAGAGGCTCTGGCCAGCCAGGGCCAATGATCGACAACCATGCGGCCGGCCCTTTGCCTGGCTGCATCACATGACCCAATCGAGGTATACCCCATGATGAAAGGTGGCATGGCCGGCCTGATGAAGCAGGCCCAGCAGATGCAAGAAAAGATGCAAAAAATGCAGGAAGAGCTGGCCAACGCCGAAGTCACCGGCCAGTCCGGTGGCGGCCTGGTAAGCGTGGTGATGACCGGTCGTCACGACGTCAAGCGTGTCAGCATCGACCAGAGCCTGATGTCTACCGATGAGGACGACAAGGAAGTGCTGGAAGACCTGATCGCCGCTGCGCTGAACGACGCGGTGCGCAAGATCGAGCAGAACAGCCAGGACAAGATGGGCAACATGACTGCCGGCATGCAATTGCCACCAGGCTTCAAGATGCCATTCTGATCCGGTTCTTGCTTTACAGGGGGAGTAACGGCCTGCCGGTCGTTGCTCCCTCGTTCATTTTGTTCCCAAGACTTGCAGGCCTGTCTACATGAGCTTCAGCCCCCTGATCCGCCAACTGATCGACGCCCTGCGCACGCTTCCAGGCGTTGGCCAGAAAACCGCCCAGCGCATGGCCTTGCAACTGCTCGAGCGCGACCGCAGCGGCGGCATGCGCCTGGCCCAGGCGTTGAGCCAAGCCATGGAGGGGGTTGGCCACTGCCGCCAGTGCCGCACCCTGACCGAGCAGGAATTGTGCCCGCAGTGCAGCGACCCGCGCCGCGATGACACGCAATTATGCGTAGTAGAAGGGCCGATGGATGTGTACGCGGTGGAGCAGACCGGCTATCGCGGGCGTTACTTCGTGCTCAAGGGGCACCTCTCGCCACTCGACGGCTTGGGGCCGGAGGCGATTGGCGTGCCGCAGCTGATGGCGCGGATCGAAGAACAGGGCAGCTTCACCGAAGTGATCTTGGCGACCAACCCTACCGTGGAAGGTGAGGCGACTGCGCATTACATCGCTCAATTGCTGAACGAGAAAGGACTGGTGGCTTCGCGCATCGCCCATGGCGTGCCGCTGGGTGGGGAGCTGGAGCTGGTCGATGGTGGTACCCTGGCCCACGCCTTTGCCGGGCGTAAGCCGATCTCGTTGTAAAGGCCAGGGCCGTAGGCGGCCCCGGCCAGCGCATCAGTATTCGCTCAAGGAAAACTCGGTCAGGCAGAAGGTCGGCACCCCGGCCGCCTGCAGCCTGCGCGAACCCTCAAGCTCCGGCAGGTCGATAATCGCTGCCGCTTCGAACACCTGGGCCCCGGTGCGGCGCACCAGGTTGGCCGCAGCCAGCAGCGTGCCGCCGGTGGCAATCAGGTCATCGAAGATCAGCACCGAATCACCTTCGCACAAACTGTCGGCGTGCACTTCCAGGAAGGCTTCGCCGTATTCGGTCTGATAGCCCTCGCTCAGCACATCGGCCGGCAGCTTGCCCTGCTTGCGGAACAGGATCAGCGGCTTGTTCAGCTGGTGGGCGATGATCGAACCGATCAGAAAGCCACGGGCATCCATCGCGCCGATATGGCTGAACTCAGCCTCGACATAACGCTCGATGAATTGGTCGGCGACGAAGCGCAGCCCGCGCGGCGACTGGAACAATGGGGTGATGTCGCGGAAGATCACGCCGGGTTTGGGAAAGTCCACTACCGGGCGGATCAGGGCTTTGAGGTCGAAGGCATCGCTGTGCATTGGTGCGGGTATCCTGGGAAAACGAATGCCCAAGTATACCCGCTAAACGCCGGTGTCAGGCTTCCATTGCTCCGCCCGCCAGCGCGCACAACTGGATCGGGTCGAGGATATGCACCTCCTTGCCTTCGGCTCGCAGCAAGCCGTTTTGCTGGAAGCGCGTGAACACCCGTGAGACGGTCTCCACCGCCAGGCCCAGGTAGTTGCCGATCTCGTTGCGCGACATGCTCAGGCGGAACTGGTTGGCCGAGTAGCCGCGGGCGCGGAAGCGTGCGGACAGGTTGACCAGGAAGGTGGCGATGCGCTCGTCGGCGGTCTTCTTCGACAGCAGCAACATCATTTGCTGATCGTCACGAATTTCGCGGCTCATTACCCGCATCAGCTGCCGTCGCAACTGTGGCAGCTGGACGGACAGCTCATCGAGGCGCTCGAAGGGAATTTCGCAGACCGAGGTGGTTTCCTGGGCCTGGGCCGATACCGGGTAGGCCTCGGTATCCATGCCGGACAACCCGACCAGCTCACTGGGCAGGTGGAAGCCAGTAATCTGCTCTTCACCGCTGTCGCTGAGGCTGAAAGTTTTCAGCGCCCCGGAACGTACGGCGTACACCGAGCCAAAATTGTCACCCTGACGGAACAGGAATTCACCTTTCTTCAGCGGGCGCCCGCGCTTGACGATTTCATCCAGTGCATCCATGTCTTCCAGATTGAGCGAAAGAGGCAGGCACAGGGGGGCCAGGCTGCAGTCCTTGCAATGGGCCTGGGTGTGAGCGCGCAGTTTGACTGGCTCGGACATATGAATCGATCCTTGTGGAAAAGCACACATAAGTCGTAAGGGTAACCCACGACAGCAAGTGTAGGCCAGTGTCCGCTAGGGTGGTGCGAACTGGCCAAGCCCCGGCAGGATGAATGCCGGCAGTGCTTGTGGGCCCATAGTGTGCCTGGCAGGCAGGGTTGTCCATGCGGTTGAGTGGCTCGCGTGTCAGATAACCCGCGAAAAACGCTGGCGGTTGTGCATCGCCAGGTAAGCGTCGAACACCATGCACACCGAGCGTGCCAGCAAGCGCCCGGCCGGCATGATACGGATGCCTTTGTCGTCGAGCTTGATCAACCCATCGCGCTGCATGCGCAACAATTGCGGCCAGAGGTCATTGAAATAGCCGCGAAAATCCACCGTGAAGGCTCTCTCGATTGGTTCGAAATCCAGCTCGAAATGGCAGATCAACTGCTGAATGACTGCCCGCCGCAGGCGGTCGTCATGATTGCAGACCAACCCTCGCTGAGTCGCCAGTTGCGTAGTGGACAACGCTTGCTGGTAGGTGTTGAGATCGCTGCTGTTCTGGCAGTACAGGTCACCGATCTGGCTGATCGCCGAGACGCCCAGGCCGATCAGGTCGCAGTGGCCATGGGTGGTGTAGCCCTGGAAGTTGCGCTGCAAGGTGCCTTCTTCCTGAGCCATCGCCAGCTCGTCGTCTGGCAGGGCGAAATGGTCCATGCCGATGTAGTGATAGCCAGCGGCGGTGAGCTGCTCGATGGTGTTGTGCAGCATTTCCAGCTTCGCTGCCGGGGCCGGCAAGTCGTTGCTGTCGATGCGGCGCTGTGGCATGAAACGCTCGGGCAGGTGGGCGTAGTTGAACACCGAAAGGCGGTCGGGTTGCAGGCGGATCACTTCTTCGACCGTGCGGGCAAAACCGTCCACGCTCTGTTTTGGCAGGCCGTAGATCAGGTCAAGGTTGATCGAGCGAAACTGCAAAGTGCGGGCCGCCTCGATCAGGGTGCGGGTCTGCTCCAGGCTTTGCAGCCGGTTGATCGCTCGCTGCACTGCCGGGTCCAGGTCCTGCACGCCGAGGCTGACGCGGTTGAAGCCCAACTCGCGCAGCAGGCCCATGGTCGACCAGTCGGCCTCTCGGGGGTCGATCTCGATGCCGTAGTCGCCGGAATCATCATCCAGCAGGTTGAAGTGCTGGCGCAGGGTAGCCATCAACTGGCGCAGTTCCACATGGCTGAGGAAAGTGGGTGTACCACCCCCGAAATGCAGTTGTTCAACCTGCTGTTTAGGGTCCAGGTGGCAGGCGATCAGCTGGATCTCCTGCTCCAGGCGTTGCAGGTAAGGTGCCGCGCGCCCGCGATCCTTGGTGATCACCTTGTTGCACGCACAGTAGTAGCAGATGTTGGCGCAGAACGGCACGTGTACATACAACGACAGCGGGCGCACGGCCCTGCGGCTCTCGCGCAGGGCATGCAGCAGGTCGAACGAGCCTACCTCGCTGTGCAGTTGCACGGCGGTTGGATAAGAGGTGTAGCGTGGGCCGGCCAGATCGTAGCGATGAATCAGGTCGGCATCCCAACGTAAGTCGGCGAGCATGTGGGCAATCCCCGGATGATGCAGCAATGTCCGGAGTCTATGGCCGTCTGTAAGCAACTGTGTTGATTTGTATCAAAGCTAGACAGCGCCGTAGAGCGGCGCGGTCAGTGGCCCATCAGCCAGTGCTGATGTGGGCCAGGCAGCGTCCACAGGCCAAACAGGATGACCAGCAGCCCGCCTGCCACCCGCACACTGCGCCGTCTCAACAACGCGTTTACCCGCTGAGCGGCAAGCCCTGTGGCCAGCAGTATGGGCCAGGTGCCCAGCCCGAATGCCAGCATCAGCGCTGCGCTGTAGCCGGCACTGCCCTGGCTGGCCGCCCACAGCAAGGTGCTGTAGACCAAACCGCATGGCAGCCAGCCCCACAGCGCCCCCAGCAGCAGCGCCTGCGGCAGGCTGGACACCGGCATCAGACGGGAAGCTGCCGGTTGAATAACGCGCCACAGGCCCCGGCCTAGTGCTTCGATACGGGTCAAGCCATTCCACCAGCCTGCCAGGTACAGGCCCATGGCGATCAGCAGCAGTGCAGCCACTACCCGCAAGGCCATGGCGGCGGGGCTGCTGGCCACTGCCCAGCCGGCCAGCCCCAGCAGCAGGCCTGCGCAGGCATAGCTGAAAACCCGCCCCAGGTTGTAGGCCACCAGCAAACGCAAACGCCGGCCACGTTGCTCGGGAGGTATGGCCAGGGTCAGCGCACCCATCAGGCCGCCGCACATGCCCAGGCAATGACCACCGCCGAGCAGGCCCAGGATCAGCGCTGAACCGAGCAGGGGAACGAGATCAGGCACGAGGAGGGACATCCTTATCGTCAGGCCCCGGGGCCTGTTCAGGTTCAGGTTTGACGGCCGCCTGGTGCCGTGGATCCTGGTCGTCGAACAGAATGCTGTGGGCAGGGCCATCGAGATCGTCGTACTGGCCGCTGTCCACCGCCCAGAAAAAAATGTACACCGCCACGCCGACCAGCAGCAGGGCGGCCGGGATCATTACGTAGAGCGCGGGCATGGCGTTTTCCTTGGGTGGGCGGTCGTGTCGCTCGCCGCTGGCCCCAGGGGCGCCGGCAGGCTAGCCAGGCGGGTCAGGCGCAGGGCGTTGAGCACCACGATCAGGGAACTGACCGACATGCCGACCGCCGCCCACACCGGGGTGATCCAGCCAAGCGCGGCGAACGGCAACATCAGGCTATTGTACAGGGTTGCCCAGAGCAGGTTCTCGAGGATGTTGCGGCGGGTGCGCCGGGCGAGGTCGAAGGCACTGACCAATGCCTGCAAACGGTTGGACAGCAGCACGGCATCGGCGCTGGTCTTGGCAAGGTCGGTTGCGCTGCCCATGGCGATACTGATGTCGGCTGCGGCGAGTACCGGCACGTCGTTGACTCCGTCCCCCAGCATCAGGACCTTGCGCCCGGCTGCCTGCAACGCTTTCAGGCGTTCGAGTTTGTCGTCCGGGCGCAGCCCCCCAACGGCCTGGTCGATACCCAATTGCGCGGCGACCTCGGTGACCATCGGCGAGCTATCGCCGGACAGCAGGAGGGTGCGCCAACCCCGAGCCTGGCAGGCCGCGAGCAGGGCTGGGGCATCCTCGCGCAGGCGGTCGTCCAGGCCGAACCAGGCCAGTGGGCCCTGGCGGTTGCCCAGCAGCAGCCACTGGCCGCGTGGCTGCGGCACCGAGGGGATCTCGGCGCCGCTCAGGGCGCAGACGAACGTGGCTTGGCCAATGCGCAGCAGTTCATTGTCCAGCTTGCCTTCCAGCCCCAGCCCCGGAATCGTTTGAACGTCGTCTGCAGGGCTTGCAGTACGGCCAAAGGCGCGGGCGATCGGGTGTTCGGAGCGGTTTTCCAAGGCGGCAGCCAAGGCCAGGCAGCGCTCGGCAGGCAGCGCGGCCAGCGGATGAATGTGGCGCAGGGTCAGGCGGCCTTCGGTAAGTGTGCCGGTTTTATCGAAGATCACCGTGTCGATCTGGTTAAGGCCCTCCAGCACATGGCCGCGGGTCACCAGCAAGCCTAGCTTGTGCAATGTACCGGTGGCGGCGGTGAGCGCGGTGGGCGTGGCCAGGGACAGGGCGCAAGGGCAAGTCGCCACCAGCATGGCCAGGACAATCCAGAATGCCCGCGGCGGGTCCTGAAGCCACCACCACAGGCCGATGGCCACCGCCGCCAACAGCGAAAACAGCAGAAAGTACTGCGAGGCGCGGTCGGCAATTTCTGCCAAGCGTGGTTTCTCGGTTTGCGCGCGCTCCAGCAGGCGAACGATGGCTGACAGGCGTGAGTCTTGGCCCAGGGCCTCGACTTGCACGTGCAGCGTGCTCTCCACATTCAGGGTACCCCCGGTGACCCGTTCGCCAGCACGCCGGGGAAGGGGCAGGTACTCACCCGTCAGCACCGACTCATCCACGCTCGAGTGGCCTTCGACGATGCACCCGTCGGCCGGTATCACCGCGCCGGGCAGCACCTGCACGGTGTCGCCACGCTGCAGCTCGCCCAGCAGGATGCGCTCGGTGCGGCCGAATGCGTCCAGGCGCAGGCACGAGGCAGGCAGCAGGTTGACCAATTGTGCGGTGGCCGCAGCGGTGCGCTCGCGGGCGCGGCGTTCCAGGTAGCGGCCGGTGAGCAGGAACAGAGCGAACATGCCGACGGTATCGAAATACAGCTCGCCATGGCCGGTCACGGCGGTCCAGATGCCTGCGCCGAAGGCCAGGGCAATGGCCAGCGATACCGAGACATCCATGGTCAGGTGACGGGTGCGCAGGTCCCGTGCAGCTCCCTTGAAGAAAGGGGCGCAGCTGTAGAACACGATGGGGATGGTCAGGAACAAAGCGACCCAGCGCAGGATGGTATGGAGTTGCGGCGACAGGTCGATGTTGAACTCCGGCCAAGTGGCCATGGTCGCCATCATCGCTTGAAACCACAGCAGCCCGGCGACCCCCAGGCGGCGCAGCGCGCTGCGGTTTTCCCTGGCCAACTGCTCTGCCGCCTGATCGGGTTGGTACGGGTGGGCGGCGTAGCCGATCTGACGCAGTTCGGCGAGCACCTGTGACAGCGGTAG
The DNA here is from genome assembly GCF_014269025.2 of Pseudomonas promysalinigenes. Lineage (NCBI taxonomy): Bacteria > Pseudomonadati > Pseudomonadota > Gammaproteobacteria > Pseudomonadales > Pseudomonadaceae > Pseudomonas > Pseudomonas promysalinigenes. The sequence goes on along the minus strand of NZ_CP077094.1, from coordinate 3,375,351 downwards.
TTGCTGTTCGTCCCAGTTCACCAGCAGGCGATGGTTGGACAGGTTCAGGCGCGCTTGGGCGACGCCTGGCAGCTGACGCAGGTGTTTTTCAATCAGCCAGCCGCAGGCAGCGCACGTGATGCCTTCGACCAACAGGGTGGCCTCGGCGAGTTCGCCTGTGTGGCGCACGAAGCGCTGTTGCACATCGCTGCGGTCGTACAGGGCCAATTCGTCTTGCAGTTGCCTGGGGAGCGCTTCGGGGTTGGTACTGCTGTCACTGCGGTGTTGGTAGTAGTGCGCCAGGCCGCTGGCGACGATGGCCTGGGCCACTGCCTGGCAGCCTGGGCAGCAGAACGGACGGGGTTCGCCGAGCACCACGGCGGTGAAGCGGTTGCCGGCAGGTACGGGCAGGGCGCAGTGGTAGCAGGGGGTGGGTTGGGTCATTGCTGGTGCTCGGCACCTTGCAAGGCTTCGTCACCCAGCTGCAAGGTCACGCCATGCTCGACCTTTTCTTCTTCGAACAGTCGCCATACCTGGCCATCCTGGTTGCCCAGCAGCTCTACGAAACGACGGCCCTCGACCTGATCCTGAAGCTGCCCGACATAGCGCCCGGCCTCGACCCGGCTGAGCAGCACCTTGCGGTCCTTGTCTGGCTGGGTGGGTGAAATCAGGTTCAGCTCCAGGCCCTGGGGGTCACTATCCCCGTTCAGTCGCACAGCCACCTCGCCGGTCAGCTCATCCAGGTGCACGCTAGCTTTGAGCTTGAGGGTCTGTGCCAGCAGTTCCCGGTCCAGTGAACGGTTGATGCCTTTGCCCGCCTCGTAGTAGTTGTCGTTGACCAGGTTGTCGGGGTTATGCACAGCGATGCTGACCATGGTCAGGCTCAAGCATACCGAGGTGGTCAGGATGCCGATGATGATCCAGGGCCAGAGGTGCTTGTACCAGGGGCTGGCGGCGGTGGCGGCAGGCATTGTGAGTGTTCTCTCTGTCAGCGGATCTGTGGGCCGATGAAGCGGCTATTGGCTTCAACCGTAGCGGTGCCGTCATCGGCGCTCTTGAGGATGAAGGTGATTTCGTTGGTGGTCGAGGGCAGCTTTTCGGGGGCGATCGATAGCTGCACGGGCAGGCTGACGATGTCGCCTGCGGCAACGCGAATTTCCTGCTGGCCTTCCAGGCGCAGGTCAGGCAAGCCGGTGGCGTCCAGCACGTAGACGTGGTCGCGCTGATCCTTGTTCATGACCTTGAGGCTGTATACGTTCTCGATGCGGCCTTGGGCATTTTCGCGATACAGCACGCGGTCCTTGCTGACATCTAGGCCCACCAGCGGGCGGGTGGCGAAGGCAGTGGCCAAAGCAATGATCATGACCAGCAACACCACGGCATAGCCGATCAGTCGAGGCCGCAGCATGTGGGTCTGTTGCCCGGAAAGGTTGTGCTCGGTGGTGTAACTGATAAGCCCTTTGGGATAATTCATCTTTTCCATCACATTGTCGCAGGCGTCGATGCACGCCGCGCAGCCGATGCATTCGATCTGCAGGCCGTCGCGGATGTCGATGCCAGTGGGGCAGACCTGTACGCACAAGGTGCAGTCGATGCAATCGCCAAGGCCTTTGGCTTTGTAATCACTGTCCTTCTTGCGCGGGCCGCGTACTTCGCCGCGGCGCGGGTCGTACGAAACGATCAGGGTGTCCTTGTCGAACATCACGCTCTGAAAGCGCGCATAAGGGCACATGTGAACGCACACCTGCTCGCGCAGCCAGCCAGCGTTGCCGTAGGTGGCAAGGGTGAAGAAGCCGACCCAGAAGTAGGCCCAGCCATCGGCATCGCCTGTGAAGAACTCGATCAGCAGTTCGCGGATCGGCGAGAAGTAGCCAACGAACGTGATGCCGGTGACGAAGCCGATCAGCAGCCATAGGCTGTGCTTGGCGAACTTGCGCAGAAACTTGTTGCCGCTCATGGGGGAGCGATCGAGCTTGATGCGCTGGTTGCGGTCGCCTTCGGTGACTTTTTCGCACCACATGAAGATCCACGTCCACACACTTTGCGGGCAGGTGTAGCCACACCACACTCGGCCTGCGAATACGGTGATGAAGAACAGGCCGAAGGCGGCGACGATCAGAATGCCTGACAGCAGGATGAAGTCCTGGGGCCAGATGGTGGCGCCGAAGATATAGAACTTGCGCTCAGGCAGGTTCCACCACACCGCCTGGTGGCCGCCCCAGTTCAGCCAGACAGTGCCGAAGTACAGCAGAAACAGTACAGCCCCACCGACCATTCGCAATCTGCGGAATAGCCCGGTGAAAGCGCGGGTGTAGATTTTCTCGCGGGATGCGTAGAGGTCGACGGAATCCTTCCCTTTGCTGGCAGGCGGGGTGACGTCATGTACCGGAATTTGCTTGCTCATCATCAAGTCCCACGGCAGTGGAGAAAAGCCGCGGCCAGTGCGTGCCGGCCGCAGTCTCGCGCATGCTGCGTTGCGCTGCGAACCATGATACGCCGCTGATAGCGGTATGGGTTCGCGCTGCGACCTTTAGCCGCGTTGGGTTGGGGGCATGAATCGTGTTATGGAAACTGTCAATTGATCCAGGTCATCGGTTTGTAAAATATGCGCTGCCAGTAACGGCCCCTTCGCAGGTTCACCTGCGAAGGGGCCAGGCCCTGGCTATTGAGCCTGAGCCGGTTCCGGCTGATGCGACAGGCTGTAAACATAAGCCGCCAGCAAGTGCACCTTGTCGTTACCCTGCAGTTGTTCCTGGGCTGGCATCTGCCCTTGGCGGCCGTACCGAATGGTCTGCTGCAGTTGAGCAAAGCTCGAACCGTAGATGAATGCCTGGGGGTGGGTCAGGTTGGGCGCGCCCATGGCGGGCGTGCCTTTGCCTTCCGGCCCGTGGCAAGCCACGCAGTTGGTGGCAAAGATCTTCTGCCCGTTTTCGACATCGGCCTTGACGCCTTCGGGCAGCGTGCGGCCATCGAGCTTGCTGACCACGAACGCCGCCACATCAGCCACCCCTTGGTCACCGATGACCTGGCCCCAAGCCGGCATCACGCCGTGGCGACCGCCCATGATGGTGGCCTTGATGGTTTCAGGCTCGCCACCCCAACGCCAGTCGTTGTCGGTGAGGTTAGGGAAGCCGAAGGCGCCCTTGGCGTCGGAGCCGTGGCACACCGAGCAGTTGGAGGCGAACAGGCGTGCGCCCATTTTCAATGCTTGTGGGTCCTTGGCCACCTCCTCGATGGGCATGGCGGCGTACTTGGCGAAGATTGGCCCGAAGCGCGCGTTGGCCTTGGCCATTTCCTTTTCCCACTCATGCACGCCGGTCCAGCCGGCCTGGCCGTTGGAGAACTCGGTCTGCTTGTCGTTATCCAGGTACGAGTAGCCCGGCAGAATGCCTTTCCAATTGCCCAGGCCGGGGTACAGCACCAGGTAGCCCAAGGCAAAGATGATGGTGCCGACGAACAGCCAGAACCACCACTTGGGCAGTGGATTGTCGTATTCCTCGATACCGTCGAAGGCATGCCCGACGGTTTCGTCGGTGACCTCTTCACGCTGGCCCTTGCGGGTCGACAGCAACAGCCAGGTCAGGGCGAAGATGGTGCCCAGGGTCAGGACGGTAACGTACAGACTCCAGAAGGTTGTCATTGTTGTTTGCTCCCAGAAGCTTTCACTTGCTCGACGTGCTTGCTGGCCTCGGGATCATCCGCGAAGGGCAGTTGGGTCGCTTCGTCGAAATCCTTCTTGCGCCGTGGGCTGAATACCCACAACGCCAGGCCCACGAAGGCCACCATCACCACGACGGTACCCAGGCCACGAATCATCCCGATGTCCATTGAGCCTCACCGTTTGCTTTTGATGATGGTGCCAAGGCCCTGCAGGTACGCCACCAGAGCGTCCATTTCGGTCTTGCCTTTGACCGCGTCGCGGGCGCCGGCGATGTCGGCGTCGCTGTACGGGGTGCCGAGGGTGCGCAGCACTTCCAGCTTTTTCGCGGTGTCCTTGCCGTCGAGCTTGTTCTCTACCAACCATGGATAGGCAGGCATCTTCGATTCCGGCACCACGTTGCGCGGGTTGTACAGGTGCGCACGGTGCCAGTCGTCGGAGTAGCGGCCGCCGACGCGGGCAAGGTCCGGCCCGGTGCGCTTGGAGCCCCACAGGAACGGGTGGTCCCAAACGCTTTCACCGGCAACCGAATAGTGGCCATAGCGCTCGGTTTCGGCGCGGAACGGGCGGATCATTTGCGAATGGCAGCCGACACAGCCTTCACGGATGTAGATATCGCGGCCTTCAACTTCCAGGGCGGTGCGCGGCTTCATGCCTTCGACCGGTTTGTTGGTTACGTCCTGGAAAAACAGTGGGACGATTTGGGTCAGGCCACCGACGCTCACGGCGATGACCATGAAGAAGGCCAGCAGGCCTATGTTCTTCTCGACGGCTTCATGCTTCATCAGTGCGCTCCCACGACGACGATCTTGGCGGCTTCCTCAGCCTGCACCGGGTTGGCGGCCCGAACGGTACGCAGCACGTTGTAGGCCATCAGCAGCATGCCGCTGGCGAAGAACGCGCCGCCCAAGGCGCGGACGATATAGCCAGGGTGGCTGGCCTGCAGCGCTTCGACGAAGGAGTAGGTGAGCGTGCCGTCATCGTTGATGGCGCGCCACATCAGGCCTTGGGTGATACCGTTGACCCACATCGAGGCGATGTACAGCACGGTGCCGATGGTCGCCAGCCAGAAATGTGCGTTGATCAGGCCGATGCTGTGCATCTGCTCGCGGCCGTAGAGTTTCGGGATCATGTGGTAAACCGCACCGATCGAGATCATCGCTACCCAGCCCAGCGCGCCAGCATGCACATGGCCGATAGTCCAGTCGGTGTAGTGCGACAGCGAGTTCACGGTTTTGATGGCCATCATCGGGCCTTCGAAGGTGGACATCCCGTAGAACGCCAGCGATACCACCAAAAAGCGCAGGATCGGGTCGGTGCGCAATTTGTGCCAGGCGCCGGAGAGCGTCATCATGCCGTTGATCATGCCGCCCCAGCTTGGCGCCAGAAGAATGATCGACATCACCATGCCCAGCGACTGCGCCCAATCCGGCAGGGCGGTGTAGTGCAAGTGGTGTGGGCCGGCCCAGATGTACAGGGTGATCAGCGCCCAGAAGTGAACGATCGACAGACGATAGGAATAGATTGGCCGCTCGGCCTGCTTGGGCACGAAGTAGTACATCATCCCCAGGAAGCCCGTGGTGAGGAAGAAGCCTACCGCGTTATGGCCGTACCACCATTGAATCATCGCATCGGTGGCGCCTGCATAGGCCGAGTACGACTTGAACAGGCTGACCGGCAGCGAGATGTGGTTGACGATATGCAGCATCGCGGTGACCACGATGAAGGCGCCGTAGAACCAGTTGCCGACATAAATGTGCTTGGTCTTGCGCTTGACGATGGTGCCGAAGAACACCAGCCCGTAGGTGACCCAGACAATGGCCAGCAGTATTGCCAGCGGCCATTCGAGCTCGGCGTATTCCTTGGTCGTGGTCAGGCCCATCGGCAAAGTGATCAGCGCACCGACGATTACCGCCTGCCAACCCCAGAAGGTGAAGGCGGCCATGCCGTCGGAGATCAGCCGGGTCTGGCAGGTACGCTGCACCACATAATAGCTGGTGCCAAACAGCGCACAGCCACCGAAGGCAAAAATGACCAGGTTGGTGTGCAGTGGGCGCAGGCGGCCGAAGCTGGTCCAGGGCAGATCCAGGTTCAATTGCGGCCACACCAGCTGCGAGGCGATGAAGACGCCCAGGCCCATGCCAAGGATCCCCCAGACCACCGTCATGATGGCGAACTGGCGGACGACCTTATAGTTGTAAGCAGTCGGACTGATTGCTGTGCTCATGCTAAGGTTCCACGGTTTTGGTGTTCTTGTTGGTCGAAAATCGGCGCCGGTCGCGTTGACCACTGGGGTTACGGCAACGCAAGGCTGTAGGCGCCGACCCGTGTCCGGGCCCTTTCGTCGATGTCCCACGTGAAAGGGTCGGGACAATTGTACACAAATAAATATTTGTAATGTGTACCGTTTTTCAACTTTTTCTGATCGATCGGTCAGGCTTTTTTTGCGGTGGCGTCGGGCTGTGCAGCCTGTCTGCTGCGCGGTTTGCACAGCGATCACCACTGAGGCAACAAGCTTAGTTGTGTTCGGAGGGGGTGCAAGAAAGGGGGCAGGAGGGGGTGGGGCCGCAGGACGGCCCCGAGGTGTTACTGGGCGGAGAGCGATACAGCAGGCTGCGACAGGCTATACACATAAGCTGCCAGCAAGTGCACCTTGTCATTGCCTTGAATGTCCGCCTGGGCCGGCATCTGCCCTTGGCGGCCGTAGCGAATGGTCTGCTGCAACTGGGCAAAGCTCGAACCATAGATGAACGCCTGCGGGTGGGTAAGGTTCGGCGCTCCCATGGCAGGTGTGCCTTTGCCCTCTGGCCCATGGCAGGCCACGCAATTGCCGGCGAAGATTTCCTTGCCCTTGACCGGGTCGGCCTTGACCCCTTCGGGCAGGCTGCGGCCGTCCAGGTTGGTCAGCACGAAGGCGGCAACATCGGCCACGCCCTGATCACCGATTACCTCCACCCATGCAGGCATGACGCCGTGGCGGCCGTTCATGATCGAGGCCTTGATGGTTTCAGGATCACCGCCCCAGCGCCAGTCCTGGTCGGTCAGGTTGGGGAAGCCATACGCCCCTTTGGCATCCGAGCCGTGGCACACCGAGCAGTTGGAGGCGAACAGGCGGCTGCCCATTTTCAGGGCTTGTGGGTCCTTGGCGACCTCCTCGACCGGCATGGCGGCGTACTTGGCGAAGATTGGGCCGAACTTTGCGTCGGCCTTTTCCATTTCCTTTTGCCATTCATTGGCGCCGGTCCAGCCATTTTCATAGCCAGGCAGGATGCCTTTCCAGTTGCCCAGGCCCGGATACAGCACCAAGTAGCCGGCGCCGAACACCAACGTGCCAACGAACAGCCAGAACCACCATTTGGGCAGCGGATTGTCGTATTCCTCGATGCCATCGAAACTGTGCCCCATGGTCTGGTCAGTGGTGCTGTTGCTCTGGCCCTTGCGGGTCGACAACAGCAGCCACGCCAGGCCGATCAGGCTGCCGAGGGTCAGTACGCTGATATAGGTACTCCAAAAGGTGCTCATTGCGCTTTGCTCCTCACAGCCGCAGTCTTGGCAGCAGGTTCCTGCCCGGCAGGGGGCAGGCGGTCGTCGACGAAGGGCAGCAGGCGCGCTTCGGCGAAATCATGGTCGCGGCGACGGTTGAATACCCACAGCGACAGGCCAATGAAGGCGACCATCACCACCAAGGTGCCCAGGCCACGGATCATGCCGATATCGATTTCCATGGGGTTACCTCTTGTTCTTGATAGCGGTGCCCAGCACCTGCAAGTAGGCGACCAGGGCGTCCATCTCGGTCTTGCCTTTGACCGCGTCACGGGCCCCGGCAATGTCCTGGTCGGTGTATGGCACGCCCAGTGTGCGCAGGGTGCGCATCTTGGTGTCGGTGTGGCTGTTGTCGACCTTTGCGGCCACCAGCCAGGGGTAGGCCGGCATCTTCGACTCCGGTACCACGTTGCGCGGGTTGTACAGGTGCGCACGGTGCCAATCGTCAGAGTAGCGGCCGCCGACGCGGGCCAGGTCCGGCCCGGTACGCTTGGAGCCCCACAGGAATGGGTGGTCCCAGACACTCTCACCGGCCACCGAATAATGGCCATAGCGTTCGGTTTCGGCGCGGAACGGTCGGATCATCTGCGAATGGCAGCCAACGCAGCCTTCGCGGATGTAGATATCGCGGCCTTCCAGTTGCAGCGCGGTGTAAGGTTTCATGCCCTCGACCGGCTTGTTGGTAACGTCCTGGAAGAACAACGGGACGATCTGGGTCAGGCCGCCGATGCTCACGGCGAACACCATCAGCAGGGCCAAGAGGCCTACGTTTTTCTCGATGACTTCATGTTTCATCAGGCAGGTCTCCTCAAGCCAGCTGGGCATTCGCAGGGGCGGCGGCGAGCGCTGGCGAACGCACGGTACGCCAGGTGTTCCAGGCCATCAGGAACATGCCGCTGAGGAAAATGGCGCCGCCGACGAAGCGCACGATGAACCCTGGGTGGCTGGCCACCAGGGTTTCCACGAACGAGTAGGTCAGCGTGCCGTCGCTGTTTACCGCACGCCACATCAGCCCTTGGGCGATGCCGTTGACCCACATCGAGGCGATGTACAGCACGGTGCCGATGGTCGCCAACCAGAAGTGCGCGTTGATCAGGCCGATGCTGTGCATCTGCTGTTTGCCGAATACTTTCGGGAGGGTGTGATACAGCGCGCCAATGGAAATCATCGCCACCCAGCCCAAGGCGCCGGCATGTACGTGGCCAATGGTCCAGTCGGTGTAGTGGGACAGGGCGTTGACCGTCTTGATGGCCATCATCGGGCCTTCGAACGTGGACATGCCGTAGAACGCCAGCGACACCACCAGAAAACGCAGGATCGGGTCGCTGCGCAGTTTGTGCCAGGCGCCCGAGAGGGTCATCATGCCGTTGATCATGCCGCCCCAGCTTGGCGCCAGCAGGATCAGCGACATCACCATGCCCAGCGACTGTGCCCAGTCTGGCAGGGCGGTGTAGTGCAGGTGGTGCGGGCCGGCCCAGATGTAGAGCGTGATCAGCGCCCAGAAGTGGACGATGGACAGGCGATAGGAATACACCGGGCGCTCGGCCTGTTTGGGCACGTAGTAGTACATCATGCCCAGAAAGCCTGCCGTGAGGAAAAAGCCCACGGCATTGTGGCCGTACCACCATTGCACCATGGCGTCGGTGGCCCCGGCGTAGATCGAGTAAGACTTGGTCAGGCTGACCGGCAATTCCAGGTTGTTGACGATGTGCAGCATCGCTACGGTGAGGATGAACGCCCCGAAGAACCAGTTGCCCACATAGATGTGCTTGGTGTTGCGCTTGATCAGCGTGCCGAAGAACACGATGGCGTAGCTCACCCAGACGATGGTGATCAGAATGTCGATCGGCCATTCCAGCTCGGCATATTCTTTGGAGCTGGTGTAGCCCAGCGGCAGGGTAATGGCTGCCAGCAGGATCACCAATTGCCACCCCCAGAAGGTGAACGCCGCCAGGCCCGGCGCGAAGAGGGTGGTCTGGCAGGTGCGTTGCACCGAATAATAGGAGGTCGCGAACAGCGCACAGCCGCCGAAGGCGAAGATCACTGCATTGGTATGCAGGGGACGCAGGCGGCCGAAGCTGGTCCAGGGGAGGTCGAAGTTCAGGGAAGGCCAGGCGAGCTGGGCGGCGATGAATACGCCGAGCCCCATCCCGACGATTCCCCACACCACCGTCATGATGGCGAATTGGCGGACCACCTTGTAGTTATAGGCGGTACTGCTGGTTGTGTTCATGTATGGGTTCCCATCCACGGTTATTTTGGCAGGCTTTACAGCGAGGCAAGCATGAGTAATGGGCGTAGTGCCTGTATTGACGGGGATCAATGGGGGCAGGTTGGAAATGTCCCAGGCTTGCACTGCGACCCACCACTCGATGGCGGTCGCAGTGATGAATCGGTGTGCCTGATTCTGGCTCATGGTGCCGGCGCACCGATGGACAGCGACTTCATGAACGACATGGCGCAAAGGCTGGCGGCGCTTGGGGTCGGGGTCGTGCGCTTCGAGTTCCCCTATATGGCCCAGAGGCGTAGCGGCGGTGGCAAGCGGCCGCCCAACCCGCAGGCGGTTTTGCTGGACTGCTGGCGCCACGTTTATCAGCAGGTGCGACCATTGGTCACGGGCAGGCTGGCCATTGGCGGCAAGTCGATGGGCGGGCGCATGGCGAGCTTGCTGGCCGACGAGTTGGGAGCCGATGCACTGGTGTGCCTGGGGTATCCATTCTATGCCGTGGGCAAACCCCTCAAGCCCAGGGTCGAGCACCTGGCCGCGCTCAAGACCCGCACGCTGATCATGCAGGGCGAGCGGGATGCGCTGGGTAATCGTGAAGCTGTTGGGGGGTATGCGCTGTCACCGTCGATACAGGTGAGCTGGCTGGTGGCGGGGGATCACGACTTGAAGCCGCTGAAGGCTTCCGGGTTCAGCCATGCGCAGCACATGCAGGCAGCGGCCGAAAAAGTGGCGGATTTCCTGAAGGGGCGGGGCTGAAGGCTTCGCAAGTGAACCGGCTGCTACAGGATTGCTGCGATCGCCTGTAGAAGCCGGTTCACCCGCGAAAAGGCCAGTGCAGGCCGGCGCTTAGTCGCGGTATTCGCACAGGTAGGCGGTATCGACTTTCACCTGCAGCTGGAACTTGCTGTCGGCCGGCACGTTGAATTTGTCGCCAGCCTTGAAGGTTTCCCAGTTGTCGCTACCTGGCAGCTTCACGGTCAGGGCGCCGGAAACCACATGCATGATTTCGCGCTTGGCGGTGCCGAACTCGTATTCGCCCGGGGCCATCACACCCACGGTGGCAGGGCCTTCTTCGCCAGTGAAGGCGACCGACTTGACGCTGCCGTTGAAGTACTCATTGACCTGGAACATGGGGCGACTCCTGAAAGAATAGGGGTGAAAAAGGGCTGGCCAGTATGCCCAAGCCCTTTGCCCCCGTCATCTGCTTTCAGGGGCCATTGGCCGGCAGGCTCAAGGGCAGCAGGCGGGCGGTATTGCGCGCGTCTTCCAGGGCGCGGTGCTGCTGCCCACAGAAGTGCATGCCTGCCAGTTGCAGCGCGCCATTGAGCCCGGTCGGGCGCTGCAGATGGCGGGCCTTGGCGAAGCGCTGCTTGAGGTTGATGTGCGGCAGTTCGCGCAACAGGCTGTCGAGCGCATGCTGGCGCCACTCCTGCAGCAGTTGCTGGCGGTCGTAATCACCCCAGCTGACCCAGGCCTGCAGTTGCCCACGATGGTGCTCCAGCCAGCGCTCGAAACGCCCCCACACCTCGGGGAAGGCTGCGGCACTGTCGATCTCGGCCTGGCTGATGTGCGTCAGCTCCCGGCAGAACGAGGTCAGCTGCGGCCGCCGCCGGGGCCGCACGAAGCGCTGGAAGTGGTCCACTTCGCGGCCTTCGCGGGTCACCAGGCTGGCGCCGATTTCAATGATTTCCATCTCCGTGACCGGCCAGCCACCATCATCGGTGGTGGCTTCCAGGTCGATCACCAACCAATGGCCCATACCAGGCTCCCTCGCCATACATGCCAAAGCAGCGTAGCCAATGTCTGGCTACATAGCATCCACTGGCAAAATGCCCTCACTTTGGCGCAACCAGCAGTTGTGCCGTATCGGGAAAACGCCTAGCTTAAGCGCATCCAGGTAAGAACCGTTAAGAGTGTCCGCTTTGACTCCCGCGCCCAGCCTGAAGGCAATTGCAACACTGTTGATGCTGGCTGCAACTTGGCTGGCAGAGCCAGCATGGGCTGGCGACGCTATCGATGTGAAGATTGGCGCCGCACATTTCCCGCCCTATACCGTCCGCCCGGAACAAGGCGCCGATACCGGTCTGCTGCCGCAGCTGGTCGAGGCCTTGAATCGCCTGCAGCAAGACTACCGCTTTGTGCTGGTGCCCACGTCCATTCAGCGGCGCTTTGGGGACTTCCAGCAGGCACGCACCGATATGGCTATTTTCGAGAACCCCGAATGGGGCTGGCAGCAAATTCCCCATCAGACGGTGGACATGGGCCTTGAGGATGCCGAAGTGTTCGTCGCCAGCCAAGCCAACGCCGGTGATCAGCACTACTTCGATAGCCTCGCAGGCAAGCGGCTGGCGCTGTTCAACGGTTACCACTACGCCTTCGCCAACTTCAACCCTGACCCCAATTACCTGCGCAGAGCTTACAACGCGACGCTGACCTACTCACACGACAGCAACCTGCTCATGGTCCAGGCCGGGCGCTCCGACATCGCCTTGGTGACGCGCTCGTACCTGAGTGACTTCCTTGCCCGCAACCCTGAAAGCGTCAGTCAGCTAGTCGCCTCGCAGCGCGTCGACCAGGTCTATCACCACTACGCATTGCTTCGCCCTGATGCCCCCATCAGCGATCGCCAATTCGCCAAACTGATGCGCGACTTGCGTGACTCGGGTGAACTGGCGCGGATTTTCCGGCCCTACCGGATCATCGTCACCACCCCGAGCGACTAAATTCCCCTGGCACCGGCACGTCCTGAGCAGTGAGCCTTTCTTTCATCTTGCCGTGAGCCATGACCATGCCCTTCGATGCCGCTTCGCAGCCTTTGTCCTTACCCCGTTGGCACAACCTTAAGGCCGAGGAGGGCGATGGCTGGCTGCGCCTGAACCTCGATGGCAGGCCTCTGATCCAGCTGCACCTGGAGCCAGGCGACACCCTGCACGCCCATGTGCGTTCGCTGTGCCAGGAGCGAGCTATGCAGGCGCTGTGGGCTGCCTGCTATTGGCTGCTGTCGCGTGACCCCACGCGCCAGCGCCTGGCTTTGCACACTGTGGCCTGTGTGCCTGAAGCATTGGCCAGCGGCCTGTTGCTGGCCACCGAGCAGCCAGGCGTATTGTTGTGCGAGCGTGCATCGTTCTGGCAGTTGCCGCAGCCGTGGCTGGGCACTGCGACAGGTGACGCCTACCCGCAACTCATGCAGCTCAGCGATGGCAAGCGCCACCCGCGCCGGCCACCCAAGCCGCGTGGCGAGGTGTATCGCAGGTTCGATGCACGCCTGGGCGCATGGGTATCGCTGCGCACCTTGGAAATCGACCAGGACGTGGAACGGTTCAATCGCTGGCAGAACAACCCGCGGGTGGAGAAGTTCTGGCAGGAGGCAGGCTCGTTGGAGCAGCACCGGCAGTACTTGGCCAAGCTTGAGGCCGACCCCCACGCCCTGACCCTGATCGGTTGTTTCGATGACCAGCCGTTCGCCTACTTCGAAGCGTACTGGGCCAAGGAAGACCGCATCGCGCCGTTCTACGCAGCGGGTGATTACGACCGGGGCATTCACATGCTGGTGGGAGAAGAAGCGCACCGCGGCCCGCACAAAGTCGCCAGCTGGTTATCGGCGCTGGTGCACTATCTGTTCCTGGATGATCCTCGTACCCAGCGCGTGGTGGCAGAGCCGCGTGCCGACAACGGCAGGATGATCGGCTACATGCATGACCAGTGCTTTCATTGCGAAAAAGAGTTCGATTTTCCCCACAAGCGCGCGGCGCTGATGATCCTGGGGCGAGAGCGGTTCTTCGATCACTGCAAGCTGGCTTGATTTCGCGCCGCCTGCTTGGCGGCTGAAGCCGCTCCTACAGGTTGGCGCCTAGGGCAAAACCCGCGCAGGCCTGATGGAGCGGATGTACCCGCGAGCACGCCAGCGCCGCTGCTTCAGGCCTGCCGGTTGCTGGTCTTGCGGCAATGCACCAAAGCATCGCGAATCATGAAGTTGACCAAAGTGGGCGATACCCCCAGCTCCTTGGCAATGTCTTTCTGCGGCACGCCATGCAGGCGGTACATCTCGAACGCGTAACGGGTGCGCTGAGGTAGCTCGCTGAGCGCCTCGGCGATGTGCTCCAGCGCCGCCAGGTTGATATGCGTAGCTTCAGGAGAGGCATTGGGAATGACCACGTTCAGGCCTTCTTCTTCGCTACCCGAATACTTCAGCTCCATGGCCTGCTTGCGGTAATGGTCGATGGCCAGATTGCGCACGATCTGGAACAGATAGCTGAGCTGCGCCTTGAACGAGGAAGTGATCTGTGGGGCGGCGCTAAGCCGGAAAAAGGCATCTTGCACCACGTCTTCGGCGCGCGAGCGACAGCCGGTGATGCGGGCTGCGATCTTGACCAGAATGCTGCGGTTGTCGACGAATGCCTGGAGCAGGGGTGAATCGCACTTACTTGTGGATAGTTGTTCCGCCATGGAAATCACCTTGTCTCGGAGGGGAAGGAGCCCACCCAGGGGGGCTGCCTACGACGTGCGACAAGCTATTCATAATGATAATGATTGTCAAATACGAAAGTTAATGAGTTTCTATTAGTTTCAGTTCTAAGCCGATCCGCGTGATGCAGTTCACCCCCTGCCGCCACTTAAGGCGCTAATTTCCTGGTGCGCCCATCCGTTCACCTGTGTACATCCGGCCGCTGCAGCTGCCCGCCGACCCAATGCGTGGCAGCCAGCCCGACTCACCAGACACTGGCAGGAACCCCCATGACGGACGCCTTCGAACTCCCGCTCTCGCTGGTCCAGGCCCTGGCGCAACGCGCCGCGCTGACCCCGGATCGCATCGCCCTGCGTTTTCTGGCCGACACCCCAGGCGAGCAGGCCGTGCTCAGCTATCGCGACCTGGATACCCGTGCGCGCACCATCGCTACGGCGTTGCAGGCCCGTGCCGGGTTTGCCGAGCGGGCGGTGCTGCTGTTCCCCAGTGGCCCGGATTACGTCGCGGCGTTCTTCGGTTGCCTGTACGCTGGCATCATTGCCGTGCCTGCCTATCCACCAGAGTCCTCACGCACCCATCACCAAGAGCGCCTGGTGTCGATCATCGATGATGCCGAGCCGCGCCTGTTGCTGACCGTCTCGGCGTTGCACGACAGTCTGCTAGGGCTTGAGGCGTTGAGCGGCGACAAGGCCCCCGAGCTGCTGGCGGTGGATCAGCTGGACCCGGCCTTGGCCGATGGCTGGCAGGCACCTGTGTTGCAGGCCGATGACATCGCTTTCCTGCAATACACCTCCGGCTCGACCGCGCTGCCCAAAGGCGTGCAGGTAAGCCACGGCAATCTGGTGGCCAACGAGCAGTTGATCCGCGCGGGCTTTGGCATTGACCTCAACCCTGACGATGTGATCGTCAGCTGGCTGCCGCTGTACCACGACATGGGTCTTATCGGCGGGCTGCTGCAGCCGATTTTCAGTGGCGTGCCCTGTGTGCTGATGTCGCCGAGCTACTTCCTGGCTCGGCCGCTGCGCTGGTTGCAGGCGATCAGCGAGTACGGCGGCACCATCAGCGGCGGGCCGGATTTTGCCTACCGGCTGTGCAGCGAACGGGTCAGCGAGGCTGCCCTGGCCGGGCTGGATCTGAGCCGCTGGCGGGTGGCGTATTCCGGTTCCGAGCCTATCCGTCAGGACAGCCTGGCTAGCTTTGCCGAGCGCTTCGCCGCGTGCGGTTTTCAGCCGAGCAGCTTCTTTGCCAGCTATGGCTTGGCCGAAGCCACCTTGTTCGTCAGTGGCAGCCGACGCGGCCAAGGTATCGGTGCCTTGGCGCTGGACGCCGAGGCGCTCGCCGCCAACCGCGTCGAAGCCGGCAATGGCAGCGTGCTGATGAGCTGCGGCTACCCCCAACCGGGCCATGGGGTGCGCATCGTCGAGCCACAGCACCTTAAGGTGCTGGCCGACAACCATGTGGGGGAGATCTGGGCAAGTGGGCCGAGCATCGCCCTGGGCTACTGGCGCAACCCAGAAGCCACGGCGCGCACCTTCGTGCAGATGGATGGCCAGACCTGGCTGCGTACCGGTGACCTTGGCTTCATGCGTGAGGGTGAGGTATTCGTCACAGGGCGCCTGAAGGACATGCTGATCGTTCGCGGCCAGAACCTGTACCCGCAAGACGTGGAGAAGACCCTTGAGCGTGAGGTAGAAGGCCTGCGCAAGGGGCGCGTGGCGGTATTTGCCGTGACTGATCAGGGAGAGGAGGGTATCGGCGTAGCGGTGGAGGTCAGCCGCAACGTGCAGCGGGCTGTCGAACCCCAGGCATTGATCAAATCATTGCGCCACGTCATCGCCGATGCCTGTCGCCAGGCGCCGGCCGTGGTTCTGCTGCTCAACCCAGGCGCTCTGCCAAAGACCTCCAGTGGCAAGCTGCAGCGCTCGGCCTGCCGGCTGCGTATGCTTGATGGCACCCTTGACTGCTATGCACGCTTCCCGATGGCTGCCGAGCCATCTGCTTGCGCGGCGCCGAGCGACGACGTGCAGGAGCGTGTCGCCGGCATCTGGCGCGAAGTGCTCAAGGTCCAAGCCGTTGCCGCTGACGATCACTTCCTGCTGCTGGGCGGCAATTCCATCGCCGCCACCCAAGTCACTGCACGCCTGGCCGAAGAGCTGGCGATCGAGCTGAGCCTACGGACCTTGTTCGAAGCTCCAACGCTAGCCGAGTACAGCGCACGCGTAGCGGCCATGCTCGGCAGAGGTGCTGGTGCCCCCGGCGCCATCGCTGCACTGAGCCGGACACAGGCGTTGCCACAGTCGTTGGCACAGAACCGTTTGTGGCTGACCTGGCAACTTCAACCGCAGTCTGCGGCCTACAACATTCCCGCTGGGCTGCGCCTGCGCGGTGAACTGGATGAAGCTGCACTTGAGGGCGCTTTCCAGGCGCTGGTGGACCGTCACGAAGCGCTGCGCACGGTATTCAGCGAGCAAGATGGCCAGGCCTTGCAGCGCGTTTTGCCAGCTCATCCGTTCACTTTGCAGCGCCTGGACTTGCAAGGCGTGGAAGCTGAGCGGGTTGCCACGCGCCGGGAGCAGGAGGCCATGCAACCCTTCGATCTGACCCAAGGGCCATTGTTGCGGGTGACCTTGGTGCATTTGGATGACGAAGACCACCAGCTTTGGGTGACCTTGCATCACATCGTTGCCGATGGCTGGTCGCTGAACATTCTGCTCGACGAGTTCGCCAAACTGTATGCCGCCCGTTGCCAGGGCCTGGACGCCAAGCTGGCGACGCTGACCCTGGGCTATGCCGACTACGGCACCTGGCAGCGTCAATGGCTGGCCGCGGGCGAGGGTGAGCGCCAGCTGGCACACTGGAAAGCCGCCCTGGGCGAAACCTCGCCAGTGCTCGACCTGCATCCGGACCTGCCGCGCTCCAGCCTGCGTGAGCACCGTGCCGAGCGGCTGAGCGTGAAAGTGCCGGCCAAGCTGGGCGATGCCCTCAAGGGCCTGGCGCGCGAACAGCAGGCCAGCCTGTTCATGGTCCTGCTGGCTGCCTGGCAATGCCTGTTGCACCGCTATACCGGCCAGGGTGACATCCGCGTTGGCGTGCCCAACGCCAACCGCCCGCGCCAGCAAACCCAAGGCATGGTCGGTTTCTTCATCAACACTCAGGTACTGCGTGCGCAGCTCAATGGCCGCCTGCCGTTCACGCAGTTGCTGGCCCAGGTGCGCGGTGCGACCCTCGACGCCCAGGCCAACCAGGACCTGCCGTTCGAGCAGTTGCTCGAAGCCTTGCCTCAAGCGCGGGAACAGGGCCTGTTCCAGGTCATGTTCAACCACCAGCAGCGCGACCTGTCGGCCTTGCGCCGCCTGCCGGGCCTGTTGGCCGAGGAGCTGCCGTGGCACAGTCGCGAAGCCAAGTTCGACCTGCAATTGCACAGTGAAGAGGACCACCAGGGCCGCCTGAGCCTGGCTTTCGACTATGCCGCCGAGTTGTTCGAAGCCAGCACCGTCAAGCGTCTGGCCCAGCATCTGCTGGCACTGCTCGAGCAAGTCTGTGCCCAGCCGCACCTGCCGTTGGGCGACGTTCAACTGCTGGATGAGCAGGCTCGCCAGCAACTGCTGGCCTGGGGTGAAGCACCTGCGCCGACCCCGCAGCGCCTGCTGGTCGAGCAGCTCAACGAACAGGCCCGGTTGACCCCGGAGCGCATCGCACTGGTCTGGGAGGGCGGCAGCCTCAGCTACGCCGAGTTGCATCAGCAGGCCAACCGCCTGGCGCATTATCTGCGCGATAAAGGCGTCGGCCCCGACACTTGCGTGGCCATCGCCGTTGAGCGGTCGCCACAATTACTGGTCGGCCTGCTGGCCATCCTCAAGGCTGGCGGTGCCTATGTGCCGCTGGATGTCGATTACCCGGCTGAGCGCCTGGCGTATATGCTTGGCGATTGCCAGGCCAGCCTATTGCTCAGCCACAGCAGCCTGCTCGGCACATTGCCGCAGCTCAATGGCGTCAGTGCCATCGCCCTCGACCAACTGCACCTGGACAGCTGGCCAAGCCAGGCACCGGGCCTGCATTTGCACGGCGACAATCTGGCCTACGTGATCTACACCTCCGGCTCCACTGGCCAGCCCAAAGGCGTGGGCAACACCCATGCGGCACTGGCAGAACGCTTGCAGTGGATGCAGGCCTGCTATGCGCTCGATGACAGCGACGTACTGATGCAGAAGGCGCCGATCAGCTTCGACGTATCGGTATGGGAATGCTTCTGGCCGCTGGTCGTTGGTTGCAAGCTGGTACTGGCCGGCCCCGGCGAGCACCGCGACCCGCAGCGCATCGCTGCGCTGGTGCAGGCCCATGGCGTGACCACGCTGCACTTCGTGCCGCCGCTACTGCAAGTGTTCGTCCAGGAGCCCCAGGTGCTCGCCTGTAACAGCTTGCGCCGCGTGTTCTCGGGCGGCGAAGCACTGTCTGCCGCCTTGCGCGACCGCGTGTTGCAAGTGCTACCGCAGGTGCAACTGCACAACCGCTATGGCCCGACCGAAACCGCCATCAACGTCACCCACTGGCACTGCCAGGTGGCCGATGGCGAGCGCTCGCCCATCGGCCGCCCGTTGGGCAATGTGCTGTGCCGCGTGCTGGACGATGAGCTGGAGCTGACGGCCCCCGGCGTACCGGGCGAGCTGTACCTCGGTGGCGCAGGCCTGGCCCGTGGCTATTTGGGCCGCCCAGGCCTTACTGCCGAACGCTTCGTGCCCCAGGCCGACGGTAATGGCGAACGCCTCTACCGCAGCGGCGACCGCGCCCGCTGGCAGGTTCAGCTTGAGGCCCTGGAGTACCTAGGTCGCCTCGACCAGCAGGTGAAGGTGCGCGGCTTCCGTGTCGAGCCTGAAGAAGTACAGGCCTGCCTGTTGGCCCAGGCCGGTGTCGAGCAGTCACTGGTACTGATTCACAAGGATGCCGTCGGCGCGCAACTGGTCGGCTACTACAGCGGCAATGCTCAGCCCGCCGAGTTGCTGGCGGTGCTGGCTGAACAACTGCCCGCCTACATGGTACCGGCGCAACTCATTGCGCTGGCACAGATGCCACTGGGCCCCAGCGGCAAAGTCGACCGCAAGGCGCTGCCGGCCCCGGTGTGGCAACAACGCGAACACGTCGAGCCAAAAACCGAACTGCAACAGCAGGTCGCTGCCATTTGGCGTGAGGTGCTGAACCTGCCGCGTGTCGGCCTGCAGGACGACTTTTTCGCCCTGGGCGGACACTCGCTGCTGGCCACCCAGATCGTCTCCCGCAGCCGCCAGGCTTGTGACGTCGAGCTGCCGCTCAAGGCCTTGTTTGAAGCCAGCGAGCTGGGCGCGTTCTGTGCCCAGATCGCACGCATCCGCGCCGCCGGCGAGCGCAACCTGCAAGGCGAAATCGAGCGTGTCGACCGCCGTCAGGCCGTGCCGTTGTCGTATTCGCAGCAGCGCATGTGGTTCCTCTGGCAAATGGAGCCGGACAGCCCGGCCTACAACGTCGGCGGCATGGCGCGCCTGCGCGGTACCCTACATGTAGACGCCTTCGAGCGTGCATTGCAGGCGCTGATCGTGCGCCACGAAACCCTGCGCACCACCTTCCCAAGCATCGATGGCGTGCCCTACCAATGCGTGTTTGACGACAGTGGCCTGCAGCTGGACTGGCAGGACTTCAGTGCCTTGCCACCCGATACCCGTCAACAGCGCTTGCAACAACTGGCCGATGACCAGGCCCACCAGCCATTCGATCTGGAGCAAGGCCCGCTGCTGCGCGCCTGCCTGGCCAAGACCCAGGAGCGTGAGCACTTCTTCGTGCTGACCTTGCACCACATCGTCACCGAAGGCTGGGCCATGGACATCTTCGCCCGCGAACTGGGCGAGCTCTATGAAGCCTTCGTCGATGACCGCGATTCGCCCTTGGCGCCGCTGCCGGTGCAATACCTGGACTACAGCGTGTGGCAACGACAATGGCTGGAAAGCGGTGAGGGCGCGCGCCAGCTGGCCTACTGGAAGAACCGCCTGGGTGATGAACACCCGGTACTGGCACTGCCCACCGACCGCCCGCGCCCGGCGGTGCAAAGCCATCGTGGCGCGCTGTACCGTTTCGACCTGGACCCAGCGCTGGTCGCCCGCGTGCACGCTTTCAACAACGAGCGTGGGCTGACCCTGTTCATGACCATGACCGCCACGCTGGCTGCACTGCTGCACCGTTACAGTGGCCAACGTGACCTGCGCATCGGCGCCCCGGTGGCCAACCGCATCCGCCCGGAAAGCGAAGGCCTGATCGGCGCCTTCCTCAACACCCAGGTATTGCGCTGCGAAGTAGACGGGCAAATGACGGCTGGCGCGTTGCTGGAGCACGTACGCCAGGCCGCCATCGAGGGCCAGTCGCACCAGGACCTGCCGTTCGACCAGTTGGTGGAGGCCCTGCAGCCCCCGCGCAGCAGTGCTTACAATCCGCTGTTCCAGGTGATGTGCAACGTGCAGCGCTGGGCCTTCCAGCAGAGTCGGACACTGGCCGGCATGCAGGTGGATTACCTGGTCAACGACGCCAGCGCCACCAAGTTCGACCTGTACCTGGAGGTCACTGACCTGGATGGTCGCCTGGGCTGCTGCCTGACCTACAGCCGCGACCTGTTCGACGAGCCGCGCATTGCCCGTATGGCCGAGCATTGGCAACAGCTGCTGGCGGGGCTGCTCGACAATCCGCAGCAGAGGCTGTGCGAGCTGCCGATGTTGGCGGTTGCCGAACAGCAGGTACTGATCGGCCAGTTGCAGGGTGAGCAGGACATGCCCCTCGACCAGACAATTCACGGCCTGTTCGCCGCCCAAGCTGCGCGTACCCCGCACGCCGGGGCGCTGACCTTCGCTGGCCAGCACCTGACCTATGCCGAACTCGACCGGCAGGCCAACCGCCTGGCCCGGGCGCTGCGCGAGCGGGGAGTCGGCCCACAAGTGCGCGTAGGCCTGGCACTGGAGCGCTCGCTGGAAATGGTGGTCGGCCTTCTGGCCATCCTCAAGGCCGGTGGCGCCTATGTGCCGCTGGACCCTGAATACCCGCTCGACCGTTTGCGTTACATGATCGAAGACAGCCGCATCGGCCTGCTGCTGAGCCAGCAAGCGTTGCTCGAAACTCTTGGCGAGCTGCCTGGCGGTGTGGCCCGCTGGAGCCTGGAAGCCGATGCGGCGAAGCTGTCGGCCTTCAGCGATACGCCCCTGGACAACCTCAACCTGCCGCAACATCAGGCCTACCTGATCTACACCTCTGGTTCCACCGGCAAGCCCAAGGGGGTGGTGGTCAGCCACGGGGAAATCGCCATGCACTGCCAGGCAGTGATCGAAGCCTTTGGCATGCGCAGTGATGACTGCGAGCTGCACTTCTACTCGATCAACTTCGACGCCGCCAGTGAGCGTCTGCTGGTGCCGTTGTTGTGTGGCGCCCGTGTGGTGCTGCGTGCCCAAGGCCAGTGGGGTGCTGAAGACATCTGCCAACTGGTGCGCGAGCAGCAGGTGAGCGTGCTCGGCTTCACCCCCAGCTATGGCAGCCAGTTGGCCCAGTACCTGGCCGGGCAGGGCGAGCAACTGCCGGTGCGGCTGGTGATCACGGGCGGCGAGGCATTGACTGGCGAGCATCTGCAGCGTATTCGACAAGCCTTCGCCCCGCAGCAGTTCTTCAACGCCTATGGCCCCACCGAAACCGTGGTCATGCCGCTGGCGTGCCTGGCGCCTCAGAGCATGCCTGAGGATGCAGGCAGTGTGCCGATCGGCCAAGTGATCGGTGCCCGTACGGCGTACATTCTCGATCAAGACCTGGCCTTGCTGCCGCAAGGGGGCATCGGCGAGCTCTATATCGGTGGTGCCGGCCTGGCCCAGGGCTACCACGACCGCCCTGGCCTGAGTGCCGAGCGCTTTGTCGCCGACCCGTTCAGCCGGGACGGCGGGCGCCTGTACCGCACGGGCGACCTGGTACGCCTGCGTGCCGATGGCTTGGTGGAGTACGTAGGTCGCGCCGACCAGCAGGTGAAGATTCGTGGCTTCCGCATCGAGCTGGGCGAAATCGAAAGCCGCCTGCAAGCGCATGCCGATGTCGACGAGGCAGTGGTTCTGGCCCTGGACCTGACGGGCGGCAAGCAACTGGTCGGTTACCTGGTGTGCAAACAGGCCGCTGCCGACAGCCAAGCGCAGGCCAGGCTGCGTGAAGCGGTCAAGGCCGATGCGCGTCAGCATCTGCCGGACTACATGGTGCCCGCGCATTGGGTACTGCTCGAAAGCCTGCCGCTGATGGGCAATGGCAAGCTCGACCGCCGCGCATTGCCAGCACCGGACCTGGAGCAGGCCCGCCAGCATTACCAGGCCCCGGCCAATGAGCTGGAGCAGCAATTGGCGCAAATCTGGCGCGAGGTGCTCAACGCTTCGCAGGTCGGTGTGCAGGACAACTTCTTCGAGCTGGGCGGCGACTCGATCCTGTCGATTCAGGTGGTCAGCCGCGCGCGTCAATTGGGCCTGCAATTCACCCCTCGCGACCTGTTCCAACACCAGACCATCCAGACCCTGGCCAGCGTAGTCAGCCGCAGCGAAACGCCGAGCAGCATCGAGCAAGGGCCACGCACTGGGCGCAGCGGCCTTACGCCGATCCAGCACTGGTTCTTCGACGGCGACCTGCCGCACCCCCAGCACTGGAACCAGGCAGTGCTGCTTCAGGTACGCGAGCCGCTGGATCACGCCAGATTCGAGCAAGCATTGGCCGGCCTGGTGGCTCACCATGACAGCCTGCGTCTGCGCTTCAGTCAACGCCAGGCCGTTTTTGCCGTGCCGTCTGCCGAGAAGCTGCTGTGGACGGCTACAGTGGCCGATTTCGCTGACTGCCAGGCGCTGTACACCGACGTGCAACGCAGCCTGAACCTGGAACAAGGCCCGCTGCTGCGCGCCTTGCTGGCCACCGACGGGCATGGCGCGCAGCGCCTGCTGCTGGTGATCCACCACTTGGTGGTCGATGGTGTGTCCTGGCGTGTGTTGCTCGAAGATCTGCAGGCGCTTTACCGTGGTCAGCCGCTACCGGCCAAGACCCACGCCATGGCTGACTGGGCCGCGCGACTTGCCAGCTACGCCGGCAGTGATTCGCTACGCGACGAACTGGGGTGGTGGCAAGGCCAGCTTGGCGGCGTGCGCCAGGAACTGCCCTGCGATCACCCACAGGGTGGCAACCTGAATCGGCATGCCGACACCCTGGCCATTGGCCTGGACGTTGAGCAGACCCGGCAATTGCTGCAGCAGGCGCCGGCGGCTTACCACACCCAGGTCAACGATCTGCTGCTGACTGCGCTGGCCCGCACGCTGTGCCGCTGGAGCGGTGATCAGCAAGTACTGATACAGCTGGAAGGTCACGGCCGTGATGGCCTGTTCGAAGACATGGACCTGACCCGCAGCGTCGGCTGGTTCACCAATGCCTACCCGCTGCGCCTGCACCCACAGGCCGGTGACGACGATGCTGCGCGAGCCACTTCGCTCAAACGCATCAAAGAGCAATTGCGTGAGGTGCCACACAAGGGGCTGGGCTACGGCGTGCTGCGCTACCTGGGCGATGCGGCCAGCCGCGAGCGCCTTGCGGCGCTGCCCCAGGCGCGCATCACCTTCAACTACCTGGGCCAGTTCGACCAGCAGTTCGACGAGGCAGCCTTGTTCCTGCCGTTGGATGCCCCCGCCGGGTTGGCTCATGATCTGGATGCGCCGTTGCCCAACTGGCTCAGTGTCGATGGCCAGGTCTACGGCGGTGCCCTGCAACTGCGTTGGACCTACAGCCGTGAACGCTACGACGCGCGAACCATCGCGCAGTTGGCCGAGGCCTACCGCCAGGAACTGCTGGCACTCATCGACCACTGCCTGGTCGATGGCAATGGCAGCTTCACGCCATCGGACTTCCCTCTGGCCCATCTGACCCAGGCGCAGATCGATGCACTGCCCGTGCCTGCTGGCCAAATTGAAGATGTCTATCCGCTGACGCCGATGCAGGAGGGCATGCTGCTGCATACCCTGCTGGAACCGGGCACTGGTTTGTATTACATGCAGGACCGCTACCGCATCAACAGCGCCCTGGACCCTGAGCGTTTCGCCAAGGCCTGGCAAGCCGTGGTGGCACGGCATGAAGCGTTGCGCGCATCGTTCAGCTGGAACGCCGGCCAGACGATGCTGCAGATCATCCACAAGCCGGGCAACACCCCGGTGGACTATCAGGACTGGCGCGGCCTCGATGAGGCGGCCCAGGAGGCGCGCCTGCAAGCCTTGCACAAGCAGGAGCGGGAGGCGGGCTTTGCCCTGCTGCAGGAGGCGCCGTTCCACTTGCGCCTGGTGCGGGTCGCTGACGAGCGTTACTGGTTCATGATGAGCAACCACCACATCCTCATCGATGCCTGGTGCCGTTCACTGTTGATGAACGATTTCTTCGTGTTGTACCAGGCGCTGGGCGAAGGCCGCCAGGCGCAGTTGCCGGTGCCGCCGCGCTATCGCGACTATATCGGTTGGCTGCAACGTCAGGACCTGGACCAGGCACGCGCCTGGTGGCTGGCCAACCTGGCCGGCTTCGAGCGCGCCACGGCGCTGCCCAGCGACCGTCCGCTGCGCAACGACCACGCCGGTGACGGCATGGTGGTAGGCGACTGCTACACGCGCCTGCAGATCAGCGACGGAGTGCGCCTGCGTGAACTGGCACAGGCTCACCAACTGACCATCAATACGTTCGCCCAGGCGGCCTGGGCGCTGGTGTTGTCGCGCTACAGTGGCGATCGTGACGTCGCCTTCGGCGTGACCGTAGCCGGGCGCCCGGTGAGCATGCCGCAAATGCAGCGTACGGTTGGCCTGTTCATCAACAGTATCGCCTTGCGTGTGCAACTGCCCGAGCCTGGCCAGCGCTGCACAGTGCGCCAGTGGTTGCACGGCGTACTCGAGCGCAACATGGAACTGCGCGAGTACGAGTACCTGCCGCTGGTGGCGATTCAGGAGTGCAGCGAGCTGCCCAAGGGGCAACCGCTGTTCAACAGCCTGTTCGTGTTCGAGAATGCGCCGGTTGAAACTGCGGTGCTCGACCATGCCCAGCACCTCAATGCCAGCTCCGATTCGGGCCGTACACACACCAACTTCCCGCTGACGGCGGTGTGCTATCCAGGCGATGACCTGGGGCTGCACCTGTCGTTCGACCAGCGCTACTTCGACTACGCCACCGTCGAGCGCTTGCTGGCCGAGTTCAAGCGCCTGCTGCTGGCCCTGGTGCAGGGCTTCGAGGGGCAGATGAGCGAGTTGCCGTTGCTGAGCGAGGAGGAACAGCGCTTGCTGCTGGAAAGCTGCAACCGCACCCAGCGTGACTACCCCTTGGCGCAAAGCTATGTGGCCCTGTTCGAAGCGCAGGTCGCTGCCCATCCTGAGCGCATCGTAGCCCGTTGCCTGGACGCCTCCTATGACTATGCGGGGCTGAACCAGGCGGCCAACCGCCTCGGCCACGCCTTGGTCGCGGCGGGTGTGGCCGTCGACCAGCCTGTTGCCTTGCTGGCCGAGCGCGGCTTGCCGTTGCTGGGCATGATCGTCGGCAGCTTCAAGGCCGGCGCCGGCTACCTGCCTCTGGATCCAAGCCTGCCGTCGGCGCGCCTGCAGCGCATCGTCGCGCTCAGCCGCACGCCGGTATTGGTGTGTAGCGCGGGCTGCGCCGCGCAGGCTCGCCAGTTACTGGATGAGCTGGTCGATGTGCCACGGCCGCAGTTGCTGGTGTGGGAAGAGGTGCAGGGCAGCAGCATCGCCAGCCACAACCCAGGCATTCACAGTGGGCCGGACAACCTGGCCTACGTGATCTACACCTCCGGGTCCACCGGGCTGCCCAAGGGTGTGATGGTCGAGCAGCGCGGCATGCTCAACAACCAGTTGAGCAAGGTGCCGTACCTGGCGTTGAGCGCGCACGACGTGATCGCCCAGACCGCATCGCAAAGCTTCGACATCTCGGTTTGGCAGTTCCTGGCCGCGCCGTTGTTCGGAGCCAGGGTGCAGATCGTGCCCAACGCCATCGCCCATGACCCACACGCATTGCTGGCCCACGTGCAGGCCACTGGCATCACCGTCCTGGAAAGCGTGCCTTCGCTGATCCAAGGCATGCTGGCCAACGACCACCAGGCGCTCGATGGCCTGCGCTGGATGTTGCCCACCGGCGAGGCGATGCCGCCGGAGCTGGCGGCGCAATGGCTGCGACGTTACCCGCAGATAGGCCTGGTGAACGCCTACGGGCCGGCTGAGTGCTCCGACGACGTGGCCTTCTTCCGGGTCGACAGCGAATCGACCCGTGGCAGCTACCTGCCCATCGGCACACCGACTGACAACAACCGCCTTTACCTGTACGGCGATGATCAGGCCCTGGTGCCCCTGGGGGCAGTGGGCGAGTTGTGCGTTGCCGGCACCGGCGTGGGCCGCGGCTATGTTGGCGATCCGGCGCGCACGGCACTGGCCTTTATCCCGCATCCGCACGGAGCGCCTGGCGAGCGCCTGTACCGTACCGGGGACCTGGCCCGGCAGCGCCCGAACGGAGTGTTCGAGTATGTCGGGCGTATCGACCACCAAGTGAAGATTCGCGGCTACCGCATCGAACTGGGTGAGATCGAGGCGCGCCTGCACGAGCAGGCCGAGGTTCGCGATGCAGCAGTGGGGGTACAAGAAGGCCCCAACGGCAAGCATTTGGTTGGCTACCTGGTAGCCCATCAGGACGTCGAGGCCGATGGGGCGCTGCTGGAACAGGTCAAACAGCGTCTGCGTGCACAGCTCCCGGACTACATGGTGCCACTGCACTGGGCCTGGTTCGCCAGCCTGCCCCACAACGCCAACGGCAAGCTCGACCGCAAGGCATTGCCTGCCATCGAGATAGGTGCCCAGCACAGCCAGGCGTACCTGGCGCCGCGCGATGAACTGGAAGGGGTGCTAGCCGCTATTTGGGCCGATGTGCTCAAAGCCGAGCGGGTAGGTGTGCGAGACAACTTCTTCGAACTGGGCGGCCATTCGCTGCTGGCCACGCAGATTGCCTCGCGGGTGCAGAAGCAGTTGCAGTTGAACGTGCCGCTGCGAGCGATGTTCGAGTGCAGCACGGTGGAGGAGTTGGCCGAGTATGTGCGTGGGTTGCAGGGGCGTGAGGTGGATGAGGCGAAGATTGATCGGCTGAGTGACCTGATGGCCGAGCTGGAGGGGCTGTAAGGGTAAGGTACGTCTTGAGTTTTGCGGGGTTGCGTAGATCGAGCGCCGCCCGCGCGGCGCATCGCGAGCTGCGCTCGCTCCTACGTTTGTTTCGGGCCAATTGATCCTGTGGGATCTGCGCGCGGACGCTTTGGGGCATGGCGCGGTAGCGCGTCGTATAAACCAGGCGGTCGCGCGCGCCTGTCACAGGCGTTACTGGCCCGAAACAAACGTAGGAGCGAGCACAGCTCGCGATGCGCCGCGCGGGCGGCGCTCGATCTACGCGCCAACGCAAATCATGAGGCATGCACTACCGCTTACCAAGAATCTTCCCAAGCAACTCCGGCCGCGGCGCGCCTTGCTGGCTCTGCAAACTACCCTGCTCGTCTTGGTAAAAGATCGCCGGCGTCGCCTGCAACCCCATCTCTTCCATCAACGCCATGTTAGCCGCCAACTTCTGTTGCACGGCTTCCGGGACCTTGTCCAGCGCCTTCAAAGTGCTCGCCTTGCCAGCTTTCTCATGATCATGCAGCGCCTTGGCCGGCTCTTTGGCTGCCAGGAGCGCCGCTGACTTGCCTGGGCTGTCTTCGCGGATGATGCCAACCATGATATGGCGTAGCTGCACCTTGCCTGATTCCACCCAAGGGCGAGCCTGCTCCCAGAACATGTTGCAGTACGGGCAGTTCGGGTCGCTGAACAGGTAGACCTTGCGCGGTGCACTGTCCTTGCCGTCGGCAATCCAGGCAGCGCTCTCCATCTTCGCCCACAGTGCTTTGCTCATGGGGGCGTACACCAGCTTCTGCAAAGGTTCGGCGCTCAGGTCTTTGCCCTGCTCGTCGAACAGGCTGCCGACCAGCACGTGCTTGCCATCCGGGGTCAGGTAGAGCGCTAGGGCATTGTTCTGGTACTGGGCGGCATAGCCGCGCAGACCGTTGGGCGCATCGAAGCCGCCCTTGATCTCGGCGCCCTTGGCTTGCATTTGCTGGATCGCCTTGGGCAGATTTTCGGCCTGCACCAGCGGGGCGGCAAGCAGGGCCATGGACAGGGGAATCAGGGCAGTCAATCGCATGTCAGTTTCCTTGTGCGGCAGTGGCGGGCGCTTTGGCCCGCTCGAAGGGTTCCAGGGCATGGCGCAGGCTGGCCCGCGACAGTTCGCCCAGATGGCTGCCGATCAGGCGGCCATCGGCGTCGTAGAACAGGGTGGTGGGCAGGGCCATGGAGCCTACTCGCTGAGCCAGTGCGCCCGTGCCGTCGAACAGCACATGGGTCAGGCTAAGCCCGGTGGTGGCAAGGAAGGTGGTGACGATTTCCGGCGTCTCGCCTTGGTTGACGAAGAGGAAGGTCACATCCGGGTATTCGCCTTGGGCCCGTTGCAGCACGGGCATTTCCCGCCGGCAAGGGGGGCACCAGGTGGCCCAGATGTTGATCACCAACGGCTTGCCACGGTAACTGCGCAGGGCTACGGATTGGCCTGCGGCATTGCGCAAGGTGAGCTCGGGCAAGGCAGTGCCTTTGCTGTACAGGTGGCTGCCCAGGCTCGCCAGGCCCCAGAACAGTGCCCCGCTCAGCAGCGCCCAGCCCAGCGGGCGACGCAGGCCGGGCTGGCGCCAGCCCTGCCACAGGGTGGCCAGCACGATGCCGACCAAGCCTGACCAGAGCAGAAAACCCCCATCACGGATATCGATGACCTGCACCCAGTCGCCGCGGTACATCGGCCAGTAGGCCAGCACGAAACCCACACGTGCGCACAGCAGGCCGACCAGGAACAGATTGAACAACGCCGACTCCGGGCTCTGGCCGCCACGCCGAGCGGCCCACCAGCCAACCAGGCACGCGACGCCCAGGGCGGTGAGCATCAGCAGGTGATTGAGGGCCATGGTCAGCGGCCCGAGGGTTACCGTCAGCATCAGCCTTGGCTCCGGGTTTGGGTCCAATGTTGCACAAATGAAGCCGCGTCCACTTCGCCAGTGATACGCCTTGCACGGCGTTCGTCACCCTCTGGTCCGAGCCAGACAATGCTCGGTGGACCAGGGACTTGATAGCGTTGCAGCAGGGCACGGCTGGCGGAGGAGTCGGCCGTTACGTCAAGGCGTAACAAATGCACGCCCGCCAGGCTTGCCTGAACGTCTGGGCGGCTGAACACTTGCTTTTCCATGACCTTGCACGACACGCACCAATCGGCGTAATAGTCGATCATGACCCACTGCCCGCGGGCCTTGGCCGCATCAAGTTCACGTTGCAAAGCCTCGGGGCTGCTGACCGTGACGAAAGGCTCGTCGGGTTCTGCCAGCCGTGTGCTGACTGCACTGCCGGCCAAAGGCCGCAGCGGTTGCCAAAGGTTGTCCCCGCCAGCGGCCGCACCGACCAGCAGCAACACTCCCCACAATGCCCCCAGCAGCGGTAACGCGCGCAGCGCCGGCAAGCGTTGCAGCGCTGGCCAGGCCGCCCAGCCCAAGGCAATCAGCCAGGCGCCGCTCAGGGCCAACACCACAGGTGCTGCAAGCAGGCTGCGCACCGTGTACAGGGCCATGGCCAGGAACACGAAGCCGAATACGCCTTTGACCCGCTCCATCCATGCCCCAGGGCGTGGCAGATAACGGTTGCCCAGTGTCACGAGCAGCAACAGCGGCACACCCATGCCCAACCCAAGACTGAATAGCACCAAGGCGCCTTGCGCCACATCGCCGCTTTGCGCGATGTACAGCAGCGCACCTGCCAATGGTGCAGTCATGCATGGGCCCAGCAGCAAACCGGACAACGCACCGAGTAACGCTGCACCATACAGGTTGCCACCGCGCGTGCCTTGCCCGGCGCGGTCGAGGCGATCGCGCAGGGCGGCCGGCAGTTGCAGTTCGAAAGCGCCGAACATCGGCAGGGCGAGCAGGATGAACAGGCCAGCCAGGCTTCCCAGCAGCCAGGGTTGCTGCAACCACGCCTGCAGGCTGGCGCCTAGCAGCGCTGCGACCACACCTAAAGCCGCATAGACCAGCGCCATACTCAAGACGTAGACACCGGCCAAAAGCCAGCCACGTCTTGCGCTAGCGCCATTGCCTAGGACCAAGCCTGCTAGTATCGGCAGCATCGGCAGCGAGCAGGGCGTGAACGCCAGCAGCAAACCAAGGCCAAAAAATGCCAGCAGGCTCCAGGCCAGGCTGGCGCTCTGCAAGCCGCTGGCCAGTGCTTGGTCGCTGGCTTGCTCGGAGGCTGGGGCGTCGTCGCCGCCCAAGTCGATGGTGGTGGTCTGCGGTGGATAGCACAGCCCGGCATCGGCACACCCCTGCCAGCCGAGCTGCAGCTGGCCTTGGGCGCTAGCCGGGATCAGTAGTTCGAGCTGGTCACGGTAGACCGTGCTGTCACCGAAAAACTCGTCGTGATGATTCAGCCCGGCTGGCAACTGCGGTTGCTGATCGATGGCCAGGCCGTCGAACTTCAGGCGCTTCTGGTACAGGTAGTAACCCTGTTTGATCTGGAAATACAGGCGCATCTGGCCATCGGCCTGACGGTCGTGGGTCAGCACGAACGCCTGGTTGACTGGCAGGAAATCAGGTTTGACGTCGAATGGGTTGGCCTGCAAAGGGCCGGCCAGCATGAACGTCAGCAGTAGTAGGAGGGTGCGCATGTATTCGCCTTGGTGTTTCGCAGTGGTGGCCATGCTGGCTCTGGTCGATTAACTCAAGGTTAACCGTTACTGCCTAAGCCATTGCTAACGCAGGGTATGTCGGGCTTAGACATACCGCGACATATTGTCGGCTTGACTTTGCTTATGCTCGCTCTCTTGTTGTAAAGTTGACGCGAGAGTCAATTTCTATGGCTTAGGCAACAAGGCGTTATCCCTGCCAAGTTCCCCGCACAAGAATCAAAAAAGATGGGCAGAAACTCTTCTGCCCAGAGGATCAAGCATGTCCAACCGTGATATTTCCCGGCGCGCCTTCTTGCAAGGCGGCCTGATCGCTGGTGTCGGCGTGACCATGGCGCCACTTGGCAGCCAGGCATTCGCCGCACTGATGGAGGAGCGCGTCACCACCTCGCCGCAAAAATGGATGAGCCACGATGGCAAGGCGCGTTTTCGTAATGACGCGCTGTCCAAGGTCTGTGGCAACAAGGTCTTCGCACGCGACATACGCGCCAAGGACATGCCCGGCTGGCCTACCCAGCAAGGCCATGCTTTGCTGCTCAAGACGACCAAGGTCGACCGTATCTATGCCGGCCATGATTTGAGCCTGCTGGGCAACGACCTGCAGCCGGATCGTGTAGTCACCGCAGCTGACCTGGCCAAAGACGGCATCGTCTGGCCAGAGGCGCATTCGCCCGACCCACTGCTGCCGCCTGGGCAGGTGCCGATGTTCATCGGCCACCCGGTGGCGATCCTGATCTGGCACGACTTCGAGCGGTTCCGCCAGGCCAAGCGCAAGCTGCAGTTCAACGATAAGGCCATTCAGTACGGCGCTCAGGCACCGCTCTACCAGCGCGACCCGTATGGCAGCTTCCGCTTCGTGCGCGTTGGCGGGGCCACGCCGTTTGACGAAGACGAGTTCTCGAGCCTGAAGAACTCCATGCTGTTCCCCACCATCCTCAACCGCAAACCGGTGTGGTCCAAATCGCCCAATCAGCACGGCGACCTCACCGAGCAGGGGCTGTTCTATGCCAAGCGCATGGGCGAGCAGCTGGACAACCCACCTGAGGACTGGCTGGTGTTCGACGAGCGCTATAAAACGCCGTCGATCGAGCCTGCTGCGCTCGAACCGGACAATGGCAATGGCTGGTACGACCCAGCCAGCGGCACGCTGCACTTCGTGGTCGCGACCCAGTGCCCGTTCGAGGTGGCGCAGGAATGCGTGCACATGATCAAGCCGTCTCGGTTTGCCTTGAACAATCTGAACATGCACCCGGGCTACACCGTGGGCTACGGCTCCAAAGACAACAATATTTTTGTCTTTTACGCGGCTGTCGCTGCCCTATATGGCGCCGGGGTGCCGATCCGACTGGCCAACGACCGCTACGAGCAGTTCCAGAGCGGCATCAAGCGCCATGCTTTCGATATCCGTTACCAACTTGCGGTGGACAAGAAGGACAACAGTTTCAAGATATTCCGCGCCGACATGAGCTGCGACGGGGGCGGGCGGATCAATTACAGCCCATCGGTGGCTGCGGTGGGCGCCACCGCAGCGCAATCGATTTACTATATGCCGCAGAATGACCTGTCGGTGACCGCTTACTTCTCCCGGGGGGTCGAGGCAGGCTCCATGCGCGGCTACGGCACTTTGCAGAGCATGGCCGCTACCGAAATGATGGTTGACGAAGTCGCCGGTCGCCTGGGCGTCGATGCCATCGACCTGCGCCGCGCCAATGCGCTCAAGTCGGGCATGAAAAACACCCAGGGGGCGGTCCCTGCCGGTGCGCTTCGCCTTTATGAGATTCTCGACAAGGCTGCTGTGCACGAGTGGTGGCGCAACCGCGATGCGCGCAAGCAGCAGATGGACGCCAAAGACCCTGACCATTGGTACGGCGTCGGCTTCGCCATCTGCCAGAAAGACTTCGGCACCGGATCCGAGGCGCCGATGGCCAGTGTCGAGTTCAGCGCCGACGGGCGCATCAGCCTGCGTCATATCGGCACCGAACTGGGCACGGGCATGTCCACCTCCCAGGCGCTGGTGGTCAGTGACTTCCTTGGCCGTTCGGCCGATGAGGTCAAGACCGCGGTCACCGAATGGCCGGAGTTGCAGTTGACCACCAGTGGCAACCCGTACCTGATCAGCCAGGCCGATCAGGACGCCGCGCTGCGCAACCCGCGCTGGGTCGGCAAGCTGGCCTCGCCGTCCTCGGCCACCAACTCGGCGTTCTATTTCAGCCATGCCACCCGTGAAGCAGCCCGCGTGCTGTTCAATCACGGCCTGTGGCCGGCGGCCATGGCCATCTGGAGCCAAGGCCCGCACGGCGGCCAGGCCAACCCGCTGGTGGTGCGCCGTGAGAATGCGGTATGGGTCAACGGCGAATTGACCGGCAACGGCCTGGCACCGATCCCGTTCGCCCAGTTGGCAAGCAAGGCCCACGAAATGGGCCTGGTGACCGGCGTCAGCGTGCATGGTTTCAACCGCTGGAGCTGGGCCGAGGCCGACTTTGTTATCGATGGCGTGCGCGAGCGCTTCCCTCTCGATGCCGTCGCGGTGAAGTACGGTGACGGTGCAGTCAATGCCAAGAAGGCGCAGATGAGCAGCCATGGGTATCACTTGCTCGACCGGCAGAACGCCGCTTACCCAGTCACTCAACTGAACAATGCCATGGTCACTTACTACAGCCCCGTGGCGACCATCGTCGAGATCAAGGTCAACAAGGGCACCCATGAAGTCCAGGTGCTCAACCACCACAGCTGGGTCGAGTGTGGCCGCGTGCTTGTGCCTGAGTTGGTCAAAGGCCAGCTCGAAGGCGGCATCGCCATGGGCATTGGCCATGCGTTGACCGAAGAAATGCCGCTTCACGAAGGTGGGCCCGGTGAAGGTGACTGGAACTTCAACCGCTACCGGCTGCCCCATGCACGGGATGTGGCGGTGTGGGAGCAGACCAGCGAAATCCTCCCGCCGCTGTCACCGACCGACCCGTCCAAAGGTATCGCCGAAGTGGTGATGATCCCGGTCGTCGGTGCCATCGGCAACGCCGTGGCGCATGCCATTGGCAAGCGCGTACGCGATCTACCCATCACCCCAGCCCGCATCAAGGAGGCCCTCAATGGCTAACCGTCCACTGCAACTGACCCTCAACGGTCAACCGGTCGGCCCGGTCGAGGTCCCTGATGACCTGGCGATGATCGACTACCTGCACGAACACCAGAACCTTACCGGTTCCCGCCTGGGCTGCGGGCAGGGCATCTGTCATGCCTGTGTGGTGATCGTCGACAACCCCGACGGCACCTGCGAGGAGGTGCGTACCTGCATCACCGGCGCACATTATTTCGAAGGCAAGCAAGTGCGCACCATCGAGAGCCATGCTAAGCAGGACGAGGCGGGTAACCTGACCCTGAACCCGATTCAGCAGAAGTTCGTCGACCTGTTCGCCTTCCAGTGCAGCTACTGCGCCCCAGGCTTCGTCAATGCCGCCACCGTGCTGGTGGAAACCGCCCAGCGCCAGCCATTGAAAAAGAGTGAGGTGCAAGACCGCATCGAGGCGAGCCTCGGCCATCACATCTGCCGTTGCACCGGTTATGTGCGCTATTACGACGCCACCCGCGCCGTGCTCAATGATCTCGGCCTGGTCAAGGAGGGTTGAGCATGGGCTTGGTTCGCAACACGCTGGTAATGACACTGGTGCTCGCTGGGGTTTCGCTCGCCCACGCCGCCGACGATGCTCAGGTCAAGCGCGGTGAATACCTGGCCCGTGCCGCCGATTGCATGGCCTGCCACACGGCCGAAGGCGGCGCGCCGTTTGCCGGAGGGCTGCCGATTCACTCGCCATTCGGCACCATCTATGGCACCAACATCACCTCGGACAAGCAGTACGGCATCGGTAGCTATACGCCTGACGAGTTTTTCGCAGCAGTGACCGAGGGTAAGCGCAAGGATGGCGCCAACCTCTATCCGGCGATGCCCTACACCTCGTACCACCTGATCAAGCGTGAAGACTCCGACGCCATTCTGGCCTACCTGATGACCATCGCGCCGATCAACCGTCCGGCGCCAGAAACCAAGCTGAGCTTCCCGTTCAATGTGCGCCTGGGCCTGACCGGTTGGAACATGCTGTACGGCAAGAGCGTGCAATTGCAGCCGGGCGAAGGTAAGAGCCCAGCCTGGCAGCGTGGGCAGTACATGGTCGAAGTGCTGGGCCACTGCGGCGAGTGCCATACCCCGCGTAACCCCATCGGCGCGCTGCAACAGGACAAGCGCTTTACCGGAGGCCTGCTCATGGGCTACCTGGCGCCGAGCTTACTGGCCCAGGACCTGGCCGAGCGTGGCTGGACCCAGCCGGACCTGACCACGTTCCTCAAGCACGGTATCAGTGCCCAAGGCAGCATGTTCAACGAGATGTACCCGGTGGTGCACCACAGCACGCAGCATCTGCAAGACGCTGACCTGTCGGCCATGGCCACCTACCTGCTGGGTGATCAGCCGCCCAAGGCCCGGCTGGTGGAGCCGGTGCCGCTGGCCCAGCTCAACGATAGCGCCAAGCGTGGGCGTCAGCAGTACCTGAACGTGTGCGCCGGTTGTCACGGGGTGGAGGGTGAGGGCAAACCGCACATCGCCGTGGCCATGCAAGGCAACACGGTGCTGCGCCAGAGCGACTCGCGCAATTTGGTGAAGGCGATTCTCGACGGCATTGCTGAGCAGCAGTTCACCGGCTTCGAGCGCATGCAGCCGATGCCGGGCTTTGCCGACAAACTCGACGACCAGCAAGTGACGGACATGGTCAACTACCTGCGCCAGGCCTGGGGTGGATTGCCCGGCGACCTGAGCCTGCAACAGCTCGCGGAGCTAAAAACGGAGTAAACGTGCAGCATCTGGATCTTCAAGTCATCAGTCAGGCCTTGCAGTGGTCCTTGAGCGGTCAGCGGGTTTGGTTGTGCACGGTGCTGGCCACTTACGGCTCGGCGCCTCGGGCGCCGGGCTCACTGCTGGCGGTCAACCAGAGCGGCCAGCGGCTGGGGTCGCTGTCTGGCGGCTGCGTGGAAGAAGATTTCCTGGAGCGTGTGGGGCAGGGTGAATTTCCCGAGCCGGTAGCCATCGTGCGCTATGGCGATGGCAGCGACCGGCGATCGAGCATTCGCTTGCCTTGTGGCGGTGTACTCGAGGTGCTGGTGGAAAACTTGGCCGCCGATTGTGACGTGCAGGCTCACCTGCGTGAGCTGCAAGGCGCATTGCGCGGCCAGCGCCGGCTGTTGCGCGAGGTGCGCCTTCCGCAAGGCCAGCGTCAGCTGTTCGATGACCGCGATCAGGGGCCGCGGGTGGAGCGCCAGAGCGACCAAGTGCGTTTGCGTGTCGGTGCGGCTCAGCGCTTGCTGTTGGCAGGCTACTCCAGTGTCGCGCACTTCTGCGCCGAGT
This sequence comes from Pseudomonas promysalinigenes, assembly GCF_014269025.2. Classification (NCBI taxonomy): domain Bacteria; kingdom Pseudomonadati; phylum Pseudomonadota; class Gammaproteobacteria; order Pseudomonadales; family Pseudomonadaceae; genus Pseudomonas; species Pseudomonas promysalinigenes. Next base: position 3,339,263 of record NZ_CP077094.1, on the reverse strand, counting down.
TCGGCAAAAGCCTGGGCTTTGAGGTCATCCTTTGCGAGCCCCGTGAAGAAGTGCTTGAGGGCGTGCTGCTGGAGGGCATCGAGGTGCGCCGGGAGCTGCCCTCGGAGTTCATCGTCAATGGCGGTTGCCATGCCGACACGGCGGTGGTTGCATTGACCCACGACCCGAAAATAGACGACCTCGCCATGCTCGAAGCGGTGCGTACTGAAGCGTTCTATATCGGCGTGATGGGCTCCATGGCGACTTCCGAGAAGCGTCGTGAACGCCTGCACCGCATTGGCGGCTTGAGTGACGAGCAAATGGCGCGGATCCACGCGCCCATCGGCCTCAATCTGGGCAGCAAGACGCCGGCCGAGATCGCCCTGGCGGTGCTTGCCGATATTCTGCGCCTGCGCAATGGCATCGCGCGAGATGCGCTGTGAGCGTGGTGGCGCTGGTGCTGGCGGCTGGCAGCAGCGTGCGTTTTGGGGGTGACAAGCGCCGGGCATTGATGGCAGATGGGCGAAGCGTGCTGGTGCACAGCGTCGAACTTGCCTGCACGGTATTCGATGACGTGCGGGTGGTGTTGCGTGACGGTGAGCGGGGCGAGGCGTTGGGGTTGCCATCGGCATGCCGGGTCATCTCCAGCGCAGATTACACGCTTGGCATGGGCCACAGTCTGGCGGCTGGTGCTGCTTCGCTGGTCGACAGTGAGGCGCAGGCGGTGGCGATTCTGCTGGGGGACATGCCCTGGGTGGAGCCAGCGACCCTTGGCCTGCTTGCAAGTAAGGCCGGTGAGTCAACGATAGTTCTGCCTTGTCATGGCGGGCAGCAGGGGCACCCGGTGTTGTTCGGTCGCGATTTCTGGCCAGCGCTGGTGCGGCTGTCGGGGGATGAGGGGGCGCGTTCGGTGGTCAGGGCCAATCCCCACAGTTGCGTCAGGCTGGACGTCGAGGATGCCGGCGTGCTGCGGGATGTCGATACGCCTGAGGCACTGCGCCAGTGAGTTTTCTGTCACGGCTTTACTCATCGGTGCGGTGCTGGTGGTGGGGTTTTTAGGGATGGGGGTGGTGCTGCGAAGGGTATGGCTGTAGGGATTGGGCGCCTGTGAGATCGAGCGCCGCCCGCGCGGCGCATCGCGAGCTGCGCTCGCTCCTACGTTTGTTTCGGGCCAGTAACGCCTGTGGCAGGCGCGCGCGACCGCCTGGTTGGTGCAACGCAATATCGCGTCAGGCCCCAAAGCGTCCGCGCGCAAATCCCACAGGATCAACTGGCCCGAAACAAACGTAGGAGCGAGCGCAGCTCGCGATGCGCCGCGCGGGCGGCGCTCGATCTCACAGGCGCTGCAAGGCTTTCGGCGAACACAAAAAGGTCCATAATCCCCCCTTAATCCCTTCATAGTGCAATGCCAGCTACACCACTGCGGGAGCTCCACCATGCACGTACTGCTATGTGAGGACGACGACCTGATCGCCAGCGGCATCTGCGCCGGCCTCACTGCCCAGGGCCTGACCGTCGATCGCGTGGCCAATGCCGCCAGCGCTCGGGCTTTGCTGCAGGCGGCGCAGTTCGATGTGATGATCCTCGACCTCGGCCTGCCGGACGAAGATGGCCTCAAATTGCTTCGCCGCCTGCGCCAGCAAGGTGTAGACCTACCCGTGCTGGTGCTTACCGCCCGAGATGCGGTCACCGACCGGGTCGATGGCCTGCAGGCCGGTGCCGACGACTACCTGCTCAAGCCCTTCGACCTGCGTGAGCTGGCTGCACGCCTGCATACCCTGTTGCGCCGGGTGGCGGGGCGGGCGGTCAATGTGATCGAGCATGGCCCGTTGCGTTACGACCCCAGCAGCTGCGAAGCGACCCTGGCAGGGCAGCCGGTCGACCTGTCCCGGCGCGAGCAGGCGCTGCTGCAGGCCCTGCTGCAAAATCCCGGCAGGGTGCTGTCCAGCGAACAGCTCAAGGACTGCGTGTACGGCTTCAGCGACGAGGTCGAGAGCAACGCGCTGAACGTGCACATCCACCACCTGCGGCGCAAGCTCGGCAACCGTATCGTCGAAACCGTACGCGGGCTGGGCTATCGCCTGGGGCCGGCGCAGGCACCACACGAGGCGGCGTCATGAGCCTGCGGGTACGCCTGAGCCTGATCCTCGGTAGCGCCTTCATCATCATTTGGGCGCTGGCGGCCGCCTGGATGCTGCGTGACCTGCGTCAGCAGATGATGTTCTCCCTCGACCAGCGCCTGGTGGCCTCGGCGCGCATGGTCGCCGGGCTGATCGAGCAGTTACCGCAACCACTGGCCGGCAAGGGTGAAGACGCACACTTTTCCGCCGACCAGTTGAGCGTACCCGACGGCATGGCCTGCCAAGTCAGTTCGTTGCGCGGTGAAATCCTCGCCAGCAACCACAAGCATGACGGCGCCATGGACGACCAGCACAGCGGTTTTCGCGATCAGACCATCGACGGCGCTTCCTGGCGTACCTTCACCTACAACCATGGTGACGTACGCATTACCACCGCAGACCGACACATGGAGCGCGAAGCGCTCAACCAGTCGATTCTGTTGGCGGCCTCCGCGCCAGTACTGATGGCCTTGCTCGGTAGCCTCGGGCTGCTGTGGATTGGCCTGGGCAAAGGCCTGGAGCCGCTCAATCGCATGCGCGATGCCCTGCGCCGCCGGCGCGCCGACAGTGTCGAGCCGCTGCAGGTGGCCGGTTTGCCCAGCGAGTTGCAACCCTTGCTCGACACCCAGAACCAGCTGTTCCTGCGCATTGCCCAGACCATCGAACGGGAACGCCGCCTGACCGACGATGCTGCACACGAACTGCGCAGCCCACTGACAGCGATCAAGACCCACCTGCAAGTGGCACGGATGACCGATGGTGCGGTGCGCGAGCAGGCTTTGGAGCACGCCGAACAGGGCGCTGACCGCATGCACCGCACCCTGGAGCAGCTCTTGATGCTGGCACGGGTGGAGGGCAGCTTGTCGTTCGAAGATGGCGTGCTGTGCAGCGCCGAACAGGTCGCCCGCCAGGCCATGCAGGATGCCGGCGGTGGCGACAACCGGCGGATCGCTCTACGCCTACCGGAAGAGGCCACGCGGATCTACCTGGGAATGCCCGCGCCGCTGGCCGTTGCAGCCCTGCGCAACTTGCTGGACAACGCGTTGCGCCACGGTGGCGAAACCGAGGTTGAGCTGGAAGTGCAGATGGCCGACGGGCAGGTGGGGTTCATGGTGCGTGACCACGGCCCTGGGATTGCCGACGCCGACCTTGCACATCTTACCGAGCGTTTCTGGCGAAATGGCCAGAGTGGCGGTTGTGGCCTGGGGCTGGCGATTGTCCAGGCGATCGTGCAGCGCTGCGCCGGGGACCTGAAGTTCGATAGCCGTGGCGACGGGCTGCGGGTTCTGCTGCAGGTCCCAGCGCGGACAGCGGGTTGAATCCACCCATTACCGCCCCGGTTTTTGGCAAACCGGCTTGTGCGGCGAGCGACGCTCCCGATTGCAAGCCGGTTCGCTGGCAAAAGCGCCGGTTCGACCCTGCGAAAATCCCGCAACAAACGCTAAATCCTCCCCGCACTCAAGCGTTTTTCTAGCGATAACTGCCCTTTCGCTTGCTTGCGAGGATTCACCCATGTCCACCGCTACCAGCCTTGCCCAGGTCCTGCCGGCAGGCGCACCTAACCCTCTGTATGAATTCAGCGACTCGCCGCTGCTGCAACGCCAGCAGCAGCAGGAGTCCAATGCCCGTAGTTATCCACGGCGCATCCCGCTGGCGCTCAAGCGCGCGCGCGGCATTTACGTCGAGGACGTCGAAGGCCGTCAATTCATCGATTGCCTGGCGGGGGCTGGCACCTTGGCCCTAGGCCACAACCATCCGGTAGTGGTTGAAGCGATTCAGCGAGTGCTGGCAGACGAGTTGCCATTGCACACCCTGGACCTGACCACGCCGGTCAAGGACCGCTTCGTTCAGGACCTTTTCGGCATACTGCCTGAGCCCTTGCGCCGCGAGGCCAAGGTGCAGTTCTGCGGGCCGACCGGCACCGACGCGGTGGAAGCGGCACTGAAACTGGTGCGCAGTGCCACCGGGCGCAGCACTGTGCTGGCGTTCCAGGGCGCTTACCACGGCATGAGTCAAGGCGCACTCAGCCTGATGGGCAGCCACGGCCCCAAGCAACCGCTAGGCGCGCTGCTGGGCAATGGCGTGCAGTTCATGCCATACCCCTACGATTTCCGCTGCCCCTTTGGGCTGGGGGGTGAAGCCGGGGTCAAAGCTAACCTGCATTACTTGGAAAACCTGCTGTCGGACCCGGAAAGCGGCGTGCCGCTACCGGCCGCGGTCATTCTCGAAGTGGTGCAGGGGGAGGGCGGAGTGATCCCTGCCGATATCGAGTGGCTCAAAGGCGTGCGACGTATCACTGAGCAGGCGGGCGTGGCGCTGATCGTCGACGAGATCCAAAGCGGTTTTGCCCGTACTGGGCGGATGTTCGCTTTCGAGCACGCCGGCATCGTGCCGGATGTGGTCACCCTGTCCAAGGCCATTGGTGGCAGCCTGCCGCTGGCAGTGGTGGTGTACCGTGACTGGCTTGACACCTGGAAGCCGGGTGCACACGCCGGCACTTTCCGCGGCAACCAGATGGCCATGGCCGCGGGTTCTGCAGTGATCGATTACCTGGTCGAGCATCGCCTGGCCGAACATGCCCAAGCCATGGGCCAGCGCTTGCGTGAACAGTTGCAGGGCCTGCAAAGCCGCTACCCACAGCTAGGCGATGTTCGCGGCCGAGGCTTGATGGTCGGTGTAGAGCTGGTCGACCCGTTGGGTCAGCCTGATGCCCAGGGCCATCGGCCTGCCAATCGGCTGTTGGCGCCCAAGCTTCAGCGAGAATGCCTCAAGCGTGGCTTGATCCTCGAATTGGGCGGGCGACATGGCGCCGTTGTGCGCTTTTTGCCACCGCTGATCATCAGCGCTCAGCAGGTGGACGAGGTGGTGCAGCGCTTTGCCCAGGCCCTGGCCGCGGCCGTGTGACCCAACAAGGGCCGCTTCGGCCCTTGCTTTTACCTAGCCTTGCCGTGTCAACCCTTACCCCCGGCCTCCAGCTGCCATCCGCCACCCAACGCCTTGTACAACGCCACGCTGCCTTGCAGCCGTGCCAGGCGCAAGGTTGCCTGCTGGTCTTGAGCCAGGTAAAGCGCGCGCTGTGTATCGAGTACGCTCAGCAGGGTTTCGGCACCCGCCGCGTAGCGCCGTTGCGCCAGCTCAAAGGCCAGACGCGCCTGCTCCAGCTCCTGATCCTGCCAGTGGCGCTGGCGCTCTATTCCCTCAATAGCATTCAAGGCTTTCTCGACATCGGCGAAACCCGCCAGGATGCTGCTTCGGTAGTTTGCCAGCAGCTCGTCCTGTTCGGCTTCGGCCAACTGCCGTGCCGCCCGTAGTCGGCCATTGTTGAAAATGGGCGCCACCAGGCCGGAGGTCAGGGTGTAGTAGGAACTGCCGAAAACATCGGCCAGGGTACGCGCGCCGGTTCCCAGGTTGGCGCCCAAGGTCACTTTGGGCAGCAAGGCAGCCCTGGCGACCTGCACGTTGGCGTTGGCAGCGGCTAGGCGCGCTTCGGCGGCCGCAATGTCTGGCCGGCGGGTGAGCAGTGAACTGGGTACGCCGCTACCGAGCTGCGGCCAGTTCACCGCGCCAAGCGCTTGGCTGGTAGTGGGCAGGGCCTGCACCGGTTCGCCCAGTAGCGTGGCCAGGGTCACGCGGTTGTCCTGCCACTGCTGTTCGAGCTTGGGCACTTGCCGCGCCTGGGCAGCCACCAGGCTGCGCTGCTGGGCCAGCTCCAGACGCGTCGCGGCGCCGGCATCCTGGCGTGTCTGTACCAAGCCCAGCACATCACGGGCATTTTCCAGGTTGAGGCGGGCAATGCGCAGTTGTTCCTGCAAGGCCAGGCCCTGCAGGTAGGTGCTGGCGACACTGCTGATCAAGGTCAACTCCACCGTCTGGCGATCGAAGCGGCTGGCATCAAGGCTGTGTAGCGCGCTTTGGCGGGCAGCGCGCAGGCCACCCCAGAAATCGAGCTCGTAACTGGCGACCAACTGCATGTCGAATGCCGTGCTGGTGGGCTGGTAGCGGCTGACATCGAGCTGATCATAGCCCTCGCCATGCAGCAGGCGCTGACGGCTGGCGTCCAATTCCAGCTGCAGCTGCGGCAGTAGCGGTGCACCGGCGATCATTGCGCGTGCCTGGGCCTGGCGCACGCGTGCGGTAGCGGCTGCAAGGTCGTGGGCGTTGTTGCGTGCGCGCTCGACCAGGCGATTGAGCTCGGCGCTGTCGAATGCGTGCCACCATTGGGCGCTGGGCAGAGGTGCAGAGGCCCGAGCATTGGGGCCTTGCCAGGCGGCGGGCGCAACGATACCGCTGGAGGGTGCGGGCGGCAGGCTACAGGCGGCGAGGCCCAGGCACAGGGACAGTAGGCTGATGCGGCTTGGCAGGGTCATGGTTTATTCGCTGGTGAGGGCTTTGACCGGGTCGAGTCGGGCGGCGTTGCGTGCCGGCATGAAGCCGAACAGGATGCCGGTGAGCACGGCGCAGGAAAATGCACCGAACATGGCCTGCAGGGTGAAGGCTACGGCAACCTTGCCCAGCATCAATGCGCCGCCAATCAGCAGCGCCAGGCCAATGCCGGCCACGCCGCCGACCATCGACAGCATCACCGCCTCGCTGAGGAACTGGCGCAGGATGTCGTACTGCCGTGCACCGGTTGCCATCCGGATGCCGATTTCCCGGGTGCGCTCGCGCACGGTCATGAGCATGATGTTCATCACACCTATGCCGCCGACCAGCAGTGAGATGGCGGCAATGGCCCCGAGCATCAGCGCCAGGCTGTTCTGGGTGCGCGCCTGGGCCTGGATCAGTGCCGCCGAGTTGGTCAGTTCGAAGTCGTGGCGGCCCTGATGTCGCTGGCGCAGCAGGCGGTCGACCGCTGCTTCGGTTTCATCCACCCGGGCGGCATCGGTGGCGGCGACGGTGATGTAATCGGGATCGCGCTGGCCAAACAAGCGGATAGCCGCTGCCGCGTAGGGCACCACGATCCGACCGTCGGCGTCTTGGTCCCCGGAGCTTGCGCCTTTGCCGGCCAGAACGCCGATGACCTGGAAGGGTACATTGCCGATCAGGATGTATTGACCGAGCGGGTCCCGGTCGGGGTCGAGCATCTTGTCCCGGACCTTTTGGCCGATTACCGCCACTGCCGCTCCACTGGCTTCATCAGCCTCGGTGAAAAACGCCCCCTTAGCGGCCGGCCAGTTGAAGATCAGCGGGAATTGGTTGTTGTTGCCTCCCACGTAGAAACGCTGGCTGCGGTTGCCGTGGCGCACCATCACCTTCTCGCCTAACACTGGCATGATCTGCCTGACTTGCGGCAGTTGGCCGATGGCTGCAACGTCATCCAGGGTAATGGCCCCGGCAGGCTCGCCCAGTGCGGCGGGCTTGCCGTTGAGGTAAAGGATGTTCGAGCCGAAAGCGGCCATCTGCGCCATGACCTGACGTTTGCTGCCTTCACCGACGGCCAGCATGACCACTACCGAAGCCACTCCAATGATGATGCCGAGCAAGGTCAGAGCGGTGCGAAAGCGGTTGACCCACATCACCCGCCAGGCCGCCTGCAGAGCTTCGAGCAACTCGCCCTTCCAGGCTCCGGGCAAAGTGGCTCCTTGGGCCAGGCGCTGGCGCAGGTCATCGGCCTGCAGCGCTTGTGGGGTAGCGATGGTTGGCTGCTTGGCTGCGCTATCGCTGATCACCTGGCCGTCGCGTATCTCGATCACTCGTTGAGCCCGCGCTGCGACTTTGTGATCGTGGGTGATCAGGATGATCACGTGTCCTTGGCTGGCCAGTTCGTCGAGCAGCGCCATGACCTCGGCGCCGCTATGGCTGTCAAGGGCACCGGTGGGTTCGTCGGCAAGGATGATGTGGCCGCCGTTCATCAAGGCTCGGGCAATCGATACCCGTTGTTGCTGCCCGCCCGAAAGCTGATGCGGGCGGTTGCCGCTGCGGTTGGCCAGGCCTAGGCGGGCGAGCAGGGCTCTGGCGCGAGCATGGCGCTCAGGGGCGGGCGTACCCGCGTAAATGGCCGGCATTTCGACGTTTTCCTGGGCCGAACCAGACGCAATCAGGTGATAGCCTTGGAACACGAAGCCGAACGCCTCCCGGCGCAGCCAAGCCAGTTCGTCGTTGCTCAGTTCGGCCACGCCCTTGCCGGCGAAGCGATAATGACCCGATGTCGGTCGGTCCAGGCAGCCGAGAATGTTCATCAAGGTCGATTTGCCCGAGCCGGATGCGCCCACGATGGCAACGAACTCCCCAGGGTGAATACTCAGGCTGATGCCCCGTAGAACATCGACGCTAGGCGAGTCCTTGCCACCGTAGGATTTACGGATATCGACCAGCTCTATCAGAGGGGAGCTCATTCAGCCTCCGCTGGCGCCGGTGGCGCCCATCAGTAGCTGTTCACCCTCATTCAGCCCCTCTAGCACCTCAATGCGCAGGCGGTCGCTCAGGCCAGTGCGTACCTGACGCTGCACCACGTTGCCGTGGGGGTCGACGACCCGAGCCAGGTAACGCTCGCCATCGCCGTGCAGTGCCGCCAGGGGTACGGTCAACACCTGGCTGGCGTGACCGGAGACGAAAAATACCTGGGTAGTCATGTCGGCCATCAGCGCGCCGTCGGGGTTGTCGACATCCAGCAGTACGGTGTATTGCACCACCTGGCTGGCGGCATTGACCGGGCTGCCACTGCCCTGGCGGTTCTGCTCCAGGGGTTTTGGCGGCACCGGCAGGATTTGTCGCACTGTGCTGTTCCAGCGGCGTTTGCCACCGGACAGTGTGGTGAAGTAGGCAGTCATGCCCGGTTTGACCTTGCCGATATCGGCTTCGGAAACTTGAGCCCACACGGTCATCGGTGACAATTTGGCGATGCGCAGGATCAGTGGGGTCTGTTGTTGCGCATTGAGGGTCTGGCCTTCGCGGGCGTCGACGGCCACAACCGTGCCGTCCATTGGCGCGTAGATGCGGGTATAGCCCAATTCTGCCTCGTCGCTGCGCAGGCTCGCCTGGGCTTGGCGGATCTGCGCCAGGAACATGTCGATGCGCGCCTGGGTGACCTTGAGCTGGGCTGCTGCGGCCTGCACGTCCTCATCACGGGTCGCGCCGGCGGCGGCCAGATCGCGCTGGCGCTTGAGTTGCTGGTTGGCCAGCTCGAACTGTGCGCGCTGTTCGGCGAGCTGGGCCTTGAGGTTGTCGATCGAAAAGCGCCCTGCATCCAGCCGCGCCTGCTGGGTGGAGGGGTCGATTTCGACCAGCAGCTGCCCCTTGCGTACCGAGTCTCCTGCCTCCACGTGCAAGGTGCGGATCTGCCCCGAGGCCTGGGCACCGACATCCACGTAGCGGCGCGGCTGCAAGGTGCCCAGGGCGGTGACGCTGCTTTCGATATCGGCCCTTGTGACCGGTACGGTGCCCTGGCGCTGCGCGCCGCTTGGCAGCGCCTGCCAGGCGAGCAGGCAGCCCAGTCCAATCAGGCCCATGGCTGCGAATGTGAACTTGCGACGGGGGGAGGTTGAGCGGCTCATGCGGGCTTCCAGCCAGGGGAGAGGTCGCGCGTAGCCAATTGCGGTGCGCACCGAAGTTTCAGATAAACGAAGGTTGGCGCTGCATATTTAGGTTGATCACGGCAGGGGAAGGCGTGTTGCTGAGAATAGTTATAATTTGTACTATCACGCTCCAGTATCACTCAGTCCCGCTCGTGGGTTGCAAGGACGATTTCAGGTGCTGTTGTGGAACATTATTATCGCGAACTGGTGAGCTTTCTTAGCGCGCGCCTTGGCAACCGACAGGCTGCGGAGGACGTTGCCCACGATGCCTATTTGCGTGTACTGGAGCGCAGCGGGGGCGGGCACATCACCCACCCGCGGGCGTTTCTATATCGCACCGCCCTCAACCTGGTGATCGACCGACACAGGCGCCATCAGGTACGCCAGGCCGAGTCCCTGGACGCCCTCGAGGCCGACGGGCATTTGTTTGCCGCAGAGCCGCCGCAGGATATGCAGCTCGATCAGCGCCTGACCCTGATGAAGAAGGCCCTGGATGAATTGAACAAGGTGTGCCGGGATTGCTTTTTATTGCGCAAGCTCGATGGCCTGTCGCATCAACAAATTGCAGAGCATCTGGGTATTTCCCGCAGCCTGGTGGAAAAGCACATCGTCAACGCCATGAGACACTGCCGGGTACGTATGCGCCAGTGGGAGTCCTGAGCGCGGTGTGCTGGAAAGTGAAAATTCTGTGTGATGGCCACTTGATTTCCCCCGGTTTCCCGACAACTATCTAGTTTGACCCCACTGGGCGCTGGCCTGGTGGTTGCCTGTTTTTGGCGCAGTTTGGTCAGGGAGCTGTCCCATAATCACCTGACGGCCCAGGTCCGACAATGACGAACAAGACCCTGCGCATTCTGATTGCCGACGAGCATCCCCAGCAGCGCTTGCAGCTGGAGAAGCTGCTCAATGGCCTGGGTTATTACCGTATCGCCCCGGTTGAATCGTTCGAGGAGTTGCAGCGCTTGGTGCAGTGCGCCTTGCTACCGTTCAATCTGTTGCTGGGCAACATCGAGCTGGCCAGCCATGCGGGCGTCGATCTGGCACGCTTCTGCCGCGTCAGTGCGCAGATCCAGCATGCCTTGCTGTACCACTCGCACCACTTGAAAGTACCCGTCGTGCCACAGACCGAGCGCCAGGCCGTCAGCGTCAGCCTGCCTCAAGTGCCGGATAATGAAGCGTTGCAGTCTTTCATGGCGATCATCGACAGCCCCGTACTGGTGGGCAAGATCGCCCTGCCATCGAGCCTTGCCCCCGGCGCTGTCCCTGAGCGCAGGCCTAGAAATTTCGGCCACACCGTTTTCAGCCGTTAGCCAAGTCGCTGGGGCCGTAGCGAGCGATTTGCTATCCTCCAGCCTTTTGCCGATCTGCGGACACCTGCCATGACTGCCATCGATACCGCTCGCCCGCCCCGGTTCAGCCGCGGCGATCACCGGACCTTGGGCCTGGCGGCACTGGGCGGTGCCTTGGAAATCTACGATTTCATCATCTTCGTGTTTTTCGCCCTGACCCTCAGCCAGCTATTTTTCCCGCCGCAAATGCCGGAGTGGCTGCGCCTTCTGCAAAGCTTCGGCATTTTTGTGACCGGTTACCTGGCACGCCCTTTGGGCGGCATCCTGATGGCCCATTTTGCCGACCACCTGGGGCGCAAGCGGGTGTTCAGCCTGAGCATCCTCATGATGGCCTTGCCGTGCCTGCTGATCGGGGTGATGCCGACCTATGCCGACATCGGCTATGCGGCCCCCCTGATTCTGTTGGCGCTGCGCATTCTGCAAGGCGCGGCGGTGGGCGGTGAAGTGCCCAGCGCCTGGACCTTCGTCGCCGAACATGCGCCCGACGGGCGTCGTGGTTATGCGCTTGGTTTTCTACAAGCGGGGCTGACCTTCGGCTACTTGTTGGGAGCATTGACCGCGACATTGCTTGCACAGGTGTTCAGCCCACAGGAAATTCTCGACTACGCCTGGCGCTACCCGTTCCTGCTGGGTGGGGTATTCGGTGTGATCGGCGTGTGGCTGCGCCGCTGGCTTAGCGAAACGCCGGTATTTTTGGCATTGCGCGAGCGTCAGGAGCAGCCGGTGCAGTTCCCCTTGAGGCAGGTGCTGAGCGAGCATCGCTCGGCGTTGATTCCGGCAGCGCTGCTCACCTGTGTTTTGACCTCTGCCGTGGTGGTGCTGGTGGTGATCACGCCGACAGTAATGCAACAGCGTTTTGGCATGACGGCAGGGCATACCTTCGCCTTGAGCAGCGTGGGCATCGTCTTCCTCAACCTTGGCTGCGTGCTGGCCGGGTTGCTGGTCGACCGACTCGGTGCCTGGCGCGCCCTGATGATCTACAGCCTGCTGCTGCCGCTGGGTATCGGTGCGTTGTACGCAAGCCTGGTAGGGCAGTGGGGCGTGACGTGGCTGGCCTATGCCTTGGCTGGGCTGGCATGTGGCGTAGTGGGGGTGGTGCCCTCGGTGATGGTCGGGCTGTTCCCGGCGCAGATCCGGGTTTCGGGAATTTCGTTCACATACAACGTGGCTTATGCACTGTGGGCCAGTACCACGCCACTGGCGTTGATTGCGCTAATGCCCTGGAGCCCTTGGGTGTGTGTAGGCTTTTGTCTGATGATGGGCACGGTGGGGCTGCTGACAGCCGTGTATTTCGGGCGTCGTGAGCCTCTGGCGTTCGCTGTGGAGGCTGCACCGGTTGCATGCGCTGAAAAATAGCAGCCATCTGATGCAAAAAAGCCCCCGGCTCTGATGACCCGGGGGCTTTTCGCTACGCGAGGGCGGCAGCCTTACATGTTGGGGTAGTTCGGCCCGCCAGCGCCTTCAGGGGTAACCCAGGTGATGTTCTGGGCTGGGTCCTTGATGTCGCAGGTTTTGCAATGTACGCAGTTCTGCGCGTTGATCTGGAAGCGCTTGCTGCCATCTTCCTGGGTGACTACTTCGTACACACCCGCTGGGCAGTAACGCTGAGCCGGCTCGTCGTACAGCGGCAGGTTGCTGGCGATCGGCACGTTCGGGTCAGTCAGCTTGAGGTGGCAGGGTTGTTCCTCTTCATGGTTGGTGCTGGAGAGGAATACCGAGCTGAGCTTGTCGAAGCTGAGCTTGCCGTCCGGTTTTGGGTAGTCGATCTTCTTCGACTCGGCGGCGAGCTTGAGGCAGGCATAGTCGGGCTTGGTGTCGTGCAGGGTGAAGGGCAGCTTGCCGCCGAACCAGTTCTGGTCGACATAGTTGAATGCACCACCGAACAGTGGCCCGAACTTGTGCAGGGCCGGGCCAAAATTGCGGCTGGCGAACAGTTCTTCGTGCAGCCAGCTGGCCTTGAACGCCTCGACGTATGTGTTCAGGATGTCGCCACCCTCGCTGCCCGCGATCAGTGCGTCGGCCACGGCGTCGGCGGCGAGCATGCCGGATTTCATTGCGGTGTGGCTGCCCTTGATTTTGGAGAAGTTCAGGGTGCCCAGGTCGCATCCAATCAGTGCGCCACCTTCGAATACCATTTTCGGCAGCGAGTTCAGGCCTCCCTTGCAGATGGCGCGGGCGCCATAGCTGATGCGCTTGCCGCCTTCGAGATACTGCTTGATTACCGGGTGGTGCTTCAGGCGCTGGAATTCGTCGAACGGCGACAGGTAAGGATTGGCGTAGGACAGGTCGACGATCAGGCCGACAACCACCTGGTTGTTTTCCAGGTGGTAGAGGAACGAGCCGCCTGTGTTGTCGGCGCTCACCACGTCAAGCGGCCAGCCGGCGGTGTGCACCACCAGGCCCTGCTCGTGCTTGGCCGGGTCGATCTCCCAGATTTCCTTCAGACCAATGCCATAGTGCTGCACATCGGACTCGCTATCGAGATTGAAACGCTTGATCAGTTGCTTGCCGATGTGGCCACGGCAGCCTTCGGCGAACAGGGTGTACTTGCCACGCAGCTCCATGCCGGGGGTGTACATGCCGTCCTTTGGGTTGCCCTCACGGTCCACGCCCATGTCACCGGTGACGATGCCGCGCACCACGCCGTTTTCATCGAACAGGGCTTCCTGTGCGGCGAAGCCTGGGTAGACTTCCACGCCCAGGTTTTCGGCCTGCTGGGCCAGCCAGCGGCACAGATTGCCCAGAGAGATGATGTAGTTGCCCTGGTTGTGCATGGTCTTTGGCACGAACAGGTCTGGCACTTTGGTTGCGCTGTCGCCATCCTTGAGCACGTAGATGTCATCGCGCTTGACCTCGGTATTGAGCGGCGCACCGAGCGCTTTCCAGTCAGGGAATAGCTCGTTCAGGGCGCGCGGCTCGAAGACCGCCCCGGAGAGGATGTGAGCACCGACTTCGGAGCCTTTTTCCACCACGCAGACGCTGATCTCGCTACCGGCTTCGGCGGCCTTCTGCTTCAGGCGGCAGGCGGCTGACAGGCCCGCGGGGCCTGCCCCGACGATGACCACGTCGAATTCCATGTATTCGCGTTCCACAGGTTCTCTCCTACTCATCAAGGCTCGTGCTGTTGCTTTGTCTTATGGGTGCTTGCGTGCCGCGGCGCTTCAAGGGCGCGAAACTGTAGCTACGCATTGGACGGACTACACCGTTTTGTCTTGGCGCGCATTATATCTACACCACTTGGCGGGTCCAATACAAACGTTTGTTTGAATTTGCCGCAGCCCAGTAAAATCACAGGAACGCGGCTGGAAGGTGACCGATTTGCCGTATTGACCGGATTGGGTGTTACGGTCAAGATACGAGCGGTTTTACGTTCGCCGTAGGCTTGCAGCCGGGCGCAGGTACACCTCTAAAGACCAGGTGTGGAGCAGGGTTGTCGGGTCGCAAAGCAACTTGTAGTGAAGTCTACACGCCACGACACGAAATGACCCGTGGGTATTTGCCGCAACGGTCGCGACAAGACTGTTCGGTCACCATGAGCTTTGCCCCGGTACGTTTTTAGAGGTGCCCTTGTACCCACGCGCATCGCCGGGCTCTGCCCCAGGCGACTATCTATTCACCGGAGAGTAACGAGGAATCCATGAAGGTTCTTGTAGCTGTCAAACGAGTGGTCGACTACAACGTCAAGGTTCGCGTCAAAGCGGACAACTCCGGCGTCGACCTTGCTAACGTCAAGATGTCCATGAACCCCTTCTGCGAAATCGCCGTGGAAGAAGCCGTACGCCTGAAGGAAAAGGGCGTGGCGACCGAAATCGTTGTCGTCTCCGTCGGCCCGGCTACCGCGCAGGAGCAACTGCGTACCGCCCTGGCCCTGGGTGCCGATCGTGCCATTCTGGTCGAAGCCGCTGACGAACTTAACTCTCTGGCCGTGGCCAAGGCGCTCAAAGCGGTTGTCGACAAGGAGCAGCCACAGCTGGTCATCCTCGGCAAACAGGCCATCGACAGCGACAACAACCAGACCGGCCAGATGCTCGCCGCGCTCACCGGTTTCGCCCAGGGCACCTTCGCCTCCAAGGTTGAAGCGGCTGGCGACAAGTTGAACGTCACCCGTGAAATCGACGGCGGCTTGCAGACCGTTGCGCTGAACCTGCCTGCCATCGTCACCACTGACCTGCGCCTGAACGAGCCACGCTACGCGTCGCTGCCCAACATCATGAAGGCCAAGAAGAAGCCGCTGGAAACCGTCACGCCAGACGCGCTGGGCGTTTCCCTGGCCTCCACCACCAAGACCCTGAAAGTTGAAGCCCCGGCTGCTCGCAGCGCTGGCATCAAGGTCAAATCGGTGGCCGAACTGGTCGAGAAGCTGAAGAACGAAGCGAAGGTAATCTAAATGACTATCCTGGTTGTCGCTGAATACGAAAATGGTGCCGTAGCCCCGGCCACCCTGAACACTGTCGCCGCTGCCGCCAAAATCGGTGGCGATGTGCACGTGCTGGTCGCTGGCCAGAACGTCGGCGGCGTTGCCGAGTCTGCTGCCAAGATCGCTGGTGTGGCCAAGGTGCTGGTTGCCGACAACGCTGCCTACGCCCACGTACTGCCAGAGAACGTTGCGCCGCTGATCGTCGAGCTGGCAAGCGGCTACAGCCACGTGCTGGCTCCGGCCACCACCAATGGCAAGAACATCCTGCCGCGCGTTGCCGCGCTGCTGGACGTGGACCAGATCTCCGAGATCATCTCGGTCGAGTCCGCCGACACCTTCAAGCGCCCGATCTACGCCGGTAACGCCATTGCCACCGTGCAATCGAGCGCGGCCATCAAGGTCATCACCGTGCGTACCACCGGCTTCGACGCTGTGGCCGCCGAAGGTGGCTCAGCTGCCGTCGAAGCGGTGGCTGCTGCGCACAACGCCGGTATCTCGGCTTTCGTTGGCGAAGAGCTGGCCAAGTCCGACCGCCCAGAGCTGACCGCTGCCAAGATCGTCGTTTCCGGCGGCCGTGGCATGGGCAACGGTGACAACTTCAAGCACCTGTACAGCCTGGCCGACAAGCTCGGCGCTGCTGTGGGGGCATCGCGCGCTGCAGTCGACGCAGGCTTCGTGCCAAACGACATGCAGGTCGGCCAGACCGGCAAGATCGTTGCACCGCAGCTGTACATTGCCGTTGGTATCTCTGGCGCGATCCAGCATCTGGCGGGTATGAAAGATTCCAAAGTGATCGTTGCGATCAACAAGGATGAAGAGGCGCCGATCTTCCAGGTAGCGGACTACGGGCTGGTCGCCGACCTGTTCGAAGCGGTTCCGGAGCTGGAAAAGCTGGTCTGATCCGCCTGCTTCACTTATAAAGAAGCCCGGCCCTCGACAGAGGGCCGGGTTTTTTTGTTGCTGGACAAGGAGTGACGGATGGTGTTGCGCAACGCGAGCAAAGTGCTGGCATGCATGGCGGCGCTGTTGTCGCCAGTGGTGATGGCGGCGGGCAAGTGCGAGCGCCTCGTGGCGACCGGCAGCCCAGATGCGCCACCCTATTCCTGGCAGGACCCTGACGATCCCAAGCACCTGGTGGGGGCCAATGTCGACCTGCTGCGTCAGGTTCTAGGGGAGTTGGGAGTCAAGGTCGAAGTGCTCAATGCGGGGCGGCGCGATCAGGCGCTGGAAGAAGTGCGCAGTGGGCGCATGGACCTGCTGCTCGATACACCCATGCAAGTGGAGCAGCTGACCGCGTTGGACTATATCCACCCGCCGCTGCAGCAAAACGAATACCTGGTCTGGACCCGCCACGACGCGACGCTGGCGTTCCAGGGCCCGGCTGACCTTGCCAGCTATCAGGGGAGCCTGTCGGAGCGTGCACGACTGACCCCAGCCTTCACCGCCTTCGCCAAGGCCCAGCTCAAGCTGGTGCCGGCGCAGAACCTCACTCAGGCCTTCCAGAAACTGGTACTGGGCCAGGTCGATTATGTCTTGGCCGGGCGTTACTCGGGCATGGCCATGACCCAGAGTTTGGGCATGAGCAACAACCTGATCGCCCGCGGTTTGCCAGTGGACCGCCCGGGTTTATATCTGGCTGTGTCGCACAACTCGGCCTGCAACGACTCGTGGTTGCGTGGGCAATTGGCAAAAAAGCTGACAGAATTGCCGATCTCCGGTGCGTCCGAAGCCGTGCTGCAACGTAATGTCGAGCGCTGGAAGGCACAGATGCAAGTGCAGGCGGATGCCCCTAAACATTAGGAAGAGTGCGTGAGAACCCAATCCTTGATCCTAGCCGTGGCCATGCTCGGCCTGGCTGGCTGCGCCAATGATCCGGCGCCCAACGAACAGATGCGTATTTCCGAGCAGGCGCTGGAGCAGGCCAAAGCCGTCGGTGCCACCGATCAGGTCGAAGCGATGAAGCTGGCCGAAGACAAATTCGCCCGGGCCAAGACCAATATGCTCACCCAGGACTTTCGCGACGCGCGCATGCGTGCCGAACAGGCTGAGTTGGATGCGCGATTGGCCGAGGCGCAGGTGCTGAACCAGAAGAGTGAAGAGCAGCTGCAGCTGCTGCAGTCGCGGGTCAAGCGCCTGCACAAGCAGCTGGAGGTGCAGCCATGATGTTTGTGCATAAGAGCGCCGCGCTGGTACTCCTGGTGCTGGCGGCCGGCTTGCAAGGCTGTGCCAGCCAGCGCAGCTCGGCAGCGCTGGATGAAGCCACTGCGGCTTTCCAGAAGGTCAAGGACGATGCTGACGTGTTGCGCAGTGCGCCGCGTGACGTGATCCGAGCCGGTGAGTCGCTGTCGCGTGCCGAGCGCCTGTCCAGTTATATCGGCACGGGCAGTGACGTGCGCCATTACGCCTACCTGAGCCAGCGCTACAGCGAGATCGCCACCGAGCACGCCAAGCTGGCACTGAACCAGGAGCGCCGTGCCAAGCTCGACCTGGAACGCCAGCGTCTGCAGCTTGCGCTGCGTGAAGCGAAACTCGCCAGTGTTCAGCAGCAGGGCAAGTGGGTTGAGAACCAGATTGCCGCGCTGGCATCAGAACAGGCAGATCGTGGCCTGGTGATGACGCTGAGCGACGTGCTGTTCGACACCGGTAGCGCGGACCTCAGGAATTCGGCCAGTCGCACCGTGCTCAAGCTGGTCCAGTTCCTTCAACTCAATCCGCGCCGCGTGGTGCGGATCGAAGGTTACACCGACAGCACAGGCACCCCTGAAGACAACCTTAAATTGTCACGTGATCGTGCGCAGTCAGTGGCCGACATGCTGGTGGATCTGGGCATCGATGAGAGGCGCCTGCAGGTCGAAGGTTACGGCGACCAATACCCGATCGAAGCCAACGCCTCGGAGCGGGGCAGGGCGCAGAATCGCCGGGTCGAAATCGTTTTCTCTGACGACAAGGGCCGCCTGGCGCCCGCGCGCTGAGTGGGCTGACCAGGTGGCTCGGGGCCTCCTGGTCAAGGTCCTGACTGGGCAGTTCGGATGATGGCTGTCACACAAGTGTAGCGTTGACGAACCAGCCATCTGTCCCAGTACACTTTGCAACTGTTACGGTATGCTTTACCGTCAGTTTGTCGTACAAGAACAACGAGCCCGTCTGCGAGCCGAGACAACCCCATGACCAACCTGCTGTTGTACCAGCGTATCGCCCAGCAACTGGCCGATGACATCCGTCGCGGTGTCTACCAGCCAGGCGAGCGTGTCCCGTCCGTGCGCAAGATGAGTGCCCAGCTCAACGTCAGCCATGCCACGGTGTTGCAGGCTTACGCCAATCTCGAGGATCAGGGGCTGATTCGCGCCCGGCCACAGTCGGGCTATTACGTGCACCAAACGCCTGCGCTGACCGCACAGACACCCGATATAGCCCGCGTTGAACGCCCCGGGCTGGTCACCCGCGCCAGCATTATTCAACAGGTTCTGACAGAAGCCCGCCGCGATGGGGTGTTTCCGTTCGGCGCTGCCGTACCTCATGTTGACTATCTGCCGGTGCGCGCTCTGCACCAGCAGATCGCCAAGGTCACCCGCTTCCACAGTCCGCGAGCCTTCAGCTACATGTTCAGCCCAGGCTTCGAACCTCTGCGCCGGCAGATTGCGATCCGCATGCGCGATGCAGGTGTGCTGGTCGATCCGCGGGAGGTCATCGTCACCCACGGTTGTGTCGATGCCTTGCAGATGTCATTGCGCGTGCTGACTCGCCCTGGTGATCTGATCGCCGCTGAGTCGCCCACCTATTATGGGCTGTTGCAGTTGGCTGACCTGCTGGGGTTGAAGGTTATCGAAATTCCCAGCGACCCCTCCACCGGCATCAGTCTCGAAGCCCTGCAGTTGGCTGCCAATCAGTGGTCGATCAAGGCGCTGGTACTGACGGCGCGCTTGAGCAACCCGCTCGGCGGCACCGTGCCGGAGGAGCGCCAGAAACAGCTGCTGCGCCTGGCCTCGGACTTCGATATCCAGATCGTCGAGGACGATATCTACGGCGAATTGATGTTCGAGCAGGGCAAGACCAAGGCGCTCAAGGCCTTCGACCGGCTGGATCGAGTCATTTATTGCTCGAGCTTTTCCAAGACCCTTTCGCCAGGTGTGCGGGTCGGCTGGATGGTGGCGGGGCGTTATCAGGATGAAATTCAACGCCTTCAGACATTCACCACTCACTCAGCGTGTAGCGTGACGCAGATGGGGGTGGCGGCGTACTTGGAAAATGGGGGTTATGACCGGCACTTGCGCTACATCCGTCAGGAGTATCGCAAGAACCTCAGTGCGTACCAGTTGGCGGTCCAGCAACATTTTCCCGAGGGTACGCAGATGACCAGGCCCACCGGGGGCTTCATCCTCTGGGTCAGCCTGCCAGGGCGAGTGAATACGCAAGAATTGCATGTGCGTGCGCTGGAGCAGGGTATCAGTATCGCGCCCGGTCTGATCTTCAGTAACACCGAGCAATTCAACCACTGCATACGGCTCAACTGCGGCATTCCCTGGAACAAGGAAGCCGAAAGGGCGGTTATGACACTCGGTTTGTTGGCCCAGCAATTGTGCAGAGAATCACAGGCCTTACTTTTGTAAGGCTTGCCAGCGAAGGGCGGAACGGAGAGCATAGACACTTTCCATTCTCGCCTGCCTGCCGAAGTCCATGAATTTGTTGCCAAGTGCTGTGCTGGTCATCTGTCTTGTTCCGTTCTGGCTGCCAGGGTCAGCAGCTCACGCGGCGCAGCCTGCCGTCCAGGCACAAAGCGCGCAAGCCAAGACGCCAGCCAAGCCAGTGGCCAAAGCCAAGTCCGCGCCTCGTAAGGCCAAAGCCCGGGCCAAGCCGGTTAATAAGGCGGTAGCTCAGCCTCTACCAAAGCCCAAGTTGGACCTGAGCCTACCAGCCGAGATGGTCGACAAACTCGAGCCGCAAGTGGGTGTTTCCACGACGCGCCGCAAACCTCTGCTGCCGGCCATGTTCGCGGACAAGCCCGAAGACGATAGCCCGTTCCAGCTCAACGGTCGGCTGATCAGCAACGAAATGCAGTTGCAGTTGCGCAACGAAAGCCGCCGCGATGTCGAAGGGGCAGCACTGGATTTCGAGTTTCGTAATTAAGCGGCCGCAACTGACTGCCGAGTCACTGCAGATTTCATCGGCCTGACAATTTCAAACGCATGTTTGAGCCGTTACTATCCAGGGGCGTTCGTCCCGTTCTGTTCCAGGGAGTCCTGATTTAGCCATGAATTGTCGCGAGGGCTGCGGTGCCTGCTGCATCGCTCCATCCATTTCTTCAGCGATGCCGCGCATGCCCCATGGCAAGCCTGCCGGTGAGCGCTGCCTGCACCTGACCTTGGACAATCTCTGCGACCTGTTCGGCAAGCCCGAGCGGCCCGCGGTGTGTGGAGGGTTCAAGGCCGATATCGAGGTGTGTGGCAACGATCGCGATGAGGCGATCAGGATTCTTGGCTGGTGGGAACAGATAACGGCGGCGTGAGAGGCTGGATCTTCGACAACAAGGATAAACATGATGAGATCGTTCAAGCGTATTGCACTGCTGTGTGGCATGAGTGTCTTGCTGGCTCCGGCGGCCTGGGCTGAAAACTGGCAGGTGGCCAAGAACGAGGAGGGCATCAAGGTTTCACTCAGTGAGGTGCCGGGCTCCAAGTACAAGGCTTATCAAGGGGTGACGCTGATCAAGGCGCCACTGGCCAAGGTGCAGGCGTTGCAGGAGGATGTGGTCGGTGCCTGCAAGTGGATTCACGAGTGCAAGTTGCAAAAGCTCTTGAAACAGGAGGGCGGCGAGGTTTGGACCTACACCCAATTCAATACGCCATGGCCTGTGACGCCGCGGGATTCGGTGCTGCGAGTGACCACCAAAAAAGGGGCTGACGGCAGCATTACCCGCGAGTTAGTCGCAGAGCCAACATACACACCGGAAGAAAAAGGCTTTGTGCGGGTTGCGAAGGTCGAGGGTTTCTGGAAGTTGGTGCCCAAGGGTGACAGCACCGAGGTGACCTATCAGGTGCATACGGAGCCTGGCGGCAGCGTGCCTGCGATGGTAGCCAACAAGTTTGTGGTGGATGCGCCGTTCAATACGCTCAAAAGCCTGCGGACCCGTGCCGAACGCAACTGAGTAATCAGCCGGCACAGCCTATCCAGGCTGTGCTTCGGCTTGCTTGGCTGCGGCTTTGATCCCGTGGTAGGCAGCCTGAGTCTGCTGGCGATACTTGCACAGATTGTGCTCAAACTGTTGCACGAAGTCTTTCTCGATGATTTGCACTGTCAGTATGAACAGCAGCAAGTTGTTGAGTTTTTCTCGCAGGCGATCGGGAAGCCAAGAGGTTCTCACCGCCAGCAGCATGCACTGCACCGAGGCATTGGAGAACATGCCCGAGGCGCGCAGCGCCGTACTGCTCAAATAGGTATCGATGAGCTTGGTCATGAACTTTCCTGAGCGTTTAGTCACCCACAATGGCGGAGCGATGAACGGCCATTTTCGACGGCTATATACTTCTTCGGGAATGATGTCTTTCACTGCTTCGCGCAGCAGGTACTTTTCCACGTTCCCACGTAATTTCCACTCGTTTGGCAGTTTTGCCAGCCACTCGAAGAGCTTGTGGTCGAGAAAAGGTGTGCGCCCTTCGATCGAGTGTGCCATTTCCTGACGGTCGCCAAGGTTAGCCAGAATGAACGGGCTGAGTAATCCTCGGATGCTGAAAGTTTGCAGCTTGTTCAGCAGGGGCAGACGGTCGAGCTCCTCGCGGTCGAGGCGCTGGCTCAAGCGCTGAAGGGGAGACGTCGCCTGCACCTTCTGACGGTGCTGACGATGGAACAGCCGAGTTAGTATGCGCTGTGCGGCCGGTTTGAACAGTGCGCGCATTTCTGGTTGCGGGATGAAACCTAGCGTTTCATGCAATTGCCGAACGCTCGACCCGCCAGCCGCACTCAAGGGGTCCTGGGTACGACCGTATGCATGGCTGGATAGACCTTGCCCATTGGCTTTGAAATAGCCATAACCGAGCAGCCCTTCGTCAGCGCCTTCGCCGGTAAGCACGCAGGTGACATGTTGTCTTGCCAGTTTCGAAAGCAGAAACTTGCCGACTCCGTTGTAGTTGACCGCAGGTGTTTCGCTGAACCATAAACTTTCTTCAAGGTGGGTCAGCAGATCATCGGACTGACAGGTAACCTTGTGCAGTCGCGCCCCCAGGTGCTGAGCTGTGCGTTGTGCGATCAATGCCTCATCGAAGTCGGCATGGTCACTGAACGAAATGCTGAATGTTTCGATGGGCGTGGCGCTCAGCTTTGCCGCCACGGCAGCCACTGCGGTGGAATCCAGCCCGCCACTCAGGTAAACCCCCACAGGGACATCTGCCTGCAGACGCAGGGCGACGGCTTCCTCCAGGTGATTGCGCAGGCTCTGTTTCAGGTCGGCCTCCGTAGTGCCGTCTGCCAGTGGTTGGGGTAACAGGTCCATGGACCAATACGGGGTCAGAATCTGCTCGCCAGTACGTAAATCGATCTGCATTAGATGCGCAGGGGGGACTGCGCTGACATGTTCAAACACGCTGTCCATCGGCACAAAGCTGAGCATGTCGCGCAAGCGCACCGGGTCCAGCGACGGCTTGGCCAGGCCACTGGCGAACAAGGCCTTGGCTTCGCTGGCAAACAGCAATTGGCTGGGGTGCTTGGGGTGCTGGTGCATGAACAAGGGTTTGATGCCAAAGCGATCGCGGCAGGCGATCACGTGTTGGCGTCGGCAGTCGAGTAGGATGAAGGCGAACTCTCCGCGTAAGTGGCTTGTGAAGTCCAGGCCGTCACGTTCGTATAGGGCCAGTATCAGTTCTGAGTCTGAGCCCGTTTGGAAGCTGAAGCCTTCGTTCATCAGGTCGGCACGCAATCGCTGGTGGTCATACAGTTCGCCGTTGCAGATGAGCACCGTGTCCTGGTTATGGCTGTACAGCGGCTGCTCCCCGCTGGCGATGTCGATGACCGACAGACGGGTATGGCCGAGCACCACACCATTTTCTGCGTTGCGATAGCCATTGTTGCCGTCGGGCCCACGGTGGATCAACGCGGCTAAGGCGCTGTCGAGGTCCACGCTATCGGTAGCGTAGCCGATAGAGGCGAAAATTCCGCACATCCTGTGCTCCTTCTTAGAATGACTGAAAAGCCGAAGTTCAGGGCTCACCGAGGTATATGCGTTCCAGCATGCGGCGATGAACGACCAGCGGCTTGTCGTATTTGCCCAGGCGGGCACCGTTCAGCGCGTAGGGTAAGTGGGCAAGTTGGCTCGAAAATGAGCCGTCGGCTTCAAACTCTTTTTTGATGAAACGCAAGATGAAGCGGCGCATGTGCTTCTGGAAGAAGGCCGATTTGGCATCGCTAGCACGCGAGTGCACGAAGCTGTACAGCGTGGTGCGGTTGTCGGCATTAGGCACGAAGAAAATGGTGGTCTTGATGTGTCCACCGATGTTGACGTGCCGGGCTTGGCAGGTCACCCAGGATTCGTAGGTGCTACGCACTGGATTGAACAGCGTGTGGAAACGGTTGTGCGAAATGTCCCCTGCCTTGACCCCAGTTAGAAACATCAAGGGAAACTTACGGATTGGGCCCCGATAGTAGTTCAGCGTACTGCGCTCATCCTGGCTGAACTCGTACTCGACATCCTTAGCGCCTTCACGGTCCCAGCCGAAGGTTTGATGGACATAAGGAAAATGTTCGTCTTCGGAGAAGTTGTCCAGTGCAACGTGCAGCGGGCAGTCGAACACGACGGGGAACTGTCCAAGAAACGTGTATTCCGGATCGGCGAACTCCTCAAGGGGTTCGGCCTGTTGACCGCCCACCCAGACAACTCCATTGCGAACCATGGTTTTTAGGGTTTCGATACGGCAGGAGCGGGAGGTTGGCTGATGCGGAATGTAGCCCTGGCCCTGCACATCAAAGCTCCACCCATGGTAAGGGCACTCGATGTTGCCATTCTCATCGACACGTCCCATCGACAATGGCGTGAACCGGTGAGGACAACGGTCGGGCATGGCGACGATCTGCCTGTCCTTGCTGCGGAACAGCACGATCTTCAAGCCGCCCACTTGCACCTGAACCGGTTTGTCGCGGATGTCCTGTTCGGCATGAACGGGGTGAAAAAAGCGCGAAATGCGGCTCCAGCCAAACTCCATGGCGTGTACTTCCTTCTTAAATTCGAAGCCGCTGAGCCACGTGGCGTATAAGCGGGTGGGGCGAAGTTCGAACAGTTTTCGATGTTTGGGAGTGCGAGCCTAGAACAAATTTTGAAAGAGTGCAAGTGCAGTAAAGAACACGCGCCTATCTGATTTTTTTATTGTTTAGTTGACATTTGTGGTGCTCCTCTGGTGAGCTAAATGGAGATGATTAATGCCATTTCCGGACGATGAAATTGCGGTTTTGATCGCGGGCGACACAAGGATCATGAAGATGTCGGAGCATGAGATCGCTCGTTTGCGAATAAGCACATTATTAAATTATCCATTTGAATGCATGCGTTTGAGGTATAGGTCATTCAAATGATGGTGCTTAGACCTTAGTCTAAGGGAGAGTAATTTCTTGAAGGATCAGACAGTGCGTATCCAATTGCGGGAGTTGTGGCAGGCTTTGTTGCCAGGCGAGCAGTTTGAGGATACTACGCCCTTCCACGAAGCCGGTGGAAGTTCATTGGCTTTGATGCGGTTATTTATGCGGGGTATGAAGGTATTCGGGGTCAGGCTCGAAATCAGCCAATACCCCCAATTACAATCAATCGAACAGCAGGCTCGCTACATCCTGGCGGCACGAAAGGATGGTTCGGATGCCTGACCGCGCTACTAAGGCCATTGCTCGCCTTGGGCCCTTGCGGGTGCCCAGGATCTATCAAGCGACCTTCGCTCAGGCCAGCTGCGAGAGCTTCGAATGGGGTGATCTTGAGGTGCGCTGTCACCATTGGGAGGGCAGCGCTCCAGTGCTGTGCGTGCATGGCTCCAACGGCAATGCCGCACAATTTGGCGCACTCATCAAGGGGTTGCTTGCGGCGGGCCGAGGTGTGCTCGCTGTCGATATTCCCTCCCATGACCCTCACGGACGTTTCATTCCGTCTGTGTTCATCTGGGAGGCACTATTGCAGACCCGGCGTTACGCCGAGCCGGCCGCAGTGGTTGCGCATTCAATGGCATGCAGTTGGGTCATGCGCGCACTCAATGCCGGGCTGGGTGCGAAGCGATTCATCTGCTTGTCGCCTGCTGCGACTCAGGAGTACGTGTTCCAGCGGTTTCAGCAGTTGCAACAGGATCAGGGCGTGGCCTTGGATGAACTGGCTAGCGCGATTGATCAAGCATTTGGTGCAGGGTGGCGTCAGGCCTACTCACCGATTGAGCTGTGCAAGTCAATGACTCTGCCAACATTGATCCACCATGATGTAGATGACCCGATCATCGAAATCGAGGCCGGTGCACGTGGGTTGCGCTACGTGTGGCCGCAAGCGCAATACATAGAAACACAAGGGTTGGGGCACTCGGGCGCACTTCGTAATGCCGGGGTAATCGAGCGATTGATTGAATTTATTCAGCACGATAACGCGTAATCACACAGGGAAGGAATATATGAGCGAATTGAGCCTGCAGGACGTGTATCAAACTGTGGAAAAAATCATCATGCAATATTGTGATGTCACAGACTTGGGCATTGATCGCATCGACGGAGAGCTGAGCCTGACCCAGGAGTTGGGTATCGATAGTGTCGATTTTCTGGACATCGTGTTCGAAATTGAAGATACGTATAAAATTCAATTCCCACTCGAAGCGTGGTCGGCGAGCGCGCCGAATGGTGAAAAGAATAACCACAAGATGAAAGATTTCGTTGCGGCCATTTATCAGGTTCTGCAGGGTGCGCCTGTCAGTGCATGAATATCGAAAAGAATCTGCTAATTGATGGCGTCGTCGCCATTGAACCCTGGCAGACCATCCAATGCATCAGTCAGGTACCGGAACAAGCCCCGGTATTTGATGGGCACTTTCCGGGGCGTCCTATATTACCGGGTGTATTGATGGTCGAATTGATGGCGCAGGCCGGAGGCTTTCTTTATATGTTGTCCTCGGACTTCGACAAGATGGCGTTTCTGGTCAATATCAAACAAGCCAAGTTCAATGGTTTCGTGGCACCCGGCGAGCAGCTCCAGGCGGATGTCCGTATCACCCATCGGGCCGACAGCTATTTGGTTTGCGAAGGTGTACTAAAGAGCACCGACGTGGTAGCGCGTGCGCAATGGATGTTGCGGTTGATGCCGTTCGACAACGACGTTCTACGCCAGGCGGTGCAGCATACCGTGCTGGACTGCCAAGGGAGGCACCGATGATCGAAACGGTCTATATCAAGGGCATAGGGATTGTTCACAGTGATGGCGCTTTCGCGCTGGGGGATGAGCAGCCATTGCCCAAGCCGTCGGCTGCGGCGGTGAGGGGTAAAGTTCCGCTACCTTCAGTTGCGCTGGATCGCTTCGTCACCAAGGTGCGAGACATAAACGCCATGGGTGCAGGTCAGAAAATGCTCGTCTGCGCAGCGGGCCTGGCGCTGGAAGAGGCCGGGCTGAGCGCCGAAAGTCGCGCTACTTGTGACCTCTACATGGCTGCCAAAATCGGTGAGCGCAATGACGCTGTCGACAACTCTATTTTCGCTGCGGCCGCCGCGGGAACGCTCGATATCAACCAGGAGCTTGCTCGCCTCAGGCCTACTCATTTCCTAGCAGAGTTGCCCAACCTGTATGCCGCCAACATCGCGATCCTGCTAGGACTCAAGGGCGAGAGCCTCTCATTCGTGGGGGAAGCTGCGGCCTCTGTACAGGCGTTCATCCATGCACTGGAGAAACTGGGAGCCGGGCGCACGTCACGGGTTCTTGCTGGGGGCGTCTTCAATGGCGATCAGCGCATTCATGACGAGTACTTGGCAGGGCCGGATAGCGATCGGCTTGGGGTCTTCGGCACCGCAGCCAGCTGCATGCTGCTTGATACCGAACCCTCTTCAGCACTAGCGAGCTTGCGCCGTGGTGGTCCGGTGACTCAGGCGCAGGTGAGGGATCGCTTGCAAGAGTGTGAAGCCACGCTTGTCGCGGTGCATGGCTTTGCTGCGGGACAGGGTTGGCTGGCAGCGTTAAATCTTCCGGTGCCAGTGTTGGATGTGCAGCAGATGATGGGGCAACTGCATGAAGCTACCTTACCGGCTCAGATCTATCTCGCTGCACAGGCGCTGCGGCGTCAGGCTGCCGGTGGACATAGGCGAGCATTGCTGCTGACGCAGATTGCCCGTGACCGTTACGAATCCTTCGTGCTGGATGTCTTCTGAGGCGCAGATGAACACACAAGTTGAGTATTCAAAGACTGACCTGCAAGCGGGCAGGGCCGGTGCGCGTTTTCCGTTCAGCGCTTCACCCAGGGGCTGGTATGCGGTTGCCTGGGTTGAAGACCTGGCGTTGGCGTCAGTCAGACCGGCCCGGCTGTGTGACCGCGACATCGTGGTGGTCCGCACCGAATCCGGCGAAGTTGCCGTGTACGACGCGCACTGCCCGCACCTGGGGGCGCATCTTGGTTACGGCGGGATTGTCGAAGGCGAGCATCTGCGTTGCCCGTTTCACGGCTGGGAGTACGACGGCCATGGGCGATGCAGCAAGATTCCGTTTGTTGACACGCCGATGAAAGTCGGTTTGCGCCAATGGCCTACGGTAGTACGGGGCGGCATGTTGCAAGCCTGGCATGATCCAAATGATCAGCCTGCGCTGTGGACACCCGTGGAAATTGAGCAGGACGGATGGACTGCTCCAATTCATCGTGAGGATTGTTACTGGAATCTGCGGGCGCATGTCCAAGACATCGCGGAAAATGGTATCGATGTCGCGCATTTCACAACTGTGCATGGAGCACAAGCTGTCGGTGATTTGCTTGATCTGCGCTATGAGGGCGCGCATGCGAGCTGGACATCTCTCAGTGTCAGCGACCTGGGCGGCAAGCCTTCAATCGCCAAGGCCAGCGTAGTGCTCAACGCGTTGGGCCTTCATCAGGTTCAGGTGGTCATCGATCAAGACAAGCTGCAGTTTCGCAGCTTCCTGTATGTCACACCGGTGGCAGAAGGGCGTATTGACATCCGCATGACGGTTTCCGTCAAGTCGAGCGGTGATCGGCGCAAGGACCGCATGCTGCTGAGCTACCTCCTGCCGCGGCTGACCGGTGAGTTGGCCAAGGACTTCGCCATATGGGAAAACAAGATCTATATCGAACGCCCACCACTGAGTCGCGTGGATGGGCCCATACGTCATTTTCGTCAGTGGGCCAGCGCGTTCTACCGGTAAGAGTTTGAGCAGCGTCTCTATTAGCCCGCCCCTACTGACGGGTCGTCATCAAGGAAGATTGAATCAATGAAAGCACCAAACGAGGTCACAGGCCTCAACGACGTCCGCGAAGCCATCGACCATCTCGACCAGCGGATCATCGAGTGCATGGGGATGCGCATGCTGTACGTCAAGTCCGCGGCACAGTTCAAACCCAGCCTGCAGAGCATACCCGCGCCGGAACGCGTAGCGCGCATGTTACCCCAGCGTAGGGAGTGGGCTTGCCAGGCTGGGCTGGATGCCGATTACATAGAGAAGCTGTTCGCCGGCATCATCGACTGGTACATAGCCCAGCAGATGGATTATTGGTCTATCCAACAACAGGGTACTGCGCCATGAGCCGTCCAGAGCCTGGGCAATGGATGCGCTGGTGGGCGATGCTCGAGCAGGGGCGCTGCCGCGCAGTCCGGGAGGGGGGAGAGGTGCTGGTGTGCCTGGCCTTACCATGTGAGCCGTTCGACGCTCTGGCGCAGGTAGCTAATATAGAATCGCTGGGTTTGCCCTATGCGTTGTTTGAGTCCCGCGAGCCAGACCGCGTGCTGCTCGGTATAGGTCAAGGTCGCGAATTGCTGGACGAAGGTGCATCGTCATTGTCCGGAATATCGAGGCGCTGGCGACAATGGTTGGCTAGCGCCGTCCAAGAAGGGCCGTCAGGTCCGTTGCTGATGGGTGGCGCGCGGTTTGACAGTGGGGGAGCTCAACAGCCGCACTGGCGTGATTTTCCTGATGCCGTAATGACGTTGTATCCGCTCCAGTGGCTGCAGAACTCCGTGGGCAGTTACCTGTTGCTGCAGGCCCAGGTGCGGGCCGACAGTGATCTGCCTGCCTTACTCGATGAGCAACGCCGACTGCTCGATTTCGTGGATCAGGATGTCGACCGGAGCGAGTTCGTGATCGAGGCCATGGGTGATGACCAGTCTTCGGTATCGCGCGAGCAGTGGCAGAGTACGGTCGCTAAGGCCGTCAAGTGCATTCGCCAGGGTGAGATGCACAAAGTCGTGTTGGCCCGGCACTTGCTGCGCCAGCATGTTGCTCCGATTGGGGTGATTCCATTACTCAAACGTCTGCGCCGGCACAATCCCGGCGCGCACTTATTCGCCATTCGCCGTGGCAAGAGCTGTTTCCTCGGTGCTACCCCGGAGCGCTTGGCGCATCTGCAAAATGGTCTGGTCAGCACCCACGCCTTGGCCGGCACCGTAGCGCGAGGCGGCGATGAGGCGAATGATCACAGCCTGGGCCAAGCGCTGCTGGCATCGGTAAAGGAGCGTCAGGAGCATGACCTG
This sequence comes from Pseudomonas promysalinigenes, assembly GCF_014269025.2. Taxonomy (NCBI): domain Bacteria; kingdom Pseudomonadati; phylum Pseudomonadota; class Gammaproteobacteria; order Pseudomonadales; family Pseudomonadaceae; genus Pseudomonas; species Pseudomonas promysalinigenes. The sequence continues at coordinate 3,309,211 of NZ_CP077094.1, read as the reverse complement.
GTGGTGCGCTTCATTCGACAGGGGCTCGAGCGTCTGGGTGCGACGGTGCAGGCGGCGGCGGTACCCGAGCTTCGCAGGCTGCCGACTTTGCAACATCTGTCTACTCCGATCCAGGCAAAAATCGGAGCGAAGATTGGTGTGCTGGATGTCATTGAGCAGTTGCATCCGACACCCGCCGTGGCTGGTTCATCGCTTGAGCAGGCGCTTACATTCATTCGCCGACATGAGGGCATGGATCGTGGCTGGTATGCCGGGCCGCTCGGCTGGATGAATGAGTGCGCCGAGGGTGACTTCGTCGTGGCGTTGCGCTCGATGCTGGTGCAAGGCACGCGCACCTACCTGTTCGCCGGTTGTGGCGTGGTAGCTGACTCGGTGCCAGAGCTCGAGTACCAGGAAACCTGCCTTAAGCTCTCGGGCATGTTCAATGCCTTGCGAGCCGAGTCTAAAGTGGCCACGGTCTGAACGCCGTTGCGAGCCCTGTGTTTGGAGGCCATCTTTTATGAACACAGCTAATCCAATGCTCCCTGTGGCGAGCGCCATGGTGGTGCGCCGCTATCCTTTCGATCTTCAGACGACGCTTGGCGAAGACTGGTTTGGTGGCGATCGTTTGCGCACGATCATCGCCAATGCTTTGTCGATCCCGCTGCCCAGCGGCGAGCGTATGTTCATTCGGGCACTGCGTCAGTATTTTGAGGCGATCGAAGATCCGCAACTGCGTGAGGAGGTCAAAATCTTCTTCAAGCAGGAGTCCAGCCACACTCAGGAACACGTGAAGTACAACCGCTGGGTTTGCCAGCATCGCGGCTATGACCTGGCTCAGGTGGAAGCACCCTACAAAGATCATAACGAGTACCTTTGTGATTTCGCCGAGCCGCGCCTTCTATTGGCCACTACAGTGTGCATGGAGCACCTTACGGCGATCGTCTCGCATCTGCTTATCAGTGAGCCAGGCTGGTTGTCCGAGGCAAAACCGGCGGTGCGTGATTTCTGGCTATGGCACTCGGTGGAGGAAATCGAGCACAAGGCCGTCGCCTTCGATGTATATCGCCAGCTCGTCGGCGATAAGAGCTATCTCGACGAGATCATGCGTCGCACGGTGATCCAGCTCGCGCAGAATCTTCGCTTCACGGTCTGCCAGATGTTTCTGATGGAGGGCGGGCGGCCCCGCGATGCCCGCAAGTGGCTCGACACTAGCCCGTTCCTGCAAGGGGAGTGTGGCTTATTGGCGGCGATTAACGCCCATATAGAAGACTTCTACCGTGCCGATTTCCACCCTTGGGACCACGATAACCGTCACCTGATTGACCTGGTTTCCGTTCATTTGAATCAAGCGTTCGCTTGATGCCGGAGCATACAAGGGAAGTACCCATGAGCAATGATTATGAGGCTGGTCGCGACTTGTCAGATTATCTGCGTACCCAAGCCAGGCGTACGCCGCTTGCCCTGGCGCTGGTCAGTGCGTGCTGGCGCCTTACTTACAACGACCTGGATACACGTGTGGAGCGGCTGGCGGCCGAATTGGTAGCTATCCTCGGCAGCGGCCCGCGCTGCGTTGGTGTACAGGTGAACGACCGCGGGCTGGGCGTAGTGGGCATGCTTGCCGTGCTTCGCGCCGGCATGGTCTACATCCCGCTGGATACATCGCTGCCTTGGGCCAGGCGTGCCTTTATGATCGAGGACAGCCAGATGGCCTGCGTACTGATTGACGCCGATGCCGATGCGGCCTTGCTGGCATCGGGCGTTCGGCGCTTCTGGCGCATTGACAGAACATCGACGGCGCCGTTCGACCCTTGCCCATCTCCGCACTTCGATGCTCATGCGCCAGCTTACCTTCTGTATACCTCGGGTTCGACCGGGCAGCCAAAGGGTGTGGAAATGACACGCCGAGCGCTGGTGAATTTAATCGATTACCAGCTCGAAAGCGCAGGCGCCTTCGCGCAGCCGCTGAAAACCCTGCTGTTTGCTTCGGTGGGTTTCGATGTGTCGGTTCAAGAGGTTTTGAGCGCGGTGGTGAGCGGCAGTGAGATGCACCTTGTAGATGCCGATGTGCGCCAGGATCTCTCACGGTTGTATCGGTTCCTGGGTGACAACGGTGTGCAGCGTTGTTTCCTGCCTTACTCGGTGCTGCAGACGCTTGCGATCGAACACGAGCGTCAGCGCGGTGAGACACTTTGCCTGCGCCAGGTGGTATCAGCAGGGGAGGCATTGCAACTGACGCCGCAGATCATTAGCTGGTTGCAGGCCTGTGGCTGTGTGCTGGTCAACCACTACGGCCCAACTGAAACTCATGTCGTGACCAGCTACACCAGCGAGCGTCCCCTCAGCGAATGGCCTGTGCGGGTGCCCATCGGCCTGCCGATTGCTAACGTGCGCGCGTTCATCCTCGACGAACAGCTGCGGCCAGTGGCTGACGGTGAAGAAGGGGAGTTGTGCCTTGCCGGGCCCTGTCTGGCCAACGGATATTTCCAGCGCGATGAGGAAACCGCCAAGCGTTTTCCTACATGGTGCTCGCCACAAGGCGAATCGTTGCGTCTGTATCGAACCGGGGACCGGGTAGTGCGAGGGGAGGAGGGCTTGTTGCGCTATCACGGGCGCTTAGACACCCAGGTGAAACTCAATGGACATCGTGTCGAGCTGGCCGAAATCGAAGCCTGTCTGAAAAAAGACCCGGCCGTGCGCGAAGCCATCGTGCTGGCGCACGCGCTGAGCGAGAACGTGGATGGACGCATGCTGGTGGCGTTCCTGTTGTATCAGGACTCGACAGAAGGGCAGCAGGCGGCCCTTGAGCGCCTGGCGCCTTGGGTTGAGCAGTTGCCTGCGTTCATGCGGCCGCAGCGGGCGTATGTGCTCGAACGCTTGCCATTGACTACCAATGGCAAAGTTGATCAGCGCGCGCTGGCAGCTATGGTCGAAGCGTCTGCTGGTGTGGTAGCGCAGCTGTCCGATGCTCAGGCCAGGGTCGCGGCAATTTTCTCTCGCTTGCTCAAGGTGAGCGTAACTGGGCCCCATATGAACTTTTTTGAAAGCGGCGGTAACTCGTTGCTGGCCACACGCTTCGTCCAGTTGGTCGAGCGTGAGCTGGGTGTTCAGCTGGACATGAGCGTGTTTCTACAGCAACCGACCATCGCACGGGTCGCCCACTTCCTTTGATGCCGAGGCACAGATGCAAAAGCAACATGTCGTTGTAACTGGGTTGGGCTTGAGTACGTCTCTAGGCCAGGGCGTCGAATCCAACTGGCAGGCCCTTCAAGCTGGAAGCTCCAACTTCAAAGCTTCGGCGCGGCTCGCGCCTGGCGCTATCCGCACCCGTTTCGCCGCCGTAGACGAGCGTTTTGAGTCGCAGCGTAACCCGCGTGTGGTCATTGAAACGTACCTGCGAGAAGTCATCGCCGAGGCGACTGCTGTGTGCCCGGCCGCGAGCTACGATCGCCTTTATTACAGTGTGCCCAGCGGCATGTATTACTGGTATGAACGCCTGCGAGATGCCACCCAGGTGCGCGCCGACAATGCGTTTTTCGCCTTTTCCTCGGAGGAGGCACTGGGTAGCGAGCTGGTCAGCACATACAGTCTGGGGGAATACCCCACCGTCGTAGCAACAGCCTGTGCTTCTTCGGCGTCTGCCCTACAGCTGGGCTACGAGGCGATTGCCAACGGACTGGCGGAACGTGTGATCGTGGCAGCATCGGATAGCTCCATCTATGACGAAACCGTCAGCAAGTTCAACAATCTGTCTGCCCTTTCGACTCGCAATGACTCGCCGCATACCGCCTGTCGACCTTTCAGCGCGGATCGTGACGGGTTTGTGATCGGCGAGGCTGGGGCATGCTTGGTCTTGGAAAGCGTTGCCAGTGCCAAAGCCAGGGGCGCGAGGGTGTTGGCTCGGTTCAGCGGCTGCGCGAGTACTACCGACAACTTCCACCGTACCAAGGGGGATCCCAATGGCGCTGGCATGCGTGACTGCATGCGCCTGGCGGTGGAGTCAGCACGATTGCAACCTGGCCAAGTGGACTGCGTGAATGCCCACGGCACGAGTACGCCTGAAAATGACCGGATGGAAGCACAGGTGATCGCCGAACTGTTCCCACACCAGCCGTGGGTTACCTCTGTCAAATCTATGCTGGGCCACACCGTGCACGCCGCCGGGGCGGTGGAAGCTGTGGTGTCGGTGCTCAGCTTGATGCATCAGGTGGTGACCCCGACTTTGAACTACGACGGCAGTCTGGATAACCAGAATATCCGAATTGCCTCCCAGTGCCACCAGGGAGTGGGGCTTAATCATGTGTTGTCGAACTCGTTCGGATTTGGCGGCCAGAACGTAGCGCTGGTATTTTCCGCGCCTGAGCAAGGGTGTAGCCAATGAGCCTGGAGCTGATTAATGTCCGTGGCAAGCGCTGCCTGCCCTCTTGGCCTCTGAGTGGAATCGACAAGATGGTCGAATCCTGGGCGGACTACCTGCTAGTGTATGACTACCCGCTGGATGTGCAGGCGTTTGCCACGCACTTGGCCTCAGCGCTTGATGTGAATCCGTACTTCGCCGGTCGCAAGCAAACTACGCCGCAAGGGCTGGTTGCTACCGGTGACAACCAGGGGGTGCGCCTGGAAATTAGCCGGCACACGCTGCGCCTGCCGCTAACCGTGTTGCAAGGGGATTACCGCGGGTTGGACCCCTTTTGCGACAGGACATGGCGCGAACGGCATCGCTTGTCCAGAACCAGCCTTAGTCAGCCTTTGTTGCAGATCCGCCTGAGCCTGTTCGAAGATGCCACAGTAGTAGGCTTTAGCGTCTGGCACGGATTGAGCGACGGTACAACATTCTTCGAGTTTCTGGCTTGCATAGCCCAATTTGCAACCGCTCGAAGCGAACAGATCGATGCACCGGATTTTACTCCATTGGATGCCGTAGCCGGGCCTATGCCTGGGCATGCGCTGGTGGATCGCTGGCAGCGCCCGGCGCACGAGCAGGTTCTGGCCCGCTTTGCTGAAGCGGCTTTCACCCTGACCAAAGAAAATATCGAGCGGTTGCTTGGAGGCTGTGATTACCATGGGTTCATGCGTGATGACTTGCTGATAAGTTGCATCTGGCGCCTCATCATTACCACCGACATCATGCCGGATCAGCAGGACGTAGTTCTCTATCCAGTCTATGATGCGCGCCTGTTGATGGGCGTAAGCGCGGGCAGGATGGGTAATCTGCTGTGTTACCCAACCGTTAAGGTCAGAGCTATGCTGCTGCGCGAGATGAGCTTGCCGGCAATTGCGGGGCTTGTGCGCCAAGCGGTGGGTGAGCGTGTGATGGACTGTGAAACCTTGCACGCCGAACTGCAAGCCATTTGCGCGGTGGCCGACGGCGCAGAGAAGGGTCGATATCTTCTGTCTCCCTTGTATGAAAGTTTCTTCGGCAACGGGGTCCTGTTTAACAATCTCACCGGCATGCCTTGTCAGCGTTTTGACCTCGGGGCGGGTGGGCCTGTGCATGTCGATTCTCCTCTGCATGATCCGATGCGTTTCGTGCAATTCTTTCCATGTCTCTCTGGTGCCGGGCTGATGACCGTGAAGGTCAATCTCGAGCTGGAGCATCTGCAGCGGTTTAAGGCGGCGTTTCTCAAGGAGCTTCATGTATGAAAGCGCATATCGATCCGACCTCCTTTGAGCGATACCTGGAAAGCGGCGCGCTGCAGTCGAGCACCTTGCTCGATTGCTTGGGAAAATGGGCGGTGCAGTATGGCGAGCGAACGGCGCTCCAAGACGACTGCGAGCGGTTGACCTACCGCCAGCTAGACCAGCGCTCCACGGCGCTGGCGAGCCTGCTAAAAGCTCGGGGGCTGGTCGCCGACGATAAGGTGATCCTGCAGCTGCCAAACAGCTGCGGTTTCTGCGTCGCGCTTTTTGCAGTGATGAAATTGGGAGGTGTGGCAATACTGGCGCTACCTGGGCACCGGCAGTATGAATTGCTGGGGTTACAAGAGGCTGCGCGGGCCACGATGTACATCACTTGCAGTGAGTTGGCAGGTTTTCGCTATGAGGTGCTGGCGCAGGCGCTGGTCGGACAAGGTATGGCGCCAACTGGCGTCATCTATCTGGATACGCTTGAGGAGGCGACCTGGCAAGCGCCTGTCACCTTGGCGGCGCATTCAGCTGCGCCGGACGATGTGGCTTTCCTGCTCTTATCCGGTGGCACGACCCAAGTACCCAAGCTGATTCCTCGCACCCATGCCGACTACACCTATAACGTCACCGCCATGGCTGAGGCGTGTGGCTTGAATGCGCAAACGCGCTACCTGTGCGTAGTGCCGGTTGCTCATAATTTTGCTTTGGGCTGCCCGGGCGTTCTCGGCGTGCTGTCGGTGGGAGGCTTTGTTCACATGCTGCCCCAGCCGGATATCATGCGTTTATGTGAACTGCTGATTGAGCAACGCATCACCGTCACATCGCTGGTGCCGTCGATTGCCGAGATTATGATTGAGTACCTAGAGCTCGATGACTTGTCGTTCGACGCTCTAGAGCTGGTGCAGGTGGGAGCGGCCCGTTTTTCCAAAGAGTCAGCACGACGTCTCAAGGCCTTGCTCGGTTGTGAACTTCAGCATATCTATGGCATGGCCGAAGGCTTGCTCTGCTTCAATCGTGCCGAGGACTCGGAAGATTCGAAAGTGAATACCCAGGGGCGCCCATTATCGGTGTTCGATGAAATTCGCGTCGTCGGGGAGGGCGGGCAGCAGGTTGCGCTTGGCGAAGCCGGCGAACTTCATGTGCGCGGCCCCTACACCATTCGCGGTTATCATGCGAGGCCAGAAATCAATGCGGCGGCATTCGATGACGAGGGTTTCTACCGTACTGGCGATATAGTGCGTGTCGACCAGGCTGGCAATGTCACGGTGGTTGGACGAGCCAAGGAGCAGATTAACCGGGCTGGCGAAAAGTACTCGCCGTCGGACATGGAAAAACTGATGCTCGACTGGTCACGAGTGGGTGAATGCGCAGTGGTTGGGATAGAGGATCGTACGCTGGGTGAGCGGGTGGTTTACTTCATCCGACCTATTGGCCCCGGACCATCGCGGCGCGATGTTTGCGACTATCTAAAAGGGTTGGGGCTTGCTGACTTCAAGTACCCCGATGAAGTCGTATTGATGGACCAACTGCCGCTGACCGCCGTAGGTAAGATTGATAAGAAACGTTTGTTGCTCGAATACCCCTGACAGTGAGTCGACATGAAAACAGGCTGCCGATAAGCAGCCTGTTTTTTCTGAAAGGCCGCTTTAATCGCGGTCTTTGAGATCGACGATGTCGCGTTGCAGTTCGCCGGTGTACAGCTGGCGAGGGCGGCCGATCTTGTACGGGCTGGAGAGCATTTCTTTCCAGTGCGAGATCCAGCCGACGGTGCGTGCCAGGGCGAAGATCACGGTGAACATGCTGGTTGGAATGCCGATCGCTTTGAGGATGATGCCCGAATAGAAGTCGACGTTCGGGTACAGCGAGCGCTCGATGAAGTAAGGATCGGTCAGGGCGATCTCTTCCAGGCGCATGGCCAGCTCAAGCTGCGGATCGTTCTTGATGCCCAGCTCGCCCAGCACTTCGTCGCAGGTCTGCTTCATCACGGTGGCGCGTGGGTCGCGGTTTTTGTACACGCGGTGACCGAAGCCCATGAGCTTGAACGGGTCGTTCTTGTCTTTGGCCTTGGCGATGTAGGTGTCGATGTTCGAAACATCGCCAATTTCATCGAGCATGGTCAGTACCGCTTCGTTCGCACCACCGTGGGCCGGGCCCCACAGAGCGGCGATGCCAGCGGCGATACAGGCGAACGGGTTGGCACCCGAGGAGCCAGCTAAGCGTACGGTGGAGGTGGAGGCGTTCTGCTCGTGGTCGGCATGGAGAATGAAGATGCGATCCATGGCCTTGGCCAACACTGGGCTGATCGGTTTGATCTCGCACGGGGTGTTGAACATCATGTGCAGGAAGTTTTCCGCGTACGACAGGTCGTTGCGCGGATACATCATCGGCTGGCCCATGGAGTACTTGTAAACCATCGCAGCCAGGGTCGGCATCTTGGCGACCAGGCGCACCGCAGAAATTTCGCGGTGTTGCGGATTATTGATGTCCAGGGAGTCGTGATAGAACGCCGACAGGGCGCCGACTACGCCGCACATTACCGCCATCGGGTGAGCATCGCGGCGGAAACCGTTGAAGAACGATTTCAGCTGCTCGTGAACCATGGTGTGGTTTTTTACGGTGCTGACGAACTGGGCCTTCTGCTCGGCATTCGGCAGTTCGCCGTTGAGCAGCAGGTAGCAGGTTTCCAGGTAGTCGGATTTCTCGGCGAGCTGTTCGATCGGGTAGCCGCGGTGCAGCAGCACGCCTTTGTCGCCGTCGATGTAGGTGATCTTCGACTCGCACGAGGCGGTCGCCATGAAACCTGGGTCGAAGGTGAAGTGACCAGTGGCCCCCAACCCGCGGACGTCGATTACATCAGGACCAACGGTGCCGGTTAAAATGGGCAGCTCGACGGGGGCAGCGCCCTCGATGACCAACTGCGCTTTTTTGTCAGCCATGTGGCCTCCTATTAATGCTTGAAATCATCAGACAGCCCCCCACGCAGGGCCCGCACCACTATAGAGAAGTAAATTCGAATGTCAATTTGCCTAAAGGCTGGTTGAAACGGCCCTCAACGCCTGATTTTTCAAGAATTTCTCGCCCATTTACGCCTTTTGCTCGCTAAAGGCAATCCGCTATTTGGGCTACCCCGTCACGTTGTCATAAGCAGCCTAACTGTCTATACTCGGCACCCGACTCCCTGGGCTTGCAAGCCTGAACCAGGGGGGTCGCCGTTCCCTGGGTGGTGGGTACCTGACCAGTACACTTACCAACAACCTTGCCCTGTTCGCTAGGGCTCTTCAGTGTGAAAAAAGCCGTGAAAAGCCAACGACCTGTAAACCTAGACCTAAGGACCATCAAAGTCCCTATCACCGCTGTTACGTCATTTCTTCACCGCGTCTCCGGCATTATCGTTTTCCTTGGCCTGGGCATCATGCTGTTTGCATTGAGCAAGTCGCTGGGCTCAGAGGAAGGATTTGCTGATGTGAAGGATTACCTGACCAGCCCGCTGGCCAAGTTCGTAGCATGGGGCCTCCTGTCTGCCTTGCTGTATCACATGATCGCAGGTGTACGTCACTTGATCATGGATATGGGGGTCGGTGAAACGCTCGAGGGCGGCCGACTGGGCTCGAAAATCATCGTCGCCCTGTCCCTGGTGGCTTTCGTACTGGCAGGAGTCTGGATATGGTAACTAACGTCACAAATTTTTCCCGCTCGGGTCTTTATGACTGGATGGCGCAGCGCGTATCCGCTGTAGTGCTCGCGGCTTATTTCATCTTTCTGATCGGCTACCTGGCAATGCATCCGGGCCTTGATTACGCCCAGTGGCATGCTTTGTTCTCCAATAATCTGATGCGTGTCTTCAGTCTGCTTGCCTTCGTTGCTCTGGGTGCTCACGCCTGGGTCGGCATGTGGACCGTCACCACTGACTACCTGACGCCCATGGCGATCGGCAAGTCAGCGACGGCGGTACGTTTCCTGTTCCAGGCGGTATGCGGCGTTGCGATGTTCGCTTACTTCGTCTGGGGTGTGCAGATTCTTTGGGGTATCTGATCCATGGCTAGCATTCCAACCATTTCTTTCGACGCCATCATCATCGGTGGCGGCGGTGCCGGCATGCGCGCAGCGCTGCAGCTGGCTCAGGGCGGTCACAAGACTGCCGTAGTCACCAAGGTCTTCCCGACCCGTTCGCACACTGTATCCGCCCAGGGCGGCATCACCTGCGCCATCGCCTCGGCCGACCCGAACGACGACTGGCGCTGGCACATGTACGATACCGTCAAGGGTTCCGACTACATCGGTGATCAGGACGCTATCGAATACATGTGTCAGGAAGGCCCTGCTGCGGTCTTCGAGCTGGACCACATGGGTCTGCCGTTCTCGCGTACCGAAACCGGCCGTATCTACCAGCGTCCGTTCGGTGGTCAGTCCAAGGACTTCGGTAAAGGTGGCCAGGCCGCCCGTACTTGTGCTGCGTCCGACCGTACCGGCCATGCGCTGCTGCACACCCTGTATCAAGGCAACCTGAAGGCAGGCACCACCTTCCTCAACGAGTACTACGCCGTTGATCTGGTGAAGAACAAGGAAGGCGCGTTCGTCGGTGTGATTGCGATCTGCATCGAAACCGGCGAAACCATGTACATCAAGTCCAAGGCCACCGTTCTGGCGACTGGCGGTGCCGGTCGCATCTACGCCTCCACCACCAACGCCCTGATCAACACCGGTGACGGTATCGGTATGGCCCTGCGTGCCGGTGTGCCGGTGCAGGACATCGAAATGTGGCAGTTCCACCCGACCGGCATTGCCGGCGCCGGTGTATTGGTCACCGAGGGTTGCCGCGGTGAGGGTGGTTACCTGATCAACGCCCACGGCGAGCGCTTCATGGAGCGTTACGCGCCGAACGCCAAAGACCTGGCCGGCCGCGACGTGGTCGCCCGCTCCATGGTCAAGGAAATCATCGCCGGCAACGGCGTGGGCCCGAACAAGGACCACGTACTGCTGAAGCTGGATCACCTGGGCGAAGAAGTGCTGCACAGCCGTCTGCCAGGTATCTGCGAACTGTCCAAGACCTTCGCCCACGTCGACCCTGTGGTCGCGCCGGTGCCGGTCGTTCCGACCTGCCACTACATGATGGGCGGCGTTGCCACCAACATTCATGGCCAGGCCATCACCATGGACGAAGAAGGCAAGGATCACATCATTCCTGGCCTGTTCGCCGTAGGTGAAGTTGCTTGTGTATCGGTTCACGGTGCCAACCGCCTGGGCGGCAACTCGCTGCTCGACCTGGTAGTGTTCGGCCGTGCTGCCGGCCTGCACCTGGAGAAGGCGCTGAGCGACGGTATCGAGCACCTGGACGCCAGCGACACCGACATCGATGTCGCTCTGAGTCGCCTGAACAAGCTCAACGAGCGCAACACTGGCGAAGACGTTGCCAGCCTCAAGCGCGAGCTGCAAAGCTGCATGCAGAACTACTTCGGTGTGTTCCGTACCGGCGAATACATGCTCAAGGGTATCGAGCAGTTGGCCGGCCTGCGCGAGCGCATCGCCAACGTCAAGATCAACGACAAGTCCCAGGCCTTCAACACCGCGCGTATCGAAGCGCTGGAGTTGCAGAACCTGCTGGAAGTCGCCGAAGCTACCGCCATTGCGGCCGAAGCCCGTAAAGAGTCCCGCGGCGCGCACGCCCGTGAAGACTTCGAAGACCGTGATGACGAGAACTGGCTGTGCCACACCCTCTACTACCCGGGTGAGAAGCGCGTAGCCAAGCGTGGCGTCAACTTTGCGCCGAAGACTGTTCCAGCCTTCGAACCAAAAGTCCGGACTTACTGAGGTGGCTGCTATGTTGAAAGTCGAAGTTTATCGTTACAACCCGGATACCGACTCGGCGCCCAAGATGGAGTCGTTCGACGTCGACACCGGCGGAAAGGACCTGATGGTCCTGGACGTGCTGGCGCTGATCAAGGAGAAGGACGAGGGTTTCTCGTACCGTCGCTCCTGCCGTGAGGGCGTTTGCGGTTCCGATGGCATGAACATGAACGGCAAGAACGGCCTGGCTTGCATCACGCCTCTGTCGGGTGTGGTCAAGGGCAACAAGCTGGTGCTGCGTCCGCTGCCAGGCCTGCCGGTCATTCGTGACCTGGTGGTCGACATGAGCATCTTCTACAAGCAGTACGAGAAGGTGAAACCGTTCCTGCAAAACGACACTCCAGCCCCGGCTATCGAGCGTCTGCAGTCGCCGGAAGATCGCGAAAAACTGGACGGTCTGTACGAGTGCATTCTGTGCGCTTGCTGCTCGACCTCCTGCCCGTCGTTCTGGTGGAACCCGGACAAGTTCCTGGGCCCGGCCGCGCTGCTGCAGGCTTATCGCTTCCTGGCCGACAGCCGTGATACCAAGACTCAGGAGCGCCTGGCGTCCCTGGATGACCCGTTCAGCGTATTCCGCTGCCGCGGGATCATGAACTGCGTCAACGTTTGCCCGAAGGGTCTGAACCCAACCAAGGCAATCGGCCACGTACGTAACATGCTGCTGCAAAGCGGCACCTGATTCAAAGCGTTGTAACTGCAGTATGCCGAGGTGCGGGTGGTGAGCCCGCACTGAGGTAAAACCTGAGCAAGGGCTCACGAAGCTCGCGCTCGATACCTATGAAGATATGAGACCAGCAGGGGCTTTCCGGGCTGGTACCCGGAAAATCAGCAGGATCCAAGTGGCGTGGTTCAGTCGCTTCTTTCGGACTTTTCCAGGTTTGCTGTGGTTTTTTGCCGATCAGTCCCCTAACCGAGGGTGACCAAGCATGCAAGAAAGCGTGATGCAGCGCATGTGGGAAAGCGCCCACCTTTCAGGTGGTAACGCTGCATATGTGGAAGAGCTCTACGAACTCTACCTGCACGACCCTAACGCTGTGCCAGAAGAGTGGCGCACTTACTTCCAGAAGTTGCCCGCCGACGGCAGCACCGCTACCGATGTATCGCACTCGACGATCCGCGACCATTTCGTACTGCTGGCAAAGAACCAGCGCCGCGCTCAGCCGGTTTCTGCCGGGAGCGTGAGCACAGAACACGAGAAGAAGCAGGTTGAAGTTCTGCGACTGATCCAGGCCTATCGTATGCGCGGCCATCAGGCTGCCAAGCTCGACCCGTTGGGCTTGTGGCAGCGACCTGCGCCAGTAGACCTGTCGATCAATCATTACGGCTTGACCAATGCCGATCTTGATACGACCTTCCGTGCCGGCGACCTGTTCATCGGCAAAGAGGAGGCGAGCCTACGCGAGATCTTCGAGGCCCTCCAGAAGACATATTGTCGCACCATTGGCGCCGAGTTCACCCACATTGTCGATTCTGAGCAGCGCAGCTGGTTCCAGCAGCGCCTGGAAAGCGTGCGCGGTCGTCCGGAGTTTTCCGCCGACGTGCAGGCCCACCTGCTCGAGCGCGTGACTGCCGGTGAGGGCCTGGAGAAGTACCTGGGCACCAAGTACCCTGGTACCAAGCGCTTCGGCCTCGAGGGCGGCGAAAGCCTGATCCCGATGCTGGACGAAATGATCCAGCGCTCCGGCTCCTACGGCACCAAGGAAGTGGTGATCGGCATGGCCCACCGCGGCCGTCTGAACGTGCTGGTCAACACCTTCGGCAAGAACCCGCGCGAGCTGTTCGACGAGTTCGAAGGCAAGAAGATGAACGAGCTGGGCTCCGGTGACGTGAAGTATCACCAGGGCTTCTCCTCCAACGTGATGACGCCGGGCGGCGAAGTCCACCTGGCCATGGCGTTCAACCCGTCCCACCTGGAAATCGTCTCGCCAGTGGTGGAAGGGTCGGTGCGTGCCCGTCAGGACCGCCGCAACGATACCCTGGGTGACAAGGTACTGCCGATCTCGATCCACGGCGATGCGGCATTCGCCGGCCAGGGCGTGGTCATGGAAACCTTCCAGATGTCGCAGACCCGCGGTTTCAAGACCGGCGGCACCGTGCACATCGTGATCAACAACCAGGTTGGTTTCACCATCAGCAATCCGCTGGACGCGCGCTCCACCGAGTACGCCACCGACGTTGCCAAGATGATTCAGGCGCCGATCCTGCACGTCAACGGCGACGACCCGGAAGCCGTATTGTTCGTGACTCAGCTGGCCGTCGACTACCGCATGCAGTTCAAGCGTGACGTAGTCATCGACCTGGTCTGCTACCGTCGCCGTGGCCACAACGAGGCAGACGAGCCGAACGGTACTCAGCCGCTGATGTACCAGCAGATCAGCAAGCAGCGCACCACGCGCGAGCTGTATGCCGAGTCGCTGATCCAGGCCGGTCGCATCGATGCCGAGCGCGCCCAGGCCAAGATCGACGAATACCGCAACGCCCTGGACAACGGGCTGCACGTGGTCAAGAGCCTGGTCAAAGAACCGAACCGTGAGCTGTTCGTCGATTGGCGCCCTTACCTGGGCCATGCCTGGACTGCACGCCACGACACCCGCTTCGACCTCAAGACCCTGCAGGACCTGTCGGCCAAGCTGCTGGAACTGCCTGAAGGCTTCGTCGTCCAGCGTCAGGTTGCCAAGATCTACGAAGACCGCCAGAAGATGCAGGCCGGTGGCTTGCCGATCAACTGGGGTTACGCGGAGACCATGGCCTACGCCACCCTGCAGTTCGAAGGTCACCCGATCCGCATGACCGGCCAGGACATCGGCCGTGGCACCTTCTCGCACCGTCACGCGGTGCTGCACAACCAGAAGGACGCCAGCACTTACGTTCCGCTGAAAAACCTGTTCCCAGGCCAGCCGCGGTTCGAACTGTACGACTCCTTCCTGTCGGAAGAGGCGGTACTGGCCTTCGAATACGGCTATTCCACCACCACGCCGAACGCGCTGGTGATCTGGGAAGCCCAGTTCGGCGACTTCGCCAACGGTGCGCAAGTGGTGATCGACCAGTTCATCACCAGCGGTGAGCACAAATGGGGCCGCCTGTGCGGTCTGACCATGCTGCTGCCACACGGCTATGAAGGGCAGGGGCCTGAGCACTCCTCCGCGCGCCTGGAGCGCTACCTGCAACTGTGCGCCGAGCACAACATCCAGGTTTGCGTGCCCACCACGCCTGCACAGATCTACCACCTGCTGCGTCGTCAGGTCATCCGTCCGCTGCGTAAGCCGCTGATCGTACTGACGCCGAAGTCGCTGCTGCGCCACAAGCTGGCCATTTCGACCTTGGAAGACCTGGCCGAAGGCTCGTTCCAGACCGTGATCCCGGAAATCGACACCCTCGATCCGGCCAAGGTCGAGCGCCTGGTGCTGTGCGGCGGCAAGGTTTACTACGACCTGCTGGAAAAACGCCGTGCCGAAGGCCGTGAAGACATCGCCATCGTGCGTATCGAGCAGCTGTATCCGTTCCCAGAGGACGACCTGGTCGAGATCCTCTCGCCTTACACCAACCTCAAGCATGCGGTTTGGTGTCAGGAAGAACCGATGAACCAGGGTGCCTGGTACAGCAGTCAGCACCACATGCGCCGTATCCTGGGCCGTCACAACAAGGCTCTGGTCCTGGAATACGCCGGTCGCGACGCTTCCGCCGCGCCTGCCTGTGGTTACGCATCGAAGCACGCCGAGCAGCAAGAGAAACTGCTGCAAGACGCCTTCACTGTTTAATGCCTTCGCGCACCTGAAACCGAATTTAAGGAAACACAGATAATGGCTATCGAGATCAAAGCCCCAACCTTCCCGGAATCGGTTGCCGATGGCACCGTTGCCACTTGGCACAAACAGCCTGGCGATGCCGTCAAGCGTGACGAACTGATCGTCGACATCGAAACCGACAAAGTCGTCCTGGAAGTACTGGCCACCGCCGACGGTGTGCTGGGCGCCATCGTCAAAGGCGAGGGCGACACCGTCCTGTCCGATGAAGTGCTGGGCTCGATCGTTGAAGGCGGTGCCGCCGCCGCCGCCGCCGCCCCTGCTGCTGCCCCTGCTGCCGCTGCTCCGGCCGCCGCCGCCGCCGATGCTGGCGAAGACGACCCGATCGCAGCACCTGCCGCCCGCAAGCTGGCCGAAGAGAACGGTATCGACCTGGCTGCCGTTGCCGGCACGGGTAAAGGTGGCCGCATCACCAAGGAAGACGTCGTCGCTGCCGTGGCCAACAAGAAATCGGCGCCTGCTCCGGCTGCCAAGCCTGCTGCAGCGGCCGCTGCCCCGGTGGTGGTTGCCGCTGGCGATCGCACCGAGAAGCGCGTGCCGATGACCCGCCTGCGCGCCAAGATCGCCGAACGCCTGGTCGAAGCCCAGTCGAGCATGGCGATGCTGACCACTTTCAACGAAGTCGACATGACCGAAGTCATGGCGCTGCGTTCGAAGTACAAGGATCTGTTCGAGAAGACCCACAACGGCGTGCGCCTGGGCTTCATGTCGTTCTTCGTCAAGGCTGCTACCGAAGCGCTCAAGCGCTTCCCGGCTGTCAACGCCTCGATCGACGGCAACGACATCGTCTACCACGGTTATGCCGATGTCGGCGTTGCCGTATCCAGCGACCGCGGCCTGGTGGTGCCGGTACTGCGCAACGCCGAGTCGATGAGCCTGGCTGAAATCGAGAACGGTATCGCCACCTTCGGCAAGAAGGCCCGTGACGGCAAGCTGGCAATCGAGGAAATGACCGGCGGCACCTTCACCATCACCAACGGTGGTACCTTCGGTTCGATGATGTCGACCCCGATCGTCAACCCGCCACAAGCTGCCATCTTGGGCATGCACAACATCATCCAGCGTCCGATGGCCATCAACGGCCAGGTGGTCATCCGCCCGATGATGTACCTGGCGCTGTCCTACGATCACCGTCTGATCGACGGCAAGGAAGCGGTAACCTTCCTGGTCACCATCAAGAACCTGCTGGAAGATCCGTCTCGCCTGCTGCTGGACATCTAATCGAACAGCCAAAAGTTGCAAGCTGCAAGCTTCGAGCAGAAGCGTGTAGGCTTGCAGCTTTTGGCTTGTAGCTAGTTGCTGATAAGGAATCTTTTATGACCCAGAAATTTGACGTAGTGGTAATCGGTGCAGGTCCTGGCGGCTATGTGGCTGCCATCAAGGCCGCACAACTTGGTCTGAAGACTGCCTGTATCGAGAAGTACACCGACGCCGAGGGTAAGCTGGCCCTGGGTGGCACCTGCTTGAACGTAGGTTGCATTCCATCCAAGGCGCTGCTGGACAGCTCCTGGAAGTACAAGGAAGCCAAGGAGAGCTTCAACGTCCACGGTATTTCCACCGGTGACGTGCAGATGGATGTTGGCACCATGGTTGGCCGCAAGGCTGGCATCGTCAAGAACCTGACCAGCGGTGTTGCAACGCTGTTCAAGGCCAACGGCGTGACTTCGATCCAGGGCCACGGCAAGCTGCTGGCTGGCAAGAAAGTCGAAGTGACCAAAGCTGACGGCACTACCGAAGTCATCGAAGCCGAAAACGTGATCCTCGCTTCGGGTTCCCGCCCGATCGACATCCCACCAGCGCCTGTCGACCAGAACGTCATCGTCGACTCCACCGGCGCACTGGAATTCCAATCGGTACCAAAGCGCCTGGGCGTGATCGGTGCTGGCGTGATCGGCCTGGAACTGGGCTCTGTGTGGGCTCGCCTGGGTGCTGAAGTCACTGTCCTGGAGGCTCTGGATACCTTCCTGATGGCTGCCGACACCGCCGTGTCCAAAGAAGCCCAGAAGACCCTGACCAAGCAAGGCCTGGACATCAAACTGGGTGCTCGCGTCACCGGTTCGAAAGTCAACGGCAACGAAGTCGAAGTCACCTACACCAACGCCGAAGGCGAGCAGAAGATTACCTTCGACAAGCTGATCGTCGCGGTCGGCCGCCGTCCGGTAACTACCGATCTGCTGGCTGCTGACAGCGGTGTGAACATCGACGAGCGCGGCTATATCTACGTCGATGACTACTGCGCCACCAGCGTGCCGGGCGTCTACGCCATCGGCGACGTGGTGCGTGGCCTGATGCTGGCGCACAAGGCCTCGGAAGAGGGCATCATGGTGGTCGAGCGCATCAAGGGCCACAAGGCTCAGATGAACTACGACCTGATCCCATCGGTGATCTACACCCACCCGGAAATCGCTTGGGTCGGCAAGACCGAACAAGCCTTGAAGGCCGAGGGTGTTGAGGTTAACGTAGGCACCTTCCCGTTCGCGGCCAGTGGCCGTGCCATGGCAGCCAACGACACGGGTGGTTTCGTCAAGGTCATCGCCGACGCCAAGACCGACCGCGTTCTGGGCGTTCACGTGATCGGCCCATCGGCTGCCGAACTGGTACAGCAGGGCGCAATCGCAATGGAATTCGGCACCAGTGCCGAGGATCTGGGCATGATGGTCTTCAGCCATCCAACCCTGTCCGAAGCGCTGCATGAAGCAGCGCTGGCAGTGAATGGCGGCGCCATTCACGTAGCCAACCGTAAGAAGCGTTAATCATAAGAAACCACGGCGGTCTGCCCGTCGTGAGTCTTGCGTGCATGACTCACCGCGGAATGTCCGCCGGACCAGGCTACACGGGAAAACCCGGGGTCAATGGTCACAGGTGGTGCGGCGCCAGTGATGGCGCAGCGCCGAAGCGCAGTACCTAACGAAGACGGTAAAAAGCATGAATCTTCACGAGTATCAGGGTAAGCAGCTGTTCGCTGAGTACGGCCTGCCAGTTTCCAAGGGTTTCGCGGTCGACACCCCTGAAGAAGCAGCAGAAGCCTGCGACAAGATCGGTGGTTCGGAGTGGGTCGTCAAAGCCCAGGTCCACGCCGGTGGTCGCGGTAAAGCGGGCGGCGTAAAGCTGGTTCGCAGCAAGGAAGACGCCAAGGCGTTCGCTGCACAGTGGTTGGGCAAGAATCTGGTTACTTACCAGACCGATGCCAACGGTCAACCCGTCTCCAAGATTCTGGTCGAATCCTGCACCGACATCGCCAAAGAGCTGTACCTGGGCGCTGTAGTGGACCGTTCGAGCCGCCGTATCGTGTTCATGGCCTCCACCGAAGGTGGCGTGGACATCGAGAAAGTCGCGCACGAAACGCCTGAGAAGATCCTCAAGGCCACCATCGACCCACTGGTTGGCGCTCAGCCGTTCCAGGGTCGTGAGCTGGCATTCCAGCTGGGTCTGGAAGGCAAGCAAGTACAACAGTTCGCCAAGATCTTCGTAGGCCTGGCCAAGCTGTTCAAGGATCACGATCTGGCCCTGCTGGAAGTGAACCCGCTGGTGATCAAGGCCGATGGCGATCTGCACTGCCTCGATGCCAAGATCAACATCGACGCCAACGCCATGTACCGTCAGCCTAAGCTGAAAACTTTCCACGACCCGTCTCAGGACGACGCCCGTGAAGCTCACGCTGCCAAGTTCGAACTGAACTACGTTGCCCTTGAAGGTAACATCGGCTGCATGGTCAACGGTGCCGGCCTGGCCATGGGTACCATGGATATCGTCAACCTGCACGGCGGCAAGCCAGCCAACTTCCTCGACGTGGGCGGTGGTGCTACCAAAGAGCGCGTTACCGAAGCGTTCAAGATCATTCTGTCCGACAGCAATGTCGCGGCCGTTCTGGTCAACATCTTCGGCGGCATCGTTCGTTGCGACATGATTGCCGAAGGCATCATCGGTGCAGTGAAAGAAGTTGGCGTCAAGGTTCCGGTTGTGGTTCGCCTCGAAGGCAACAACGCCGAACTGGGCGCTAAAGTACTGGCAGAAAGCGGTTTGAACATCATTGCGGCAACCAGCCTGACCGACGCTGCTCAACAAGTTGTCAAAGCTGCGGAGGGCAAGTAATGAGCGTCCTGATCAATAAAGACACCAAAGTCATCTGCCAGGGCTTCACCGGCTCGCAGGGTACTTTCCACTCCGAACAAGCCATTGCCTACGGCACCAAGATGGTCGGCGGCGTTACCCCAGGCAAGGGTGGTACCACCCACCTGGGCCTGCCGGTGTTCAACACCGTCAAGGAAGCCGTGGAAGCCACCGGCGCTGACGCTTCGGTCATCTACGTTCCAGCTCCGTTCTGCAAGGACTCGATCCTGGAAGCTGCATTCGGCGGCATCAAGCTGATCGTCTGCATCACCGAAGGTATCCCGACCCTGGACATGCTCGATGCCAAGGTCAAGTGCGATGAACTGGGCGTGACCCTGATCGGCCCTAACTGCCCAGGCGTGATCACGCCAGGCGAGTGCAAGATCGGCATCATGCCAGGCCACATCCACTTGCCAGGCAAGGTCGGTATCGTTTCGCGTTCCGGCACCCTGACCTATGAAGCGGTCAAGCAGACCACCGACGCCGGCTTCGGCCAGTCGACCTGCGTAGGTATCGGCGGTGACCCGATCCCAGGCTCGAACTTCATCGATATCCTCAAGCTGTTCCAGGAAGATCCGAAGACCGAAGCGATCGTCATGATCGGTGAGATCGGCGGCTCGGCTGAAGAAGAAGCGGCGGCCTACATCAAGGCCAATGTCACCAAACCAGTCGTTTCCTACATCGCCGGTGTAACTGCACCTGCGGGCAAGCGCATGGGCCACGCTGGCGCCATCATCTCCGGCGGCAAGGGCACTGCGGACGAGAAGTTCGCCGCGCTGCAGGACGCTGGTGTGAAGACCGTGCGTTCCCTGGCTGACATCGGCAAGGCACTGGCCGAGCTGACCGGCTGGGAAGCCAAGAAGTAATACCTGCTACACCCCCCACGCGCACAAAGGCCACCTTCGGGTGGCCTTTGTCGTTGCTGGCAGGCGCATTTCAGCTTGTGGAAAATTCGATAGGTGCTGTCAGGTTTTTCCACCAGACATTTGCTCGAATCGGCAATAAATTATCGCCGCAGTCAGATAACCAGACGACAAACACTTACGCACATCGGACAAGCAGCACTGGATCAGTGCGTTTGTTGGGTAAAACGGTTAATCTACGCGCTCACTCTGTGCCCGTACCCCAAAAGGGAACGACACGCTAAACGGGTCTGGCTCATCAAGCCGGGCAGCATTTCCCCGCATCCAAATGGGAAATCCCCTCTCGAATCCCGATTTCAGCAGTGTGGTACTACCTTAAATGAAAGTTCTCAAAGGCCAGGATATCCTGGCGCTTGGCTTTATGACGTTCGCGCTTTTCGTAGGCGCTGGCAACATCATTTTTCCGCCTATCGTAGGCCTGCAGTCCGGCCCACACGTATGGATGGCGGCTCTGGGCTTTTTGGTCACTGCTGTGGGCTTACCGGTCATCACCGTAGTCGCCCTGGCCAAAGTCGGTGGCGGCATGGACGCCCTGAGCAGCCCGATCGGCAAGTTCTTCGGTGGCCTGCTAGCGGCCGTTTGCTACCTGTCGGTCGGTCCACTGTTCGCCACGCCGCGTACGGCAACGGTGTCGTTCGAAGTTGGCGTGGCGCCGTTGACGGGTGAAAGCCCAACTGCGCTGTTCATCTACAGCCTGGTTTATTTCGCCGTGGTCTTGGCGGTGTCGATGTATCCAGGCAAGTTGCTGGACACGGTCGGCCGCTTTCTCGCGCCACTTAAGATCATCGCCTTGGCGGTGCTGGGTATTGCAGCCTTCGCCCTGCCGGCCGGGACCATCGGTGAGGCGCAGCCGGCCTACGCCGCCTCGGCATTCTCCAAGGGCTTCTCCGATGGCTACCTGACCATGGACACACTCGGTGCGCTGGTGTTCGGTATCGTCATCGTCAACGCCATTCGTTCGCGTGGTGTCGAATCGCCCAAGCTGATCACCCGCTACGCCATTATCGCCGGCCTGATCGCCGGTGTCGGCTTGGCATTGGTATACATCAGCCTGTTCCGCCTGGGTGCCGGTAGTCACGATATCGCCGCCGGAGCCACTAACGGTGCCGCTGTCCTGCATGCCTACGTGCAGCATACCTTCGGCTCCCTGGGCAGCGGCTTCCTTGCGGTGCTGATTGCCTTGGCGTGCCTGGTGACCGCAGTGGGCCTGACCTGTGCCTGTGCGGAGTACTTCAGCCAGATGCTGCCGTTGTCGTACCGTGCGTTGGTGGTTATCCTGGCTGGCTTCTCGCTGTTGATCTCCAACCTGGGCCTGACCAAGCTGATCATGTTCTCGATCCCGGTCCTCACCGCCATCTATCCGCCATGCATCGTAGTGGTGGGGCTGAGCTTCGTGAAAGAGCTGTGGAATTCGCCTACGCGCATCCTGGCACCGGTAATGCTGGTATCGCTGGTCTTTGGGATCGTCGATGCGATCAAGGGCAGCGACATTGCCCACGTGCTGCCTGATGCCCTGGCACACTTGCCGCTGAGCGATCAAGGCCTGGCTTGGCTGGTGCCGTCGGTGTTGACTCTGATTGGCGCAGTGGTGTGCGACCGTATGCTGGGCAAGCCCCGCGAAGCCTTGGCATGAGCCGTTGATGCCTGAGCGCGGCGCCGGCCAAAAGCCATAGGCTGTCTGCCAAGGGTCAAGACGAAGAAAGCCCCGTACCTCTAATGGTGCGGGGCTTTTTCGTTTCAGGTGTGCCTTTTGCCGCTGTTGGACGTCGAAACCCGGATACTTGTATTTGTGCTGCCCCTCGGGAAATCTGCATGAACTTCATCCAAAGCAACCTTCACAACCTACTGGCTGTCTGCTGGTTCGTAGTCTGCTGGGGTGGTTACACCCGCTATGCCATCTGGAAGGGGCGCGATACTGCCTGCCTGGCCAGTGTGCTGCATTTGTACCGGGAAGACTGGATGCGCCGCATGCTGCTGCGCGACAACCGTATTGCAGATGCCAGCGTTATCGGCAACCTGGAGCGCAACGCCTCATTCTTTGCCTCCAGCACGCTGATTATCCTGGCAGGGATTCTGACCGTGTTGGGGGCGTCGGATCGCGCGCTGTCGTTGCTTGCAGACCTACCCCTGGTGCAGCAGACCTCGCAAGGAATGTCCGAGATCAAGCTGCTGTGCCTGGCCTTGGTCTTCGTCTACGCCTTTTTCACGTTCAGTTGGTGCATGCGTCAATACAACTTTGCCGCCGTGCTGGTGGGGTCTGCACCGATGATCGGTGAGCGTCAGGTCAATGAGCTGGAGCGTAAGGCTTTTGCTTCTCGAGCAGCGCGCGTGCTGTCGCTGGCGGCCAACCAGTTCAACTTGGGCCTGCGCTCTTATTACTTTGGGATGGCCATGCTGACCTGGTTCATCAGCCCATGGCTATTCATGGTCATGAGTGTGGGGGTGGTTCTGATTTTGTATCGCCGCGAGTTTCACTCCGATGTACTGGACGTTATGGTCTTCACACCCACTGAAAGTCCAGCGACCGACACGCCAAGAGAAAGTTCCGGCATAACTAACTGAATCGATTAATCGCTAAATCTCAGGCACAAAAAAACCCGACAATGTCGGGTTTTTTTGTTTGGACCCAATTACTGCTTGGCAGGTTCGGTCGGAGCTGGAGTCGCAGGGGCAGCCTCTTGGGCAGCCTTTTGCTCGGCTTCAGCCTGATCTTTGGCGGCTTCGGCATTTTCCTTGGCAGCGTCGTTCATCTTATCCTGAGCATCGCTCATCTTTTCCTGAGCTTGTTCACGGTGTTCTTGTGCGTCCTGGGCTTTGTCTTCACTCGCTTTATCGCAAGCAGCCAGGCCCATGGCAGCAGCCAGCATCAGAGCAAAAGCAAAAGGTTTACGCATGGGGTTGTTTCCTCTTAGTGATAAGTGAGTTGTTTCTTCGAGTTCAGCCCTGCCGAAGAAGTTCCGCATTCGTTCAAGATATATAACGCACCGTTCTACATGGACTTTTTACTGGTTTTATGCCGTCAAGGCAGTGATCACGGAAACAGCGTATGAACGATTCAAGCTTGCCGGCCATGGCCGAACGTTTTCTTTCAGCATTAAGTCACTGTCGGTTGTTGGACATGCGCGTGGCCCATGCCGACAGTGAGGGGATGACGCTGGTCATGCCCTGGTCCCCGGCAATCGTCGGCAACCCGCAGACGGGCGCGGTACACGGCGGGGCATTGACCACCCTGATGGATACAACCTGTGGGATGGCCACGTTGTGCGTACTGCCACGTTTCGAGGTATGCCCGACACTGGACCTGCGTATCGACTACATGCATGGCGCGTTACCCGGCAAGCCAATCTACGGGCATGCTCAATGTTATAGAGTGACACGCGACGTGATCTTCACCCGTGGCACCGCCTATCAGGACGACCCTGGCCAGCCAATCTGCCATGTTGTGGGCACCTTCATGCGCCTGGGTCAGGAGATCAAAGGGGGCATCCGCTTCGGTAACAGTCTCAAGGAGGGTGGCGCATGATCCCTGAAGACGTCCGGTTGCAACTGAACGCTGCCCATGCACGTGGTGAGTACGAGCCGTTGCTAGGCTTGATCCCCTATGCCGGCCTTATCGGTATTCAGTGCCAGCGTGAGGGCGACGACCTGCTGTTTTGCCTACCAGCCAGTCAGCGCAACATTGGCAACCCCTTGCTGCCGGCCATTCATGGTGGTGTCATCGCGGGTTTCATGGAGCTTGCTGCGGCGCTTTACCTGCTTGTCTACAGCGAAAGCGCGAGCATTCCGAAAATCATCGATTTTTCCATCGACTACCTGCGTGCCGGGCATTTTCGCGACACCTACGCCCAATGCCAGTTGTTCCGTCAGGGGCGGCGGGTAACCAACGTGGCCATCACCGCCTGGCAGGCTGACCGACATTCGCCGATCGCCACCGCGCGTGCACATTTCAAGATCGAACCGCAAAAGCCCTTGAAATCGTCCGGGCAGCCCCCATCTGCATGACATCCGCCGTTAAAGCAGGCCATACCGGCCGCCAGGCGCCATTGCCATCAGATCGGAGTTTTGAAGACCATGAGTGTGGAGACTCAAAAAGAAACGCTGGGCTTCCAGACCGAGGTGAAGCAACTGCTGCACCTCATGATCCATTCGCTGTACTCGAACAAAGAGATCTTTCTGCGTGAGCTGATCTCCAACGCCTCCGACGCTGCCGACAAACTGCGCTTCGAAGCCCTGGCCAAGCCAGAGCTGCTCGAGGGCGATGCCGACCTGAAGATCCGTCTGAGCTTCGACAAGCAGGCCGGCACTGTGACCCTCGAAGACAACGGCATCGGCATGAGCCGTGAAGATGTGATTGCTCACCTGGGCACCATCGCCAAGTCGGGCACCGCTGACTTCATGAAGAACCTCACCGGCGATCAGAAGAAGGATTCGCACCTGATCGGTCAGTTCGGCGTTGGCTTCTACTCGGCGTTCATCGTCGCCGACAAGGTCGATGTCTACAGCCGCCGTGCCGGTTTGCCTGCCGCTGAAGGTGTGCACTGGTCTTCCAAAGGTGAAGGCGAGTTCGAAGTTGCAACCATCGACAAGCCCCAGCGCGGCACCCGTATCGTTCTGCACCTGAAAAAAGACGAGCAGGAATTCGCCGATGGTTGGCGCCTGCGTAATGTGGTCAAGAAGTACTCCGACCACATCGCCTTGCCGATCGAATTGCCCAAGGAGCAGCCTGAAGCTGCCGAGGGTGAAGAGCAGCCTGCCCAGGAATGGGAAACCGTCAACCGCGCCAGCGCTTTGTGGACCCGCTCCCGCTCTGAGGTCAAGGACGAGGAATACCAGGAGTTCTACAAGCACATCGGTCATGATTTCGAGAACCCGCTGACCTGGAGCCACAACAAGGTCGAAGGCAAGCTCGAATACAACTCGCTGCTGTACGTGCCTGCTCGCGCCCCGTTCGACCTGTATCAGCGCGAAGCACCTCGCGGCCTGAAGCTGTATGTGCAGCGCGTGTTCATCATGGACCAGGCCGAGTCGTTCCTGCCGTTGTACCTGCGCTTTATCAAGGGTGTGGTCGATTCCAACGACCTGTCGCTGAACGTGTCTCGCGAAATTCTGCAGAAAGACCCGATCATCGACTCGATGAAGACTGCGCTGACCAAGCGCGTATTGGACATGCTCGAGAAGCTGGCCAAGAACGAGCCTGAGCAGTACAAGGGCTTCTGGAAGAACTTTGGCCAAGTGCTCAAAGAAGGCCCTGCAGAAGACTTCGCCAACAAAGAAAAGATTGCCGGCCTGCTGCGCTTTGCGTCCACTCAGGACGACAGCGGCGAGCAGAGCGTGTCGCTGGCTGACTACCTGGCTCGTGCCAAGGAAGGTCAGGACAAGATCTACTACCTCACCGGCGAGTCCTACGCGCAGGTCAAGAACAGCCCGCACTTGGAAGTCTTCCGCAAAAAGGGCATCGAGGTACTGCTGCTGACCGACCGCATCGACGAGTGGCTGATGAGCTACCTGAACGAGTTCGACGGCAAGGCGTTCGTTGACGTTGCACGCGGCGACCTGGACCTGGGCAAGCTGGACTCGGAAGAGGACAAGAAAGCACAGGAAGAAGTGGCCAAGGACAAAGAGGGCCTGGTCGAGCGCCTCAAAGGTGCACTGGGTGACAGCGTGGCAGAGGTGCGTGTTTCCCACCGCCTGACTGACTCGCCTGCGATCCTGGCCATCGGCGAGCAGGACCTGGGCCTGCAGATGCGCCAGATCCTGGAAGCCAGCGGCCAGAAGGTGCCTGAGTCCAAGCCGATCTTCGAGTTCAACCCAACTCACCCGTTGATCGAGAAGCTCGACCACGAGCAGAGTGAAGACCGGTTCGCTGAGCTGTCGCACATTCTCTTCGATCAAGCCGCCCTGGCGGCCGGTGACAGCTTGAAGGACCCGGCGGCTTACGTTCGTCGCCTGAACAAGCTACTGGTCGAGCTATCTGCTTGAGTTGATGCATCACAAAGCCCGCTTCGGCGGGCTTTTTTCATGGCGGGATGTCGTTGCCCCAAAATGCCTAAGGAGTGCTTGATGAGCAAGGTAATCGTCGAATCACTGGTGTATCACCTGTCTGGCAGGACCTATGAAAGCCGCTTGGTCTACGAGCCAGGGGCCCTGGGCCGTCCGGGCTTGGTGATGGCGCCAAACTGGATGGGGATCGCCGAAGGTGCCGAGCGTATCGCCAAGGAAGTGGCCGAGAAAGGCTACGTGGTGCTGATCGCCGACCTGTATGGGCAGTCGGTTCGCCCGTCGAACGCCGAGGAGGCAGGGGCGGCAATGATGCCCTTGAAGAATGACCGTGGTGAACTGCGCAAGCGCATGAAAGAGGCACTGGACCAGTTGCTGGGCCAGTCCAAAGCGCTGCTTGAGCCGGGTAAAGTGGCAGCCTTCGGTTTCTGCTTCGGAGGTTGCTGTGCCCTCGAGTTGGCCCGCAGCGGTGCCGACCTGAAAGCGGCGGTGTCGTTCCACGGCACTCTGGATACCCCCAACCCTGAAGACGCCAAGCGTATCAACGGTTCCGTGCTCGTATTGCATGGGGCTGCCGACCCGTTGGTGCCGAAGGAGCAACTGCCAGCATTCGAAGAGGAAATGACCGCGGCCAAGGTCGATTGGCAACTGTTGAGCTATGGTGGCGCGGTGCATTCGTTCACCGACCCGAATGCCAATGTGCCTGGCAAGATGCAGTACGATCGCCGCACTTCGGAGCGGGCGTTCCGCTCGATGCACAACCTGCTCAGCGAAGTATTCCAGCGCTGATACCGCATGGGGCTGCCTTGCAGCCCATTCACGGGTTAGACCGCGAATGGGCTATGAAGCGGCCCTGGTTCCATGCGGTAGCTCAATCCTCGATGTTTCGCCCGGCACCACCGGCCAATCGCCGGCAGCCCACCTGACCCGAGCTTGCTCGATCAGTTCTGGGTCACTGGCCACAAAATTCCAGTTCATCCGCCGCGGGCCGTCCAATGGCGCGCCACCAATCAGCACCAGCTGGCATGTTTGCTCGGCATAGAGTGTGACCTCCTGCCCTTGTGGTAACAGAATCAGGCTGCAAGCCTCTATCCGATCGCTGTCCATCCACAGCTCGCCGTCGAGCAGATACAGCGCCCGCTGGGCATGTTCGTCAGGCACGACCAAGGTAGCGGCAGGCTGCATGAGCACGTGCGCATAAAGGGTAGGGGAGAGCACCTGCACCGGCGATTCTAGGCAAAAGCCGTTACCAGCAATCATGCAGATACGTACGCCTAGGTTGTCACTGACCGGGAGGGTTGCCGCTGGGTGGTGGTGGTAACTCGGCTCGCCCTGCTCGAGTGCTTTTGGTGAGGCCAGCCATACCTGCAGCCCATGCAAGCGCGAGCCCTGGGCCAGGGCGTCTGCTGGTGTGCGTTCGACATGCGCTACACCTTTGCCGGCAGTCATCCAGCTCACATCACCTGGCAGTACGCGTTGTTCCGAGCCTAGGCTGTCCTTGTGCACAAGCGCGCCTTCGAACAGGAAGGTGAGGGTCGACAGGCCGATATGCGGGTGTTGGCGAATGTCCATGCCCTGGCCCGGCGCATAGTCGGTCTTGAGCATGTGGTCGAAGAACACGAACGGCCCGACGCTGCGGCACTGTGCTGAAGGCAGCGGGCGCAGAATCGGCTGGCCTTCCACCGATTCGGCGCGTGGGCGGATGATCAGTGGACTACTCATGCTCGGCTCCAGAAAGTGGCATACGCCCAGCATAGCGGTTTCCTGGGCGCTGCTGAACCGATGCGCGGCCTGTTCGGTCTACCCTTTTCAAAACTGAGGAGGAGGGCGCCCATGATTGCAAGAACGCTGGCCTGCATGCTGTTGTCTGGCTGGCTAAGCCAGGCGGCCCAGGCTCGTGACTACCAGTACAGTGATGCGCACCTGCATTACGTAGACTTCTTTCAGGAAACCGAAGGCATGGCAGCGCTCATCAAGGCCATGGACCAGGCGGGCGTTGAGCATGCGATGATTTCGGGAATCCCAGTGGCCAAGAAATGGCATGAAGACGAACCCAAGCGCCCGCGCTATTACGCCGGTGATGACGCCGACGCCTATTGGTACAGTGCCACCGATACCTACGTAGCGGCTGCGCTGAACAGGCTTGCGCCCGAACAGAGAAAGCGCTTCCATCCGTTTCTAAGCGGTTTCAACCCGGTGGACAAGAATGCCGTGAGCCATATCGAGCGTATGCTCGACCTCGATCCTGAGCTGTGGCAGGGCATTGGCGAAGTATTCACACGTCATGACGACCTGACTGCGTTGACCAGCGGCGAAACGCCCAGGGCCAACAACGAGGCCATGGCGCGTATCTATCACCTGGCCGCGGAGCGGGACATGCCGGTGTTGCTGCACTCGAACATCACTTCAAAGCGTGAACGTAACCCGCTGTACCTGGCTGAGCTGGAAGAGCCATTGCGCAATCATCCGCATACCCGCTTCATCTGGGCCCATGCGGGCAGTAGCGCAGAGATCCATCGGCATCAGACTCGGATGGACTTTCTCCTGCCAGTACTGACGCGACTGCTGGCTGACTATCCCAACCTCTACGTGGATTTATCGTGGAGCGTGTTACAGCCGTACCTACTGGATGAACACGGTGTGCCGAGCCCGGACTGGGTCGCGCTGGTCGAGCGTCATCCGGATCGATTCATGCTGGGGTCGGATGTGGTGGGGCGGTTCGGTAGTCTTGGCGAGCAGATGCAGGGTTTCAAACCGTTTCTGGATGCATTGCCGGAGGAGGTGGCGAACAAAGTGGCAAGGGACAATTTTCTGGCCGTATTGCCCAAGCACCGCAAATGAAAACGCCCCGAACCAGTCGGGGCGCTCAGTACAGCTAACTGCTGCGGGCTGTTACTTGCCGGTCCAGCGCTTGAGCACCAGGGTGGCGTTGGTGCCGCCGAAGCCGAAGCTGTTGCTCATGACCGTATCGATCTTGGCGTTTTCTTCGGTTTTGCGCAGCACTGGCAGGTCGGCGACCTCAGGGTCCAGCTCGTCGATGTTGGCGGAGCCGGCGATGAAGTTGTTTTCCATCATCAGCAGGCAATAGATCGCCTCGTGCACGCCGGCAGCGCCCAGGGAGTGGCCCGACAAGCTCTTGGTCGAGCTGATCTTCGGTGCCTTGTCGCCGAATACTTCACGCACGCCTTTCATTTCCGCAACGTCACCGACCGGGGTCGAAGTGCCGTGGGTATTGAGGTAGTCGATAGGGGTGTCGACGGTGGACAGCGCCTGCTGCATGCAACGAATAGCACCTTCGCCGCTTGGCGCGACCATGTCGTAGCCATCGGAAGTGGCGCCATAACCGACGATTTCGGCGTAGATCTTCGCGCCGCGGGCCAGGGCATGTTCCAGCTCCTCGACCACTACCATGCCACCACCGCCTGCGATGACGAAGCCATCACGATCGGCGTCGTAGGCACGCGAGGCCTGTTCGGGGGTATCATTGCGCTTGGTCGACAGGGCGCCCATGGCGTCGAACAGGAACGACTGGCTCCAGTGCTCTTCTTCACCGCCACCGGCGAAGACGATGTCCTGTTTGCCCCACTGGATTTGCTCCAGGGCGGTGCCGATGCAGTGAGCCGATGTGGCGCAGGCCGACGAGATCGAGTAGTTGATGCCCTTGATCTTGAACGGAGTGGCCAGGCATGCCGACACGGTGCTGCCCATGGTGCGCGTTACGCGATACGGGCCAACACGCTTGACGCCTTTTTCACGCAGGGTGTCCAGCGCTTCCATCTGGTTCAGGGTCGAAGCGCCGCCAGAACCGGCCACCAGGCCAGTGCGTGGGTTGGATACCTGCTCTTCAGTCAGGCCGGCGTCCTTGATCGCGTCCTGCATCGCCAGGTAGGCGTAGGCAGCGGCGTGGCCAACGAAGCGGTAGACCTTACGGTCGATCAGTTCTTCGAGGTTCAGGTCGATGGAGCCGGAAACCTGGCTACGCAGCCCCTGTTCCTTGTATTCCGGGTTGTAACGGATACCCGGACGGCTGTTGCGCAGGTTTTCGGTGACGGTAGCTTTGTCATTGCCCAGGCACGATACGATGCCCAGACCAGTGATAACGACGCGGCGCATGCGAATAACCCTTAGAAATTGTCAGTGGAGGTGAACACGCCGACCCGCAGGCCTTCGGCGGTGTAGATCTCGCGGCCATCGACGCTGACCGAGCCATCGGCGATGGCCATGTTCAGCTTGCCCTTGAGGACGCGCTTGATGTGAATGTTGTAAGTGACTTTCTTGGCGGTAGGCAGTACCTGGCCGAAGAACTTCACTTCACCCGAACCCAGTGCGCGGCCACGGCCCGGCAGGCCTTGCCAGCCGAGGAAGAAACCGACCAACTGCCACATCGCGTCAAGGCCCAGGCAGCCTGGCATGACCGGGTCGCCTTCGAAGTGGCAGGCGAAGAACCACAGGTCCGGGGTGATATCCAGCTCGGCGACCAATTCACCTTTGCCGTACTTGCCGCCTTCTTCGCTGATATGGGTGATGCGATCGACCATCAGCATGTTCGGCGCGGGCAGTTGCGCATTACCTGGGCCGAACAGCTCACCGCGACTGCAGCGCAGCAGCTCTTCCCGAGTAAAGGCTTGTTGTTTGGTCATGCGAGCTCCTCAATAACCCCCTGTGGCAGGGGATGAATCTTCCCGGCCGCTCCTTCTAGCATCTGGAGCGGCAGCCTACAGGTAGACTATTGCGTTGTGGTGAAAGTCACAGTGCACCCGGCGAAAGAAGTACAGGTGTGCACTGAAACGTCTATTTTCAGGTCCGAATAAGGTCCTGTCCAGTCTTTAAGACTGCCAAGACTGCCGCAATTTAGCATTAATCGCCAGTCGCCGCTGACCGTGGGGGTAACCAGCGTTGCAATATGCGTTGCAAATCAGTCCGACGGAACGGTTTGCTTAGGTAATCATTCATGCCTGCAGCCAGGCAGCGCTCACGGTCACCCTGCAATGCATTGGCGGTCAAGGCGATGATCGGCAGCTGCCCACCGCCGGGCAACAGCCGGATACGCCGGGTGGCTTCATAGCCATCGACTTGCGGCAAGCGACAGTCCATCAGCACCGCTGCAAACGGCTGCTGGCTGACATATTCAACCGCCTGCAAACCGTCCTGAGCCACGCTGACCTCCATGCCCAAGCTACGCAACATGGCTTCGATCACGCTCTGATTGACTGGATTGTCCTCCACCAGCAGGATGCGATTGCCCACCGGTAGGGGAGCACCCTCCGCTGCGCTACCCAGCGCTGCTGCCGGTACACTGCTGGCCAAGGGCAGCGGTACTTCCAGGGTGAACGTCGAGCCAAGCCCTGCGCGGCTTTGAGCGCGCAACTTGCCGCCCATGCGCTCAGCCAGGGTGCGAGCTATCGACAGGCCCAGGCCTGTACCGCCGTAGCGGCGAGAAATCGAGCTGTCGGCTTGCTGGAAGGCGACGAACATCATTTCCAGGCGATCGCTGTCGATGCCGATGCCGGTGTCGCGCACGCTGCAGGTGAACCTCAGCGATTGCCGGTCGAGCATTTGCCAGCTCGCCTGGACCTGGATCTCGCCGCGCTCGGTGAACTTCAGCGCATTGCCGATCAAATTGAGCAGAATTTGACGAATGCGGGTTGGGTCGCCAACCACGATTGGCTTTGCATCTTCGGCCGGTAACTTAAGGTGCAGGTCCAGGTTACGCTGCTGCGCACTGTGCTGGAACGACTGCACGCTGCTGGCGATCAGCTCGGCGAGGTTGAACTCGATGCGCTCGAGCTCCAGCGCAGTACGTTCGATCCGCGAGAAGTCGAGGATGTCGTTGATAACCTTAAGCAGGTGGCCGGTAGACTCGCTGGCCACTGCCGTGTATTCGGCCTGTTCGCTGGTCAGTTGGGTAGTTTCCAGCAGTTGCAGCATGCCCAGCACACCATTCATGGGCGTGCGCAGTTCATGGCTCATCATCGCCAGGAATTCCGACTTGGCGCCGTTGGCCTGCTCGGCCTCCTCGCGAGCCTGGATCAACTGGGCGATGGCCTGCTTTTGCTCGGCACTGGCCTGGTCCAGCGCATTGGCCAGGTTGTTGATATGGCGCGCCAGGTGGCCGAGTTCACTGTCGTCTACCACTGGCAGCGGGGCATTGAATTCTCCCTGCTGAATGGCCTTGACTGCGTGCCCCATGGCGCTGATCGGTCTGGCCAGGCTCATGGCCAGCCGACGGGCCAGCAAAAAGGTGAACACTAGAGCGAACAGGGCGAGGATGGCGGCCTTGATGACGATTTCCTGCTGCCGCTGGCTGAACGCATCGTCGGACATGCCGACGATCACCCGGCCCAGGTAGTCATCGCCGATGCCGGCCGTGGGTGCCTTGCCTTGTTGCAGAAAGTCGCTGTCCAGGCGGATTTGCTGCAGCCGGATCGGTGCCTGGAATACCTCTACCTGTTGTGCCCGATTGCCGCTCTCGTCGCGCTGCTCGACGTACACCAGGATGTGGTTGCGGCTGTCCTGTACCTCCAAGAAACGTACATGGGGAATGCTCAGCGTTGCGCGCATCAACCCTTCCAGCACTTCATTGTTTCCAGATATCACGCCGTATTCGGATGCAGGCGCCAGTTGGTTGGCAATCAACTGCCCGGTGTGGTTCAGCTCCTGGCGTAAGTCCTGAATTCGGACGAAGGTGAAGAAGCTGATCAACAGCAACGTCAGCAACAATGCAGGACCAAGGCTGATGATCTGAGTGCGGGTATGGATGTCCCAGCTCAGGCGTTTGCTCATGGCTTGGGTTCTCCTTCGGCCAGGGCTTTGGCGGTGGCGTTCGGATCAATGGGTTCAAGCCCCAGAGCGCGTGCCACTTGCTGGTTACCGCTGACGCCAAAGCGTGCC
Organism: Pseudomonas promysalinigenes; assembly: GCF_014269025.2. Taxonomy (NCBI): domain Bacteria; kingdom Pseudomonadati; phylum Pseudomonadota; class Gammaproteobacteria; order Pseudomonadales; family Pseudomonadaceae; genus Pseudomonas; species Pseudomonas promysalinigenes. Next base: position 3,276,036 of record NZ_CP077094.1, on the reverse strand, counting down.
GGATACAAACTGCGGGGCCAGCGCGCCGGCGGTTGGTCGAGCAACTGATCGAGCACGCTCAGCCAGTCTTCCTGATCGCTGTAGGTACTGGCCAAGGCGCCGGCGCGCACGAACCCTACGTTCGGGCCTATCAGCGCCATTTGCCGGCTGTAGCTGCTGAGCAGCAAATTCTTTGCCGTTTTGGAGTTGTACAGCTGTGGGTCGTCCAGCCCCAGCAGCACGTCGCTGGTGCCCAGCAGGTGCTGCAATGGGCGGCTGTCGCGCGGGTCTGGCCAGTCCTCTGCGACGATTTCCAGCCCCAATGGACGCGCGGCCTGGCGCAGTTCATCGAGCAGAAAGCGGCTGTGTTCACCGTACAACACGCCAATGCGCTGGGCCTGCGGCAGCAAGTAGCGGGCCAGGCGCAGTTGCCGGGCCATCGGCGGGTCGCTCCACAGCAGCGTCAGGTACCCAGGGCGCGACTTTCCCAGGCGCTGCTCAGCCTGCACCCGGCTGATACGCATGGCCAGGGCGGGTGGGCCGTTATGCTGGCCAAGGCGCCAGTCGAGCGCGACAGTGTCGAGCAGCACCAAGCGCACGTCAGCCTTGAGCTGGTCGGGGCGGGAGAGTTCGGCGACGCTTTGGAAACGTACTTGGTCATGGCTGCGCCGCTCTTGCAGCGCTTGCGCGAAGTTGCGTACGCCTGGCTGATCTTCGCCGACCAGCAGGATTTCGCTGGCAGACAGCGAGCCCAATGGCCAAAGACACAGCAGCAGGCGTAGCAGCAGGGCCATCAGAATTCCAGCTCCGCACTGACGCTCAGGCGATGGCGGCTGTCGTAGCGGTTCTGTTCCACGGTGGTGGGTTGGTCGTCCAGGCGTTGCTGCCACAATGCCGCCAACTCAAGGGTGCTGCCCTGTATGTGAAAACGCTTGGCCACGCGCAGGTCGAGGCGTTCGTAGCGGTACTGGTTGAGGGCGTCGTCACCGTAGTAGAACAATCCACTCGACCAGCCTTTCCCCCATTCGCGCATCCATCCCGCTGAGCCACTGTTGCGTGCGCTGAGGCGGCGGTCTGCGGTGTTGCTGGCCCAGGCGTCGACGTAGGCATAGGTCAGGCGCAGGCGATCGCGCGCAGCCACGCGCCAGTCCAACTGTGCCTCGCTACCGGTGAACCTGGCCTTGTTGGCGTTGCTGGCAATGAACTGGTTGTTCTTCAGCGGCTCGCTGATCATGCCGGTGATTTCGTCGTAGAACAGCTTCACATCCACGTTCAAGTCGATGTCGCTGAAATAACCGTTGTAGCCCAGTTCCCTAGAGCGCATACGCTCTTGTTCCAGATCCCCAGGGCCGCGGGTCTTGACGAAGTACTCGGCATTGCGCTGGCCGAACGCTGCGGGGCTTAGATTCTTGACCGTGTAGCTCCAGTTGACGTTGTTCTCGAACATGTCGGGTGAGCGCACGGCCTCCGAATAGACTGCACGCAAGCCATGGCGCGGTGTGATGAGGTAGTTGACCGCCATGCGTGGGGTCAGGGAGCTACCGGACAGGCGCGAATTCTCCAGCATTGCGCCGCCCTGAACGATCCAGTGCTCGTCAGCGCGCCATTCCAGCTGGCCGAACAGGCGCCAGGTCTGATCGTCAACGCTGCCATTGAAGTAGGTCTGCGAATCGGCGCGATCATAACGGTAATTCATGCCGCTGAGCAGGCGCAGGCTGTCGGTCAGGCTGAGGGTGTCCTGGATTTCCAGGTCATAGCGGGTTTCTCGCGTGCTCTGGTCGACATCGCCGCACACCACGTTCCTGCCGCCCTGGTTGTTCCATTGGTCCTTGATGGCGTCGACCAGCGCCTGTTCTTCAGGGTTGCTGCTGCTTGGCGGGTTGTTGGCTCCGCGGGCGACCTTTTCGGCAAAGTCAGGGTTCATCTGCCATAGGCGCGTCAGCTCCGGGCTGAACGACAGGGCCGCATCGCACGCGCGCCACACCTGCTGGCGATCGAAATGCTGGGCCGAACCCTGTACGTACAGGCTGTGCTCGGGGTTGAAATCGATGTTCCAGCGCACCGAGCCTGCGTAATCCTTGGCGTCGACGTCAGCGTTGTTGCCAGTCTGAGTGACATAGGGGAAAACCGGCTGGTAAGTATAGGGCCGCTGGTTGCTGCCTTCTTTCGCTGCCAGCTGCCACTCAAGGGTCTGATCGGGGGCCAGGACGTGGCTCACGCTCAGGTTGAAGCGGTTCAGGCGACGACTGTCGCGGTAGTTCTGGCCGAACTGATTTTCGTCGAAACCATCGTCCTGCTGGCCGGACACCGACAGACGCAGGTCGCCACCCTCCCAGCCCAGGCCGTGGCTCAGGTAGTAGTCATTGATGCCGTCCTGGCCGCGCGTCAGCTTCATCCGTGTACCGTGACTGTCTGCCGGGTTGCGGGTCAGGATGTTGACCACCGCCATCAATGCGTTGGCGCCATAGCTGACAGTGTTCGGGCCGCGGAACACCTCGATGCGCTCGATGTCTTCGATGGCTACCGGAATGTCGCTCCAGTCCACGGTGGCCAGCCCTGCGCGGTACACCGAGCGGCCGTCGATCAGCACTTGCATGCGTCGAGCATCGTTGACGTTGCTGCCGTGATAGTTGACGGTCGGCTGGTTACCGGCGCCGTAGCCAATCATCATCCCCGGGACCAGGCGCAGCAGCTCGGGGATATCACGGGCGCCGCTGGCGCGAATCAACTCGTTGTCGAGTACGGTCATGCTGCCCGGCACTGCCGCCGGGGACTGTTTAAGGCGAGTTGCGGTCAGAACCTGCGGCAGGTCGCTGTTGTCGATGAACAAGTCATCGGCCAAGGCTGGGCCGCCGAGCAGGGCCGTCAGCAGCAGCACGCGAGGGTAAGGGGGCAGGCCAAGGAACACAGGACAGCCTTGTCTGAGAGTTTAAACAGGCATGTTAACTGACCAGCAGGGTTTTGCCAGTGCGTCATTGGCGTTGCCAGCCTTGGCGCTTGGCAGTGGAGCCGTATAATGAACGGGTCGCCAATTAACCTAATGGCTTTAACGGATTGAATATGACTGAACAGCAACCTGTTGCAGTTCTGGGCGGTGGCAGCTTCGGCACCGCCGTGGCGAACCTGCTGGCTGAAAACGGTGTGCCGGTGCGCCAGTGGATGCGCGATCCCGAGCAGGCCGAGGCAATGCGGGTCAACCGTGAGAACCCCCGGTACCTCAAGGGTATCCGCCTGCAGGAGGGCGTCGAGCCGGTCAATGACCTGCTGAGCAGCTTGCAAGGCAGCGACCTTATTTTCGTCGCGCTGCCGTCCAGTGCTTTGCGCAGCGTACTGGCGCCCCATGCCCAGCTGCTGCGCGGCAAGTATCTGGTCAGCCTGACCAAGGGCATCGAGGCGCAGAGCTTCAAGCTCATGAGTCAGATACTCGAGGAAATTGCCCCTGAGGCTCGCATCGGCGTACTGTCCGGCCCCAACCTTGCCCGCGAGATCGCCGAGCATGCATTGACCGCCACAGTGGTTGCCAGCGAAGACGAACAACTGTGCCAGCGGGTGCAGGCCGTCCTGCACGGGCGCACGTTCCGGGTCTATGCCAGCAGTGACCGCTTCGGTGTCGAGTTGGGAGGGGCGCTGAAAAATGTCTATGCCATTATCGCCGGCATGGCCGTAGCCCTTGGCATGGGCGAAAACACCAAAAGCATGCTCATCACTCGGGCCCTGGCCGAGATGACCCGCTTTGCCGTCAGCCAAGGGGCCAACCCCATGACCTTCCTGGGCCTGGCCGGCGTTGGAGATCTGATCGTCACCTGCTCCTCGCCCAAGAGCCGCAATTACCAAGTGGGCCATGCACTGGGCCAGGGCCTGAGCCTGGAACAGGCTGTCACTCGCCTGGGAGAAGTGGCAGAAGGCGTCAACACGCTCAAGGTGCTCAAGGCCAAGGCCCAGGAAGTACAGGTCTACATGCCGCTGGTGGCAGGCCTGCACGCGATTCTGTTCGAAGGCCGCACGCTGAATCAGGTGATCGAGCACCTGATGCGTGCCGAGCCCAAAACAGACGTCGACTTCATTTCCATCAGCGGTTTCAACTGAACATAGGAGCAGTACATGAACGATACCCCCGAGCGAGCCCAGCGCGAGTCGATCATCCTGCGGGTGCTGTGGATGCTGGTGTTCCTGGTGGTCTGGCAGCTGGCCGAGCTGCTGCTCGGTGGCCTGGTGCTGGTGCAGCTGATCTATCGGTTGGTCTATGGCGCGCCGAGCGCCAGCATGATGAACTTCGGCGATAGTCTCAGCCAGTACCTGGCGCAGATCGGCCGGTTCGGTACTTTCCACACCGATCAAAAGCCTTGGCCGTTTGCCGACTGGCCGGCAGCGCGCGCACCAGAAGGTGAGGCACCCCACGCCGTGGCCCCGGCAGCACACCCGGTACGCGATGAAGAGCCTAAGTTATGAAGCTGTGGGTGCTACGCCATGGCGAGGCCGAGCAACGCGCCAATACCGACCCCCAGCGGCGGCTAACAGACCACGGCCGCGAGCAGGTGCTGCGCAGTGCGGCGCGGCTGCTGGGGCAGCCATTGCAGGCGATCATTGCCAGCCCGTACGTACGTGCACAACAAACCGCTGCCCTGGTGCATGACACGCTGGGCTTCGCGCAACCGGTGATCACTGTCCCTTGGCTGACCCCCGAGAGCGATGTGCGGCAGGTGATCAGTGAGCTTGAGCGGCTGGGCCTGGAACATGTGTTGCTGGTCAGCCACCAGCCTCTGGTGGGTGCCTTGGTCGGCATGCTGGAGCACGGTCATCTGCAGCAGCCGGTACCCATGACCACCGCCAGTCTGGCAGCGCTGGAAGGTGAGTGGCCGCTGGCCGGTCTGATGACGATGCGTGCGCTGACCAGGCCTGATTGACATTGAACAACTAGCATTTCTGCCAGTTGTCAGGCACTTGCAGGGCACGCAAGCTTGCGGTCACGGAAGACCAGCGCAATCACAGCCAGGGAGTAATGAATGAGCCAAATGATGCAAGAACTTTTGCGCTCCCTGGACCTGCAGCCCACCTTGGAAAGCGTGCAACGCAACAACCGCCTGGATTTTGCCCAATATGCCTTGCTGCGCGAGGCTGCCGACGCCAAGTTCTATCACCTGATGGGCCGCGTGCGCAGCAAGGCCGAGCAGCAACCTTTGGACAACTTGCAACTCGAGCAGGACCTGCAGGAACTTCAGCGATCGTGCATGCGCATGTCGCAACTACTGCAGACCAGCTGCCTGGCTCTGCGTCGCTTGCAGCTGGACCTCGAGGACCAGAGCTTGGCCCGCGAAGCACTGGAAAGCCAGATTGCGTACATGCAGGCCTGCCTTCGCCGCTCGCTGGCCAGTTTCGATCAGTCGGCATGACCTGATCGCCCTCGCTGATGACCTTTACGGGCGTTGCCGTTTACCCGCCGGGTGCAGACAATGGGCCATCACTCACATGCGGACCCGGCGCCATGTCGCAGCAGATCTTCTTCGCCCATGCCAACGGTTTTCCTTCGGCCACTTACGGCAAACTGTTCAGTGCCCTGGCGCCGGATTATCAGGTCAGTCACCTGGCCCAGCATGCCCACGACCCGCGTTTTCCGGTGAACGACAATTGGCAGAATCTGGTCGACGAACTGCTGCACCATCTGGAGCAGCAGGCGGCGCCGGTCTGGGGTGTTGGCCATTCGCTGGGTGGCGTGCTGCACCTGCATGCCGCCCTGCGCCGACCGGAGCTGTACCGCGGCGTGGTGATGCTCGATTCCCCCGTGCTGACCCGCGCTGACCAGTGGCTGCTGCGCACGGCCAAGCGCTTTGGCTTCATCGATCGCATCACCCCGGCCGCTCGTACCCTCGGGCGGCGTGAAACGTTTGCCGACCGAGATAGCGCCCGCGACTATTTCGCCAGCAAGTCGTTGTTTCGCCACTTCGACACCGACTGCCTGGAAGCCTACCTTGACCATGGCCTGCAGCAAGTCGAGCACGGGCTGCGTCTGCGTTTCGACCCGGCGACCGAAATCAGCATCTACCGCAGTATTCCACACATCAGCCCAGCGCCTGCACGCCAGTTGCAGGTGCCCCTGGCCATGGTGCGTGGCGAGCGCAGTTCGGTGATCCGCCGCCACCATGCACTGGCGGTGCGCAGCATGCCCCGCGGCGAATACCACAGCGTGCCGGGTGGGCATATGTTTCCACTGGAGCGGCCGACCGATACCGCCAGCCTGATCAAGGGCCTGTTCGACCGCTGGAGCCAGGCATGAGCGCCCAGGTCGAGGAGGTTCGCCTGAACCTGGGCCATATCGAGCTGGCGGCGCACTTGTTCGGCCCCGCCGATGGCCTGCCAGTGATTGCCCTGCATGGCTGGCTGGACAATGCCAACAGCTTCGCGCGCCTGGCTCCCTTGCTCAAAGGGTTGCGCATCGTCGCCCTTGATCTTGCCGGTCACGGTTATTCCGAACATCGGCCGCCGGGTGGGAGTTATGCACTGACCGACTATGCCCATGATGTGCTGCGGGTCGCCGAACAGTTAGGTTGGCACCGTTTTGCGCTGCTGGGGCATTCCTTGGGGGCGATCATCTCGGTGCAATTGGCAGGCGCCTTGCCTGAACGGGTCAGCCACCTCGCGTTGATCGACGGCGTCATTCCCCCCACCGGTGCCGAGCAGGACGCTGGCGAGCGCCTAGGCATGGCCTTGCAGGCCCAGCTACGCCTGGACGGCAAGCGCAAATCGGTTTACACCAGCCTGGAGCAGGGCGTGCAAGCGCGCATGAAAGGTATGGTTGCGGTCAGCCGTGAGGCCGCTGAGTTATTGGCCCAGCGTGGCCTGATGCCGGTGCCCGGTGGCTACAGCTGGCGCAGCGATAGCCGCCTGACGCTGCCTTCGCCGACGCGCTTGAGCCAGGCACAGGCGATGGCCTTCGTGCAAAGGGTCAACTGCCCGGTCAGCCTAGTGGTGGCTGCCCAGGGCATGCTGGCGCGCCATAGCGATTTGCTGGATCAGCTACCCTTCGAGCAGACGCTGCTGCAAGGGGGCCATCATCTGCACTTGAACGATGAACAGGGTGCGATCCTTGTCGCAGACTGTTTCAATCGCTTCTTTGGCTTTGCTTGACTTGCATCTGACAAGTGCCGAGGCTTGGCGGGTTGAACAGGGAGACAACCATGCAAATGCCAGACAACCTGGAGCTTCAACCCGGCGCGCTGCGCCGCATGGGCTGCCGATGAGCATGCCCGTATCCATCCATACTGCCGCCGCCGCTTGCTTGGCGTTGGCCAGCCCCCTGCTGTGGGCCGGCAGCCTGCCTGTGCCCGCGGACGCCAAGGTAGTGGACCTGCGACCGGCCGTGGAGCAGGAACGTGTCTATCCTATGGGCCCAGTGCGCAAGATCAGCGGCCGCCTGCGTGTCGATGACAAGATTGAAAGCCGTGGCCAGGTCAGCTCGGTCACCTACGAGCTGCCGGTCGAGCGTAGTGCTCGCGAAGCCTTCACTAGCGCCCGCGAGGCGCTACAGAACGAGGGCGGCTACCCGCTGTTCTGGTGCCAGGGCCGCGATTGCGGTGAAGGCAGCCTGTGGGCCAACGATGTGTTCGCCAACGCTCGGTTGAACGGCGGTGACGAGCAACAGGCGTTCATCCTGCTGCGCCGCTCGGCCGAGGAGGCCGACACCCTGGTCGCACTGTACAGCGTCACCCGGGGCAACCGCCGCGCCTACCTGCACGTGGAAGAGTTCGTCGCCGCCAGCCCGCTGGGCGAGATACTTCCCACAGCCGCCACGGTGCTGCGCGAACTGCGCGATACGGGCAAACTCGACTACCCGGATTTGGCTGCACCTCAGGAGAGTTGGGTCACTCTGCTGGCCCGCAGCCTGAACCTCGACAGTACTTTGCGCGTGAGCCTAAGTGGCGCCCAGGCCGGGGCCTGGCGCGAATTGCTGGGCAAGGCGGGCGTGCGCCTCAGCCGGCTTGAAGTCGGCGATGCGCCTACCGACGGCCTGCACCTGGAACTGATTCGTTGAGTGAGCATCGCCATGGGCATCAATGACCGCCTGTTGGTCCAGATTCTGCTGCTGGCATTGTTCGGCGCCACGCTGTGGGTGATGGCACCGTTCATGTCCGCGCTGTTATGGGGGGCCATCCTCGCTTTCGCCAGCTGGCCACTGATGCGTCTGCTGACGCGTGTGCTGGGAGGGCGCGAAACCTTGGCTGCCAGTGTGCTGACCGTGGCCTGGATTCTCATCGTCGCCTTGCCGCTGGTATGGCTGGGCTTCAACTTGGCCGATCACATACGCGACACCGTCGTCTTCGTACGTGACGTACAGGTCGATGGCCTGCCCGACGCACCGGACTGGCTTGGCGGCATCCCCTTCGTAGGTGAGCGCCTGGTCAGCGGGTGGCAGTCGCTGGACCAGCAAGGCGCGGCCCTGCTGGCATCGGTAAAACCCTACCTGGGGCAAGTGGGCAACTGGTTATTGGCACGCAGTGCGCAGATTGGCAGTGGCGTGCTGGAGCTGACCCTGAGCCTGATATTCGTGTTTTTCTTCTACCGGGACGGGCCACGGTTGTCGGCGTTCGTGCTGCGGCTGCTGAACCGGCTGGTGGGCGAACGCGCCGATTACTATCTGGAGCTGGTGGCAGGGACCGTGCAGCGGGTCGTCAATGGCGTGATCGGCACCGCAGCAGCTCAAGGCCTTCTGGCGCTGATAGGCTTTCTGATCGCAGGCGTGCCTGGGGCGATCGTTCTGGGGCTGGTGACCTTCATGCTCAGCCTGATCCCCATGGGGCCGCCGCTGGCGTGGATTCCGGCCACCGGCTGGCTGGTGTGGAAGGGCGAGTATGGCATGGCGGTGTTTCTCGGCATTTGGGGCACCTTCGTCATCAGCGGCGTGGACAACGTGCTCAAACCCTACCTGATCAGCCGAGGCGGCAACCTGCCGCTGGTGATCGTGCTGCTCGGCGTGTTCGGGGGGTTGATCGCCTTTGGCTTCATCGGTCTGTTCATCGGCCCGACTTTACTGGCGGTTGGTTACAGCCTGCTGCTGGAATGGAGCCGTAACGCGGCGCAGCCACAGCAGTAAACCGAAACTGGCCTGTTCGCAGGGTTACCCGCGAGCAGGCCGGCGCAGGCATTCGAGATTCCTCGTCTTTACGCATTCTTTATTCCCACCCCCACCCCCTGATCTCGCCTCTTTACGCCCATCACTCGGACAATTTCCCCGAAGCGGCCAATGCCGCAAAAAGGGGAGTTGCACTGATGTACATGCTCGACGGTCTGTCACTGCTGCTGGCAGTGGCTTTGGCAATTTACCTGCTGGTGGCGTTGCTGCACGCCGATCGCAGCTAGGGAGCAGCCATGCACAGTTACGATTACACGCTGCTGATCGTGTTTTTTGCTCTCGTGCTGTTGCCAGCACCTTGGCTCGGGCGTTTTTACTACAACGTCATGGAGGGACAACGTACGTGGTTGACGCCTGTGATGGGGCCGCTGGAGAAGGGCTGTTATCGCCTGGCAGGGGTCAAGGCCGAACAGGCGCAGAACTGGAAGCAATACACCCTGGCCTTGCTGGCTTTCAACTTGGCGGGCTTCGTGCTGCTGTTCAGCGTGCTCATGCTGCAGGGCTCTTTGCCACTGAACCCGCAGCATTTGCCTGGCCTTGAGTGGTCTTTGGCGTTCAACACAGCGGTCAGCTTCGTCACCAACACCAACTGGCAGGCATACAGCGGCGAGGCTTCGGTCAGCTACCTGAGCCAGATGATGGGGCTTGCGGTGCAGAACTTCGTCAGCGCCGCCACCGGCCTTGCCGTGCTGGTCGCGCTGTGCCGCGGTATCGCTCGTCGCTGCACCAGCGATCTGGGCAACTTCTGGGTCGACATGACCCGGGCAACGCTCTATGGCCTGTTACCGCTGAGCCTGCTGTTGGCGCTGCTGCTGGTCTGGCAACGCGTACCACAGACGTTTGCCGACTATGCCCACGCGCTGACGCTGCAGGGTACGGACCAGACCATCCCGCTCGGTCCAGCTGCTAGCCAGATCGCCATCAAGCAGTTGGGTACCAACGGTGGTGGCTTCTTCGGTGTCAACTCGGCGCACCCGTTCGAAAACCCCACGGCATTGAGCAACCTGTTCGAGGTGGTCTCGATCATCCTGATCCCAGTGGCTTTGGTATTTACCTTCGGGCATTACGTCAAAGACCTGCGCCAGAGCCGTGCAATCATTGGCTGCATGCTCGCCCTGTTTCTGATCGGGGGGGCCACGGCGCTGTGGTCGGAGTATCAGCCCAATCCGGCACTGGAAAGTGCCCAGGTGCAGCAGAGCGCGCCAATGGAAGGCAAGGAAAGCCGTTTCGGCACCACTGGTTCGGTGCTGTGGAGCGTGACTACCACGGCGGCCTCCAATGGCTCGGTCAATGCGATGCACGATAGCCTGAACCCGCTGACCGGCATGGTGGCCATGGTCAATATGATGGTTGGGGAAGTGATATTCGGCGGTGTCGGTGCCGGGCTCTACGGCATGTTGCTGTTCGTGCTGATCGCCGTGTTCCTGGCAGGGCTGATGATCGGCCGTACGCCGGAGTACCTTGGCAAGAAGCTGCAGGCCCGTGAAGTGCAACTGCTCGTGGCAACCCTGCTGGTGATGCCGGTTGGCGTTCTGGTGCTGGGGGCCCTTGCCGCCAGCTTGCCAGGCCCAGCTAGTGCCGTGAGCAACCCGGGCGCCCATGGGTTCAGCCAGTTGCTGTATGCCTACACCTCAGGGGCCGCCAACAATGGTTCGGCGTTCGCAGGCTTTGGCGCCAATACGGTGTACCACAACCTGATGATCGGCTTTGCCATGCTCATTGGCCGCTTCGGCTACATCCTGCCGATCCTGGCCTTGGCCGGCAGCCTCGCAGCCAAACAGCGGGCGCCGCAGGGGAGCAACAGTTTCCCCACCCACGGCCCGCTATTCGCCGGCCTGCTGCTGGTGACCATCTTGTTGGTGGGTGGGCTGACCTTCTTGCCGGCCCTGGCCCTGGGGCCGATCGCTGAACAACTGAGCCTGGGTTTCTGAGGAACTATTCATGAACATGCCCATTCCTGAAATGAAAGCCTCACGCGGCACCAATGATCAGACGCGTATCGCGGCCCTGTGGCGGCCAGCCTTGCTCCAGGCCTTCGTCAAGCTGGACCCGCGCCAGCTCAAACGTTCGCCGGTGATGCTGGTGGTTGCTCTGACGGCTTTGCTCACAACTGCACTGTGCTTTGCGCCCGGCAGTGGCGTCAGCACCGGTGTGGCTGCCCAGATCGCGCTATGGTTATGGTTCACCGTGCTGTTCGCCAACTTCGCCGAGGCCCTCGCCGAAGGGCGTGGCAAAGCCCGCGCCGATAGCCTCAAAGCCGGTAGCCAGGGGTTGACGGCGCAGCGGCGCAAACGCGATGGCAGTTTCGAGCCTGTGGCGGCCACGGCGCTGCGCAAGGATGATGTGGTACGCGTGGTGGCAGGCGAGATGATTCCGGGTGACGGCGAGGTGCTCGAGGGCATCGCTGCGGTCAATGAAGCTGCCATCACGGGTGAGTCCGCGCCGGTTATCCGCGAGTCTGGTGGCGACCGTTCGGCTGTCACCGGCAATACTCGGCTGGTCTCGGACTGGCTGCTGATCCGCATCACCAGCAATCCCGGCGAATCGACCCTGGACCGCATGATCGCGTTGGTCGAAGGTGCCAAGCGGCAGAAGACCCCCAATGAGATTGCTCTGGACATTCTGCTGATAGGCCTGACCCTGATCTTCCTGATTGTCGTCGTAACCCTGCAGCCCTTCGCCCATTTTGCCGGCGGCAGCCTACCGCTGATCTTTCTTGCCGCATTGCTGGTGACGCTGATACCCACCACCATCGGCGGCCTGCTCTCGGCCATTGGCATTGCCGGCATGGACCGTCTAGTGCGCCTTAACGTGATTGCCCGCTCTGGCCGTGCGGTGGAGGCGGCCGGCGATGTGCATACCTTGATGCTCGACAAGACCGGCACCATCACGTTTGGCAACCGCCGCTGCAGTGCGCTGTATGCTGCCCCCGGTGTGACCGCCAAGGAACTGGGGGAGGGTGCGATGTTCGCATCGCTTGCCGATGACACTGCCGAGGGCAAGTCGATCGTCGAGTACCTGCGTCAGTTGCACGATTTCATCGAACCCTCGCCAGGTCAGTACCAGGCGATTGCCTTCAGTGCCGAGACGCGCCTGTCGGGCATCGACTTTCAACAGCGCTGCTACCGCAAGGGTGCCGTCGATGCGGTGCTGGCCTTCGTCGGTATGCAGCGCCTGGAGATGCCAGTTGCCCTGGCCCGCGAGGTGGAACGCATCGCCCAGAGTGGTGGTACGCCGCTGTTGGTGTGTCTGGACAAGCGTCTGCTTGGCGTGATCCACCTCAAGGATGTGGTCAAGCCGGGCATCCGTGAACGCTTCGCCGAGCTGCGCAAGCTGGGTATTCGTACGGTGATGGTGACCGGTGACAACCCGCTGACCGCTGCTGCGATCGCTGCCGAAGCTGGGGTGGACGATGTATTGGCCGAGGCCACACCCGAGAAGAAATTGGCGCGCATCCGTCAGGAGCAGAACGACGGCCGCTTGGTGGCGATGTGCGGCGATGGCGCCAACGACGCCCCGGCGCTGGCCCAGGCGGATGTCGGCATGGCCATGAACGACGGCACCCAGGCCGCCCGTGAGGCCGCCAACATGGTTGACCTGGACAGCGACCCGACCAAGCTGCTGGACGTGGTGCAGGTAGGCAAGGAGCTGCTGGTCACTCGTGGGGCGCTGACGACGTTTTCCATCGCCAACGATGTGGCCAAGTACTTCGCCATCCTGCCGGCGCTGTTCGCCGCTATCTACCCGCAACTGGGCGTGCTCAACCTGATGCAGCTGGTCAGCCCGCAGAGCGCGATCCTCTCGGCGATTGTCTTCAACGCACTGATCATCATCGTATTGATCCCCCTGGCGCTGCGCGGTGTGCGCGTGCAGGCGGCAAGTGCAGCGCACCTGTTGCGACGCAATCTGCTGATCTATGGCGTGGGGGGCATCATCGTACCCTTTGCCGGGATCAAGCTGATCGACATCGTGCTCAACGCCCTGCACCTGGTCTGAGGAGGCCACCATGAAGCATTACCTACGCCCGGCCTTGAGCCTGATCCTGTTGATGGCCGTCATCACTGGGGGGCTTTACCCGCTGGTGGTGACCGGGGTGGCCCAAGTGGCGTTCCCGGAGCAAGCCAACGGAAGCCTCGTGCGCGATGATCAAGGGCGAGTGCGCGGTTCGGCGCTGATCGCCCAGGATTTCCAAGGCGATAGCTGGTTCCATTCGCGGCCTTCGGCGGGCGCATTCGCCACGGTAGCCAGCGCTGCGAGCAATTTGGCGCCGAGCAACCCAGCCCTGGCCGAACGGATCACGACGGATGCCGCTGCCCTCTACCAGGCTCAGTTGGGGCCGGTGCCGCAAGCGCTGCTGACTACCTCTGCCAGCGGCCTGGACCCACACCTGCCGCCAGCAGCGGTCGCTTACCAGATCCCTCGGGTGGCGGCGGCGCGGCAGTTGCCTGTGGCGCGCTTGCAAGGCTTGGTGGAAGAGGCCACCCTCCACCCATTGGTCGGGCCGCCGGTGGTCAATGTACTGGCCTTGAACCAGAGCCTGGACAAACTCGGCCATTGACTATGATCGCTTAGCGCCAATCCTCAGAAGTGGCTCTAGGCGCTAAGCGGTCACAGTTCACCAAGCCAGTAGCTCCCCCATTGACGGCGTTCGCGCCTGCAGGTGTTCGCAGGAAACAGGATGAAAGATGAGTGATTCCACCCGCGCAGATGCGCTGTTGGCCAGCCTGCCGCGCAGCGGTCGCGGCAGGCTGAAGGTGTTCCTCGGTGCAGCCCCCGGTGTGGGCAAGACCTTTGCCATGCTCCAGGCCGCCCATGCCCAGCAACGCCAAGGTGTGCAGGTGCTTGCCGGGGTGGTCGAAACCCACGGCCGCGCCGAAACCGAAGCGCTGCTGGCCGGTTTGCACCAGCAGCCGCTGCTGCGCAGCGAGTACCGTAGTGTCACCCTCGAGGAGATGGACCTGGACGGCCTGCTCAAGGCGGCGCCGGCTCTGGTCCTGGTCGACGAGCTGGCACATACCAACGCGCCCGGCAGCCGCCACACCAAACGCTGGCAGGATGTGCAGGAGCTGCTTGCCGCTGGTATCGATGTGTACACCACGGTCAACGTCCAGCACCTGGAAAGCCTCAACGACAAGGTTCGTGGCATTACCGGGGTGCAAGTGCGTGAAACCTTGCCAGACTGGGTGCTGCAAGAAGCCTTCGAGCTGGTGCTGATCGACCTGCCACCGCGCGAGCTGCTTGAACGCCTGCGTGAAGGCAAGGTTTACGTACCGGAGCAGGCACGGGCCGCTATCGATGCCTACTTTTCGCCCACCAACCTGACCGCTTTGCGTGAGCTGGCCATGCAGACCGCCGCCGCCCAAGTCGACGCGGACCTCGCCCACGGCTACCGCCTGCGTGGTGAGGCGGCCCCAGCCTTGCGTGGGCGCCTGCTGGTGGGCGTGGACGGTGACGAGCAGGCTGAACGCTTGGTGCGGCACGCCAGCCGGGTTGCCCAGCGTCGTCATTTGCCCTGGAGCCTAGTGCACGTTGACAACGGCCGGCTGCGTGACGAAACGGCCCGCCAGCGCCTGCAGGCAGCTCAACAATTGGCCGAGCGCCTGGGGGGCGAGGTGGTGTTGCTGCGTGCCGGCGAGGTCGCACGCACCTTGATCCAGCACGCACGCGAGCGCCGCGCCAGCTTGGTGCTGGTTGGCCAATCCCGTGACCGTCTTCGCCGGCGCCTGTTCGGTGCCGGTGTTGGCGCCCGGCTGCTGCGCGAAAACCATGGCCTGGAGATCAACGTGCTGGACCGCGACAGCCAGGCACGCCCAGCCCATGCAGCGGTCAGCCGAGTGTGGGTCTGGCGCCACTACCTGCTGGCGCTGATGGCAACGGCGTTGGCCGCAGGCCTGGCGTGGGCCGTGTCGAACGTGCTGGCGCTGCCGAACATCTCACTGGTGTTTCTCGCCGCCGTACTGCTGGTGGCGGTGCGCAGTAGCCTGGGGCCGGCACTGGCCTGTGCAGCGCTGTCATTCCTGACATACGACTTTTTGTTCATCCCGCCGAACTTCTCATTCAGTATCCAGCGCGAGGAAGACGTGCTGACGCTGGTGTTCTTCCTGCTCATGGCCGCCCTAACCGGCAACCTTGCCGCCCGTCAGCGCAGCCAGCTCAAGGCGCTGCGGGACACTCAGGCGCAAACCAATCAGTTGCTCGATCTGTCACGACGACTGACCGGTGCTGCCGATCGTCAGGCTGTGCTCGATGCTGCCGGCAGACACCTCAATGCTTGGAGCGACGCGCAGGTGTGCCTGCTGGAGCGCGACGATGAAGGCTTGCTGCAAGTGGCAAGCGGTGATGCCCAAGCCTTGAGCGACAACGAGCGTGCCGCCGCCGAGTGGGCCTGGCAGCATGGCCAGGCCGCAGGCCTGGGCAGCGATACGCTGCCCGATGGCCGTTGGTGGTGGTGGCCATTGGCGGTTGAAGATCAGCCGCAGGCTTTGCTGGGGGTTCGCCCGCGCTCTGGGCAGCCGCTGAGCGCTCAGCGGCGGCGGCTGCTGATGGCCCTTGGGCAACCCCTGGCTCAGGCGTTGGCCAGGGCGAGATTAGGCGAGCAGCTCGAAGCAGCCCGCCTGCACGGCGAAACCGAGCAGCTGCGCAGCGCCTTGTTGGCATCGGTCTCCCATGACCTGCGCACCCCACTGACGGCCATGCGGGGCAGCATCGACAGCTTGCTGGCGCTGGGCGAAGCGATCCCTGTTCAAGACCGCCGCGAGCTGCTCGAAGGTACGCGTGATGAGGCCGAGCGCCTCGATCGCTACATCCAGAACCTGCTCGACATGACCCGACTGGGCCACGGTGGCCTCAAGCTTGCTCGCGATTGGGTGGCCCCTGCCGACATCGTCGGCAGTGCCCTGAACCGCCTACGCGCGGTGTTGGCGCCGCTGCAGGTGCGCACCCACGTGCCTGGGGAACTGCCGCTGTTGTTCGTTCACGCGGCCTTGATCGAACAGGCCCTGATCAACGTGCTAGAGAACGCCGCCCGCTTCTCACCTCCCCAAGGCCGCCTAGAGCTGCAGGTGTCGGTGCAGGGCCAGCACCTGCAGTTCGCCGTCAGCGACCAGGGGCCGGGGATCCCCGTCGCCGAACGCGAGAAGATCTTCGACATGTTCTACACCGCCGCCCGCGGCGATCGCGGTGGCCAGGGCACTGGCCTGGGCCTGGCGATCTGCCAGGGCATGATCGGCGCCCATGGAGGGCAGATCCTGGTCGGTGAAGGCATCGATGGCCATGGCACTTGCATCACTCTATGCTTGCCGCTGCCCCAGCAACCTGAAGCCGAAAGCGAAACCCCATGAGCCAGTCCGCCACCTTATTGGTCATCGACGACGAACCGCAGATCCGCAAGTTCCTGCGTATTAGCCTCAGCTCCCAGGGTTACAAGGTGATCGAGGCCGCCACCGGCAGCGAAGGCCTGGCGCAGGCTGCGTTGGCCAGGCCAGACCTGGTGGTGCTCGACCTGGGTTTGCCGGACATGGACGGGCAGCAGGTGCTGCGTGAGTTGCGTGAGTGGAGCGCCGTGCCGGTGCTGGTATTGTCGGTGCGGGCCAGCGAAGTCCAGAAGGTCGATGCGCTCGATGGTGGCGCCAATGACTATGTGACCAAGCCCTTCGGCATCCAGGAGTTTCTGGCCCGGGTGCGGGCGCTGCTGCGCCAGGTGCCGCAGTCGGGCGGCAGTGAAGTGGCGGTCAGCTTTGGCCCTTTGCGCGTGGATTTCGCTTTTCGCAAAGTCACTCTCGATGGCGTGGAAATCGCCCTGACGCGCAAAGAGTATGCCTTGCTGGCGCAATTGGCCGGGCACCCGGGGAGGGTGATCACCCAGCAGCAATTGCTCAAGGACATCTGGGGGCCCACCCACGTCGACGACACCCACTACCTGCGGATTGTGGTGGGGCACTTGCGGCACAAGCTCGGCGATGACCCCACCGCGCCGCGGTTCATCATCACCGAAGCCGGCGTGGGGTATCGATTGGTCGCGCCAACTGCGGCTTGATTGCGCCTCAGGCCCTGGCCGGTTCCGTTTCGAACAGCTGGCGCATCACCTCAAGATAACGCCGCGCACCCAAGCCCAAGGGTCGTGGCTTGAGCCAAATGATGTCGACCCACAGCCGCAAGCGACTGGCCATGTTGTCAAAGCGCACTTCAGCCAGCGCTCCTGAGGCGATCAATGGCTCGACCAACGGCTGTGGCAGATAGGCCCAACCCAGCCCGGACTGCACCAGGTCCAAAGTCGCCAGGTAGCTGTCGGTCAACCATATCCGCCGCGACAGCACCATGCGCGGGTCGGAGCCGGTGGCCTTGCCGGAGGCCACGATGATCTGGCGCTGTTCGGCGAAGGCTTCCTCTGGCAGTGGCGTGCCGCTGTTGTTGCCGGCGGGGTGGCGTGGCGAGGCCACGGCCACCAGCAGCTGGCTGCCAGCTTCGAGAAATGATTCGCGCTCGTCGATACCAGGGCGCTCGAACACCAGTGCCAGCTGCACACTGCCGTCATGCAGCAAACGCACTGCTTCGGTTTGAGTCGCCGAGCGCACTTCGACTTCAAGGCTTGGAAACTCCTTGGCCAGTACTTCCAACGGCTGGCTCCAGCGGCCGGTCTGCAGCTCTGGGGCCATGGCGATGGTCAGGCGCTTTTCCAGCCCCTGATGTAGTTGCAGGGCTTGTGCATCGAGCAGGTTTAGCTGGCAGATGACCTGCCGCGCCTGTGGCTCCAAGGCCAAGGCGGCGCTGGTGGGCAGCGCCTTGCGTGTGGCTCGGTCGAACAGCGGCAGGTCCAGTTCGGCCTCCAGTTGCGCGATGGCCATGCTCACCGCCGACGGCACGCGCCCCAATTTGCGTGCTGCCGCTGAGAATGAGCCCGCTTCCAGGACGGCGAGGAAAATGGCCAGGGAGTCGCTGCTAAATGCCATGGGCGCAAACCTTGAGCAAGGGCCGGAAAGTATGAACACTGCACGGCCCGGTTGACAGCCCCCTTACAGACCTTCGCTCAACACACGGTCGATGCTGTCGACGAAATAATCGACGCTGGCGCGAGTGGTACACATGGGCGGCTTGATCTTGAGAATGTTCAAGTGGTCGCCAGTCGGCTGCATGAAGATCCCCAGCTCACGCAGGCGGTCGCAAAGCGCCATGGTTTCCTCGGTTGCAGGCTCCAGGGTTTCCCGGTCGCGTACCAGCTCCAGGCCCAGGTAGAACCCCGAGCCGTGGGCGGCACCGGCCAGCGGGTGCTTGCCTACCAGTGCCTGCAGGCGCGCCTTGAAATAGCGGCCAGTGTCGCGAGCGTTGTCCCACAGGCCTTCTTCCTGCATCACGTCCAGTACCGCCATGCCGATGCGGCAACTGACCGGGCTGCCGCCGGCCGATGAAAAGAAATAGCCCTCCGCTTCCAGTGCCTCGGCAATCTCGCGGCGGGTGATCACCACACCCAGCGGCTGGCCGTTGCCCATGCCCTTGGCCATGGTGATGATGTCCGGCACCACGCCCTGTTCCTCAAAGCCCCAGAAGTACTCGCCTAGGCGGCCGTAGCCCACCTGTACCTCGTCGGCGATGCATACCCCGCCGCGGGCGCGAACCTTGGCATAGGCCCCGCGCAGGTAACCGGCCGGTAGCGAGATACCGCCAGCATTGCCGTAAACGGGCTCGCAGATGATGCCGGCCAACTGGCGGCCACGGCCATCGAGCTCGGCCAGCTTGGCGTCGACGTCGCGCAGGTAGCCCTCGGCAGTGTCGGGCCCACGCAAGCGCCCGCGAAAGGTGTTCGGCGCCTCTACTGGGTGTACCCAGTCCGGTCGGGTTTCCAGAGCCTGCGGGTTGTCGGCGATGGAGGTGGAAATGGCGTCGGTGGCCACCGACCAGCCGTGGTAAGCCTCCAGTACGCTAAGCAGGTCGCGGCCGCCGCTGTAGGCCCATGCCAGGCGGATGGCCAGGTCATTGGCCTCGGTGCCGCTGTTGACCATGAAGACCCGGTCGAAGCCCTCAGGGGCCAGTTCGAGCAGGCGTTCGGAGAACTCGGTGATGGCAGCGTAATGGAAACGCGAGTTGGTGTTGAGCAGTGACCATTGGCGCGCAGATTCGGCGACCATGCGCGGGTGTCCGTGCCCCAGCACTGCGACGTTGTTGAGCATGTCCAGGTAGGAGCGTCCTTGCATGTCGATCAGGTAGTTGCGCCAGCCGCGCTCGATCTGTGGCGGTTGTTCATAATAGTGTTTCTGCGAGCGGGCAAAGCTGGCGTCGCGCCGGGCCAGAAGGGCCTGTGGGTCGGGCAACGGCTCAGCATTACAATCGATGCCCAGTAGTACCGCTGGCGACGGGCATAGCGCCAGCCAGGCAGCGGCTTGCGAAGGCGTGGCGAAAAACGGCGGTTCTAGGTGCGTGTCCAGACACAGCTGCACACTCAGCAAGCCGGCGCTAGTGCCCAGGGATTGCCCAGGCGCAACTGCCTGGCCATCGGCAAGGGCGCCTTCCAAACCCTGCAACCAAAGGGCCCAGTTCGGTGTGCGCAAGCAGCCGCGTCCACCGCTGTGGTGATGCCAGGTACCCGCTGCGGGCGCCTGTATGCGCTGGCCAAAGGGCACATGCAGGTCTACGCCCAGGGCGCACGTGGCGGGTTCTTCGGCGCGGTCGATGTGGGTTTGTGACAGGCGGTATTGCCCATGCAGGGTGCAGGCCGGTGCCGGCTGCGTGGCAAGCAGATGCTGGTCAAAGCCCGCCTGCTCCCAGTTCCCGGCTTCGTAATGGCGGCTGAGCACGCTCAGGTCGATGCGGTTGACGGGCTTGCCTGCCAGTTCAGGCAGTAAAGGTAGGCAGGCGCTGAACTCTACAGTGTCCGTCTTGAGGCCAGCAGCCTGGAGAATCGCCGCTTGCATAAGGCTCAGAGGCACGGCGGTGGCGGTATCGAAGATTTGCCACTCATGGGCGACGTTGGCGCGGGTGTATTCGTTGCCGGGGTCCACGGCCAGTTGTTGCGCGCTGCTCAGCACTAGCACCGCGGCACGGTTGAGCACCATTGGCCATAGCGCGCGCAGTTCGGCTTCGGTCAGTGGGTTGAGCGCCTGGTAGGCGCTGACTGCGGGCAGAATGCGCAGCGGGTCGCCTTCTGCATGGTGCAGTAAGGCTGAGCAGGTCACCGATAGGTCGGCCACGCGCCAGGTACGCGACAGGTCGCCAAAGTCGATCACCCCCTGCAGTTGCCATTGGCGCTGCTGGTCGCGGGCCCAGACGGTGTTGTCATCGGTGATGTCCAAGTGCACCGCTTGGGTCGGCAGCAGATCAGCCAATGGGGCCAGGTGCTCGCTGGCCAAGCGTGTGGCTTGCTCGACGCGCAAGCGTTGCCCGGCATCTTGCAGCACTGGCAGTAGATGCGCGATCAGCGCCTGGGCGTGGCGAGGATCCCACTGCAGGGTACGTTCAAGGCCTGGGTGGTCGAACCCGACCAAGGCTTTGTCAAGGCGTGCGCACAGCGCGCCCAGTTCGGCCATCAGGCGTTGCGGCATGTGTTTGAGGCGGGTCAACGGCTGGCCATCGATGTAGTCGAGCAGGCGTACCCGCAGGGGTTGGCCTTCGATCTCCACTGCCAGCAAGTTTTCGCCAGTTTGCGCTGCTTGCACCGCTGGCACTGGCAGGCCCTGATCGTGCAGGTAGGCCAGGGCGGCATGCTGTGCCTGCAATTCGACCTGGGCATAGCTGGCGTGGCAGGCTTTGAGCACGAAGCGACCTTCAGGCGCATCCACGCGCAGGTTCAGGTCTTGCTGGCTGCCCAGCGATGACAGTTCGCCCGCCAGACCATACTGCGCCTGCAGTAGCGCATGCGCCTGGGCTTGGCTAAGCGACGGGCTGGGCAGGCCTGAGCGCTGGATCAACGTGTCGAGGGCAGGGGACGTGGGCTGTTGTTGGCTAGGCATGGATTCTACCGTTGCTGCAGGGAGTTGACCGGGCAGAATTTATGCCCGATCTGGCTGATGATGAAAGACAATCGTGATCAGAAATTCTGACAACGATTGCCATCCACCTGCCAACCCCTAAACACCGTCACGTGCCTGCTCTAGCTCAAGAAAGCCGCTTCCAGCAGTTGCTGCGTGTACGCGTGCTGCGGGGCATGGAAGATAGTTTGCGCATCCCCTTGCTCCACCACATGCCCGTGCTTGATCACCATCAACTGGTGGCTCAATGCTTTCACCACCGCCAGGTCATGGCTGATGAACAGATAAGTCAGGTTGTACTTGTGCTGCAGATTGCGCAGCAACTCCACCACCTGCCGCTGCACCGTGCGGTCCAGTGCCGAAGTCGGCTCATCCAGCAGGATGAGGGCTGGTTTCAATACCAATGCTCTGGCGATGGCGATACGCTGGCGCTGGCCGCCAGAAAACTCATGCGGGTAGCGGTGGCGGGTGCTCGGGTCCAGGCCCACTTCTTCCAGCGCCGCAGTGATCGCGGCTTGCTGCTCGGCAGGCGTGCCGATCTTGTGAATCCGTAGCCCCTCGCCGACGATGTCCGCCACACACATGCGCGGGCTCAAGCTGCCGAATGGGTCCTGGAACACCACCTGCATCTCTCGGCGCAGTGGACGTACCTGTTTCTGGTTGAGCCCTTGCAGTTGCTGACCGTGGAAACGAATGCCGCCCTGACTGGAGATCAGGCGCAAGATCGCCAGACCCAGCGTCGATTTGCCCGACCCGGACTCACCGACGATTCCCAACGTCTGCCCTTGTGGCAGGCTGAAGTTGACGCCGTCCACTGCCTTTACGTGGTCAACCGTCTTACGCAACAGGCCCTTTTTGATCGGGAACCACACCTTCAGGTCTTCGACCTCCAGTAAAGGCGCGCCAACTGGATTGTGCGCAGGCAGCCCGCTAGGCTCGGCGTTGATCAGCATTTGCGTGTAGGGGTGCTGTGGCGCACTGAACAGGGTCGCGCACTCAGCCTGTTCGACAATCTGCCCGCGCTGCATCACGCACACCCGGTGGGCAATGCGCCGCACCAGGTTGAGGTCGTGGCTGATTAACAGCAATGCCATGCCCAGGCGCGCTTGCAGTTGCTTGAGCAGCTCGAGAATCTTCAGCTGCACAGTCACATCGAGCGCTGTGGTGGGTTCGTCGGCAATCAGCAGCTCGGGCTCGTTGGCCAGCGCCATGGCAATCATCACCCGCTGACGCTGGCCGCCTGAAAGCTCATGGGGTAACGCCTTGAGGCGTTTATGCGGTTCGGGGATACCGACCATTTCCAGCAGTTCCAGGGTTCGTGCGGTGGCTTGCTTGCCGGTCAGGCCTTTATGCAACAGCAGGATCTCGTTGATCTGCTTTTCGATGCTATGCAGCGGGTTCAACGAGGTCATCGGCTCCTGGAAAATCATCGCGATGCGGTCGCCACGAATGCGCTGCATGGTCTTTTCGCTTTGCTTAAGCAGGTCTTTGCCTTCGTAGCCAATGCTGCCGCCAGGGTGACGGGCAAGCGGGTAGGGCAAAAGGCGCAGGATCGAATGCGCGGTCACCGATTTACCCGAACCGCTTTCGCCGACCAGCGCCAGGGTTTCACCCTTGCGGATGTCGAAGCTGATGCCGTCGACCACACGGTTGACCTGCTCGCCGGTGACAAACTCCACGGCCAGGTCGCGCACTTCGATCAGGTTCTGTTCGCTCATTTCATTTCCTCGGGTCGAAGGCATCGCGGGCGGATTCGCCGATGAACACCAGCAGGCTCAACATGATCGCCAGCACGGCGAAGGCGCTGATACCCAACCACGGGGCTTGCAGATTGGACTTGCCTTGTGCCACCAGCTCCCCAAGCGACGGTGCGCCCGGCGGTAGGCCGAAGCCGAGGAAGTCCAGCGCGGTCAGGGTGCCGATGGCTCCGGTGAGGATGAATGGCATGAAGGTCATGGTGGAAATCATGGCGTTGGGCAGGATGTGCCGGTACATGATCGCGCCATTGCGCATGCCCAGGGCGCGGGCCGCGCGCACGTATTCCAGGTTGCGCCCGCGCAGAAATTCAGCGCGCACCACATCGACCAGGCTCATCCACGAGAACAGCAGCATGATGCCCAGCAGCCACCAGAAGTTGGGTTGCACGAAACTGGCAAGAATGATCAGCAGATACAGCACCGGCAGGCCGGACCAGATTTCCAGAAAGCGCTGCCCCGCCAGATCCACCCAGCCGCCGTAGAACCCCTGCAAGGCACCGGCAATGACCCCGATGATGGAACTCAGCACGGTCAGGGTAAGGGCGAACAGGACCGAGACGCGGAAACCGTAGATCACCCGCGCCAGCACATCCCGGCCCTGGTCGTCTGTGCCCAGCCAGTTGTCGGTGGAGGGCGGCGCCGGGGCTGGTACACGCAGGTCGTAGTTGATGCTCTGGTAGCTGAATGGAATGGGCGCCCAAATTACCAGGCTGTCTTTTTTCTCCAGCAGGTCGCGGATGTACGGGCTCTTGTAGTTGGCCTCCAACGGGAATTCGCCACCGAAGGTGGTTTCCGGGTAGCGCTTGAACGCAGGGAAATACCAAGAGCCTTCATAACGCACCGCGATGGGTTTGTCGTTGGCGATCAGCTCGGCGCCGAGGCTCAGGCCGAACAGGATCAGGAACAGCCACAGCGACCACCAGCCTCGGCGGTTGGCCTTGAAGCGCTCGAAGCGCCGGCGGTTGAGGGGGGACAGTGCCATGTCAGTGCTCCCGGCTGGCGAAGTCGATGCGTGGATCGACCAGGGTGTAGGTCAGGTCGCCGATCAATTTCACCACCAGCCCTAGCAGGGTGAAGATGAACAAGGTGCCGAAGA
Organism: Pseudomonas promysalinigenes; assembly: GCF_014269025.2. Taxonomy (NCBI): domain Bacteria; kingdom Pseudomonadati; phylum Pseudomonadota; class Gammaproteobacteria; order Pseudomonadales; family Pseudomonadaceae; genus Pseudomonas; species Pseudomonas promysalinigenes. Next base: position 3,252,123 of record NZ_CP077094.1, on the reverse strand, counting down.
CCACCGGGTAGTCGCGGTTGATCGCCGCTTCGAAACTCATCAGGCCAAGGCCATCGAGGCTGAATATCACCTCGATCAGCAATGACCCTGTGAAAAAGATGCCGATGAATGCCGACGGGAAGCCGGCGATAACCAGCAACATGGCGTTGCGGAACACATGCCCATACAGCACCCGCGGCCGGCTCAGGCCTTTGGCTTTGGCGGTGACCACGTATTGTTTGTTGATTTCGTCGAGGAAGCTGTTCTTGGTCAGCAGGGTCATGGTGGCGAAGTTGCCGATGACCAAAGCGGTGATCGGCAGTACCAGATGCCAGAAATAATCGAGCACTTTGCCCGTGGTGGACAGTTCATCGAAGTTGTTGGACGTCAGCCCCCGCAGCGGGAACCAGTCGAAGTAGCTGCCCCCGGCGAACAGCACGATCAGCAGGATCGCGAACAGGAATGCAGGGATCGCATAGCCGACGATGATGGCCGAGCTGGTCCAGACATCGAAGTGGCTGCCGTGACGCACTGCCTTGGCGATCCCCAGGGGGATCGATACCAGGTACATGATCAGTGTGCTCCACAGCCCCAGTGAAATCGACACAGGCATCTTCTCGGCGATCAGGTCGATGACCTTGGCATCGCGGAAGAAGCTGTTGCCAAAATCCAGCGTGGCGTAGTTCTTGACCATGATCCACAAGCGCTCGGGCGCCGACTTGTCGAAGCCGTACATGTGCTCGATTTCGGCGATCAGGGCTGGGTCCAGGCCTTGGGCGCCGCGGTAGTTGGAGCCGGCCACGGAGACTTCGGCGCCACCACCTGCGATGCGGCTGGTGGCACCGTCGAAACCTTCGAGCTTGGCGATCATCTGTTCAACCGGGCCGCCAGGGGCGGCCTGCACGATGATGAAGTTGATGATCAGAATGCCGAAGAGGGTAGGGATGATCAGCAGCAGGCGGCGCAGGATATATGCCAGCATGTCAGTTGGCCTCATCCGTTGGCGCTTCGGTGACCGCCGGGGCCACGTTTGGCTTGATCCACCAGGTGTCGATGCCGACGTCGTACTTGGGTGAAACCTTGGGGTGGCCAATGTGGTTCCAATAGGCCACACGGTTGGTTTTGATGTGCCAGTTGGGTATCACGTAGTAGCCCCATTGCAGCACGCGATCCAGGGCGCGGCAGTGCTCGATCAGGCTCTGGCGGGAGTCGGCGTTGATCAGCCCTTCTACCAGCTGGTCGATTGCCGGGTCGCGCAGGCCGATGAAGTTGCGGCTGCCGGGGTTGTCGGCGGCGGCGCTGCTCCAGTATTCGCGCTGCTCGTTGCCCGGGGAATTGGATTGCGAGAAACCGCCGACGATCATGTCGAAGTCGCGCGAGCGCAAGCGGTTGATGTACTGCGAAACGTCTACGCGACGTATTTCGAAGCCAATGCCCAGGTCGGCAAGGTTTCGCTTGAACGGCAACAGCACGCGCTCGAACTGAGTCTGCGCCAGCAGGAACTCGATACTCACTGGCTTGCCATTCTGGTCGACCATCTTGTCATCGACAATCTTCCAACCGGCCTCCTGGAGCAGCTTATAGGCCTGGCGTTGGTTCTCGCGGATCATGCCGCTACCGTCGGTCACCGGGTTGGCAAAGGCTTGGCTGAACACCTGGTCCGGGACCTTGCCGCGCAGCGGTTCGAGGATTTTCAGCTCGGCGGGTGAGGGCAGACCCGTTGCGGCCATTTCCGAGTTTTCGAAATAGCTGCCGGTGCGTATGTACGCGCCGTTGAACAACTGCTTGTTGGTCCACTGGAAGTCGAACAGCAAGCTCAGCGCCTTGCGCACTCGCACATCCTGAAACACAGGCTTGCGCAGGTTGAAGATGAAACCTTGCATACCCACCGGGTTGCCGTTGGGTATTTCTTCCTTGATCAGGCGCCCCTCGCGCACGGCGGGCACATCATAGGCTGTGGCCCAGTTCTTGGCGCTGACTTCAAGCTCATAATCGAACGCGCCGGCTTTTAATGCCTCCAAAGCCACGTTGTTGTCACGGTAGACATCGAAGGTCATGGCGTCGAAGTTGTAGAAGCCTCGGTTGAGCGGCAGGTCCTTGGCCCAGTAGTCTTTGACCCGCTCATAGCGTATCGAACGCCCAGCCTTGACCTGGGCGACCTTGTAGGGGCCGCTGCCAAGCGGCGGCTCGAGATTGCCGCGGGTGAACTCGCGGTTCTCGTACCAGTGCTTGGGCAGCACTGGTAACTGGCCCAGGATCAACGGCAGTTCGCGGTTGTTGTTGTGCTTGAATTTGAACAGCACTTTCAGTGGGTCTTCGGCGACTACATCGGCGACATCGCCGTAGTACTGGCGGTACAGCGGTGCGCCGTCTTTGATCAGGGTGTTGAACGTGAACACCACGTCCTCAGCGCGCATCGGGTGGCCGTCGTGGAACCGCGCTTCGGGCCTTAGATAGAAGCGCACCCAGCTATTGTCAGGGGCTTTTTCGATCTTGCCGGCGACCAAACCGTACTCGGTGAACGGCTCGTCCAGGCTCTGGCGCATCAAGGTGTCATATATGATGCCAACGTTATCGGCGGGCACCCCTTTATTGATGAACGGGTTGAGGCTGTCGAACCCGCCAAAGCTGGCCTGGCGAAACGTGCCGCCCTTGGGCGCATCAGGGTTCACGTAATCGAAGTGCTTGAAATCTGCCGGGTATTTCGGCGGTTCATCGTACAAGGTCAGCGCATGTTGCGGCGCGGCCAGCGCGGGCAGGCTCAGGCAGGCGAACAGCAGGCTGCAGGCCAGGCGATGCGTCGGCTTCATTGGGCGTTCTCCGAAGGCTTGATCCACCAGGTATTCAACCCAAGGGTGTAGGGCGGCGTGGTGACGAAGGCGAACCGGTTGCGGTAGGCCAGGCGGTGATTGTCGAGGTACCAGTTGGGAATCATGTAGTACTGCCACGAGAGCACCCGGTCCAGGGCGCGGGCGGCGGCAACCTGATCGTCACGGCTGCGCGCTGCCAGCAAGGTGTCGAGCAGGTGGTCGACCACAGGGTCCTTGACCCCGGCGTAATTCTTGCTGCCCTTGATCGCGGCCTGGCTGGAATGGAAGTACAACCATTGCTCAAGGCCTGGGCTCAGGGTCTGGTTCAAGGTCATCAGAATCATGTCGAAATCGAACTGGTCCAGGCGTTGTTTGTACTGGGCACGGTCCACGGTACGCAAGCGAGCATCGATACCGATACTGGCGAGGTTTTCGACATAAGGTTGCAGGATGCGTTCGAGGCTTGGGTTTACCAGCAGCAGTTCCATCCTGAAGGGTTGACCCTTGGCATCGACCAGGCGTTGGCCATCGAGCTTCCAGCCGGCCTGGTTGAGTAGGCCAAGGGCTTGGCGCAGGGTCTGGCGACCAATACCCCGCCCGTCGGTATGGCTGACCTGATAGGGCTGGGTGAACAGTTTCTTGGGCAGTTGTTCACGCAGCGGCGCCAGCAGCAGCCATTCCTTGCCTGTGGGCAGGCCGCTGGCGGCGAACTCGCTGTTGGGGTAGTAGCTGGTCGCGCGGCGGTAGGCGCTGCTGAACAGTGCGCGGTTGGTCCATTCGAAATCGAGCATCAAGCCCAGCGCCTGGCGCACCTTGGGGTCGCTGAAGGTCGCCCGGCGGCTGTTCATGAACAGCCCCTGGGTCTGGGTTGGGATGCGGTGAGGGATCTGTGCTTTGATCACCTCGCCACGGCGCACCGCAGGGAAGTTGTATCCGTTGGCCCAATTCTTGGCCTGGTGCTCGATATAAATGTCGAATTCACCAGCCTTGAACGCTTCGAAGGCCACAGTGGAATCCCTGTAGAACTCGTACTCGACTCGGTTGAAGTTGTACTTACCCCGATTGACCGGCAAGTTCTTGCCCCAGTAGTTCTTGACCCGCTCAAATACCAGACGCCTGCCAGGTTCTACTTGAGTGATGCGATAGGGGCCACTGCCCAGCGGCGGTTCGAACGTAGTGGCCTCGAAGTCGCGCTTTTGCCAGTAGTGCTTGGGCAGCACTGGCATTTCGCCCAGGCGCAGGATCAGCAGCGGGTTACCAGCACGCTTGAACACAAAGCGGATACGCAGTGGGCCGAGGATATCAACGCGTTGTACTTCCTGCAGATTGGTGCGGTAGAGCGGGTGCCCTTGCTTGAGCAGGGTACGGTAGGAAAACGCCACGTCGGCGGCGGTGATCGGCGCGCCATCATGCCAGCGCGCTTCCGGGCGCAGGTTGAAGACCACCCAACTGCGGTCTTCGCTGTATTCCACCGAGCGGGCGATCAGGCCGTAACTGGACGTCGCTTCGTCACCGGAAGGGTCGTACTGACCGGTACCGACCATCAACGTTTCGTTCAGCTCGTTGACGCCGTACTGCAAGAAGTTTGGCGTGGTGACCGGGCTGGTGCCTTTGAAGGTATAAGGGTTTAGCGTGTCGAACGTTCCGAACGCCATGGCCCGCAAGGTGCCGCCCTTGGGCGCTTGCGGGTTGACCCAGTCGAAGTGGGTGAATGTGGCTGGGTACTTGAGCGTGCCGAACTGCGCGTATCCGTGGCTTTCGCTCACCATCGCGAAGGTAGGGAAGCTCAAGGCCAGGCTGAGTGACAGCAGGAGGGGACGTATCAAGTCGGCATCCGATCCAGAGGCGTTGGGCTTGGGTCGCAGTACAGTAACAGCTTGGCGGGTATGGAAAAAGAGAGAGTCAGCAGACGATCGAGTACTCGCTCTGCTGCAAGCGACCTTGCGTCGCAAAAGGGCTGCAAAGCAGCCCCGGTATCGATCAGTGCGAGAGGTAGACGGTCAACGTCTGGCCGGGCTTGAGTGCATGCCCGCTGCGAGGATTCCAGCGCTTGAGGTGCTGCATTTCGACATTGAAACGTTTGGCAACAAGATACAGAGAGTCACCCTTGCGCACCTTGTATTGGGTGGAGCGTTGCCCAGAGGCCGCCACCCGGTTGCCCGCCGCGCTCGGTGCGCTGCCACCGCGCAGGGCCAATACCTGGCCTGCCTTCACGCGATTGCCAGACAGCTTGTTCCAGCGTTGGATGTCTTTGACGGCAACCCGGTTGGCCCTGGCGATAGTGCTCAGGCTGTCGCCACGCTTGACCCTGTAGCTGCGGGCTGCCGGCCCTCGGGCTTCTGCCACGGCAGCGGCGAACACGGCCTTGTTAGGCTGCAGGCTGATCAGCTGTTCAGGCTTGAGGTTCGACAGGCTGTCGCTGAGCAGCTGCGCTTTGGCAGTCGGCACCAGCAGCTGCTTGGGGCCATCGACCGTCATGCGTTTCTTGAAGGCTGGGTTGAGCTGGATCAGCTCGTCTTCGTCGATGTTGGCGAAGGCGGCGACCCGTGACAGATCGAGGCGATCATTGATGGCTACCGCTTCGAAATAGGGCTCATTGGCGATCGGGTTGAGGTTCACTCCATAAGCCTCAGGGGTGGAAACGACCTGCGACAGGGCCAACAGCTTGGGCACGTAGTCACGGGTTTCCTGGGGCAGCGGCAGGTTCCAGTAGTCGGTTGGCAGCCCCAGCTTCTCGTTGCGCTCGATGGCCCGGCTGACGGTACCTTCGCCAGCATTGTAAGCAGCCAAGGCCAGCAGCCAGTCGCCGTTGAACATGTCATGCAGGCGGGTCAGGTAGTCCAGTGCAGCGTTGGTCGAGGCGGTGATGTCGCGGCGCCCGTCATAGAAGTTGGTCTGGCGCAGGTTGAAGTGACGACCTGTGGCCGGCATGAACTGCCACATGCCGGCAGCACTGGCGCGCGAGTAGGCCATTGGGTTGTAGGCGCTTTCGATGGCAGGGAGCAGGGCCAGCTCCAGGGGCATGTCGCGCTCTTCAAGACGCTCGACGATGTAATGCAGATAAAGGCTGCCGCGCTCGCCTGCGCTTTCGATGAAGGTCGGGTTACTGGCGAACCACAGGCGCTGCTGCTCGATGCGTGGGTTGACGTCGATGCTGTCCTGCAGCGCGAAGCCCTGGCGCATACGCTCCCACACGTCCTGTGGTGGTTGCGCCGGTTTGACCGCCAGCGGTGAGGGCTTGTGCTTGATTCGGGCCTGGTAGCTGTGCGCGCGAACGCTGTCGGATTCATCGAGCTGACGGGTGCTCTGGCAACCCACCAGGGTGGCGGCCAGGGCCAGCGCACTGATTTGGGCCAGGCGCGTCAGGGCGACTGAATGAGCGGTTCTGCGGCTTCGAGAAGACATCGGCTGACAGGGTTATCCGGGCAAAAAATTTCGGCGATTCTAGAAACCGCACCCGCCCGGGTCAACCGTTGACATCCCTGTACGATATATCTTGAGGTTATCAGAAGGTGTCCTTCCAAGACCTCAAAGCAGCAAAAACAGTGACCTGCGAGTCGTTCGAATGTCCCTTCCATTCGTCTGCTTTTTGTTTAACTAATGTTTCAGCGGTACGTAAAAAGGGGTTTGTCAGCCGCTCGAGTGCAATAGTTGATGGCAGTGTGATGCGATTTTCAGCGCGCAATCGGGTAACTTCCTCGAACCGCTGTAGAACGTGCGGATTAGAGGGCTCCACGGCTTTGGCAAAACGTAAATTGCTCAAGGTGTATTCATGGGCACAATAGACCTCGGTTTGCTCAGGCAGCGCCGCCAGGCGCGCAAGGGCTGGTTGCATCTGCTGCGCGGTGCCTTCGAACATGCGCCCACAGCCGGCAGCGAACAAGGTGTCGCCACTGAACAGCAAAGGGGTTGCCGGTTGATCGCTGAAATACGCGATATGCCCAAGGGTATGGCCGGGCACCGCCAATACTTCGAAAGCGATGCCCAATACGCTGACCTGATCGCCGTCGTCCAGCGCCATGTCGCGGGCAGGGATCGATTCATGGGCTGGGCCACAGACACGGGCACCGGTTAGCTGCTTTAGGCGCTCGACGCCGCCGACATGGTCGTTGTGGTGATGGGTGATCATGATGGTATCGAGCACCCAGCCAGGGTTGGCCGCCAACCAGGCGTGTACTGGGCCGGCGTCACCGGGGTCGACCACCGCGCAGCGGCGTTTGGCAGTATCCTGTAACAACCAGATGTAGTTGTCGGAGAAAGCGGGAAGAGCGTCGATCTGTATCATGATGCGGATCCGTATCGCCAAGCGTGGCACATGAAGGCATCTTAGCCGCGATGACGCACAGCGAGAACCTTCGAGGGAGAGCGCAATGACCGATCAAGCCTTTGCTCAGGCCGACCCGCAGTGGGTCGAACTGATCAGCCAGGCCCGTGAGTGGTTCAACGGCCCACTTGGCCTAATGATGCTCAAAGAAGAAGAAAAGCTGCTCGAAGAAGAGCTGGGGCGCTTCTTCGGTGGCTATCTGGTGCACTATGGCCCTAGTGCCGATGCGCCGCCCAGCGCCCCGCAGGTGCAGCGCAACGTGCGCCTTGGTGCACCGCTGCCGGGCGTGGAAATCGTCTGCGAAGAACAGGCCTGGCCGTTGAGCGAGCACGCCGCCGATGTGGTGGTGCTGCAGCATGGCTTGGACTTCAGCCTGTCGCCCCACGGGCTGCTGCGTGAAGCGGCCAGTGCGGTGCGCCCTGGTGGTCACTTGCTGATCGTCGGCATCAACCCCTGGAGCGGCTGGGGCGTGCGTCACCTGTTCAGTAAGGGCGCCTTGCGTAAAGCGCGCTGCATCTCCCCGTCACGGGTGGGCGACTGGCTCAACCTGCTGGGCTTTGCGCTGGAGAAACGCCGCTTCGGGTGCTATCGTCCGCCGCTCACTTCGCCGGCTTGGCAACAACGCCTGGCCGGTTGGGAGCGGATGGCCGGAGGGTGGCAGTGTGCGGGGGGCGGGGTCTACCTGCTGGTGGCCCGCAAGATGGTGGTGGGCCTGCGGCCTCTGCGCCAAGCGCGGCGTGAACCGATGGGCAAGCTGCTGCCGCTGCCTTTGGCCAAGGTCAACCGTACCGCCGCCGATCCGGATACCGATAAGCACTGAACATGAGTGGTACATGAGCGATAGCGTCGAGATGTATACCGATGGCGCCTGCAAGGGCAACCCCGGCCCCGGGGGCTGGGGCGTCCTGCTGGTCTTCAAGGGCGTCGAGAAGGAATTGTGGGGAGGCGAGCGCGAAACCACCAACAATCGCATGGAGCTGATGGCCGCTATTCAGGGGCTGATGGCACTCAAGCGCGAGTGCGACGTTGTGCTCACCACCGACTCGCAGTACGTGATGAAAGGTATCAACGAATGGATGGCCAACTGGAAGAAACGCGGTTGGAAAACCGCGGCCAAAGAACCGGTGAAAAACGCCGACCTGTGGCAGTTGCTCGATGAACAGGTCAACCGCCACAAGGTGACCTGGAAGTGGGTGCGCGGGCACATCGGCCACCCTGGCAACGAGCGGGCCGACCAATTGGCCAATCGCGGCGTCGAGCAAGTGCGCGCCCAGCGTTGAGCTGCGTTACAATCGCCGCCTCAGTAAACGATGCAAGTTGGAGCGCCCCGCGTGGAGCAGCAAGACAAACGCCTGGTCATTCTCGATACCGAAACCACCGGTATGCCGGTCAGCGAAGGTCACCGGATTATCGAGATCGGTTGTGTCGAAGTCATTGGCCGGCGCCTGACCGGGCGGCATTTTCACGTCTATCTGCAGCCTGACCGCGAAAGCGACGAAGGCGCGATCAACGTCCACGGTATCACTGATGCGTTTCTGGTCGGCAAACCGCGCTTTGCCGATGTAGCCGAAGAATTCTTCGAGTTCATCCAGGGTGCCACCCTGGTCATCCATAACGCTGCATTCGACGTTGGCTTCATCAACAACGAGTTCGCTTTGCTGGGGCAGAGCGACCGAGCTGACATCGCCAACCACTGCACCATCCTCGATACCCTGCTGTTGGCCCGTGCGCGCCATCCGGGGCAGCGCAACAGCCTCGATGCGCTGTGTAAACGCTACGACATCGACAACTCAGGCCGCGAGTTGCACGGCGCGCTGCTCGACTCCGAGTTGCTGGCCGACGTTTACCTGGCGATGACCGGTGGCCAGACCAGCCTGTCGCTGGCCGGTCATGGGGCTGATGCTAACGATGATGAGCAGGCCAGCGGTGGCAGCGAGATTCGCCGCATCGTCGGACGTGCGCCGGGGCGGGTGATCCTGGCCAATGCCGAGGAGTTGGAGGCCCATGCCGAACGGCTGGCGGCAGTTGCCAAGTCGGCTGGCGGGCCCTCGATGTGGCAAACCCTGACTGAGCCGCCTGCCAGCTGATCGGTTTTTTCAACTGGCCTCACCGCGGCCAGGCGCTGTGCCACAGATTTGCTTCTAGGTGCCAATAGCGGGTTTACCCGCGAAGAGGCCAGCGCAGTCAAGACAGGGCCGACTACCCTTAACAGGACTACATGTCCTTTGGAGGTAGCAGCCCGATGTACAAGGACCTCAAGTTCCCGATCCTCATCGTTCACCGCGCCATCAACGCCGACACTGTTGCAGGCGAGCGCGTTCGCGGCATCGCCGAGGAACTGTGCCAGGACGGCTTTACCATCATCAAGGCGGCCGATCATGCAGAGGCCCGTTTGGTCGCTACCACCCACCATGGCCTGGCCTGCATGCTGATTGCGGCTGAAGGTGTGGCAGACCATAGCCATCTGCTGCAAAACATGGCTGAGCTCATCCGCCTGGCCCGTTTGCGTGCCCCTAACTTGCCGATCTTTGCCCTGGGCGAGCAGGTGACCCTGGAAAATGCGCCGGCCGAGGCAATGAGCGAGCTTAACCAACTGCGCGGTATTCTTTATCTGTTCGAAGACACCGTGCCTTTTCTGGCTCGCCAGGTCGCGCGCGCCGCGCACAATTACCTCGATGGCCTGCTGCCGCCGTTCTTCAGAGCCTTGGTGCAACATACCGCGCAGTCCAATTACTCCTGGCACACACCCGGTCATGGTGGGGGTGTGGCCTATCGTAAAAGCCCGGTTGGCCAGGCCTTCCACCAGTTTTTCGGTGAAAACACCCTGCGTTCTGATCTATCGGTCTCGGTGCCCGAACTGGGGTCGTTGCTCGACCACACCGGCCCGCTGGCCGAAGCAGAGGCCCGTGCGGCGCGTAACTTCGGGGCTGATCACACCTATTTCGTTATCAACGGCACCTCCACTGCCAACAAAATCGTCTGGCATGCCATGGTCGGGCGCGATGACCTGGTGCTGGTTGACCGCAACTGCCACAAGTCGGTGGTCCACGCCATCATCATGACCGGTGCCATCCCGATCTACCTGTGCCCGGAGCGTAATGAGCTGGGCATCATCGGCCCGATCCCGCTCAGCGAGTTCAGCGCTGAATCGATCCGTGCCAAGGTCTGCGCCCACCCCTTGGCCGCCGGGCGCGAGCCTCGCATCAAACTGGCGGTGGTAACCAACTCCACCTACGACGGCTTGTGTTACAACGCCGAGCTGATCAAACAGGCCTTGGGGGCGAGTGTGCAGGTGCTGCACTTCGACGAAGCCTGGTTCGCCTATGCGGCCTTCCATGAATTCTTCAAGGGACGCTTCGCCATGGGAACGACGCGCAGCGAGACCAGCCCGCTGGTGTTCAGTACCCATTCGACCCACAAACTGCTGGCCGCCTTCAGTCAGGCCTCGATGATCCATGTGCAGGATGGCGCTCAGCGCCAGCTGGACCGCGACCGCTTCAACGAGGCGTTCATGATGCACATCTCCACTTCTGCGCAGTACGGGATTCTCGCCTCCCTGGACGTGGCCTCGGCCATGATGGAGGGCCCGGCTGGGCGCTCGCTATTGCAAGAAATGTTCGACGAAGCCTTGAGTTTCCGCCGCGCCCTGGCCAACTTGCGCGAGCACATCGCCGCTGCTGACTGGTGGTTTAGCATCTGGCAGCCATCAGCGGCGCAGGGCATCGAGCAGCTGGCTGTACAAGATTGGCTGCTGCAGCCCAGCGCCCAGTGGCATGGGTTTGGCGAGGTGGCCGATGACTACGTACTGCTCGACCCGCTGAAAGTGACCTTGGTCATGCCCGGCCTCAGCACCGATGGGGCTTTGGGTGAACACGGCATACCAGCGGCGGTGGTCAGCAAATTTCTCTGGGAGCGTGGGCTGGTTGTGGAGAAGACCGGGCTATACAGCTTCCTGGTGCTGTTCACCATGGGCATCACCAAGGGCAAGTGGAGCACGCTGCTGACGGAGCTTCTGGAATTCAAGCGCCACTACGACGCCAATACAGCCCTCAGTGTCTGCCTGCCCAGTCTGGTCACGGCAGATGCCGGGCGTTATCGCAGCTCAGGGTTGCGCGAGTTGTGCGATCAGTTGCACGAATGCTATCGCGCCAACGCCACCGCGAAACAACTCAAGCGGCTCTTCACCTGCCTGCCACAGGTGGCTATGAGCCCGGCATGCGCTTACGACCAGATGGTACGAGGGGAAGTGGAGGCGGTGCCCATCGAGGCGCTGCTGGGAAGGGTCGCTGCCGTCATGCTGGTACCTTACCCGCCAGGCATCCCATTGATCATGCCGGGCGAACGGTTCACCGAAGCAACCCGCTCGATCCTCGACTACTTGGCGTTCGCCCGTGCCTTCAACGCTGGTTTTCCAGGCTTTGTCGCCGACGTGCACGGCCTGCAATGCGAAGGCGGCCGGTACACGGTCGATTGCATCAAGGAATGCGAATGATCTCAACGCCGCTCTGGGCAAGTTCGAAGCGATTCTCACCCAGGTGGTTGACGCGATCGCCAATAGCCAGGCGATAGGTGGTGATCGGGGCGCCAATCACGCTGCCGTCGGCCTGGAGGGTGGACTCCTGGAACTCGTGGACCGGATAGACACGGCCTTCGGCATCACGGGCGTGGAATTGGCCGACCATTACTGCTGCCATTTGTGGGGAAACCTCTGAATTGCGTACGAAATGTCTTCCTGATAGACCATTGAGAGTGGCAGGAAGTTTTCGCAGGTTGGAAAAAAACTCGGGCGATCGAAAACGGTCATCTATAACTATTCACGTTCCTTTTCCCAGCACAGGATGGATCATGCAATGAGCCAGGTATATTCGGTAGCGGTTGTGGTTGGCAGCTTGAGAAAGGACTCCTATAACCGCAAGGTGGCCCACGCACTTTCGGAGCTGGCGCCGTCCAGCCTCGCCTTGAAGATCGTCGAAATCGCAGACTTGCCGCTGTACAACGAGGATGTCGAGGCCCAGGGCGCGCCAGAGCCGTGGAAGCGTTTTCGCGACGAAATTCGCCGTAGCGATGCGGTGTTGTTCGTCACCCCGGAGTACAACCGCTCCATGCCCGGCTGCCTGAAAAATGCCATCGACGTAGGCTCGCGGCCTTATGGTCAGAGTGCTTGGGGCGGTAAGCCAACGGCGGTGGCTAGCGTGTCGCCCGGCGCCATCGGCGGTTTCGGTGCCAACCATGCGGTGCGCCAGACACTGGTGTTTCTCGACATGCCGTGCATGCAAATGCCCGAAGCGTACATTGGCGGTGCCGCAACCTTGTTCGACGACGCAGGCAAGCTCAATGACAAGACCCGGCCGTTCCTCCAAGGCTTCATCGACAAGTTCGCTACCTGGGTGAAGCTGAACAGATCTGTCTGAACCGTCATCGTTATGGCGCATTGCCGTGGCTACGTGCGAATGCGCCATATCGGCAGTTCAGCAGGACTGGGGCATTACGCCTTCGGCCAGTCGTCGATTGATGTCGGCGATCACCTCGGGTAGTTCATTGATGGTGTCGATCAGGTAGTGCGGCCGGGACCCCGCAAACAGCTCGTGAATGCGCTTGCGCTCGCTGTCGAGCTCTAGCGCGTTCAGCGCCCGGTAGCCTTCCCAGCTCAGCCCAAGGGCATTGCCCGAGCACACCAGCGCTACGGTCCACATCCCAGCGCGCCGACCCTCGAGGATACCTGGTACGGTATCGTCGACTTTTACGCACGCCGCCACATCCTCTACGCCTAGCGCTATTACGTTGGCCAGTGCCTGGGCCGGCCATGGCCGGCCATTGGGCGTTTCGTCGGTGGCCACCACGTGGTCGGCGACGTAGCCGTTTTGCGCTGCAAGCTCCACCACCTTGTCCATGACAACCTTCGGATAGCCCGAGCACGAGCCGATCTTCAAGCCGCTCTGGCGCAGTCGGGTCAGGGTGTGCAGCGCCCCAGGTATCAACGCCGAATGCATGGCGATCTTTTCTATCTGCAGCGGCATGAAGCGATTGTAGATGGCAGTCACGTCATCGTCGGTCGGGGTGCGGCCGAACACCTGGCGGTAGCGCTCGGCGATGTCAGGCAGGTCACACAGGGTACGAATGTGGTCCCATTTGCCCATGCCCATAGGGCCCCTCGCTTGCTCGACGGACACCTGCACGTCGAACTCGGCGAAGGCTTCGACGAAGATCTGGGTGGGGGCGAACGAGCCGAAGTCGACCACGGTGCCGGCCCAGTCGAGGATGGCGGCTTGCAGCTGGGTAGGGTGGCTGTAGTTCATCAGCGCTAATTCCTGAATTGAGGGGCGAGGGTCAGATGTCCTGCACTTGCAGTTCCCGCAGTGCATCGGCCACGGCATTTACCGCCGCCTGCATGCCATCGGCACCGACCACACCGATGCAACCGACGCGGAAGGTTTCGACCTGGGTCAACTTGCCCGGGTAAAGGATGAAACCTTTGGCTTTGACTCGCTCGTAGAAGTCTTTGAACTGGTAGCAGGGATCGCGGGGAGCATGGAAGGTGACAATGATCGGTGCCTGGATGTTGGCGGGCAGGAAGGTGCGCAGGCCAATGGCGGCCATGCCTTGGAGCAGGGTCTTGCAGTTCTCGGCGTAGCGCTGGTGGCGTGCTGGTAGGCCACCTTCTTCGTGGTACTGCTGCAACGCCTCATAGAGGGCGGCGACCACATGGGTGGGCGGGGTAAAGCGCCACTGGCCGGTCTTGGCCATGTAAGCGTGCTGGTCATGCAGGTCCATGGCGAGCGAGTGAGCATTGCCTTGGGCGCCAGCCAAAGCGTTTTTCTCGGCAAATACGAAACCCATGCCAGGCACGCCTTCCAGGCACTTTCCGGAGGCCGCGATGAGTGCTTCGAATGGAATTTCGCGGGCGTCGATCGGTAGCGCGCCGAACGAGCTCATGGCGTCGATGATCAGGCGCTTGCCGTGGCGCTGGACCACCTGGGCTATGTCGGCCAGCGGGTTGAGAATGCCTGTACTGGTCTCGCAGTGGATCAAGGCCACGTGGCTTACCGCCGGGTCGCCAGCCAGCAGGCGCTGGACATCGGCAGCTGTGGTCGGCTGATCCTCGCTGGTTTCGAAAACACTGTAGCTGCGGCCCAGCACCTGGCAGATCTTGGCCAGTCGCTGGCCATAGGCGCCGTTGATCAGCACCAGCACTTTACCGTCGCGCGGTACCAGCGTGCCGATAGCAGCCTCCACCGCGAAGGTGCCACTGCCTTGCAGAGGCACGCAGTGATGGCTGGCGCTGGCGCCGACAATTGCGAGCAGTTGCTCGCAGACATTGGCCGTCAGTTGGTTGAAGTCGCGATCCCAAGATCCCCAATCCACCAGCATGGCCTGGCGGGTGCGCATCGATGTGGTAAGGGGGCCTGGAGTCAGAAGAACTGGGGCATTGCGCATTGCGTTATTCCTCGCGGGCGCTGGGCAGTAACGATGGGTGGCTAGGTTGCAATCCAGGCTTGTATCAATCAAATTGCTTGTTGTTATCCCAGCTATAAGTCAGGCCGATGAGTATGAACCTGTTCCAGTTGCGTGCCTTCGATGCGGTTGCCCGTGAGGGCAGCTTTACCCGCGCGGCAGAGCGGCTGTTCATCAGTCAGCCGGCGGTCACCGGTCATGTCAAAGCCCTGGAGGAGCACTACCAGGTCACCCTGTTGCGACGCACTGCACGTCGGGTGGAGTTGACCGAAGAGGGCATCCGCCTGGCCGCCATCACTCGCGCCATGTTCGGCTTGGCAGAGCAAGCCCAGGCCATGCTTGAGGCCAACCGACAATTACTGACCGGACGCTTGGAAGTGGCTGCCGATGGCCCACATCGGGTCATGCCCATGCTGGCGCAGTTGCGCGAACGCTACCCTGGCATCACGGTGAATCTGCGCCTTGGCAACGCTCAGCAGACACTGGCGGCATTGCTGTCCGAGCATGCCGACGTGGCGGTGCTGACCGAGATAGCGCCTCGCAAGGGGCTTTATTTGCAGCCGCTCTGCCAATCGCGCGTGTGTGTGTTGGTGCCCGCCGGGCATCCCTGGGCCAGCGCTAAAGGCGACGTGCCGCTGGCCGCGCTGCATCAGCAGATCATGGTGCTGCGCGAACCCGGCTCAACCACGCGCCGTACCTTTGATAAGGCGTGCCTGCAGGCGGGCGTGCAGCCAAGGGTGTTGCTGGAACTGGACAGCCGGGAAGCGGTTACCGAAGCGGTGGCAGCCGAGCTGGGTGTTGGGGTGGTTTCTTCCACCGAGGTGGCCAACGATCCAAGGGTGGTAGCGCGGCCATTGGCCGGTGAGGGGCTGGTCAGCCAGCACTGGCTCGGGTGCCTGCAACGGCGCAGCGAATTGCGCTTGATCCAAGCGTTTCTGGGCTTGGCAGCGCAGTGATGGCTGTTTTGCCTGAGGCGGCCTAAGATGGCCGGCAACCCGCCGACAGGAACGTCGATGAGCGACAAAGACACCATTTCCATGCAGTTGGTGCGTGAAGCCTTGCTGCAGACCTGCCCCGCCGCAGAGCCTGACGCCAGCCTGCTGGCCGGGGCCGGCATTGCCTTCGAACACCTTCACCAGCCCCAGGCACGGGTCAGTGCCGAGTCCTATGCCCGCCTATGGCGCTTGCTGGCGCGCCGCTGCAACGATGAGTTCTTCGCCATGGACCCGCGAGGCCTGCGCAGCGGCAGCCTAGCGTTCATGTGCCGCGCCAGTATGGGGCAACCAACCCTCGGGGCTGGCATTGAGACCGCACTGACGTTTCTTTCGCTGATGCTGCAGGACATGCAGCCTGGCTTGGTACGCCAGCAGGGCCTGGCCGAAATCGTGATCAATGAGCCACGTGAAGAACCCCGTCGGGCCTTCACCTATTTCACTTTCTGGATGATCGTGCATGGCGTGGCGTGCTGGCTTGCGGGGCGGCGTATTCCGATTCTGGCTATCGATCTGCGCTGCGCCGAGCCGCCATTTTGCGATGATTACCGAGTCATGTTCTCCGAAAACCTTCAGTTCATGCGCCCGCGCACGCGCATGATTATTCCTTCAGAGTGCCTGCAATTGCCACTGCGGCGCACTGAGCAAGAGCTGCAGCGCTTTCTGGCCGAAATTCCCGGCAACATTCTGGTCAAGTACCGTGACCCGTCTAGCCTCGGGCGGCGTATCCGTACCGACCTGTTGCAATTGGCACCCGGGCAATGGCCCGATGCCGACCAACTTGCACGGCAGCTGTGCCTGTCAGTCTCGACCTTGCGCCGCCGTTTGGCCGAAGAGGGCCAGACCTACCAAGGCTTGAAAGACAGCGTGCGCCGTGAGTTGGCGATCGCCTGGTTGAGCGGGGACGATGTGGCAATGGGCGAAATCGCCGAGCGTCTGGGCTTTGCCGACAGCAGTTCGTTCTACAAAGCGTTTCGCAAGTGGTTTGGCTGCAACCCTGGGCACTATCGGGCCTTGATTCAGGCTCGACAGACCAGTCATTGATTCCCCCTGCCCGGCGCTTGGCGTGGCGCGCATCTTTGCACGTTTCCCACCCAAGGGTTACCTGCATGCCAATCGCCACCCACCCCGCGAAACTGGCCCATGCGGCCGATCAGTTTCTTGCTGAACGCATGAGCGCCTGGCTTGGTTCGTTGTCAGCACAGCAAGTCATCGATATACGGCAGGCTTACCAGTTGCACATGGCAAGCCAACGAAAGATTGCCGCTGTATTAGCAAGGTTGCAGCCATTGGACGCGTTCGCAAAGCGCATGCTCGAGACCCAACTGGGCAGGTCAATGGGGTTGCACATCGACCTGGCGCGCGCGGTCTGGCGGGAAGAGCGTCGTCAATTCACCCTCAAACCCGATCAATTGCCGGTAGACCACAGTTACTTCGTGCGCATGCCGGCCCTGCAAAAACTGATGCAGAACTTTCAGGCAGGCGAGTCGTTTTACAGCGAGACCGCCTTGGTGTACCCGGCTGATCAGGCCGCCGGGGCTGCGGAGCAGGTTTTGAGCAAAGACAGCGACGGTGTCGTTGAGCTGTGCCGTTCTGTGGATGTGGGCCACCAGTATCAGCAGCATCTGGCGCAGCTGCTGACTGAAAACTTCGCGCGGGAAGTGGCCACCGATATACGCCTGGCCCTGGCTTTGCGAACCGAAATCGCCGCCAGCCGCAGGCTGATACCGTCTGAAGAGCTAAGGGTATTGCGCGACTTGGCACAGGGTCGCTCACCCCGTCATGCAGTGAGCACTGACGTACGTTGCGGCCCGCTGCAGATGCTTAACAGTGTGCTCGATGGTGTGCTGGCAGTGGAGCTCAGCGGCAGCTGGCTGCCCAGCGTCAGTGTGCCGATCGAGGTCAAGGCGGTGAACGGAATATTGCTGGTTATGCCAGACGACCCGGACAATCCGGTTCGGCATTTCGCCACCTGGGGGGCGGTGAACACGCTGCTGTTGGTGTGGATGGAGTCGCCAGTAAAAAGACACAAGCTCCTGCAGCGCGTGGCGCTGCAGGATCGCGCGGCGTTTATGCACACACTGAACTTGCGTCTGCTCGATGATGAGCCAGACCTTGCGCCTTCGTTGCAAAGGGTGGACGGAGCGTTGTTCGAAACCCTTGCGGCGGCACATTTGGAGCGTATACGCGAGGATGCAAGGTTTCTGGCAGTGCCCAATGCCGATGTCGATGCGCGTCAGTCCCGCGATCGTCTCGCGCTCATGCAGTCGGTTGGGCTTGCTCTGGTGAACCTGGCGGGGCTCTTTGTGCCGGGAGTGGGTCAGCTGTTGTTGGCAGATATGGTCATTAGCACCCTGCGTGAAGTTTGCGAAGGCGTTGCCGATTGGTCGCAAGGCCACCAGCACGAAGCGCTGGGGCATATGCTCGCAGTGGCTGAGTCAGTTGCAGTCAATGCAGCCACAGCGGCGGGCGCCAGGCTTGTAGCGGGAGCCTTCACCCGCAGTGCCTGGGTCGACGGGCTGGAGCCTGTGATCAATGACGAAGGTGAGCAGCGGCTCTGGTTCAATACTCTGGCGCCGTATGTCGATCCCAACCCGCCCTCGCCACTGACGACGCTCGACAATGGCTTGCTCAGTGACGGGACTGACCACTGGTGGCTCCAGCAGGGGGTGTACTACCGAGTGCGGGCTAACAGTGACCAAGGCCCTTGGCGTTTACTGGATGCACGCGATCCACAGGCCTTTGGCCCGGCCTTGGAATTCAACGGAGAGCGAGCCTGGCGCCTGACCTACGAACGGCCTCTGGAATGGCAGGGCCAGGCTTTGTTGCTGGGGCGACTATGGCCGCCAGCGCAAGCCTTTACGGATGAGCGAGCTGCCCAGGTGATGGCGGTGGCAGGGGTGGATGAAGCCTTGCTGCGTGGCCTGTTGGTGGAAAATCGACCACTGCCGGTAGCCTTGCGCGATACCTTGGAACGCTTCGCGGTGGATGCCAGAGTCGAGCACTTCCTTGGCGCAGTAGCCAGCGGCGCTGCCGATACCGATGCCGAACTGTGGCAATGGTGCGTCGACCACCTGGGGATTCAGACGCTTGACCTGCGAGCGCAAAGCGACACCATCGTGCAGCAGGCTGATGAACTGCGCGAGCGCCTGTTCGAGCACTTCGCCAACGTTTATTGGGCTGATGACCCACAGCGCGCGTTGCTGCAGCGAGACTTTCCTGGCCTGCCCGATGCCTATGCCGTGAGCCTGCTCAGGCACCTGAGCAACGAGCAGCGTGTGGCAATGCGCACGGGTTTGCGCATACCGCTGGCAGTAGCCAAGCAGGCACGCCAGTTGCTGCAAGTGGCCCAACTGACCCGCATGCGCGAGGGCTTATACCTTAGGTGCAGCTATCGGGCGGATCAGGTCAGGCTAGTATTTGCCTTGTTGAGCCAGGCCGGGCGGTGGCCTGCAACACAGCCTTTGGCTTTACACGAACGTTCGGCCACGGGCAGGTTGCTCGCCAGTCTGCACCAGCCAGCGTTGGCTAAACCCTACCCGATACTGGTCAGGGCCGCCGGCAAATTCCGCCTCTTTGGCCCGACACAGGCTCCATTGCACGGCGCGACCGGTGAGCCAGGCGAGCTGCTGGAGCTGCTCCTGAGCTGCCTGAGCGGTGCAGACAAAGCGCGCCTCGGCTGGGCCGGTGCCGACGGTGCGGCGAAACTGCGCAAGGCACTGCAGGGCTGGCTACCACGGCAACGCGAGGACATGCTGCGGTTACTGGGCATGCCTGACGCGGGCGCACCGAGCAACCCAGTCCGGCGCCTGCCCGATGGTCGCGTCGGTTACCTGTTGAGCGGGCGGATGACTGGGGGTGGTGCTGCCCAGAACCTGCTGCAGTCTCGCATACGTGCGCTTTACCCCGGCTTCAACGAGGCCGAAGTGCAGATCTACCTGGAACTGCTGCTGGAGCGTCCGGGCTCTGCCTATAGCAACTTGCTGCTGCAAGAGCGCCAATACCGCATGTTGGAACAGGCCCTTGCACAATGGGTGAGCCGCGCGCGCGGTGATACCGCCAGTGCCCTGAGGCGGCAGGCCGCGCTGCAGCTTCAGCGCAGTTGGCAGTTGATAGGCGAGCGTATCATCGACCAATGGGATGTGCCCCAAGGGCTTACCCTGAGCCTGCACGACATCCCCTTGCGCAGCCTACCGCATCTGCCGGCCAACACAGATTTCGGCCATGTCGCGCACCTGACATTGATGGGCCTGAGCCTGGATGAACTTCCTGATGGGTTTCTGCGTTGCTTCACTCAACTGCGCTGGCTGAACCTTGGCAACAATGTTTTGACCAGTATCCCCAATGATCTCGCTCACCTTGGCCAGTTGCGCAACCTGCGCTTGGCTGGCAACCAGATCAGCGTCACCGTTGCCGGAGCCAGAGCGCTGGCAAGTCTCACCCGGTTGCGCACCCTGGACCTGAGCTACAACCCTTTGGGAGCCACCAGTGTGCAACTTCAGACAATGCTGCGGCTGGAGGAGTTGAACCTGCGGGGCACCCAGTTGCTGGCGCTGCCCGAAGATCTTCAACAGTGTGCCCAGCTGATCGTTGCCGATCTGCGCGACAACCACATCACGGGCGTCTCCGACGCTGTGCTTGCTGCGCCTGAACGTTGGCGCCGTACCCTTTTGCTGGAGGGTAATCCACTGCCAGAGGCTATCAGTCAACGTGTCGGCCCGCCGATGCGGGCAATCGAGGCGGGCGCGGGCACGCCACCGCCGACTGCCAGCACGCGGGGGCTGTGGTTGGAGGATTCGGATGAGCAGTATCAGGCCAGATCAGCGTTGTGGGACGCCCTGAACGTCGAGCCTGGCAGCCAGGATTTTTTCCAGCTGCTGGATGCGTTGACCGGAACCCAAGACTTTGAACGAGTGCCTGCAGACCTGCGCCGTAGGGTCTGGGTAGTGCTAGAGCAAGCCGCCGGCGACACCAGCCTGCGTGATGATCTGTTCAGCCTGGCTGCACACCCGCGTACCTGCATGGACAGTGTGGCGTCGTGCTTCAGCAGACTCGAAGTACAGGTCTATGTGGCGCAGGCGTTGCGCGAAAGCCCGCCACAGGCCGGCCGGCTAGCTCGCTTGGAACTGGCTAGACGCTTGTTCAGGCTTGATCAGGTAGAAACCCTGGCTCGCGAAGACATGCAAGTACGCCGAACTCAAGGCCAGGATGTCGATGAAGTTGAAATGAGCCTGGCCTACCGCATCGGTTTGGCGCGGGTACTGGACTTGCCAGGCCAGCCGCGCACCATGCATTTTCCAGCCCTTTCCGGGGTTAATCAGCATCATTTGGACACCGCGGCAATGGCTGTCCGGCACGCCGAGACCACCGACGCTTTGGCGCGGTACGTCAGCCAGCGAGATTTCTGGTTGGACAGCTTGCGCAGCAGCCATGGCCAGCTGTTCAGCGAGGTCGAAGCACCATTTTGGTCGCAACTCGAAGCCCTGGACAATTCACCTTCGAGCAGCGGCGACTATCTGCTTGCCGCCAACCGCCTGGCGGACGAGCGGCAGGCTGCGGTGAAGGAACTGGCGCTGCGCCTGACTCGAGAGGCTTTGGCCGAGCTGCCAGACCCTGCCAGCTAACCCGCCTCTTGCACCATTGGCCTAAGCAAATGGCAGCCCATAGCGGTACCAGGCGCAGTTCCCCCTGCCTGTGGTGCTGCCAGCAACCGACCATAAACGCTTCCCAGTACCCAGCAGGCACTCCCATGACGGATCACCTAATACCCGCGTCCGAATCGACCCTTAGCACTGCTACAGACGCTTTCATAAGTGCTCGGCTGCCTGATTGGCTGGCTCGGGCTTCGGCGTCCCAGATTGCCGCACTGCGTAGCCGCTTCACCGAGTACAAGGCAAGCCAGGCACGTGTGCAAGCCTGTACCGAGCAGCTGCTGCCTTTGCAGGCATTCGCCGAGCAGCATCTGGCCGGCGTGCTGCAAAAGCCTTTGCCCGCCGGGGTCACCTTTGCGGATCTGGAGTGGCGTGTGGTGACGCCACGCTTCGATATGGGGGCCAATCTGGCATTGCCGACCTACGGGTATGGCGAAGTAAGACGGAATGGTTTGCTGCAGCTGATGAGTAACTTCCCGGCCAATGCTAGCTTTTACGACGGAACCGGCCTAGTTGCGCCCGGCAGTGACCTGGTGCTGAGCGGTTCCGCAGCCCAGCTGGTCAGGGCGTGCCGCGCGCTTGACGTAGGTGCCAGGTACCAAGCGGAGCTTGATACGGTGTTCACACAGGAGGCCCTCGAGCTCTTGGCTCAAGACAAGCGAGCAGCCCTTAAGCTTGCTTGCAAAGTGGCTGCTCTGAAGGGGGATATCAGCGGCGCCGAGGAACTTGCACTGAGCGAGATAGGCCAGAGCGACGCCGAGAAGTTCGAGGGCGGCTTGCGGGCTTACCCTGGGATGCTGCACGTACTTGGGCGGCCAACCGCCGAGGGGTTGTTGATTGTATTGCGCGACCAAACGGGCTTGGTCAGGGGCGTTGTGCTGTACCTGCCTGGCGACCCAGACAAGGCGCTTCGGCGCTTCGATACTCTGGATGCGTTGAATAAGGCGATGGCGACCCAGCTGGGCAGCCAGGCCTATAGGCAGTATTTCAGCCAGCTGATCGGCGTGGACCAGCGGCCAGGTTTCATCATGACCCTTGGCTTGCGCCTGCAGGATGCCCACCCGGACTTGCAGCTCAAGGGGCTAGCTGCACAGGGCGAATTGTTCGCGGCGATGGCGACCGTGCAGGTTGCGCACGTGAAAAATGATGCCCGCCTACTGCTTGTACCCAGCGCCGATGCTCAGGCCGCCGCTTCACGTGCAAGGCACGAAGCTTGGCAATCGGCCGGTTTGGACTTGCTCAACCTGGCCGGCTTCTTCATCCCGGTGGTGGGTGCATTGCTGTTGGGACAGTTGGTGGTGCAAACCTGTTCGGAAGTTTTCGAAGGGATAAGTGATTGGTCCAGGGGCCACCAGCATGAAGCCCTGGAGCACTTACTGAGCGTTGCCGAAACTGTGGTGGCTGGCGCTGTGACCGTGGCCGGCGTCAGCTACCTGCGCAGCGCATTCATCGCGGGGTTGGAGCCTGTGAGCCTAGCGCACGGGCGCAGCCGCCTATGGCACTTCGACGCTGCCAATTACCAAAGCGTGCCAGGCAACATCGATCTGCTCGAAGATGGACGCTATGGCTATGGAGGGCGCCGCTGGATGCGCATGGACGGGCGCTACTACGAGATGCATCGACCACAACCTGACGGGCCGTACCGCTTACGCCATGCCTCCACGAGCGGTGGCTACGGGCCGATGGTGCTGCACAACGGCGAGCGCAGTTGGCGGCTGCTGCGTGATCAACCGCTGACATGGCAGGGGCCTGAGCGCATGCTCGATGTGTTATGGCCGCAGCATCCCCCCATCGAGGCGCGCCAGGCCACGCAAGTGATGCAGGTTGCCGATGTCGACGAAGATGCACTGCGCGGTATTCTGGTTGAGAACCGGCCAACGCCTGTGCATCTGAGGCAGACCCTGCGAGCCTTCCAGGCCCATGCGCGGGTTGGCACATTCTTCGAGCATGTACGCGCCCAGACTCTGACGGCTTCGGACATTGAGTTGTTGACATGGTGCGAGGGCCAGAATCGTGGTGGCAGAGGGTTGGACCACGTGCTGGCCGACGAGGCCTGGCTGCGCCCGCAACTGTTCAGCTACCTTACCGGGCAACCGTTCGCCGAAGACCCGATGACAGCACTGGTGCACCGGGATTTTCCCGGTTTGCCCTCAGCCTATGTCAGCGAAGTGGTTAGCCAGGCAAGTGATCTTGAACGCGAAATGGCCCGTGTCGAAAGGCGATTGCCGTTGCAGTGTGCAAAGAATGCGCGGGCACTGTTGCGCCTGGCCCGTCTGACCCGAGGCTTGACCGGCCTGTATTTGAGCACCGCCTACAGCGATGTGACAGGTGAGCTGGTGCTGACCTTGCTCGATAGCTTTGACCTTCAGGGGCTTGACATCGATTTGCGTGAGGGGGCACTGGATGGGCGCTCGATCAAACACCTGGGCAGTGGTGGGCAAACCGAGCAGGAACGCAGGCTGGTGTGGCATGAGGGCACCTTCACGGTCTACGACGGCCGTGGTGAGGCACTGCGCGCCACGCTTGGCGACCCAGGTTGCGTTTTCGAGGCTGTCGCTGCGGCACTCACGCCTGAGCAACGAAGCGCAATGCAAATCGCAGGCAGCGCTTCGGCGAGCCAGTTGCGTGAGCGCCTGCTGGCTCGGCTGCCCGCTACCCATTGGGGCATCACGCGTATGCTGGGGTGGCCCGAGCAGGGTAGCTGGGCGAACCCAGTGCGCCGCCTGGAGCATGGGCGCATTGGCTACCCGCTGAGCGGCCGCCCTGGAGGTCTGGGCACTCGACAGCAAGCGACTGTTCGAGATCAGTTGCGTGCTCTGTACCCAAGCTTGACTGAGCAAGGGCTCGACGACGAGCAGGCGCGCCTGGCACAAGGGCCGCAGCCTGTGTTCGAGCGGCTGGTGCAATTGCAGGATGATCACGAGCAGTTGATTGAGCACTTGAACCGTTGGGTGGGCGCGGAACTGCAGGAAAGCCAACAAGCTGCGCGCAGGTTGACCGCGGACAGCATCCTGCGGGCGTGGCGGCTTCAGGCTGAAGCCAACCCCTCTGACCAAGGGCAGCGTTTGCTTCTTGCTGGAGCGCACCTGAGAACGTTGCCAGCTTTGCCACCACAAATTGAATTTCATCGCATCACGGCACTGTGCCTGCGCGACTCGCCGATTAACGAGATCCCGGTCGATTTCCTGCGACCATTCAGTGCTGTGACCGACTTGAACCTGAGCAGCAACCGTTTGCTGCGCCTGCCGCTGGGGGTGGGTTATCTGCCGAGCATTCGCGTGTTGCGCCTGGCGCACAATCAAATTCGCCTGGATGCCGCTACCGTCGAGGTGCTTCATAGCTTGCCCGAACTTGTTCATCTGGATCTGAGCTACAACCCTCTGGAAGCGTTGAACTTACGCTTCAACCAGCTTTCCCGTCTCGCCACCCTGAACTTGCGCCATTGCCGATTGGGCGCCTGGCCGCAACGCCTGGAGCTATGTGGGATGCTTGAGTGCGCGGACTTGCGCGACAACCTGCTGCGCGACGTACCGCAAGAGATCCAGCTGATGCCCTATGGGTTTCGCCGTGCGTTGTTGGTCGAGCGCAACCCTTTGCCTGTCGCACAGCTTCGAAACCTGTATGCGTTGGACGTCATTGAGGTACATGGGCACCCATCAGAATCGTTTCCCGCCGTGGACCTGCCAAGCGCCAGAGCGCTGTGGGCGGAGCACCCGACCGCGCAGATTCAAACAACACGAGAGGCATTGTGGCAACGCTTGCAGGAACAACCCGGCAGCGACGCATTGTTCCGGCTGCTAGCGCGGTTGCAGTTCACGGCTGACTATCTACACGCCGGTGCTGGGCGTGAAGCACTGATGGAGGGTGTTTGGACGCTGTTGGGGGCGCTGGACGGCGATCCTGTGCTTTGCCGCCAAGTATTTAGCCAGGCCGATGTGCCACTGTCGTGTTCGGACGCGGTCGCCAGCCAGTTCAGTGCGCTGCAGATATGGGTCAGGCAAGCGCTGGCGCAAACCGCAAATGGGCACCCTAGTGCGCAGCTGGTGGAGTTTGGCAGGCAACTGTTCCGCTTGGATCAGCTGCAATCGGCAGCCTACCGTGAGGCCCGGCAACGGTCGGCCGCAGGGCAAGTCGTCGATCAGTTGGCAGTCGACTTGGCCCTCAGGGTCGGGCTGCGTGAGCGCTTGAACTTGCCGGATCAACCCCGTGCTATGCGCTATCCCGACTCAGCCCAGCTGACACAGGCCCAGATCGATGGCGTATTGCAGCGAGTGAATCGCGCGCAGACCTTGGAAGCCCTGACCGATAGCCTGAGCCGTCGTGATTTCTGGCGTCATTACCTGCGCCAACGGCACGCCCGGATGTTTGAAGCCATCGAGGCGGACTACACCCAGCGTATCCTCAGGGTGCAAATTCAACAGCCAGCTTTGCCTGCGGCTGCTCGTCATGACCAGGTCGAGAACCTACAACTGCTCAAAGATGCCGAGACGCAGCGCCTATTCAGCGGCTTGACGCAGTCTTATCTGCGTGCGGCAGAGCGTGAGAGTGCCTAGCAGAATGCGGCCAAACCGGTCATCCACTTTGACAGGTTTGACCATTGCCGCGGCGATTGGGCGGCGCGAACATCGTTGGACCGATGGTTTCACTCCAACAACAATAATCCAGGAGTCCAACGATGCGCGATTATGCTGAGGCCATTCGAGGGTTCGACCTTGGCCAGTCAGCCAGTAGTGCCTTGCATGGCAACTTCGATTCGCTCAATGCCTGTGTCGAGTGTTGCGACCGCCATGCCGGCCAAGGCGCGCTGGCGTTGATTCACGAGGATCGTGATGGCAACACCACGCGCTACACTTTCGATCAGCTCAAAACACAGGCCGCCCGTTTTGCCACTGTGCTCAAGGCCCAAGGGGTAGGCCCAGGTGACCGGGTAGCAGGCTTGATGCCACGCACTGCTGAGCTGCTGGTCACCATTCTCGCCACCTGGCGCCTTGGCGCCGTATACCAGCCTTTGTTCACTGCATTCGGCCCTAAGGCCATCGAGCATCGCCTGCAGCAGTCCGGCGCCCGGGTCGTGGTCACTGATCAGGCCAACCGTGCCAAGCTCGATGATGTGGACCAATGCCCGACAATCATTACCGTCAAAGCCCGTAGCGCCGAGTTGGACTTCCATCAGTGCCTTGAGGCTGCATCTGAGCAGTGCGAGCCAGTAATGCGTTCAGGCGACGACCCCTTCCTGTTGATGTTCACCTCAGGTACCACAGGGCCGGCCAAGCCTCTGGCGGTGCCGCTACGAGCGATCGTCGCGTTTCAGGGCTACATGCGCGATGCGGTTGAACTGTTGCCAGATGACAATTTCTGGAACCTGGCCGATCCGGGCTGGGCCTATGGCTTGTACTACGCGGTAACCGGGCCCTTGTCGCTGGGGCACGCCACTACCTTCTACGATGGCCCGTTCAGCGTCGAGAGCTGTGCGCGCGTCATCGACAAACTGAACATCACCAATCTGGCCGGCTCGCCCACGGCGTACCGCCTGCTTATCGCCGCTGGCAGTGCATTCTCGGCACCTATCAAGGGCCGCTTGCGGGTGGTCAGCAGCGCTGGCGAGCCGCTCAATCCAGAAGTCATCCGCTGGTTCCGCGACGAACTGGGCGTGACCATTCACGACCATTACGGCCAAACCGAACTGGGGATGGTGCTTTGTAATCATCACGGCCTACAGCACCCGGTGCACTTGGGGTCGGCCGGCTTCGCCATTCCTGGCCATCGCATTGTGGTACTCGACGAGCAGGGCTGCGAGCTACCGGCCGGTCAGCCCGGCATCCTGGCGGTTGATCGCGAACAGTCACCGCTGTGCTGGTTTGGCGGGTATCACGGCCTGCCGACCAAGGCATTCAAAGGCAAGTACTACCTGAGCGGTGACACCGTAGAGCTGAACCCGGACGGCAGTATCAGCTTCGTTGGCCGCAGTGATGATGTGATCACCACCTCCGGTTACCGGGTTGGCCCATTCGACGTTGAAAGCGCGTTGATCGAGCACCCGGCGGTGATCGAGGCGGCCGTGATCGGCAAGCCCGACCCGGAACGTACCGAGTTGATCAAGGCCTTCGTGATATTGGCCAGCGGCTATGAGCCCAGCCTCGGGCTTGAGGAAACCCTGCGCCAGCATGTGCGCCAGCGCCTGTACGCCCACGCGTACCCGCGAGAAATCGAATTCGTCAGTGAGCTGCCCAAAACCCCGAGCGGCAAGCTGCAACGCTTCATCCTGCGTAACCAGGAAGTCGCCAAAAACATTGCGCAACAGGCCACCCCTGCCAGCGCCTGAAAGGAAACCTATCATGCACATTGCCAATAAACACTTCATTGTCAGCGGCGCGGCCTCCGGGTTGGGTGCTGCGACTGCGCGGATGCTCATCGATGCAGGCGCCAAGGTCATGCTGGTCGATCTCAATGCCCAGGCTGTCGAGGCCAAGGCGCGCGAGCTGGGTGACAATGCCCGCTTCGCTGTTGCAGACATCAGTGATGAACACGCGGCCCAGGCAGCGATCGACGCTGCGCTAGGTGCCTTTGGCACCTTGCATGGGCTGGTCAACTGCGCCGGTATCGTCGGCGCCGAAAAGGTGCTGGGCAAGCAGGGGCCCCATGGTCTTGCCAGCTTCGTCAACGTCATCAATGTCAACGTGGTTGGCAGCTTCAACCTGCTGCGCCTGGCTGCGGCGGCAATGGCCGACGCGCCTGCAGATGAAGGGGGCGAGCGCGGCGTGATCATCAACACCGCCTCTATTGCCGCCTATGACGGCCAGATTGGCCAAGCCGCCTATGCAGCCTCCAAGGGGGCCATTGCCAGCCTGACATTGCCAGTTGCTCGCGAACTTGCGCGCTTCGGCATCCGGGTGATGACTATCGCACCGGGCATTTTCGAAACGCCAATGATGGCGGGCATGAGCGAGGAGGTGCGTGCGTCGCTGGCCGCTGGCGTACCGTTCCCGCCGCGCCTTGGCCGCCCGCAGGAATACGCGGCACTGGCCCGCCACATCATTGAGAACAGCATGCTCAACGGCGAGGTCATCCGCCTCGACGGCGCATTGCGCATGGCTGCCAGGTAAGGAGAGCGAACATGTCCATCACCCATGATCCAATCGTAATCGTCAGCGCCGTGCGCACGCCCATGGGCGGCTTGCAAGGCGATCTCAAGAGCCTGACTGCTGCCCAGTTGGGCAGTGCAGCCATTCGCGGCGCAGTAGCGCGCGCGGGCATCGAAGCTGCCAGTGTCGAACAGGTGCTGTTTGGCTGTGTGCTGCCTGCCGGGCAGGGCCAGGCACCGGCACGCCAAGCGGCGCTGGGCGCCGGGCTGGGCAAGCACACTACCTGCACTACCCTGAACAAGATGTGTGGCTCGGGTATGCAGGCGGCCATCATGGCCCACGACCTGTTGCTGGCCGGTAGTGCCGATGTGGTGGTGGCCGGCGGCATGGAGAGCATGAGCAATGCACCTTACCTGCTGGACAAGGC
Source organism: Pseudomonas promysalinigenes (assembly GCF_014269025.2). Lineage (NCBI taxonomy): Bacteria > Pseudomonadati > Pseudomonadota > Gammaproteobacteria > Pseudomonadales > Pseudomonadaceae > Pseudomonas > Pseudomonas promysalinigenes. Next base: position 3,223,406 of record NZ_CP077094.1, on the reverse strand, counting down.
GCGTGGCGGTTACCGTATGGGGCACGGCAGAATCATCGACCACATGTTCATGGACGGTCTGGAAGACGCCTACGACAAAGGCCGCCTCATGGGGACCTTTGCCGAAGACTGTGCCCAAGCCAACGGATTTAGCCGCCAAGACCAGGACCAGTTCGCCATCGCCTCGCTGACCCGCGCTCAGGAGGCGATCAGTAGCGGACGTTTTGCCGCCGAAATCGTGCCGGTGGAGGTCACCGAAGGCAAGCAGATACGCGTCATCAGGGACGACGAGCAACCACCCAAGGCGCGCCTGGACAAGATTCCTCAGCTCAAGCCGGCCTTTCGCGATGGAGGCAGCGTGACCGCAGCCAATTCCAGTTCGATCTCTGACGGAGCCGCCGCATTGGTGTTGATGCGTCGATCCGAAGCGGACAAGCGAGGCATCAAACCGCTTGCGGTAATTCACGGTCATGCAGCCTTCGCTGACACCCCAGCGTTGTTCCCTACAGCACCGATCAAGGCCATCGACAACCTAATGAAGCGCACAGGCTGGAATCTCACTGAAGTTGACCTGTTCGAAATCAACGAAGCGTTTGCGGTGGTCACCCTGGCGGCCATGAAGCAGCTCGACCTGCCTCACGACAAGGTCAATATCCACGGCGGCGCCTGCGCCCTGGGTCACCCAATCGGCGCTTCGGGCGCGCGTATTCTGGTGACACTGCTGTCGGCCCTGCGCCAGAACAATCTGCGTCGCGGTGTGGCTGCCATATGCATCGGCGGTGGCGAAGCCACGGCCATGGCCGTCGAATGCGTGTACTGAGGTGAGCCATGCTGGTAACTGACGAGCAACAACAGATCGCCGACGCGGTAAGGGCTTTCGCCCAGGAACGCTTGAAACCATTTGCCGAGCAATGGGACAAAGAGCACCGCTTCCCGAAAGAGGCTGTCGCAGAGATGGCCGAGCTGGGCTTGTTCGGGATGCTGGTGCCTGAGCAGTGGGGCGGCAGCGACACCGGTTATGTAGCCTATGCCATGGCGTTGGAGGAGATCGCTGCGGGTGACGGCGCCTGCTCTACCATCATGAGCGTACACAACTCGGTGGGTTGCGTGCCTATCCTGCGGTTCGGCAGCGAGCAGCAGAAAGCACAGTTTCTCACGCCGCTGGCCAGCGGCGCGATGCTTGGGGCCTTTGCCCTGACAGAGCCGCAGGCGGGTTCCGATGCCAGTAGCCTTAAGACCCGAGCACGCCTTGAAGGTGATCATTATGTGCTCAGTGGCAGCAAGCAATTCATCACCTCGGGGCAGCACGCAGGTGTGGTGATCGTGTTCGCCGTGACCGACCCCGCTGCTGGCAAGCGCGGCATCAGCGCCTTCCTCGTGCCCACCGATTCGCCGGGCTACCAGGTGGCGCGTGTCGAAGACAAGCTCGGCCAGCATGCCTCCGACACCTGCCAGATCGTCTTCGACAATGTTCGCATACCGGTGGCCAACCGCCTGGGCGAGGAGGGTGAGGGCTACAAGATTGCTTTGGCAAATCTGGAAGGCGGGCGTATCGGTATCGCCTCGCAGGCAGTGGGCATGGCCCGGGCGGCGTTCGAAGTCGCGCGCGACTATGCCAATGAGCGGCACAGCTTCGGCAAGCGGTTGATCGATCATCAGGCAGTGGCCTTCCGCCTGGCCGACATGGCAACCCAGGTTGCCGTGGCGCGGCAGATGGTGTTGCATGCCGCAGCGCTTCGAGATGCCGGGCACCCAGCATTGGTGCAAGCCTCAATGGCCAAGCTTTTTGCCTCTGAAATGGCCGAAAAGGTCTGTTCGGATGCCTTGCAGACCCTTGGCGGATATGGCTACCTGAGTGACTTTCCGCTGGAACGGATCTACCGCGACGTTCGGGTCTGCCAGATCTACGAAGGCACCAGCGATATTCAGCGCATGGTCATTGCGCGCAATCTGTGAAGGAGAGACTGCATGGCATTTGAAACCATCCTGTTGGACATACACGGCAAGGTCGGCCTGATTACCCTCAACCGTCCGCAGGCGCTAAACGCACTGAACGCGCAGATTGTCGGCGAGATCAACCAGGCGCTGGACCAGCTGGAGCGGGATCCGAACATTGGCTGTGTGGTGTTGACCGGCTCTGCCAAGGCCTTTGCCGCCGGTGCTGACATCAAGGAGATGGCTGAACTGCACTACCCGCAGATATACGTCGACGACCTGTTCACGGATGCCGATCGCATCGCCAGCCGGCGCAAACCGATCATCGCCGCTGTGTCCGGCTTCGCCTTGGGCGGTGGCTGCGAACTGGCCATGATGTGCGACTTCATCATCGCTGCCGACAATGCCAAGTTCGGCCAACCGGAAATCAACCTGGGTGTGTTGCCGGGCATGGGCGGCACTCAGCGCTTGACCCGGGCAGTTGGCAAGGCCAAGGCCATGGAGCTTTGCTTGACTGGTCGCCTGATGGGGGCTGAGGAAGCCGAGCGTGCTGGGCTGGTAGCGCGCATCGTGCCGCAGGCAGAGTTGCTGGAAGAAGCGCTGAAAGTGGCCGCGACCATTGCCAGCAAGTCGATCCCCATCAGCATGATGGTCAAGGAAAGCGTCAACCGCGCCTTCGAGGTCACCCTCAGCGAGGGCGTGCGTTTCGAGCGACGTGTGTTCCATGCAGCCTTCGCCACCGCTGACCAGAAAGAAGGCATGGCGGCCTTCATCGCCAAACGCGAGGCGCAGTTCGAAGATCGCTGATCTCGACACCTCGCTATCGAAGAGCAATGCCTGTGTATTGAGCGCCACGTTATCCTTCGGGAACGCGTGGCGCGTTGCTTTATGTAACCGTTTCGAGTGCCAGCTGGCGGATTCCAGTACTTTTCGGGCAATTTCCCCCGTGTTTGCTGTTGCTCATGGCGGCTTGGCGCCTTAGACTGCCGCCCCCTGTAAAAGAGTGCCAGTTGGCGCTTGAAGAATTCCGTTGCCGGTGCCGAGGCACCGGCGGCACCTGAATCGCCCAAATGCACATTTTTTCATAGAGAAATCGATGACCAAGGAACAGTTGCTGGCCATGTCGGCCGATGACTACATGAACGCTGACCAGCTGGCTTTCTTCGCTGGCCTGCTGCAGGCGATGAAAGTCGAAACCCATGAACGCATCGAGTTGAGCCGTGCCACCATCGAAGGCCTGGATACCCCTTCGGATCCTGCTGACGTAGCTTCGGTCGAGGAAGAGCGTAGCTGGCTGGTCAATGCCATCGACCGCGACCAGCGCTTGCTGCCGCAGCTTGAAATGGCCCTGGACCGTATCTCGGACGAGAGCTTTGGCTGGTGCGATGACAGCGGTGAGCCGATTGGCCTGAAGCGTCTGCTGATCAGCCCGACCACCAAATACTGCATCGAAGCCCAGGAGCGCCACGAGCAGCTCGATCGTCATCAGCGTCAGGTCTGATCCGGCACAGTGTGCCAAGCCCCATGGAGAAATCCCTGGGGCTTTTTGCGTTTGTGCTGGGCCAAACCTCGCAAGATTTATTGCCTCAGGCGTAACACTGCTATACCGGGATGCGCTGTTTCGTCAACGGACCAGGGCGTATCATGACCTGATTGTTAGGGTGCTATCTAAGTGCCGGAGGGCGTGATGAACAGCCAAGTCAATGTTGCGGTGATGATCGGTTCAGGTGTGCCTACGGGCATGCAGATCCAGGGCAAGCGGGTGTGTTGGGTCGTTTTGGTAAATGGCGAGCGCCGTGGTACAGCGTTCGCCACCCGTGGCGAGGCTCTGGAGTGTCAGGCTGCGTGGCTTGAGCTTCTGCAACGAGGGCATGCAGCCTGAGCGCTGTCAGGCTTCGAGGCTGCGGGCCAGCGCGCAGGCATCGCGATGCAGACGGCGGAAGCCTTTGACGCGGCCTGTGGCGCTTTCGGTAACGTGAAAGAACTCGATACCTGCGGGTATGACGACGAAGCGTGGCCTGTAGCACACGCAGGTTCGGTAAGAAATGTTCTTTACCTCTCGACGGATTTCGGTGTTTTCGTGCATATTCATTCCCCGGTAATGCGCTGATGGATACCTGAGCCCGTTCTGCCTAGGGGGCTGCAGTTATCTATCGCATCTTTTCTGGCGGGTTTGTTGTCAGACATTACGCTTCCCTGATAGGGAATAGGCCTAAAGCCTGCGATAAGGCCATATCTGGCAAGCCAGAGTAAAGTTTCCTGCGAGCTGCATCGCCAGCAAGCACAGACGTTTCGAGCTCCACTTAATTATTCTTTTCGCCTATCGAATTGAAATCGCCGTGCCTCACTGACGCTGAGTGAGGACGGATGTCACAGGTTTGAGGATTACTTCATTGGCAGTCAGTACACTGGATACCCACGCATTGTTTGCCCTGGGCGATTTGCGTGGCAAGTTGGCCAAGCTGTTTCAAGGCCGTTTCATTTATGTCACCGAACAAAACCCTGAAGGCCTTTACATGGCTGAGATCGACACCGAAAGCGCTTTGGTGGTCGATGACAAGCAGCGCCTGGAGCTGAAAGTAGGCGATCACTTCCGCGCCGCGGTTCTGCCTAGCCGGGAAGGCGGCAAGCTGGAAATGCGCTTTCGCGAAATCAAGCTGAACGTTTATGGCGTCGGCGACTACGCATTCGTAACGGTGCCGGAAGGCGAAGGTATCGTGTTCCGCGAAGGCCACGGTGTGATGCTGGTCTTTGCGGCACAGCAACAGGTTCAAGAAGGTTTGGGCAAATTACTCAAGGCGGTAACCGGCAAGGTCGCTAAATGGCGCAAGGGCGAGCTGACCACGTTCAAGGCCAGCGAGTGAGCAACCTTAACGAGGAGCCTGGTACACGTGCTGAGTTTCATCGGCAGCACCAGGCACAGGCACTGGCTGAGGCCCAGCGCTTGCTGGGGCAGCGTGGCGCCATGGGGAGTGGCTGGTTGAGCTGGGTGGCGGCCCAGTTGTATCAGCTGGGCCCGCCTCCTTATGTCGCCATGGTCCGGCGCGAGTTACAGCGCCTCAACGAAGCTTGAGCCCAGCCGTCTCAGTGGCCGCGGTCTCGACCACTGCTCACTTCTGCGGGCACGGATTCTTTGGACCTGCGCTTGCGGAACAGCGCTGCACGAGCAAGCAACAGCGTTGTTACCGGCACGGTAATCGACAGCAGGATCGGTATCAGCCAGGCATGCAGCACTGGGCTGCTTTTGAGCCATGAAAAGTAGATGATCGATGCCAATGCCACGCACCAGGCGCCGATGGTTGATGCAAGCGCCGGTGGATGCATGCGTTGAAAGTAGTCTTTCAGGCGCAGCAGGCCAATGGCACCGATCAGCGCGAATACGCTACCAATCAGTAACAGTGCGGCAGTAGCCAGCTCAAGCCAGAAGGGCAGTTGAAGGGCTTCGGTCATTCGATCACCTCACCACGTAGCAGGAATTTCGCCAGGGCGAACGAACCCACAAAGCCGAACAGAGCAATCAGCAATGCACCTTCGAAGTAGGTGTCACTGGCGTAGCGTATCCCTAGTACCAGCATGGTCAGCATGCCCAGAATGTACAGATAGTCCAGGGCCAGCACCCGGTCCTGCGCTGAAGGCCCGCGAAACAGCCGTATCAGCGTCAAACCCATCGCCAGGGCGAAGATGAACAGGCTGGCGAGAACCGCGTTGGCGAGCAGGCCTGTCATTGGAAGATCTCCATTAAAGGGCGTTCGTAGGTGAGTTTGAAATGCTCGATGAAGGCCGCTTCATCGTGCAGCTCGAACACATGCAGCAGCAGCACGCTGCGATCCAGGGCCAGCTCCGACCATACGGTACCCGGCACGACGGTTGTGATCATTGCCAATGCCGCGAGGCCGTGGGCGTCGCGCAGGTCCAGCGGAATATGCACGAAGGCCGAACGCGGTGGACGCTGCCGAGCACGCAGTACGGTGCTAGCGACTTGCAGGTTGGACCGAACCACATCCATGCCTACACGACAAATCAGCTTTATCGTCACCCAAGGTTTTCGCACGTGGGCGTGTTGCGGACGCAGCGGTGCCATCAGCATTGGTGCCAGGACGCCCAGTGCGGCCCCAAGCAACAGGTTGCCGGGGCTGACTGAGAGATTCAACAGCAGCCACAGCAAGAACAAGGCCGCCGACAGCAGCGGAGCGGGGAACAGTCGGCTCATGGCTGCACCTGTACATTAGGTGTTGTGGGGCCGGGTAGAGGCCGGGCGGCCATCACGGCTTCGATATAGGCATCCGGCGCCTGGAGGCTGGCGGCTGTGTCCTGGGTGTAGCGCAACAACGGTCCGGCCCTGACGCTGAGGATCATACACAAGCCGAGGAGGATCACGATCGGCAGGCACTCAAACCCGCGCAGCGCGGGCGAAGGGCGTTCTTCGGGTTTCCAGAAGCGCTGGATGCCTACTCGGCCGAAGGCGATAAGCGAGGCCATGCCCCCGAGAATCAGCAGCGCCACTAGTACCCAGCCTGCAGGTTGGAGCGCAGATTCGGCTGGCATTCCCAAGCCTTGCGGATTGAACAGCGCGTTGATCAGGTTGAGTTTGCTGACGAACCCGGACAGCGGCGGCATGCCGATAATCAGCAGGGCGCAGGCGATGAAGCTAAGGCCTAGAAATGCCATGGTCCAAGGGATGATCTGGCCGATCACCGCTTTCTGCTCGTCGTCAAGGTTGATGCCCTTGGGCGGATGCAGCGACTCAAGCGGCGGAGGCATCGCATCTTCTTCCTCCTCCAGCGGCATCTCGTTGGCCGAGCGCGAGCGCTCGATCAGCTCGGCGAGCAAGAACAGTGCGCACAGCGCGAGGGTCGAGTTGACCAGGTAGAACAGGGCTGCGCCAGTGAGTGCTGGCTGGGCGAAACCCAGCGCCCCCAGCAGTGTGCCAGCAGAAACCAGGATGCTCAGCGCAGCCATGCGCTCCAGGCGCTGTGCGGCCAGTATCGACACCGTCGCCACGGCCAAGGTGACCAGCCCCCCATAGACCAGCCATTGCCCACCGAAATGCGCCGAGGCCCCGGCCTGCCCGGAGAATAGCAGCGTCCACAGTCGCAGAACCGCATACAGACCGACCTTGGTCATGATGGCGAACAGTGCGGCGACTGGCGCACTGGCTGAGGCGTAGGCAGGGACCAGCCAGAAATTCAGCGGCCAGATCCCGGCCTTGGCTAGAAACGCCATCGCCAGGATTGCCGCACCTGCGTGCAGCAAACCACGATCCGCTTCAGGCACTAACGGAATCTTCAACGCCAGGTCAGCCATATTCAGGGTGCCGGTGACGCCATACAGCATCGCTGCGCCAATCAGAAACAGGGAGGAGGCGAACAGGTTGATGGCGATATAGTGCAGCCCGGCGCGCACCCGCGCTCTGCCCGAACCATGGAGCAGCAGGCCGTAGGATGCGGCTAGCAGCACTTCGAAAAACACGAACAGGTTGAACAGGTCGGCAGTGAGAAATGCGCCATACAGGCCCATCAGCTGGATCTGGAACAACGCATGAAAGCTGGCCCCCGCGCCGTCCCACCGAGCTCTGGCGAACAATAGCGCGCTGACGCCGATAACCCCGGTGAGGGTCAGCATCAGGGCCGAGAGGTGGTCCACCACCAGTACGATGCCAAAGGGCGCGGGCCAGTTGCCCGGTAGATAGACGCCGATCGACTCCGCCTGGCCTTGTGCACGCACCCACATCAACAGCGTTACAGCGACTCCCAGCCCTGCGAAGGTGGAGAGCAGGTTCAAGCGAGCCTTGAGCGGGCGGTGCTTTTCACCCAGCAACAGCATCACTGCTGCCGTCAGCAGGGGTAGCAGGATGGGCGCAACCATCAGTTGGCTAATGCCACTCATTCGTCACGCTCCCGGCCGTCCACATGGTCAGTGCCGGTCAGACCCCGCGAGGCCAGCAGTACTACCAGGAAAAGTGCGGTCATGGCAAAGCTGATAACGATGGCGGTGAGCACCAGCGCTTGCGGCAGCGGGTCGGTGTAATGCAGCAGGTCCTGAGTCACGCCATCTTTGATGATCGGCTCCTTGCCGATGAACAGGCTGCCCATGCTGAAAATGAACAGGTTGACGCCATACGACAACAGGCATAGCCCCATGATCACCTGATAGGTGCGTGGGCGCAGGATCAACCATACCCCCGATGCTGCCAATACGCCGATGGCGACTGCAATGACTTCTTCCATCAGGCGGCTCCTGCTTGGCTGGACTTCGGCGGGTTCGCCGGGCGGTAAGCCCGTACTGATTGGTGCGCCAGAGCGGTGAGAATCAGTAGGGTCGAGCCCACTACCACGGTGTACACACCAATGTCGAAAAGCAGCGCACTGGCCACGTGCATGTCGCCGAGCAGCGGCACGTGTAGGTGAGCAGTATGGGTAGTGAGGAACGGGTACCCCAGCAACATGGCGCCGACCCCGGTCAAGGTGGCGCAGAGCAGCCCGGTGCCCATCCAGCGCAAGGGCCGCAGGCTCATCTGTGCTTCGACCCACTGGGTGCCTGCCACCATGTATTGGAGAATGAACGCTACCGACATCACCAGGCCAGCGACAAAGCCGCCACCTGGCTGGTTGTGGCCACGCATGAACAGGTACATCGACACCAGCAGGGCGATGGGCAGCAGCAGGCGCACCAATACGGCTGGCACCATCATGAAGCCCAGAGCGGTGTCGGTCGCATGCCGTGGGTTGATCAAGTCGGTTACCAGGTCTGGAGCCAACTGCCGCTGCTGAGCTGGCAACTGCATGCTCTCTTTCGGCGGGCGGAAACGGCGCAGCAGCGCGAATACGGTCAGCGCGACGGCCACCAGCACAGTGATCTCGCCGAGGGTGTCGAAACCTCGGAAGTCCACCAGCATGACATTGACCACGTTGGTACCACCGCCTTGGGGCAGGGCGCGGCTGAGATAGAACGAAGAAATGTCGTTGGGCGTCGGCCGGGTAAGCATGGCATAAGACAGAAGGGCCATACCGCCCCCGACCAGCACAGCCAGCAGCAGGTCGCGCAGGCGCCGGGCACGGGCTCGATCACGGCTGCCAGGCAGTGGCGAGACGCCTTCGATACGCCGTGGCAGCCAGCGCAAGCCCAGCAAAATCAGTACCGTGGTTACCACTTCGACGACCAGTTGAGTCAGAGCCAGATCAGGGGCTGAAAACCATACGAATGTGATGCAGGTCATAAGGCCGCAGACACCGACCATGATCAAGGCGGCCAAACGGTGGTACTTGGCCTGCCAGGCGGCACCGATGGCACAGGCAATGGCGATCAACCAGAGCGCGACAAATACCCCGGAGCCTGGAATCTTTGGCCGATCTCCCCAGCTCAGGCCGCTGTAGAGCATGGGGGTGAGGCCGGCGATGAAGGCGGCCAATACCAGCATGAACAGCTGTGATTGCAGGCGGCGGCTAGTGGTCACACGCTCGACTCGCCTAGCTATTAGCATCAGCTGGACCTGGCCTTGCTCGAACAGGCGCTTGCCATTGAAGCGTTCGATCAGCGGCGGGTAGGGGAAGCGGCCCCGACGCAGCTGTTTGCGCAGCAGCAGATAGAGAACGATACCGCCGCTCATGGCGAGCAAGCTCATCATCAGCGGTGCGTTCCAGCCGTGCCAGATAGCCAGGCTGTAGTCTGGCAAGGTACCGCCCACCACTGGCAGTGCAGCGGCAGCCAGCAGTGGGCCCACCGATTGAGACGGAAAGATGCCAACCACCAGGCAGGCCAGCACCAGCAGCTCCACGGGCGCACGCATCCAGCGCGGAGGTTCATGGGGCGTGTGCGGCAGATCGGTAGCGGGCGGCCCGAAGAATACGTCAACGGTGAAACGCAAGGCGTAGGCCACACTGAAGGTGCCGGCGAGGGTGGCGATAACTGGCAGTGCGGCTTCGACCCAAGCAGTGGAGCTGATGAATACGGTTTCGGCGAAGAACATCTCTTTGGACAGGAAGCCATTCATCAACGGCACCCCTGCCATCGCCGCGCTGGCTACCATGGCCAGGGTCGCGGTGTAGGGAACCAGGCGTATCAAGCCACTCAGTCGCCGTATGTCACGAGTGCCGCTTTCATGGTCGATGATCCCGGCGGCCATGAACAGCGAGGCCTTGAAGGTGGCGTGGTTAAGGATGTGAAACACTGCGGCGACCGCAGCAAGCGGGCTGTTGAGTCCCAGCAGCAGGGTGATCAGGCCCAGGTGGCTGATTGTCGAGTAAGCCAGCAGGCCCTTGAGGTCGTTTTGGAACATTGCCGCGAACGCGCCCAGCAGCAAAGTTATGGCACCTGCGCCGCCGACGATCCAGAACCACTCATCACTGCCCGACAACACGGGCCAGAGGCGAGCCAGCAGGAATACACCGGCCTTGACCATCGTTGCCGAGTGCAGGTAGGCGGAAACCGGAGTGGGAGCCGCCATGGCGTGGGGCAGCCAGAACTGGAAGGGGAATTGCGCACTCTTGCTCAATGCGCCGATCAGGATCAGTGGCAGCAATACCGGATAAAGTGAGTGTTGGCGAATGGCTTCGCCGGCAGCCAAAACCTTGTCCAGGTCGTAGCTGCCCACCACATGGCCGAGCAGAAGCGCCCCGACCAGCAGGCACAGACCACCTGCGCCAGTAACCATCAAGGCCATGTAGGCGCCGCGGCGCGCGTCTGCGCGGTGGTGCCAGTAGCCGATCAGCAGGAAGGAAAAGAGGCTGGTCAGCTCCCAGAAAAATACCAGCTGGATCAGGTTGCCGGAGATTACCAGGCCGAGCATGGCCCCCATGAATGCCAGGAAGAAAGCGAAAAATCGGGGTACTGGGTCCTGCGGTGACATGTAGTAGCGTGCGTACAGCGATACCAGAGTGCCGATGCCCAGTACCAGCAACGAGAACAACCAGGCGAAACCGTCCATGCGCAGCACAAAATTCAGGCCAAGGCTCGGTAACCACAGGAGTTCTTCGCGAATTACGCCGCCGTGAGCGATCTGCGGATACAGCAGTGCTACCTGGACGGTGCCGACCAGGGCAACGAGCCCGGCTAAGACGGACTCGGCATTACGCGCGTTGTGCGGCAGGACAGCTGCCAGACAACTGCCCAGGAACGGCAGAAGCAGTAGCACTATCAATGACATAGCGTTCTATTCTTGAAAGGTTTGCAAGGATCATACGTGCCGGGCCGTTTATCACCAACACGCAAGCTGTCGCAGAATCCTACAAAAGCGCTGTGACAAGCTGTTTTTTTATGACAGTTTTTTACAGAGCATAGTTTGCAAGTGGCGTTTCACAGGCCGATCTCTTGCTCGTGTGTCCCTGGCGTCTGCAAGGTTTCGCTCACTTGACGGTTGCGGCGAAGCTTTAGCTCGCTGACCACTACGGCAATGACGATCAACAGACCACCCAGCAATGCAATACCTGGCAGGCGCTCGCCGGCGATGCGCCCAACGATGCCTGCCCACACGGGTTCTCCCGCATAGATCAACGTGGCGCGCGTGGGTGACACCGACTTTTGCGCCCAATTCATCGCCACTTGGATCACCGCGCTCATGGCCCCTAGGCCTAACGCGCTAAGCAATAGCAACCAGGAGAAGTCAGGCAGACGTTCCTGGGTGGGGACAACCATCAGGAACGCTAGCAGCGAAGCGGTGGCCAATTGCACCACGGTGACGCGGCGCACATCCACTTGGCCTGCGAAGCGGCTGATCAGGATGATCTCGGCGGCGATGGCCACTGCGCTTACCAGAGTGACCACTTCACCTTCACTGAAATGTAAGGCGCCTCCCTCGGGGCCGGCCAGCAACATCAAGCCAATGAAGGCCAGGCCGATGCCGATGCTAGGCATGAGCCCTGGTCGGCGCCCCAACACCAGCCATTGTAAAAGTGGTACGAAAGGTACGTAGAGCGCAGTAATGAACGCTGACTGGCTGCTGCTGATGGTCTGCAGGCCCATGGTCTGCAAGCCGTAGCCCAGCATGATCGACACCCCGATCAACATGCCGGCCTTCAGTTCAGTGAAGGTCAGGCCTGCCAGTGCCCGCCCCGAAGCCAGCCCGACGAACAGCGCCGCTGCCGCGAAGCGCAGGCCCACGAAGAACATCGGGCCGCTTACAGTCATGACGTTATGGACCAGCAGGAAGGTGCCGCCCCATAGCATGGTGATGAATACCAGCACCATTTCCGCTTTGCTCAGGCGCAAAGACAAGGTGGGCTGCGGGCTGCTGGTTGGCTGGTTCATGATCTTGCGTACTCGGAGAAGGCGGCGCACAATCGCCGCAAATGAGCAGTATACTGCGCAACGGGTAAAGGTGAGCAATATAGTGCACAAAGATTCTTCGCGTCAGGCGTCGGTGCTACAGCATGTCAGCCTCAATGTGCGGCGCCTGCGCAATACAGCTGGCATGAGCCAGAGTGTTTTGGCAGAACGTTCCGGCGTCAGCCGGCGCATGCTGGTGGCGATCGAGGCGGGGGAGAAGAATGTCAGCCTGACGACCCTGGATGCTATTGCACAAGCGCTTGGGGTGGTTTTCAGCACGCTGATTCAAGCGCCCGATCAGCGTGATCCCAGCCGTATCGACGAGCTAGCCTGGGCCGGTGAGCATCCGCAGAGCAAAGCCGTGTTGCTGGCAAGCAGCAGTGCTCGGCGGGAAGTGGAAATCTGGGAGTGGACCCTCGCGCCAGGTGAGCGCTACGCCAGTGAGGCGGATGCCGAGGGTTGGAGTGAACAAATCTATGTGGCCGCAGGCCAACTGACGCTCGTCATCGAAGGCACGGAGCACTGTCTGGAAGTTGGCCAGTTTCATGTCTTCCCCAGCAATTGCCGCTACGCCTACCGTAATGATGGGCACGAACCGGTGCGCTTCGTACGCAACGTGGTGATCTGAGCGGCGCGCCGCAGCGCCCTGCTGACCGGCACCGGGGCACCGAGCAGCTCGTTTTGTCCACGGTAAATAGCCGTTCACGCATCGCTCATGGCAGATGCGGCCCTGGTCCTGCATCAGCCAGGTGGTCCTGGTGATTACGCAGCGGGCACTCTTTTAGCGACATGCAACCACAGCCGATGCAGCCATCGAGTTGGTCGCGCAGCTTGATCATCTGCTCAATACGTTGGCTCAAGTCATCACGCCAGCGCGCCGAAAGGCGCTGCCAGTCTTCGGCGTTGGGCGTGTGATCGCTTGGCAGCTCGGCCAAGGCAGCTGCGATCTGGGCCAATGGTATGCCCAAACGTTGGGCCATCTTGATCACCGCTACCCGCCGCAGCACTGCTCTGGGGTAACGGCGCTGGTTGCCAGCGTTACGCGTGCTATGGATTAGCCCCTTGGTTTCATAGAAATGCAGCGCAGTTACTGCCACGCCGCTGCGGGCAGCCAGTTGGCCGACGCTAAGCATCTTGTCTTCGCTTACAGAGGAGGTAGTAGGCATGAGAAATACTGCTTGACCTAGAGTTAACTCAAGGTTTTACCCTGCTGGCCATTCCCTAGCAACGCTCGTAGGAAGGAGATCTGCCATGACCACCGCGCCACATTCTCTTTGGTTTACCCAGATGATCGAATATGAGGTGCCTTCCACACGCCAGGCAGCGCTGGCTGAAGCACTGATCGCGCGCAGTGAAACGCTGGCTGAGCGCTGCCTGGGGTTGCAGAGCGTCTCTATTGAGGCCAGCGATGATGGCAGCCGGGTTCTGCAATGCTTGCAATGGCAGTCACGGCTAGCGTGGGAGCAAGCTGCCCAGTGGTTCGCTCAAGAGCCTTTTCTGGAATTGCTCAGTCACTATCAGGCGCGGGGCGTCAATTTTGCTGCCTATCAGGCGCTACGCGGGCTGGTGCGAGGCAGCGATGGGGGCTTTCACTGCCCGCTCGCTTCGGATCACGCGTACCAAGGGGCGTAGTGTGGATAGCGGTCAAGACGCGCGCCTATAACCATTTCACTGATCCAGGAGGCAAGGATCGAACTGTACGCTTTCTGGCTCTGCTCGCTGGATAGGGCGTGATCGGCACCGTCGACGGTACGATGGGTCAGCGAATGGGCATTGATGAATGCAGAGCGGTAGCTCATCAAAGTGGTGTGCGGCACGTAGTCATCATGCTCTGACTCCACCAGCAGCACGTCGCCGGCAAATTCGGCGCAGGCGGCCAAGGCCTGATTGTCTGCCGGGCCGAGGACACGTTGGCGGTAGACGTTTAGTCGCTGACGGTCCAGGGCTTGTTTAGGCATGTTCCACTCATCGTCCCAATACATCGCCGGCACCCGCAACGCCAGCCATTTCACCGGCCGTTGCAAGCTGAGGAGGGTTGCCAAATAACCGCCGTAGCTGCTGCCGATGATAGCGATCGCACCGCTGTCCACAGCCGGGTGGCTGACCAGCCGATCGTACGCGACCAACAGGTCTTTCAGATTCTGTTCGCGAGTCACAGTCAGGCGCTGGCCTTCAGTCTTTTCATGGCCACGCAGGTCGAAAGTCATACAAACGCAACCCAGGCCGGTGATGTGCCGGGCCCGAGCCAGATCACGCTGTTGGCTACCGCCCCAGCCATGGACGAAAAGTATGCCGGGCATCTTGGGGCCAGGGCTGACTATGGTGCCGACGATGCTGTCATCATCGACCTGCAATTCCACGGTTTCACTCTGAATGCCGATGCTGGCGGATTCGCGCGTATTTGCTGAGTTGTCCGAGTTCACTGTCGTTTCCCTGATAGAAAAGCGTGGCGTCAGGAGGTAAATCGGGTGCGCCGTACACCTCGTGCGTGGATGCGCATACCTGCAGAAGAGCCGGATCATCAGCAAATGCTTGCAAAGCCAGCAGTTCGGCGCTGCTTGCCCCGCCCATTCGCCAAGATTGCTCAAGCACCCCACTGCGCACCTGGCCTTGGGCTGTAGTGCCCCGGGCAACATCATAATTGCGCCGTGATGCGATGAAGCCTGGGAAGTGCTGCTCGGCAGCATGCTCATAAACCATGGCCTGATTGATCGCCAAGCGCAGGCAATCCTCCATGGGCCGCTGCAATAAAGCGAGATAGTCGCCGCGCACCACGATGAGCTCGGAACCTCCGTATACTTCGGCACCTTGATGGTCACGGGTAAGCTGCTGGGTGCCGTAGTAGCTGCAGGTCAGGCCGGCGACGCGAACCTGGCCGACGCTGAAGGTCTGTACGTTGCTCAGATTTTCTTCCAGTACTAGCCCCCATACTCCCAGCTCTCTTTCATCGATGTTGGCCAGCAGCGGCTCCAGTTCGTCCGCTTGGGTCAAGACTTGCTGGCCACGACCGGCACAGGCGCGCACTGGCTTGATCCTCAGTGGGCCTTCAAGCAGCAGCAACTGGGCCGCGCGACGGGCATCGACTTTACTGAACACCGTATAGCCGCGCAGCAGTGCGGTACTTGCCTGGGGAGCGAACTCGTTGGTCCAGCCATGCGGAAATCGGGCATCAGGCGGGAGCGGGTGGGATATGGCTTTGGTGGCTATGTAAGGTTGGCTAACCAAGCCGCCGAAGAAGTCCTGCTCGCCGGAAATACCCAAGGCGGCATAGCGTTCAGTGTCGACCAGGGTTTCGGTGGGAAGGTAATAGTAGTGAGAGTCTCCCCTAATCGGCGCTTCAGGCAGCACCGCATGGCAGCCCAGAAGCTGCGCCAAGCGAGCGGCCAGCTTCAGGTGTACGGCGTGTTCGTGCTCTGGGGTTCGCTCGCGGGTGTCGAGCAGAACCACGGCAGATTTCCGATGGAGGGCACTGGGCATAGCTAGGTGCCTGTGTGCAATGGATGTACAGGCTGTGAAGCTTCAGTCAGTGGGAAGTTCAGCCCGAATGGACTGACGGTATCGCGTCAGCTGTAGGAATTGTCCTATTCGCAAAGCGTTCAGCGTGATTGCTCTTAGTCAGAGCGGTCGACGATTGCGACACGGTGTCAGCTGTTTCATTATTCTCCCTGTGGAATTACCCCCGAATTTTGGCAGGAGTGCGCATGAACGTTCAGAACACGATTGAGCAAAGTGTGCCAGAGCGCCTGATGCGCGTGCGCCAAGTCATGGCGCGGGAGGGCGTTGATGCACTACTGGTACCTTCAGCTGATCCGCACTTGTCCGAATACCTACCGGGGTATTGGCAAGGTCGTCGGTGGCTCTCGGGGTTCGATGGCTCAGTAGGCACATTGGTGGTGACTGCTGACTTTGCTGGCTTGTGGGCCGACAGCCGCTATTGGGAACAAGCGGAAAATGAGCTGACCGGCAGCGGTATAGCCTTGATGAAATTGCTGCCGGGTAAACCTGGCGCCTTGGAGTGGCTAGCAGAGAACATTCGCGCCAATGGCGCCGTAGCGGTGGACGGTGCGGTAATGGCGCTGTCTCAAGCGCGCCTGCTCGAGCAGAGCCTTGAGTCACGTCAGGCTCGGCTGATCACTGATCGGGACTTGCTTGGTGAAGTATGGGAGGCGCGTCCGACGCTACCTGATAACCCCGTCTATCAGCACCTGCCACCTCACGCCACGGTCAGCCGTGCTGGCAAGCTTGGCCAGCTGCGCGCCAAGTTGCAGGAGAGGGGTGCTGACTGGCATTTCATTGCGACTCTCGACGACATAGCCTGGTTGTTCAACCTGCGCGGCAGCGATGTTTCCTACAACCCGGTTTTCCTCGCTTTCGCCTTGATCGGCATGGATCAGGCTTTCCTGTTCGTGGGGGCCGGCAAGGTCGATGAGCACCTGCGCCATGTCCTTGAAGCTGACGGTATCGAAGTGCGCGACTATTCGGCAGTGCACGATGCCCTGTCCGGGCTGGCGCCCAGCAGCCGGTTGCTCATAGACCCGGCTCGGGTGACTAGCGCTTTGCTCAAAGCGCTCGATGAACGGGTGCAACTGGTAGAGGGGTTGAACCCGACCACGCTGAGCAAATCCTGCAAGAGCGAAGACGAGCTGGTGCATGTACGCCAGGTAATGGAGCAGGACGGCGCTGCGCTGTGTGAGTTCTTCGCTTGGTTAGAGAACCATATGGGCCAAGAAACCATCACTGAGTTGACGGTCGATGAACAGTTGAGTGCTGCCCGCGCTCGTCGGCCAGGGTTCGTCTCGTTGAGCTTTGCCACTATTGCGGCGTTCAACGGCAATGGCGCAATGCCGCATTACCGCGCAACCGAAAAATCCCATGCGATCATCGAAGGCGATGGCCTATTGCTGATCGACTCCGGCGGGCAATATCTGGGCGGCACCACAGACATCACGCGTATGGTCCCAATAGGGACGCCGAGCCTGGAGCAGAAGCAGGATTGCACTCGCGTGCTCAAGGGCATGATCGCTTTGTCCCGCGCCCGATTTCCGCGAGGCATTCTTTCCCCGCTGCTCGATGCCATCGCCAGGGCACCGATATGGGCAGATCAGGTCGATTACGGCCATGGCACCGGGCATGGCGTCGGCTATTTCATGAACGTGCATGAAGGGCCGCAGGTGATTGCCTATCAGGCCGCAACCGCGCCGCACACGGCAATGCAGGAAGGCATGATCAGTTCCATCGAGCCGGGTACCTACCGGCCGGGGGCGTGGGGAGTGCGTATCGAGAATCTGGTCGCCACTCGAGCACTGGGCAGAAGTGCATTCGGTGATTTCCTGTACTTCGAAACCTTGACGCTGTGCCCCATCGATACCCGCTGTCTGCTTCCCGACATGCTAACCAAAGAAGAGTTGGATTGGCTTGACCAGTATCACGCCCTGGTGTCAGAGCGACTTGCTCCCTTGCTGCAGGGCGCTGCACTGGACTGGCTGAGAATGCGTACTGCACCCGTCCAAGTGGCGTGATGGTGCTATGCACAAAAAAGGGCAGCTTGTGTGCTGCCCTCTCTTACTTACAGATGACGATCATGCTGCGGCTGGTGTAGCCAGCCGGATTGATGCCGAAGAGGTAATCCCCTGCCTCTTCGTCAGCGTCGCCTGAGCGTGCAACCACCTTGTAGCCGCGCGAGCTGCAGGAGGCAGCTGCCTTGCTGTAGCACTTGTCCCATGACGAAGACAGGCCGGAGCAATTGATATGCACGCCCTTTTTTCCTTTCCTGACCTCAGTCTTGGCGGTCGCGGCACATCCAGCGATGGCCAGGACAGCCAGGATGATCATGATACGTTTCATTCCTGTCCTTAAATGCAGGGCCCATCAGCACTGTGACCCTGGCGTTATCGCTTTGGTTCTTCCTGAATTTTCCTCGACTTCCGTGTTCGCTCAAGTAGATAGCGTAAAGATGATGATCGGGTTACAGCTTAATGAGGGAGGCTGATGAGGACAATGTTTAATCGCAGCTAAATGAAGCTGATTCTCAAATCAGTCTGCGACAATGGCTGGCTTGGCTTCCCGCCGCATCGACAGCGTAGCGCCAGCCGAGGCCGCAATGATGGCGAGGATCGCCAGCCACTGAGTTGTGCTCAATACTTCGCCCAGGAACAACAGGCCTGAAAGAGCACCAATCGCCGGCTCTATGCTCATCAGGGTGCCGAAGGTGCGAGCTGGCATGCGAGTCAGGGCAACCATTTCCAGGCTATAGGGAAGTGCAGTCGAGAGAATGGCGACGCCCAAGGCCAGAGGAATGATTGCAGGACTCAGCAGTGCACTGCCAGCATGAACGATGCCTATGGGGGCAACGAACAGGGCTGCAACCACCACCCCCAAGGCGGCGCTCTGGATGCCGTGCTCCGCGCCTGCGCGTTGGCCAAACAAAATGTAGAGTGCCCAGCAGACACCTGCACCCAGCGCATATGCAGCGCCCAATACATCCAGCGGCTGTCCGCCATGCCCTACTGGCAGCAATAGCAACAGGCCGGCCACAGCCAGAGCTATCCAGAGAAAATCCAGCGCACGGCGAGAGGCGAACAGTGCCACAGCCAGTGGGCCTGTGAATTCCAGGGCAACGGCAATACCCAGCGGGGTAGTTTGCAGCGACATATAGAAGAGGAAGTTCATACCGCCCAAAGACATCCCGTAGATAATGACGTTGCGCAGTGTCTTGCCGGTCATGCGCGCGCGCCATGGTCGCAGTATTAAAAGCATGATGATGCTGGCGAAAATCAACCGCAGAGTGGTGGTGCCTTGGGCACCGACTAGCGGGA
Organism: Pseudomonas promysalinigenes; assembly: GCF_014269025.2. Lineage (NCBI taxonomy): Bacteria > Pseudomonadati > Pseudomonadota > Gammaproteobacteria > Pseudomonadales > Pseudomonadaceae > Pseudomonas > Pseudomonas promysalinigenes. The sequence goes on along the minus strand of NZ_CP077094.1, from coordinate 3,204,417 downwards.
ACATGCTCTTGGCCAGGGATGCTCCGGACTGGATCGAGGCCATGGCAATAAGCAGCAGGCCAATGGGGAAAAGGGTGCTGGCCATGCTGCGGGCGGCGGTGTTCATTTCAGGGCGACAATCCTTTGAGCTGCACAGGGTGTGCAATATAGTGCGCAAATCCTGCGGGAGGGCGCAAGGTGTCTTGCCTGACGTTTTTAGCTGCGGGGCATGATTTCATACGATTATGACTTGACGTGGGTTCGAATCCCTTTATACTGCGCCCCACTTCCAGCGACATCGGAACGAAAAACTCCTTGAGATTCAACGAGTTAATCAGTTTGGGCGAAACTGGAAGCGCTTCGATCGACTGATCGATGGCGGTGGAGATGAAGGTTGACAGCGGTTTTAAACGCTGTATGATTCGCCTCCCGCTACGAGAGATCGCAGCGAGTCAAGTGTTTGAAGCTAAACGAGTTTCTCGCAAAAAACTTCAAAATAAACGCTTGACAGCAAATGAGGAAAGCGTAGAATGCGCGCCTCGGTTGAGACGAAACGCTCTTAACCAAACGCTCTTTAACAAATCGAATCAAGCAATTCGTGTGGGTGCTTGTGAGTACGGACTGATAGTCACAAAGATTATCAGCATCACAAGTGGCCATGCGAGAAATCACATAGTCATTTGAGATTGCTGAGCCAAGTTTAGGGTTTCTTAAAAACCCAAGCAGTATTGAACTGAAGAGTTTGATCATGGCTCAGATTGAACGCTGGCGGCAGGCCTAACACATGCAAGTCGAGCGGATGACGGGAGCTTGCTCCTTGATTCAGCGGCGGACGGGTGAGTAATGCCTAGGAATCTGCCTGGTAGTGGGGGACAACGTTTCGAAAGGAACGCTAATACCGCATACGTCCTACGGGAGAAAGCAGGGGACCTTCGGGCCTTGCGCTATCAGATGAGCCTAGGTCGGATTAGCTAGTTGGTGAGGTAATGGCTCACCAAGGCGACGATCCGTAACTGGTCTGAGAGGATGATCAGTCACACTGGAACTGAGACACGGTCCAGACTCCTACGGGAGGCAGCAGTGGGGAATATTGGACAATGGGCGAAAGCCTGATCCAGCCATGCCGCGTGTGTGAAGAAGGTCTTCGGATTGTAAAGCACTTTAAGTTGGGAGGAAGGGCAGTAAGCTAATACCTTGCTGTTTTGACGTTACCGACAGAATAAGCACCGGCTAACTCTGTGCCAGCAGCCGCGGTAATACAGAGGGTGCAAGCGTTAATCGGAATTACTGGGCGTAAAGCGCGCGTAGGTGGTTTGTTAAGTTGGATGTGAAAGCCCCGGGCTCAACCTGGGAACTGCATCCAAAACTGGCAAGCTAGAGTACGGTAGAGGGTGGTGGAATTTCCTGTGTAGCGGTGAAATGCGTAGATATAGGAAGGAACACCAGTGGCGAAGGCGACCACCTGGACTGATACTGACACTGAGGTGCGAAAGCGTGGGGAGCAAACAGGATTAGATACCCTGGTAGTCCACGCCGTAAACGATGTCAACTAGCCGTTGGAATCCTTGAGATTTTAGTGGCGCAGCTAACGCATTAAGTTGACCGCCTGGGGAGTACGGCCGCAAGGTTAAAACTCAAATGAATTGACGGGGGCCCGCACAAGCGGTGGAGCATGTGGTTTAATTCGAAGCAACGCGAAGAACCTTACCAGGCCTTGACATGCAGAGAACTTTCCAGAGATGGATTGGTGCCTTCGGGAACTCTGACACAGGTGCTGCATGGCTGTCGTCAGCTCGTGTCGTGAGATGTTGGGTTAAGTCCCGTAACGAGCGCAACCCTTGTCCTTAGTTACCAGCACGTTATGGTGGGCACTCTAAGGAGACTGCCGGTGACAAACCGGAGGAAGGTGGGGATGACGTCAAGTCATCATGGCCCTTACGGCCTGGGCTACACACGTGCTACAATGGTCGGTACAGAGGGTTGCCAAGCCGCGAGGTGGAGCTAATCTCACAAAACCGATCGTAGTCCGGATCGCAGTCTGCAACTCGACTGCGTGAAGTCGGAATCGCTAGTAATCGCGAATCAGAATGTCGCGGTGAATACGTTCCCGGGCCTTGTACACACCGCCCGTCACACCATGGGAGTGGGTTGCACCAGAAGTAGCTAGTCTAACCTTCGGGAGGACGGTTACCACGGTGTGATTCATGACTGGGGTGAAGTCGTAACAAGGTAGCCGTAGGGGAACCTGCGGCTGGATCACCTCCTTAATCGACGACATCAGCCTGCTGATGAGCTCCCACACGAATTGCTTGATTCATTGTAAAAGACGATGCTGTAACGCAACCTTGTTATAGGTCTGTAGCTCAGTTGGTTAGAGCGCACCCCTGATAAGGGTGAGGTCGGCAGTTCAAATCTGCCCAGACCTACCATTACATGGTTCAGCCGTAGGATACGGGGCCATAGCTCAGCTGGGAGAGCGCCTGCCTTGCACGCAGGAGGTCAGCGGTTCGATCCCGCTTGGCTCCACCACTTCTGCTCTACTTGATCAGAATTCAGAAATGAACATTCAGTTCGAATGTTGATTTCTGGCTTTTGTCAGATCGTTCTTTAAAAATTCGGATATGTGATAGATATAGACTGATAGCCAGTTTCACTGCTGGGTATCAGGCTAAGGTAAAATTTGTGAGTTCTGCGCGTAAGCGCAACATGCGAATTTTCGGCGAATGTCGTCTTCACAGTATAACCAGATTGCTTGGGGTTATATGGTCAAGTGAAGAAGCGCATACGGTGGATGCCTTGGCAGTCAGAGGCGATGAAAGACGTGGTAGCCTGCGATAAGCTTTGGGGAGTCGGCAAACAGACTGTGATCCAGAGATCTCTGAATGGGGGAACCCACTCAGCATAAGCTGAGTATCTTGTACTGAATACATAGGTGCAAGAGGCGAACCAGGGGAACTGAAACATCTAAGTACCCTGAGGAAAAGAAATCAACCGAGATTCCCTTAGTAGTGGCGAGCGAACGGGGACCAGCCCTTAAGTTGGTTTGAGATTAGTGGAACGCTCTGGAAAGTGCGGCCATAGTGGGTGATAGCCCCGTACACGAAAGTCTCTTATCAATGAAATCGAGTAGGACGGAGCACGAGAAACTTTGTCTGAACATGGGGGGACCATCCTCCAAGGCTAAATACTACTGACTGACCGATAGTGAACCAGTACCGTGAGGGAAAGGCGAAAAGAACCCCGGAGAGGGGAGTGAAATAGAACCTGAAACCGTATGCGTACAAGCAGTGGGAGCCTACTTTGTTAGGTGACTGCGTACCTTTTGTATAATGGGTCAGCGACTTATATTCAGTGGCGAGCTTAACCGAATAGGGGAGGCGTAGCGAAAGCGAGTCTTAATAGGGCGTTTAGTCGCTGGGTATAGACCCGAAACCGGGCGATCTATCCATGGGCAGGTTGAAGGTTAGGTAACACTGACTGGAGGACCGAACCGACTACCGTTGAAAAGTTAGCGGATGACCTGTGGATCGGAGTGAAAGGCTAATCAAGCTCGGAGATAGCTGGTTCTCCTCGAAAGCTATTTAGGTAGCGCCTCATGTATCACTGTAGGGGGTAGAGCACTGTTTCGGCTAGGGGGTCATCCCGACTTACCAAACCGATGCAAACTCCGAATACCTACAAGTGCCGAGCATGGGAGACACACGGCGGGTGCTAACGTCCGTCGTGAAAAGGGAAACAACCCAGACCGTCAGCTAAGGTCCCAAAGTCATGGTTAAGTGGGAAACGATGTGGGAAGGCTTAGACAGCTAGGAGGTTGGCTTAGAAGCAGCCATCCTTTAAAGAAAGCGTAATAGCTCACTAGTCGAGTCGGCCTGCGCGGAAGATGTAACGGGGCTCAAACCATGCACCGAAGCTACGGGTATCACCTTTGGTGATGCGGTAGAGGAGCGTTCTGTAAGCCTGTGAAGGTGAGTTGAGAAGCTTGCTGGAGGTATCAGAAGTGCGAATGCTGACATGAGTAACGACAATGCGAGTGAAAAACTCGCACGCCGAAAGACCAAGGTTTCCTGCGCAACGTTAATCGACGCAGGGTTAGTCGGTCCCTAAGGCGAGGCTGAAAAGCGTAGTCGATGGAAAACAGGTTAATATTCCTGTACTTCCAGTTATTGCGATGGAGGGACGGAGAAGGCTAGGCCAGCTTGGCGTTGGTTGTCCAAGTTTAAGGTGGTAGGCTGAGATCTTAGGCAAATCCGGGATCTTAAGGCCGAGAGCTGATGACGAGTGCTCTTTAGAGCGCGAAGTGGTTGATGCCATGCTTCCAAGAAAAGCTCCTAAGCTTCAGATAACTGGGAACCGTACCCCAAACCGACACAGGTGGTTAGGTAGAGAATACCAAGGCGCTTGAGAGAACTCGGGTGAAGGAACTAGGCAAAATGGCACCGTAACTTCGGGAGAAGGTGCGCCGGCGAGGGTGAAGGACTTGCTCCGTAAGCCCATGCCGGTCGAAGATACCAGGCCGCTGCGACTGTTTATTAAAAACACAGCACTCTGCAAACACGAAAGTGGACGTATAGGGTGTGACGCCTGCCCGGTGCCGGAAGGTTAATTGATGGGGTTAGCGCAAGCGAAGCTCTTGATCGAAGCCCCGGTAAACGGCGGCCGTAACTATAACGGTCCTAAGGTAGCGAAATTCCTTGTCGGGTAAGTTCCGACCTGCACGAATGGCGTAACGATGGCGGCGCTGTCTCCACCCGAGACTCAGTGAAATTGAAATCGCTGTGAAGATGCAGTGTATCCGCGGCTAGACGGAAAGACCCCGTGAACCTTTACTATAGCTTTGCACTGGACTTTGAATTTGCTTGTGTAGGATAGGTGGGAGGCTTTGAAGTGGGGACGCCAGTTCTCATGGAGCCATCCTTGAAATACCACCCTGGCAACTTTGAGGTTCTAACTCAGGTCCGTTATCCGGATCGAGGACAGTGTATGGTGGGTAGTTTGACTGGGGCGGTCTCCTCCCAAAGAGTAACGGAGGAGTACGAAGGTGCGCTCAGACCGGTCGGAAATCGGTCGTAGAGTATAAAGGCAAAAGCGCGCTTGACTGCGAGACAAACACGTCGAGCAGGTACGAAAGTAGGTCTTAGTGATCCGGTGGTTCTGTATGGAAGGGCCATCGCTCAACGGATAAAAGGTACTCCGGGGATAACAGGCTGATACCGCCCAAGAGTTCATATCGACGGCGGTGTTTGGCACCTCGATGTCGGCTCATCACATCCTGGGGCTGAAGCCGGTCCCAAGGGTATGGCTGTTCGCCATTTAAAGTGGTACGCGAGCTGGGTTTAGAACGTCGTGAGACAGTTCGGTCCCTATCTGCCGTGGACGTTTGAGATTTGAGAGGGGCTGCTCCTAGTACGAGAGGACCGGAGTGGACGAACCTCTGGTGTTCCGGTTGTCACGCCAGTGGCATTGCCGGGTAGCTATGTTCGGAAGAGATAACCGCTGAAAGCATCTAAGCGGGAAACTTGCCTCAAGATGAGATCTCACTGGGATCTTGAATCCCCTAAAGGGCCGTCGAAGACTACGACGTTGATAGGTTGGGTGTGTAAGCGCTGTGAGGCGTTGAGCTAACCAATACTAATTGCCCGTGAGGCTTGACCATATAACACCCAAGCAATCTGCAGCGCAGATTGTGGTGGTGAAGACGAAAGACCCGAAAATTCGTAACATCACAAATCGCATATCCGAATTCGCTGGGCTGTCCAACAGGACATTCTGGCTACAGAATTTCTTGACGACCATAGAGCATTGGAACCACCTGATCCCATCCCGAACTCAGTAGTGAAACGATGCATCGCCGATGGTAGTGTGGGGTTTCCCCATGTGAGAGTAGGTCATCGTCAAGATTCATTTCGCAAAACCCCTATCTGCGTATGCAGATAGGGGTTTTGTCTTTCTCAGGTATGTCTTATCCTTGAGCAAGTTCCGCCAGATGGGCTGTTACTTCTTCGCTTTTTAGCACCAGAACATCACCCTCCAGCGAGTCGAGCACCACTTCTGCGGTATTGCCTATCAGTGCCCCGGAAACTCCGCCGCGCGCGACGGTACCGATCACCGTGACAACTGCATTCAACTTCTTCTCGAAGTATGGAATCAATACATCGGCGGGGCCTTCCGCGACGTGTAGGTGATCTTCGCTGATATCAAATTGCGCTTGGAACGCTCTGCAGGCTTCTCGGTAGCGCTTTTCAATCGTATCGGTAAGTTGATACACGGGATCGGCTGCTGAAAGCATAGGGGAGGGGTGGGCACTGACCACATGCAGGGCCCCCTTGGCCAAGCCCGCAATTCCATAGCCATGATCGACAATGCTGGCATGCAATCGACGGTGATCCTCATCCTGGTTGCCGACATCCACCGCCGCCAAGATCACACCGCCCGTCCAAGGCCGCTCGCTCTTGACCATCAATACAGCGCAAGGGCACTGGCGTAGGAGCTTCCAGTCGCTAGGCGTCAATAGTGCTTTTTTGAGTGGATTATCCGGTCGATGCTCCTTGATGACCAACTCGCAACCTTCGGCTTGCTGCACCGCGATGATCGACTCATGCAGGGTTTCGTGCCAGGTCTGCTCATGGGTGACATCATCGTAACCATCTTCGCGCAGCTGGTTACCGAGCAGGCTGAGGAGGGCGCTGTGGTCGTGCTTCTTGTCACACATCACCAAGTGCAGACGGGCTCCGGTCACACCAGCGATCAGTTTGGCTCGCGTCAGTGCAAGGCTGTGGGCATGTTCGGGGTCAAGGACGACCAGAATGCTGCGAACCGCTTGCATGGTGAGAACTCCTTTCTGGGGATGGGCATGCCTGACTATAGTCGGCGCCTCTCGTATCGCCGTTTGATGTACATCAAGCATAGTCACTGGTGCTGCATGCCACCGTCGGTATAATCGCCGGTCTTGCCTGTCCAGTGTGGTTGTTCGCATATGTCCCTGATCCCCGAAATCGAAGCTTTTCTTGGCTGCCCAACCCCAGATGCCTGGATAGAGGCAGCACTTGCCGACCAGCAAACCTTGCTGATCGATCATAAGAACTGCGAATTCAAGGCTGCCAGCACCGCGTTGAGCCTGATTGCCAAGTACAACACCCACTTGGACCTGATCAACATGATGTCGCGGCTGGCACGGGAAGAGCTGGTGCATCACGAACAGGTGCTGCGCTTGATGAAGCGTCGAGGAGTGCCGCTGCGACCGGTATCGGCAGGCCGTTACGCTTCGGGTCTGCGTCGATTGGTGCGTGCCCATGAGCCGGCCAAGCTGGTTGATACTCTGGTAGTCGGGGCATTCATCGAAGCGCGTAGTTGCGAGCGTTTTGCAGCCTTGGTGCCTCACTTGGATGAAGAACTCGGCAGTTTCTACCACGGCCTGCTAAAGAGCGAGGCACGTCACTACCAAGGCTATCTGAAGCTGGCCCACCAGTATGGTGACGAGACGGATATTGACCGCCGCATCACCCTAGTTCGTGAGGCCGAGGCCGAACTCATCACGTCACCGGACCAGGAACTACGTTTTCACAGCGGAATTCCCATGGTACAGGCTGCCTGAGATTCAGTGGCGACGCCCTAAAATCAAACCTATTACCAAACCGAAGCCGGCTGACACTGCAACGGTCTGCCATGGATGGCCACCAATATAATTTTCGGTGGCCTCAACTGCCGGCTGCGCCTTGGCGCGTACCTGGCCGGCAGCCTGGCCTGCCTGACGCAGTTTCAGGCTGATCTGAGCCCGTAGGGTTTCAGCTTCTTCACCCACCAGTGTGGCGCTTTGGCTGAGCAGCTTTTCCGATTCCTCGATCAATGCCTGCAGCTCACTGAATACTTGATCCTTGATCTGATCATTGTCGGCCAAAGTGGTTTTTTTTCGAGCCATGAACACGTCCTCGTCGATGCAGTGGTTTGTACAATGGATGCCGGCGCGCCAGGAAAGTTGCGATGGCTTTGTCGTTGATACACCCTCCCGGTGTAAGATAGCGCCCGTGTTCAACAGGCAGGTGCATCCATGAGTTTCAATCTGGCCAACATGAGCTTCGAGGAACGGGCGCAGATCGAGGCGCAAAAGGCCCGGCTGTTCGAGATGTGGAAGAACAACCTAGGTAAGGCCAAGGGCGAGGCCGCCCGGTTGATCGCCGAAAAATCTCGCCGTAAGGGCAAGTGGGCAGAGTGGGTGCGTACCGAGCTCGACAGCATGTCACCACCCGAGTACGCCGATATGGTGCGCAGCGAGGTCAACAAAATGATGGCCGCAGCCAGCGCAAATCGTTGATACGGCCCTTACCAGTAAAAGCTGCCATCTTTGGGCAGGTCTAGTTTGCCCTCGTCGGTGAAGCGGACGGTGCCCAGCGGGCCTGCGGCCAACTTGCCGCGAAGCTTGTAAGGTAGTCCCTGCAACGAATCAAGCTTGCCCAACCCGTAGGCCTGACGCAGGAAGGCGAATGCTGTGACGCTCACAGGTACCACGATTACGCCTTCGTCGTAGCGGCCGATATGCCCTTGCTGGTCACTGACGCCTGCTGCCAGCGGCTGGCCGTTGACCTCCAGGTTCAGGGCTACGCCGCTGTAGTCGATGGCCGCCTCGTTTGGGTTTTGCACCCTTAGCTTAATGGCCATGCGCATTTCCAGCTCTTGCCCTGGTAAAGGTTCGACGCCGATCACGCTGATGTTGAGCGGGTCATGGGCCTGGAACAGTGCGCAGGCACTGAGGCCGCTTGCCAGAAACAGAGCCAGGAGCATGCGGACATAACGGGGCAAACGGGCAGCCATTGTAAGTACCTTGCCGACGAAGTTGAGGCCGCAGTGTGTCAAATGCACGTCAGCGTTGAAAGTACCCGGTGTTATGAAAGATACTGTTTCTCATTAACGCCCGATAATTCATCTTACTGGCAGCACCTCTACCTCATGCTGACATCACCCGCCTCCGGTTTGCTGGCAAGTTTCCAAGAGCATTACGACGACCTTTTGCGTTTTCTTACCCGGCGTATGAGTGATCGGCAGCGTGCAGCTGACGTGGCTCAGGAAACTTATCTAAAGCTGCTGAAGATCGACGAACAATCGGTGGCCGTACTACATGCGCGTAGTTTCATCTTTCGCGTGGCTGCAAACCTGGCCATCGATGCATTGCGCCGCGAACAACGCATTGCCGCCAGCCACAATGGAAGCGATGTCACAGGCGAGGTTGCGTGTACACGGCCTGCCCCGGAGGCGGCTTTGCTCGCGCGTGAGCGCTTGCAGATCCTGGATGAGGCGCTAATGCAACTGCCTGCCAATGCGCGTCAGGCGCTATTGCTGAACCGGGTCGATGGCCTGACCCACGCACAGATTGCACAACGACTGGGTGTTTCCGAAAGCATGGTGGCAAAATACATCGGCCAAGCGCTGCGCCATTGTCGCGACTGGCTCAAGCACAACCATGACTGACAGGTTGACCATGCCTTCTCCTCAGCCCATCTGCAACTTGTCCGACGATGCCCTCGACTGGCAGGTGCTGCTGCACTCAGGCCATGCCAGCCCGGCCGACCGGGAACGTTACCAGCGTTGGTGCCAATTGAGCCCGGCTCATGCCGAAGCCGGACGCGAAGCCGAGGGGCTGTGGGAAGAAATCGGCCACGCGCCAATTTCCCAAGGGCAGGCGACGGTCCCTGAGCCCCGCAGCAAGCGCCGCTGGGCAATGAGCATCGCTGCCTCGCTGGTATTGCTGATCGTAGGTTACAGCGGCTGGCAACAGATGCCTGTTTGGTTGGCGGACTACCGCACGGCCATTGGCGAACAACAACGCGTGACCTTGGCCGACGGGTCGCAGGTTACGCTCAACAGCGCAAGTGCCTTGAGCGTGGCTTTTAGTGCACGTGAGCGCCGGGTGAGGCTGCAAGCGGGTGAGGCGTTGTTCGAAACTGCTGATGATCCACGGCCTTTCGTGGTCGAAACCGCAGGGCAGTCGGTGCAAAGCCGCGCTGCAACCTTCAGTGTGCGTCGTAACGGCCAGGTGGTACTGGCCCAGGGCAGTGCCAGTATCGGCGGGCTTCCCCTGGCCGTCGCCGCCGACGCCGAGGCGCAGACAGCCTGGCAGCGCGGCAAGCTGATATTCAATGGCAAACCGCTGCGCCAGGTGCTCGCGGAGCTTGAGCGCTACCAGCACGGCCGAATCGTGCTGTCCGATAGCACATTGGGGGCCCTGCAAATCAGTGGTGTCTTCGACCTGAACGACCCTCAAGCGCTGCTGCACACCCTTGAGCAGCGCTACGGTATCAAGGTCACTCATCTGCCATGGCTGGCCGTGGTGCATTGATTCTGTAAAAAATAATCAGAATTTTTTTCATTTGGTGCTGCAAGTTTGGCTGTGCCAGATCGTCGTAGTGGGACTGATCAGTAACCCATTCTTAATTACGACTTGTCTGGAAGCTCATTCGTGTCTTTTATGCCCAAGCCTTACCACCGTCGCGGAAGTCGTCTTCACCTGGCCTTGATGTCCTGCAGTGCGCTGGCCGTGCTTTCTGGCCCCATCCAGGGGTGGGCGGCCTCCGATGGGGTCGCACATACCCAGGCCCGTGTAGTTCAACTGGACCTGCCGGCGCAGCCACTGGATCAGGCCCTGACTACCTTTGCCGACCAGGCGGGTTTGCAACTGTTGTACACCACGGGTGAGGTAGCTGGGCTTAGCAGCCCGGCGCTGCAAGGCAGTTACAGCGTCGAGCAGGCGTTGCAATTGCTGCTCGCAGGCAGCGGCATGGCTTGGCAGTTCACCGATGCGCGTACGGTCACCTTGCGCACGGCCGTGCCTGTTGCGCAGGCGGTCAACCTCAAACCCATCGAAGTCAGCGTCGCTTCGCGCACCAGCACCGCCATCAGTGAAATAGCCGGTACAGTGTGGGTCGTAGACCAACAGCAACTGCGTGAACAGATCGACAGCGGCGTCAGCCTCAAGGAGGCCATCGGCAAGCTCGTGCCGGGCCTGGACCTGGCCCCCGAGGGGCGCACCAGCTATGGCCAGAACATGCGTGGGCGCAATGTCCTGGTGATGATCGACGGTGTCAGTCAGAACAGCTCGCGCGGGCTTTCACGCCAGTTCGACAGCATTTCACCGTTCAACGTCGAGCGCGTCGAGGTGCTCTCCGGGGCCAGTGCCATCTATGGCGGCGGCGCCACTGGCGGCATCATCAACATCGTCACCAAGAAGGGCGAACCAGGCCCGGCCCGCTTCGAAACCCAGTTGGGTGCGAGCTCCGGCTTCAACAACAGTGACGACTTGGCCACGCGTTTCGCCCAGTCGATCAGTGGCGGCAACGACCGAGTCAGCGCACGCCTGGGTGTTTCCGGCGAGCAGAACGAGGCGTTCTACGATGGCGCGGGCGAGCAGATTTTCATCGATAACACCCAGACCGACCTGCAATACAACCGTACGCTCGATGTGCTGGGCTCGCTTGGCTTGAAACTCACAGACCAACAGAGCCTCGATCTGCTGGCGCAGTATTACGATTCAGGCAATCACGGCAGCACTGGCATCTATTTTCCCAATCTGAACTACAACGCGCCATCGGACCTGGAAGATGCCGAGCTGCGCAGCGGCTATTCCTCGGATCTGCAGCCGCGCATCCGACGTCTGCTGCTCAATGCCAACTATCACCATACCGATGTGCTTGGCCAGGATTTCTACCTGCAGGCCTCCTACCGCAAGGAAAACGACAACTTCTATCCATTTCCCTATTACAACCGGGCTACGCCGACCGGTTCGCGCGGGGTTTACTTTGCAGGCTCACAGCAGAATTTCGAAGTCAGCAGCCTCAAAGGGCTATTCGCCAAGCAGTGGGATACGCTCAAGCTGACCTATGGCCTGGACCTTGATCGTGAGCGCTTCAGTGCCGACCAGACCACATTCGACGCCTGGACCTCATCCCAAAGCGGGGGCCTGGACCTGGACAAGCAGAGCAAAGCAGCGCGGTATCCCAGTTATCGTGTCGATGGTGTTTCGGTCTATGCCCAGCTCGACTGGCACGCCACCGACAACCTGACCTTGTCAGGCGGCGCCCGGCGCCAGCAGATGGACGTCGATGTCAGCGATTTCAAAGGCGTGCCGGGTGGCAGCAACGATTATGAGGTCAACCTGTACAATGCCGGCGCCATCTACGACTTCAAGAACGGCCATCAGCTGTGGGCCAATTACGGCGAAGGTTTCGACCTGCCGGACCCGGCGAAGTACTACGGTAAACCGGGCCTGAGCGTGGCGGACAACCCGCTGGCCGGCATCAAAAGCCGCCAGGTCGAGCTGGGTTGGCGTTATGCGGACCTGGACTGGGACGCGCAGGCGGCGCTGTATTACATTTGGTCTGACAAGATCATCAATGTCGACTCGCAGACTCTAACCATCGACGTCGAAGACCAGAAGAGCCGCGACTTCGGCTTTGAAGGCGCGTTGACCCGGCACTTCCAGACCGGCTGGGAAGCTGGCGGCACGCTGCACCTGACCCGGTCTGAAGAGCAGGGCGCCGATGGCGACTGGATCAAGCGCGATGCCCGCTATGCTTCACTGTCCAAGGCCACCGCCTTCGTCGGTTACAAGGCGGATGGCCGCAGCGCCCGGCTGCAGGCCAATCACGCTTTCAGTCTCAAAGACGATGCCGACCATGAGATCGACGGCTATACCACCTTCGATTTGCTTGCCAGCCAGGACAGCGGTTTTGGCACCTTCAGTGCGGGTATCCAGAACTTACTGGACAAGCGTTACAGCACGGTGTGGGGCCAACGGGCGACATTGTTCTATTCGCCGACCTATGGCCCGGCTTATCTGTATGACTACCAGGGCCGAGGGCGAACCTACACCCTGACCTGGAGCATGGCGTACTGATTGCTCAGGCCTCTGAAATCCTTGGTGGCCTGCGTGGCATCAACCTCGTGGGGATGGGCCTGGTGGAAGTCGCGCCAGCCTATGACCATGCCGATATCACGGCCTTGGCTGGCGCTACTTTGGCCATGGAGATGCTGTGCCTATACGCGGCTCGGCACAAGGTCGATATTGCACGGTGATGCATTGACGTAAAGGTCTGGCCCATCGGGCTTATCTGAAACATGAGGAATCGCATTCATACTTTTGTCCCGAACCCAGCGCGCCTTAGGCTATCAAACTGCTTAAGGCGAGCATTTTCGTACAAGAGGTGAAGCATGAACCTTACATCCCCGGTGATTGCCATCACCTTGCTATGGTGCCTGCAGGCGCAGGCTACGCCCTTGCAGCCCTCCGCGAGCAACAGTAATCCCTACAACAGCCCGATCCAGCGCGCTAACCCCAACAGCCGTCAGGGTAGCGTTCCGGCCGCCCCACCTGTTCGCGGCCCCTCCACAGTACCGACGTACCGCACACCAAGTCTGGACAATCGTGGCATCGGCAACGGCGATAACCTGCGCCGCCAGCAGCAGGTGCCAAACCTGGAACCCTCCCGACCGCCGCGCGAAAACCCACGTGCGCCTTGAGCCCATCTGCCAGAAAGGAATTCCGAATGATCCGAGCCACCTGGTTGACCACCCTGACAGTCGCCGCATTGCTGCCTTTGATTGCTCACGCGGCTCCAGAGCAACAGCTCCCCAGTGAAGAAGGCCAGCTCACCGTCAGCACTCTGGCTGACGGCCTGCGCTACCCCTGGGCATTGGCGTTTCTGCCAGGTGGCAAGGACATGCTGGTCACCGAGCGTTCCGGCAACCTTCGGGTAATCAGCGCCGAAGGCAAGGTCGGGCCGCCCATCAACGGAGTGCCCAAGGTCTGGAGCGAAGGCCAGGGCGGATTGCTCGATGTCGTGTTGTCGCCAGAGTTCGCAAAGGACCGCACGGTCTACCTGTCCTATGCCGAGCAGGGCAGTGATGGCAAGGCAGGCACGGCAGTGGGACGTGGCCAGTTGTCCGAAGATCGCGCCCGGCTGGAAAACTTCAATGTGATCTTTCGCCAACAGCCCAAACTCTCTGTAGGCAACCATTTCGGTTCGCGGCTCGTGTTCGATCGCGACGGCTTCTTGTTCGTGGCTTTGGGCGAGAACAACCAGCGCCCCACCGCTCAAGATTTGGACAAACTTCAGGGCAAGGTCGTACGGATTCTGCCCGACGGTGAGATACCCAAGGATAATCCTTTCGTCGGCAAGCAAGGCGTGCGCCCGGAAATCTGGTCGTTCGGCCACCGTAACCAACAGGGTGCCGCGCTCAACCCCTGGACTGGCAAGCTCTGGACCCACGAACATGGCCCGCGCGGTGGCGACGAGATCAACATCCCGCAGCCCGGCAAGAATTACGGCTGGCCGATTGCCACTCACGGTATCAACTATTCTCTGTTGCCCATCCCCGAGGCCAAGGGCAAGCATGTGGACGGTATGGTCGACCCGCACCATGTCTGGGAAAAATCGCCAGGTATCAGCGGCATGGCCTTCTACGACAGCCCTACCTTCAAGGCCTGGGATCACAACTTGTTCATAGGGGCTCTGGCATCTCAGTCGCTGATCCGCTTGCAGCTCGATGGCGACAAGGTTGTCCATGAAGAACGCTTGTTGGGTGAACTGAACGCACGGATCCGCGACGTGCGGGTTGGGCCGGATGGCTACCTGTATGTGCTGACCGATGCCAAGGATGGTGCGCTGCTGAAAGTGGGGTTGAGTGACGGTTCAGAGGCCCTGTAAAGCGCTGGCGGCCGCTGCCATACAGTGACTTACCTCAAATACATGTTCAGTGTTCGTGGGGTCAGGTTTACCCGCAAAAGGGCCAGCCCATACAATGCAGCTCTCAATGGCCAAGCCTGCAGTCATGCAACCAGACCCACTGAATCTCTATCGCACTGCGATTACAGAACAAGGCTTTGCCGAGGACCCCGCGCAAGCCAAGGCTGTCGAGGCCCTGCAAGCTTGTTTCGAGGTGCTGCTAAAGGGTAACACGCCCCAGGGCCTGTACCTTTGGGGGCCAGTCGGGCGCGGCAAGACCTGGCTCATGGACCTGTTCCACCGCTGCCTGAGCGTGCCGTCCCGGCGCCAGCACTTTCACCACTTCATGGGCTGGGTTCACCAACGGCTGTTCCAGCTCAACGGTACCGCTGACCCTTTGCAGGCGCTGGCACGGGAGCTGGCCGGGCAGATCCGTGTCTTGTGCTTCGATGAGCTGTTCGTCAACGATATCGGCGATGCGATCATCCTCGGCCGCCTGTTCCAAGTGTTGTTCGATCACGCAGTGGTGATTGTCGCCACTTCCAATCAACCGCCTCACCAGCTGTATCGTGACGGCTTCAATCGCGAGCGCTTCCTACCTGCCATCGGCGCTATCGAGCGTCACATGCAGGTGCTCTCGGTGGCAGGCGACCACGACCATCGCCTGCATCCCGGCACACCGCTTCAGCGTTACTGGGTGGCCGAAGCAGGCAGCAAAGACCGTGCGCTGGAGAAGGTCTTCCAGCAGCTCAGCGGCGGCGACACCGGTAGCGATGCGCCGCTGCAGATCGGATCGCGGCAGATTGATGTGATCCGCAGCAGTGATCAGGCCGTATGGTGCCGCTTTAGCGAACTGTGCGAACGTCCATTGGCCGCGATGGATTTCATGGCGCTATGCGACCGCTTTTCAGCGATTCTGGTTGAAGGTATTCCGGCTCTCGGAGCTCGGCAGCGCGCCGGGCGCATCGCCCGTGGCACCGAAGATGGTGCTACGCGGGTCGCGGCCGGGGACCGTGAGTTGCCGATGCTGTCACCCAAGGACGATGCTGTGCGCCGTTTCATAGCATTGGTCGATGAGTGCTATGACCGCCGCGTGGCGCTTTATCTGCAAGCGCAGGTTCCGTTGGATGAGCTCTACACCCAGGGTTATTTGGCGTTCCCGTATCAAAGAACCCTGAGCCGGCTGAAGGAGATGCAACTTCAGCGCTTTGCCTGACCAAGCTCAGCCATGGGGGCGCTGCTGCCCGTGGGTACAGCACCCCGATACTCGGTCAACGCTCAAGCCATTGCACAAGCGTACGGTTGAAGCGCCGTGGCTCCTCGATCTGCGGCGCATGCCCCATGCCCTCGAAGGTTACCAGCTCGCCTTGCGGGATGAGTTTGGCGACCTGCGGCCCCAAGTCCTGATACTTGCCCAGCTTGGCTTTGACCTCAGGCGGGGCGATATCGCTGCCGATTGCCGTGGTGTCCTTGTCACCGAGCAGCAGCAGCGTGGGCATCTTCAAGTCTTTGAACTCGTAATACACCGGTTGGGTGAAGATCATGTCGTAGATCAGCGCCGAGTTCCACGCCACCGCCTCATGCCCCGGCCCCTGATTCAGCCCTACCAGCATCTGTACCCAGCGCTCGTATTCAGGCTTCCAGCGGCCCACGTAGTAGGTTTTGCGTTCATATTCGCGCACCCCTTCGGCATTGAGCTTCAGTTCGCGGGCATACCACTGGTCAACCGTGCGATAAGGCACACCCAGCGCTTTCCAGTCCTCCAGGCCAATGGGATTGACCAGTGCCAGGCGCTCGACCTGCTGCGGATACATCAGCGCGTAGCGGGTGGCGAGCATGCCGCCTGTGGAGTGGCCGAGTACCACAGCCTGCTTGACGCCCAACTGTTCGAGCAGCGCATGGGTGTTCGCCGCCAGTTGCTGAAAGCTGTACTGGTAATTGGCCGGTTTGGTCGAGGTGCAGAACCCGATCTGGTCGGGGGCAATCACCCGGTAGCCAGCCTGGCTCAACGCTTCGATGGTGGTCTCCCAGGTGGCGGCGCAGAAGTTCTTGCCGTGCATCAGTACCACGCTGCGACCATTGGCTTGGCCGCGGGCCGGGACGTCCATATAACCCATCTGCAGCTGCTGGCCTTGGGACTGGAAGTCAAAGTGCTTGAGCGGGTGGGGGTAGCTGAAACCTTCGAGCTGTTTGCCGTAGGTGGGTGTTTCGGCGGCGATGGCCGAAACGCTGACGAGGCAGGCCAGGGCCAGAGCGGTTGCGCGCAGCATGGGGGCACTCCGTGTAGGACCATGTAGGAATTGGCGACTGTAGCAGTCAGTGGACTAGCACAAAGGGCAAAGGTGTTACCAAGCATGAAACCAGCCCAGCGTAATCATCGCCACGACGATGTAGCGCCCGCCCTTGGCCAGGGTCACCAGCAGCAGAAAACGCCAGAATGGCTCGCGCATGATACCGGCGATCAGGGTCAGGGGGTCGCCGATCACCGGCATCCAGCTCAACAGCAATGACCACTGGCCCCAGCGCTGATAACGCTGCTGTGCCCGTTCAAGCTGGCTGGCATTGAATGGGAACCAGCGCCGATGGCGCAGATGCTCGATGGCTCGGCCAAGCAGCCAGTTCACCACCGAGCCCAGCACATTGCCCAAGGTGGCGACTGCCAACAACGTCATCCAGGCCTCGGGCTGGCGCAGCAGCAGCGCGACCAGCACCGCTTCCGATTGCAGTGGCAGCAGGGTGGCAGCCCCAAAAGCGCTAAGCAATAGCGCCCACAGGCTCAGCATCAGTAGTTGGCGACCACGGTGTCCTGGCCAGCCTGGGTCACACCAATGACCTGGTAGGCATCCTTGCGGCCAGCCATTTCCATGCCCGGCGAACCCATCGGCATACCGGGCACGGCCAAGCCTTTGAGGTCCTTACGCGCAGCGAGCAGGCGCACCTGCTCGGCAGGCACATGGCCCTCAACGAACTTGCCGCCGATCACCCCGGTGTGGCACGAGGCCAGGTGAGGCGCCACACCCAAGCGCTGTTTGACAGCGCTCATGTTCGGCTCGACGTGGTCGTTCACAGTGAAGCCGTTCTGGCGTAAGTGACTGATCCAGGCTTTGCAGCAGCCACAGTTGGGGTCGCGGTACACATCAATGGTTTCAGCGGCTTGGGCCAAGCTGGTGATGGCCAGCAGGCCGAGTGTGATCAGGTGTTTACGCAGCATGTCGGGACAACTCCTGTAGGCGTGGCTGGCCTGTGGCTTGGACAGTGGGTCAGCAGGATAACCCAAGGCATCCTGCGCTGCAGCGCTGCTGGCAGGCCGGTGGTTGTCAGGCCGGTCTTTCATCGTTGCGCAGGTCGCGCATCAGCAGGCCGAAGTCGAGCGATACCTGTTCGGGGATCGGCAGGTAGACCACGTGACCATCTCCGGGCGCTACTTCAAGGTCACGTTGCTGGCGATCACAAAGGCGGTGCAGGTCGAAGTGGTAGTTGCCACGCGGGGTCATCAACTCAAGGTGATCACCCAATGCGAAGCGGTTCTTGACCTTGACCTCGGCCAGGCCCTCCACGCGCAATCCTGTTAGCTCACCCACGAATTGCTGTCGGTCAGACAGCGAGTTGCCACGCTGGTAGTTCTGGTATTCATCGTGCACATGGCGGCGTAGGAAGCCTTCGGTATAACCGCGCTGCGCCAGTGATTCGAGGTTGTCCATCAGCGTCATGTCAAATGGCCGACCCGCTACGGCATCGTCGATGGCCTTGCGGTAGGACTGTACCGCCCGGGCACAGTAGAAGTGGCTCTTGGTGCGGCCTTCGATCTTCAACGAGTGCACGCCCATGGCCGCCAGGCGTCCGACGTGCTGGATGGCGCGCAGGTCCTTGGCATTCATGATGTAGGTCCCATGCTCATCCTCGAAGGCCGGCATGTCGCCGTCCGGGCGTTCGCTTTCGCGTAGGAGGAACACTTGATCCGTCGGCGTGCCCAATCCCAAGGTTGGCTCGACCTCGCGGACGATGTCGCCGGTAGTGTTCTGTGTGGCGGGGGTGGCCTGATACTTCCAGCGGCAGGCATTGGTGCAGGTGCCTTGGTTGGCATCGCGTCGGTTCAGGTATCCGGACAACAGGCAGCGTCCGGAATAGGCCATGCACAGTGCGCCGTGAACGAATACCTCCAGCTCCATGTCCGGCACCTGCTGGCGAATTTCTTCGATTTCCTGCAGCGACAGCTCACGGGACAAGATCACACGGCTCAGGCCCAATCGCTGCCAGAACTGCACGCTGGCCCAGTTCACCGTATTGGCCTGCACCGAAAGGTGCACCGGCATCGTGGGAAAGTGCTCGCGCACCAGCATGATCAGGCCAGGATCGGACATGATCAAAGCATCAGGGGCCATGTCGATCACCGGCTTCAGATCCTTTAGAAAGGTCTTGAGCTTGGCGTTGTGCGGGGCGATGTTGACCACCACGTAGAAACGTTTGCCCAAGGCATGCGCCTCGTCGATGCCTTGGGCCAGGGTCGCGTGGTCGAACGCGTTGTTGCGCACCCGCAGGCTATAGCGGGGTTGGCCTGCGTAGACGGCGTCGGCGCCGTAGGCAAAGGCATAGCGCAGGGTCTTCAGGCTGCCAGCAGGGGCTAGCAGTTCAGGCTTGGCGGGTAGGTTCATCGGGCGCACCGGGCAAAGCCGCGGATGCTACGGGTTGTTTGGCAGCGGAGTATTGATTTGAATCATGACCAAGCTGGCACTTTTGCAAAGGTGAGATGCACTAAGGACCATGACACCTGAGGATCAACCATGAACCACGACGCTCTACAGAACAAAGCCTTGGCAGTACTCCTGGCGCTGGTCACCATCGCCTTCGCCTGGATTCTGCTGCCTTATTACGGCGCCATCTTCTGGGCGGTGATTCTCGGCATCCTGTTCGCACCGCTGCAGCGTCACTTGGTCATGCGTTTCGGCCGGCGCCGCAACCTGGCGGCGCTCACCACGTTGCTGGTGTGCCTGCTGGTGGCGGTGTTGCCGGTGATCGTCACCAGTGCGCTGCTGGTGCAGGAAGGCGCCAGCTTGTATCAGCGTATCGAAAGCGGGCAGTTGGATATCGCTGGGTACGTCGAGCATGGCAAGAACATGCTTCCGGCCTTTGCCCAGCACGGGCTGGACAACTTGGGCATGGGCAACCTTGAGGGGTTGCGTGACAAGATTACCAAATGGGCCACTCAAGGTAGCCAGGTGCTGGCCAGCCAGGCGTTCAGTTTCGGCCAGGGCACGTTCGAGTTTCTGGTGAGCTTCGGCATCATGACGTATTTGCTGTACTTCTTCCTGCGTGAGGGCGCCGATATAGCGCGGCGCGTACGCATGGCGGTGCCGCTGCCGGAGCAGCAGAAACGTCGGCTGCAGCTCAAGTTTCAACGCGTGGTACGAGCTACCGTCAAGGGTAACGTGGTGGTTGCTATCACCCAGGGGGCACTGGGTGGCTTCATCTTCTGGGTGCTGGATATTCCCAGTGCGCTGATCTGGGGCGTGCTGATGGCGTTCCTGTCGCTGTTGCCGGCAGTGGGCGCAGGAATCGTCTGGGCCCCGGTAGCCGCCTACTTCCTGTTGACAGGGGCGATTCTGCCGGGGGTGATCCTCGCCGCGTTCGGCGTACTGGTCATTGGCTTGGTTGATAACCTACTGCGACCGATCCTGGTGGGTAAGGACACACGCATGCCCGACTACCTGATTCTTGTGTCTACGCTGGGCGGGCTGACAGTGTTCGGACTCAATGGCTTCGTGATCGGGCCGTTGATCGCCGCGCTGTTTCTTTCCAGTTGGACAATTTTCGCCGAAAGCAGGCCGCAGGTGCAGTTACCGTCGTGATGGCCTGCTACCGAAAACTATAGGAAACGCCCGCATACACCGCCAAGCCCTCACCCGGTGTAGAGCGGGCAACGTCCTGGCCTGCATCGTTGTAGCCTGGTGTTACCGTAGCGGCGTAACGCTTGTTGGTCAGGTTGCGCAGGTCCAGCCAGGTTTGCCAGTCCTGTTTGGGGGAGTCCCAGCCCAGGCGCGCACCAAGCAGGGCGTAGGCATCGGCGTGGTAGCTATTGGCGTAATCGACCTGCACCTTTGAGGCCAGCTGCGTATTGACCCCGGCATACAAGCCGCTTGGCCAGTCGTAGCGCAGTTCGGCCTGGTAGTAATGCATGGGAATGCCGGGCAAGCGGTTGTCGCCGAAGGTTTCATCGTCGCGGTAATGGAAGTCACTGAAGGTATAGGCCTGGCGCAGGTTTAGCTTGCCGCTTGCCGGTTGCTGCCAGAGAACGCTGTTCAGGCCGGCCTCGATACCCTGGTGCACGGTGGGGCTGGCGTTGAACTCCTTGAACGGCAGACCCTGCACCACCTCCACGTTCAGCAGCTCATGGCGTACTTGCGAGTAGTACCAGGCCAAGTCCCACTGTCCTAGCGCCGAATCACCGCGGGCGCCGAGCTCCAGAGTGGTGGCTGTCTGATTGTGCATCTTCATCGGCTGGTTGGTGACCGGCGCACTCCAGACAAGCGACCAAGGGTGCGGTGGCTCTACCGATCGGCTAAGGTTGCCGTACAGTTGCAAGTCCGGGCGAATGTCGTAGCGCAGGCCGATGCGTGGCGCGTAGTCCCAATCATGCTGGCTGACCCTGCCGCCACTGGCGGGGTAGGTGACATCGCTTTCCCGGCGGGTGTAGATCATGGCCAGCCCGGTGGTCAGCCAAAGGTCGGGCACCAGTTCCAGGTCATTACTGACATGCAGTACGGTGTCCGAACCTTGGTAGCTGAAGTCTCTAGTGCGAGCGCCGACCACATCATTGACCCGCGAGAACTGAGAAGCGCCGCTATTGGGCAGATGCTTGGTAGTACGCCAGCCGATGTTGGTCTTGCTCTGTAAGCCCAATAGGGTGTCGCGCCGAAAATAGTTCAGCGTGCCACTGACATCGCTGTAGGCCACCTTCAAGCGCATGGCGCCTTCGCGCAGGTCCATCGGGTAATCGTGATAGACCAGCCCGGTTTCCACGCGCGAATCATCCTCAAAGTAGAACGTGGTCTTGTTGCCGACCCAGGTACTGCCCGGTTGCGGCCGGCTGTCATTGCGCGACAGGTAACCGGGGTTGGCCGCGCGAGGGTCGTGCTTGATCTGCGCCTTGGTCAGGCGCCCAGCCAGTTCGTTCTGGGTTTCGCGGTAGCGTAGGTAAAAGCGCGTTTCCAGGTTCGGGTTGAAGCGGTAGCCGACGTTGGCGGCAACACCTTTCGAGCTGCCGCTGCTGTGCGCTTGGTAGCCGTCGTACTGCGAATCGGTCAGGGCCACGTAGTAGTCAAGGTTGCCCAATACTTGCCCGGAACTGATCTGGCGGTGCTGATAGCCGCGGCTGCCTAGCTCGTAGCGCACTTGCAGCGGCGCTGCATCAAAGCCTGTATGGGTCACATAATTGATGGCGCCGCCCAGCGCCAAAGCCCCCTGATCGAAGCCGTTGGCCCCGCGCAGTACCTCGGCTCGGCTTAGCCACAGGGGTTCGAAGAGTTCATAGGGCGTGCCGCCCGGGCCGGTGAGCGGCAGGCCGTCGAACATGGTGTATACACCCGAGCCATGTGCGCCCGGCGCGCGGTTGATGCCCGAGCCACGGATCGATAGCTTGATACCGTCGTTACCGGCCGATTGGGCGAATACGCCAGGCTGATAGGCCAGCACATCCTGATTGCTGACAACCCGGCCTTGTCCCACCTTGCCCATGTCTATCAGATTGCTGGCGCCAGGTACTTGCTCTAAGCGTTCGCGTGCGTCGTCCAGTGTGCTTTGCTCTTGGGCGTTGACCAGCATCTGACCCAGTTCGATCGCAGGCGCAGCCGTGGCTTGCTGGCTGACGGTGAAAATTGCCAGCACACCAAGGTAAGACGAGTAGGGTAAAACGGGACGCATCGTACAACTCCAGGCGATAGACGAATGGACAACGGCGTTGTGACGCACGAAAGGCAGGTTAGAGCACGGCGATAAGAAACTTTCCTGTGTAGTTCGGGTAGGCGGTATTTGTAGGAACGTTCTTTACAAGTGGCACCGCTGGTGTGCAAAGGGCAGGCATTCGTAAGGTGGCTCCATAGGCGGCAGCACTGTCCGCTGCCGCATCTGGCGAACGACTAGGGAGCTCAGCGATGCAAACCAACCTGCGACCGACACCTGAAGGCCACACCGGTGCGCCGATCTACCTGACCCCGCGTGAACAGCAAGTGTTGCTGTGGTGCGCCTATGGCAAGAGTTCATGGGAGATTGGCCAGATCCTGCAGTGCAAAGAGTCGACAGTGAATTTTCACGTATCCAACCTATTGCGCAAGTTCGAGGTTCCCACGCGCGTAGCGGCGGTCATCAAAGCCATTCGCTACGGCATGCTGCAAGAGCAGTGAGGATATGACATGCGTGCAGAACAACTTGAAGCTCCGTCAACCACCGAGTCCTCATTCAGCCCTCCAAGGTACCCTGATTGTCACGATCCATTTTGGCCCCGCATCGAACTCTGCGTTTTGCGTGAACGCCTGCAACTGGACGGGAAGGTCAGTGAAGCCCGCCTTGCAGTTGCCGTGCGTTGCGCGGCAATCGATGCGGCTAACGAATTCGCCAATTGGCGCAGCGCATTGCGTGGTCATGGGTTCCGGCGTTTGGAGGATGTATGCGGGCATGCCAGTGGAAGGGCACTGTCGATCTGCTATCGATCCTTTGTCGAGGCTGCGGTTAGACGCAATCTACTGGGTGGGCCGCAAGGCCGCGGGGGGGTTAGCCATGGATGAACCCTATTTGATGGATGCAGCCATCGCCGCTATCTACCAATTAATCGACACCGAAGGCCTAGCTTTGTTTGGCGCGTTGTTGGGTACCCTGCTGGTGAACGCAGTCAGAGACCGCTTCATCACCGTGTCGCGCAAGCGCCTGTCGGGCGGTAAGCAGCTGCTATTAGTGTTTCTGACGTTAGGCGTGGGCTACTTGTTCGAACCTCTGCTGCTCTCGCTGGCGCCTATGTTATCTCGGGGCATGGCAGCCTTTGCCGCTGCGGTAGTGGTCATACCGATCACTTTGAAGGTATTGGTGTGGCTGGACTCGGTGGACCTGCGCGAACTCGTACAGCGCTGGCGCCGCCGTGATTAACCCAAGCCTGCACCGGGCAAGTACTTGGCCAGTTGCTGCACCTGCTGTTCCAGTTGACGTAAGCGTTGCTTGTCCTCGATGTGCAGAAGCACTGCCTGGCGGTCTGCGTGGGAAAGCTCACGCAGGCGCGTGAGCACGTCGCTTTCCCAGCTTTCCTGGGTTTGCTCAGGCCCCTTACCGTCGCGCTCGCCGAGCAATAGCCAATCCAGCGAACAACCCTGTTTTCGGGCTAAATCTACGCATAGTGAGTATGGAATGCTTTCGCGGACCTTCCAGCTGCTCAACGTTTGCGGGCTGACCTCCAGGCTTCTGGCCAGTTGAACGTCGGTGCTTGAACCCGTAATAAGCTTGAGGCGTGACAGCACCGCTGCAAACAAGTGGCTATTCATAGCAAATATCCATGACTGGTTTAATGACATTCCTTGGGCTTAGAATACTCTTAATGAATATATGCCCTTCTATTTGAGGAGATATCTTGGCATGAGCTGCAATTTGATGAAAAAGCTTTCTATGAAAGTAGCCAATACTCGACCTAAGTATCGAGTTTTCTTACAGCATGTTTATGCATTCCGCCTATGCAGGTACACGGCGTGAGTACTTATAAGCTGGTCTGCCCACATTGCAACAGCCGTATGCGCATTCGTACCAGTGAAGGTCGGCATATCTTTCTGCGCATTGCCTACTTGCAATGTATCAACGAGGCGTGTGGCTGGTCGGTGCGTGCGGAGTTCGAAATGACCCACGAACTTTCACCCAGTGGCATGCCCAACCCCGAAGTGCATCTGCCATCAGCGAGCAGGGAACTGCGCAGGTCTGCGCTTGCGCCGCGCGCTCAAGAGTCGCACTCGGCCAGGGATTGAAGGGCACCGGCTCGGCAGTTGCCAGGTGCAGATAACAAAACACCCCGCATGTGCGGGGTGTTTGTGTTGCAGCTGCGATCAGCCGAGCAGTTGCAGGCCAGCGTGCTGAACCATGTCCAACAGTGGCTGCGGGTACACACCCAGAACGAAGGCGAGAATGGCAATCGCGAGCAGCATTACACCGCCAGTGCGCTGTTCCCACTTCAGTGGGGCATCGTGGCGACGCAGGTTCGGTTCAACCAGGTACAGGGTGACCATCACACGCAGGTAGTAGTAGACGCCTATGGCGCTACCGATCACCAGCGCACCGACCAGCCACCACAACTGCGACTCGACGCCAGTGGCGATGATGTAGAACTTGCCAATGAAGCCTGCCGTCAGCGGAATGCCTGCCAGCGACAGCATCATCACGGTCAGTACCGCAGTCAGGTACGGACGGCGCCAGAACAGGCCGCGGTATTCGTACAGCGCGTCGGCGTCACGGCCACCGTAGGGCGACGACATCAGGGTGATCACGCCAAAGGCGCCCAGGCTGGTGATCACGTAGGTGACCAGGTAAACGCCCATGGCCTCCATGGCCAGGCCTTTGCTTGCGACCAGCGCGATGACCAGGTAGCCGAAGTGAGCGATGGACGAGTAACCGAGCAGACGCTTGAGGTTGCTCTGGGTCAACGCCAGCAGGTTGCCGACCAGGATCGAAGCAACTGCAATTACCGCAAGCACGGTGCTCAGCACGCCGCTGCTGGCAGCCGGCGACAGCATGAACAGGCGCACCACAACGGCGAACACGGCAACCTTGCTGGCTGTGGCCAGAAACGCGGCGACTGGCGCCGGGGCGCCCTCGTAGACGTCCGGAGTCCACAGGTGGAAGGGCACAAGGGACAGCTTGAAGGCAAGGCCAACCAACATCATGCCCAGGCCCAGTTGAGCCATCAGGCTAGGCATGCTGGTAGCGGCGAGGGCCTTGCCCAGTTGGTCGAACGTCAGGCTGCCAGCATCGGCGTACAGCAAGGCCATGCCGAACAGCAGGAAGGCCGAGCCTGCGGCCGACAGCACCATGTACTTGATGCCGGCTTCCAAAGAGCGCTTGTTGAAGAACGCATAGGCCACCAGGCCGTAGACCGGTACCGACAGCAGCTCAAGGCCGATGAACAGGCCAGCCAGGTGGTTGGCGCTCACCAGCACCAGGCCACCGAGGGCGGACATCAGCAGCAGCAGGTACAGTTCTTCACGGTTACCCGGGAAGCCTTTGGAGCCTTCCCCCAGATAAGCGTGGGCCAAGGTCACGCAGGCCAAGGTTGCGACCAGGATGATCGCCATGTACAGGCAGGCGAACTTGTCGATGGTGACCAGCGAGGTGACCGCCAGTGGCGCGACCTTCAGCGCTGGCAGGATCGACAGCAGGGCCAGGTTCAGGCCCACGGTGGACAGCAGGAAGGTCTGCGAGTGGTTGCGCTTGCAGGCGATCGCCAACATCACCACCACCGTGGTGATGGTGGTGATCAGCATCGGCGCCAATGCGATGAAGTGTTGAGTGGTGAATTCCATAGCGCTCTTACCGGGCCGAAGCGAGTTGAGTGAAAGCGGAACCGAGCCACTGCTGCACACCACTCATGGTGGCTGCAGAGGTATCGAGGAACGGCTGTGGATACACGCCCAGCAGGATCAGCAGCCCGGCAAGGCCCAGGACCATGATCAGTTCGCGGCTATCCATGCCGGCCAGCACGGTGTCGGCCTTGGCCGGGCCGAAGTAGGCGCGGTGGATCATGATCAGTGAGTACACCGAACCGAATACCAGGCCAGTCGTGGCGATCACGGTGATCCACGGTACATGCACGAAGCTGCCGATCAAGATCAGGAACTCGCCGACGAAGTTGCCGGTGCCTGGCAGGCCCAGCGATGCCGCCGCGAAGAACAGGCTGATCGCTGGCAGGTAGGCGATGCGGTGCCACAGGCCACCCATCTGACGCATGTCACGGGTATGCAGACGCTCGTACAGCTGCCCCGACAGAATGAACAGCGCGGCTGCGGACAGGCCGTGGGCCAGCATCTGGATCACCGCGCCTTGCAGCGCTTGCTGGCTGCCCGAGTAGATACCAATCAGCACAAAGCCCATGTGCGAGACACTGGAGAAGGCGATCAGGCGCTTGATGTCGGTCTGGGCGAAGGCCAGGAAGGCACCGTAGAAGATCCCGATCAGGCCCAGGGTCATGGCGATAGGCGCGAACTCTGCCGAGGCATTGGGGAACAGCGGCAGAGCGAAGCGCAGCAGGCCGTAGGCCGCAGTCTTGAGCAAGATACCGGCAAGGTCCACGGAGCCTGCGGTCGGCGCCTGGGCGTGAGCGTCGGGCAGCCAGGAATGGAACGGCACCACCGGCAGCTTCACCGCGAAGGCGATGAAGAAGCCCAGCATCAGCAGGTACTCGGTACCGGCCGGCAGCTCAGCCTTGAGCAGGTCACTGTAGTTGAAGGTGATCACGCCGGTGTTGGTGTAGTTGACCAGCACCAGGCCAAGGATCGCCACCAGCATGATCAGGCCGCTGGCCTGGGTGAAGATGAAGAACTTGGTCGCCGCGTAGATCCTTGTCTTCTTGCCATCTGCCGAGCTATGGCCCCAGAGCGCGATGAGGAAGTACATCGGCACCAGCATCATTTCCCAGAAGAAGAAGAACAGGAACAGGTCCAAGGCCAGGAACACACCGACCACACCGCCGAGGATCCACATCAGGTTGAGGTGGAAGAAGCCGACGTGGCGTTGGATCTCTTTCCAGGAGCACAGCACCGACAGCACACCGAGCAAGCCGGTGAGCAGGATCATCAACAGCGACAGGCCATCGAGGGCCAGATGGATGCTGATGCCGAAGCGCTGGATCCACTGGACTTTGTATTCCAGGGCCCAGGCCGGTTCTGCGCCAGGAGCGGGGGCGAGGGTGTAGTCGCCGTGCGCCCACAGCCACAGGCCGATGCCGAGCAGCAGGGACATGGTCAGCAGCGCGATCCAGCGCGGCAGGGTGGCGCCGAAGCGCTCACCCAGCCAGCACAGGAAGCCGCCGATGAAGGGGATCAGGATCAGCCAAGGCAAAATCATGACGGGTTCGTTTCCTTTCGCAGAGTCGCAAGGTTCGCAAAGTTCATGGTCATACCGCTGCCACTACCACAGCGCCGAGTACCAGCACTGCGCCAACGGCGATCGAGGCGGTGTACCAGCGCAGCTGGCCAGTCTCGGTCTTGCTCATGGCGACGTGGCCGCCGCGAGCCATGCGAGGGATAAGGCCGATGCCGCGGTCAACCGGGTCCTTGCGCAGGAGGTGGCTGATCAACAGGTAAGGCTTGACGAACAGCTTGTCGTAGATCCAGTCGAAGCCCCAGGCGGCGAACCACCAGGCCGACAACACGCGCCCGATGCCGCTGTTGGCGATTGCACTGACCAAGCGGCGCTTGCCGAGGAACAGCAAGCCCGACAGCAGGATGCCTGCGATGGCGATGGCACCGGAGGTGATCTCCAGCGCATGCTTGGCTTCGCCGCCGGCATGGCCGGCGCTTTGCGGCAGCACACCTGCCAGCGGTGGCGTGATCCAGGCACCGACGAACGTCGACAGCACGATCAGCACACCCAGTGGCAGCCAATGGCTGATGCCGTGGCCAGCGTGGGCCTCGGTCTTCGCTTCGCCGTGGAAGGCGATGAAGATCAGGCGGAAGGTGTACAGCGAGGTCATGAATGCGCCGACCAGGCCGGCATACAGCAGGCCGGTGTTGCCACTGGCGAAGGCCTCCCAGAGGATCTCGTCCTTGGAGTAGAAGCCCACGGTCACGATCGGCAGTGCAGCCAAGGCGGCGCCGCCGACCACGAAGCTTGCGTATGCCAGCGGCAGCTTCTTCCACAGCCCGCCCATCTTGAAGATGTTCTGTTCGTGGTGGCAGGCAACGATCACCGCGCCGGAGGCAAGGAACAGCAGGGCCTTGAAGAACGCGTGAGTCATCAGGTGGAAGATCGCCGCGTCCCAGGCACCTACGCCCAGCGCAAGGAACATGTAGCCGATCTGGCTCATGGTGGAGTAGGCGAGGATACGCTTGATGTCGGTCTGCACCAGCGCGGCGAAGCCGGCCAGTACCAAGGTCACGCCACCGACCACGCCCACCAGGTGCAGAATGTCCGGTGCCAGCAGGAACAGGCCGTTGGTGCGGGCGATCAGGTACACGCCTGCGGTAACCATGGTTGCAGCGTGGATCAGCGCCGAAACCGGAGTCGGGCCCGCCATCGCGTCGGCCAGCCAGGTCTGCAGTGGCAGCTGGGCAGACTTACCGACCGCACCGCCCAGCAGCATCAGGGTCGCCAGCACCATCCAGGTATCGCCTGCCTGGAACTTCTGCGGCGCCAACACCAGCAGCTCCTGCACGTTCAGGGTTCCCAGCTGGGCGAACAGGATGAACAGGCCGATGGCCATGAACACGTCGCCGATGCGGGTGACGATGAACGCCTTGAGCGCGGCATTGCCGTTGTTGCGGTTGCTGTAGTAGAAACCGATCAACAGGTACGAGCACAGGCCCACACCTTCCCAGCCGAAGTAGATGAACAGCAGGTTATCGCCCAGGATCAGGAACAGCATGCTGGCGATGAACAGGTTGGTGTACGAGAAGAAGCGCGAGTAACCGGCTTCGCCGCGCATGTACCAGGAGGCGAACAGGTGGATCAGGAAGCCGACCCCGGTAACCACGCCGAGCATGGTCACCGACAGGCCGTCCAGGTAGAGGGTGAAGTTCGGCGCGAAGCCGTCCACCGACATCCACTGCCACAGCAACTGGCTGTAAGCGCCGCCTTCAGGTGGGGCGACATTGAACTGCCAGATGACATAGGCAGCGGTGGCTGCCGAGAGGCCTACCGAGCCGACGCCGATCAGCGCCGACAGGTTCTCCGAGAACCGCCCGCGCGAGAACGACAGCAGCACAAAGCCGATGAGGGGGAAGACGAAAGTCAGGAAGAGTAGGTTCATCCGCGCATCTCACTGGCAGCATCGATGTCGAGAGTGTGGAAGCGGCGATACAGCTGCAGCAGGATCGCCAGGCCAATACTGGCTTCGGCGGCTGCCAGGCTGATCACCAGAATGAACATCACCTGGCCGTCGGGCTGGACCCAACGAGCACCGGCGACGATGAACGCCAGAGCAGCCGCGTTCATCATGACTTCCAGGCTCATCAGCACGAAGAGGATGTTGCGGCGGACCATCAGGCCAACCAGGCCTAAACAGAACAGGATGCCGGCGACTGCCAGACCATGTTCGAGAGGGATAGCACCCATGATTTACTCCTTCGCCTCGTTGCGGCCCAGGTGGAAGGCGGTGACCGCTGCTGCCAGCAGCAGCATCGATGCCAGTTCGACCACCAGCAGGTAGGGGCCGAACAGGCTGATACCCACTTCTTTGGGGCCGACGGTGGTACCGCTGATGGCCGCACCGGTCGGGGCGACGAACAGCACGTACAGCAGCTCTAGCAGCAGCAGGGCGGCCAGAAGCACCGGCCCTGCCCAGATGCCGGGCTTGAGCCAGCCCCTCTCCTGGGCCACCGAAGCCGGCCCCAGGTTGAGCATCATCACCACAAACACGAACAGCACCATGATGGCACCGGCATAGGCGATCACTTCCAGGGCGCCGGCAAACGGCGCGCCCAGGGCGAAGAAGATCATCGCAACGGAGATCAGCGAGATGATCAGGTAAAGCAAGGCGTGTACGGGGTTGGTGCCCGTCACCACCCGAAGGGTGGAGACCACGGCGATCCCGGATGCGAAGTAGAAAGCGAATTCCATCTTTCTGTCCTTATGGGAGCAAGCTCTTCACGTTGATCGGCTCGGCTTCGTTCTGTGCAGCGCCCTTGGGCTTGCCAGCGATCGCCATACCCGCAACACGGTAGAAGTTGTAGTCAGGGTTCTTGCCGGGGCCGGAGATCAGCAGATCTTCTTTCTCGTACACCAGGTCCTGACGCTTGAACTCGGCCATTTCGAAATCCGGAGTCAGCTGGATCGCGGTGGTCGGGCACGCCTCTTCACACAGGCCGCAGAAGATGCAGCGCGAGAAGTTGATGCGGAAGAACTCCGGGTACCAGCGCCCGTCCTCGGTTTCGGCCTTCTGCAGCGAGATGCAGCCGACCGGGCAGGCCACCGCGCAGAGGTTGCACGCTACGCAGCGCTCCTCGCCATCGGGGTCGCGGGTGAGAACGATGCGGCCGCGGTAGCGCGGCGGCAGGTACACGGGTTCTTCGGGGTACTGCAGGGTGTCGCGCTTGCGGAACCCGTGGGAGAACACCATGGCCAGGCTGCGCAGCTGAGTGCCGGTGCCCTTAACGATGTCGCCGATATACTTGAACATGGGTCAAATCCTCACTGGGCCGCGACGGCTGGCGTGTTGTAGAGCACGATCGCAGCGGTCACCAGCAAATTGATCAGGGTCAGCGGCAGGCAGAACTTCCAGCTGAAGTCCATCACCTGGTCATAGCGTGGGCGCGGGATAGACGCGCGCAGCAGGATGAACAGCATGATGAAGAACGCGGTCTTCAGGGCGAACCACAGGAACGACAGTTGCGGCAGGATGCCGAACGGGCCGTGCCAGCCGCCGAAGAACAGGGTCACCAGCAGCGCCGAGATGAGGATGATGCCGATGTACTCACCGACGAAGAACATGCCCCATTTCATGCCGGCATACTCGATGTGGTAGCCGTCGGCCAGTTCCTGCTCCGCTTCCGGCTGGTCGAATGGGTGACGGTGAGTCACGGCCACGCCAGCGATGAAGAATGTGCAGAAGCCAAAGAACTGCGGAATGATGAACCACAGGTTCTGCGCCTGATACTCGACGATGTCGCGCATGTTGAACGAGCCGACCTGCACCACCACGCCCATCAGCGCCAGGCCCAGGAACACTTCGTACGACACGGTCTGTGCCGAGGCGCGCAAGCTGCCCAGCAGGGCATACTTGTTGTTCGACGACCAGCCAGCGAACAGCACCGCATAAACCGAAAGGCCGGCCATGGCGAAGAAGAACAGCAGGCCGATGTTCAGGTCCGCCACGCCCCACAGCGGTGTGATCGGGATCACGCAGAAGGCGATCAACAGCGCACTCATGGCCACGACCGGCGCCAGGGTGAAGATCATGCGATCGACGAAAGGCGGGTTCCAGTCTTCCTTGAAGAACATCTTCAGCATGTCGGCCGCGATCTGGAACATGCCGAACGGGCCCACCCGGTTCGGACCATAACGGTCCTGCCACCAGCCCAGCAGGCGACGCTCGACGAAGCTGAGCAGTGCGCCGCAGACCACCACCGCGAGCAGGACCACGATGGCCCGGACCACGGTAAGGATCACATCGATCACTTCGGGGGTGAACCAGCTCATTGTGCTGCCTCCTGCAGACCTTCGACGGATGCACCGAAGATGGCAGGCGGAATGCCGGCCAGGCCTTTGGGCAACGCAACCAGGCCAGCGCCCAGTTCTTCATTGATGCGCAGCGGCAGGCGCAGGGCCACACCGCCGACGTTCAAGCTCAGCAGCGCGCCGTCGTTGACGCCCAGGCGGTCGGCTTCGGACTTGGCCAGGCCGACGTAGGCGGCCGGGATGCGCTCCTGCACCGGAGCGGCGCGCGAGGAGCTTTCTTCGCTGCCGAACAGGTGGAAGAACGGTACCGCAGTCCAGGTACCGCGGGCCGGGTTGAACGCGCCCGGAATGTTGTTGAACCAGCTCAGGCGATCGCCTTGGGATTCGATCAGACGAACGCCTGGGTCACCGGCACGCAGGTGGCCACCGACCTCGTCCTGGAACTTGTTCCAGGCTTGCGGCGAGTTCCAACCCGGCGACCAGGCGAACGGCACCTGCTGGCGCGGTTCAGCCGAGCCCGAGTAACCTTCCATGGAGAAGGCGAACGCGGTGTCCTTGTCCTGGGGGGTACGTGGCTCGTGCACGCTGATGTTGGCGCGCATGGCGGTACGGCCGGAGTAACGCAGCGGCTCGCGGGCCAGCTTCAAGCCCTTGATGCGGAACGCCGCGCTCGGCGCTGCGTTGATGATGCCGGCCAGTTGCGGTACGGCTTGGGCGCAGGCGCTGGTGACATGGTCCAGCTGGGTCCAGTCGACCGGCTTGTTCAGCAAGGTGGCACGCAGGGCGTGCATCCAACGCCAGCCTTCGTGAACCAGGATGCTGCTGTCCAGGTACTGCGGGTCGAACACCTGGAAGAAGCGCTGAGCGCGGCCTTCCTGGCTCACTAGGGTACCGTCGCCTTCGGCGAACGAGGCCGCCGGCAGTACCAGATGGGCGCGATCGACAGTGGCGGTCTTGGAGTGGTCGGCCACGATCACCACCTTGGCGGCGGCCAGGGCTGCATCAACCTTGGCAGCCGCTACGCGGGCGTACAGGTCGTTTTCCAGCACGACAATGGCGTCGGCCTTGCCGCTGATGACTGCGTCCAGCGCAGCGTCGAGCGAGTCGCCACCCATCATGGCCATGCCCAGGCTGTTGGCCTCAGGCACGACCAGGCTCAGCGAGCCGTTCTTCTCGCGCAGCTTCAGCGCCTTGGCGATGTTGGCGGCGGCTTCGATCAGCGCAGGGTCGGCCAGCGAGGTACCGGCAATCACCAGCGGGCGTTTGGCCGCGACCAGGGCGTCGGCGATGCGCTGGGCCAGGGCCTTGGCTTCGTCGTCCAGGCCGGCGACGGCAGGGGCGCTCGGGTCGATGGCGTTGGCCACGGCGAAACCGATGCGGGCCAGGTCAGCAGGGGCTGCGTGTACGCATTCTTCGGCAACGTCGTCCAGCTTGGTTTCGGCCAGCGAGGCGATGAACAGCGGGTACAGTGCGTGCTGGCCGATGTTTTTCACGGCGGCGTCCAGCCAAGGCTGCACCTTCATCGCTTCGGCCATGGCCTCGGCTTTGCCCTTGGTGGCCTGGCGCACGGACAGCGCCACACGAGCAGCAGTCTGGGTCAGGTCTTCACCGAGCACGAACACCGCGTCGTGGTCTTCGATGTCGCGCAGGGTCGGCACTGGCAGCGGGCTGTTGTTCAGCACGTTCAGGGCCAGGCGCACGCGGGCCAGTTCGCCTTCTTCCATGCCGGAGTAGAAATAGTCGGCGCCGACCAGCTCACGCAGGCCGTAGTTGCTTTCGAGGCTGGCGCGTGGCGAGCCGATACCAACGATGGTACGGCCGCGCAGCAGATCGGCGGCCTTGTCCAGAGCGGCGTCCAGGCCCAGCTTGGTGCCGTCGGCCAGATGTGGCTGGCGCGGGCGGTCCTTGCGGTTGACGTAGCCGTAGCCGAAGCGGCCGCGGTCGCACAGGAAGTACTGGTTGACCGAACCGTTGAAGCGGTTTTCGACCCGGCGCAGTTCGCCGTAGCGCTCACCCGGGCTGATGTTGCAGCCGCTGGAGCAGCCGTGGCAGATGCTCGGGGCGAACTGCATGTCCCATTTACGGTTGTAGCGCTCGGAGTGTGTCTTGTCGGTGAACACGCCGGTCGGGCAGACCTCGGTCAGGTTACCGGAAAACTCACTTTCCAATACACCGTCTTCGACGCGGCCGAAGTACACGTTGTCGTGGGCGCCGTACACGCCCAGGTCGGTACCCCCGGCGTAGTCCTTGTAATAACGCACGCAGCGGTAGCAGGCGATGCAGCGGTTCATCTCATGGGCGATGAACGGGCCGAGGTCCTGGTTCTGGTGGGTACGCTTGGTGAAACGGTAGCGGCGCTCGTTGTGGCCGGTCATTACCGTCATGTCCTGCAGGTGGCAGTGACCGCCTTCCTCGCACACCGGGCAGTCGTGCGGGTGGTTGGTCATCAGCCATTCGACGACGCTTGCGCGAAACGCCTTGGACTCATCATCGTCGATGGAGATCCAGGTGCCGTCGGAGGCTGGGGTCATGCAGGACATGACGATGCGACCACGGGTGTCGTTCTCGTCGGTGTACTGCTTGACCGCACACTGCCGGCAGGCGCCGACGCTACCAAGCGCCGGGTGCCAGCAGAAATAAGGAATGTCGAGGCCGAGCGACAGACAAGCCTGTAACAGGTTGTCCGCACCGTTGACTTCGAGCGCTTTGCCGTCTACGTGGATAGTGGCCATTGTTCAAAGTTCTTCGTTGGCCCGCGTGAGCGGGCGTGGCTAATGGAAATCGGTGAGCTTGCGGCACGCCACGATCTCTCGGGCCTGCCGGCTAGCTGGCGAGTGGCACGGGCCACTGGCCTAATCATCTTGTTATGCGCCGACCACGATCGGCCCGGGCTGGATTGGCTTTGCCAGGTTCGCGCGCAAAGCATCACCAGCACCCGCTGGAGCGACACCTGCCTCGAACTCCGAGCGGAAGTATTTGATGGCACTGCCCAGTGGCTCGACGGCACCTGGTGCGTGAGCACAGAAGGTACGGCCTGGGCCGAGGAAGTTGACCAGCCCCAGCAGCGTCTCGATGTCTTCGGCGCGACCTTGGCCGTTTTCCAGCGCGCGCAGCATTTTCACGCTCCACGGCAAGCCGTCACGGCATGGGGTGCACCAGCCGCACGATTCGCGGGCGAAGAACTCTTCCATGTTACGCAGCAGCGAAACCATGTTGATGCTGTCGTCGACCGCCATGGCAAGGCCGGTACCCATGCGGGTGCCTACCTTGGCGATGCCACCGGCGTACATCTGTGCGTCGAGGTGCTCTGGCAGCAGGAACCCAGTACCGGCGCCGCCTGGCTGCCAGCACTTGAGCTTGAAGCCATCGCGCATGCCGCCGGCATAGTCTTCGAACAGCTCACGGGCCGTCACGCCGAACGGCAGTTCCCACAGGCCGGGGTTCTTCACCTTGCCGGAGAAACCCATCAGCTTGGTGCCGTGGTCTTCGCTGCCTTCGCGGGCCAGCGACTTGTACCAGTCGTTGCCGTTGGCAACGATGGCTGGCACGTTGCACAGGGTTTCGACGTTGTTCACGCAAGTCGGCTTGCCCCACACACCCACGGCGGCAGGGAAGGGCGGCTTGGAGCGCGGGTTGGCGCGGCGGCCTTCCAGCGAGTTGATCAGTGCGGTTTCTTCACCGCAGATGTAGCGCCCGGCACCGGTGTGCACGAACAGCTCGAAGTCAAAGCCGCTGCCCAGGATGTTCTTGCCCAGCAAGCCTGCGGCTTTGGCTTCATCGATGGCACGGTTGAGGTTCTTCGCCGCAGTGGTGTACTCGCCACGCAGGAAGATATAGCCACGGTAGGCCTTCAGGGCGCGGGCGCTGATCAGCATGCCCTCGACCAGCAGATGGGGCTGTTGCTCCATCAGCATGCGGTCCTTCCAGGTGTTGGGTTCCATTTCGTCCGCGTTGCACAGCAGGTAGCGGATGTTCATGGATTCGTCTTTGGGCATCAGGCCCCACTTCACGCCAGTGGGGAAACCTGCACCGCCCCGGCCCTTGAGGCCAGAGTCCTTGACGCTTTGCACGATGTCGTCGGCGGACATGTCTGCCAGCGCCTTGCGCGCAGCGGCATAGCCGTTCTTCGACTCGTACTCGGCCAGCCAGACCGGCTCACCGTCATCTCGCAGGCGCCAGGTCAGCGGGTGGGTTTCGGCCGAACGCGCGATGCGGTTGGCCGGGCCGAAGGAAGTAATGGTCATACGTAACCCTCCAGCAGTTTGGAAACGCCAGCCGGCTGCACGTCACCGAAGGTGTCGTCATCGATCATCAGCGCCGGGGCCTTGTCGCAGTTGCCCAGGCAGCACACCGGCAGCAGGGTAAAACGCCCGTCCGCGGTGGTCTGGCCGAGGCCGATACCTAGTTCGCTTTGGATTTGGCTGACCACGGATTCGTGGCCACCGATGTAGCAGACCATGCTGTCGCACACACGGATGATGTGGCGGCCAACAGGCTGACGGAAGATCTGGCTGTAGAATGTGGCCACACCTTCGACGTCGCTTGCCGGGATGCCAAGCACTTCGCCGATGGCATGGATGGCGCCATCGGGCACCCAGCCACGTTCCTTCTGGACGATCTTCAAGGCTTCGATGGACGCCGCGCGCGGGTCCTCGTAGTGATGCATTTCGTGCTCGATGGCCGAGCGCTCGGTTTCGCTCAGGGCGAAACGGTCTGTCTGGATAAGCGTGCTGTTCATGCTTAGCGGTCCACGTCAGCCATAACGAAGTCGATACTGCCCAGGTACGCAATGAGGTCGGCGACCATGCTGCCTTTGATCACCGAAGGGATCTGCTGCAGGTGCGGGTAGCTCGGGGTACGGATCCGGGTGCGGTAGCTCATGGTGCCGCCATCGCTCGTCAGGTAGTAACTGTTGATGCCCTTGGTCGCTTCGATCATCTGGAACGACTCGTTGGCCGGCATGACCGGGCCCCACGAGACTTGCAGGAAGTGCGTGATCAAGGTTTCGATGTGCTGCAGGGTGCGCTCTTTGGGCGGCGGCGTAGTCAGCGGGTGATCCGCCTTGTACGGGCCTTCCGGCATGTTGCGCAGGCACTGGTCGATGATGCGGATACTCTGGCGCATCTCCTCGACGCGGACCATGCAGCGATCGTAGGCATCGCCGTTGTGGGCCAGGGGCACTTCGAACTCGAAGTTCTCGTAGCCGGAGTAGGGGCGCGCTTTGCGCAGGTCGAAGTCGCATCCGGTGGCACGCAGGCCGGCACCGGTGGTACCCCAGGACAGGGCCTCTTTGGTGTTGTAGGCAGCAACGCCGATGGTACGACCCTTGAGGATGCTGTTCTGCAGGGCAGCCTTGGTGTACTCGTCAAGGCGCTTGGGCAGCCATTCGACGAAGTCCTTGACCAGTTTGTCCCAGCCGCGCGGCAGGTCGTGAGCAACGCCACCGATGCGGTACCAGGCCGGGTGCAGGCGGAACCCGGTGATTGCTTCGATCACCGTGTAGGCGCGCTGGCGGTCGGTGAAGGTAAAGAATACCGGGGTCATGGCGCCGACGTCCTGGATGTAGGTACCCAGGAACAGCAGATGGCTGGTGATGCGGAAGAACTCGGCCAGCATGATGCGGATCACGTCGACCTTTTGTGGCACCTGAATGCCGGCCAGCTTCTCGACCGCGAGCACGTATGGCAGGTTGTTCATCACCCCGCCGAGGTAGTCGATGCGGTCGGTGTAGGGGATGAAGCTGTGCCAGGACTGGCGTTCGGCCATTTTTTCGGCGCCACGGTGGTGGTAGCCGATGTCGGGCACGCAATCGACGATTTCTTCGCCGTCCAGCTGCAGCACTATACGGAAGGCGCCGTGGGCAGAGGGGTGGTTGGGGCCGAGGTTGAGGAACATGTAGTCCTCGTTCGCGCCCTGACGCTTCATGCCCCAGGCTTCTGGGTTGAAACGCGCCGATTCTTCTTCGAGCTGCTGCTTGGCCAGGGTCAGGCTGTAGGGGTCGAACTCGGTGGCACGGGCCGGGTAGTCCTTGCGCAGCGGGTGACCTTCCCAGGTTGGCGGCATCATGATGCGGCTCAAGTGCGGGTGGCCGGCAAAGTCGATGCCGAACATGTCCCACACCTCACGCTCGTACCAGTTGGCATTCGGCCAGATGCTGGTCACCGACGGCAGGTTCAGGTCGCCCTCGCTGAGCGAAACCTTGATCATCACATCGCTGTTACGCTCGATCGACAGCAAGTGGTAGAACACGCTGAAGTCGGCAGCTGGCAAGCCGCGGCGCTGGGTGCGCAGGCGCTCGTCGACGCCGTGCAGGTCGTACAGCATGCTGTACGGTTTGGCCACGCCCCGCAGGAAGCTGAGCACTTCCTTGAGCTGAGCGCGCTTGACCCACAGTACGGGCATGCCGGTGCGGGTCTCTTGGGCGACGAATGCGTCGGCGCCAAAACGGTTGTGCAGTTCGACGACCACATCCTGGTCGTCTGCCTTGTAGGGCGGAATGAAAATAGCGTTGTCCGCTGTCATGGTCTCGGTCGCTTTGGGTCAGCGTTAAGAATGAAGCCAGGCCGCCGGCTCTTTAGGGAGCGGGCGGCAGGTCGCTGGATCAGACTTCGTCGGGGCTGCGCAGGTTGGTAACCGCAATGCGCTGTTCACGACGCAAGTCTTTCTGGGCTGGCATTTCGGCACGGTAGATGCCTTGATCACCAACCACCCAGGAAAGCGGGCGTCGCTCTTGGCCGATCGACTCCTGCAACAGCATCAAGCCTTGCAGGAAAGCCTCAGGGCGCGGCGGGCAGCCAGGTACGTAGACGTCCACGGGGAGGAACTTGTCGACCCCCTGAACGACCGAGTAGATGTCGTACATGCCACCGGAGTTGGCGCACGAGCCCATGGAGATGACCCATTTAGGCTCGAGCATCTGTTCGTACAGGCGCTGGATGATCGGCGCCATTTTCACGAAGCAGGTCCCGGCGATGACCATGAAGTCGGCCTGACGCGGCGATGCCCGGATGACCTCGGCGCCGAAGCGAGCGATGTCGTGGGGCGCCGTGAAGGCCGTGGTCATTTCCACGTAGCAGCAGGACAGGCCGAAGTTGTACGGCCAGAGGGAGTTCTTGCGACCCCAGTTAACCGCGCCACGCATCACATCTTCAA
Organism: Pseudomonas promysalinigenes; assembly: GCF_014269025.2. Lineage (NCBI taxonomy): Bacteria > Pseudomonadati > Pseudomonadota > Gammaproteobacteria > Pseudomonadales > Pseudomonadaceae > Pseudomonas > Pseudomonas promysalinigenes. The sequence goes on along the minus strand of NZ_CP077094.1, from coordinate 3,165,226 downwards.
GTTTGCCCATGAAGATGTTCTTGTGGACCTGGTCTTCGAGCAGCTGGTCGGTGACGGTTTCCCGATCACCTACCGGGTACTGCTCATTGGGCGCATCCGGATCGATTCTGGTGAGATTGTATTGCATTGCCAAAGCCTCATTGTTTCAGCTTCGCTTGCCGCTTGCGGCGACCTTCGGGAGCCCAGTCAAGGGCCCCGACGCGCCATAGGTAGACAAGACCTGCCAACAGAATTGCTATGAAAACGAGTGCTTCGACGAATCCGGTCCAGCCGCTTTCGCGGACGGACACAGACCATGCATACAGGAAGAGGGCTTCGATATCGAAGATCACGAACAGCATCGCGACCAGATAGAATTTGGCGGACAGGCGCAGGCGGGCGCTGCCGACGGGCAGCATGCCGGATTCGAAGGGTTCGTTCTTGGCGCGGCCCCAAGCCTTGCTACCAAGCAGGCTGGAGAGGCCGAGCATGAAGGCACACAGGCCGACGACACCCAAAAGGAAGATGGCAAAGCCCCAGTTGTGGGCGATGAGTCCTGCCGAATCGGACATGCGAGAAATCCTTATACAGAGACCCAGCTCTGCAGTCTGAAATAAGTAGAGCGGCGACGAGGTGTCGCAGGTGCAGTGACCAAATGTCGCAGCTGAATCAATCGGGCTGATTTTATGGGTAAAGCCCCAGCAAGTAAAATTTCCGTTGCAAATTTATTCCTAGGTTTTAGAGCAAAACCCGCGCCTAACTGGCTGAAAGCCTTGAAATTCGGGCATTGCATGGGGTTTTGTTAATTATGTTTCTTGCGACTGGTAACGAATTACAAGTCTCGTAATGATAATTAATATCATTTGCCCTGCTGCTTATTAGTTCGATTCTACGCCCCTTGCAAAGTTGATATGCCTACTTGCCCTTTTTGCAGGCGCGAAAAAGTAGGTGTTCTAGCACCCTCCAGCGCCACGCGCACCGCTCTGGATCAATAATTGTTGCGTCAGGTCACTGATGCATCGTTTTGCGCGGGTGCCAGCACAGCATAGCTGCTGGCTGGAGATGTGGGGTGAGGGCTGCTAGGGGATGGCGGAATTGATTTAGCGCCTGTGAGATCGAGCGCCGCCCGCGCGGCGCATCGCGAGCTGCGCTCGCTCCTACGTTTGTTTCGGGCCAATTGATCCTGTGGGATTTGCGCGCGGACGCCTTGGTGCATGGCGCGAGATAGCGTCGTATGAACCAGGCGGTCGCGCGCGCCTGTCACAGGCGTTACTGGCCCGAAACAAGCGTAGGAGCGAGCGCAGCTCGCGATGCGCCGCGCGGGCGGCGCTCGATCTCACAAGCGCTGCAACCCTCGCGCCATGCACAAGCGCCACCACGCTGCATAAAAAAAAGGCCCAGGGCTATCGCAAGCCCCGGGCCTTTGCTCATCAGCAACCCCCTATCAGTGGAACTGCTCTTCCTCGGTCGAACCGGTCAGTGCAGTCACCGACGAAGCGCCACCCTGGATCACGGTGGTCATGTCGTCGAAGTAGCCGGTGCCCACCTCTTGTTGGTGCGCCACGAAGGTGTAGCCTTTGTTGGCGTCGGCAAACTCCTGTTCCTGCAGTTTCACATAGGCGGTCATGTCGTTGCGGGCATAGTCATGCGCCAGGTTGAACATGCCATGCCACATGTTGTGAATACCGGCCAGCGTGATGAACTGGTGCTTGTAACCCATGGCCGACAGCTCGCGCTGGAATTTGGCGATGGTGGCGTCGTCCAGGTTCTTCTTCCAGTTGAACGAAGGCGAGCAGTTGTACGACAGGATCTGGTCCGGGTACTCCTTCTTGATCGCTTCGGCGAAGCGACGGGCCTCATCCAGATCCGGCTTGGCGGTTTCGCACCAGATCAGGTCGGCGTAAGGGGCGTAGGCAAGGCCGCGGGCGATCGCTTGGTCGAGGCCAGCGCGCACCTTGTAGAAGCCTTCACGGGTACGCTCGCCAATCACGAACGGCTGGTCGTACGGATCGCAATCGCTGGTCAGCAGGTCAGCGGCATTGGCGTCGGTACGGGCCAGGATAATGGTTGGTACCCCCGACACGTCGGCAGCCAGGCGCGCGGCTACCAGCTTCTGCACCGCTTCCTGGGTCGGCACCAATACCTTGCCACCCATGTGGCCGCATTTTTTCACCGAGGCCAGTTGGTCTTCGAAGTGCACGCCGGCAGCGCCTGCTTCGATCATGTTCTTCATCAGCTCGTATGCGTTCAGCACGCCGCCGAACCCGGCCTCGGCGTCTGCGACGATCGGAGCGAAGTAATCGATGTAGCCGTCGTCGCCAGGGTTCTTGCCGGCTTTCCATTGAATCTGGTCAGCACGGCGGAAAGCGTTGTTGATGCGCTTGACCACGGTGGGGACCGAGTCCACCGGGTACAGCGACTGGTCCGGGTACATGGACTCGGCCGAGTTGTTATCTGCAGCCACCTGCCAGCCGGACAAGTAAATGGCCTGGATGCCGGCTTTGACCTGTTGCACTGCCTGGCCGCCGGTAAGGGCGCCCATGCAGTTGACGAAATCTTTTTCGGGGCGGAAGGACGGGTGAGCACCTTCGGTGACCAGCTTCCACAGTTTTTCAGCGCCTTGGCGAGCAAAAGTGTGCTCGGGCTGGATGGAGCCACGCAGGCGAACGACATCGGCGGCGGAGTAGGTACGGGTCACGCCTTTCCAGCGCGGGTTCTCGGCCCAGTCTTTCTCGAGGGCTGCAATTTGCTGTTCGCGTGTCAGTGCCATGGAAATAAACCTCGTCGCATCGATCTTGGGTTAATTGTGCTGATGCTCGGGGCGAAGCAGGGGCCAGGCGGGTGTCTGTCAGGGCGTGCGGCGGCGAACGCGAAGGCTCGAAGGGGAAGGAGGTGCAGGCCAGGCGCCAGTGTGCTCCGGCAGGTCGGCTCGTGGATGCCTTGCTGCGGTGCGACGCGATTGCCAGAACTGCGGTGATGCGCTTCCGTCCCTCGGGACAACTTCTTCGTTGCAGTCGCAATCCCGTCGAACCGCCTTGTGGGCCGTATAGACACGAGACGCCTCCAGGGGTGAGAGGAGTGCGCCTCGAAGGCCCTTGTCAGGGCCCCTGATTAGCGGGAGCGAGGCCATCATGCCCTTGGGAAAAACACCCTGTCAAACGTTTTGTAGTGCTTTTTTTCTATTACTACATCTTTGGTCTAATGCGACTTGGCAGTCAGTTTCGAGGCCTTTGGTCGAGGCCTTGAATTTGCAGGGATCAGTCCAGAAGCTCGACTTTGACCCGCAATGTCATGTTTTCACCCCGTTGGGTGCTGTATGTACGGCTCGAAGGGTCGCGTTCGGCTTGGCTCTGCTGGTTGTAACCGGCCAGGGTGATCCATTCGCCAAGCCTTCCGCTGACTGTCGTGTCGGTGCTTTGTACCTTCACTACATCAGCACGTTCCTGGATCAATCGATCATTATTGCTGCTGATTTGCAGGCGAACCCTGTCCCCGATCAGGCTCGGCGTAACATAAAAACCTTGGGTTACATTGCGGTACTCAGTGTTGCTTTGGACGCGACCGTAGCCGTCGGTGCTGGTGCTGGTGATCGGGATGCTCTGGCCGATCTGGATCAGTGCCGGTTGGCCTTCGCTGGCCTGGATCTGTTGCAGGCCGCCCTCGCGGTTGCTGGTGCCGTAATGGATCACCTGGCCTTCGCCGCGGGTGTCCTGGTAATTGCTGTCGCTGTTGTCGACGCTGATCACCAGGCGCTTGGGTACAGTGTCCAGTTGCTGTAGCAAGGCGCGTAAGTCGTCGATGCGCTCGGCGCTGGCATTGACGATCAGCTTGTTCTCGAAAGCGCTGACGGTACCGTCGCGGCCGATCAAGGCCTGGGCGGCCGGCAGCAGTTCGGCGCTGCTGCGATGCTGCAGCGGCACAACTTCGGTGGCGGCCAGCGCAGGTACGCTGACTGCCAGCAGCAGCGATGCGAATAGAGGGCGTAGCGGCATGTTCATGTTCTCCGCGATTGGAATCCACATGATGGCAAATTTGCCAGCCGTTTGCCGGGCTCGGGTCACGCACGGTGCTTTATCTGATTTTATCTTGTAGGCTATAAATTATAGTCAGCAGGATAATTCAGGATAATCCCATGTCGCCCTCCCGCCCGCTTTTGCGTCGTGAACCGCTTGCCAAGGCGCTGGCGCAGGACTTGGCCGGTGAGTCCCTGGTGGACTACAGCTCCGGTATGTTTCTGGCTGCACCCAGGCGTACCGGCAAAAGTACCTTCCTCAATAATGATTTCATCCCGCAGTGCAGGCTGCGGGGTTGGCTACCGGTGTATGTCGACCTGTGGTCAGATCGGGACGCAGCTCCGGCTGATCTGATCAGCGGGGCGATTGGCGCGGCGTTGAGTAGTTTCGAGGGCGCCCTGGCGAAGGCGGCGAAAAAAGCCGGCATCGACAAGATCAACCTGCTGCGCACCCTCAGCTGGGACTTCACCAAGCCCCAGTTACCCGCAGGCACTACCCTGGCCCAGGCGCTGGCAGTACTGCATCAGATCTCAGGGCAAATGATAGTGTTGATCATCGACGAAGCTCAGCACGCTCTTAACAGTGAGGATGGCCTTAACGCCATGTTCGCCCTCAAGGCCGCCCGTGACCATCTCAACCGGGGCGACTGCCCGGACGGTCTGCGCCTGGTGTTCACAGGGTCCAGCCGCGACAAGCTCGCCAACCTGGTGCTCAAGAGCAAGCAGCCCTTCTATGGGGCCAGCATTACCCCGTTTCCATTGCTAGGCCGGGAGTACGTCGGCTTCATTACCGAGTTGTGGAACCAGCGCCTGGCCGACAGCAACCAGTTCAAGGTACAGGACATGGAGTATGCGTTCGAACTGGTTGGGCGGCGGCCGGAAATGCTCAATAAACTGCTGGCTGAGGTCAGTGTCGGGCTGGGCGAAGCGGCCAACCTTGGAGAGTTGCTACGCACCGGTGCACTCAATCACCAAGCTGGAGTCTGGAGCGATTACGAAAGTGCCTGGAACGAGCTTTCGCCCTTGCAACAGGCAGTGCTTCAGGTGATGGCCGAGCGAGCGCAGAGCCGACAGCCGTTCTCGCCATTCACCGAGCACACCTTGCTGCAGATAACGCGCAAGCTTGAGCAGGGCGGCGTGGAGGTCACAGCCAGTACGCCGAACGTGCAAAAGGCTCTGGACGCCCTGCGCGACAAGGAACTGGTGTGGAAAGCCAATCGCGGCGAATATGCCTTGGAAGATGCTTCGATGGCCCAATGGCTGACCCGCAGCCTTTGCTGAAACACCTTGCGCTGGCCGCTGTCAGACGAATTCCGTAACATCGCGCCCCCGATTCATCGCCCGTCCGCCTGGACCGCACCACAGGATACCCATGAAGCCCGCCCGACTACGTGCCGACCTGCTCGCCGGCCTGACCACCTCGTTCGCCCTTGTTCCCGAGTGCATTGCCTTTGCCTTGGTAGCCCATCTCAACCCTTTGATGGGGCTGTATGGTGCCTTCATCATTTGCACGCTGACTGCGTTGTTCGGCGGTCGCCCAGGAATGATATCCGGGGCTGCAGGCTCCATGGCGGTGGTCATCGTCGCGCTGGTGGTGCAACACGGTGTGCAGTATCTGTTGGCCACGGTCTTGCTCGGCGGTGGGGTGATGATTCTGTTCGGCTTGCTGCGCCTGGGCAAGTTGGTAAGGCTGGTGCCTTATCCGGTGATGCTTGGCTTCGTCAATGGCCTGGCGATCGTCATTGCCATGGCTCAGCTGGAACACTTCAAGGAGGGTGAGCATTGGCTCAAGGGCACATCGCTGTATCTGATGATCGGCCTGGTGGCGCTGACCATGCTGGTGGTCTACGTGCTGCCGAAGCTGACCCGATCGGTGCCCCCAGCACTGGTGGCGATTCTTGGAGTTGGCGCACTGGTGTACCTGCTCGATCTGCCCACGCGCACCCTTGGCGACATGGCGCACATTGCCGGCGGCTTGCCGCAACTGGCGCTGCCGGATGTGCCTTGGAGCTTGGAAACCCTGAAGATCATTGCGCCTTATGCGGTGCTGATGGCGATGGTGGGCCTACTCGAGACGCTACTTACATTGAACCTAACCGACGAGATCACCGAAAGCCGCGGTTACCCGGATCGCGAGTGCGTGGCGTTGGGTGCAGCCAACATGGTCTCCGGACTGTGCGGCGGTATGGGTGGCTGCGCCATGATTGGCCAGACCGTGATCAATCTCAGCTCCAATGGCCGTGGCCGGCTCTCGGGCGTGGCGGCCGGGGTGATGATCCTGCTGTTCGTGCTGTTCCTGTCGCCGCTGATCGAGCGTATTCCGCTGGCGGCGCTGGTCGGGGTGATGTTCGTGGTGGCCCAGCAGACCTTTGCCTGGGCGTCGTTGCGAGTGCTGCACAAGGTACCGCTGAGCGACGTGCTAGCGATCATCGCGGTAACGGTAGTGACTGTGTTCACCGACCTGGCCATGGCGGTGCTGTTCGGCATCGTCATCGCCGCCGTGAATTTTGCCTGGCAGCATGCTCGCGAGCTCTACGCCGACAGCCATCAGGACGGCGAGGGCAAGCATTATCAGGTACATGGCACGCTGTTCTTTGCCTCGGTCACGCCCTTTCTCAACCAGTTCGATCCAGCCAATGACCCGGCCAAGGTCACCCTAGACTGCCAGCATTTGAGTTTTGTCGATTATTCGGCCATCGCTGCATTGCAGACCCTGCGTGAGCGCTATGAAAAGGCGGGTAAGCACCTGCGCGTGGTGCACCTGTCGGAGCGCTGCAAGAAGTTGCTCAGACGCGCGGGCGAGCAGCACTGAAGGAAGGTGCTGGTACTTTCGCGACTAAAGCCCACGCAGGTTGGTGGGCACCTCAAAGCATGCATTCGCCCCTGTGTGCGGCCATAGCCGAGTGGGCCAGCGCAGAACAAAGGCTTATTCTGCGCGATTCTTCTTCACGATCGCGTCGGCGATACTTGCCGGCGCCTCGGCGTACCGGGTGAACTCCATGGAAAAACTCGCCCTACCTTGGGTCATCGAGCGCATCGAGGTGGCGTAGCCGAACATCTCGCCCAGCGGTACTTCAGCACGAATCACTTTGCCGGCCGGCGTCTCGTCGCCGTCCTGGATCATCCCGCGGCGCCGGCTCAGGTCGCCCAGAATATCGCCTTGGTACTCCTCCGGCGTTACCACTTCAACTTTCATCACCGGCTCCAGCAGCACTGCGCCGCCTTTTTGCGACAACTGCTTGGTGGCCATGGAGGCGGCGATCTTGTAGGCCATTTCATTGGAGTCAACGTCGTGGTACGAGCCATCGAACACTGCTGCTTTGAGGTTGATCAGCGGGTAGCCGGCCAGCACGCCATTCTTCATCTGTTCCTCGATGCCTTTCTGGATTGCCGGGATGTACTCGCGCGGTACCACGCCGCCGACGATTTCGTTGATGAACTCCAGGCCTTCGGCGCCTTCATCGCCCGGAGCGAACCGAATCCAGCAATGGCCATACTGGCCGCGCCCGCCAGACTGGCGCACGAAGCGGCCTTCGATCTCGCAGGTGTTGCGGATCTTTTCGCGGTAGGCCACCTGCGGCTTGCCGATATTGGCATCGACGTTGAATTCACGCCTCATGCGGTCGACGATGATGTCCAGGTGCAACTCGCCCATGCCAGAGATGATCGTCTGGCCGGTTTCTTCGTCTGTGCGCACGCGGAAGGAGGGGTCTTCCTGAGCCAGCTTGCCCAGCGCTATGCCCATTTTTTCCTGGTCGCCCTTGGTTTTGGGCTCCACTGCCACCGAGATCACTGGGTCGGGGAAGTCCATGCGTTCGAGGATGATGGGCTTGTCGATGTCGCATAGCGTGTCGCCGGTAGTGACATCCTTCATGCCGATCAGCGCGGCGATGTCGCCGGCGCATACGTCCTTGATCTCGGCGCGCTGGTTGGCATGCATCTGCACCATCCGGCCGATGCGTTCCTTCTTGCCTTTGACCGAGTTGAGCACAGCATTCCCCGAACTGAGCACGCCTGAATACACACGGGCGAAGGTCAGGGTGCCAACGAACGGGTCGGTGGCAATCTTGAAGGCCAGGGCAGAGAAGGGCTCCTTGTCGTCGGCGTGGCGCTCCAGGTGCTTGTCTTCATCGTCCGGGTCGGTGCCCTTGATCGCTGGGATTTCCGACGGAGCAGGGAGGTAGTCGATAACCGCATCGAGCATTAGCGGTACGCCCTTGTTCTTGAACGAAGAGCCGAGAATGGTCGGAACGATTTCATTGGCGATGGTGCGCTGGCGCAAGGCGGCCTTGATTTCATCGATGCTCAGCTCTTCACCCTCCAAAAACTTGAGGGTCAGCTCATCATTGGCCTCGGCGGCGGCCTCGACCATGTGTGCGCGCCATTCATCGGCCAGCGCCTGCAATTGAGCGGGAATCTCTTCTTCGCGGTAGCTGGTGCCCTGGTCGTTGTCGTTCCAGTAAATGGCCTTCATCTTCACCAGGTCGATCTGGCCGATGAAGTTTTCTTCGCTGCCGATGGCCAGCTGAATCGGCACCGGGTGGTGGCCCAGGCGCTGATCGATCTGCTTGACCACCCGTAGAAAATCGGCACCCTGGCGATCCATCTTGTTGATGTAGGCCAGGCGTGGCACGTGGTATTTGTTGGCCTGGCGCCAAACCGTCTCTGACTGCGGCTCGACCCCATCCGCGCCACTGAACACCACGACCGCGCCGTCGAGCACGCGCAGTGAACGCTCGACTTCAATAGTGAAATCGACGTGGCCGGGTGTGTCGATGATGTTGAAGCGGTACCTATCGGGAAACTGCTTGGTCGAGCCTTGCCAGAATGCTGTAGTTGCCGCCGAGGTGATGGTGATACCGCGCTCCTGCTCTTGGGCCATCCAGTCCATGGTCGCGGCGCCGTCGTGCACCTCGCCCATCTTATGGTTGACCCCGGTATAGAACAGAATGCGCTCGGTAGTGGTGGTCTTGCCCGCATCAACGTGGGCGACGATACCGATATTGCGGTACAGCTCGATGGGGGTTGTGCGGGCCATGGTGGACTACCTGCGGCGGTACGGATTCTCCCACGGTAGCAGAGCAGGCGAATCTTGCTTGACCGTCGGGCCGTCAGTCCGCCTGCGCTTGCAGCACCCACTGGCCGTCGATTTCGCGGGCCAGCCCGCTGGCGGGCAACAGGACCAGCAGGCGTTCGTGCAAGGCAGGTTCGGTGAAGGTCTTGAGGGTGCTGAAGTCCAGCGCGCCAACCAAGCTCAGATCGGCTTTGGTGTAGGACAGCCAGGCCTTTTTCAGAACTTGCGCCACGTCGCTGCCAGCAGTGCTGGCAAAGCGGCGGTGCCATTGGCGGCCTTCGAAGGTGAAGGTGTGCGCGTGGCTGTAGCCGCTTTGGTCGCAGCCTTCGGCACAGCGGTGACAACTGCACGGGCCTTCGCCGAAGGCGTTGCGCAGATAACTGTTGAAGTCCACGACGGGCTTGAGGGTCAGGCGTTTGTCGACCTCGAACAGGTCGGCGATCATGGGTTGTTCGGCGCTCACGCAGGTGTCCTCGTGTGGTATGGCGTACATCGGCGGGCACCCTAACAGATCAGCCCCTTCAGATCACCTGTTGCAGGCTGGCCTGTTGGTGCAGGCCACCTGTGAGGAGGCTGGTAGAGACAACTGGAATCACCTGCCGTACTCTACGCGCCTTCACGCTTAGACATTTTTCGAGGTAACCCGCTTGAGCACCAAGTACCCTTACACTGCCACCGTGACCGTCAGCGCCGAAGACCGCGGGGGCGATACCGAGGCCTCGGAAAACCCCGGCATGCGTGTTGGCCTGGAAGCGGTGACCGAAACCCTGAAAAAGGTGCATTTCGTCGGTACGCTGGCAGCCTCGGAGAAATCGGCAACGCACATCTGCGTAACGCTGGAAAACGGCCTTACCTACTATGGCCCGATCGTCAACGGCCATGCCGAACTCGAAGGCGGCTGGATCGCCTTCGAATCCGACATGCTCACCCCGGAAGAACTGGGCCTGTAAGCTTCACTCGAGCTCGGCCAGGCACTGCTCGAAGATATCCAGCCCCTGCTCGAGTACCTCAGCTTCGATGGTCAGCGGCGCCAATAGGCGAATGATGTGCCGTGCCTTGCCGCTAGGCATCAGCAACAAGCCTTTGGCCCGTGCGGCCTCCACCAGCTTGGTCAGCTGAGCCGGTGCAGGGCTGCCGTCTGCATTGACCAACTCGATGCCGCGCATGGCGCCTGTACCGGTCAGGCGGCCGAGGTATGGGCTCAGGCCAGCGGCCCTCCAGCGGGCATGCCTGGCCACAATCGCCTGCTCTTGGCGTTCACCCCAGGTAGCGATGTTCTCGTCGGTCATCTGCGCCAAGCTGGCCAGTGCCGCCGCACAGGCGATCGGGTTGCCCGAATAGGTTCCTCCCAGGCCACCCTTGGGCAGGGCGGCCATCAAGTCCTGGCGCCCGACCACTGCGCCCAGCGGCATGCCACCGGCAATGCTCTTGGCCAGCAGCAGCAAGTCCGGCTCGATGCCCAGGCGCGGGAAGGCAAAGCGCTGGCCAGTGCGGCCAAAACCGGACTGAATTTCGTCGATGATGATCAGGATCCCATGCGCGTCGCAGAACCGCCGCAGCGCCTGGGCGAATGACGGGTCCAGGGCGAGGAAGCCCCCTTCGCCCTGCACGGGCTCGAAGACGAAAGCCGCTACATCTTCCACCGCCAGCTCCACGCTGAACAGGCGCTCCATGGCCTTGAGCGCCTGCTCGCAGCTGACGCCGGTATCTGCGCTGGGATAGGGCAGGTGATAGACGGGCCCCGGCAGCTCACCGACCCGCTGCTTGTATGGCGCGACCTTACCGTTGAGGTTCAGGGTGGCGAGGGTACGGCCATGAAAGCCACCGTCGAAGGCGATGATGGCGCGTTTGCCGGTGGCTGCGCGTGCCACCTTCAGAGCGTTTTCGGCGGCTTCGGCACCGCTGTTGGTGAGCATGCCTGCCAGCGGGTAGCTGACCGGCACGAACTGGCTCAGGCGCTCCATCAATTCCAGATAGGGGCCATGAGGCGCGGCGTTGAACGCGTAATGGGTCAGGCGGCTGGCCTGGGTCTGGATCGCTTCGACCACAGCCGGATTGCAATGGCCCAGGTTCAGCACGCCGATACCGCCGACAAAGTCGATGTAACGCTTGCCATCGGTATCCCAGACTTCGGCATTGCGGCCATGGGAAAGTGTAATCGGGTGAACGATGGCGATGGATTGACTGATACTTTCCAGCTTCATGGGCACGCGGACCTTGTTCATGTTTCCTATTATCCAAGCGCGCCGCGGTATTATTCTGCAAACGAATTATTCGATTGCGATCATTCCCTGAATTCGCGATCTTTACTGGTCGTGCTCGGCCACCCGCTCGCGGATCCACTGCACGAACGCTTTGACCTTGGGCACTTCGGCGGCATGTTCGGCATGGGCGATGAAATGCCGACCGTTGCTTGGCACCGGGTGGTCCCAGGCGATCACCAGCTTGCCTTCGCTCAGTTCCTCGGCCACCAGGTAGCGTGGGATCAGAGCGACCCCGCAGCCGGCGATGGCCGCGCGGATGCACAGGTAGAACGTGTCGAAGCGTGGGCCGTGGTAGCTGTTCTGGCTATGTAGACCCAACCCCTGGAACCATTCGTGCCAAGCTTCAGGGCGCGATGCGCATTGCAGCAGGCGGTGTTCGATGAGCGCCTCTGCGCTGTCGAACCGGTGCCGGGCCAGCAGCTCTGGCGCGCACACAGGAACCACGTCCTCGCTGAACAACGCGATGCATGTGGCGCCGGGCCAGGTGCCCTGACCGAAAAAGAACGCGATGTCAGCTTTGGCCTGCACCAGGTCGAATGGCTCCAGTTCGTTGCGAATGTCCAAGTGAATGCGAGGATGGCGCTCGCCGAAACCCTTGAGTCTAGGTATCAGCCAGCGTGCGCCGAAGGTCGGCTGGGTCGCGATGCGCAGCACCTCGGTCTCGTCGCCGTAGCTGAGGATGTAACGGCTGGAGATGTCGATCTGGGTGAGGATCTTGTTCACTTCAGTGAGGTACAGCGCCCCAGCCGGAGTCAGGTGCAGGCGCCTGCGAATCCGTTGGAAAAGCGAATGCGACAGCATCTCTTCAAGCTGCGCGACCTGCTTGCTGACGGCGCTCTGGGTCAGGTGCAGCTCTTGGGCTGCACGGGTGAAGCTCAGGTGCCGGGCGGCAGCTTCGAAGCACTGCAGGGCAGTGGTCGAGGGCATCAGGCGTTTGGACATAGCAAAGGCGTACCCAGCAAAAAAGGAAAGAGTTCATTCCGCAATGGAATCATGTGTTTCGAAAAGGTCGTTTGTTGACCTCGCCTTATAGATTAATACTGACCTTGAACAACGATTACAACCGGTACCGCAAAGAGGAGGGCTATGCGCAACCGGCGATATAAAACAAAAACAACGAACACCCTATTACCTGAATTCTGCTTCAACTTTCAGCCGCCACGGCCGAGTGCCGTATAGCGGCCGACCCATTCGAGGGTTCACCATGGTTTCGCCAAATAAGAACAAACAGCGGTCCTTGCAGCACGGCCTGACTTCGCGTCAGGTGTCGATGATTTCAATCGCTGGCATCATTGGTGCCGGCCTGTTCATTGGCTCATCGAACGCCATCGCTACCGCCGGCCCAGCCATCCTCATTTCCTATGCCATGACCGGCTTACTGGTGCTGCTGGTCATGCGCATGCTGGGGGAGATGGCCATTGCCAACCCCAATAGCGGGTCGTTCTCCACTTACGCCAGCGAGGCGATCGGCCCTTGGGCCGGCTTCACTATTGGCTGGCTTTACTGGTGGTTCTGGGTATTGATCATTCCGGTCGAGGCCATCGCTGGCGCAGACATCCTGCATGCCTATTTCCCCGACGTGCCGTCTTGGTTGTTCGCCTTTGTGATCATGGTGGTGCTGTCGGCCACCAACCTGATCAGCGTCAAGAACTTCGGTGCGTTCGAGTACTGGTTCGCATTGGTCAAAGTGGTCGCGATCATCGCCTTCATCGTGGTCTGCAGCCTGGCGGTGTTCGGCTTCTGGCCGCTGGCCGAGGTATCTGGCATTGGCCATCTTTGGCAAAACGGTGGGTTCATGCCCAACGGTTTCGGCACAGTGCTCGGTGGGGTGCTGATCACCATCTTCTCGTTCTTCGGCGCTGAGATCGTCACCATTGCGGCCGACGAAACTGCCAACCCCAAGGACAAGATCCGCCGTGCCACCAACCTTGTGGTCTACCGCATCGCGATCTTCTACCTGGCGTCGATCTTTCTGGTGGTGTCGCTGGTGGCTTGGAACGATCCGAGCCTCAAGGCAGTGGGCTCGTTCCAGCGAGTGCTTGAGGTGCTGAACGTGCCAGGCGCCAAGCTGCTGGTCGATCTGGTGGTGCTGGTGGCTGTGACCAGTTGCATGAACTCTGGCCTGTACACCGCTTCGCGCATGCTCTATTCACTGGGCGCCCGCGGCCAGGCTCTGAGCATGACCAAGCGTATTTCTGGTGCCGGTGTGCCGACCGTTGCGGTGATCGTCTCCACCCTGGCAGGCTTCGTCGGTTGCTTCGTGAACTATGTACTGCCAGGCAAGGTGTTCGGGTTCCTGCTGTCCACCACCGGTGCCATCGCATTGTTGGTGTACCTGGTGATCGCCGTGTCGCAATTGCGCATGCGGGCACGTGCCGAGCGGGAGGGGCGTGCACTGGAGTTGAAGATGTGGTTGTTCCCTTGGCTGACCTGGCTGGTCATCGGCACTATCGTCATGGTCCTGGGCTACATGCTGCTCAGCGACGCCTATCGCTACGAGACGTTGATGACCGCTGGCGTGACCGCATTCATCCTGCTGGTGTCGCTGACCCAGAAGGGTGGAAAGGCGCTCGCCCAACCGGCTTGAGCTTCTGCTTTAATGGGGGCGTTTCGCGCCCCCATTTCAACAAGCACAGGCAGCGTATGAACGATCCGATTCCCTCCCTTCAAGCACTGGCCGCACCCGAAGGTACCTGTTACGGCTGCGGCTGCTCCCACCCAAGTGGGCTGCACCTGCAAAGCTACTGGGATGCCGACGGCATTCACCTGCTGTGCCGGCATTCACCCGACAGCACCTTCATCGGCTGGCCTGGCCTGGTCTATGGTGGCCTGCTGGCCATGTTGGTCGACTGCCATTCGAACTGGACGGCGATGGCGCATCACTACCGCGCCGAAGGCCGGGAAGCGGGGAGCCTGCCGCGCATCGATTGCGTTACCGCAAGCCTTGGGCTGAACTACCTCAAACCTACCCCCATGGGCGTGGAGCTGCTGCTCAGGGCCCGGGTCGAAGGTGAAGTCGGGCGCAAGACGCGGGTGATCTGTGAAGTCTGGGCCGGCGATGTGCTGACGGTGAGTGCCGACTCGGTATTCGCGCGGGTGGATACCGAAAAGCTCAAACTCAAGGCCCATGGCAAGGCCAGTTGATCAATGGCCGGTGATGGTCAGCCGCGCGGGATGTCACTACAGTGGTACGTCCACCCCCAAGGCTAAAATTGACCATGACCGACTTGAGTGCTTTCCCCATCACCCGTAAATGGCCCGCCAAGCATCCCGAGTGGCTGCAGCTGTACTCGCTGCCCACTCCCAATGGCGTGAAGGTCTCGATCATGCTCGAGGAGATTGGCCTGCCCTACGAGCCGCACAAGGTCAGCTTCGATAGCGATGACCAGTTGAGCCCCGAGTTCATCTCGCTGAGCGCCAATAACAAGATTCCGGCCATCCTCGACCCCAATGGGCCAGGCGGCCAGGCGCTGGGGCTGTTCGAGTCGGGGGCAATCCTGCAGTACCTGGCGGAGAAAAGCGGCCAGCTGCTGAGCAACGACCCGGCCCAACGTTATCAAACCCTGCAGTGGCTGATGTTCCAGATGGGCGGCATCGGGCCGATGTTCGGCCAGGTGGGCTTCTTCCATTTCTTCGCTGGCAAGGAATACGAGGACAAGCGCCCCCGTGACCGTTATGTCAATGAATCGAAGCGTCTCTTGGGTGTGCTCGATCGGCACCTGAAGGGGCGTGATTGGATGGTCGATGAATACAGCATTGCCGATATCGCCATTTTCCCATGGGTGCGCAACCTGGTAGAGCGCTACAACGCCCGCGAACTGGTGAGTTTCGATCAGTTTGCGCAGGTGCAGCGGGTATTGGCGAAATTCCTCGAGCGCCCGGCGGTACAGCGTGGCCTCAATATCCCAGCCTGACCAGCGAGGCTGAACCTCGAACGCCGCAGGTGTGCAGCATGCCCGTTGAATTGATTGGCGCAAGCGATGCCCATCGCGACTTCGCCCGTGACCTTACTCGGCGGGCGATGTTGCCCTATTACCACGAGTTCGGCCTATTGTGGGTCGAGGAGGCCTTCGATCAAGCGTGGGCTTGGCGCGAGCAATGGCTGGTGATGCAGGATGATCAGGTGCTGGGTTTTTGTAGCCTTAGCCAGGATCGGCAGGCACTGTTCATTCGTGAACTGCACCTGAGTGAGCAACACCGGGGGCGAGGGGTAGGCAGTCAGGTGTTGCAGACACTGGCGGGATGGGCCGCGCAGCGCCGTTTGCCGCTGCTGCGATTGATGGTGTTCAAGAGCAACCCGGCGCGGCAGTTGTACCTGCGCCAGGGTTTCATCGACATGGGTAACGATGAGTGTTTTGTGAGGATGCAACGGACCATTGGTTGACCGCTGCCGGCCCGGCAAATCACTGCAACCGATACCTCATGGCTGCCTTACCCGCACCGTTGCGCCCTGGCGAACAGTCGCCTCTAGCAGCTGCCCTTGCAGCGGCAACAAGTCACCAATCAACAGGTTCTGCAACAACGGTTTGCCGTCGAAGCTGTTGCCGCCCAACACCACGTCCCGAACCCCCTCGACCCTGACCAGCGCCTTGCCGACCCGGCCAAGGCGGTTGCCACTGAGCAGCAACGGCCCGGCCAGCGGCGTCGTATTGCGCAGGCTGACGGCGTATTCGGCGGTATTGCCGATACGGTTGTCCAGCAGGGCCACGGCGCCGACCTCGCTGGCGTCCACTGCGCTGCCTTGGCTGCTGGCCAGCAGGTTGTCGTCGATTACCAGTGGCGCCGCCGCAGTTGGTGTCAGGCTGCGCAACTGAATGCCGTTGCCGCGGCTGTCGCCGATGCGGTTGCCAGCCAGCAGCACTGCGCCCTGTTGTTCGGTGATTTCGATCCCAGCCTTGGTCGCGCCAAGGATAAGGTTGTCTTCGACCAAGGCCCGCGTCTTGCCACGCAGTCGTACGCCGCTGTTGTTGTCGATGCCACGTAGTTGGTTGCCTTGCAACTTGACCTGGCTGTTCTGCACATCCACGGCGTATTGTTGCGAGCGCTCGAACTGGCTGGTGCTGATGGTCGCCTGGCTATGCTGCAACTCCACCGCCGTGGACATTTCGCTGAACTGGCTATCGCGGATGATCACCGTGGCCAGGCGAGTACTGGCTGCCTGCTGAGAACTTAAGGCGGTGGTCAAGCCCCGCGAGAGGTTGGCGTTGTAGCCCAGGCGCTTGAGGGTCGAACCCAGCACCTGGGTATGGCTGCCAGCCCAGGCCACAACGAAGGGCCGCCACGCGCGGTCGGTGCTAGCCGGTTTGTCGCCGGCCATGCTCTGCAGGCTGGACTGGTTCAGGCTAAGCCAGCCCTGGTTGATCAGTGCCGTACCGGAGAAGCTCGCCAGGTACAGACTGGTGCCTTCAAGGACCAGGCCGGCGTCGCTGCCGATCATCAGCGGGTAGCTCAACAGGTAGCCGTCTTTGTAGCGCTTGAGCACTCGCGGGTTGTTGAGTGCGTCATGCAACTGCGCCAGCGTGATACTGCCACCACGCAGCATCACCACTTGTGGGTGGTGTGCCTGATAACCGGCGATGGCGCGGAACAGGCCGTTGTTGACCAATGGCTCGAAGGGCCAGCTGCCGGCCTGGGAAGAAAACATCGGTTGCAGGCTGACACTGGCACGCCCGGCCGGGCGCTGCCGTTCGGTTTGCTCAAAGGCGACTGCCTGGCGCACCTGCTGGCGCAATTGATCGGCCTTGAGCTGGCGTTGCTCAGCCGGCAGGGTATCGACGATCTGGTTGGCCGGTAGCGCCTGGCTGGCGGCCTGGGCAGCGCCTGCCAGCCACAGCGCAGCCAGGCAGGTGATGGAAAAGCGGGCGAGGGCAGCCATGGGTCAGCTCCTTGATCCGGGCAGAGGGGAATAGAAGGCTTTGATCGGGCCGCCGAGCTGGCTGTAGTTGTCCACCTCGCCGTCTTGGCTGTCGTACAGCTGACGCGCCAGCGCATGGCCAGGATTGCGCTGCAGAAACGGGATCAGCCACGCCATCTTGTATGGCGCCACATCGCTTTGCGACTGGCCTTTGAGTTCCGGTAGGTCGGCGGGGTCGAGCACCGTGCGCGCGGCGAAATTGGCCAGCAGGTCGAGTGTCTGCTGGTCTTGGCTGCTCCACGGCAGGCCGTTGGCGCGCGCCGACTCGCTCAGCAGCACCAGCGGCACCAGGGCGTACTGGCTGTAGTTGGCTGCCAGCTTGCTGCGCGCCACCTCCAGCGGCAGGTAGGCGTAGTTGCCCTGGTTGGAGCGCACGGCCTGAGCCAGGCCGCGGCGCAAATTACCATCGGCCCAGCGGATGAAGTCGTCGCGGCCAACCAGCATGCCGGTGGCTGCCACCGCCCAGGCTGCCCAATAGTCGTGGTTGTTGAAGTACACGCCGCTGGCGCTGCGGCGGGGGTCGTATTCACGGATCACCAACTCGCCAAGGTCGGTGAACCAGGTACGCTGTGCATCGCTCAGTTGCAGCTTGCCGTTGCTGGCTGCCTGGGTAAGCAGCACGGTGCCAGCCATGGCCGCAAGCGCCCATTTGCGCGCCGCCATGCCGGTGCCGGTGGCATCAGGGTTGAGCAGGGCGCCAGCGTCGGCCCAGCGCTGCAGCCACTGGTCCTGACAGGCCAGCGCCATGTTGGCGTCCTGCGGCTTCTTGGCGCCCTGGAAGCGCTTGCTGGCGTAGATCAGGCCGCCGACGAACTGCTTGACCTGCTTGCCGATACGTTCACTGTCGGCGTCGGGGCTGCTGCGCAGTGTCGACTTGCTTGCATCGCGCTGGTCGTACTTGCTCTGCAGGCGCAGGCTGCCGGTAAAAGGTGCTGGCGGTTCCTTGGTGCAGACCAGGGTACGGTAATCGGCAATCATGGCCGATTGCGGCGTGGGGTGTGCCGGCCAGATGGACTGCGCCGCATGGGCGTGGGGGAACACGAGGCTCATGGCCAGTAACCCGATGCCCGGTAATAGTTTGCTCATAGGCATAGACGGGTCTCCACGGCGGTCGCTGCGGTACCGGCCTTGGTCGGCTCCATGAATACCGATAACAGGTTGGCGCCGGCGAATTCCGGTGCTTTGCTCAGTTCCAGATAATATTGGCCGCCAGTCACCGCCGCCTCACGGCGGAACCACACCTTGTCCCGCGCGCCGTTGTCGTAATAGACGATGATGTAGAAATCCTTGACGTTCTTGTCGCTCAGACGAATGTCCAGAAAGCCTTTGGAAAGCGACTGGCGGCCACTGCCCGCATTGCTCAGCAGCTCGATGCGCTCACCCACCTTCAAGGCCGGACGCTTAAGTTTGCTTTCCAGAACCTGCTGGCTTGCCGCGCAGCCGCCTTGAATGGCCGGCACCAGTTGCCGGTACATCAACGGCGAGTCCAACCGGTAGTTGGCCGGCAGCTCCCAGACGATCAGCTTGGGCGGTGCCTTGGGCTTGTAGTCGCTGGACAACAGGTATTCGAGCAGCGAGCCGTCTTCGCCAACCCCAGGCAGGGCATAGTTCAGTACGTCGACGTTCAGGTATTGCTTGAGGTAGCCGTCGAAGTTGAACTGCTTGCTTTCGTCCTCGCGGGCGGCGGCGTTACTGTCACCCACCAGGATCACCTCAGGGTCCGGCGCGTCATCGAACAGCGCATCGCCGCCACTGGCCACCGGAACCGTCTGGTAGCCACGCACGTACTGAAAACCATAGTTGTTGCCGCACAGTGAACTCATCGCCAGGTTCAGCGTGCCGTCCTTTGGCACCATCACGCCCGGCTCGGTACGGTATTGCTTTTTGGTCAGCCCGGCATAGAACGGTTGGCGACGGATTTCTTCGGCCATCAGCTTCGCCGTGGCCTCAGCCCCAGCTGGTGTCCAGTGGTGGTCACGGCGGAAGAAGTACTCGCCTTTGGGCGGCTGCTGTACCAGTTGCATCATCGGCGCTACCACCGCGCCGCTCTGGCGCAGTTGGCCAAGGTAGGTGGCGAGATTACCGCTGGCGCGGGCGTAGTCGAAACCGTGCAGCTGGTTGGCGAACAGCTTGTCGCGGTGCATCAGCCCGCGGGTCGGCTGGATCGCCATGGCCACATGAATGCCCTGGCGTTCGAACGCATGCATCAGGCGCGCGAACTCCGGGCGCATCGGTGCTGGAATACCGAATTCATTGGTCAGGTCTACGGCCGAACGGAACAGCCAGCGATCCTTGCCAGGCACGATCTCGCGCATCAACTTCATGCGCCCTTCGGCATAGCGTTGCGGGTCGCTCAAAGCCGGGCACACCATGCACTGCAGGTTCTCGCAACCAGGCTTGCCCGCCTGGGCGGGTTGCGCGGCCTGGCTGGGCAGGCTGAGCAGCGCGATGGCAACGCTCAGGGCAACAGGTACAAGGGTCTTCATGTGCCATTCATCCTTGCTGAGCAATCGTCACTCGGTCGGGTCGATGCTGTTGGCCAGGGTCATGCTGCGGTTGCCCGGCAGCAGTACGTAGCTGTACGAGCGCCCCTTCTTCAGGAACTGCTCGTCGAAACTGGCAACTTTGGTGTCCTGCTGGTAGGCAGCGAAGTCGATCTTGATCTCATTGACCATGCGCGTGCCGGTCTCACCATTGCCCAGGGTCTGCACCACGTCGTGCTTGCCATCGGAGGTCTTCAGCGCTGCCGGGTTCTGGGTCAGGTTATAGAAGGCGATCTGCGCCTTTTTCGGCTCATTGACGTACTTGTCGCTGATCAGCTTGAGCTGCTTGCCGTCGTACACCACGGTGCTCGCGGCATTGGCCTTGAGCTGGGGTTCGATGGATTTACCGGCGATGGTGATCTTGTGCGGGCCTGCGGGTGTGAACCGATAGCCGCTGAGCTGCCCGGCGGCGACCCGCTGCGGGTTGACCTTGCCACTGAGGCTGACGTCGATGTTGCTGTCGGACAGGTTCAGCACCCGCACGAAGGCCGAGTCGGCAGGGGCCACGGCGTCGTATAGGTCAGCGTTGCCCTCGGCAGCCAAAACGGTATGGCCGGCGGTGGCCAGGGCGATGGCGGTGAACAGGTGGGTAAGCTTCATTCGGACTCTCCTTGATTCGTCAGAAATGCTGGGGCGCAGCGCTACGGCTAAGTGAGCCTGGGCGGTGGGCGAGCAGGGTGCGTAGCGGGAATTCCCACACCACGGTGTCGATCTGGGTACTTGCCAGTTGATCGCTGGCGAGGAACTGGTTCATCGCCTCGAACGGGCCCCGCGCTTCCACGGCAATGCTCAACAGGTCGCGGTTGAGCGCTTCCTTGAGAAAGCCGACGAAGTTCCAGTCGTCGATCTTGCTGTAGCTGGTGCCGACCAGCATCAGGCTCTGGTCTTGTTCGGCGAACAGGTCGTCGGCACCTTGCTCGGCCTTGAGGGTTTCGTAGAGGGCGATGGAGTTGGGGCCGAACTGGGGGGCCAGGCGGGCGTGGTCGAACTGGATGTAATTCATCAAGTCACCCTTGACGCTTTTGTCGCCGGCCTTGTGCGAAACGTAGACTTGGTCGCCGAGCAATTGCGGGCGCTGACGTGCCAATTCATAGGCCGACAGCCGTGCGCCTTCAGGGCTCCAGTGAGTGTCGGACTTGAGAAACAGCTGTGGGCCTTCAAGGTTGGCGAGGAAGGCCGCACGCAACGGCACCACATCCATCTGGCGGCCTTGCAACTCGCTGACAAAGCGGTCGTAGAGGCTGATTACCCGTGGGTCGAAAGCATGCTGGGCGTGGGCTGCGTAGACGTCGAGCTTCATCGGCAATGGCAGAATAACCAGGTGCTTGCCATGCTCTGCCAGTTGCAGGCGCACCTTGGCGATCTGCTCAAGTTGTGCCGCCAGATTGGCGTCTAGATCGTTGGGTACGCGGTATTCCTGATTGGTGTAGAGCCAGCCATCTTTGCCAAGTACCACGCCCTTGGTGCCTTCTCCAAACAGATGGAACTGGGCGTCGGCCCACAACTCAACCGACGGGTCGCGCAGGAAGAAGCGCTTGTCGTAGGCTTGCTCGAACTTGCGCAGCAGTTTGCCGTCGACGAACAGGTTCCAGGTGTCGGTCGAGGTGCGCGCAAAGCTGAACACCGGCGGCAGCGAATAGAGGAACATGGCCGCCAGCACCACAATGAACACAATGCCGTTGGCCTTGCTGGCCGAATTCATCACCGGATACATGGCGTTCTCCTAGAACTGAAAATACAGAAAGGGTGAGAACGAGTTGGCTGCCAGGCTGCTCAGGGCCAGCAGGAAGCCCCCCCACAGCAGCACGCTGTGCAACGCGCCGACATGGCGCATGAAGTAGCCTTCCTTGTTGCCGGCGTAGAAGCGCAAATTATTGATGCCGGCCAGCAGCAGCCAGGCCAGCGCCACCAGAGCGAAGGCCATGGCCATCTTCGAGGCACCCAGCACATACAGCTCCAGCGAGCCGAAGCCGTTGAAGCCGAACAACGCCTTGTAGATATCGATGCTGTGGCGCAGGTCCATGGTGAAGAACAGCGGCATGCTCAACAGGATCAGCAGGCCGGTGCGCAGGTGTCGGCCGAGCTTGTAAGGCGCGCCAACCTTGGTCGCCAGGTTGAACTTGCGCTCCAGCACCATGCCAACGCCAAAGAACAGGCCCCAGCAGATGAAGGCGAAGCTCGCGCCGTGCCACAGGCCCGACAGCAGCATGGTCCAGATCAGCGCCGGCATTGCACCGGCCACCCGTTTACGCACCAGCGGCATGTACACGTAGTCGCGCAAAAAATGCGCCAGGGTCATGTGCCAGCGTGCCCAGAACTCGGTGATGCTCTGCGCCACGTAGGGCTGGTTGAAGTTCTCCGGGAAGCGAAAGCCCATCATCAGTGCCAGGCCCAAGGCCATGTGGCTGTAGCCGGCGAAGTCGAAATACAGCTGCAGCGTCGAGATCACCAGGCCGAACCAGGCGTCGCTGAACTGCAGCGTACCTTCGCTGACGAACAGCACGTTGATCGGTGCCAGGCGGTCGGCGATCAACACCTTCATGATGAAGCCGAGCATGAAACGGCAAACCCCCAGCGAAAACAGCTCCAGCGAGTGGGTGCGCTCGCGCAGCTGTGGCGCCAGCTGGCTGTAGCGCAGAATTGGCCCGGCCACCAGGTGCGGGAACAGCGCGACGAAGGCGGCGAAGTCGATGAAGTTGCGTGTGGGTGTAGCGTCCTTGCGGTAGATGTCGACGATGTAGCTAAGGGCATGGAACACGTAAAAGGAAATGCCCAGTGGCAGGAAGATGTTCTCCAGCGTCCAGGTATTGATGCCCAGCGGTGCGAGCAGCATGGCCAGTACTTCGGCGCCGAAATTGGCGTATTTGAAATAGCCCAGGGTCGACAGGTTGCCGGCCACACCGATCCACAGAAGGCGCAGAGCCATGGGTTTGTCGCCGGCATCCAGGCGTGCCTTGATACGCAGGCCGAACCAGTAGTTCCAGTAGGTGATACCGACGAACAACAGCAGGAAGTCTGGCCGCCACCAGGCATAGAAGATGTAGCTGGCGGCGACGATCACCGTTGACCGCCACTGCGCTTTGGCCAGGAAGTACACGGCCAGGAACAGCGGCAGGTAGAGGAACAGGAACACATTGGAGGCGAAGATCATGGCACGGCCCTTCCTTAGTAACTGATCACCACACCGACGCTCAACTGGTAGTCATCGCCGGTTTCCAATGCACTGCCGGCATTGAGGTAACTGGCGCTGACCAGCGCGTTGACGTCCAGGTGTTTGCCATCGATAGCCACCGGAAACATCTTCCAGTAGTAGTTGAGGTCGATCATTTGCCCGACGTTGCGCCCGTTGCCCTGGGTACCTTGGCTGATGGCGCGGTTACGCTGCGTGCGCTGGTCGCCGTTCATGCGGATCGGTAGGGTGCCGTCGGGGTCGCGCAGTTGCAGTTGGGTAACCCGCAGGTCCAGCGCGCTGCGTGGGGTGGGGCGGGTTTCCACGGCGAAGCCGTAGTAGCTCAGGTTGCGCAGGTCCAGGGCGACGAACGAACTGGTCAGGCGGGTGCTGTAGGAGCCAGTACGGGTGATGCGGTCGGACTGGATCGCGTTCAGGCGAAAGCCATCGTTTTCATCGCTGGGTTTGTCGGTCAGGCCGCCGCGCAGGGCCAGGCGTGGCGTCCAGGCCAGGCTGTCGAAGCGCTTGCCGACTTCGCCGAGCACTGCCCAGCCTTTGCTGCTGTGGCCGGTGGTGGTGACGCCGTTGCCATTGGTGTTGTCCATTTTGCCGTCCAGCGCCGCCAGTTCCAGGTGGTAGTCACTGAGCACTGGGTAAGGCAAGTTGTCGCCCTTGAAGAACAACCCGTAGCGCATGCCCTTGAAGTCGTAGCGGTCGTCGGCGTCGTGCCCGCTGTGGTCGTTCTCGTGCATCAAGCGCACGCCAACCTGGTTGTTCTGGCTCCAGCGATAGGCGTATTGGCCCATCAGGTAGGTCGTGCGCTCCTCACTGTCGGGCAACTGGTTGACGTCGGTGTTGTAGTTGTAGAACTTCTGGCCAACGGCGAAGAACGCTTCGGAGAAGGTGTCCTGGAAGTTCAAACGCAGCGACTCCAGGCTGTCATCCCACCAGATGCCATAGTCATCGAAGAAACGCTGGCGGCCAAATGAGGCTGAAAAGCGCGGGTCGTCACCGATCAGGTTGCGCTTGACGTACAGCTCGCGCATTTCGGCATACCAGCCTTCGGGCTGCTCGCGTTTGCTG
Organism: Pseudomonas promysalinigenes; assembly: GCF_014269025.2. Classification (NCBI taxonomy): domain Bacteria; kingdom Pseudomonadati; phylum Pseudomonadota; class Gammaproteobacteria; order Pseudomonadales; family Pseudomonadaceae; genus Pseudomonas; species Pseudomonas promysalinigenes. Next base: position 3,141,188 of record NZ_CP077094.1, on the reverse strand, counting down.
CTGTTGGTCGCCTCAAGGGTCAGGTTGCTCGACTGGCTGGAGTCGTAGTTCAGCCACAGGCGGCCGTAGACCATCCATTTCGCCCAGCGCTTTTCCGGTGAGTACCAAGCGAACGACGGTTCGTAGCGCAGGCTATAGAACATTTCCCGGTCGCTGCCGACTTGGGAGTCTTGCGGGCCATAGCCGGTTTGCACGGTGAGCTTGTTGAACACTTCGGAGGTGATCACAGGTTCGCTGCCATCGGCGGCTACGACGCGTACCGGCTCGTTGCTGTCCGCTTCAGGGCCGGTGATTTCTTCGGCGGCAAAGCACGCCGGCACGCTCGCCAGGACGAGCAAGGCGCCAAACAGGGGGTGGTGCGCTTTCACAGGGTGGCCTCCTTGAATAGCCCGTTGCGAGCGGCCATGGCGCGCTCGATGTCATCCTTGGGCAGGGTTTTTTCCAGGCGCCTGACCAGGCTTTTGGCGCTGCGCTCGCCCAGGTCCAGCGCTACGCGGGCATAGGTGTAGGCTTTGACTGGGTCGTGACACAGCGCGCGGCCGTAGGCGTGCAGGGTGGCCATGCGGTACCAGGCAGCGGTGTTGCCTTTGTTGGCTTCGGCCTGGAACAGCGCCAGGGCCTTTTCCTGGTCAGGTTGGTCCTCGACCCCCTTGCTGTAGTACTCACCCAGCAGCAAGCCGGCACCGGGGTAACCACTGGCACGCAGTTCTTCGATCAATGCGCGGGCCTTGTCCGGGTCCATGGTCAGCCAGTTGTTGACCATGTAGAACTGAGCTTGCAAGGCCTTGGCCCGCGTCGGATCGCGCGGGCGCACCTGATCGATCAGCGCCTGGGTTTCCTCGGCGTTGTGCTCGGTCGGGTTGGAGATCATGTAGTTGGCCTTCGATACCATCGCTGGTACGTATCCGCGGGCCACCGCTACGTCTCGCCAGCGTTGAACGCGGGCGGTAGCCAGGTCCAAGGCGTCTTGCTGAGCCTTTTCGCGAGCCAGTTGCTCGGGTGTCGGCGGCAGCTTTTCGGCACCGGCTGTGCTGTTCTGGCTCTCATAGCGGTCGGCATCCTGTTCGGCACGCTGCACGCTGGCAATGCTGTCGAGCAAGGCGGCGATGCGGTGGATGTTCTCCACCGGCAACTGCTCGCGTTCCGGCTCCAGTTGGTCGGCGAATGCTGGGAACAAGCGGTCCTGCTGCTCGCCGAGAAAGGCGTAGTAGCGGTCGATGGCGCGGGCATCCACCTTGACCGCCTGGCGGTACCAGCGTTCGGCTTCGCTGCGCCGGCCTTGGCGTTCGGCCAACACGGCATGGTAGAGCTCCGGGCGGCAGTTGAGCAGGCAGGCCTGTTCGTACAGCGCCAACAGTTGTGCGGCCTGAGCAGGTTCGACGAGCTCGGGATAGGTCAGAAACACTTCCAGCGTGGTGCTGGTGTTACGCGGGTCGAGGTTGGCCGGGTAGCGCGTCAGTGCCTGGGTCATCCATGTGCGCTGCGCTTCGCGCAGGTGTGGAGTGCGGTCGATCAGGCGAGCCAGCGAAGCCAGCGCCGGGACCATGCCACGGCCATCGGCGAAAGCCTTCTGATACAACGCCACCACTTCTGCGGGACTGGAGTCTGGCCGTGCGGCCAGTACATCGCCAAGCAGCAAGGTGCTGGCCAGATCGCCACGCTCAGCCAGTTGACGCAGATCGCCAGTGACCTCTGCCGATGGGTCCTTGTATAGCGTGTAGCGGATCTGCTCCAGGCTCTGCCCGGCGCTGGCCGTGCTGGCGCAGGCCAGGGCCAGGCTGGCCAGCAGCAGGCGGGGGGGCATGTTCACGGTCATGGCGTCATCGTCCTTGGCGGTTTAGCGCGCAGCGCCAAACGGCAGGCCCAGGAACAGGTCGACCGCCACCGCTTTCTGGTAGGCATCGGCCGGCAGCGGGCTGTCAGGCTCGATTGTCAGTGCCAGATTGCGGTTGGCCTCATCGACACGCGCGTCGACCACCTTGCCGCTGTAGTGCTGGTCAAGGCCGAACACCTGCATGTCCACCGACTTAACCCGCTCGATATCGGCGAGCTTGTCGAACGGCAGATTGGCGCGCACAAACATGCCTTGCGCCTTGGGCAGCAAGTGCATCAGTGGCGCCTCCTTGTAGCCGTAACCATCCACCCGCGGGCTTGGGTAGTAGACCTGGCAATCGCAGGGGCTGTTGATCACCGTCTCGATGGTGGCACGGCCGAGCAGGGTTTGCAGGTCACCCGGCGACAGGTCGGCCACAGCCTTCATGTCGGCAGGGCTGGTGAAGCTGGTGGCCAGCTGTGTAGAAATGCTGGCCAGCGGCTGCCCGGCGTGCACCTCGGTGGCACCGGCAGGCAGCAGGTATTTCACATAGCCATTGTCGGGCATGCTGATGACCTGGGCGTTGGTCGCCACTTGCGCCTGCAGCGCTGGGATGCGGAAGAACAGCAGGTAGCCTTTGTAACCAACGAAGGCCAGTGCGGCGATGCCAGCGGCGGTGTACAACAGCGTGCCCGTCAACGCCTTCAGGCGAGCTCCTGGGGTGCGGGCGCTGGCGTACTTGTGCTTGCGTTCCTTGATGTAGTTCTCGCGCTGCATGACCGTGAACAGGCCATTGATATCAGCGATTTCTCCAGACATGTAGGCGCTGATCAGGTAGCGCAGAATGTCGCGCTTCTGCGCATCAAGGTCGACGAACTGCGCGCCCACCTCGCTGCCACGCTGCGAGACGATACGGATCTTGCTGTCGATGTTCAGGTCGATCTGGTTCAGGCGCAGGCGTATGGAGGCGTCATACAACGCGCCGATCTTCAGGGGGGCGTCGTGGCTCAGGCCCAGGCCGCCCAGGGAAATATCCTGCAGGGCTACCTCGAACGGCGCCTGGCCGGCACTGCACAGGCGCACGCGGGCGTTCATGCGCGTGCGCACATACTGGCGCTCGTCGACCGCTTCGTGGACGATGTTGGCCGCTGTTTTGCCCGGGGCCGCGGGGATGTTCGTGGTACTCATATGCAGGCGCCTTTCCTTAACGTTGCGAGAGTTCTAGAAGAACGGTGATGACCCCGAAGAAGATGGCGACCGACGAGCACAGCATCGCCTTCGAGGACCAGCGGTTGAGGCTGGCATCGAAGTCGACGCTGCCAGTGGCCAGAGTGGTCTTTTGCCGCGTCCAGCTTTGCTGGTCCATGTGGAACATCGCGTAGACCTTCATCAGCGAACCGACGATCTGGTTGTAATAAAGGACGAAGGGGTACATCGGGCTCACCGGGTGCCCGGCGAACACGAACAGCACGGTCACCAGGCTGCGCGAGATCAGCACCCAGAACAGGTACACCAACAGGTACTGGATGCCGAACGCCACACCGGCCACCACCGAGGCGGTCAGCCCCATCAGGCAGGTCCACATCGACACCCGCTGGTCGAGCAGCACGTACAGGGTGAACAGCCCAAGGCGCGCGCGGCCGAGCAGGGCCGTGGCGCGAAAGTTCTGGCGCAGCGAGTTGCCGTACCAACGGAACATCAATTGCCGCGTAGCGATGAAGAAGCTGTCGCTGGGTGGATGCTCGACGGTCAGGGTGTGGCTGTCGGGCACGTAGAAAGTGTTCCAGCCGGCGCGCATCAGGCTCAGCCAGCTCGACTTATCGTCACCGGTGAGGAACTGGAAGCGACCGAGCCGCCAGTGCTCTAGAAAGTCGGCCTCGACATCGCGGATGAACTCGGGGTCAGTCATCACTTCAGCGCGGAAGAACGACAGCCGCCCGGTCAACGTCAGCACCCGGTGTGATAGCGCCATCGAGCACATGTTGATGTGGCGTTGCACGAACCGCATCGAGTGCCATTGGCGCATCCATCGGCTGCCCTCGACTTCGCAGAACTCGTTGGTGGTCAAGCCGCCAACGTCCGGCAGCACGGCGAACAGCTTGACTGCCCGCTCGACACAGCCGGGCAGCATCATGGTGTCGCCGTCGACCACGCCTACCACGGCATCACTGAGCGGCATCTGCCGCGACAACGCCCTGAAGGCATGGGCCAGGCCGTCACGCTTGCCGGTGCCGCGGGCGCGGACGATCACCAACTTGATGTCGTCGCGGTTCTTGACCTCATTGCGCATGATGTCCTTGATGAAGTTTTCGTCGCCTTTCTCGACGATCGAAGCGATCACCGTGCAGGGCACTTTCAGCCGTTGCACCTCCTGGAACACCGACTGGTAGACCTTGAAAGTGGTCATGGTGGGAATGCGAAAGCTGGTTACCACCATGAACATGTGCGAGGGCAGCGCCGCATCGCCCAGGCGCTCCACCCGGCGGCGCAGCCTTGGAAATTGCCAATGCAGGAAATACATGCCGCGCACGTAGTGAACGACGGCGTTTCCATAGCGCCACATCCCCAGCGTGCCGATGATGAAGATGAACAGGTGGTGGTTTGGGTCCAGATACTGCGGGGCGACCATCTCCGACGCCAGCGCAATCAGCCCGGCCAGGCACGCCCAGCCGAAGAAGCTGGCGCCTGCGCGCAGGTAGCCGGGTGCTACGAAGGGTGGGTGCTGTCGATCCATGTCGCCTTGACTCCTGTTTTGCCGGTGGCCGCGCGCCACACCGCCCAGGGGTGACCCTGTGGCGGGTGGAGCAGGGTGGGTGCTGGGGTGGTTACCAGCAGATGCCCTGGGTTTGGCTGTCGCTCAGGCCAGGCATGAAGCCCACCAGATCGATCACCTGTTTGCCGTGGCCGGCTTGCAGCACGCTGGCAAAGCGTGGGTCGTTGTTACCCAGCACGATCACCTCGGCTTCCTCGATCACCTGCTGCAAGTTGCCGTGCAGCAGCGACGAAACGTGGGGGATCTTCGCTTCGATGTACTCCTTGTTTGCGCCATGCACCCGGGCGTACTCGACGTTCTCGTCGAAAATGTGCAATTGGTAGCCCTTGCCGATCAGGCGCTCGGCCAGTTCCACCAATGGGCTTTCCCGCAGGTCATCGGTGCCGGCCTTGAACGCCAGGCCCAACAGGGCGATCTTGCGTTTGTCCTGGCGTTCGATGAGGTCGAAGGCGTTCTGCACCTGCGAAGCGTTACTGGCCATCAGCGAATCGAGCAGCGGCGCCTTCACGTCCAGGCTGGCGGCGCGGTAGGTCAGGGCACGCACATCCTTGGGCAGGCACGAGCCACCAAAGGCGAACCCTGGGCGCAGGTAATAGCGCGACAGGTTGAGCTTGTGGTCCTGGCAGACCACATCCATCACCTCGCGGCCGTCGACGCCGGCAGCCTTGGCAATGTTGCCGATCTCGTTGGCAAAAGTGACTTTGGCGGCGTGCCAAACGTTGCAGGTGTACTTGATCATCTCGGCCACTTCGATGGTCTTGCGGATCACCGGTGCATCGAGCTCCTTGTACAGCGACTCGAGCAGATCGCCCGATTGGCTGTCCAGTTCCCCGATTACCGTCATGGCCGGGAAGTCATAATCTTTGATCGCGGTACTTTCGCGCAGGAATTCCGGGTTGACCGCTACGCCGAAATCGACGCCAGCTCGCTTGCCCGAAAACTCCTCCAGAATGGGCACCACCACATTCTTGACGGTGCCTGGCAGTACGGTGCTGCGCACTACCACGGTGTGGCGGCTAGCTTTGTCGCGCAGCGCCGTGCCGATTTCCCGACACACCGCTTCCATGTACACCAGGTCCAGATCACCGTTCTTCTTGCTCGGGGTGCCGACGCACAGCAGCGACATATCTGTGGCAAGAATGGCCCCTTGCACATCGGTTGTTCCGCGCAGCCGGCCATTGTTCACGCCCTCTTGCAGCAGTTGTTCCAGGCCGGGTTCGACAATGGGCGACTTGCCCTGGTTGATCAGTTCGATTTTTGCCGGGGAGATATCGACCCCCAGCACATGATGGCCGCGGGCCGATAGGCACCCCGCGCAGACCGCGCCAACATAGCCAAGTCCAAAGATACTGATGTGCATAGATCCCTCTCTCTGGGGCGCGGCAAGGCCGGCCGAGATACATCGTTTATGAATTTTATAAGTGGCAGACGCGCAGAATTAAGCCGCGCTCGGAAGTGGCGTTGCAGGCTGTTTCTTAGTGGTCTGATTACAGACTAAATGGATTTTAATTTTTGTTGCAAGCGTTGTTGCTCGGTAATTTAAAAATAACTTTAACTTTCTTCGTTAAAGTTAAAAAACACTTTAAAATCAATAACTTAAAGTTGCTGTTAGTTGGGCGCCAAAAAAATGAATGCCTGTCGTGTGGCGATAAAGTGACGCCAATCACATGGCGTTGGCCCGGTTCTGCCGCTGGCGCGACACCCCTCAATGGACTGCATCCATGAATAAAGACCTTCAAAATCAAGGCTTCTGCTAGGGTCGTGCTGGCTTGCGACACTGCGCGGCGATGGGCATAGTGCCTGTCATCTCTACAACTGCTGGCACGCGCGTGATCAGCAGCCATGAAGGCCAAGGAAGAAGGAGATCTGGCATGAAAGGATTCGGCCCACGCCTGCGCGAAGAGCGTGAACGTTTAGGCATGACCCAGCGGGTATTTGGTGACATCGGGGGCGTCGAACCCAACGCGCAAGGCAAGTACGAGAGCGGCGAGCGCACGCCTCGGGCGGACTACTTAGCGGCCTTGGCAAACCGAGGAGTGGATGCACTGTATGTGCTCAGTGGTCAGCGCACCCCTGCGCCGCTGGAAAGCCTGACGGCGGATGAAACCGGTCTATTGGGCGCATTTCGCCGTTTACCTGCGGCTGACAAGGCAGCGTTGCGGCATGTGCTGGGGCGTTTGGCGGGTGAGGGCAGTCGTGTGGAATCGGCGCCGCAGATGCAGCCTGGGTGTCGGACATTTCTGACGGAAGTTTTACGCTAGGTCCGCCATGAAAAATTTTGTTAAGGTGACGGGATCCAATCGCCCTGTTGACGAGGTGTCTGCTTGATTAGGGTCCTAGTGGTCGACGATCACGATCTGGTTCGAACCGGTATTACTCGCATGTTGGCCGATATCGATGGCCTGCAGGTGGTAGGTGAGGCGGATTCGGGCGAATCGGCGCTCAAGCTCGCCCGGGAACTGAAACCTGATGTCGTGCTGATGGACGTGAAGATGCCTGGCATCGGTGGCCTTGAAGCCACCCGCAAGTTGCTGCGCAGTCACCCTGACATCAAGGTGGTGGCTGTCACTGTCTGTGAAGAAGACCCGTTCCCCACCCGGCTGATGCAGGCGGGTGCCGCCGGTTACCTGACCAAAGGGGCTGGGCTTGACGAAATGGTTCAGGCCATCCGCATGGCCTTCGCCGGCCAGCGCTACATCAGCCCCCAGATCGCCCAGCAACTGGCGCTTAAGTCGTTCCAGCCTCAAGGCTCGCCCTTCGATGCGCTGTCGGAACGAGAGATCCAGATTGCCTTGATGATCGTCGGCTGCCAAAAGGTGCAGATCATCTCCGACAAGTTGTGCCTCTCGCCCAAGACCGTCAATACTTATCGTTATCGGATCTTCGAAAAACTCTCGGTTACCAGCGACGTCGAGCTGACGCTGCTGGCCGTTCGCCACGGTATGGTCGACGCAAGCCTCTAACCCTCATGTCTCAAATTTTTGATGCCAGCGCGTTCCTGGCCACCTGCAGTGGCCGCCCAGGCGTATACCGGATGTTCGACGCCGAGGCGCGGTTGCTCTACGTGGGCAAGGCCAAAAACCTCAAGAAGCGCCTGGCCAGTTATTTTCGCAAGACTGGCCTTGCGCCGAAGACTGCTGCGCTGGTGGGCCGCATCGCCCAGGTGGAAACCACCATCACCGCCAATGAAACAGAGGCATTGCTGCTTGAGCAGAACCTGATCAAGCAGTGGCGGCCGCCGTATAACATTCTGTTACGCGACGATAAGTCGTACCCATACGTTTTTCTCTCGGACGGCGAGTTTCCGCGGTTGGGTATTCATCGTGGCGCCAAGAAAGCCAAGGGGCGTTATTTTGGACCGTACCCCAGTGCCGGAGCCATTCGCGAAAGCCTGAGCTTGCTGCAGAAAGCCTTCTCTGTCCGCCAGTGTGAAGACAGCTATTTCGCCAACCGCACTCGCCCGTGCCTGCAGTACCAGATCAAGCGCTGCAAAGGCCCGTGCACCCGCTTGGTCACGCCCGAAGAATATGCCGAGGACGTACGTCACTCGGTGATGTTCCTCGAGGGGCGCAGCCAGCAGTTGGGCAATGAGCTCAACGAAACCATGGAGAAGGCCGCCATGGCTCTGGATTTCGAGAAGGCTGCCGAACTACGCGACCAGATCGCCCTGCTGCGACGGGTGCAGGATCAGCAGTACATCGAAGGCGGCTCTGGCGACGTCGATGTGGTGGCCGCCTTCGTCAACCCGGGCGGCGCATGCGTACATTTGATCAGTGTTCGCGGCGGCCGGGTGCTGGGCAGCAAGAACTTCTTTCCGCAAGTGGGTATCGAGGAGGAAGTGGCCGACGTCATGGCTGCGTTCCTGTCGCAGTATTACCTGGGCAATGCCGAACGTGAAATGCCAGGTGAACTGATCGTCAACGTGCTGCACGAAGACTTTCAGGCCATCACTGACGCCGTGCAGAGCCTGCGGGGTCGGGAGCTTGCGATCAGTCATCGCGTCCGGGGTACCCGCGCCCGCTGGCAACAATTGGCGGTAACCAATGCCGAGCAGGCCCTCAATGCCCGGTTGGCCAACCGTCAGCACATGGCTGCGCGTTTCGAAGCGCTGGCCGAGGTCCTCGGCCTGGATGAAGTACCGCAGCGTCTGGAGTGCTATGACATCAGCCACTCCAGCGGCGAAGCCACGGTCGCCAGCTGCGTGGTGTTCGGCCCGGAAGGCCCGATCAAGTCCGATTACCGGCGCTTCAATATCGAAGGGGTGACAGCAGGCGACGATTATGCCGCCATGCATCAGGCCCTTACCCGCCGTTACGGGCGCATCAAGGACGGGGAGGGCAAGTTGCCCGATGTGCTGCTGGTCGATGGCGGCAAGGGCCAGTTGAACATGGCCCGCGAAGTGATGCAGGAGCTGGCCTTCAACGATCTCACCCTGCTGGGTGTGGCCAAGGGCGTAACGCGCAAGGCCGGCTTCGAAACGCTGTATCTGAACGATGTGGCCCATGAGTTCACCCTCAAGGGCGATAACCCAGCACTGCACCTGATCCAGCAGATCCGCGATGAAGCGCACCGTTTTGCCATCACTGGGCACCGTGCCCGGCGTGGCAAGGCCCGACGCACTTCGAGCCTGGAGGACGTTGCCGGGGTGGGGCCTAAGCGCCGCCGCGACCTGCTGAAACACTTCGGCGGCTTGCAGGAACTCAACCGCGCCAGTGTCGACGAGATCGCCAAGGCGCCTGGCATCAGTAAAAAGCTTGCCGAGTCGATTTATGCCAGCCTGCATAGCGAGTAGAATGCCGGGCTCAACCCGCAGCCAGTCGTACCGATGAATATTCCAAACCTGCTCACCGTTCTGCGCGTCCTGCTGATCCCAATCTTCATCCTGCTGTTCTACATGCCTTATCACTGGAGCTACATGGCCGCCAGTACGGTGTTCGCCATCGCCGCTGCCACTGACTGGCTGGACGGTTACCTGGCGCGCCGGCTGCAGCAGAGCACCCCATTCGGTGCCTTCCTCGACCCAGTGGCCGATAAATTGATGGTGGCGGTGGCTTTGGTGCTGCTGGTGCAGGTGCACGCCAACTTCTGGCTAACATTGCCCGCAGCAGTGATCATCGGCCGCGAAATTGTGGTGTCAGCATTGCGCGAGTGGATGGCGGAGCTGGGGGCGAGGGCGCATGTGGCGGTTTCCAGCCTTGGCAAGTGGAAGACGGCGGCGCAGATGCTGGCGCTGGTGATTCTGTTAGGCAACCCGCCCGTTGTGAATTTCTGGGTGGTATTGGGCTATGGCCTGCTGCTGGTGGCGGCCGCGCTCACCCTGTGGTCGATGGTGCACTACCTGGTGGCAGCCTGGCCGCACCTGCGCGAAGGCTCTGAAAAAAAATAAAACTTTTTTGAATCAAGGGGTTGACGCTATTTCAGATATTGCTAGAATGGCACCCATCACGACGCGGGAATAGCTCAGTTGGTAGAGCACGACCTTGCCAAGGTCGGGGTCGCGAGTTCGAGTCTCGTTTCCCGCTCCAAATTAAGATTTATAGCGTTCTACAGAATTCTGTAAATCATCGAAAAAAGACGCTTAGGCGTCTTTTTTTCGTTTAAGTCCAATTCATTCGGACTCGTGGGCATTCGGGCCCTTCAAGCAATGAGTCCATGAATTGATAGAATCGATAGCCCATGTTCGTTGCTGGAGGGAAGCGTAGAGCGTTACCGGCATCTAGCCTTTGAATCGAACTAAGGAGCTCCCACATGGCCCTCTCGGATGGGAAGGGTTGCCATGCTGAGGCTATCGGTAAGATTTTCACCCTTGGCGCTAGCCTTTGCCCGTCAACCCGCGTGACAGCGTCTGGCGGTAGTCCGAAAGCGATCGATGAGCCCCACCTAACACATGTGAGGCCGTGATTTATCGTGGCATATCTGGCGAGCAGTTCCACGGCAGCAACGCTTCGTAGTCTGTTACCGACGAGGCATCCGGCAACCGCTCGAGTATGTGGCGTAGCCATGTATAGGGCTCCTGGCCGTTGACCTTGGCAGTCTCGACCAAGCTATAGATTTGCGCACTGGCCGTGGCGCCGTTGGGCGTGTCACTGAATAGCCAGGCCTTGCGTCCGATCACAAATGGCTTGATCGCACGCTCCGCCAGGTTGTTGTCGATCGGTAAATCACCGGCCTCGACATAATGCTCCAACCGACTCCAGTTGTGTTTCTTTTCGAGCCCAGCTTACATGGCTTGATGCGATATCACGGCCACACCGACAACGATAATCACGATTGATAAAAACTTTCTCACGACACCACCTGGAGCAATATCTTCGGCGATAAACTTCGGGAATAGTTTCGTTGCCAGAAACCCTAACGCTAAAACGAATAGCGGGTGAATACTGACGACAACCGAAACCAAGGCAGCACCGCCTCCCGCTGCAAGTGCAGCCGTGAAAAAAACATAGCCGCCAACATCAAAAATGTTTGTCACTCCAAAAATCCCAAACTGCTTTAAATTCAAGGTCTTTAGATCGTTAGTAATGAGTCTCCGCCATTTCGGCACCAACAAAAGCAACATGCCGCCTAGAGAATAACCAGCAAAGTTAAAAATCAGCACCGACTCCAAGCTTTTCAATTGCAGTATCTCGTCTGAAATAACAGTTGAGACAGCCCCAAAAAAAGCAGAAACCAACAAAACAACTACATGTCTGGGGTGGCCGAGCCCTCTTATTGTCTGCCTTGACATGCACAATATTAGAATGCCAACAACGATCATAGCAAAGCCAGCCACCTGCCAAGATGTTGGGATGGCATGAAAAATCAAAATGGATGCTGCCAATACGAAGATGGGTTCAGATTGGTGAATTGGGATCACTACAGATACATCCATGTCTTCTAGTGAATAACTATATGCAAAGTATTGCAAAAATATTGCAAGTCCTGAGCAGATATTAATCACTGCTATGTGCAAATCTAAATCAGTAGGCTGAAAATAGGCATAAATGGCTCCTGCAAAGAAAATATTTCCAATGCTCAGTAGGAAAATAAAGGAGATGCAGTTTGAGGTGATATGGTTAATGGCAAATTTATCAACAATATTTGAGAGGCTCCAAAACAGCGGAGCCAGAAGTGCGAAGTATAACCAGGTCATTATTCTCTCCCGAGAACCTCAAGAATGGTATTTTTGCTGTCAATCAACAGCTCGTTCGAAAAGTCATCAGTATCATGATCAAAGATAAATGTATTATTGTAGCCAAACCCATCAGATGTCTCGAGACTCACTATTTTATCTAGAATGACTGGAAGCTCGTTGAACCGTGATGAGTGGTTTTTCTTCAATAGTTTTATCGCGTTCCCGTAGTGCGCTGCTTCATCTTTGGCTGCATTGCGGATCCATTCGGACAAGCAGTCGGGTCCAAGGCTATCAAAAAGTTTGAAGTCTTGTTTGTAAGCCCTGGTGCTAGTTATTTCATCAAATGCAATCGATACCAATATGGTGAACTCATCAGCCATGAACGATGAGATAGAGTCGAACTCCGGCTGCCTGGATTTAATTGCCCTGTCAATATCATCTTCGAGAAATCCATACAAAACGCTATTGATCTTCCTGAGGCCTCTGTAGTGATTTTGTTCATCTAAGTGCCAGAGGCATACGAACTCTAGAAAATCATCGCTCAACTTTAAGTCACTTCTATTTATTAGGTATATCAGAAAATGTTTAGAATCGAATTCTGAACTCATGTCATGCCAGAAGTGTTCTTGCCGAGACTTAATGACTTCCTGAGAGCCCGTGATGCTCTCTGAGGTCAGATCTTTAAGCAAGTCAACTGAAGACCAGTCATAACTTTTCAAACCAATGGAGGACTTCGAATAGCTCACGATTACGCTCCTTGCAATTATTCCATGAAGTTTTTAAACTGCCACTTGTCAGACCGGGAGATGGCAAACAATCCTTTGTCTTCTCCTATTGGGCTCCAATCTGTATATTCGCCTAGCATCTCGCCCAGATAGGGCCTAGCACTATCAAGAATAAAATTGAAGTCCATCTCTTCTGCCTCAACGATGCCGCAGTGAGGGTTATTAATTGCCCATTTCATGCCCGATACCACACCGGCCACGACTTGCAATGAGGTAGCAGAACTTTCAGCATTATGCTTCTGCGCTACCGCGTTCTCTAGATAAGATCCAAACCAATAAGCATTTTTTTCATGCCCCATTATAAGTACGCCAAGATAATCGCCTCCAAAGGCGATATCCCGACCATGCAAGATTCTTTTATCTGGCTGCGAGTTCCAAGAGCATCCACTAAGCTCGTGAATTGAAAGAACTGCGTCATTGCAAGGGTGGTAAGCATAATTGACAGTGGGCCGATAAGTAGCCTGTCCATTATCAAAGCAGGTTAGATAGTCAGATAGAGAAATCGACTCATTGTGAGTAATCAAAAAACCTAAGCAGGGGCCAAAGGCGGGTGTCCAGGTTCTCAATCTGACCGAGGCACCCGGGCGATTCAAGTAAATTGCACTATTGCAGCCAGTAGTATGGCGCTGCCCCTCTGGCGGAAAACTAAGCTCATGAGTCCCCCAGCCTAACTCAGCAGGCTGGCAACCCTCACCAATAAAGCCATCAATTGACCAAGTATTAACAAACTCACCAGGTCGCTTGGGCAGCTTTGCAATCTGAGTATCATGCTCCGCGATGTGAATTGTTTTCACGCCGAGATCCGCACACAGCTTCGCCCACTGCTGACGGGTCTGTGGGATAGGCTGACTGACACCAAATATGTCACTGCGAAGATTCAGAAGCGCCTGCTTTACGAAATGAGAAACTAGACCCGGATTGGCACCATGCGCCACCACGGCTGTAGGGCCATTTTGACATTGAGACTTTAATGCAAGCATCGTTTCTCTCAATGCGTAATTTGTACGTTCTGCAGGCTCTGCATCTGCATTCACATAATGTCCAGCCCATGGTTCAATGCACGTATCAATGTACCTTGCTCCCTTTTTCTGGCAAAGCGATACAAGGGCGACACTGGAGACATCAACTGAAAGGTTGACTACAAATGACTCGGCGTCCAAGTCACATAACAACTCCTCAAGATTGTCCCTGGTAATACTTTCTGCCACCCACGTCACAGGACTGACGAATTCGGCACTTGGTTTCTTGGCGCCACATGGGTCTATCACCTTAAGGCTTTTAATATCTCTACCAAACTCAGTGAGCAGATTCGGCATAAGCGCAGACGCGATAGTTCCGTAGCCAATCAATACAATATTCATAGGTTTCTTCCTTAACACGTTTTGTGAGCGGACAGGGAGGTTTACCTCGTCTCAAATTTAAAATTGGTCGCTAGGTGCAATATGCGCAGCGCTTAGCGCGGCGAAGCGTGGGCAGTGCTTAACTGCAAATGCGCCTGCGATTTATGTCGACCAGAAGTTCAAGCTGCGCCAAGCGGACTCAAGTTTCTGGAACTCGGGGTGATGCAGGATGGCATCCATCTGTTTGCTGAGTACCCGGTTGATCTCGGCAATCATGTGATCGACACTGTGTTTATTGATCAATTGATCTGGATCATGACTTTCAAGGATTTCGGCAATAACGGCAGCTGCGCCCTGGCGCGCGACTTGATAACCCTCTTGGCTGGGCACCAACTTGGTTTCTGCCATGATCTGCTCGAGCAGCGTGGCGTTGCTCAGTGTTGCTGTTGTGACTTCAGCCGTTACGGTCGAGTTGTTTTGTTTTGACATGGTGTCGCTCCGTTGTCTCAGTCTTCTTCTGGCGCCTAAAGCACCAGGCCCAGTCCTTCTGCCAGCTGCTGGCACGCTTGCTCGTTGTTCAGCAGGTGCCGCAACTGCTTGCGGAACGTAGGCACGTTGCCCAATGGGCCTTTGAGGGCGACGAGCGCTTCGCGAAGCTCCAGCAGTTTTTTCAGCTCCGGAACCTGGCGGCCTATGCTGTCTGGCCCGAAATCATTGATGGACTTGAACTGCAGGCTGACTGCGAGCCCCGCCTCGGGCTGTGCTCAGTTCCGAGGGCACAGACATGGCCAGGTTGACATAGGCATCGTTCAACACGTTGTTGAACGTGTGTTTATCGATGCGCATTACAGGGCGGTCTTCATGCGCGCGGTTGTCCAGGCCGAAATCGCCCAGCACCAGCATTTTGCGCGATAGCTCTATTTCGACTCGTTCGTCGCCGGGGGCGGGTCCGTGCTTGATGTTGATGCGCTCTTTGGGGGCAACGGAGCCGGATGATCTGCTCATGGCTATATATCCTTGCTGGCGTGAGGCCTATATGTAGGAAGCGTCCTACAAGTTGGCGTTTAATATTAAACGTTAGTTAAGCAAGCGACCGGGGCTTGAATGTCATTTTGCTAAAAAACCATGCGCTTAAAGTTTTGCTGAAGTCGAGTTTGAATGTGTAACAAAATAAGTTCTTGTAAGTAGTCGTGTTGGTGTACTAGGCTCTTTCGCTGTTGGGGAGTTGCCGGCTGGGTGCTGGCGTCTGCGTGCTAGCGAAGAAGATAGTCGTAAAGGGATGGCCGCAGTGTATCCAAATGGATTTTGGCTTTTATTAACACTGTGCTCGAGGCCTGTAGTGGCATTCGAGCCAACGGACCGTCCGCGAATTTTTTCTAACACTGAGCGTTTGGCATGTTTCGACCTGGCAGCCTGCACTCCGGCGCACACAGGGAGTGATCAGCGCAAGAGCACGACGCGCATATATTGCGTCACTTTGTGGCGCAATAACTGGCGCGTGCGCCAGGTGACTTGAGGTTTCGTCTGAGCCTTGCGGAGGACTAGGTGATGATTTGGGTACCTGCTGACACTTTGGCCTCACCTGCGGCCCCTTTGCATCGGTTATTGGACACGGTTAGGGAAAACACCACACTTTCTTCTGCAGGCGCTGATTCGCCCGCAGAGGCTCAAGCGCTGCAACCGAGAAGCAGCAACCCCGAGCAACGGCAGGCATGGGCTATTCAGCGGTCTTTTGCCGGGCTGAGCGCCATGCTGCGGGTAACGGGCGAGAAGCCCAGCTACTACGATGAAACCCTCGGTGCCATTGCGGCGGTCCATGATTACGCCAAAGCGGTCAACGACAGCCCCGACAGAGGCAAAGCAGCACTCGAGGCTGTGCATCAGCGCTTTTCGATGAAAGGGCAAGATCCAATCGGCACCTTGCAGCGGGTTTCCACCGGCTTGCCAGAGCCAATCAACCACCAGGTCAGAAAACTGGCGGATCAAACGGCACAAGTGCTGAATGTCGAAGCTTTGCGCGAGCTGGAGCGACGCTGGGATGTCGAGGTGTACAGTTTCTTCCAGCAGCGCTTGGCTGAGCGCTACCCCTTCGTGGTACGGGCGCCGGATGTCTCGTTGGACGACTTCGAAGCCTTCTTCGGGCCTAAGGGGCGGCTGCAGCAATTCCATGACCAGTACTTGAAGGTTTTCTTGAAGGATAACCTCGAAGCCCTGCAGGCCGGCCAGCAGGGGCAATCGCTGATCCGCAGGGATGTGCTCGAACAACTGGAGCGCGCAGATCGAATCCGCGAGACCTTCTTCGATCAGCGCGGCAACCTGAGCGTGCAGTTCAGCATCGAACCGTTGGGGTTGAGTGCCAACCAGCGCACGAGCTTATTGGACCTGGACGGTCAACTGATTTCCTACACCCATGGCCCGAGCCAGATCACCGGCATCGTCTGGCCAAACACTTTGGGGCAGCAGGTACGCAGTAACCTGACCTTGCTCAGGCAGAACGGCAGCAGCAGTAGCCTGGAATACCGAGGCCCCTGGTCGATGTTTCGCTTGCTCAGCCGCGGATCGCTCAATGGGCGGACGGCGACCAGCGTGGATCTGAGTTTCAGGACTGGCGATGGCGTGATGCGGTACAGGCTCAGCGCCCAGAAGGCCTACAACCCAATCACGCAAGAGCCTTTCAAAGGTTTTCGGTTGCCCCGAGGGTTGTTGCAGAAGTCGGCCCAGCTTGGGGGTGACCACGCAAGCCGGTCTGTCGCGAGGTAGTTAAGGCAAACGCAAGAGCAGGCCAGTGAATCGAGCACTCGCTCCCGTATCAGTAGCAGCCCCGCCCAACGCACTGCGATGGCTAACTAAAACGGGTGCGCGCTCGCTAATTAAATAATGGGGCTTAGCGGCTTGAATGGTGCATTCGAGTCGCTTCCTATCAAAAATGTCAGTTTCGTGCATTTCTGATCTTATGTAAGTTGCTACTTGTTGCGAAATAGCCCATCCATGGAGTGGAACCTGTGCCTAAATCTACCAATTCGCTCGCATTCGCGGGAATGATGTTGTACCTCCCAAGCCTTTATGCTGCCGCAATCGCGACGCCAGCGGCGACTGTGCAAAGCTATCTAGCTCCGTGCTTCGAAGTGGGTAAAGGCGTCAATTGTGAAGTCTCGGCTGTGGCGCTCACCGGGGAGAGCCTCGTACTTGCCAATGACAAGCAAATGCCTAAGGCAGGCGACCCAGCAATATTCACGTTGAAGCTCGACAAGCAAAAGATTGTCGGTACTCCCTCATACTTGGAAAGCAGCATGCTGCGAAGCGCAGACAAGTTTGAGGGGCTGACCACCACGCTCGACGGGAAGTACGTCATTGCCATCACGGCCTTCAATAAGGAAGGAACAGCGCAGAATCCTTCGGCAGACGCCTTGAATACGCTGCTTTACTGGCCAGTTGGCAATCCAGAGAAAGCAGCGATCATCGTTCCATCGACCCGTGGCCAGATTACCAGCTCGCGTGGGTTACGAGAACGGATCGGTAAAGCGGTAGGCTCGCCTTATTTTCAGGTCGAAGCGCTCTCAACCGCCCCTGGTGATCGTCTGCTAGTGGGCATTCGTAAGTTCGGAGTCAATAGCAATTCCGCAGATTATGCGTTCTTGCTGCTGTCGATTCCTTGCTCAATCAGTGAGCAAGGGGTCGAGCTTGGCGACGAGGTTGAGACCCTGTGGAACCTAACACCTGACCAGTTGGCCCAGAGGCTGGGAATGGAGGCCGGTGCGTACCCAGAGTTGGGTATTTCTGGTATTGAGTTCGATCGCTACAACCAAGATCGCTTTTACGCAGTCACAAGTTTCGAGCGCGATGACAAGATTGGCGGATTTCTCTGGGTCTTGCCGCTTACCGAAGGCAAACCCGGTAGGCCACAGCCTGTAAGACTAAATGATGGTTCTGCGCTGGCCTTCATCAACAAGCCAGAGGGGGTCGAAGTGCTGGATGGTCGCAGTGTATTGATTGTTCATGACGATGATCGAATGAAAATCAAGGAGCCTGAGAGTAACGTGCAGCGCCAGGACCATGAGTTTGTATACAGTGTGGTGACATTCGGGAACAAATAGTTCAGCGCGCACTGGCCGTCGTACACGGGGCATCTTTGTTCCGTAAGACGAAGCCGTTGGCGTGGCACCCCGATTCAAATGGGAATCTTCTATGCACGGGTGTGCGCATCTGCTGGAAACGATGGTCAGTTTGGGTGCTCATCGAAACCTTGACAGCGTGAGCCCCCATCATTTTTTACCAGTAGACGCTGCGTATTCAGAGCTGATTGACTGGGCTTACGCCGCTGACCGGGCGCCCTACTATCAAAGGACTGAATAATGCGCTCCCATATGACCTTTTTACTTCTACTCACATCGTTCTGGGGTACCCACGCGGCTGCGTTGGATGCTAACGAAGAGGCCGGTGCTGACGCCCCGCCTGCCCAATTTCTAGTCTACTCGGTAACCTGGCAGCCCACGTTCTGCATCATGCGCCCCATGACTGGAGGTTGTGATCAGGTGCCTCAAGCATTTTTGACCCACGGTATATGGCCGTACAGCGCGAGTGTAGGCGATCGTACCAACCGCCACCCGCAGTTTTGCAGCACCTCTCCAAGCTGTAAGGGTGAGGCTTGCGCAATGAGTGAGAGCGATATGAAGCACGTTCTCGCCAATGAGGCCTTGAGAAAGCTGGTTACCCGCGATCCTGAAGGGATGTTCGCCCACGAGTGGAGGAAACACGGTACCTGTTCGGGCAAAACCGTTCAGCGCTACTTTCAAGATTTCGTCGACCTTAGAAAGTCGGTCGTCATCGAGAATCCGGCGAAATTCGACAGCATGATCGGGCGCGCTACGCCGTTCGCGAAAATACGTAAAGTCTTCCCAGCCAACACGGCATTTCGATGCTACCGAGATCACAAGGGCGAACAATACCTGCACGAGGTTTTTTACCTGGTCGACGAGGGCGGCCATCCCTACGAGCAGGAGAAGAATCTGCAAATTGGTGTCCAGTGTGCTGAGCAGGACACTTGGATTCCTCGGGGGGCGCTCCGATCCGGGGGTTGACGCGCTAATAGAGAATCCGATACCTCATCGGGTATCGGATTCCTGGGGTCAATTGGCTTATTCGAACAGATTCACGATGCTGTCAGACAGCGTGCTGTGCTGCTTCGACCACGCCCCGGTAAATTGATAGATACCATTAGCCTTGAGATAGTGCTTGATAAAGTGGAAGTGGTAATCTGCCGCAATCTGGAACAGGTAAAGATCACTTTTGGCGTTTACGTAGGTCGTGCCATTCTTGTCGAGCACGCCTGCCAACACCGCTTTGGCATCCGGCTCTGGAAGGGTGTCTATCTGCGCCAGGGGTTGTTCGGTCAGCACCCGCTGCCATGCCAATTGCGAAACTAACCGACCTGGTACGAATTTGCCGAGTTCGCAAGGTGTTTCAATTGCTTGTTTGGCATTTCGAAGATTGGCTTTGAATGCTTCATCCATTTCAAGCCGGCGCCCAGTCTTGGCTTGGTGGAACAAACTGGTCAGCTCGACCCAGGCGGCTTCATATTCCCTGGGGTTGTCTCGCTCGATCGTTTTTCTAGGGTCTGACCAGCACGGCTTGTAGCGGAACTTGACCGAGCTGAAGTCTGGGAAGTGCCCTAGCCAGCCGTGGCCCAGGTAGCTGGTTGCATTGGGAGTGGCTTCGAAATTCGAATTAGGCACGTGCTGAGTCAAATAACCAATGGCGCTGTTATGCATGGTCAGCACCGTCTGCTTCCAATCTTTGGACGAACCATCGGTGTAATAGATACTTTGCCGCCCAAGCCCTTGTTTTAGCGGGTTCCAGGAGTCTGGGTCGTAGTCTGCATCCCAGTAGGTATTCATCACGTTGTCCAGGCCGCAATGGTCTTGATGCGCCCAGGTATCGGCAATCACGTGCGCCCGCACACCCAGCAGAATCAACTTGAACCTGTGCAGAACGTCCGAACGATCGGTGCCTAGCATCTCTGGGCCACCTGCGGCCAGGCTGATGATCCTTGCCAAGCGGTCGTCGTCGGTTGCGCACAGCACGGCGTCCTCAACCAGCTTTCTGGACAGTGCACTTTGCGGCCGATTGAGCATTTGCCCGAACTCTAGGTCTTTCACTGTGCCCGGGTTGTATTTTCTTAATATGTACTCGCCGCCTCGGGTATCACGCTTGATGTGGCGAGGCAAATAATCGGCAACGGTTGCGCCATGGACGTCCTCTCGGCTGGGCGTGCCTGCCGGGTCGTCGTAGTTGCCAGGGATGAAGTGATAAGCGCACCACACGCTGTCTTCAGGATGTTTGAAGGTACCCCAATATCCGTGTTGGAAGGTGTAGCGAGGCTTGTCCATCTTGGCAATGATTGTGTAGTGAGCGGACTTCTTTGTCTCACTCACCAATGACCAGTCAGCGTTGTACTCGCCCTCATGAAAGAAGTCGATAAAGTTGGACGCCTTTGCAATCAACGTTGCATCGGCGTTGTCAAACCCTGCACACATTGCTGAGTGGAAAGTGCCGTAATAATGAAAATCCTGATCCATGCTGCCTCCCGTGGGCGGTTATATGATGGAAGTCGCCCGGGGGGAATGTATAGCCGCGACGCAGGCGTGATGTCAAACTGATATCGCTTATTAGTTAATGCCTATCTCTATGATTAAGATTCAATATATTGAAGTGTGTATGTGTGATGCTCGGTTAATAGCGATTCGCTTCGAATATTTCATGGCTTAAAAGGCGAGGGCCCCAGTCATACCCTCTTGAACGGAAAGAGCACGATCAAGATTTTCATGGGGCGAATTTGAACCCGCCTCAATGAGGCACTACACGTAGCAAGGCGTTAGTGACGGCCCGCAGGCTGCGAATGGGATGATTGAAGCAATTGCTCACGCCTGGATGGGTCGTGGTCGGTGATCCTCGACTTTTCGAAGCACTGCTCGATCTGCTCGAAACAACCCTCAATGACTTCCACCAGCCTCGGATCGAAATGCTGGCCAGCCTGCTCCCGGATAAACGTCTGCGCCCGTTGAGCGCTCCAGCTGGGTTTGTAAGGGCGGGGCATCCGCAACGCATCATAGACGTCGCACAGCGCCACGATTCGCGCGGCGAGGGGTATCGCCTCGCCGCTCAGACCCCGTGGGTAGCCCGAACCATCCCATTTCTCATGGTGGCAGTAAGCGATCTGCGCCGCCATTTCAGTCAGCTCGTCCATCGCGCCATTGTGCAGAATGCTATAACCGATGCCGGGATGCTCCATGATGACTTGTCGTTCCTGTTCGGTCAGCGGCCCTTGCTTGAGCAGAACGTGGTCAGGAATGCCGATCTTGCCAAGGTCATGCATTGGCGCTGCCATTCTCAGACGCTCGCACCAACTGGCGGGCTGGCCAATCGCTGCTGCGATCAGTGCTGCCGAATCGCCAATTCGTTGGATATGATCACCGGTTTCATTGTCCCGATAACTCGCAGCCCGGCCCAATGCGCGGATCGCAGCGCGGTAGCTTTCCTGCAATTGCAAGGTGCGCTGCAACACCTGTACTTCCAGATCGAGATTGGCCTTCTGTAAGCGGCTGGTGGCCTGCGCCAGGCGCAGACAATTGCGCACCCTCAATACCAGCTCGGGCAGGTCCAACGGTTTGGGCAGATAGTCATTCGCGCCCAATTCCAGGCCTTTACGCCTGCTCTGAGCGTCGGTCAGCGCAGTAAGTATGATGACCGGCTGGCGAGAGCGATCCCGCTCGCTCAGGTGTTCCAGTATCTGAAAACCGTTAGGCTCTGGCATATCCAGATCGAGCAATAGCAAGTCCCATGAGTTGGTCTTCAGCCACTGCAGCCCCGCAGCCGAATCAGAAAAACACGTGACATTTGCCAAGCCGAAGGCTTTCAGGCTTGAGCTGAGCAAGCGCAAGTTAGCAGCGACATCGTCGACGACCACGATGCGCACATCGTCTGGAATATCAGTGAACATGGGTGGACTCCTGTTCCAATAACGCCGTGAGCAATTCAGCGAGTTCTTCACGGCTCACAGGTTTTGCGAGCACTCCCTGAAATTCGATACCCAGCATTGCCAGCTTGCGTGGCTCGCTACCTATCAAGACCACAGACATCTGCGCGGCACCGGCTGCGCGCCGTATTCGGCCGAGCAGCTCCAGTGGCTGCTGCTCGGGATCGCAGTCAAGCAACAGCACATTCGGTGCTCCGTGCTCGCGCGCTCGTATCAGGCACGCCTCCAGCGTGCCGTGCACGAAGCTGGTACGTTTGCTTACCAGCATCGGTAATTGGAGGACGATGTCCACATCGCTGCCAGCATAAAAAACCGTTGGTGAGGCCTTGTCTTGCTTGTATTCCAACTGCTCGGCATCAGGTAGCTCGATCCAGAAGCGGCTGCCTTCACCTGGCACGCTGTGAACGCCCATCGAACCGTTCATCAGCCCGGCCAACTCTCGGCATAGCGCAAGGCCGATTCCTGTGCCCTGGATCGCGGTGTTTTCCTTGCCCAAGCGTTGGAACGGCTCGAACAGCTCGGCCTGTAGCTCAGGCTCGATGCCCATACCGCCATCTTCTACATACAGGCGCAGGGCCCCGGCCAGCGACTCGGCACCTGCGCACAGCATACCCTCGGGGCGGTTGTACTTAATCGCGTTGGAGAGAAGGTTCAAGAGCACTTGGCGCAGACGCCTGGGCTCGGCCTGTACCCAAAAGTTTTCCGGTACAGGCCGCAGCTCAAGCCTGAGCCCGACCGCCTGGGCTTGAGCCGCCATCATCTCAGCGCACTCCTCCAACAATGGGGCGACTTGAACTGGTCGCAGGCTTAGGTGCTGGGTTTCTGCTTGCAGGCTCGACCAGTCCAGCAGATCGTCCACCAGATTGCCGAGGTGGCTGCTCGCTGCCAGGATCTCCTGGGTCTGGTCCCGGACAACTGCATCCTGCACGTGCATCTGCATCAGCTGGCCAAAGCCATGGATGGCATTCAGGGGCGTTCGCAGTTCATGGCTGATGCTGGAAATGAATCGCGACTTCGCCCGGTTCGCCGCTTGCGCTTGGTGGGTTCGCTCCTTAAGGTCGGCCTCGGCCAGCTTGAGCCTGTCGATATCGACCAACGTGCCTAGCGCAGCGCGCTGGGTACCCACCGAGACATCGAGCATGCGACCTTGGCACAACACCCACAAAGAATTGCCGTCGGCCTGACACACCTTCAACTCCAACTCGATACGCTGGGTATTGCCACTGCGAAGGCTATCGAGCACCCCCTGGAATTGCCTCGCGCTTTGGGCATCAAGCCGTTCCAGGAATGCTTCACGGGATATCTGGTTATTGGGCCACCCCAGGCGCTTGCACAAACCACCGTGCAGGCTCATGCAATCGTCTTCCAGGTGATATTCCCACATGCCCGAAGTGGGGTAATCCATGATCAATGTCAGGCGATGCTGTGCCATGCGTCGATGCAGATCGCTGGTTGCCAACTGCCCGCCCATGGTCAGCACGTCGCCAGCCATCGCGTCGAGTTCTTGAATCTGCGATTCGGCACGCAATGGTTGCCATTGCCCTTTGCCGATTTCGCTCAGCATGCCTCTGATGTCGTCGATGGTTTTGCGTAAACGCTCACTGAGCCTGCGCGAACGCCGCCACAGCACACTGAAATAAGCGAGGTAGAACAGCACCAGACCGGCGATCATCAGGTAGCCGATATTACGATAGTGGGCCGCCAGTGCGTTCGTGGTACTCATGACCGCTTCCTTGTCGACAACTGCCAGCAGATGCCACCCCGTACTGCCAATCGCGCTCCAGGCGATCAAATGCTCTCTGCCTTTGAGCGCCATTTGCAGGTTGCCTGATGGGCTGTCGTTCAATTGGCTGGCCAACCGTGCGGTGTCGCTGCGTAACCTTAAATTGAAGTTCTGTGGTTTGAACTGCTCGGTGCTGAGCTTGTTTTGGCTTGGCACCTTGAGTAACTCCTGCAGGTCGAAATCGTGTTCGGCTTTTTCAGGCATCGCCATGATGGTTCCATCACGTCCCACCAGCAGCATGTAGCCATCCCAAGGCACATTGAGCTTTTCCAGCTGGCCTAAGACGCCGCCGATGGTTACATCGATGCCAATCACCCCTTCGAGGAAGTCGGCTGTGTAGACGGGCGCGATCGCCGACATCATCCAGCCGTGGCCAGCGGGGTCTAGGTAGACGTCGGTCCAACGCGTTTCTCGTTGTGGGTTGTGCGCCGAGTCAGCCAGATAATAAAAATTGAAGTCAGGTATGCGCATGTCGGGCGGATATTGCTCGTCGGTGCGAAACCAGGGGTAAATGCGGTTGTAGCTGTCCCAACTGTTGAAATAGAGGCTGGCGATGGTCGCATCATGGCGTTGGATTTCCACGAACACGGTATCCAGCGTGGCCAGCCGGGCGACTTTGTTCAGGTCGTGGTGCTCCAGTGGGGTAGCGGCCGAGTAGAAAGAAGCTGCGCCGCCCACGTCGGTAGCACTGAACCGTGCGCCTTGCGGTGATACTGCCAGGGTTTCTGTGGTTGCCGGGGCTGGGCCCTGCAACGCACGTTGGGTCAGACGTGCCAGCAAGCTTGCAGTGGCGCTGATGTGCTCAAGTTGATTCTCGATGATCTGTGCATTCTGCTCGGCGCTGGCGGCCAGGCTTTCGCTGGCACTACGGTCCAGATAGCCCAGTTGTGCGTCGCGGATGGCCTGGTTGCTCAGCAGATAGCAGCCAACCAGGACCGTTTCGACGAGCACCAGCGGTATCAATGCGCTGCGCATGAATGCGCGCCACATCCACTGTCGCAACATGACACGGCCATGGCTCTTGCTCATTTCGCCTCCTTGCATGCCGACTGGCAGCAATGATAGTGGCATACAGACACTATTCGTTTTATCGCTCACCAGCTCAAATTTCAAACTCCCTTCGTCGACTCATTCTAGGAAACAAAGGAGCGTTGCAAACGTGTCTTTTCAGGGCGGAGCGAAATAATAAAAATTTCCAAATCGCAGGGGATATCCCCAGTTTATAAATCGCGGATGCAAACCTGTCGCTTTTACACGTAGATAGCAGGCTAAGTACTGACGTGGCTCAAAGATGCATGCAAAAACGACAGATGTAACAAGATAATTCTCAGTGGCGGATTGACATCAAATGGCCACCTATTAGGCTCCACTTCATCTCATACCTGAGACAGGTGCCATCACCCAGAACCCCATCCCGACCGCCTCGCCCGAACCGCAGGACGCATGTGAGCGCTAACGACTAGCCATACACATAACATTGCCTACAGCGTTCAAAGAGGGTTTGCATCATGCGAACTAATCTTCCGGTCACTCAAAAAGAACTCGAGTTTTCAGCAGGTCAGCGGCTGATTTCCGCAACCGATCTGCACGGTAAGCTCACCTACTGCAATGACGAATTCGTGGCGGTAAGTGGCTATACCCGTGAGCAACTGCTTGGCAGCCCCCACAACATCGTCCGGCACCCCGATATGCCCAGTGCGGTGTTTGCGCACATGTGGTCCTACCTCAAAGAGGGCAAGAGCTGGATGGGGGTGGTGAAAAATCGCTGTAGTAACGGCGACCACTACTGGGTCAACGCTTATGTCACACCGATCTTTTCCCAGGGCGTGCTGACCGGCTACGAGTCGGTGCGGGTCAAACCTGATCGAGACCAGATCCAGCGCGCGATCGACCTGTACGCCAGGCTCAAGAATAACAAGCAGACCAGGGCTGTTCGCGAGCGCCTGGGGTTCTGGGTACGCATGCTGCTGCCGCCCACGTTGATGGCGGCAGTCAGTGCCGGAGTGTTCGAGCTGGCCGGCACCTTGCCAGGGGCTCTGACCGCCGCCGCTGGCATGTTCGCGCTGCAAGGGCTTGCCGAAGTGTTGGCACGCAAGACACTCAACAGCATCCGCAGTGTTTCGGCAGGCAGTTTCGATAGTGAGCTGATCGCTCGAACCTACACCGATGAGCGGGGCATGGCTGGGCAACTGCAGATGATTCTGATCAGTGAACAAGCCAAAATTCGCACGGCGCTGAGCCGCTTGGGCGACTTCGCCAACCAGACAGCGGCGCTTGCGACCCAGAGCCAGTCACTGTCCCGCCAGTCCGAACAGGCCCTGACCAAACAGCGGGACGAGGCTGACATGGCCGCCACCGCCATGAATCAGATGGCAATGTCGATTGCAGAAGTGGCCGTGCATATCAATCACACCGCCAAAGCAGCCGATGAGGTCAACCTCCTCACCCAGACCGGTTCGCAGGAAGCGCAAAAGACCCGGCACGTCATCGAGAAACTGGCAGAGACGGTCGAAGCTGTGAGCCATTCAGTCGAGGGGCTGGCCAACGAAACTCAGACCATACAGCAGGCGGCGAACATGATCCGTTCGATTGCCGAACAGACCAACCTGCTGGCACTCAATGCGGCCATTGAAGCTGCACGCGCCGGGGAACAAGGCAGAGGTTTTGCCGTGGTCGCCGATGAGGTACGGGCCTTGGCTTCTAAGACTCAGGAGTCCACGCAGACCATTCAGCGCATCATTCAGACCCTTCAGGACGTGGCCAATCAGGCAGTGGCCGTGGCGCGCCAAGGGAGCGG
The DNA here is from genome assembly GCF_014269025.2 of Pseudomonas promysalinigenes. Lineage (NCBI taxonomy): Bacteria > Pseudomonadati > Pseudomonadota > Gammaproteobacteria > Pseudomonadales > Pseudomonadaceae > Pseudomonas > Pseudomonas promysalinigenes. The sequence continues at coordinate 3,114,751 of NZ_CP077094.1, read as the reverse complement.
CGAAGCAGTCAGCGGTGTGGCCCAGGTGATCAGCACGCAACAAGCGTTGGACGGTATCAACACCGCAGTCAGCCGTATCCATGAGATGAGCCAACAGATGGCTACCGCTTCAGAGCAGCAGGCCCATGTTGCCGAAGAAATTTCCCGGCAGATCACCAGCATCGCCCAAGTCTCGGAGCAGAACGCCGATATCGCCGAAAACTCGTGCGCTTTGGGCGGCGACCTGGAGAACACCGCTCATGCCCTCAACGCGTTGGTCACACGGTTCAATGGCTGAATCCAATCGGCAAGATGAGGTGAAAAAATGGCTGGTTTACTGGAAACCGTCGACAGCCGCACCCAGCTGGCTGGCAAGAACCGTCTGGAGTTATTGCTGTTTCGCTTCGCGGACAAGCAGCGCTACGGCATCAACGTTTTCAAGGTGCGAGAAATCCTAAAGTGCCCACCGCTGTCGCACTTGCCCGGTTCGCACCCCGTGGTCCGCGGCGTGGCCAACGTACGTGGCAAATCGATCTCGATTCTTGACCTCGCCCGGGCTACTGGCCTACAGGCGTTGGAAAACCTTGAGCAGGCCTACGTCATCATCACTGAGTACAACGGCCGTACTCAGGGCTTTCTGGTCAGTGCGGTCGAGCATATCGTCAACCTGAACTGGGAGCGCATTCATCCGCCACCCAGTGCTAGTGGGCGGCACAACTATCTCACCGCCGTCACCAACGTCAACGGAGCATTGGTCGAGATCATCGATGTGGAAAAAGTGCTGAACGAGGTGTCGCCGGTTGCGGAGCAACTGAGCGAGGCAACCCTTGATGCCGCACTTCGGCAGCAGGCCAGCTGCTTCAAAGTACTGATCGTCGATGATTCTTGCGTGGCGCGGCGGCAAGTTAGCCGGTGCCTGCAGGCTATAGGCGTTCAGGTGTTGGCCTGCAATGACGGCGGCCAAGCGTTGGGAATGCTGAACACCATGCTGGCCGAAGGCAAGCAGCCCCCCAAGGAGCTGCTGATGATGATCTGCGATATCGAAATGCCGGAGATGGACGGCTACACGCTCACCGCGCAGGTTCGCGCCAACTCGCAGCTGGCGAGCCTGCACATTGTGCTGCACACCTCTCTTTCCGGGGCGTTCAATGAAGCCATGGTTAAAAAGGTTGGCGCGGATCAGTTCGTCGCCAAGTTCCGTCCTGACGAACTGGCAGGCCTGGTAACGGCGCGCATCCGTCAGTTCGCTCTGGATACATCCCTCGGCGAGGCAAGTCAGCCATGTTCGAATATCTAAAAGATGTACGTGCTCCAGGCTGTCCAGAGGTGGCTTGCCGTTTGGCTGCCATGGTTGCGCACCCTTATGGGTTGAACAAGCTGGAACGCTTGATGGGCGATATCCTGATTCACGCCGACCATCGTGAGGGCCGTATGTGCCGAGTCGCTCGCCAATTACACATTGCCCAATGGGAGTTGGAGGTCATCTGTGCGTCGCGCAGCGTCGATCAGTTCAACCTTGCTTTGCTGGCAGCCCATGGCCAGCTGGCGAGTATGCTCGAGATGGACTGGGCCGAATATTGCCGCCTGGTATGTAGCGAGCAAGCGGTGTAGGGATTTGGCCTGGCCGTGCGCAAGTCAGGGCGCAGCGCACGGCCAGGTTCACTCATCGCTGAGCCAGGACGCATTCAGAAGTCGAACGTCACCCCGGCATACAAAGCCCGGCCATCTCCAGGTGAATGCAGCGAGGCATCGGCACCATCAGGGTCGTACCAGACGTACTCGTAGTAGCGGTTGGTCAGGTTCTTCAGTTGCAGGTCCACGCTCATCGTTTCGCTGAGCTTGTAGGTCGCGCCCAGGTTCATCAGTACGTAGCCGCCGTACGTGCCCTGGGTATTCTCACGCTCCAGGTAGTAGTTGGTCTGGCCGTTCGCCCAGGCGCTCAGTTGCAGGGCAGGGGTGGCTTGGTAGCTGATGCCGGTGTTCCACAGGTGGTGCGGTACGTGGTCGATTTCCTTGCCTTTGCTGTCGGGCAATGCGCTGCTGGGTTCAAGGATCTTCGAGTATTGCCAGGAGTACGACATCCACACTTCGGTACGCTCGTCCGGGTGCACGTTGACTTGCAGATCGTAACCCCAACGACGCGTTTCACCGACGTTGTCCGACTCGCCACTCGGGTCATTCAAGCGACGGCTCACTTCGCCAGAGGCGTCTTGACGCCAGTAGGCCACGCGGCCATCGATCCAGCTGGCTGGGGTGAACTTGACGCCGGTTTCCCAACCTTCGTTGATCGATGGGTCCAGGTCCTCGTTGCGTGGCGGCACCTTGTAGGCTGCGGCGCCGGTCCCGACTTGGAAGGTCCGGCCCCAGTTGGCGTAAACGCTGGCGAACTTCCATGGCGAATAGACAATGCTGAGCTTGGGCTGCTTGATCAGCCCGTAGTCGTTGATGTCGTAGTCCTGCCCGGTGATCTTGTTGGTGAAGTCACCACTGATCTTGTCCACCCGGTACGCGGGCACGATCTTCAGTGACTCGAACGGCTCGATCTCTGCCTGCACGTAGGCCCCGACGGTGTTGAAGTCGAAGTCCTGGTCGCGGGTCTGGGCCTGACGCACCCGTTCCACGGTGCGATAGCGTTCGCTGCGGTTCTGCTGCTTCTGCACATCGCTGCCCCCTTCCAGGGCGAAGGCGTGCAGCCAGTCCACCTGCGGCCGCCAGGTCAGCGAGGTGATGGCGCCGTACTGGTCTTCGTAGGTGTCGCGCTCCTGTTGTGAGCTGGTGCGCCAGTACTGTGTCCAACGGCGGTCGTCGAAGGTGTTGAGGTAGGTCTTGGCCGACCAGGACAGGGTGTCGGCCAGGTCTGTGTCGAAGTGCACGCTGACCTGGTTCATCCGCCGCGTGCCTTTGTCCGTGGCGTTGTAGGCGTTGCTCATGCGCGGGTGATGGCGGGCATCGTCTTCGGTCAGGTAGCCGGCCTCCTGGGCTTCGGACTCGTAGTGGCGGGCGATCAGGCCAAGGCGGTAGCTGCCATCGTCAGGGGTGTAGAACCACTTGCCGCCAAAGCTGTAGCGCTGGGTGTCGGCATGGTCGCGATAGCCGTCGACCTGCTGGCGACCGAAGAAATAGTTCTGCGTCCAGTTGCTGGTCTCGATGCCCTTGGCCAGTTGCACTTCGCGGGTGTTGAAGCTGCCGTAGCGCACGCGCGCCTTGTTGTAGTTGCCGCCGGTGCGGGTGTTGATGTTGACGTTGCCGGCGATGTTGTTCAGGCCGTAGCGTGGGTCGCTGGTGCCGCGCACCACTTCGATGCTGTCGATGTCCATGGGGAACACCGAGTCGATGAAGGGCATGTTGCCGTCGTTGGTGTTGCTGGGGATGCCATCGATCAACAGCTTCACTGCGTTCACTTCGCCTTCGCCATTGAAGCCGCGAAACGATAATTTGCCCGAGGTGGTGCCTTGGTTGAATTCGGTGAGCATCACCCCTGGCGCGCGGTTGAACAACTCCCAGCTGTAGGTCACGGGCATTTTTTCGAGGATATCGCCGCCCAGGATGTCCACCGAGCTGAGCACGCTGCTGGTGGCCAGCGGGCCGCTTTGATTGCCGGTCACGGTAACCGCGCCGAGGGTGAGGGTGGAGTTTTCAGCGGGCAGTGTTTCGGCAACGGCCAACGACAATGGGCTGAGGCTGTACAAAGCGAGCACGGGCAGAACGGCACGTGCGGTGCAACGCAACGCAGACATGAGTGGTTTCCTGGAAACTGTCGGGCAGGGCTGCACACCGCAGTCACGGGGCAGCTGTGGGCAAACAACGACGGCTCAGGCCAGGGGGGAGGCGCGGGGGTTCAGCTTTGGCCACTGTTCGCGTGGCAGTGGCAGCCTGTGGCTGTCACCGAGCAGCAGTGCGTCGGGCCAGAAGCGGGGAAACAGGTGGCGATAATAGTCGCTGGCCAGCAAGGCATGCCCGGCGTGCCCGCAACAGCAGTCACCCGCCGGGTGTTTCGTTTCCGGTTGATCATCGAGTTGCGGCAGCTCGGCCTTGAGCTGCGCCAGCAATGACTTGGGCAGGCTCTGCGCACCATGCAGGCTGCAGAAGCTGCCGAGGATAAGTGACTGGCTATCGATGCGGGGTGTTTGCAAGGCACGGTCGAGCGGCATCGCCAGCAGGTTGAACAGCACGGCGAAGCAGGCAAACAGACACAAATGTGCGCGAGCACGTAGAGTCATGACGCCCCCGGATGGATGAGGCGAGCATTAAGCCGCATCCTGGTGTCGCTGTAAAAGGTCAGCGGTGCGCCACTTTGTCGCGTGAAGGCGCAGCAACTGAACCCATCACAGCACGATGTAGTCGCTGAACTGGCGGATGCCTGCATGTTCGCCCTCGACCAAGTGCACATAACGCCCGCTCACCAGGTCCACCGGCAAACAGTCGTCGATATCGATTACCGCGTCTGTATGGGGTTTGAACCAGCCCTGTGCCATGCGCTGTTTGCCCAGGCGCTTGGCCTGGGCCTTGTCGACGGCTGCTACCAGCGCGTAACGATGCGCCTCGCCGAATACCTGCCGCTCATAGCCACCCAAGTTCAGGAAAAACAGGCGCATGGAGCCAGGCCCCGGTGCTGCCTGGCTCAGCTCGACCCGGTAGCCATCGACACCGTCGACTTCCAGCCAGGAGTCAATGTGCAGGCCCTCAGGGCTGCCGAACCACGTATGGCGCAGGTGCGGGTGCAGTTGCGCCAGGCTATCGGCCTGGGCAAAAACCACGTCATGTACCTCTATGTGTGCACGAGGGTGGCGACCGCCAAGCATCACGATATAAAGCATGATCAATCCTATCGGGCAGCGAACAACGCGCTAGTGTGAACACTGCAGCATTGTTCGCCAAGTTCGACCTTGTTTGGCACCCCTCAGAGGCTGCGCCGCCTTAGTAGCGCCACTGCACAGCAACTTCCAGACTGCGTGGTTCACCCAGGTAGTACTGGGTATTGGTCTGGTGGATGAAACGGGCGTAGACCTCGTCGGTGAGGTTGCGCAGGCGGGCGCTGAGCTGCACGTGCTGGTCCAGGTCGTGGGTCATGGACAGCCCGTAGACGGTATATGACGGTACCCACGCGGTATTGGCGGTGTTGGCGTACACCGACGATACGTAGCGGGCGTCGGCGCCGAGCTGCCAACCGGGTGCCAGGTCGTAGGTCAACCATAGGTTGGCCACCCGGTCAGGGATGTTCACCGGCGTCTTGCCTTTGCGCGAATACACCACACCACTGATGGTCTCGTTGAATTCATCGTATTCGGCGTTCACCCAACTGAAGTTGCCTGCCGCCAGCAACTTGGGCGTTACCTTGAACGAGGCCGCCAGTTCGATACCGGTGGAGGTCTGCTGGCCAGCTTGCTCGGTGGTGTTGGGCACGGTCGAGGAGGGCACCGAGATGTTCTTGCGCACGATCCGGTAAGCCGCTGCGGTAGCGCTGCCGCGTCCGTCGAGGAAGTCGAACTTGCTGCCCACTTCGACCTGCCGCCCGGTGCTGAGGTCGAAGTCACCGACCTGGCTGATCGACGCACTGGTCAGGGTGCCTCCCGGCGGCTCGGCCGAGGTGCTGTACTGGGTATACAGGCTGACGTTGGCGGTCAGGTCGTAGACCAGGCCCAAGCGCCCGGTTATGGCGTCCCAGCGCCGGTCCAGTTTGGCTCGCGCCACATGGTCGACCACGTCGAAATCGATGTGGTCGTAGCGCAGCGCAGTGACCAACGACAGTTGGTCGGTCAGGCGAGTGCGGTTCTCGACGAAGGCCGAAGTGGTGTTGGTAGTGCTGCTGCGGCCTTTGCTCATGGGGGCGCCCATGCCAGGTATGTCGAGGAAGTGGCCGGGCGCGAAGCCATTGGGGTCAACGGTATCGAACGCACCCTTGGACAGCGGGTAATTGGTCTGCTGGTTGGTGCTGTAGTCCATGCCCAACGCCCAGTCGCTGGCCATGCCCAGCAGCTGGCTCTGATGGGTCAGCTCGACCTTGTCGCCGTTGACTTCCTGGTCGTGGCGCTGGCGGTAGCCACCGGAGCGGGCGATGGCGCTGTTGTCGGCGTTGTAGCGATACACCTCGAGGTTGCGGTAATCGCGCTGGCCGTTGTAGTGGTAGAAGGTATTGCGCAACTGCGTGTTGTCGTCGAAGCGATAGTCGGTGATCGAGCGCAGCCAGCGGGTGCGCTGCTCGTAGCGACCATCCTTGACGTTGTAATTGTTGAAGCGGTTGTGTTTGTCGATATGCAGTGTGCCCGCCAATGGTTGCCGCACCGGCGTGCCCCAGTATGGGCTGTCTTCTTTCTCTTCCAGGTATTCGATGGCCAGAGTGTGGGAAAGCTGGTCATTGATGTCGCTCAGCAACGAGAAGGCCAGGTTACCGGCTCCGTTCGCCTGCCGGTCGATATAGCCATTGCTGCTGGTGCGGCTATAGTCGAGCCGAGCATAGTGGCGTGGCCCGTCGCCGGTATTGAGCGCCTGATTGACCCCGACCGATGTTTCCATCGTGTCGTAGCGGCCGTAGCTGATGCGTCCTTCGAAGCTGTCTTGATCGCGGCTGGCCAGCTTGGTGATGACGTTGAGGCTACCACCTACTGCGCCACTGCCGTTGAGGAATGACGAAGGCCCGCCGAGCAGTTCGACCCGGTCGTAGATCCAGGCGCCCACCGGGCGTGCGGCGGCGCCGTATTGCAGGTTGATGCCATTGAACAGCTGGCTGATCTGCGCGCCATTGAAGCCTCGGTACGCTACGTAGCCACCCCAGCCGGGCGGTGCCGAGGCGTTTACGCCGGGTAGGGCGTTGGCCGCGTCCTGAAAGTTACGCGCGCCGATGCGCTCCATGGTGTCACGGTCGGCGACACTGACCGAGGCCGGGTTCTCGCGGGCGCTGAGGTTCAGGTTCGAGCCGCTGCCGATGGGGCGGTCAAGGTCCAGGCGGGTTGCTTGATTGGGCGGCTCGGCGCTGGCGGTAACGTCGCTGGCGGGCAGGGTGAGGGTGTTGTCCTGCGCCCAGGCACAGGTTGCGCTGCCAACAAGCAGCGCCAAAGTGGTCATGCGGAACATGCAAGGCTTCCTGGCTGAAAAGGTGAGCGCACGCCGTTAGCCGATCAGACGGCATCGAGGCGTGGCGATGTCAGAGCACAAGAAGCGAGGCAGGCGAGGCGCGTGGGTTGACCCTTGGCCAGCGTTGTTTGGGCAGACGTGGCGTGGGTTGCCTAGGTAGGAAGGTACGTGGTTCGCTGCCGAGCAAGGCCAGTAGGCCGAAGAACACGGCCAGCAGCGTAGCGCTGAACAGGCTGGCGATTACGCAGTCGGCGCCGGTCGGCAGCACAGGGTCGGCGACGTCCTGGTTGGCACTGCCTGTGCCGCTGCTGTGCGCCGCGCACCACGCGGCGTCGTTCAGGCCGGCCAGGCGCAACCCGGCCATTTGGCCATGCCCCATGGCACACAGCAACGAGCCGAACAGGATGCTGAAATACAGCAGCCAGGCGACTTTCGAATGTGTGTGGCGGGCCAGCGTCATGGGCGAAGCTCAGGCATTGGTCAGGGCAATCGGCCACGGATTCTACAGGTTTTGCAGTCTCTGAAAAGTGTGCGCGTGCAAGGACTCACTCGCCAGGGGTGTAGCGCTGCAGTTTTGCGCGCTGGCCCTTCAGCTTTCGGCGTACTCCAGCGTCCGGTCCATCTGAGGGGCGGTTTCTGGCAGTGCTAGCCACACCAACAGCCAAGCGGCCGTGGCGATAGCGGCCAAGGTCAGGAATGCGGCATCGTAACCTGCCGCCTGAACCACCAGCCCGGCTATGCCAGGGCTCAAAGCCGCGCCCAGGCCAAAGGCGGTAGTCAGCGCGCCCAGGCTTACATTGAAGCGGCCAGTGCCTGCCGTCAGATCCTTCACTACGATGGGGAACAGCGCGCCGAAAATGCCGGCACCCACGCCATCGAGCAATTGCACACCCACCAACCAGAAGGGGTTGTCTGACAGCACATACAGCGCCCCGCGCAGTGCAAGCACGAAAAAGCCAGCCACCAGGAAGGGTTTGCGACCCCACTGCTCGGCCTTGTTGCCGACCAGCATTGCCATCGGCACCATCACCAGTTGCGCGGCAACGATACAGGCCGAGGTCAGGGGCGTAGCCAGACGCAGGTCGATCTGCGAAAGCTTCTGACTGACCAGAGGCAACATGGCGGCATTGGCCAAGTGGAACAGTGCGCAGCACACGGCGAACAGCAGCAAGGTGCGGTTGTGCAGCAGCACCTTGAGGCCAGCGGGCTGATCGTGGCCATGGGCCGCGTCGCTCAAGCCCCGTGCCTGCTGATGATCGATGGCGTCAGCGGGCACCCTGGCGACGGCGATGATACTCATGACCGTCATCACTGCCATGAGGTAGAACACCACGACCGGCCCGAACAGATACGCAAGCCCGCCAGCAAGCAGTGCCGAACAGGCATTGCCAGCGTGGTTGAAGGTTTCGTTGCGCCCGAAACGACGGGTGAACGCCTTGGGCCCAGTGATGCCCAGCGTGATGGCCGCAATCGCGGGGGCGAATACCGAACCGGCCAGGGCGCTGACGGTCTGGGTCAACGCCACCAAGGTGAACGATGCCATGAACGGTAGCAGCAGGCAGCTACCGGTCACCAGCAAGGCAGCGATGACGATCACCGCGCGCTTGGCCCGGGTGCGGTCGATCAGTGCGCCAGCTGGCGTTTGCGCCACCAGCGCTGTCACCCCGGCCAGAGTCATCACCAAGCCGATGCTCGCCGGCTGCCACTGGTGTACGGCGAGCAGATAGATGGCCAAGTACGGCCCTAGCCCATCGCGTACATCGGCCAGGAAAAAGTTCAGCCAGTCGAGTGCGCGGCTGTGCACGGCACTTTGCTTAATAGCGTCCAAGTCTGCGCCTCGATCGGGCATACGCACCGTGTTTGACTAACGTGCCGGGCTCAACCGACGTGCAGCCGGTTGCGACCTTCCTGCTTGGCGACATAGAGCGCGCGATCAGCCCTTTCCAACAGCGATGACACCAGGTCTGGCTGGCTTGGGCTGATGCAGGCTATACCGATACTCACGGTCACCTGTGAGAAAGGACTGTCCGGGTGAGCGATAGGTTCCAGCGCCAGGCGTTCAAGCATGCCTTTGGCAATCATGGTTGCGCCCGCGCAGTCTGTATCGGGCAGTATGGCGGCCAGTTCTTCGCCGCCATACCGTGCAAGCAAGTCATTGGGCCGGCGCAAGCAGCCGGCCAGTGTCGTGGCCACACGCTTGAGGCACGCATCACCTGCAGGGTGGCCGAGGCTATCGTTGTAGCGCTTGAAGTGATCGATATCGATCATCAGCAAGGCCAGGCTTGCATGGCTGCGTTGTACCCTGCTGGTTTCCTTGGCCAGGGTTTCGTCGAAAAAGCGCCGGTTGGCCACCCCAGTCAGCGCATCGTGTTTGGCCAGGCGCTCCAGCTGTTGATTGGAGTCGAGCAGGCGTTGCTGGGTGATGAGCAATTCGCCTTCGGCCTCACTGCGCCGGCGCATTGCCCGGATCAGCAGCCAACCGATGCCCCCCGTCAGCCCTAGCAACCCGCATACCACCAGTACTGACAGCTCAGTTTCCAACCGCCACCCGGCCAGTGACTCGTCCTTGCCCAGTGCCACGGTGGTCACCAGCGGCTGGCTATCGCTTTTGCGAAACGCATACAAGCGGGCAACGCCGTCCAGGCTGGACTTGTATGACGCCGTGCCGACGGAACGGTCCACCAGGTATTTGGCGTACAGGGGCGAGCGTGAAAAGTTGCGGCCCATGTCCTGCTCGCGGAAGGGGTAGCGCACCAGTAGCGCACCATCGGTATGGGTCAGCCCGATGGCACCGTCCTGGCCCACGTTGATCTGGCCGAACAGGCGCAGGAAGTTCTCAACGCCCAGTGTCACCGCCACGACCCCGGCGAACTGCCCTTGGGCATCGTCGAAGCGCCGGCTGATGGTGATCACCCACTCATGGTTGGCGCGGCTGCGGATCGGCATGCCGATGAATGGCTCGCGCGAGGGGTCGTCGCGGTGGTGGATGAAATAGGCTCGGTCGCTGCTGTTGGCGCCTGCCGGAATGGGGCGATTGGAGGCCATCAGCCAACTGCCGTCACGACCGTAAACGGTAATGCCGCTCAGCTGGGGCATCAGTGGCTGCTGGCTGGCCACCAGTTGTCGAAGCCGCTCGATCTGTTGGGGGCCGCTACCTTCGGTTTCCAGGCGCTCGACCAGGCCCAGCAGGATCACCGAGCTTTGCCGCACGATACCGTCTGCATAGGTGGAAAGGGCCTGGGTCAAATTCAGAGCATGGACGTTGGCTTCCTCCAAAGCTCGCTCTCGCGAAGCGACGACCTTCCATAAGGTCAATGAAGCGAGGGAACAACCAATCACTGACAACAGCAGAACGACTAGGTGAATATCTCGCTTCACGGTGATTCCTGATGTAAGTCCATTTCAGGGGTGGCGCATTGCTATATTTGAGCGCCCAATCCGCCCGTTGTGCAACTAGCTACGGTTTATCGCTTCAGCCCCCGTGGAGGGTTCGGGTGCCTGCAACCTGTCGATGACGCTGTGTGCCAGTGCGTGATACAACGAAACCGGTGATATCCAGCCTGAAATACCGGTTGCCAACAGCGTGGTCGCCAACATCGGGATTGCCAGGTCCGGGCTGTGGGTGAGTTCGAGCACGATCACCGAAGCGGTCAGCGGTGAACGGGTCACACCGGCCAGATAGGCGCCCATCCCCAATAGCGCACACGCCTGCGGGTCGACGTCAGGGAGCAAGCTCAGCAGCGGTGCGAAGGCCGCCCCGATACTCAGTGACGGTGAAAACAGGCCGCCGGGGATGCCGGCAAGGTAAGACGCGACATTGGCCAGGAATTTCCAGAGCAGAAACGTAGGGTCCGTAATAGGTTGCGCTTCGAGCAGTTTGCGGGTTTCTTCATACCCTGTACCGAATACATGGTTGCCCGAGATCACGCCGAGTACAGCCAGCACCAGCCCGCAAACGGCAGCGAAGCGCACTGGATAGCGCCCGCGCAGTGCACACATACGGCCTAGGATGCCCTTGTTGGATGGCAGCACCAGCTTGGCGTACAACCCACCCAGAACGCCTCCCAATACCGCGCACGCAGGGACCACGATCCACCCCCAACCGATGGGCAAGCGCCCGCCGATCTGGCCGAAATAGGCATATTGGCCCAACACCCCTAGGGTCACGATGCCACCGATCAGTACTGCCGTGAGCACCAGCCCGCTGAAGCGTTGTTCGAAGGTCCGGCTGAGTTCTTCGATGGCAAACACCACCCCGGCCAATGGCGTGTTGAACGCGGCCGCGATGCCCGCAGCGCCACCCGCCAGGATCAGGCCAGCCAGGGTGCGCCGCCCATGCAGCCCAAGGCGGCGGCCAAAGGCATAGAGCACGGCAGCGCCGATATGCACGGTCGGGCCCTCTCTGCCTACCGAGCCGCCGACTGTCAGCGCGCCAAGGGTCAGTAACATGCGCGCGCCAGCCACAGGCAGTGACAGCAAGCGCGCTCGCAACCGACCGGAGGGCAACTCCAGCGCCGCAATGACCTGCGGGATACCGCTGCCTTTGGCATTCTCGAACCAGCGGTGGGTCAGCCATGCGAGCAAGGCAAACCCCGCAGGGGTGACCACCAGTGGGGACCAGGGAGCCCATTCCAGCAGTTGTTTGAACGATGCGAATGCAGCGTCGGCCAGCCAGGCGAACGCCAGGGCCGTCAGCCCAACCAGCAATGCACCGATCCAGAACGCCAGGCGTTGACGCCAGGCTCGCCAGGTCGTTTGGGCCCAGGATGAGGGTAGCGGGGAGGGCGTGAGTTGAGGCATCGGACGCACAGATTGGTTTGAAGGCTGAAGTATGGTCGATTTCACCGTTCGATCCCACCTGCAGCTGTTTTCGCCGACTTCAGATTCCCTTCAGATTCGCCCCAGATAATCCGCCCATCGCACCCAGTTGGGGGATTTTCATGAGCCAGATTCAATGGAGCAGCCTGCTCCCGTTAGCGATCGGTACCCATGCCGATCACCATGCTCGTTTATCGCTTCATTCTGTTGGAGACCCTGGCCGCCCAGGCCTGGAGCACTTCATCCACCACTGCTTTGCCACAGCGCACCACGCGGACGTGCAGCATTACCTGCCCGAACTGCTGGCCTTGCACGATAGCCACGGGCAACTGGTAGCCGCCGCTGGCGTGCGCCTGGCCGCGCAGGGCCCGTTGTTTCTCGAGCGGTATCTGGACCAGCCGCTGGAGGTGCAGGTGTCCCGCATAGCCGGCACCGAGCTGCCCCGCACTGGCATGGTCGAGGTCGGCAACCTGGCATCGCTCAGCGCCGGCAGCGCACGCATCATGATCATTGCCGTGACCTGGTTGCTGGCTGCGCGCGGCTTGCAATGGGTGGCCTTCACCGGCGCCGCCACGCTGATAAACAGTTTCCAGCGGCTGGGGCTGGTGCCGACGGTATTGGCCCCGGCCGACCCCGAGCGCCTGCAGGGGCAGGTCGATCAATGGGGTACCTATTACGACCAACACCCCCAGGTGTTCGCCGGCAATATCGGCTACGGCTACGATGCCTTGAGCCGAGCCGGCGTGTTCCAACGCCTGGGCTTTCCCGCCCGTGCCGAGGAGGCAGGCCATGCCGCATGAGTTGCAGCAATTTCGGCAACGGTTGGGCGAATATGCAGCCGATCATGTCGAGGCGGTGGCGGTGCAAGGCCAAACGCACCGCTATACCTATCAGCAGTTGCTCGGCGAAGTCGGGCTGCGCACCCATGCCATGCATGGGCAACCGGCAGGTGCCTTGGTGTTGGCACTGGACAACGGCCCAGATCAGTTGTTCTGGGACTTGGCCGCGCTGTTCGCTGAACGCCCTTGCGTGATCGTGCCGTCGTTCTTCAGCGCCGCCCAGTTCGACCACTGCATCAACCAAAGCGGTGCATCGGTTGTGTTGTGTACGCCGCGGTGGGCGGCGCAATTGGCGGGCAAGGGCTTTGTACAGCAAGGCGAGTTTTGGGTCCGGGAGGCGTCGAGCCGGGTTGCTTTACCGGTCGGCACCGCCAAGGTGACCTACACCTCTGGCAGTACCGGTAGCCCGAAAGGGGTGTGCCTGAGCGCTGGCAGCCTATTGCGGGTAGCACGGGAGCTGGAGGCTGCCAGCCGTCCCACCTCCCCACAACGGTACCTGGCGGTACTGCCTCTGGGGGTGTTGTTGGAAAACCTCGGTGTGTACGCCGCGCTCATGGCTGGGGCCTGTGTGCAGCTTTACCCGCAGGAGCAGCTGGGCGTGGGCGGTGCCAGCCAAGTGGATTTCAAGCGCCTTCTGGGCGCCATTGCCCTCAGTGGCGCACAGAGCTTGATCCTGGTACCGCAGCTGCTGCTGGGGCTGGTCACGGCCATCGAACGCGGGCTGATGCAGGTAGGCCAGTTGCGCTTCGTTGCGGTGGGAGGGGCGCGGGTCTCGCCCAGTTTGCTGGCGCGGGCGCAGGCGGTGGGGTTGCCGGTGTTCGAGGGCTATGGGTTGTCAGAATGCGCTTCTGTCGTGGCGTTGAACCGTCCGGGGGCGATGCGCCCTGGCAGCGTCGGCAAACCACTGCCCCATGTTCAAGTGCGCATTGCCGAGGATGGTGAGGTGCTGGTTGCCGGCTCGACCTTGCTGGGTTACCTGGAAGACGCCCCTGTCACTCAGGCATGGTGGGCCACCGGCGATCTCGGGCACCTAGACGCAGACGGCTATCTATACCTCGATGGGCGCAAGAAGCACCAGTTCATCACCAGCTTCGGGCGCAACGTCAACCCAGAATGGGTCGAGTCCGAGTTGACCCAGGGCGGTGTGATCGCTCAGGCGTTCGTGCATGGCGAAGCCCTGCCGCGCAACGTGGCACTGCTGTGGCCGCTGGACCCTAACCTCAGTGATCTTGCCATTGACCAAGCCGTGCAGCGTTGCAACGCGCAACTGCCTGATTACGCCCAGGTGCATGCCTGGTACCGCTTGCCGGCCCCCCTGAGCCAGCAAGACGAAACCTTGACCGCCAACGGACGCCCGCGACGCCAGGCGATCTTCAAGCGTTACCAAACCCTGTTATCCGACCTTCTCAAGTGAGGTACGCCATGTCCTTTTTCGACACGCTGCAAACTCAAACGGCCCAAGAGCGTCAGGCATTGTTCGCCGTGCCGGTCATCCGTGATGCCCTGGCTGGCAAGGTCAGCCTGGACAGTTACATCGCCTTCCTGACCCAGGCCTACTACCACGTTCGTCACACCGTGCCGCTGATGATGGCCTGTGGTGCGCGCTTGCCGTCGCGGCTGGAATGGCTGCGCGGCGCGGTGTGCGAGTACATAGAGGAAGAGTACGGCCATGAGCAGTGGATTCTCAATGACATCAAAGCCTGTGGCGGTGACTGGGAGGCGGTGCGTGATGGCCGTCCGGCGATGCCGATCGAACTGATGGTCGCCTACTTGTACGACTTGATCGCCCGGGGCAACCCGGTCGGGCTGTTCGGCATGGTCAATGTGCTCGAAGGCACCAGCATCGCCCTGGCCACCCAGGCCGCAGGTACTATCCAGAGCACCTTGGCGCTGCCTAACCAGGCGTTCAGTTACCTCAGCTCGCACGGTGCGCTCGACCAGGATCACATGGTGACTTACAAGCAACTGATGGATCGCCTCGAAGACCGCGCAGACCAACAGGCGGTTATCCATGCCGCCAAAATCGTCTATCGCTTGTACACCGATATGTTCCAGGGTTTGCCGCGAGCCGGGCAGCAAGAGGTGCGCCATGCGATTGCCTGAGTCCGTAGTGGTCCTTACCGGCGCCAGTGGTGGCATCGGGTTGGAATTGGCCGAGCAGTTGTGTGCTGCGGGCGCTCAGGTGCTGGCGGTCAGTCGGCACATTGGTGAGCTTGCAGGCCTGATGAAGCGCTACCCCGGTCGCCTGCGTTGGCAAGAAGCCGACCTGCGTTGTGCCGCCGGCCGCGGTGAGGTGGTAGCCCGCGCCCGCGAGATGGGTAATGTCAACGTATTGATCAACGCGGCCGGGGTGAACCGCTTCGCGCTGCTAGACCAGTTGGACGAGCACGCGCTCGATGAGTTGCTGGACATCAACCTGAAGGCGCCGTTGCAGCTCACGCGCGCGTGCCTACCGCTTTTGCGTGCCCAGCCCAAAGCACTGGTGGTCAATGTTGGCTCGACCTATGGCTCGATCGGCTATCCCGGTTATGCCACCTACTGTGCCAGCAAGTTTGCCTTGCGCGGGTTCTCAGAGGCGCTGCGCCGCGAGCTGGCCGACACCACGGTCGATGTTCTGTATGCCGCCCCTCGGGCAACCCGTACCTCGATGAACAGCAGTGCTGCGACAGCGCTGAACCAAGCGCTGAAGGTCGGCATGGATGATCCGGCGGATGTTGCGCGGGCGGTGCTCGAAGCGGTGCAGTCTGAACGTAGCGAGCTGTACCTGGGGTGGCCGGAAAAGCTGTTCGTGCGCATCAACGGCATGTTGCCAGGGGTGGTCGACCGCGCCCTGCGCAAACAACTGCCGGTCATTCGTCGTTATATTGGTAGCCACTCGAAGGAGTCGATCAAATGAAGCGTCTGTTCGTGGCCAGCTTGCTGGCATTCGCCCCCTTTACCTGGGCATTGGACCAGGCGGGTAGTCAGCACCTGAGCGATTTGCAGCAGCGTTGGGCGCAAATTCAGTATCAACTGCCCAAAGAAAAGCGTGCCGATGCATTCGAGAAACTGGCTGGCGATGCTGCCGTGTTCGTACGTCAGTACCCGGGCACGCCAGAACCGCTGATCTGGGAGGGGATCATCAATAGCAGTTGGGCAGGTGCAACGGGTGGCCTTGGGGCACTGGGCAAGGTCAAGGCCGCCAAGGCCAGCCTGGAGCAGGCCATGAAACTGGACCCCAATGCCTTGCAGGGCTCGGCTTACACCAGCCTGGGCACGCTGTATGACCAAGTGCCTGGCTGGCCTATCGGTTTCGGCGATGCCGACAAGGCAGATGCCTTGTTGCGCAAAGCCCTGCAAATAAACCCCAATGGCATCGACAGTAATTACTTCTGGGCGGATCATCTGTACCGGCAGAAACACTACCCTGAGGCTACCGCTGCCCTGCAAAAAGCCTTGCAGGCCCCACCTCGGCCAGGGCGTGAGCTGGCAGACCAGGGTCGCCGCGCCGATATCGATGCTTTACTCAAGGCTATCAAGGACAAACAGGACTGACTATGCGGCTGCTGCTGGTTGAGGATGACATCGCACTGGGTGAAGGAATCTGCGACGGGTTACGCCAGGAGGGTTACACCCTCGACTGGCTGCGCGACGGTGTCAGCGGTTTGCATGCACTGCAGCATGAGGCCTTTGACCTGGTGATTCTCGACCTTGGGTTGCCCCGCATGGATGGTATCGAGCTACTGCGGCGGGTGCGCGCTGGCGGCAATTCGCTGCCAGTGCTCATCCTCACCGCCCGGGATGCCCTGGACGATCGTATCAATGGCCTGGATGCTGGCGCTGACGACTACCTGGTCAAGCCGTTCGACGTCAACGAGTTGAAGGCACGTTTGCGTGCCTTGCTGCGGCGTAGCGCCGGGCGTGCCAAGGTTCTGATCGAACATGCCGGGGTCAGCCTCGACCCTGCCACGCAGCAGGTGCACTACAACGGCGCTGAAGTGGTGCTCACGCCGAAGGAGTATGTATTGTTGCACGAGCTGCTGGCGCAACCGGGCAAGGTGTTCACCCGCGAGCGCCTGACACAGTTGCTGTATGGCTGGGACGAAGAGCCTGAAAGCAATACCCTGGAGGTCAATATCTACCACTTGCGCAAGAAGCTGTTCAACGGGCTGATCCGCACCGTGCGCGGTATCGGCTACCTGGTCGAGGCCAAGGCATGAGTTCGTTGCGCCAGCGCACACTGTGGCGCGTGATGTTGCTACTGCTGCTGGGTACCGGCCTGCTGGCGCTGTACAACTACCACGACAGCCGCCGGGAAATTAACGAGGTGTACGACGCCCACCTCGCCCAGAATGCACGCTTGCTCCAGGGTGTGATGAGCATGCCGGTGCAGGACAGCTCGCGCCAAGCGCTATACGAGGCGTTCAACGCAGCGTTGAGCAAGGCTGGGCGAGGGCAGGTGGGGCACCCTTACGAAAGCAAGCTGGCCTTTCAGGTGTGGCAAGACGGTGTCGGTCGCTTGGTCCATACCGCCAGTGCACCGACCCTTGACCCACCGCCGTCGGCCCCTGGTTTCTACGATTTCATCAGCGCCGGCGAACGCTGGCGTGGCTTCGTCCTACCGGTACCGGAAAAGCACTGGGTCATCTGGGTGGGCGAGCGCAATGACGTACGCTACGACCTGATCGATCGTATCGTTCGGCACACGCTGTTCCCGTTCCTGCTCGGCAGCCTGGCGTTGGCGCTTTTGGTTTGGGTGGCGATCGGCTGGGGGCTACGGCCGCTGCAGAACATGGCCACGGTGATTCGCAACCGTCATGCCGAATCCCTCGAACCGTTGCAGTTGGTACCGTTGCCCTCAGAGCTCGAGCCCATGCAGGCCGCGATCAATCGCTTGCTGGCCCAGATCGATGACTTGCTGCGCCGTGAGCACCGCTTCATCGCCGACGCTGCCCACGAAATGCGCACCCCGTTGGCCGTACTGCGTCTGCATGCCCAGAATGCACTGGCGGCCGGTAATGAGGCCGAGCGGCACAAAGCGCTGGGTTTTCTGATCGGGGGCGTCGACCGGCTGACTCGGGTAGTCAACCAATTGCTAACCCTGGCGCGTGTCGAGCCGCGCCCTGGTTTACGGGCAAGCGCTCGGGTAGACCTGGCCGAAGTGGTCACCGATACCTTGGCTGACCTGACCCCGTGGATACTTGACCGCGGCCTTGAGCCCTCGCTGGACATCGATGAAGGTGAGCATCACTTGGCAATCGATGCCGGCGCCTTGGGTATTGCGCTGCAGAACCTGGTGTCCAATGCGGTTGAACATTCACCACCGGCAGGGCGCATCATCGTGTCATTGCGCCGGCGCGACAGCGCCTTCGAACTGATGGTCGAGGACGAAGGGCCGGGTATCGATCAAGCCAGCCTTTCTCGAGTGTTCGAACGCTTCTACAGTCGCAACAGCCCCAATGGTGCAGGGCTTGGGCTGTCGATCGTCGCGACCATCGTTGACCGCCTTGGCGGTCAGGTGCGCCTGGATAACCGCCCAAGCGGCGGGCTGGCTGCCAGTGTGCTGCTGCCGTTGGATTGAGCGCTGCGGCGATGATGCTCGGGGGGCGCAGGTGCCGCTTGAGTGTCGGTGACTGGGTGAGGCCATCAGCAACATGGCGAATTGAGACTATAGTGACTTCTTAAAACCAGGTCAGTGGGTGCCATGTCTACGATCGATCTGTCGTCCTCGCAAAGCCTTCGCAAACGCGTGTTGTTGGCCGGGGCGTTGAATATCGGCTCCATTGTCGCCTCTCAGGTGATTCGCCTGGGCGGCAACCTGATCATCACCCGCATGTTGCTGCCAGAAATGTTCGGCATCATGGCCATTGCCACTACGGTTTCGGTGGTCTTGTTGCTGCTGTCGGACGTAGGCCTGAAGCAAAACATCATTCAGAGCCCGCGCGGTGACGACCCGCTGTTCCTCAATACCATCTGGTCGCTGCAGATCATTCGCGGCCTGGGTTTGTTTGTGGTGATGCAACTGGTGGCGGTAGCGTGCTGGGTTTCTCAGCTCTACCAAATGTGGCCGGAGCACTCGACCTACGCCGACCCGCAGTTGCCTGGGGTGTTGGCCGTTACTGGCTTTTTCGCAATCATCTTCGCCTTCCAGTCGACCAAGATCGATGTGGCCATCCGCGCCTTCCAGCAGAAGAAAGTGGTCCTGGTCGACCTTGTATCGCAAATTGCCGGCCTGCTGGTGATGCTGATCATCGGCTATCTGACGCGCTCCATCTGGGCGCTGGTGGCTGCCGGCCTGGTTTCCACCTTGGTGACCACGGTACTGAGCCATTGGATTTTTCCGGGGCACAAAGACCGCCCGCAATGGGACCCTGCAGCACTGCGTGAGATCGTCAATTACGGCCGTTGGGTATTTCTATCGTCCGCTGTCGGCGTACTGGCCATGCAAGGTGACCGGATCTGGTTCGGTGGCAGCATGACGGTGGCGCAGCTAGGGGTCTACTCGATTGCCGTAAGCATTCTCGGAGCCTTTCAGCTCAGCCTGCAGCGGCTGGCCGGTGCAGTGGTGTTGCCGGCCTTCAGCGAAGCGGCTCGCAGTGGCGACATGGACCGCCTGCGTCGCCTGTATTTTCGCTTCCGGCTGATGTTCGATGTACTGACGCTGTTCACCTGCGGCTTCTTGTTCACTGCCAGCCCACTGATCATCCATTGGCTGTATGACGATCGGTATCACGATGCAGGGCATATGATGGCTGTACTGTCATTGTCGCTATTCACCCTGCGCTACGGCCTCACCCACCAGATATGGCTGGCATTGGGGCTGACCAAATACTTGGCAATGGACAATATCATTCGGCTGGTAGCGTTGTTCACCCTGATGCCGTTGTTGTTGGCCATCGGTGGGGTGAATTACGCGCTCTGGGGGGTGGCGCTGCATACCTTCTTCACGCTGTTTCTGATCTTCAAGGTCAGCCACCAATTGGGCATGTTGAGCATCAAGCGTGAATTGGCGGTGCTGCCTGTCATGCTGGTGGGGGCCTTGTTCGGCCAGTTGATCAGCCAGCTGCTCGCCTGAGCGGGCGGCTTGCAGGCGCGGTGAGCGGGTAGGCGCCAAGGGCCTGTTTAATCGCCGCGGGCCGTCACGCGGTGTTCATACGCGGTTGCTAAGGTGTCGCTCCTTTCAACTGGCATAAGGTAGGCGGCCCTGTGAATTTCGGCGCGACTGGCAAGCCGTTTCTGCTGCGCTCCAGTGACATGTCCAGCGATGAGTTCGCCGCGCTATTCATGCGGCTCTACGGGAACCTCTACGCCGATATGCAACCGCTGGGCGAAGGCATCTGCATCGCTGGCGTCTACGGGCGGTTCGATGGCTTGAGTGTGCGGCGCATGCAGTACAAAGGTGACTTCACCATCAGGTTGCCGGCGCCTCAGGACGAAATAACCTTCGTGCTACCCACAGCGGGCAAGATCATCTTCGATCACCGGAGCCAATCGATTGGCACGGGTCAGGTGGGCCTGGCAGTGGACAAGCTGGACATTCGCTCAATACGCATCGGCGAAGGCCACGCTCACTGCGGTTTGTCGATTTGTCGCAGCGCAGTGACTCAGCGCCTGTCGACGCTGCTTGATCGGCCTCTGCCCACCCCGATTCGTTTCGCAGATCAGGTCGAACTGAACAAGCCGGCGTTTAAAGGCGTCAGTGCATTGCTGTCGTTCGCCACCGGAACGCAGTTCGACCCTTTGATCAACACTGGTGTGCTGCTACCGGCGCGCTTGAAAGAAATGTTGGTCGATGCGTTGCTCGAAACCTGGCCGCACAACTACAGCCAGGCGATGAGCAGGCCTGTGCCGGCGATCGCGCCTCGGCATGTGAAACGGGCAATGGCTTACCTGCGCGAGCACCCCGCTCAACAGCTTAGCGGCAGTGAATTGGCGACACTGGCCAATGTCAGCCTGCGAGCTCTGCAGGATGGCTTTCGGCGTTTTGCCGGCGTTTCTATCATAGCGTTTCAGCGTCAGGTGCGGCTGGAGCAGGCGCGTGAAGTGCTGGCACGTGGCGAGGGTGGGTCGGTGGCGCAGGTTGCTCTGCAACATGGCTTCAGCAATGCCGGACGGTTTGCCCGATACTTCCAGCAGGCATTCGGTGTCACGCCGGCAATGGTTCGGCGCCGCTAGGCTGGGGCTACACCGTGGCCCCGTTCAAGCGTCAGAAGGCGTAACTGGCTTTTAGGTTGCCACTGACACCTCGGCTGTTCCCGCCGCCTATGGCGGCAATATCTGCCCCGATGCTCATCGCGCCTTGTTTCGCTACCAGCTCGAGCGCGCCAGTGAATTGATCGCGGTTGGCAAAGGCCGCCCGCTGTGCGACCGCCAGGCCCTGCAAACGGCTTTCGCTTTCGAGCTTGTGGCCGCCCAAGGCATGCGCGTAACCCAACTCCACCCCTGGCAGTAACTGCCAGCCTCCCAGGGCCATTGGTGCAAAGGACGCTTTGAGGCGGGTGACGGCGGTGCTGCTGGTTTGCTTCACGTCGTTCACCTGCATGGCAAGGTCGCTGCCTCGCTCGGCAAATCCGTTGAGCTGCAAGCGGCTGCCCTGTAGGCCAAGGCTTGGTTCCAGAACAAGGCCGCCAAACGGCAGGCGATACCCCAGTGCCAGGCTGGCGCCCGTTAGCGTGCCGTGGGTGTTGCCCTTGGCCGTCCCCAGGCCCCCACCAATCTCGCGTTTACTCGTGTAATCGAGCCAGCCAGCGCTGGCATCGGCATCGATGAACAGACCATGATCCAAGCCATTGGGTGCAAAGCGCGCACCCAGGCTAACAAATGTCAGATCGCTGTCAGCCTCGCCGCCGGCAGAACCGATGGTCCCCTGGCTGTAGCCAAAACCGGCATGGCCCCCAAACTGCTCGGAAAAGCGCTGAGTCATGCCAATCATCGTGCCTCGGCTGTGTTCGTTGCTGCTGGCAGCTTGGGCGGAACGCTCGGTGCCCAGGTAGCCAACCAGCGCAGTACTCCAAAGGCGCGACTGGCCAATCTTGAGGTCGCTGGCGTCGGTAAAGGGCGCGGCGGCTCGCTCAATCATAGAGCCCTGGCGCAGCAGGTAGCTGGCGGCATCGGCATGCACTTGACCCCCTACCGACGATTCGACGCCGCCCAGTGTTCCCGCATCGATCGCGGACTGCAGGTAATAGTTGTAGGCGCTGTAGGTGCCTGACAACGAGCTGTCCTGCAACTGATGTAGCAATTGCGCGCCGGCGGCAGCGTTGCCCCTCAGGCCGGCTTCGCCTGGCAGCATGCTGTAGCGCACCATCTTGCCTCGCAGCACATAGATGGTTGCTTGCGAAAGCCCCAGGCCCTGTTTCAAGTAGTTGTCCATGCTGGCGTAGGTATTTGCGACCTCATCGAGGCCCGCTTGCAGGTAGCTTGCCTCGACCCCCAACAGCGGTGCGTAAATCTGGGCCATGCCTGACGGCATACTGGCCAGTGTCGCTTTCACACGTTCAGCGGTGTAGTCGTTTGTTGCCAGGTAGTTGCTCATGATGGTTGCGTCGTCGACACCGGCGATGCTCAGCAGCACGGCGGCGGCCCACCCAGTGCGGTCCTTGCCAGCGGTGCAGTGAAACAGCGTGGCACCCTCGGCGCTGGCCAGCTCGTTGAACAGCACGCTGAATTGCCGGCGCATACCGGCGTCGTTGACGAAGGCGCGGTTGGTCTGCTGCATCATGGCCAGCGCCTGGGCAGCGCTGGTGAACGACATGTCGACGATATTCGAGCCGGAACTGGTGTTGCCGATGATATCGATGTTGGTGTAGCTCGCGCCGGCAGGCAGGGTGTCGGGTGTGCTGGCGATTTCACTGGGTGTGCGCAGATCGAAGACATGCTCGATGCTCAAGCCGTCGAGCGTGGCGAGGTCGTCAGCTGTTGGGGTCAGGGCGTTGGAGCGATAAAACACCGCGCCGCGCAGGGTGCCGTCGTGGCTTGTGGCGTAGGCGCTGGTGCCGCCGGCTATGTCTCGAAAATTGTCCATGCCGACCAGGCGTGGCGTATCCAGCGGGCTGGCGGCATGGGCGGCGGAAACGGCCAGGGTCAGCAGTGAAAACGGGCAGAACAGGCGTTGCAACACGATAGTAGCCTCAGTGGGATGGTTGAGCGGGCTACTGTGGGTGGGCGAGATGAAGCTCAATGTGACAAGTTGCTGTGCAGCCTCGATGGCTGCGCGTTCTGGCCTATAGGCTCGCGATCTGTCTGCCAGGATCAGGCCTAGGAACATCTGATCTGCTTTTTTTCAAGTAACCTGCATCTGTAACCGTATCAGCCTGGAGCAGACAATAGTTTCATCTGCTCCACCACACTGAAGAGGTTCAAATGGGCAAGCTTGCGCTATTTCTAAGTGGCTTTCTGTTGCTGACCCTGCTGGTTGGTTTGCTCGGTACCATCCCGCCCGGCTAAGCCGCTCAGCCCCGCCGGCCCATCTAACCTGCATTGATGGGCCAAGCACCTCCCAAGCTGACTAATGGTAGGTGGATACCGTTCTCTCCTGCAAAAGCCTCGTGTAGTCTGCGCTGCGTCAGAATGGGTCGCGGTCGCGACCTGGTATTTTGCCTCGGGAGTCAGAACATCGATGGAATGCAAAAAAACCACTTCGCCAATGCTGGAGTGGCGCAGCCGTTATCTGAGCGAAGGTTTCCTCGATGAAGATCAGTACGATCAGGCACTGCGGTGTGCCGAGGCTCTGGAGCGCACTGGGATGATCAGCGCGCAGGAATGGATCGAGATGGTTAAGGCGGCGAATGCTGCCCTGTTAAACGTGCGATAAGTCCTTCATTGCGCGAGGAAATCTGTCCACAAAAAACGTGGGTAGGTCTGTGGATAACATTCTGAAAGCCAGATTTCCTCAGGCCTCTGTTAAATTGAGCAGAATTTGAACAGCGCTTAATCCTTTCGATCGGGGGCACCTTCCCCAGCTTTGCGTAAGGCATGCAGCAGTTCGCGCACTCGGGCGGGCAACTCGCCCGAAGGATAAACGGCGTGCATCTGCGGGTCCTGTCCGGTGCTTGAGGTTAGCCGGTAATCCGGGCATACCCGCACCAGGCGGCCAGCTTTGACCTGGTTTTCTGCCACCCAGTCTGCCAGGCGTGCAATGCCGGCGCCGGCCAATGCGCTGTGGTAGACCGCGTCACCGGACCCCAAACGCAGACGCGGGTGAGGGCGCAGGCTGATGATCTGGTCATCGCGGCAAAAGTGCCAGGCTTTGAGGATGCGTGGTGCGGTATGCAAGATCAAAGCGTGCGCCTGCAACTGTTCCGGTTGCTCGGGCATGCCAGCACGCGCGACATAGGTGGGGCTGGCATACAGATGGCGGCGGTATCGCCATAACGGGTAGCCAACCAGTTCGCTCGATTGGGGGAAGGCGCCACGGATCACGAAGTCTAACTTGCCCTGTAACGGGTCCATTGCCGCATCGCTGTAGTGCACATCGAGGGTCACCCGCGGATGCCGCTGGCTGAACCGGGCCAGTACGCCAGGCAACACGTGCTCACCCAGCAGTTGGGGCGCGGCGAAGCGCACCCAGCCCTCGGCGCTGCCGCTCAGGGCGGCCAATTCCTCTGCGGCATCGCGTTGCACATCCAGCAAGCGCTCTGCGTGGGGCAGTAACCGCTCCCCGGCTTCGGTGAGGGTAACGGCGCTAGCGTTGCGGTTGAGCAGCTTACACCCGCTGTTATCCTCCAGGGTTTGCACAGCGCGAGTCACCGCGCTGGGTGAGCGGCCTAAGGCACGTGCGGCTGCAACGAAACTACGCTTGTGCGCGACACTGACGAACGCCTGGATTTCGCGCAGCATGTCCAATGCCATTGAGGGCTCCTGATTGCAGTTTTCGCAACATGGCATTTCAACACAGGGACGCCGTTTTGGTTAGCCTTGCAGCCTGCTTTCACTGCCAGGAACCGTATCATCATGGATATCGCCGTACTTTCCTTGTTCGCGTTCGCGGCCGGACTGATCGATGCTGCCGTCGGGGGTGGCGGGTTGATACAGATTCCGGCGCTGTTCAACGTACTGCCCTCAGCGCAACCTGCAGCTTTGCTGGGTAGCAACAAGCTGGCTTCGGTGTGCGGTACGGCCTTCGCCGCACGCTCATTCATCCGCAAGGTGACCTTGGACTGGGGCCTGATCGTGCCAGCGGCGCTGAGTGCCTTCGTTATGTCGTTCGCCGGGGCGGCTACGGTTTCGCTGGTGCCCCCCAGCTTGATGCGCCCTGCGGTGCTGGTACTGATCGTGCTGATGGCGATATACACGTTTTGCAAGAAGGACTTCGGCACTCTGCACAAGCCCGCGAAGATCGGCCGGCGTGAGCAGTGCCTGGCTGTAGTGATTGGCGGGGCGATTGGTTTTTACGACGGCCTGTTCGGGCCTGGCACGGGTAGTTTCCTGATCTTCCTGTTCATCCGTTTCTTCGCGCTTGATTTCCTGCACGCCTCGGCCTCGGCGAAGGTCGTCAACATCGCTACCAATCTGGCCGCTCTGGTATTTTTCGTGCCTTCGGGCAATGTTCTGTATGCCATTGCCCTGCCGATGGCAGTGTGCAACATCCTCGGCGCATTGACCGGTACCTGGTTGGCTGTGCGCAAAGGGGCAGGGTTCGTGCGGGTGTTGTTCCTGGTATTGCTGTGCGTGTTGATCGCCAAGCTGTCCTGGGACCTGCTGAACTGACTCAGATCACCTGGCGCTGCACCTGTTCCTGCTCGACACGGTTGCGGCCCTGCGCCTTGGCACGATAGAGCGCCTGGTCGGCACGGGCCAGCAACTCGTCCAGGGTGGGCGCCGGTTGCTCTGGGGTGCAGCCTGCAAGGCCGATGCTGACGGTGACCTGCAAGCGGGCATTGCCTTGGGCCAGCTGCAGGTCCTGCACCGCCCGGCGTAAGCGTTCGGCGGTGAATATGGCCTGCTGCGGCGCCAGCCCAGGCAGCACCACCACGAATTCTTCGCCCCCCAGGCGGGCCAGCAGTGCATCAGCGTTCAGCTGATCCTGCAGCGTGCGCGCGACCAGGCGTAGCGCTTGGTCACCCACGGCGTGGCCGTGACTGTCGTTGATCGACTTGAAGTGATCGATGTCGAGCATCATCAAGGTCAACGGCAGCCATTGGGAATGCTGCTGGCGGCTGTCGAGCAAGGTATTGGCGCGGTGGCTGAACGCGCTGCGGCTGAGCAGGCCGGTGAGGTGATCGATTGTCGCCTGATGTGCCAGGCGCGCCAGCAAGCTGCGGTTGGCCTGGCTGACGCAGGCCACCACCAGCGGCCCTAGGACCAGCATGGCAATGCCCAGGCGAGCCGACATCAAGGTGGTTACCCCTGGCTCGCTTTGCGGCACGCTGAAGTGCATGAGGCTCTGCGCCACGGCCACGATCAGTGTGCTGCCTGCGGTGAGTGTCAGCAACGACACCATGAAGGGCGAGTAGGTCCAGGCACACCAGAGCAATGCGGCAATCGGAAAAGCGATGGCGCCTGGCCCGCCGAACGCGATACTCAATCCCAGCGAGGCCAGCAGCAATAACAGTGGAGCAAGGCGGATTGGTTTGGCGCCGCTGCGTAACAAGGCTCGGGCCGAGGGCGCGGTGAGCAGGATCGGCAGCACCAGAACGCCAGTCGAGAACTGTTCGCTGAACCAGGCAAGCCAAGTGGCTCGTAGTGATTGCTCAAACCATGGCGTAGCCATCACACAGGCAAGGCTGGCGGCCATCACCGCGCCAGCCGCACAGGCGCCGAACACACTGAGCACCCCATGGGGCGTGCGCATTCGCCGATGTGCGCGTGGCGGGCGCGATAGCAACCACCAGACGGTTACTATCACTGCAAGGTTGCACAGGTTGAACCACAGCGCTGGCCCCCAGGCACTGCCGCACACAAGGTCCGCCGCGACCATCGCTACCCATACCAAAGCTAAGCCCACAGGGCTGGCCAGGCGTGGGTAGCGCAAAAGCACGCCAGCCAGTACTGCATTGACCGGCCAGAACAGCGACAACGATTCGATCGGTCGAGCCAGAATGCCTGCCAGGCTTAGGGCGAGGGAGAGCCCGAACAGGGCCAGGGGCGACAGAAAGCGCAAGTGTGCTGGAACAACCATAGGCTCGACCGACAAGCGGAAACGAAATCCAGGACAGCGACATTAAGCACCTGGGGTATTGGCGTGTCAGTGTGTTGGCTTGGGGCGCTTGATGTCAATGTGCCAAAAGGCGTAGGTGGGTGCCTGCTGCCCATCGACGTTCGCCAGACCACCTAAAGGCCGAAAAACCAGGGCACCATGATCACCGTCACCAGCATCACCAACAGCGTGAAGGGTACGCCGATTTTCACGAAGTCGCCAAAGCGATACTGGCCAGGCCCAAGCACCAAGGTGTTGACCGGCGATGACACGGGGGTCATGAACGCTGCCGATGCCGCCAGGGCCACGGTCATCGCGAACGGATAAGGTGACATGCCCAGTTGCGTGGCCGTGCTGATCGCAACCGGCGCCATCAGCACGGCGGTGGCGGTATTGGAAATGAACAGGCCGATGACCGCCGTCACCAAGAAAAGGCAGGCCAAAATCGCCAGCGGCCCGGCCCCGCCTAGCAGGTGGACTAGCGCACTGACCGCCAAGTCGATGCCGCCCGTTTTTTGAAGCGCCTGTGCAAATGGCAGCATGCCAACGATCAGCACCAGGCTCTGCCAATGAATGGCGCGGTAGGCACTGGTCATGTCGATGCATCGCCCGGCGCCCATCAGCAAACAGCCGATCAACGCGGCAATGACATTGGGTACGACGCCGCTGACCATGAGCCCGACCATCACAGCCAGGCTCAGCAGGGCGTAAGGTGCTCGGGCGCGGGCTGGTGCCACCTGGTCGATTTCGGCGGGCAGGCTCAACACCAGAAAGTCCTTGGGCTGGCCTTGTAACTGGCGCACGGCCTTCCATGGTCCGACCACCAGCAGCGTGTCGCCCATGCGCAACTTCTCTTCCACCAACTGCGCTTCGATCGCCGCTTGTTCGCGGCGCAGGCCCACCACGTTGAGGCCGTAGCGGCTGCGAAAGGTTAGCCCCAGGATTGTCTTGCCGATCAATTGCGAGCCTGGGGGCAGCGACACTTCGGCCATGCCCAGCTCTTGGGATTGATCTATGAAGTAAGCCGCTTTGAAATGCAGTGGCTCCAACTGCATGGTCTGGCACAGGCTGCGCAGATTGTCGTGGTTGGCGAACAGGTCCAGTAGCAGCACATCGCCCTGTTGCAACACCGTGGCCGAGTCGGCGGCGATCACCCGGGTGGTGAACTTGTGTTGGCGTTCGATGCCGATCACATTGGCGCCGTGGCGTGTTCGCAACTCCAGTTCCCCGAGCGTGTGGCCGATCAGGGGTGAGTGTGGGCGGATACGCAGGCGTCGTTCGCGGCCATTGAGTTTGTAGTCGAGTACCAGGTCGAGCAACGTACGGCGGCTCTCCACCCGACCGTCCTTGCGCACTTCGCCATTAAGCCAGTGGCGGGTCAGTAGCATGTAGGCAATTCCCAGCAGCAACACTACCAGCCCGAACGGCGTGAAACTGAAGAAGCTGAACCCCGCTGCGCCATGGCGTATCAACTCGCTATGCACCACAACGTTCGGCGGTGTGGCGACGAGGCTGAGCATCCCGCTGATCAGCCCGGCAAAGCTCAGCGGCATCATCAATCGACCAGGGGAAATCTTCAGGCGCGCGGCGATACTCAGAACCACCGGGATGAAGATCGCCACCACACCGGTCGAGCTCATCACCGAGCCCAGCCCAGCCACCGAGATCATCAACAGGACCAAGAGGCGGGCCTCGCTGTTACCGGCCCGCTCGCTCATCCACTCGCCAATGCGGTAGGCGATGCCAGTGCGCACCAACCCTTCGCCTATCACGAAAAGCGCGGCAATGAGTACCACATTGGGGTCGCTGAAGCCTGCCAGGGCCTGCTCGATGGTGAGGATGCCCGTCAAGGGGAGGGCGA
Organism: Pseudomonas promysalinigenes; assembly: GCF_014269025.2. Classification (NCBI taxonomy): domain Bacteria; kingdom Pseudomonadati; phylum Pseudomonadota; class Gammaproteobacteria; order Pseudomonadales; family Pseudomonadaceae; genus Pseudomonas; species Pseudomonas promysalinigenes. The sequence continues at coordinate 3,086,067 of NZ_CP077094.1, read as the reverse complement.
GGATCACCAACAGGGCAACGACGTCCATGCGAGGGCGGTTGATGATGAAGAGCGTTACGACAATGGCCAGCAGGCCGAGGACCCAGAGCAGTTCCTGGTTCATAGGGCAGGGTGTTCCTTCACTCAAGTGGCACGCAAGGCAGTCAGTGTGGCAGCTTGTTGTGAAGAGGTGTTGATGTACTGCAGGGTGGGCGTCATTGGGCGTGATGAAAAGGGCCGCAACTAGCGGCCCTGATTCCTGGTGTCATTCAGTGACGACGGTGATGGCGGTGCTTTTTTCTGCCGCTCTCGTCACCCAAGTGGTTGCCCAGGGCTCCCCCGGCTGCACCCCCAAGGCCCGCACCGACGGTAGAGCCGGTAGAGCCGCCGACAGCCCCGCCCAGCAGCGAGCCGCCTGCCGAACCGAGCCCGCCCCCTATTGCTGCTTGGGTACGATTGCTTTTCTTGGCAGCCACAGCACTCCCTGCAGCGCCGCCAACACCGGCGCCTATGGCTGCGCCGGTGCGCCCGCCAAGTTGCTGGCCGACAACGTTGCCCAGAACGCCGCCCAGGCCTCCGCCAATGGCGCTGGTACCGTCACCGGCGAAAGCGCTTTGGCACAACAGCAGGCCCAAGGCAATGGAAGGCAGAGTCAGACGCATGATTGGAACCTCAAGGGAATGGCAGGTGGAGATGCAGCAAATGTTGGGCACCACGGCAGGCAAAACGATCAAACATCAGTAACGGCCGCCGCGCCATTGGCGATCGTCATCGTCGCGGTCATGCCGATGATGGTGGCGATGGCCGCGGTCGTCATCGCGCCAGCCGCCGTCATCACGATGGTGGTGGTGATAGCAACCTGACAAAAGCAGAAAGGCAGCAATCAGCGAACAGCTTGCGAAGCGGGTCATCGGTTTATAGGTCCTTGATCTGTATAGGTTTACGGGACACCTACTGAGACTGGGATCGATCCAATTGGTTTCCAGGGCGTGCAAAAAAATGCCGTGCGAGCGATGAGAGGCATGCTTGCACGGCGTTGAGGCTGAGTTTGGGCAACCTTAGGAAGCGGGGTGGATCGCCAGCACCACGCCATTGGTGATCTGGATCAGCACGTAATGGTCACCCATGCGTACCCAGTGGCTTTCTTTCTCTGGAGCGGGCAGGCCTTTGGCTTTCCAGTTGGTGATGGCGTTTTCATCGCGCTTGTACTGGTCTGGCGCTTTATCTCCGACCTTCAGTTCGCGGTTGTGGGTTTCAGGCGCCTTGACGCTCTCTTCTGCCGAAGGGGCAGCAAAGCTCACTACGGGCAAGCTGGCAATCAACAGGGCGGGTAGAAGATGTTTGAATTGCATGGAGCTCTCCTTTGTTCGGTTACTATCTGCGACAGCGGCCTGCTTGGGACAATTCCTTTGCAGTGCTAGAGTCGCTTTCTTTTTTTTGCCCCGAGGATGGAACATGCGAGCAATTCTGCCGATGGCTGCGGCGCTGGTATTGGTCGGTTGCGCGAGCGCGACCATGGAGGCGGCGCGCGCCGGCAAACCTGTGGCTCGGCTCGATTCGCAGAAGGCGCCGGAGCTGGTGGCTCAGTGCATTCAGTTCAGTTGGCAGAAGGAGGAGGTATTCGGCGATGACGCTGGAGGCTACCTGCAGCCGCGCAAGCAGGGCGGTTTGACTGTTTATACCCGCGAAGCTGAGTCGTTCGTCGATGTATATCCGCAGGCTGGCGGCACGCGGGTGGATTACTTCGCGCAAAAAAATGACAGCATGGCCTTGCAGCGTCGAGCGGCGGCGGCGACCTGCTTGTGACGTTTGTGCTGTGGGCCACGTCGCGGGTCGCCGTGACGTGGCCATTGCCCATCAGGACAGGAAACCCCCGTCGACATTCAGCGCAGTGCCGGTGGTATAGCTGGAGGCGTCGCTGGCCAAATACAGCACCGCCCCGGCCATTTCCTTGGGGTCCGCAACGCGCTTGAGTGGAATCTGCTGCAGTGAGGTGTTGAGGATGGCATCGTTCTTCACCAGCGCGGAGGCGAACTTGGTGTCGGTCAGCCCTGGCAGCAGGGCGTTGCAGCGAATGCCAAATTGCGCGCACTCCTTGGCAAACACTTTGGTCATGTTGATCACTGCTGCCTTGGTCACCGAGTAGATGCCCTGGAACAAGCCGGGCGTAACGCCGTTGATCGAGGCCACGTTGATGATGCTGCCACCACCGTGCTTGCGCATCAGCTTGCCGGCTTCTACCGACATGAAGAAATAGCCACGAATATTCACATCGACGGTTTTTTGAAACGCATTAGGGTCCGTGTCGAGCACGTTGCAGAACTGCGGGTTGGTCGCAGCATTGTTGACGAGAATATCCAGTCGCCCGAACTGTTCGCCAATGCCGGCAAACACTTGCTGTATCTGATCCATTTCACCGATGTGGCAAGCGATGGGGGTTGCCTTCCCGCCTGCGGCGATAATGGCGTCGGCCACCTGCTGGCAGCCCTCCAGCTTGCGACTGGAAACGATCACGTGGGCACCCTGCTGAGCCAGCAAATGGGCAATGGCTTCGCCGATACCACGGCTGGCACCGGAGACGAAGGCGATCTTGCCGTCGAGGTCGAACAGTGAAGTCTTGGGCATGCTGGTTTCCTTGTTGTCTGGCATCAAAGTGGGGATGTGCCGATGACTTGCAGGCTCATCTGCTCCAGCAGCCGGTTCATGTGAATGAACTGGGCGAAGCGTTTGTCCTGGGTCTGGCCGTGGTGGTAGCGGTAATAGATTTGCTGAACGATACCGGCCAGGCGGAACAGGCCATAGCAGTAGTAATAATCGAAATTGTCCAGGCGGATACCGGCGCGCTCAGCGTAGTAATCGACGAACTGGCGCCGAGTGAGCATGCCGGGCGCGTTGCTGGGTTGGCGGCGCATCAGTTGCACAGGCGCAGGGTCCCCGGCTTCGATCCAGTAGGCCAAGCTGTTGCCCAGATCCATCAGGGGGTCGCCTAGGGTAGCCATTTCCCAGTCGAGCACGCCGATGATGCGCATGGGGTTATTGGCGTCGAGGATCACGTTGTCGAAGCGGTAGTCGTTGTGCACGATGCCTGGACGTGGGTGGTCGGCAGGCATTTTATCCTGGAGCCAGTTGATCACCTTTTCCCAGCGAGGCGCATCCGCAGTCATGGCTTTTTCGTAGCGGCTGGTCCAGCCTTCGATCTGGCGTTGTACATAGCCTTGCGGCTTGCCCAGGTCTTGCAGACCACAGGCGCGATAGTCCACCTGGTGCAACTCGACCAAGCGATCGATGAAGCTTTTGCACAAAGCTTCGGTTCGTTTGGCGTCCAACCCGAGCTCCGGGGGAATGTCTGAACGCAGAATTACGCCTTCCACCCGCTCCATGACGTAGAACTCACTGCCGATCAACGAATTGTCGGTGCAGTGGGCATAGGCCTTGGGGCAGTAAGGGAAGCCGCTGTTGAGTTGGTTGAGGATGCGAAACTCGCGGCCCATATCGTGGGCCGATTTGGCTTTTTGGCCGAAAGGGGGGCGGCGCAGTACGAATTCACGGCTTGGGTAACTGACCAAATAGGTGAGGTTGGACGCACCACCAGGAAACTGACTGATGCGTGGTGTACCCTCAAGGCCCGGAATGTGGCTTTTCAAATAAGGGTCTATGACCGCTGCGTCGACTTCTTCGCCGGGACGTACCTGGGTGGACTGATCGGTGAGGGTCATGCGTTTTCCTTATTTTCTGGCGCAAGGACTATTGGTTAATCTAATGGCCTGGCAGCATTGGAACAAGCGTGCCATGTACCCTATAGGCCAGCGTGTTGCTGGGCGATCACCGCACCGAATGCTGGGCATAAAAAAACCGAAGCCGCTCAGGCTTCGGTTTTCATAGGGAGCAGTAAAGCACCCGTTCAGGCAGGGAACAGCTCGCTGAGTTTCATCGACAGCATCATGTCGCCTTCAACGCGCAGCTTGCCACCCATGAACGCCTGCATGCCGTCCGTTTCACCGCTTACGATCCCCTTGAGAGTCTCGCTGTCCATTACCAGCGTGCAATTGGCGTCTGGGTTCTCGCCTTCCTGCAGGTCGCACGTGCCATCCTTGATGATCAGCGCGTAGTGCTTGTTTTCGTCAGTGATGTTGAAGCCGTACACCAAGTCCAGGCCGGCAGCAGCGGACGGGTTGAACTTCTCTTGCATCTTTTTCACGGCATCAGCTACGGAGGTCATGGTGCATTCCTTATAGAGTGATATTCGCATCCCCGCAGGGACAAACAAGCCGGGCTCAACGGTAGGTGATGAGCTCCGGCGCCCTCAACAGCAGCACATGTGCTTGGCTGTTGAAGGAAGCCAGTGCCACGTCACGGCCGCGGAACTTCAGCTGGCTCAGTGACGTGTTGATGATCTGCCAGTTCAGCGCAAAGGCCTGGCTGGGAGTGATCCGGGTTATCAGGTGTAGCAGAGCGGCGATGGTGCCACCGGAGGTGAAGACGGCAATGTTGTCGCCGCTGCCTGCGGTGCTTAGCACCCGCTGCAAGCCGCCTTCGACCCGGCCGATGAAGGCCTGCCAGGTCTCCAGCTCGCCATCGCTGTGATCACCAGCGTGCCAACGCTGGACCATGAGCGCGAATAGGCGCTGGAACTCGCTGCGGTGCTGCGCAGCATTACGCAGTACTTCACCGGCGTGTGGCTCTTCAATTAGCAGGCCTGGCAGCAGGGCACGAATCACGCCGTCGGCGTCGAACTCATTGAAGGCCGGGTCGGTCTCAATGTTTGGGACTGGGCCGCCGAAGGTGCTCAGCGCCTGCACCGCATGCCGCGCGGTGTCCTGCTGGCGCCGCAGGCTACCGGCAATGCAACGATCCAGACGCAACCCGACTTGGCCGAGGTGTTCACCCAGTGCCTGGCTCTGGCGCACGCCCACAGGCGAGAGGACGTCGTAGTCATCTGCACCGAAGGAAGCCTGGCCGTGTCGGATCAGGTAAAGATTGCCCACTGGTGTATCCGGCGTTGAAGGTTGCTGCGAGGTTAGGATGCGCTAGAGAGGCTGTCAACGAAAAAACATACAAGCGTTTGAAAAGGTTGTTTGAACTGTGTTGCTGACGTTTACCATCAGCTGGCGATGGCAGGGGCTCAACGGTATGCTTGCAAGAGTTTCGCGCCAATCTGGCGCAGGTTCATAAGGAGTCAATGTGGAGTTTCTTGCTGAATACGCAAGCTTCCTCGCCAAAACCGCCACGCTGGTGATCGCTATCCTGGTGGTGCTCTCTGCTGTCGCTGGTTTGCGCGGCAAGGGGCGGCGCAAGGCGGGTGGGCAGCTACAGGTCACCCGCCTAAACGAATTCTACAAAGAGCTGCGCGAGCGCCTGGAAAGCGGCTTGCTAGACAAAGCGCAGCTTAAGGCGCTGCGCAAACAGCAGGCCAAGGCGGAAAAAAAGCAGCACAAAGGCAAAGGCCAAGAGAAGGGCCGAGTGTTCGTGCTCGACTTCGATGGCGACATCAAGGCTTCGGCCACCGAAAGCCTGCGTAACGAGATCACCGCACTGCTTACTCTGGCCACTCCGCATGATGAAGTGGTGCTGCGCCTCGAAAGTGGGGGCGGCCTGGTTCACAGTTACGGCTTGGCAGCCTCGCAGCTGGCGCGCATCCGTCAAGCCGGCATTCCGCTCACGGTGTGCATCGACAAAGTCGCGGCCAGCGGTGGATACATGATGGCTTGCATTGGCGAGAAGATCGTCAGTGCCCCCTTCGCCGTGTTGGGTTCGATCGGCGTGGTGGCGCAGTTGCCCAATGTCAACCGCCTGCTGAAGAAGCACGACATCGATTTCGAAGTGCTGACAGCTGGCGAGTACAAGCGCACCCTCACTGTGTTTGGCGAGAACACCGAGAAGGGCCGGGAGAAGTTCCAGGAAGACCTCGACGTCACTCACCAGCTGTTCAAGGATTTCGTAGCCCGCTATCGTCCGCAGCTGCATATCGACGAAGTGGCGACGGGGGAGGTCTGGCTGGGTGTTGCTGCACTCAATCGCAAGCTGGTCGATGAGTTGCAGACCAGTGACGAGTACCTCAGTGACCGCGCTCGCACGGCCAATCTGTTCCACCTGCATTACGCCGAGCGCAAGAGCTTGCAAGAGCGAATAGGCATGGCTGCCAGCGGCAGCATCGAGAACGCTTTGGTGGGGCTGTGGAGCAAACTCAGCCGCTTGCGCTAACACCTTGAACCCGCTGAAATTTTTTTCTGTTCAGGGGGTTGCAAGGTTGCAGGAATGTAGACATAATGGCGCCCATCGAAACGCAGCAAGCTCTGAAAAGACGCGGTGTTTCAAGGAGATAGCAAAGCGCAAGCAGCTAGCTCCGAACTTTGAGGCCGAGTAGCAAAGTGGTTATGCTCCGGATTGCAAATCCGTCTACGCCGGTTCGATTCCGACCTCGGCCTCCACCATTCGAAAGCCCCGCAGATTAACGTCTGCGGGGTTTTTCTTTTGTGCTCAAAAAACCATGTCTAAGGCGCATCTGCATCAAATGATGATTGAGCATTTTGTTTGTTGCGATGAATGTTGGTGTCGCTCATCGGTTTTTAACGCAATTCTGGAACCTTCATCCCGCTGCTTAGGGTCGGTTTGATAGGACTGACTATCAATAGCTTGGGGATCACTTCTCATGAGTCATGATAAACATGAGCGCCAATATCAGGCGTACCAAGCTCTCAAAGCATTGAGTGATCTGGCGGCAGATACCATGAAGCAGATCGCTTACGAGCAGATGGAGCATATCGATTGGGACGAAACTTGCCGTCGTCACCGCGAGGCTTTTGCTCACTGGATCGAATATGCCGAGATGCAACGCAGGCGCGCCATCGACCCACCTGACGCCGGACCTGCAAGCCGAAGTTCACCTAAAAAACCGCCCAGTCGATACGGCATGCGTTAGGGTCTCGTGAAAAGTCTTGAGAGCTGGACATGTAGTATCAAGACAGCGCGAGGAGGAGTGCGCTCAACGCTCACTTACGATTTTCAACGCTTTTAAAACGAACCCTTCTTGCAACTTCAATGTGATTCATAAAGTTTGCCCCCGGCTGGTCGCTACCTGCGGGGGCCACTTGATTGATTTTCCCTGCCCAAAGCAACCTGCCCTCAGGCAGGTTGGCATTGAAGTTTCAGGACCGGTACTGGATCGTGTATGAGTCATCTGGCTGGGGTTCAATGATGACGGGCACACCAAAGATCTTACCGTTGCATTCACTAACGACACATCGATGAACGGAGCCCTGCTTGAGTTGAGTCCACAATCCTTCATCATGTATGACGATGCACAGGACGCGCTTCTCTGGATCCTCGCTGACTTGAGGCTCCAGGTAGTCTAGATCGCACCCAAACCCCTGCTGTGTTAGCACTGGGTCGAAACCGATCACCACCCCATGCCTTTTCAGATCTTCCCGAATACGCTCGATCACCTCATCCGCTTCTTGTTTCAACATGATCGTCACCCCACGGTGCTTGTACCACTTAAACTTTAGCTGACCTTTGTGGTTTGGGTTAGTTATCGGATCAATGACCAAATGCCTGCGCTAGCCGCGATGGTAGAGGGCGGCTCGGTATTCAACCATGGCTCAGCGACAAAGCGCTGATGATACAAACTGATCCATCCTCGGCGGGAGTCGTCTCGGAATAGTCGATTTGGTTGTAGATCCCGCCATGAAATTCCAATAGGTGATTGGCCCACGTGTGATCGAGCTGTAAGCCGCTCGACGATCTGGAGGTGCCGTTGCATCTGGCAGTCACCTTGACCTCGCCTGTAGCGGCGGCGTGGATGATAACGTCGAACACCGCCCCCAGTGGCACGCCCTGTAGGAGGGTGCTGTTGACAGGGTTGGTTTGGTCGTAAGTCTGTCTGAAGCCAAATGTGATGTTGCCTTTGTTCCAGAACACCTTCAGTGGAGGGCTGTCATCTCCACGCACGTGCATCTGGCTGACCACCACCTTTTTCGCCGAATTGACCTTGGTCAGCGACATGGTCTGTCGACTCCAATGCTCAGGCGCGCTACCGATTGTCCAATTCTGTGTCTCGGACCATTCGCAACGGGTTCTGTGGGTACTCTTGCTGGACGCGCCTTTGGTTGGAGCCCACAGCTGGATCGACCCGTCATCGAGCATTTTCACTACACGTGGAAAACGTTCGATAGCTTCTGCACCGTTAATTTCCAAGGCATAGGGGTTGGTGGGGGAGGCTGCCAGCGGGGTAGCGATCGTTAGATTGCTGATATTTACGGTCATGATCCCTCCTGCCGATAAATGATTGGCTTGGCAGACTCCTGCCAGGCCTCAAGCATCGATTCGCTTCCCGTCGGATTGTTTGAGCGTCAGCGGGAAGATTGGCGGCACTGTATTTATGTACAGTATATCGAGATCATGCTCTTTAAATACCCCGCACCAATACAGCATGTGCGCGGGTTCACAGTTCCAAAAAAGAAAACCCGCCAAACAGAGGCGGGCCTAAAGAACGTACGGAGCACAATCAGATTGCCTCAGCACTTGTCATTGAATCGTGAATTTAACGTGTACTGGGCGTGCGGCGTTTCTCATCCGGAAAAAAAGCCCGCAGCAAGGCGGGCGATAAACGTTCTGAAGGGAGCGATTGAATACTGAGGGAGGCCGGTTAACTCAGCATTAACCGCGATGGATTGACCTTCAGCGGCTATGGGCCTATACAAGCATGCCACACGACCAGGAGCCATCATGCGCGACGAAAACGACTTGCACGAGCCTGAGCACGATCACCTGCTTGATCGAGAATTCCTTGATGAAGAGTTCGAGTTAGAAGCGGATGCTCAAGGCGCCGAGGACGAGATCGAGGGCGACTTGCTGGATGACCTCGACGACGATGAGTACGACCACCCAGCATGGCGTGATGATTTGGACGACTGAATCAGCGCCCGTCGATCGAGAAGCGTCCTGGGCCGCTGGCTGCCAAGGCCAGCAGGCCGCCACAGATGCTGAGGTTTTTCAGAAATTGCGTCATGTTGGCGGCGCGCTCTGGGTCGACCATGTTCCAGAAGGGATGGCCAATCAGCGCGGTGCCCAGCACGAACAACACGAACAGCAACGCCAACGGACGGGTATAGAAACCCAGTATCAGCAAAATTCCCACGATGAACTCCATCACCACCGCGACCGCTGCCGCCACCATGGGAGCGGGTGCGCCCAGCGAGGTCATGTAGGCTACAGTGCCGTCGAAGCCCGTGAGCTTGGCCCAGCCTGAAACTACGAAAAGCACCATCAATAGCACGCGAGCAAGCAGTAGAAATAAGTCGCGTTGGCCGGCCAACAGTGAATAGCGCATGGTTGCGTACCGAAAAATAGAGACAAGTTCCACTTTAGCAGCTGCGCTAAAACCTGCCGGACAGCAAAAAGGCGCCGCGAGGGCGCCTTTTCGACGAATTCAGGGATCAGCGGCCGGGCTCTTGCCTGCTGTCTAGGATGGTGCCTCGACCCGGACTCGAACCGGGACGCCGTTAGGCGGCGCATTTTAAGTGCGATGTGTCTACCAATTTCACCATCGAGGCACGACGGATGCCGTGGATTAGACCTGAAAAACTTGCATAAATCAACGATTTAGATAGCTGCAATCGTTGCGGCGGCCTTAATCGCTCAGATGACTTTTGACGTAGCGCACCGTCCGTTCAAGCGCTTGGCTCATATCTGGATGGCTCAGTTGATACTTGCTCTCCAATTGCCTGCTGATCGTCATGTCGAAGCGCTGAGTCTGAATGAAGTTCAGCGACTCTGCGCTGAGAGTCAGGCGGGCTGCCACCCCTGGCAACGCTAAAAGCCACTTGAGCAGTGTTATCGGTACATGATGTTGTGGCGCTTTGACTCCCAGGATCTGTGCTATCCGTTCGAGCATCCCCTGCAAGTTGGGGGTGTGTTCATAAAGCGCCAACACCTCCCGATTGACCATGGTGTGGTCAACGGCTACGGCAATCATCATGTCAACCAGATAATCCACGCTCACCAACGGCAGCCAGTGCCTACGCGAGCCTGGGATAGCCTTGAATCTTCCCTGGGCAAGGTTGCGAACCAGGTCGGCAAGTGGTTGCCCACGGGTGATGTGGCCGCTGCAGCTGTGTCCGCAGACCGTAGCGGGGTGAACGATCGTGTAATCGGCACACCGTTGCTTCATAAAACTGGTAACTGTGAAGTGCGACTCGATCTTGCTTGCCTCGTAGCCGCCCACCCGGTCGTACACCGCCGGCCAGTCGGTATTTTCGGGACGTTCAGTATCGACCCCGATAGCGGCAAGGTGCTCAAAATTTTGTAGCATGAAACCGCCCACCATTATCAAGCGACTGCGCATGTCAGCCGCAAGCCTGGCAACGTTGAGGGCGCCTTGCACATTGATCGCGCGAGCGCGCTCCAGGGTTAGGCCCCAGGAAAATTGGGCAGCCAGGTTGAAAACGATTGAAGCTGAGGAAACCCTCAACCTGTCTGCTGAATGTAGCCCCAGCCCCTCCTGGCTGATATCACCGTGCACGGCACCGATAAGCGCAGGGTCACCGCCCAGCCGATGAACCTGGTCCCTGAGCTGTTCAATAGCCTCCGGGCGGCGCATCAACACCCAGGCTTTGTGCCCCCTGGCGGTCAGACCTGCCAGTAGATGCTGCCCAACGAACCCGGTACCGCCCGCAACGAAGCATTCAACGCCCATGCCTGACTCCTTGTTTGTATGATTGGCGCAGGCTAAGGTGTAGAGCGTGCTCTACAGTCAAGGCATTTGATATGAACATAGGTGAACTGGAGCGACGCAGTGGCGTTGGGCGTCATGCTTTGCGCTATTACGAGCAACTCGGGTTGATCGTGGCTCATCGACAGGCCAACAACTACCGAAGGTACAGTGATCAGGCGGTAAGTGACCTGGCATTCATTCAGAGTGCGCAGGCTGGCGGCTTTTCGCTGGCAGAAATCGGTGCAATTCTCGCGGCAAAGCGGGGCAAAACAATCGACTGCGCGCAAGGAGCTGCATTGGTGAGCCGCAAGATGGCCGAGATCGAGGCGAAGATCGCCGCACTGAATGCCACCTATGCCATCTTGGAAGCGGAGCGCATCAATCTCCAAGCCAGTGCCATCGCCAATGGCTTGTTGATCAGTTGAGTGTCATTAGGCTTGCTGCATGCCTTACCCACGACTGCCGGATCTGAGTGATGCACAAAGGTATAACGCCTTGTTATATCAGTTCAGACCCTGCCACCTATGCTTAATGAAAGCAGACTCCGTTTAGCTCCTGAGCATCCAGCCATGACGCAGTTTTGGCTGCATTGAGATTTGGGCTGACTTGTTGCCTCTGAGTCTATGCAGTCAACGAGCGCAGTGCTGGTTGAATCTGACCGTTGATGAGCCGATACAACCAGCGCTGTCTTCCCCAGGTGTGCTTAGTTAAGCTAACCAGATCCTTAGCGCTGCGCCCGTGGAGGCTGCATGCTTTCAGCTGAATGTGTCGATCACCCTGCCATGCCAGCTAGCCGCTATGAGCAGCTTGTGCAGTCTGTAGTCGACTATGCCATCTACATGCTAGACCCCGATGGCCGTGTGGTGTCGTGGAACGCAGGTGCCCAGCGGATCAAGGGCTACGATGCCGATGAGGTCATAGGTCAGCACTTCTCACTGTTCTTCACGCCGCAGGACTGCGCCGATGAGCGCCCGCAACGCTTGCTCAAACAGGCGCTTGAACAGGGCAGAACACAGGACGAAGGCTGGCGTGTACGCAAGGACGGCACGCAGTTCTGGGCGTTGGCGGCCATGGATGTGATCCGTGACGAGCAGGGGCAAATCGTCGGCCTTGCCAAAGTCACTCGAGATATCACTGACCGACGCGAAGCAGCCCTGCAACTCGATGCCGTGCGCGCCCAGTTGTTCGAGGTGCAAAAGCTCGAGGCGTTGGGCCAGCTCACCGGCGGGCTGGCACACGACTTCAACAACCTGCTGACCATCATCATCAGTTCGGCGCGCATGGCCAAGGCCAGCCCGGACCCCGTCCGCGTCCAGCGCATGATCGAGCATATTCTACAAGCCGGGCAGCGTGGCACTGAATTGACGCAGCAATTGCTGAGCTTCGCTCGCCATCGACAACTGGAGGTCACGCTGCTCGCCCCCCTTGAGGTTCTGGCATCCACTCGTGGTCTGGTCGAGCACGCGTTACCACGCGAAATCGTGTTGCACGAGCGTTTGGACTGCGACCTGCCGTTGATTGAGGTCGATGCCGGCCAGCTGCAGATGGTGCTGCTGAATCTGTTGTTCAACGCGCGCGACGCGGTAGGCGAGCGGGGCGTGATCGAATTGGCTGTCCACCGCGTCGACCTGGCAGGTGAGGTGGATGGGTTGCAGGGCAGGTTCGTGTGCTTTGAGGTGCGTGACAGCGGCGAAGGTATCGAACCTGAGGTGTTGCCACGTATCTTCGAGCCTTTCTTCACCACCAAACCTTTTGGCAAAGGTACGGGGCTCGGCCTCAGCCAGGTTTACGGCTTTGCCAAACAGAGCAATGGCGCGATCAGCGTCCACACTCAATCTGGCCAGGGTACGTGCATGCGCCTGTATCTGCCGGCCTATCAGCCCGGTCCCCGGGCGCAAGAAGACAGGTAGCCAACATGGTGCAGGCACTCAAACGGCTGGTCACGGGGATTCAGGGGCTCGATGCGCTGCTCAAAGGTGGGTTGGTCGCGGGCGCTTCCTACATCGTTCAAGGCCCGCCTGGGGCGGGCAAAACCATCATGGCCAACCAGTTGGCCTGCGCTCATGTGCGCGATGGTGGCAAGGTCCTGGTAGCCACCCTGCTCAGCGAGTCCCACGAGCGGTTGTTCCAGTACCTGGCTACCTTGTCATTTTTCGACCCGGCCTTGGTCGGCGATCAGATCCAGTTCGTCAGTGCCTTTGACACCTTGGAACAGGAGGGGTTGGATGAGGTGGTCAAACTGCTGCGCCAGGAAATCGGCAAACAGCAGGCGAGCCTGTTGATCGTCGATGGAGTGCTCAATGCCCGGGTGCGAGCCGAAACCACGTTGGACACTAAAAAGTTTGTCTCCGAGCTTCAAGGGCATGCAGCGTTCGCCGGTTGTACGGTGCTGCTGCTGACCAGCGCTCGCCTCGATGACAATAGCCCCGAGCACACCATGGTCGACGGCGTGATCGAGTTGGGTGAGCAGTTGGTCGGCAGCCGCTCGGTACGTCATGTGCAATTGCGCAAGACCCGGGGCAGCGGGGCTTTGTCCGGTCGCCACGAGTGCCTGATCGACGAGTGTGGGGTGCACGTCTACCCGCGTCTCGAAGCGCTCTACAGTCAGCCCAGTCAACTTGGGTCGGCCACCCTGAGCCGCATATCCACGGGTGTCGAGACTCTAGATGAGATGTTGGGCGGTGGCCTGACGCTGGGTTCGGTCAGCCTGTTGATGGGCCCCTCCGGAATTGGCAAGACCTCGATGGGGCTTGCGTTTCTGGCCGCCGGCAGCGCGGCACAACCGGCCTTGCATTTTGGCTTTTACGAGACGCCTGCCAGGTTGCGGTTGAAGGCGGCCTCGATAGGCTACGACTTCGCAGAGCTCGAGCGCCAGGGGGCTTTGCATTTGTGCTGGCAACCAACCACCGAGGGCCTGCTGGATCAGGTAGGTGCGCGCCTGCTGGAGATGGTGGAGCGTACAGGTAGCAAGCGCGTGTTGATCGACAGCCTGGGTGCTTTCAGCCGGCTGGCCACTGAACCGGCGCGGCTCAATGCATTCTTCCGGGCCTTGGTCGGCGAGTTAAGGGCGCGGGACGTCAGCGTGATGCTCACATGGGAGATGCGCGATATCTTCGGCTCGGAAATCACAGCCCCTGCGCCGGACCTATCAAGCATCGTCGACAATCTAATGTTGATGCGCTTCGTCGAAATGGATTCGCAATTGCGACGTATGCTGTCGATCCTGAAAGTACGCGACAGTCATCACGACCCTGCGCTGCATGCGATGCACTTCGGGCCCCAGGGTATCAGCCTGCACAAGGCGTTCGAGGGCGCCTGCGGTGTGCTCTCGGGCACCCCTGTTGCACAAGGAGGGGCTGATCAAGCCGGGCGATGAACACCATACTGATTGTCGATGACGAATACCTGATCGCCGATATTCTTGGGTTTGCCCTGGAGGACGAGGGCTTTCTGGTGGAAAAGGCCAGCAACGGTCGCAAAGCGCTGGAGGCTCTCAAAGCAAAGCGAGTTGAGCTGGTGATCACCGACTACATGATGCCTGTGCTCAATGGTGAGGAGCTGGTGAGGGCGATTCGTGATGAGCTGGCCTTGCCCCACCTGCCGGTAATCTTGATGAGTGGCGCTCAGGCCAGTCAAGGGCGCCCAGAACTGTTTGCTGCAGTTTTCGACAAGCCCTTCGACATGGACAAGATGATCGCCAAAGTACATGAACTGCTAGGCGACTGATAACAGGCTACGTGAGCGTCCACCCTGCGATCAAGCGCGTCCGTGCGGCTTGAACCGAGGCTTTGTGGTCACTGCTGGTCGTCGTGCTTCTCTGGAGCCGGGCTACCGGCCTGGATACGTTTGAAGATTTCTTCACGGTGCACCTGAACATCTTTCGGTGCGTCGATGCCAATCCTCACCTGCATCCCTTTAACGCCCAGAATGGTGACTTTGATGTCATCATTAATGACGATGCTCTCGCCAACCTTACGGGTGAGTATCAGCATGTAGTTCTCCTTGGTGATATAGAAATCCGGCGAACCATTGGGTTGCGACGGTGGGAGCTCGTCCCTCTTCCTTCTCATTAAAGACGCTTTCGGCGCTTAGTAATTCCCCGAAAGACAAATTCTGTTGCGTGTCTTCAGTCACAGATGCCCAGATATCGGCGGTCAAGCGCGTCGGCGAAGGTGCTCGCTGGCAAGAATAGGGGGGATCGACATTTATTGGAAATTTCTCTGCCTGATCGGGCAGATAGTTCGTCTCAATCATCCGTTTTGGTTTCCAGAGCCTGAAGAAACAGCAACAGTGCCACCTCTTCTGCATCGAGCCCTTTGCGTACACGCCGGCTCGGCAAGTCTGCCAGGCGTCCTAAAGCGTAATGCTCAAGCACGGCGGGGTGAATATAGCAGCGCCTGCACACTGCCGGTGTGTTGCCCAGCCTTGCCGCCACTTGCTTGACGATGGTGGCGATCTGGCGTTTGGCTTCGCTGTCCGGCTCCCAGGCCAGAGGCCGCAACAGGCTAAGTGCCAGGCTGCTGCCCGCCCAGGTTCGATAGTCCTTGGCGGTGAAGTCGGCACCGGTCAGCTCCTGCAAAAACTGATTGACCTCGCTTGAACCAATACTGTGCCGTTGCCCATCGTCATCCAGGTACTGAAACAGCGCTTGCCCTGGCAGCTCCATGCAGCGCTTGAGCAGATTGGCCAGGCGCCTGTCTTGCATCGTGACGTTGTGCTCGACCCCTCGCTTGCCACGAAACTGGAAACGGATCGTACTGCCTTGCACCTGGACATGGCGATTGCGCAGGGTTGTCAGGCCGTAGGATTTGTTGTCGCGCAGGTAGCGTTGGTTGCCGATGCGGATCAACGTGTGGTCCAGCAAGCTCACGACCAGTGCCATGACTTTCTCACGATCCAGGCCAGGGCGCGCTAAGTGAATTTCCAACTGCGCGCGCAGTTTGGGCAGGGCTTGAGCAAAGGCCAGCATCCGACCGTATTTGTGCTGATCTCGCAGTTCCCGCCATTGGGGGTGGTAGCGATACTGTTTGCGGCCGCGTGCATCGCGGCCGGTCGCTTGCAGGTGGCCTTGCGGGTCGCTGCAGATCCAGACGTCGGTGTAGGCCGGTGGGATCACTAGCGCGGCGATGCGTGCAAGGGTCTGTTTGTCCTTCACCCGTTGCCCGTCAGCATCGAGGTAGATGAAGCGATCACGCCAGCGGCGCCGAGTGAGGCCCGGCTGGCTGTCTTCGACGTAGTGCAGGCTTGGAGGCAGAGGGCAGTCGAGCATTGGCATCAGGCCTCGGTAGGGTTCCTGATCAATGGACAACGGCGGCATCAATGATGCTCACCCCAGTAATGCCACCGACTTGATCTGCGCGTAGAGCATCTGACCGGGGTGCAGTCCAAGCTGGTCGGCAGAGAAGCGGGTGATCCGCGCCAGCAAAGCGTTGCCGCCAGCATCCAGGCTAACCAGCATATGGGCCGGGTTGCTCGACGGGCGTGTCATGCAGACCTGCACCGGCAGGCGGTTGAGAATGCTTGAAGTATCGTCGGCGCGCAGCGCCAGACTTACATCCCGCGCTTGGACTTTCACCCGTACTGTGCTGCCGATGCTGTGCGCCGGGTGGGCGATTCGCAACACGGGTCCATCACGTGCGGACAGGCGCAGGTCCAGCAGCCCGTAGTGCGCGTCGTGGCCGACGACCGTCCCTGTTAACACGACCCCGGCGTCCTCGTCCTGGGCCAGGGGCAGGTCAAGGCGAGCCAACGTTTCGCTGATCGGCCCGCTGGCGATCGCCTGGCCTTGTTCCAGTAGGACCAGGTGGTCGGCCAGCCGAGCCACCTCGTCCTGGGCATGACTGACATACACCAAAGGGACATCAAGTTCGTCGTGCAGCCGTTCCAGATACGGCAAGATCTCTCTTTTGCGAGGCCCGTCCAGTGCGGCCAACGGTTCATCCATCAACAACAGTTGCGGGCTGCAGAGCAGTGCGCGGGCGATGCCCACCCGTTGTGCCTCACCGCCAGACAACGTAGCCGGTTTGCGGTCGAGCAAGTGGCCGATGCCCAACAATTGGCAGGCTTGATCAAGGCTGACCTTGCGCGCCGCTTGAGCTATGCGCCGCCAGCCGAATTGCAGATTGCTGCGCACTGACAAGTGGGGGAACAGGCTGGGCTCCTGGAACACGTAGCCCACCGGCCGTAGATGCGGCGCCAGAAAATGGCCGTGGGCGCTATCTTCCCAGATGACACCATTGACCTCGATATAGGCGCTGGCAGCCCGCTCCAGCCCGGCCAGGCAGCGTAGGCACGAGGTTTTGCCTGAGCCGGAGTGGCCGAACAAAGCACTGATGCCTCGGCCAGGGAGGTTGAGGTCGATATCCAGGGTGAAGTCGTCGCGCGCCAGCTTCAGTCGCGCCACTATCGATCCGCTCATTTTAAGCCCAGCCTGTTTTGGCGCGGCGCCCGGCATACAGCAAGAGCAGCACCAGGAATGAGAAAATCAGCATGGCGCCGGCCAGCCAGTGGGCTTGTGAATAGGCCATGCCCTCGACATGGTCGAAGATCTGCACTGAAACCACCCGCGTCTTGTCTGGGATGTTGCCGCCGATCATCAACACCACCCCGAATTCCCCCACCGTGTGGGCGAAACCGAGAATGCTGGCGGTGACAAAACCCGGGCGTGCCAATGGCAGCACAACGTGTACGAACGTGTCCCAAGGGCTGGCTCGCAGGGTGGCGGCCACTTCCAAGGGGCGCTGACCAATGGCGCTGAAAGCGTTCTGCAGCGGCTGCACTACGAAGGGCATGGAGTAAACGGTCGAGCCGATCACAAGGCCGGTAAAGCTGAACACCACGGTACCCAGCCCCAATGCCTGGGTAGCCTGGCCCAGCCAGCCATGGGGACCCAAGGCGATCAGCAGATAAAAGCCGATCACTGTTGGAGGTAACACCAAAGGCAACGCCACCACTGCGCCCACTGGCCCGCGCAGCCATGAACGCGTGCGGGCCAGCCACCAAGCGATGGGCGTGCCGACGATCAGTAGGATCAATGTGGTCAAGCTGGCTAGCTTGATCGTCAGCCAGATCGCACCAAAATCACTGGCATCCAGGGGCATCAGATTTCATAGCCGTACGACTTGATCAGCGCAGCGGCCTTTGGGCCTCTGAGGTAGTCCACCAGGGCTTTTGCCGCGGGGTTTTCCTTGCCTTTGTTGAGGATCACTGCATCCTGACGGATCGGCTCATGCATGCTGGCCGGTACTATCCAGGCCGAGCCACTTTGTACCTTGCCGTCTTTGTAGATTTGCGACAAGGCGACAAAGCCCAGCTCGGCGTTACCAGTGGACACGAACTGGAACGCCTGGGTGATGTTCTGGCCTTCGACGATTTTGCCTTTGGTGGCCTCGGTCAGTTTCAGTTTGTCCAGCACTTGAGTCGCTGCCAGCCCATAGGGCGCAGTTTTCGGGTTGGCGATCGACAAATGCTGGAATGCGTTCTTTTTCAGCACATCACCTGCTGCATCGACGTAGCCGGGCTTGGCCGACCATAGCGCCAGGGTGCCGATGGCGTAGGTGAACCGCGAGCCAGGAACGATCTCTTTCTCAGCTTCCAGCTTCATCGGCGTGCTGTCGTCAGCTGCGAGAAACACTTCAAACGGCGCACCGTTCTTGATCTGCGCGTAGAACTGCCCGGTGGCGCCGTAGGCTGCGACCAGTTTGTGGCCGGTGTCCTTTTCGAAGTCCTTGGCGATGGCCTGAATAGGCGCGGTGAAGTTAGCAGCGACCGCGACCTGCACCTCTTCAGCACACGCGCTATTGAGGTGGATCAGGCTGGCCAGGGTGGTGGCGGCCAAGGGCAGAAGGCGAATGCGCATGTAGAGAGTTCCTTAGAGGGTTATCGTTATGATGTTTAATATATAGCGATAAACCAAGAATCGGAAAGGGCCTGGCAGGGCGGCCAGATCAAAACTTTATAGCGCTATCTGCTCCAGGGCTTTAGCGGCGATTTCTCGGGTCAGTTGTTCAGCCGGCAAGTGCCGGCCAAGGCGCAGCGCCTGGCCTGCCCAAAGATTGCTGAAATCGCTGTTGCCTTGGGCCTCGGTTATTGCCCGCAACGGCAACAAGGCACCGCCTGCGAGCGGGAAGCGCGGAGCCAATTCACTCATCGGCCCCAGCTCCCGCATGATGCGGTTATTGATGCCCCGTGCCGGGCGCCCGGTGAACAGGTTGGTCAACGCCGTTTCACTGGCCGACGCAGTATCCAGCGCCTGGCGGTGGGCAGGGGAGACATTGGCTTGCGGGCAGAACAGGTAAGCGGTGCCGATCTGCACTGCGCTGGCACCTAGTGCCAATGCAGCTACCAGTCCACGATGGTCACCGATGCCTCCGGCCGCGATCACCGGCAGGCGAACCGCATCGGCCACCTGAGGCACCAGGGCAAAGGTGCCTATCTGGCTGTTGATGTCCTCGCTGAAGAACATGCCGCGATGCCCGCCCGCTTCGTTACCCATGGCAATGATCGCATCGCAGCCATTGGCTTCGAGCCATCGCGCTTCCTCGACCGTGGTGGCGCTTGATAACACCTTGGCCCCGCTAGCCTTCACCCGTTGCACAAAGGAAGCTTCGGGCAGGCCGAAATGAAAGCTCACCACCTCAGGGCGCATCTGCTCGACCAGCACGCAGCTCTGTTCATCGAATGGCGCCCGGTTGGAAGCTGGCGTCGGGGCCGAGAAGTCGGCGCCGACTTCGGCATAGTACCTTTCAAGTGCCTGCTTCCAGCGAGCCTGTTGGGCGCTGTCGGGTACTGGAGGCTGGTGACAGAAGAAGTTCAGGTTCAGCGCAAGGCCAGGGCACGCCGAGCGGAAGGTTTCGATTTCCTCACGCACTTGCTCGCCAGTCAGCATGGCGCAGGGCAGGGCGCCAAGGCCTCCTGCCTTAGCCACTGCAATGGCCAGGGCCGAACCGCTGGCTCCGGCCATTGGCGCTTGGAGAATGGGCAGTTGGATGTTCAGCAAATCGAGGATACGCCGGTCGGGCCAGTTGCTCATGCGCTTCTCCTTGTGGCTGCTGCCTTACAACGCTTTGCTCACCTGGATGTCGCTGATCTTCTCGGCGTCATCGCCGTGGATCTTGCGCAAGGCTTGCATGGCCTGCTCGTGGGAAGCGTCTGCCATCACCGCAAAGTCCCAACGGCGTTGGCCGTCGAGTTTGTACTTGATGACGTATTTGATGTTTTGGGTCATGGCGTGCCTTATCCGAGTTTCGATGACGAGCGGCGGATGATCTTGATCTTGTGAGTCAGGTTCGGTTTGCGCGTGACCGAGATCGGCCGGCTTGTCACGGTATCGATGGTGATATTCCAGAAACCTGTGCTGGGTACAGTGATCTTGGCGGGAAAGCGCTCGAAATGACCACCGTGGTAGGTGTGCCGGCCGCCGTTCTTGAAGCTGCGGAAATTGGCGTCGTTCATCAGGCGAATGTTGCAGCGCTGGGAGCACTCGATGACGACGATATCGTCCTCGTTGAGATGCTCGCGCTGGTGTACGAATTTCATTGGGTGCTCCGCAAAAATGGGTTCTGCAAAGGCAAACGATAACACGATGTCGGTTGCCACGGCGGCGCCTGGTGGTGTCTGGCAGATAAAACGGCCAAAGCGGGGAGCAAAACTGCCTGGCTGTTGTCGTACGCACTCTTGTTAGTCGAGGTGCGGCAAATGAAGTGGATGGTGGCAGCAGTACTGCTGACCTTGGGAGGTTGTGCCAGCGTTTCTGAACTCGAGCAGTCTCACGAAACCCTGGATGTCATGTCGGGCAAGGCACCCCAGGAGTATGCCGACTGTGTGAAAGAGCATTTGGCAAACAGCCGTGATCCCCTGGTCGAGGAACCCAAGGGTGACGGCGTGCGCCTGATTGTCCCGCAGAAGTTCACTCCAGGCAGTGGCCCTGCGGCCTTACTGGACATCAGCAAGCGCGCCAATGGCAGCAGCATCAAGCTGCATGAGCGTCTGAGCAACTTCCCGCTGCGCTCTGGCGATGTGCGCAAGGCAGCTACCGAATGCATCTCAGGTAGTTGATCTAGCGCAACGGGTGCGCGGTTAGCAGGCATATTGCCAGCCCTTTGTCGGCTTGGGCGTTGTTGCGGATAACCTGGCAGGGCTAGTATCCATTTTCTTATGTTTTTTAAGCCTAAGCTTATAACAAAAGAAATGGAGATTCGTGATGACACCGTTAAGGCACGTCCTGATCGGCAGCCTGCTGATCCTGGCCTGGCCGGCGGCGCATGCCGCCGATGGCCAGAAAGTCTTTACCCAAGGCGGGGCCAATCCCCTCGCCATGGCCTGCCTGGGTTGCCATGGCCCCGACGGTAACGGGGTAGCCGCAGCAGGTTTTCCCCGCCTGGCGGGCCTACCGGCCGCTTACCTGAGCAAACAACTGCGAGACTGGCGCAGCGGCAGCCGCCAACAGCCGGTCATGGCGCCATTGGCCAAGGCCATGAGCGAAGATGAGATCGAAGCGGTCAGCCGCTACCTGGCGGGCCTTCCAGGTCTGCCCGCGCCGGATGGGCGCCGCCAACAGATAGCCAGTAATCCTACCGAGCGCTTGGCCCTCTACGGTGACTGGAGCCGTCAGATCCCAGGCTGCGTTCAGTGCCACGGCCCGGGTGGCAGCGGAGTTGGTGAGCATTTTCCGCCCCTGGCAGGTCAGCCCGCCGCTTACCTCATGGCTCAGCTCAACGCGTGGCGCGATGGCAGCCGCAGCAACGACCCCAATCAGTTGATGGTAGGCGTGGCCAAGGCCATGACTGACGCCGAAGTGAAGGCGGTTGCCGAGTACTTCGCTCAACCCGCCAGCCAGGAGGCCAAGCCATGAGAATGCTCTTGCCAACATTGCTATTGCTGGCCACGGGTACGGCATCAGCCACTCAGGCGCCCATCGCCATGGACGACCAGTCGCAACTGAACGTTCCAGGTAGCCAGGCGACACCTCAATTCGCCCCACCTAGCGAAAACGATATTCCGGACAATGCCTTCGGCAAGATGGTACGCGAAGGGCACGCGCTGTTCGTCGACACCCGCAGACTGATGCCTGAGGCTGTTGGTAACGGCATGAACTGCAGCAATTGCCATCTGGACCAGGGCCGGCTGGCGCATTCGGCACCGTTGTGGGGTGCCTACCCGATGTATCCGGCTTACCGAAAGAAAAATGACAAGGTCAATACCTTCGCCGAACGTATTCAGGGCTGCTTCCAGTTCAGTATGAATGGCAAACCTCCTGCTGCCGATAGCCCGCAGATGACAGCCCTGTCTGTGTATGCCTACTGGCTATCGACCAAGGCGCCGACGGGAGTGGAGATCGCCGGGCGCGGCTACCCTGAGGTGCCGCAACCTAAAGGTGGCTACGACTTTGCGCGCGGCCAGCAGGTGTACCGCGAACAATGCGCCATCTGTCATGGTGACAACGGTGAAGGGCAGAAGGTGGCCGGCGAATACGTGATGCCACCGCTCTGGGGCAAGGACTCGTACAACTGGGGCGCCGGCATGCACCGGATCAATACCGCTGCATCGTTCATTAAACACAACATGCCGCTTGGCAAGGCGGGTAGCCTGAGCGATCAGCAGGCCTGGGACGTGGCTGCCTGGGTCAACCGCCACGAGCGGCCACAGGACCCGCGTCTGGTGGAAGGCTCGGTCGAGAAGACAAGGTTGAAATTCCACGCCAATGACGGTATCAACCTGTATGGCCAGAAGGTCGAGGGGGTGCTGATCGGGCAGGGTAGCGGCAACTGAAGTGCTGCGTCGCCGGCCCCATCAGCCACACCTGAAAGGGCCGGTTGACGAGATGTTCACGATTATTCTGGAACTATCTACACTCAGTTGTCTCGTATATTGGCAGCAGTCGTCACAGGCAGGGCATTGTAAGCTGCATGCCGCCTGATTAGACTGCGCCGAATTCCACAGGCCTCGCCTTTGTTTAAGGATGTTTATGATCAAGAAATGCTTGTTCCCGGCAGCCGGCTACGGCACGCGCTTCCTGCCTGCTACCAAAGCCATGCCCAAGGAAATGCTGCCGGTGGTCAACAAGCCACTGATCCAGTATGGCGTTGAAGAAGCATTGGATGCCGGTCTGAACGAAGTCTCCATTGTCACCGGGCGCGGCAAGCGTGCCCTGGAAGACCATTTCGACATCAGCTATGAGCTGGAAAACCAGATCAAGGGCACCGACAAGGAAAAATACCTGGTCGGTATCCGTCGCCTGCTTGACGAGTGTTCGTTCTCCTACACGCGTCAGACCGAAATGAAAGGCCTGGGCCACGCCATCCTGACCGGCCGCCCGCTGATTGGCGACGAACCGTTCGCGGTAGTGCTGGCTGACGACCTGTGTGTCAACCTCGAAGGTGAAGGCGTGCTGGCCCAGATGGTTGCGCTGTACAAGAAGTACCGCTGCTCCATCGTCGCCATTCAGGAAGTCGACCCGCAGGAAACTAACAAGTACGGCGTCATCGCGGGTGAGGAAATCAAAGACGGTATCTTCCGTGTTGACTCCATGGTCGAGAAGCCGAAGCCTGAAGATGCCCCGTCGAACCTGGCGATCATTGGTCGCTACATCCTGACCCCGGACATCTTCGAAAAGATCGAGCAAACCGAACCTGGTAAGGGTGGCGAGATCCAGATCACCGACGCGCTGATGAAGCAAGCTGCCGAAGGCAATGTGATCGCTTATAAATTCAAAGGCCGCCGCTTCGACTGCGGTGGCGCCGAAGGCTACATCGAGGCGACCAACTTCTGCTTCGAACACTTCTACAAGGCTGGCAAGGCGTACTGATTCGCCCTTGCTGGGACCAGAGCCATCCTTCGGGATGGCTTTTTTGTTTGCGGCGGCCTTAGGCGCTATGCTGAGCGCCAGCCAAGGAGACTGAATACATGGCCTACGATTTTGATCTGTTCGTGATTGGCGCCGGTTCCGGCGGTGTGCGTGCGGCGCGTTTCGCTGCTGGTTTTGGCGCAAAGGTGGCAGTGGCCGAGAGCCGCTATCTGGGTGGCACCTGCGTTAACGTAGGTTGTGTGCCCAAGAAACTGCTGGTGTACGGCGCCCACGTCGCTGATGAGCTGGAGCAGGCAGCTGGCTACGGCTGGACCCTGGAGGAGGGGCACTTCGACTGGGGCACACTGATCGCCAACAAGAACCGCGAGATCGAGCGCCTCAACGGTATCTACCGCAACCTGCTGGTCAACAGCGGTGTCACCCTGCTTCAGGGCCATGCACGCATCACCGGCGCCCATGAAGTGGAGGTCGACGGCCAGCGCTACAGCACCGAGCACATCCTGATTGCCACTGGCGGCTGGCCTCAAGTGCCTGACATACCGGGCAAGGAACTGGCCATCACCTCCAACGAGGCGTTCTACCTCAAGCAATTGCCGCGACGCGTGCTGGTGGTCGGCGGCGGCTATATTGCCGTCGAGTTCGCCGGTATTTTCCAGGGCCTGGGTGCTGACACTACGCTGCTGTACCGCGGTGACCTGTTCTTGCGCGGATTCGATGGCTCGGTACGTACCCACCTCAAAGAAGAGTTGGAAAAGCGCGGTTTGAACCTACAGTTCAATGCTGACATCCAGCGCATCGACAAGCTTGAAGACGGCACGCTCAAAGCCACCCTCAAGGACGGCCGTGAGCTGCATGCCGATTGCGTGTTCTACGCCACCGGCAGGCGCCCCATGCTCGACAACCTGGGCTTGGAAAACACCGGTGTCGAACTGGACGAGCGTGGCTTCATTCGCGTTGACGAACAGTACCAGACCACTGCGCCGTCAATCCTTGCCATTGGCGATGTGATTGGCCGTGTGCAGCTGACGCCGGTAGCCTTGGCCGAAGGTATGGCCGTGGCGAGGCGGCTATTCAAACCTGAGCAATACCGGCCAGTGGATTACCAGAACATACCGACTGCCGTGTTCAGCCAGCCGCCGATCGGCACCGTTGGCCTGAGCGAAGAGCAGGCACTGGAAGCCGGGCACAAGGTACAGATCTTCGAAAGCCGCTTCCGCGCCATGAAGTTGACCTTGACCGACATTCAGGAAAAAACCTTGATGAAGCTCGTGGTCGACGCCGATACCGATAAGGTGTTGGGCTGCCACATGGTCGGGCCGGATGCCGGCGAGATCATCCAGGGCCTGGGCATTGCCCTGAAGGCTGGCGCGACCAAAATGCAGTTCGACGAAACCATTGGCGTACATCCGACGGCTGCGGAAGAGTTCGTCACCATGCGCACGGCAAGCCGCTGATGCTATAAGCCCCATCGGCGGATTGCCGTCGATGGGGCTAGGGTGCAGGTGCGCAATCCTTTGCTCAGCCGATTCCCTTCTATTAATAGTTAGCCGTTATAGCCAAAACCAATCACAAGCATGAGCTTTGCCAATGAGCCTTTATGGGAGTCAGCCGGTAGGATTCTATCCATCAACTGATTCCAACCCCATGAAGGAGTGTCTCTCATGCCAATCATCAACAGCCAAGTCAAACCGTTCAACGCCACTGCCTACCACAAAGGCGAGTTCGTTCAGGTCAGCGAAGCCGATCTGAAAGGCAAGTGGTCTGTGGTGTTCTTCTACCCAGCCGACTTCACCTTCGTTTGCCCCACCGAGCTGGGTGACCTTGCCGACAACTATGCCGAATTCCAGAAGCTGGGCGTGGAAATCTACGGCGTGTCGACTGACACCCACTTCACCCACAAAGCCTGGCACGACACCTCGGACACCATCGGCAAGATTCAGTATCCACTGATCGGTGACCCGACCCACGTGATTTCGCGCAACTTCGACGTGCTGATCGAAGAAGCCGGCTTGGCCGATCGCGGTACTTTCGTGATCAACCCTGAAGGCCAGATCAAAATCGTCGAACTCAACGATGGCGGTGTTGGCCGCGACGCAACTGAACTGCTGCGCAAAGTCAAAGCTGCCCAGTACGTTGCCGCTCACCCAGGTGAAGTATGCCCGGCCAAGTGGAAAGAAGGTGAAGCGACCCTCGCCCCATCCCTGGACCTGGTCGGCAAGATCTAAACCGATGAGCCTGCCGCGGGCGGTGATCAGCCGCCAAAGCTGAAGTACTCACCGCCCCGTAAAAGCGCCCGGGCGAACTCGCCTGGGCGTTTTTGTATCCGAGTTTTGAAAAAGGAATCGCCCGTATGTTGGACGCCACGCTTAAATCGCAACTGAAAACCTACCTGGAGCGGGTCACCCAGCCGATCGAGATCGTTGCCTCCCTCGACGACGGCGCGAAATCCCGCGAACTGCATGACCTGCTGGTGGAAATCGCCAGCCTGTCGAACCTAATCACTCTCAGCGCGGATGGAAGCGATGCGCGTCGCCCTTCGTTCTCGTTGAACCGTCCAGGGGGCGATATCAGCCTGCGCTTTGCCGGCATCCCCATGGGCCATGAGTTCACCTCGCTGGTGCTGGCGCTGCTGCAAGTAGGCGGCCACCCCTCCAAGGCCAGCGCCGAAATCATCGAGCAGATTCAGGCGCTCGAAGGTGAGTTCAACTTTGAAACCTACTTCTCGCTGTCGTGCCAGAATTGCCCGGATGTGGTCCAGGCCCTGAACCTGATGGCGGTGCTCAACCCCAATGTACGCCATGTGGCCATCGATGGTGCGCTGTTCCAGGATGAAGTCGAAGCACGCAAAGTCATGGCGGTGCCAAGCGTCTACCTCAACGGTGAAGTCTTCGGCCAGGGCCGCATGGGCCTTGAAGAGATTCTTGGGAAGATCGACACCCAGGCAGGCAGCCGTCAGGCCGAGAAGATCAACGCCAAGGATGCATTTGACGTGCTGGTGGTCGGTGGCGGGCCTGCCGGGGCTGCTGCGGCTATCTACGCCGCCCGTAAAGGCATCCGCACAGGTGTCGCTGCCGAGCGTTTCGGCGGGCAGGTACTGGACACAATGGCGATCGAGAACTTCATTTCGGTGCAGGAAACCGAAGGGCCCAAGCTTGCCATGGCGCTGGAAGAGCACGTCAAGCAGTATGACGTTGACATCATGAACCTGCAGCGCGGTGAGGCGCTGATACCGGGTGCTGCAGGCGGTCTGCATGAAGTGCGCCTGGCAAGCGGCGCTTCCCTCAAAGCCAAGACTGTGATTCTTGCAACTGGCGCTCGCTGGCGCGAAATGAATGTGCCCGGTGAGCAGCAATACCGTGCCCGTGGCGTGGCTTACTGCCCGCACTGCGACGGCCCGTTGTTCAAAGGCAAACGTGTGGCTGTGATTGGCGGCGGCAACTCCGGCGTGGAAGCGGCCATCGACCTGGCCGGTATCGTCGCCCATGTGACGCTGATCGAATTCGACGGCCAGTTGCGTGCCGACGCGGTATTGCAACGTAAGCTGCACAGCTTGGCGAATGTCGAGGTGATCACTAGCGCGTTGACCACCGAGGTGGTGGGTGACGGCGAAAAGGTCAGCGGCTTGCGTTACAAGGATCGCACCACCGATCAGGTGCATGATTTGGCACTCGAAGGCATCTTCGTGCAAATTGGGCTGCTGCCGAACACCGATTGGCTCAAAGGTACCGTCGAGCTGTCGCCACGTGGCGAGATCATCGTCGACGCCAGGGGCCAGACCAGTGTCCCAGGGGTGTTCGCTGCAGGGGACGTCACCACTGTGCCGTACAAGCAGATCGTCATCGCGGTGGGTGAGGGCGCCAAAGCCTCGCTTGCGGCGTTCGACCACCTGATTCGCACTTCTGCACCCGCTTGAGCCATTGAAAGCAAAGCAAACCTGAAGGTGTCTATGCTTGATCAGGACACCTTCAGGAGCTTTATCATGACTCTGATCAGCCGCGAACCCTGGTGGCTAGTCCCGCCCAAGCCTGGGCAGGTAGAACAGGATCTGCACTGGGGTTACCTCGAGATTTACGCCGACGGGCGTACCGTATTCGTCGATCAACGCCCTAGCGAACAGGAGTTGGCCGAGCGCAAAAGCTGCCGTAACTTTCCAGACCCGGAACAGTAGCAGGCTCAACCCTCCAATTCGGCCAGTCGTGCCTCCAGCGCAGCAATGCGCGCTTCAAGCGCTTCGATACGTTCCTCCGATACACCGGCGCCGCTGCTGCGACCGCTGCCTTCCACTTGTCGTGCGGCCAGAATTGCCTCGATCTCTGCGGGGTCACCCAAGGCATGGGTGTAGCGGTCCTCCCGTTGCCCCGCCTGGCGTGGCAGGTGCAGCGCCAGGTTTCGTGAAATCAGGCGTTCAAGCTGATGCTGGATCTGCTCGGTGTCATCGAAGTCATGCAGACGGCTGCTTCGTGTAAGCAGTTCGTTGAGCGTTTGTGGCCCTCGCAGGAACATCAGCCCCATCAGCACCAGTTGAGCTGGCACCAGCTCCAGCGCCTTGTCCACCCGATGCTCCCAGCGGTCAGCACGGCTGCCCATCTGCAGGCGGGCCATGCCCTGGCCTTCCAGGGCGCGCAGCGCCTGGCCGACCTGGCCCTGGGACAGGTTCATCACCGGTTCCCGGCTGGTCTTCTGGTTGCAGGCCAGGACCAGGGCGTTGAGGGTCAGTGGGTAGCTTTCCGGGCTGGTAGCCTGCTTTTCGATCAGCGCACCGAGAATGCGGACCTCAATGTTACTCAAGCGGCCTTCGCCTGCGGGTTGATGTTCTGACATGGCCCTGTCTCATTGCTGGGGGAAGGCCACTAGCGTAGGTAATGCTGCGGTGCAAGGCAATCAGGGGCCGCTTGAAAGGGCCCCCATGCTCAAGCGCTGCGGCGCTCGTTGGCCAAGCAGGCCGCTGCAGTGAACAATACATCGGTGGAGGAATTGAGCGCCGTTTCGGCCGAATCCTGTAGCACGCCGATGATGAAACCTACGGCCACCACCTGCATGGCGATTTCACTGGGAATGCCGAACAGGCTGCATGCCAGCGGAATCAACAGCAGCGACCCCCCCGCAACGCCTGAAGCACCGCAGGCGCAGATCGCGGCCACCACGCTCAGCAGCACGGCCGTCGGCAAGTCAACCGCAATGCCAAGCGTGTGTACTGCCGCCAAGGTCAGCACGGTGATGGTTATCGCCGCGCCCGCCATATTGATGGTCGCCCCCAGCGGTATGGACACCGAATAGGTATCTTCGTGCAGGCCCAGGCGCTCCGACAGCGCCAGGTTGACGGGTATGTTGGCCGCCGAACTGCGGGTGAAGAATGCAGTGATGCCGCTTTCGCGCAAGCACATCAACGTCAGTGGGTAAGGATTACGGCGGATCTTCCAGAACACGATAAGCGGGTTCATCACCAATGCCACGAAGAGCATGCAGCCGATCAGTACCGCTAGCAGGTGCAGATAGCCAAGCAGGGCGCTCAAGCCTGACTCGGCCAGCGTCGAGCTGACCAGGCCGAAGATGCCAAGGGGAGCGAAGCGAATGACCACGCGTACGATCAGCGTGACGCCGTTGGACAGGTCCTCAACCACGGTTCGGGTATTCTGGCCAGCATGGCGCAGAGCGACTCCAAGGCCGATGGCCCAGGTCAGCACGCCTATGAAATTGGCGTTGAGCAGCGCGTTGATCGGGTTGTCCACCGCACTGAGCAGCAGGTTTTGCAGCACCTCGCCGATGCCCCCCGGTGCACTGAGGTCCGCCCCTGCGGCATTGAGCGCCAATGGCGAAGGGAACAGCATGCTGGCGACCACTGCCACGGCCGCGGCAGCGAAGGTGCCCAGCAGGTAGAGCCAGAGGATGGGGCGGATATGGGTTTCCTGGCCGTGACGGTGGTTGGCGATCGACGCCATCACCAAGATGAACACCAGTACAGGCGCAACGGCCTTCAGCGCGCTGACGAAAAGTTTGCCAAGAAAACCCACGTCAAGGGCTATAGAAGGCGCTAGCAAGGCCAGTGCGATACCGGCCACCAGGCCGATAATGATCTGGGTGACCAGGCTGGTGCGGTCGAGGAAGTGGAAAACAGGCGTCATGTGTAGCAGCGTCTCTAGTCTTGTAAGGGCGCGACTCTAGCATAATCAACCCGGTGCTTTTCGACGGCCCGCCGCTACCAGTGGAATAACTCCCGTCGTGCGCCCTCGGTGATCGCCACGATACCTGGGTGCTTGACCTTGCGTTCCACCGAAATGGCATAAAACGATTCTTGCACTGCCTCGGTCTGGCCAATCAGCTCCACACCATATTGGCGGCACACTTCATCGGCTATCACGCTGGGTGCAACGAACACCCCGCTACCAGACTGCCCAAAGGCCTGCATCAACGCGCTGTCGTCGAATTCACCGATGATCCTAGGTTGGACATGCTGATCCCCGAGCCAGCGCAGCAGGCGGCTGCGTACCACGGTTTCAGGGCCAGGAATCAGCAGCGGGGCATCGTGCAGGCAGGCAGGGAAGGGGCCTGCATGTTGCCTGGCCAAAGCGGGCGTGGCGAAGAAGCTCAGGCCGCATTCGCCCAGCTTCTGACTGTAGCCTTTGATATCCAGGTGGCTGGGCATTGGACTGTCGGAGATCACCAGGTCCAGGCGCTGGATCGCAAGGTCCGCCAGTAGCCGTTCCAGTTTGTCTTCCCGGCAATTGATGCGCAGGACCTCCTCCAAGGCCATGGTCGGTGCCAGCAAGCGGTAGACGATGGATTTGGGCACCACATCCGCCACCCCCACCCTGAACAGAATCTGTTCTTGTGGGCCGGCCCTGAGAATGGCCTCCAGCTCGCCGCCAAGCTGGAACATCTGCTCGGCGTAGACCAGCGCCTGACGACCGGTCTCAGTCAGCTCCAACTGCCGGCCTACGCGCTGGAAAAGATCGAGCCCGTAGGTCTGTTCGAGCAGGGTGATCTGCCCGCTGATGGTTTGTGGCGTCAGGTTCAATTGAGTACTGGCCCGGGCGATGCTGCCGGTCTTGGCCACCACCCAGAAGTAATGCAGCTGGCGATAATTGAGCATGGGGCAAATCTGGATTCGGAAAAAACGAAGTATACACCCCGAAAATACGAATTTTCCTGAGGTTTAAGCGTCTTTAGAATGCCTCTCATCAGGCGCTTGGCGCCGTCGGTATTACGAAGTGAGGACACCATGCTGCATTTCAAATCCATTGGCACTCCCTTGGTACTGGCTCTGGCGCTGGTGGCCCTTGCCGGCTGCGACCAGGCTGAGAAGTCGGCCCAGCAATTGCTTGACCAGGCGGCGCAGTCGGCTAAACAAGCGATAGACGACACCCACAAAGCCGCCCAGCAAACCTTGAGCGATGCCATTGGCAGTGAGGGCCAGAAGCCCGAAAGCGGCAAGCCAAACACCTCTTCCCAAGAAATTTGACCCCAACCGCCGCTGCAGGATTAGAAAATGGAATATCTGCTGGAACTCGCTGCAAGCCCTACCGCCTGGATCGCTTTGGCTACCTTGGTGGCCATGGAAGTCGTCCTGGGCATCGACAACCTGATCTTCATCTCGATCCTCACCAATAAGCTGCCAGTGGAGTACCGCTCCAAAGCACGACGTATCGGTATCAGCATGGCTTTGATCATGCGCTTGGCACTGCTCAGCACAGTAGCCTGGATCGTGCAGTTGACCGACCCTGTGTTCGAAGTATTCGGCAATGCCTTCTCCTGGAAGGACATGATTCTGATCGCTGGCGGCCTGTTCCTGCTGTGGAAAGCCACGAAAGAAATTCACGAGAACGTCGACCCACACGGCGCCAAGGAAGAAGCCAAGGTTTCGTCGACAGTGACCTTGGGCTTCGCTGCGGCTATCTTCCAGATCTTGCTGCTGGACATTGTGTTCTCGGTCGACAGCATCATCACCGCCGTTGGCATGACAGAGCATCTGCCGATCATGATCATTGCCGTGATCACCGCTGTGATCGTGATGATGGTGGCTGCCGATCCGCTGGCCAACTTCATCAATGACAACCCTACCGTGGTCATGCTGGCGCTGGGCTTTTTGATCATGATTGGCATGACGCTGATCGCCGAAGGGTTTGGCGCTCATGTTCCAAAAGGGTACGTGTATGCGGCGATGGCATTCTCGACGGCGATCGAGGTGCTAAATATCCTGGCTCGCCGAGCACGCCTGAAGCGCGGCGCAGCTTAACGTTGATGAAAAAAACGGGGCGCTCGGCGCCCCGTTTGCATACACCTTAAGAAACCTCAGTGCACCCCGGCATGCTGCTGTGCCCTTTGAGTCGGCCGTGCCTTGGCCGGGGCTTGTGGTGGCAGCGGATGATGCTGGGAATGACGCCTTACGATACGTAGAACACCCCATAGCATGGCGGCCGCGACACTCAGCCACATACCCACCAGCATGAGAATAGCCATGGTCAGGCTCATGTGTGCCTCCTTCTCTTGGGCCAACTTGTGGTTTGCCCTCCAGACACTGCTTTAGTCTAGCTGCCTGCCCGTGACGTTCCATTGATCAAAGGTCGATTGCTTAAATCGATTGATTCCAATCGCTCGTCAGACTATTCCCGAGCTGTGTGTAGCCTTATGATCAGTGGCAAAAGCTGGGCGCTGCCCGCCCGGCATCGGAACAAGCGAGTATCCATGGAGCAATATCCCTGCAAGCGTCGATGGGCTGGCCCAGGCCAGCTATTGGCTGCCTGCCTGGTGGTGGCAACTCTGAGCGGCTGCGCCAGTGCCCCCCATGCAAACCTCAAGGGCATGCCACAACGGGTCGAAATCAGCAGCGTGCCGTTCTACCGCGGCAATGCCAACCACAGCGGGGCTATGGCCCTGGCCGCGCTGCTGTCCCAACAGCGCGCGCCGATTACACCAGGCTTGCTGGACAAGCCACTTGATCTTCCAACAGGCGTCGAGGCACTCGGCACCAGCATTCCAAAGGTGGCACGCGAGTACGGCATGGTCGTGTATCCCCTGGATAAACAGCTGGATGCATTGCTGACCCAAGTGGCTGCTGGCAATCCGGTACTGGTGCGTTATCGAGAGGGCTCGGCGTGGTGGGGCGAGCCGCGTTACGCGATCCTGATCGGCTATGACAGTTTCAAGCGGCGCGTGCTGCTGCGTTCTGGTATGCACCGGCGCCAGACGGTGGCTTTCGATGACTTTGCTTCGGCGTGGGCAGAGGAGGGAAGTTGGGCGGTGCTGGTTCAACCGCCTCGCCAGCTGCCAGCGCAAGTCGACCCTCAGCGCTGGCTTCAAGCTGCCGACGAACTGGCGCGAGCCGGCCAGGAGATTGCGGCAAAACAGGCTGTACGCAGCTTGAACAGGTAGTGCCGGGGGCGAAGGCCTGATCGCCGTACAAGCGCAATCAGGCCAAGCCCGTCTACATCAGAAACCCAGACGATCGCGCAGGCTATAGTACCAGGCGCCAATGGCGCTGAACGGTACCCGAAGCATCTGGCCGCCGGGGAATGGATAGTGCGGTAGTTCGGCGAACGCGTCGAAACGCTCGGCCTGACCACGCAGCGCTTCGGCCAGCACTTTGCCCGCCAGGTGGGTGTAGGTCACGCCGTGGCCCGAGCACCCTTGGGAGTAGTAGATGTTGTCGCCGATGCGCCCAACCTGGGGCAGGCGCGACAAGGTCAGCAGGAAGTTGCCGGTCCACGCGTAGTCGATCTTGACGTTTTTCAACTGCGGGAATGCCTTGAGCATCTTCGGGCGAATGATCGCTTCGATGTTGGCTGGATCGCGCGCACCGTACACCACACCACCGCCGAAAATCAGGCGTTTGTCGCTGGTCAGGCGGTAATAATCGAGCAGGTAGTTGCAGTCTTCCACGCAGTAGTCTTGGGGTAGCAAGGTGCGGGCGAGTTCTTCACCCAGTGGCTCGGTGGTGATCACCTGAGTGCCGCACGGCATCGACTTCGCGGCAAGCTCTGGTACCAAGTTGCCCAGGTAGGCGTTGCCAGCGACGATGATGAATTTGGCGCGGACCTTGCCCTGAGGGGTGTGTACCACCGGGTTGGCGCCACGCTCGATGCGCACGGCCGGGGTTTGCTCATAAATGATGCCGCCCAGCGACTCGACCGCGGCCGCTTCGCCCAACGCCAGGTTCAGCGGGTGGATGTGGCCGCCGCTCATGTCCAGCATGCCGCCGACATAGTTGTCGCATGCCACGACCTCACGGATACGCTTTTGGTCCATCAGCTCCAACTGATTGTGGCCGAAGCGTTCCCACAGGCGCTTTTGCGACTCCAAGTGACCCATCTGCTTGCTGGTCAATGCCGCAAATACGCCACCATCTTTGAGGTCGCATTGAATGTTGTACTTGGCCACGCGCTCACGGATGATGCGCCCGCCCTCGAACGCCATGTGGCCCAGCAGTTGTGCCTGCTTGGGGCCAACGGTGCGCTCGATGACGTCGATGTCGCGGCTATAGCTGTTGACGATCTGACCACCGTTGCGGCCCGATGCGCCGAAGCCGACCTTGGCGGCTTCGACAATGCTCACCTTGAAGCCATTTTCCAGCAGGAACAATGCACTGGACAGGCCGGTGTAGCCGGCACCGATGATGCAGATATCGGTTTCCACCTCACCCTGCAGCGCCGGACGTGGCGGCACCGGGTTAGCCGAGGCGGCGTAGTAGGACTGGGGGTAGGGGGTGTTAGCCATGCTGCAGAAACCTCGTGTTTTATATTTTTAACGAATGTACCGATGCTATCAATAATAATAAACACCCGCTAGTCGTCCGTTGAAAATCCTTTACTGGCCTGATGCAGGCTGTTTTCTATAAACAGTTTTAGATTCAGTGAGTTAGCACAAAAAAAAGTGTTGACACGCTTTTGGGATTGCGTAGAATGCGCACCACACGACAGGCACATAGCTCAGTTGGTTAGAGCACCACCTTGACATGGTGGGGGTCGTTGGTTCGAGTCCAATTGTGCCTACCAAACAAAGCCCCGGTATTCGGGCATCGAAAAGGGCGATCCGTATGGGTCGCCCTTTTTGCATTATGATGCATTTAAAATCCCGCGATCAGACCCTTAGAAAAAATCTCAAAGTTTTTGATTTTTTTGAAAAAAACGCTTTACAGGGGTAAGCGGTATCACTAATATGCGCACCACACGACAGGCACATAGCTCAGTTGGTTAGAGCACCACCTTGACATGGTGGGGGTCGTTGGTTCGAGTCCAATTGTGCCTACCAAACAAAGTCCCGCTTCGGGGCATCAAGAAGGGCGATCCGCAAGGGTCGCCCTTTTTGCATTCTCAGTTTCAGCATGAAGCAGCATGTAACCTTTGGTCGCGGGCGCTGCTCTGAGCGCCCATGGTAGAATCCGCGCCTTCGAATCTGGAGGTACACGCGTGCGCAAACTGGCAGTGGTAGTGGCAGTGCTGGCCCTGGCGGGCTGTGAGAACGAGGTCGAAGGTGTTCATCAGCAGGTCGCCGAGCACCTGCACAACCCAAAGACGGCCAAGTTTGGCAACGTGCGGATCGACACCAAGGGCACCATCTGTGGTCAGGTTCGCGGCAAGGACGATGCTGGCCAATACGAGCCTTACCGCAGCTATGTCGCCATCAAAGGTGCCGATGGGCAGTACGAAATCATCGTTGATGACGGCGGCGACAATCTGCGTATCCGCGAATACTGCGGCGGTGCCGACCTGCAACGTCGTGCCGAGGCCCTTGCGGGCCAGCCGGCTCCTGAGGGGTGGGATGTCGAGGTGATCCAAGGAGCCAACATGGGCGCCCTGAGCGACATGACCGCTCGCCTGATCGAAAAGGGCATCCCGTCCTCGGTCGAGTACCGCGACGGCAAGCCCGTGGTGCTGATGGGGCCATTCCCGAGCAAGGCCGAGGCCGACGCACGCAAGGCAGAGGTAATGGCCAAGCTGGGTACCGATTCGATCGTCATCCAGCACGGTGCTCAGCGTTAACTGTAATCTCTAGCCGTCCCCGGCTATGCTTGATTTGGGACAAGCCAAACGGGGAGGGCCTCATGTCTACGCTTGAGCGGGCCATTGCCGTTGCTGCTAGGGCTCATGAAGGGCAGTGTGACAAGGGTGGAGCGGCTTATATCCTCCATCCGCTGCGGGTGATGATGCGGGTCAATACACCCGAGCAGCGTATCGTTGCTGTGCTGCATGATGTGATAGAAGACACGCCGCTCACCCTCGCCGATCTAGCGCGGGAGGGCTTCCCACTGAAAATTCTTGCCGCGTTGCTGGCCTTGAGCCGCAACCAGGGGGAAAGCTACCAGGATTTTGTGGTGCGCTTGGGAAGTGACCCTTTGGCACGTACCGTCAAATTGGCCGATCTTGCCGACAACAGCGACCTCTCTCGTATTGCCACGCCAGGCCCCGCCGACCTGGCGCGGCTGGCCCGTTACCGTGAGGCCAGTGCTTACTTGCAGACGCTGGCCTAGACCTCAATCTTCCTTGGGCACCGTCCAGAAGATCTGCACGCCACCATCATCGCGGTGGGCGAGGGTAACGTTATCGTTCTCGGCGATTTCTTCGAGCAAGGTTTCCCAATCATCGGGCGACTCGTGTTCGTGGCGGAAGATCAGCGCGGCGCGGCTGCGCTGGGCGAGGGGGTTATTGATGATCTTCTGAATGCGCAGGCCCAGTTGCTGGTAACTGCTGGCGGTTGCGGAGTCGGTGTTGGCCACGGGGGCGATTCCTTGTTTTTGCTGTATGTGCGTACAGTATTTGAAGGCAAGGTATTTCGCAACGGACTCTATACAGGATTTTCGTGGCTCAGTTAAAGCAAAGGCCGGTGTGGGCGCCACGCCGGCCTTAACTTGAGTTAAATCAATACTCCCAGAAGATGCGTTGCAGCTCTTTGCTGTCCTGTGTCTTGGTCATGGCCACCATCGCCAGAATCCGCGCCTTCTGCGGGTTCAGGTCATGCGCCACCACCCAGTCATATTTGTCGTCAGGCTGTTCGGCATTGCGCAAGACGAAGCCGCCCTGGTTGACGTGGGAAGAGCGGATGATCTGCACGCCGTTCTTGTGCAGCTCTTGCAGCGCGGGTACTACACGCGACGATACTGAGCCATTACCGGTGCCGGCATGAATGATCGCTTTGGCACCGCTCTGCGCCAGCGCCTTATATGCTGTGTCGCTCACGTTGCCATAGCTGTAGGCAATATCCACCTGCGGCAGGCTGCTGATCTGCTTGATGTCAAACTCCGAATCGGCGGTGTGGCGTTTGGCTGGCAGGCGGAACCAGTAAGACTTGCCTTCCACTACCATACCCATCGGCCCCCAAGCGCTCTTGAATGCTTCGGTCTTGATATTAACCGCCTTGCTTACGTCGCGGCCGGACTGGATTTCGTCGTTCAGGGTCACCAGCACACCCTTGCCCCGTGACTGTTTATCGCTGGCCACCGCTACGGCGTTGTACAAGTTGAGCATGCCGTCGGCAGACATTGCCGTGCCTGGGCGCATGGAGCCGACGACTACAATCGGCTTGTCGGTCTTTTCAACCAAGTTCAGGAAGTAAGCCGTTTCTTCCAAGGTGTCGGTGCCGTGGGTGATGACGATGCCGTCGACGTCTTTGCTGTCGGCAAGCTCGGCAACGCGCTTGCCGAGCTTTAGCAGATCGTCATTTACAGGTTTGTCACGTGCAACGGACCCACCAGCGTCAGTCACCACGGACAGACATTATAAAATTTTTTAATAATCGGCATGGCAGAAGTAACTTGTTAGGTAAAGATGGTTAGGGGCAGCGTTTTTATTTTATGACACGGTGACGTGTTTAAAGTACGCCTGCTTTGCGAATAAGTGTAATGGCTAGGACGGGCTTTGGGTTTAAATATTCCTAGATCTAGATCTAGATCTTGTTTCAAGTTTTTGTTGGTTAGGTATAATATAAAGATAACTATTTCATAGGGGGTTAATTATGGCTGTTTTTAAATTTGAGGCTGAGTGCGTAGAACAGGCATGTGAGTTTTTAACAGTCGTTTCTTACAGCTTTAGAATTTGTAATCTTCAGTTCTCACAAGGTCGAGTTTTTACTGACTTGGAAGGGGAGGTCGAGGTCGATAGCACGCTGTCTGAGCTAATTGGCTTCGCACGCCAGGTCGACGATGGTCATGCGATTGTGGAGTCCTTAAGGCTAAAGAACGTAAGTCCTTGAACAGCTTCTACTGTATGAATTTTGATGAATGAAGAAGCTGAAGTCGATAATGGCTTTTCGATGCGAGTCGCAATCGATAAATTCGTCCTGATTTAAATTGTAAGGTGTTTGCGAGTTTTTGAAGCTGTTGGTTGGGTTGAAGTGTTTATGGTCGGGATGGAAATTTTGATGCTAGTCATAGTCAAAGGGCTGAAGTTTTCTTAAGGCCTTTTAACTCTGCAATAGCTGCCTTCATTAATGCTTCAGTATCTTTGCCTGTATGTTTCGCCTCAACAATTGCCATCAATGTTATTGGGCTGACACGCAGCACATCACACAGATCACGGACCATGTCGACGGTCGGTGTCTGCTTCGCCTTCTCGATATTGCGGACATAGCGCTCGGTGGCGGAGGGTAGAAATGCCTCTTGTGTGAGGCCTCTCATAAGGCGCAGAGAGCGAAATACGCTCCCAAAAGCTTCATTGAAGTCCATACGCAATCGCCCAAAAGCGAGTATTCAACACGTTGCGCTGGCAAAGGAACAGGAACTATAATTCCGGTTGACAGGTTTTTTTGCATTTTCACGCTTATTTTTCCCTTCCGAACGCTATTTCGGGTGGTGGCGTGATGGTGGCGCCACGCGAAGGTGCCTCGTTTCGGTAAACAATAGGACCAAATAATATGTTCGAAACCAATGACCAAGGCCGCGTGCAAGATCTGTATTTCGCCCCAGAGGAAGGCGCGCACCGATGGGCCTACGTTTCCCTGACCTCGAACCATGAATGGTTCTACGTCACGTATGAGCTTTCTGATGAGGAGGTGGTCAATCATCAGCAGTTGATGATCCCACTCGCTCCCTACGTATTGAGCTTGGCGACCAGAGATGTTCCAGAGGCTTTCATTAAGAGCATTCAGTTGGTATCGCCACCATGGCTGAATGGCAGCGACACCTGGCTCATGCAGGACCTGAAGGCGATCCGTTGCTGTGGGATGAAGTTTGTATATGAGCTTTACAGTGGTGAAGTTTATCCGGAAGAATTTGCTGATGCCCCGGCAAAAACCATGTGGCCCAAAGGTGATAACTGATGTACAGACCATTGGAGCTAGGGCTAGTATCGAGGCATTCGAGCCTTTTCGGCGATCAATGCAGCGCGCAGGACGGTTTTACCTTCGAATGTGAGAATGGTTGGTTTGATCTAATTGCAGCCAACCTTAAGCTCGTTGAGCGTTACGCCGAGCTAGAGCGATTGAAGGTCGGAATTACCCAAGTCAAAGAAAAATTTGGGCTATTGCGTGTGTATCACCGTGGTGGTGACGATGTGATCGATCGTTTTCTCGATATTGCTGAGTTAGTTTCCGCAGGTGTCTGCGAGATCTGTGGGGCTCAGGGAGACGTAGCTGAGCACCAAGGATGGCTTCGTGCTCGATGCCATTTGCACCGAGATGTGGATGAATCTGTCTCAGTTCTCACTAGTAAGGCCGGCTTCATAGAAGCCTACGTGAAATGTGTGGCGCTCTTGCTTTGGTTTTTCAAAGATAACTCTGTCAGGTGGGTAAACCAAGAGTGTCTTGGACTCGGTGGCCGGCGCCCGTCTGAGCTTTTGGCCTCTAGCGAAGGGTGTGAGCAGGTCTACACGTTGATTCGACGGTTGGAAACCGGGGTGGCGGTGTGAAGCCCAAGGCCGTCTATCACTTCCACACTACTATGGCCAATCGTCTTGGCCTTGAAAGCTACCTCCGTCAAAGGTTGGACTGGGAATTTCAGCAAGGCTCAGTGGATTTCGACCGCGTGCGCAGCGTCGTGTCATCACCAAGACTGGAGTCCCACTCTGTACGTTGCTTCAGTCATCCCCGACTCGCGGTGGCGGGGGATTCTTACCTCAGCCTCCACACGATGCTTGCAGATGGCTGTCGGAAGACTTATGCATTATCAATGGCCGATTGGCTTGAGATACAAGATGCTGTGGAGACGGTGGAATGGTGTGAGCCATTTGAAACGGCGGTAATGAATATTCAGATCTGGCCGTTCGCCCCCACCGAGCTGGACCCTTTCGCCATGGCGGTTGCTGTATCGCTGAGTTTTACTCCAGCAGAGCTAATGGCGGAATCAAGGATATCGTTAGCTCTGGATGAACTCCTGAATGACTGGGGCTATAGCGTGGACGAATTGTGAGACGGACCCAGTGAGTAGCTTATCAATGGAGTGAGGGCGTATTCTGATTGATGATGGAGTAGTTGGTCATCTCATCATTGCATGCGGATATAGTAGTTATTGGCATAGGGCAAGGTGTTTTGAGCCGACAAGCTCAATGTGCTCTATCGTCGAATAGGTTAGGGCCAGGGGCAAGACGTGCCTTTCCCTGAGCAAGTTCTCGTGGCTGGCCGGTGAGATCAATGCATGCGGTCATTCGCCCGCTTGAAGGTGACTGGCCTTACCTGTGGATCGATGCCATCTACGTCAAAGTTTCAGAGGCTGGGCGCACCATCCCTGTCACCGTAAAAATTGCCGTGATCGTAAACACTGACGGTGGCCACGAAGTCCTGAGCCTATGGTTAGGGCCGTCAGGTGCAGAGCCGTTCTGTACATATATTCGCAACTCAGGGGTTTGACCAAATGTATTCCGGATTATGTCGATAACACTGAAGGATTCATAGAGGCCCACCGTCTGGTTCTGACGAATATTGTGGGCTCATGAAAATCTATGATAGCTGTTGGAGCAGCCGTCCAGGCTGCCAACTATTGATATGTCTCCGATCTACTCATGATTCGTGAAGATTTTATGTCGTTCGTATTTTGCTGTTAAGGCTTTTGTGTGAGTTACTATGAGTCCAATTTAATTAATCTGCTTTTCAGTGACTCAAGTCCATTCGCAACGTCTTTATTTCCCTCTTTTTTGAATTCAGTAATCGCTTGCTCGACTGCTGAATTGAGTGCTTGGGGGTCATAGGAGAAATCAGACTCTGACCTTAAGTCAAAGTTAGTCTGCCCGGCAATGCATGCCAGTTCAGCGATTTTGGTGCTGTCGTGCCGGATTATTACCGAATCTAAAAAGCGTAAAGCGTGATTTATCCAGTCAAGCGAGTCTATAACTACGCTACCTAAGAATTCAAAAAACTCTTTCCTATCAGGTGGGTACAGGAGATCGATTTCGTGGTTAAAGAGCTTTTGTTGTCCATCTGGCGTCAAGAAAGAATTTATTGAGGCTTCAAGCAATGCTCGGTAACTCAGAAATACTAATGTCTCACGGTTGGCATCCGCATAAAATATCTCAGGAGCCCATTGCGCTGCGCGCTCAGTCACTACAGGATCCAAGTGTCCGCCAAATCTGTTTCTTACGTGGTTAACAAAATCCACGCGCCTATGTAATAACTTGGTTTTTGCAAGAAGATCGGTGCTTTCTTTGAAGCCCGATAACTTGCTCGACCTGCTCAATAGGTCGTTCAGGTTTTTGAGTGCAACAAATATGTCGCTTGTGCATCGTAACCACCATGTAGCAGAGTCGGTGGAGTTAATTTCACGCTTTAA
Source organism: Pseudomonas promysalinigenes (assembly GCF_014269025.2). Taxonomy (NCBI): domain Bacteria; kingdom Pseudomonadati; phylum Pseudomonadota; class Gammaproteobacteria; order Pseudomonadales; family Pseudomonadaceae; genus Pseudomonas; species Pseudomonas promysalinigenes. The sequence continues at coordinate 3,044,886 of NZ_CP077094.1, read as the reverse complement.
TTGTTCGTCATAATGTCGCAGGTCGTAAGCAATGACAGATAACGAAAGCCAGATTGACTTTTCTAAAATTTGATATTTTTCCTTGCTCATGCTGTTGGGCCCAGAATTATATAGTCGTATTTGTTGGATTTGGTTGGCGGGTCGTGCCATCTTTCAATTTTAACACTGTTGAAGTTCTTTCATGTTTCAAGGATGGTGTTCACCTGTTTGCAAATCATGCACTCACTGAAGCCGCTTCGATTAAATTGAATCGTGTCGATGAATTCATCCGTCCACTTGGAATCAAAATATTCATTTTGTTCAAAAATTTTCTGACATGCCTGGCACGGCTTGGAGCGAGCTTTTTTGTCGTAGTTAAAGAATTTTATTGAGTCGGCAGGGGTTAGTTCTTTTATGATTTTTGAGATTTCACGATGTAGGGCTAGTGTAATGTAAATGTGATTTGGAGGGCCGTCATCAAGCCTGATGCCATACTCAGGAGATCGATCTAGGTATTTGTACCGTGTCGTTAACCATAGGTGATCGCCCGTCAAGAATTTGTGGCAAAGAAGAATTGATCGTGCAAGGTCGTTTGGTGTGACTGAAATTGCTCTGTCAACAGTGTGCATTATCCTGTTTCGCAGGGATCTCATTTCTTGAAACCAGTGTTGAAATTCCTCGGTTAGTCTTGTGCTTGCGAAAGTGTTGTGCACTTTAATCAGATCTTGGGCATCCAGCATTCTGAAGCTACTGAAGCTCACATCGGAGTTGTTGCTTGCTTTCGGAAGATTTCGTGGGTCCATAGATATTAGCAGGTATGGTGAAATGCTAAGTATCTTTCCTTTTAAATAAAATTCCACCGCGTTCTGGACCATCGCTAAAGCTGTGGTTAGCTCTGGCTTCGCAAATTGCCAATATTTGGTTAGTGTTTCTTTGCTAGTTCCCAGGTCGTCTAGTACTTCGTGCTCGCTGATTAGTTTTATAAGGCTATTCCATGCACTATTTATTAGGTTTTCGGCCGCAATGGTAAACTCTATTTCATCTGGTATGTCTACAAGCATTTTTCACCTTGGGTTAAGATTGTGCTGTGATTATGCTGGTAGAACCTTGGGATTTCAATTCGTCAGATGATGAGGAGCTATGGCTGCATTACCATTCATGTGTCGCGTAGTGCCAGAGCCTTTGTATGTAAAGATCTGAGTTGCTCCTTGACGAAGAACGCGTGGTTTGGCCTCAATTGGACTGTCTCGCTTGGCCAGCCGGATGTGACCTAGCCTTGGACCTAGGTGACTCTTGCAAGGGTTCTTATCAAAAGGTTAGGATCTCTGCATTCCAAGGTGTAAGCCCGCGAAGCCACAAAATGGGGGAGCAGGGCAGATCTTCAGCCTCGGCAGACGATCTCTGCGAGACATGAATCAGCCGGGAACTCAATGCACATTTTTTATTGGGTACCGGCCAATGTTCAAGTATCTCGCGCTCTGCCTCAGCATTTTGGCGACATCTCGTCAGCTTCGGCTGTTATTAATGCCACTGACCTTTTCGGCCCCCATCATCTCAGTCGCTTTATTGATATGGTTGCTGCAAACACCCTAGAAGGGTCAAGGCAGCTTTAGGTCGTAGGTATGTATTTCGGTGCAGCCGTACGCGTTTGTTCTCCATGCGCCGAATGCACCGGAATACGGTCTTTTTCTGGGATTTTGTAGACGATTGTAGATCGCTAGACGATATCCCTCCCGTCCTGACTAGTCACTGGCTGTTCCTAGAGGCCGATTTTAGCCTCGCATGCTCATGGCTTAGCTGATTTCAACAGAGCTGGGTTTAGGGTTTTCTTTATGATGAAGATTCGGTGACTTGTAACCGGTTCGCATATTGTCTAGCCCTCTTACTGTGACATAAATAGCACCCCCGACTGCGAGAAGTCCACCGAGGCCAGTGGTTTCCAAATGTAAAAGCAGAGCGTATGTGAGGGCTACAGAAAAAGAGACTTCTACAAGGCCGTAATAGAATTTTTGCTTTTCTCTGAAGATAAAAAGAAAAATTCCGGCGAGTAATGCAATAAGGGTTGACAGCTTAGGATGTTCAGAAATAAGTGCAAGCTGTTGGGTGAAGTCCTTGCCGAATGTTGATATTAGTGCTTCTTGGAACATCCAGAAGGCGATGATTACCAGTATTCCAGATTTTATAAATTGGTAACGACGCAATTCAGTTTCTAATCCGACCGGATCAGTCTTTGATCGCTCTATGATCCGCTCCCATGCCCTTGCTCTTGCTTCTCGGTGCCTTTTTCTGCTCATGATGCTAAACCGTCTCTAGCGTCTGATGGGTGAACTCGATGCGAGCAAGGATCTCACATTAACCAGGTGTACACCAGGCTGCGTAAAAGAACCAATACCTAACAAATTACCAATTTTGGTATTTGCGGGTGTCGCGAATTTTTGGTGAATTAGGCGAACCCTGTTTCTTTTGACTCCAGGCGATGTCATTGCAATTCAGATGACTCATCTGTCCAGATTTCTATCAGGTCGTCCTGTCCAATAATGCGGTGTCGAACCCTCTTCAATGAAGGGGGGGCTAGTCTCGTTTCCTAGGCTCTGTACGAAATCCCGAGAAACCCAATAGGCGCCCTTCGGAAGCTGAAATTCTGTAGGGTTCCCGGCCATCTACGGAAAGGAATTCTGTGATGGCAAAGCGTTACGAACTCTCGGACGAGGCCTGGTATGTGGTCTCTGATCTCTTCATCGAAACTCATGGCCGAGGGCGGCCACGCCTGAGCGACCGCCTGATGCTCGATGGCGTGCTCTGGGTACTCTGCTCGGGCGCTGCGTGGCGAGACATGCCGGAGCGCTTCGGCCCATGGTCAACGGTGTATCAACGGTTTCGCGGCTGGCGAAACCAGGGGACGTTCGATCAGATGCTCAAGCGCTTACACCTGAGATTGAATGAGCAAGGCTTGATCGATCTTCAGACCTGGATGATCGACTCAACCGCAGTACGTGCAACCCGAGCCTCATCCGGCGCTCGGAAAAAAGGGGGCCTAACGAACCCGCCGATCACGCTCTAGGCCGCAGTCGCGGTGGCCTGACAACCAAAATCCACATGCTCTGCGACGCCAACGGGACACCGTTGCGCTTCCTTCTCTCTGGCGGTCAAGCCAGTGACATCAGCTACGCCCAACCACTGCTGGACGACGTCAGCATTCCATCGAGCCAACGTGGTCGCCCGCGTAAGCGCTGCAAATGGTTGCTCGCCGATAAGGGCTACGACGCCGAAGCGCTGCGCCGTTACTGCGACCAGTACCGAATGCAACCCGTCATCCCGATGCGCTCAATGAAGCGCAAACCCAAGCCTGGCCTACCCAGACTGTTTGATCGGCCCAAATACCGACAGCGCAACATCATCGAGCGCATGTTTGGCTGGCTGAAAGAGAATCGCCGCATCGTGACACGCTTCGACAAGCTCGCGAAAAGCTATGCCGCCATGGTCTCACTGGCTTGTTCCATGCGGTGTTTGCGACATCTCTTTTCGTACAGAGCCTAGGTCTACGGAATCGTAATGAGATTTTGCGCCATCATTGGCACAGGCCCGCTCCTGTCGCCTAGTGAGCGAGTCATGCGGTACCCTCGAAGGAGAGAACCTTGAGGTGCGGCGCGCGGTGTCAAAACGCGTCCCCATAGCTGCCTTAGTCGCTTGCTGAGGACCAGCGCCATTGGTTCGCCTGCCAACGTATAACCCTGACGCCGTCATGGCTGTCAGTAGTCATCATTGATTGCAAATTTTCTTTGGGGCCGCCTAGGCAACCGTGTTTGGGTGAGCCAAGCTGAGGTTTCCGATCCGGCATAGGGAATTGCGAGAATGCGCGTCATCAATCTCAAGATTGAAAATTTCCGTGGTGTGAAATCAGCTGATCTTTGGTTTGAAGGACACACGTTGTTGGTAGGGGGAAACAACGTCGGCAAAAGCACGATCTGCGAGGCGCTGGACCTCGTTCTCAGTCCAGATCGGCTCTCTCGCTTCCCTCCTGTCCAAGAGTTCGACTTTTACAACGCAGAGTACCTTGAGGCCGATGGCACAACCCCGATAAAGATCAGGGTTGAAGTCATGCTGGTGGCCCTGAGCGGAGAGGTTGAGCGCACATGTGCTGCTCATACCGAACTCTGGCACGTTCAAGAGCGCCGGCTGTTGGAGCCAGGCGAGGCGGACATGGCAACTCCACCCAACGTCGTCAGGTGCCTGAGAATCGAGACGCAGGCCATCTACAACCCGGAGGAGGATGAGTTCGAGGCCAATACGTTCTTTTCGTACAGCCCAAGCTTGGACGATGGTGAGCTTCAGCCGGTGAGGAAGACGGTTAAACGGTTATTCGGTTTTCTCTATCTTCGAACCCTTCGCACAGGCTCACGTGCGCTAAGTCTTGAGCGCGGCTCGTTGCTCGATCTCATCCTGCGACTTCAAGGTGTCCGAACAGGTCTTTGGGAGAAGTCGATCAAGCGGCTGCGTGAACTGAAACCTCCGATCGATTCGGATGCCGCTGATCTGCGGCCAGTCTTGGACTCCATTGAGGAGAGGCTCGCTCAGTACATTTCGGTAGGTGGGGCAGGGCAGGCTACTCAGCTGTTCGTGTCGCAGCTTACACGTGAGCATTTACGCAAGACGATGTCCTTCTTCCTTTCCATCACGGCAGATCAGAAGCCAGTTCCTTTCCAGCATGTTGGGACCGGTACGCTGAATACTCTCGTGTTGGCGCTGCTGTCCTTCATTGCTGAAGTCAAAAAAGACAATGTCATTTTTGCCATGGAAGAGCCGGAGATAGCTCTCCCGCCGCACACTCAGCGTCGCATCGCGAAGTACCTCCTGGAGGAAACGACGCAGTGCTTCGTGACTTCACATTCGCCCTACGTGATCGAGAGGTTTGACCCTTCACAGATCATCATCTTGCGGCGCAATGGTGAAGCCACCGTTGAGTCTACGACAGTCTCGGCGGGCGCGACCCTGAAAGGGAAAATGTACAAGCGTCACGCAAGGAGAGGCTTGGCTGAGGCAATGCTTGGTCCGGGAGTGATCGTTGCTGAGGGTATTACTGAACACAGTGCTCTATCTGCTGTAGCTGAAAAAATGGAGCAAGCTGATCCTGATCTATTTGCCCTAGACCTCGCTGGCATAACTATCTTCCCGGTGGAGGGAGACGGCTCGCTCCCTAATTTTGGGGCTTTTTTCAAAGCCCTTGGGCTTAGGACTTACGCATTCTATGACTACAAACCACGCAAACCGGAGGACAACCAAAAGTTCGTGGATGCTTTCGATTTGCCTTACGAAATACCTCAGCCGAATATCGAAAAACTGTTGATCGATCAGACACCAGTGAATCATCAGTGGACTTTCCTCTGCGCTATTCGAGAGACTGGGGATCAAGGCAACCTAGGCATTCCTGGTGAGCGTCCCAACGACGATGGCGTCAGGGCCAACATGTTGAAGGCCCTTAAAAGCAACAAAGGGAACGGCTATGCAGCTCGACTGCTCGATCTGTGCTCGATTGATGAGCTGCCTCCAGGAATAACGCAATTCCTTGAGCATGTGTACAACGACTTCCCTAAGCCCGGTGCGGTAGGGATTCCCGGTGACAATCCATCAGGGGAAGAGGATGAAGAGGACGAAGAGGATTTGGTAGGCGCCCTATGATCATCTGTGAGCGGCGCCAGACGATTCTGGACGAGGACGGCCACCTTTTGATCGTTGGCGGACCTGGCAGCGGCAAGACGACCATTGCCTTACAGAAGGCTATGAAAATCATCGAGAAAGGGTTGCAGCCAGGTCAGTCGATACTGTTTCTCAGCTTCTCAAGAGCTGCTGTCGCTCGGGTTGCACAGGCGTCTAAACTTCTGGTCGATGAAGCGGCGCAATCACAGCTGAGCCTCCAAACCTTTCACTCTTATTGCTGGTCTCTGCTCAAAAGCCATGGATATCTGCTTGGGTCACCTAAAGGTAAGCTAAAAATCCTATTGCCTCAGGATGAAAAAGCCTTATCGGGTGGACTGAATGCTCCAAAAAAAGGCGAGCCAGAAAACGTAAAGTGGATAGCCTGGCAAGAAGAGCGGCAGCGGCTCTTTTCGGAGGAGGGCAGGATCTGCTTTGACTGGTTTGCTCCCAAGTGCAGTGATCTACTTGAGCGATGTCAATTGCTTCGAGAGCTGGTAGCAAACACTCATCCAGTGATCATCGTAGATGAAGCGCAGGACACCGGTGATGCAGCTTGGAGCTGTATTGAGAGGCTTGCAGGCCACTGCCAGATCATCTGCCTTGGTGATCTGGATCAGCAAATCTTCGACCACTTGGAAGGTGTTGGTCCAGAGCGAATCGACCACATCAAAGCAGTCCTTGAACCTGTATTTGTGGACTTGGGCTCAGACAATAATCGTAGCCCTGGGACTGAGATCGCACTATTCGGTAATGATATCCTGACGAAGACGCCTAGGAGGGCACCTTACGCCGGTGTTGGGCGACAGATGTACGATCCCCGGCATGATGCGGCTAAGTGGATTCGAGTAGCGCTTGCACGTTTCTATCGGGGGGCTAAAGCTGAAGGCCTACGTATAGAAAATTTGGCAATACTGGCGACCACCAGCAGTGGAGTTGCGAAGATCTCGGCAGCGCTCAATGGCGGAGCAAGCCCTATACCTCATAAGGTTTTATTCGATGAGGCCGCGGTTCTATTATCCGCTCGGTTAGCCGCATTTCTACTAGAGCCCAAGCGGCCTGACCGCCGTGCGACTGATGTGGCCACCTGCCTGCAACTACTCGCTTCAATAAGGCGAGCAAGTGGAAGTGCGACGGCTATCAAGGAGGCTGCCAAATATTTGAAATGGGCTGCCGCTATTGCTGCGGGTAGCCCAGCAAAAACCATACTCGGCAAGAGCGCTGAAGTCCTGATAGCTGGAGCATCTGAGCTGGATCTTACCGGGGATCCGGCTAGAGATTGGATTCTTGTGAAGACCCTGCTTTACCGAACAGGTGTGAATGAGTTAAAGCAGGTTGCGGGCGCGCTTGACTATTTGATTGCTTTCAATCGTGGCAAGCGAATCAGTGCTGCTCTATCCGAAATGTGGATGAGTACTGGCGCTTACACTACGGCACGCCTAGGTCTGGACATGGCTTTAGTTCAAGACCAATTGCTCGCAGGAGGAGATGACGCGCAGGGCATTCACGTCATGACAATCCACAAATCGAAGGGCAAGCAATTCGATGCAGTGATCTTGGTCCGAGAAAGTATCAGGCAGGGTGCAAACGAGTTTCGCTCGTCGCTAGTTTGGCGGGGTGATGTCGTCCCCTATGATCGAAGTCGGAAGATTCTGCGCGTGGGTATAACGCGTGCCAGGTGCTATGTTTTGATGCTTGAGCCCATTTTCCCAAAATGCCCGATCATGTCTGATCATCGATTATGATAGCGACTGCAAAGTGGCAACCTGGGTCTCTCAAGTGCTAGCCGCAGACTTAGTTTCTGGTACGGTTGTGCTGAATTACCAGTGTCCTGTCTCGGAAATATGTTCTCTTTTGGCGAGTGGTTTGGGCGTTCGGCCAACACGCCGCGACGAGTCATAGCAGGGCTATGGCGAGGAGTGGCAACGCCAGCCGGGCGTCCAGAATTGGAGGAGAGTTACTCGCCGATCATTCGGTCCGCTCTCTGACCTGGGCCACTGAAGATTATGGCAACTTCAGTCCAGGCTCATTCGAGAGTAAGCACCTCTTTCCCATCACAAAGACCCTCATCGACTAGCCGTTAAGGCTAACGAGCCCAGCGGTGGGTTGGGAGTTGATACTGAGTTGCCTTAGGGCATCAGGCGTTTAGGCTCTGTATAACAAGAGTTTTCGCAATCAACGCCTGGTAAAGACCTGTGATACCCCTTAGCGCCATTGCTTTTCGCGAACCTGTCTGGTTCCGGACACTTCAGTGCGGTGGTGCAGGTGCTTATAGGCCAGCGTCATCCAGAAGCTCTGATGGCCTCCAGCCCACCGCAACCGCGATCTTGAGGATGTTCAAGAACGTCACGTTCCGTTCTCCTCGCTCGATCTTGCCCATATGACCCCTATCGATTTGCGCCGCGTCAGCAAGGGCTTCCTGGGAGAGCCCAAGGGCTTTTCGACGCGCACGGATAGACGCACCCAGCCTCTCTAGGTCGCCGTCTTTGTCCGATGCTGCCGAAATTCTTGCCATCGCCAAAATCTGCAACGTATGATGCTTTCATGGCCACGGCATTTACGACCCAAAACTCCATTTCGTGGCTGTTTTCCATCGAAACCCTGCTCGGCTCCCGATCGCAGGCCCTGGAAGGTGGTGCTGCTTCTGCGGTGACGCCGGGTCGGAGGAGGGGCAGTCCCCTGGTTCTCGCCTGTTAAAAGGATGTTTTTATGATTTACCCAAAGCCTCAAACCCTAAGCTCGCTTGCTCTGCTAATGACTTGTGTGAGCCTAGCGGCGTTGACCGGCTGTAATGATGATCAAGCCAGTGGCGGGGAATCGAAGGTGCCCGCCGCCCAAGCTGAAAATCATGAGCCGACCTACGATGAACTGAATACCACGTTAATTGCCAAATTCCCGAGTCCGGGTCGTGCTCAGGAAGCCTCTTCGTTAGACATCCTTCAACCTGAGACCGCATTCAGGTTGTATAACAATCTTCGTACGTGGCAGGAAGATGGGCGGGACATAGCAAAACTTCTTGAAACCTCACTAGGTGAGGGTGGTGACGGTGTTCATATCTTTAAGTTGGGAAGAGAGTACAGCGAGACATCTGACGAATTTAAGAGGCATGACCTTGAGGGTAAGATTCTTGCAGAAACCCAGCAGGAAGCTGCCAAAGTAGATGGTAATCGGTCGGTCAAGTTTTTGAGTGAGCCGGGGAAGCAGGTTTCACTGGCTCTAGGTAAATATATTTTCGATGAAATGACTTTTAAAATCGACAGTTGCCTATTTTCTGACAAGTTAAAGTACTCTAAGGAAGAAGCGCGCAATTCCCAACATATACGAGGGGCTGATCAGGAGCGCTGTTATTTCAGGACGTCCAATACCGAGCTTAGGGTTGGCTTCGTCGGTGGCTCAAAAGTGAAATTCAAGGTGGAAAGTCCTGATCTGGCTAGGAAAATTGAAGCCGATCGGAACGTACTGAGGATCGCGGTTTACGGGTACGTCGAGTCTGTGCAGCGTGACAAGGTTGGCGGAAACCTGGCCAAGGAAAGGTTGGTCCTCATTGCTCCTCAGCGAGTCGTGCTTCTTGATGCTAACGGCCAAGTTCTCACAGAGACAACTATCTGACTAGGCGGCAGGGCTTTCGGGCGATATATCTATGGAAAAAATCAAGAAAGGGCTTGTCAGAATAGTTGGCAAGGTCAGCAGCATCCAAAGCAGTGTTCATACAACAGGAAGCTTGAGAACAGGTGCATTGACAGGTAATGTCACCGGGTCGATTTCCAGCAGTGACCAATTCACATTTCGGCTAAATAATACTCCTACAGCGTTTAAGCACGAGAACGGCGTGAGTCTCCAAGAAGGAGATGAGGTGGTCGTGGTGGGGCGTGTTAAAAATGGGCAGTTGGAGGGGTACGCACTGAAGAATATTTCAACAGGGGCGTCGTATGATCACGTCAATTCATTCGCTTACTGGTGTTTGTTGGCGTTCCTTCCTGTCTCGATTGGTCTTATTGCTATAGCTATTGGGCTGATATTAACGCCCATAGTAATTCTTCTCATCAACACACTCCATAAAATGAAGTACGCAGCGTCTATGGTTGAGTCGTACCAGAGCCAAGGGACGAGCTAATGGTGAGTATGAAGGTGCTGGGTGTTGCGATGACATTAGCGATTGGGCCCGCAACAGCATTCGCGGATTTTTGCGATATTATTTCCAGCGGGGCATCTCAGGCATGCCGCTCTAAAGCCCAGTCAGGCGGTTCAGTCATCATTGGGAGTTGGTTGCGCTTGAAGCCGGAGCTAGCGATTCAGCCTAGTACCGGGACCAAAAGCTACTTCGTATCTGGTACGACCCCAGCGCTTGAAACGCTGGGAACAACGTCCAGCCGTCGGCCGATGCTGACGGTGGATTGCTTTGCCAAAAAGCGCACCATGCGTATGGGGGCACTGCCTTACATGCTAGGTCTCGCAAACGGGAGTAACAAAGCATTCACCTTGGCACTCAACGTTGACGCCAAGCCACAATTTACCGAGATCTGGTCGCTTGACTGGCAGCATGCTGAGCTGAGGGCGCCGGAGGGCAGTCAATTAGCGAACGAGCTTCAGAGGTCTGCGAAGCTGACGGTCAAAACTGAAGGCGTACTTGGACGAAAATCGCCTGTCGGCTACGTTTTCGATACCCGAGGCTTCGACCAGATGAATGCGGGGCTCTGCCGATAGCACAGTACAAGTCAGCGCAGCCAGGGCAGCGCTAAGGGGATGCTGTCTGCTCATGTTTCGATCCCGGCGGACTGGTGATCTAAAAGCTTGGGGCATTATGTCTGCGAAGCGTACCATCAACGGATTGGCTGAAGCTGGCGAGCCGCTCATACAGCAAGCACTCGATTCGCTCAGGCTTGCTCGTTAAGAGGAGGCTGCGGGCTTTTCAGAGGATGAGGTGCAACGCCTTTACCTGGTGGCGGATTCGCTCCACCAGGCGGTCGTGGATTTTCAGCTTTTGAAAGACGGTACGCTTTAGGCGCTCATTCACTGAGGGATTGTGACGGCATGGAGAAAAAAGCACCGCCTCTTTACCCTGACCACCCGATGTACACCGACGCTGTGGATGCGATGAGGCGGTATCACAACGCGGTTGCCTCTGGCTCCTCCTCGGAAGAGATCGAGCGGTTGCGTCAGATTGCCGAGTCGCAGTTTCAAGCTCTAAACGACTACCAGCTCGATGCACTGGCTTCTCTTCCGAGGAGGGCGCACTGACCAGGGGCAGGTTGAGCCTCGGTAAGCACCAACGCATCACCATCTCGATATCAAGAAGTCTCAAGCGTAGCTATCTGCTGAAGGCGTCCATTCGCGCTGCTTGCGGTCTCTGAGTAGAATCCTTTCCTCCGACCAATCTGCACCAGCCGCGAGTGAAAGGGAGAACGCTTTGAGCGTGAAGATTTGCTTAGACAATCAACTGTCAGTTGCCTGCATCCCGCTGGCAGATTGGGCTCCGCCGCTGGTAGAACAACTGGAACGCTACTTTGAGGTTCGCGATTGCGTACTTCAACTGGACTACGCCCACTTGTCTACTGAGATACCGAGCGATATGTCCAACTGGCTATGGAGTTCGTTATCAGATCGTGAGAGCTTTGCGATCAAATTCGAGCACGCAGCACAGAAGGGGCCTATAGCACTGACCCTCACAATCCTCGGGCACGGGGCCATTGGGATCAGAGGTTCATCTTCTATAATGGACATGCATGCTTATGATGGTGCCGGAGAGGCCTTCAGAGATGATGTGCTTCAGGGCTCCCCCCGAGCGTTGCGTGAAACCGTCCTGGCGGAGATCTCACCCTCTGCGACATGGGTGAGTTGGCTACTTGATGGCATTTCATCCTACCGGTCTCGCTTTCTGGATGATCGGGAAATTATGGCGGCGCTGGTGGCCAATACCTCTAAGGATGATTGCGCTAAAGGTCTCCAACTAGTCATTCCCGGTCACGGTGAGAACAGATGGGCCTTCGAGCAGTTGGTTGAGAAGCATTGGCAATATGTGTGCGACCACCTACAACAATATGTCGGCAATTCAAGCAGCGAGGTCGCTAATCTCGTTTTCTCGCTGTTTGCGAACTCATCAAAGGTCCAGGAGTCTCGGTGGGCGTGCGAGCGGGTGCTTGATCGAGCGGACTCGACGAACTTTTCTCGGCTGATTCAGCACTGCCGTAAGCTCGTAGCGGATGATGTGCGAAAGTTGCTCCTGCATTGGCAGGCCCGTCCGAAGACAGTGAAAAAAGACGATTTCAAGAATAACGTTGCCAAAGCCTGTTCAACGCTAGCTTCATTGTTGGGAGAAAACATACCCTCGGATATTGTGCTTGCTGCGCTCTGGTGCGAGATTGGGGTCCCCGCCCGATCCGGTCAGCAACGCGTGGCCGCAAGCATTAGAGAATTAACATCCGCGGTATGGGGCAGAGAAACGTTTTGGAGCCAACTGGGTCCAGCCGCCCGCGAGGCCTGGCGGCAGGATATTCTCGACCAGGTGAAGGGTGATCCAGAGCTGGCCCAGGGGCTTCTCAAATTCGCCTGCCTTTGGCTTGAGCAGGCGGCGTTCGCCGAGGTTGAGCCAGTACTTCTGCAATTGTTGGATGACGAGGAGCATCTGGCTTTTTCGAATCGCCTCGCTAGCGCTGGGCCTAGGCATGTGCAGCTGAGGGCCATGGGGCTGGTGCGGTCAAGTCGGGGAGCACTAAATCTGGAGGCGCCGGTAAGCCAGAGTGAGAGTTCCACTGCGATGCCCAGCGTCGGCGCACGAACATGGCTGGGTGACCCGTCTGTGGAGCGTGTAATCCATAGCGCGCTCAGCCAGGTCGAGGAGGAGTTTTGCCGCGAGTATCCTGCGGTTTGGGGGGAGGATGAGGAGGCCCATACGGCACGCCTACTGGCTCTGACGCGTGAGGCAGTGAGCAACGCGAGCGACCAGTTGCACCAGCTCTCAATGACGACGCGGGGTAAGTATCCAAGCCTGTCTGTGAGTTTGCGTCAGCCCAGCAAGCGAGAGGAAGGGGCACGCACGGCCGCGGGGGCTCCTCTAGGGGCCGATGTGCTGTTCCTGACACGGATCGTGGACGAGGGCAAAACGGTGATCCAGCGCGCCACTCTTGTACAGGTGAAAAAGCGTAGCGGCACTGGCTCGGGAAAGGGCTTCAGTTCGACGATAGGCATCAACCTCGGGCAATGCGAGGATATGCTAACGCAGTCAGAGCACTCTTATTATCTGTTTGCGACGCCGGCCTCACCGCGCCCCACACTCTGGGTTGCTCCCGCCCGGCTCGTTAGGAACCTGACCCAGCTACATACAAGCAAAGCCTCTGTAGTGGCGATTCAGGTACGGGATGCAAGTTGCTCTTACGCGGACTTTTTCCTGTACGACCTAGTCGGTCTGTGGGCTGGCGACGAACATGAGCGTATCGTCGCGATCGCCAATGGCGATCCCCGACACGGGCGAACGCCTCGCCACATCGTCGAAATTGAGGTGCGACGCCAATCGGATTGAAGGGCCCACAATTGACCATGCTGCTGCAAAAGGTAGGTATCGGCCACAAGCAGCTCCCTGTATGGCATAGTGCCTCCTCCATATCGAGAGGGGGCTTCGATGAAGTTCAAAGAACACCGTGAAGCGTATTCCTATCCTTTTGTTGCGCTAACCGGCACCATCGGCCAGCACAGTTGTATAGAGTTCAATACCTCGTCAAAGCTGGACGCATATCACCACCAATTGTTGCGTTCCCCGCAGGACGAGCAATCCGTGCTCGGCTATCTCAGTGTGCTGTACTGGGGGCATTACGCAACCTCCAACGGCATCGCAAACCACAATCGTGCTTTATCCAAAGTTCAGACAGCCATCAACGGTTCGAGCTTTATCCGCAAGGGTGTGAACATCAGACGACGTGGCCTGGTTGACCTACCACCCCATCAAGCCGTTCGATTGATACGCGAAGCAATCACACTCGTTGACTCCGCTCGATATGGAGAGGCGATACGTGTGCTGTGCACCTTGCCACAGATAAAATTCGCGTTCGCATCGAAAATCCTTGCATTCATATCACCCAGCACATGCGGAGTTATTGATTCTGTGATCGCCAAGAAAAATCCAGAATTCGGTCTTAAGTTGAGCGGAAAATATGTAAGCGCTGTGCTTAATAATTTTCAGAATTATGAAAAATATTGTGCCTTGTTGTTAGAAAGGGCAGAAGCTCTGAATGAATTTGGACCAACGGCACACTGGGTAGACCGGGATGGGCAGAGCCATCCTTGGCGAGTCCTGGACGTTGAACGCGCGTTTTATGCTCGGTGAGGCACTCTTCATATGAGCGGGTGTAACCCGCGGCCCCACCAGTGCGTCAAACTTGTTTGTAACCCGTTGAGCTGTAAAATTCCTGCGTGCTGGGTGCAGCATCCCACATACATAAGGAATGTCACCATGTCGAGATTGGCCGAATACCGGAAGCTTGAGCAAATGCTGGCTGCCCAGCTGGCTGAGCTTGAATCCATGAAGAATGATGAGTCGCTGAAGCGCGAGATCGATTTCGAGAAGAAGCTTCGAGACCTGCTGGAGAAATATGGGTTCAGCCTCCGCGATGTGATTAATATCTTGGACCCACAAGCTGTACGCCGCACCCCAGCAGCCGCGCCAGCAAAGGTCACTCGTAAGGCTCGGAATGTGAAGGTTTACCGTAATCCGCACAACGGCGAGCTGATTGAGACCAAAGGTGGAAACCACAAACTTCAGAAGCAATGGAAGCAGGAGTACGGCGCTCAAGAAGTCGAGTCTTGGGTCGGTAAATGACCCTGTCGGCCATGCTGAAATTTGAAAGGGCGCTTTCCAGGCGCCCTCACGTTCTCTAGAAACTGCTGAAGTTGATGCGAGGGTCGAGCGCAATCGAACCTGGATCCCCGGCTATCATCCCGCCATCAACGGGTATGACGGCTGCATTAACGTATGAGGCTTTTGGGGATAGCAACCACGCAATCACGTCTGCAACCTCTGATGCTGTTGCTGGCCGTCGTGATGGAACAAAGGAGGTTGCGCGGGCATAGGCTTGTTCACGGTCCAAACCGAGCGAAGCGCCATATTCCTGAATCTCCATGTTAGCCATTTCGGTTCGCACCCACCCAGGACAGACTGTGTTGGCTCGTACGCCTTGAGGGCCGTAATCAACCGCGACTGACTGTAGCAGCATGTTGAGACCGGCTTTCGTCGCGTTGTAGCCAGGGATTTCGCCGGTAGCTCTGAGTGCCGCGACAGATCCGACGCCAACGATGGCACCGCGAGAGTTGATCAGGTGGGGCATTGCAGCACGTAGGAGCTTGAATGGGCCAGTTAGATTGGTGCGTACCATGTCATCCCAGTCGCCATCCGAAAGCGCCCCAACAGGGCCTGCTCTGACAATTCCAGCGTTTAGAACAAGGCCGTTCAGACCGCCAAATTTTCCAATGGTCGTATTAACAAGATGAGCTAGATTCTCTTCTGACGACGCGTCCGCTACCAGAGCGAAGGCCCCTGTCTCGTCGGCCACGGATTGGAGCGGGGCTAGGCGTCGACCGCAGATCACTACGTCCCATCCATCTGAACGGAGTGCTTTTGCAGTAGCCGCTCCAATGCCTGTACCTCCACCTGTGACAATTGCTACTGGGCGTTTCGTCATTTTTAATCCTCAAGGTGCTCGGTGATTGCCGGCCGCTCAGGGAAGACCGCTCAAACGAATTTGAGCGGCGGGAGAGCAGAGCGAGCTAGGTATCCGAAGTCGGCTACTACGCTGGTACCGTTGATAGGGGCGCTTACGGGTGATGCTAGAAAGACCACGTGACGAGCGAGCTGCTCGGCCTGCATAACGGGTAGGCCAGTACCCTCAAAACCATCTGGGCGGCCCAGGTCGGCTCGCGACATCGGAGTGTCTACTACGCCGGGGCAGAGACAATTGATTCGTACGGTCGGGTGGTCTATAGACAAGGCCTTTGTGAGCATCAGTACTGCCCCTTTTGATGCACAGTAGGGAACCATCCCCTCAACAGCGACCAGTGCGGAGTCAGAGGCGAGGAAAACGATGCTGCCAATCTCGCTTTTACTTAGTAAGTGGAGGCTGTGTTTGGCTGCCAGGAAATTGCCTCTCACATTAATCGCCATCACCCTATCCCAATCGTCCGCAGTGATCTCGATCGAGGTGCTTCCAACAGGGCCAGAGATTCCTGCGCATCCGATCAGCGAGTCCAGCTGGCCAAAGATACTCTCAGCGTAAACAACAGCATTTTGGATGTCGGTTTCTGATGTTATGTCAGCCTGAAAAAACGCCACGGCGTGCCCTTCTTGACTGAGCTTCCCAGCTATCTTTGCGCCAACGACGTTTCGATCGGCTATTAGTACTTTCGCGCCCTCATCGACCATAGCTCGCACGCAGGCAAGGCCTATGCCCGAAGCGCCTCCAGTAACCAGAACCACTCGACCACTTAAATGCATATCCAAGATTCAAACCTCCTGAGCTTTCTGAACCGGAGGAGGCGGCGAGAGCGCTTTGCTGCGTCACCACCTCATTGAACCTGTTGGCACCAAGGCCGCAGGGGGGGAGCGAACCGCATCACCCCCCCTTCATTTAGCCTTTGGAGTGATCGTCAGGATAAACGGTGGTGTTCATTACGCTGAGGCGGGAGTTGAATGGCAGCACAAGCAAGCTATTCAGAGTGTCATCCCAGCCATACATGCGGCCAATCGATCGCTCTTGTTTAAGGTCGATCAGCAGGACGGCTTCCACAGTCATCACTTTTTCAGTCCAGAAGAAGATGTACAGGTCTTCTGCGACTTTCCAGGCTTTACAGTGGTCTGTATCGGCCAGACCCACCTCTCCGCCGCGCAGGCAGTGCCAAGTGAATGTTCCCAGGTTCAGGTAAATATGCTCGTAGGTTTCGATGTCGCTATAGCGATAGAAGATGCGCTTGCCAACCAAGCCATCGGAGCGCTCGTGTTTTATCTCTTCACCGTTGATATTTGCAAAGGTGAAATCTGTGACCGCTCTAGTTTTGCCTGCGACTTCCACGAAGCGCGAAAGGCCCGTGGTCACGGCTCCAGTATTCTGATCGAGGATGATGGTCACGTTCTCAGCAGCCAATCCCGCGCCGCGTACGAAGTCGATAATGAAAATTCCGGGGCGAGCTTCAATCGCTTTGTACTGAGCGGTGCCGCTCTTGTGATCTGCACCCTTGCCGGCAGACCAGGTTAACGACTCCTGATCTTTGAAGACGTACTCAACGGACTCATCAGGTTCATCACCGACCTGAAGAATAGTGCCTGCGAGTGCGGAGGATGCTGGGAGTGTTTGCTTACCGAAGCCGTCCAGCATTACCGATACCGACGGCCACTGATCTTCTGGTACGAAATCTTGCGTAGATGCCAAAGCCATGATTTTTATGCCTTGTTGTTATGGATTAGAGGTGCTGCTGCCTGGGTAGATAACCGCAGTGACAGCGGACGTTGCACGCTGCTAAGTCAAAACTCTACGTTTGTTTAGTTTTACCGTCAATGGTATTTTGGCCAGAATTCGTCCTACCCGAGTAGGAAGCCTCCAACTGCCTTCGGTGGTGAGAGCGACCTACGTGCTCCGGCAGTAGGTTTTGTGCGACCATCGGCGGTCTGATCGCGGCTTGAGTTGCGCATGGTTCGCCCCAAGCACTTGCTTGGTACGGCTTGAATTAGGATCTGTAGCGAGTGTTGATATGACGGAGCAAGCTAGTCGATTGCCGTATGGGGAAGGTCGTGAGGCATTGATGGCTGCGGCGATCGATGTGGTAGCGGAAAAGGGTTTACGCGGTGTGACCTATCGCGCGATTGCGGGGCGCGCGCGAGTGAACCACACGCTGGTTACCCATCACTTCGGCTCGATTGAGGGGCTGTTAGCAGCTACCATGGAATGGGCTATTGAGCGATCGATCCGTGAATCTGGGCTGGAAAGAATTACGGACTTCGACGAAGCGTTTGCCGACTCTCTCATTGCCTCCGCCTCGCGGGAACCAGAACTGCAACTGTTTCAGTTCGAGATGCTGCTGGAGTCTCGGCGTAGCACAGAAATGCGCAGCCTGGTTGAAAAACTGTATTCGAGCTACATGAGCACGGTGGAGCAGGCGCTGAAGGATAAGGGGCTGGACACGGCTAACGAGGCCGCGATCGCGATCTTCGCGGCTCTCGATGGACTGATGCTGCAATTCCTGACCATCAGTGAGCCGGCGAAGATCCGGGCGGCGCTGATCCACATTGGGCATCTGGTCTCTGCAATTCCTCCCCTACGCAGGCACGAAGATATTTAGCCTGCCTTCCAGGCTACACGGGTCCTCGCTGGGTCCGCGTCACCTTTACCGCTTAGATCAAAAGCTATTATTTGATTTCGGGCCGTTGGGTTGCTGGCGATCTTGCAATTTCCGCACGCCATAGAGAACTACCGAGAGCAGAAGGATACCGATACCCATCAGCAATTCCTTTGTGCCCCCGTAACCTACTAGTTCAGTAGATGCCGCACCTACCAATACGATTAGTCCGGTCAACAGGCTCAGCGCCCAAGCAACTGGTATCCAACCCTGGCCAAGCTTCACTGGTCTCTCCAGATGGGCTGCATCCTTTCGCAGCCACAAGAAGCCACTGAGGGCGAAGAAAATGGACGCAACGTATCCAATGTTGGCGGTGACCAAAATGGCTAGAGGAGACGAGAGGAGAAAAATCATCCCAATGTTCAGTATCACGGCTACGGTCATGCACCGCCCTGGCACTTGATGCTTGTTCAGTATGCCCAACTGGCGAATAGTTAAACCGTCTAACGCCATCCCGTACAGCGCTCGTGAACCATCGGCAAGGGATGCATTGAGGCCCATGAATAGGCCTACCAATAGGGTGCCGACGAAGAAGCTGCTGTACTCATTGCCAAGAATCGCGTCGAAAGCTCCGATAAAGAAACCATTTGGGTTGTCGATGGCCGCCTGCTGGTCGGCCAAGCCGCCAAGGCTGAACGCCACCGCTGCGAAAGCCGCGACGGTATATAGTCCGGATGTGATGAGCGCCATGCGCATATCACGCTTGCTACGGTACTCGGGTCCGAATGCAGCACACATTTCTGTCCCGTAAGCACTCCATGCTATGAGGAAGAGCCACATCAGAGCGGTACGGCCAGTAGTCCAGTCGGTGGCAGGCAGGCGATCCCAAGCAGTCTGGAAGTGGGAAAAACTCCAAGCATCGCTGTAAAGAGGGGCGAACGCTAAGACCAAGATGGGGATCAGCAGTAGCACGCCCATATATTTCGAAACGGAAGCCGCCATCTGAACGCCGAGACGGTTGAATTGCCAGAACACCAGGATCAGGCCGGCGCCGATGAACTGTGCCAGACCGATGCTTACAGAGCCGAGCTGATAGCCCCACGTTTGATCAGCAAACCACTGCGCTTGAATCAGTGAGCCAGCACTGACGCCTACAATCGCAAGGACCGCCGACCAGCCCATCCAATAACCGAAGGATGCGATGGGACCAACCAGCGTGCAACGGCGCTTCCAACCCTCCGTTGCGATCATGGCGATGCCGCCCGGCTTGTCGGGATACATCGCAGTGACTTCAAGAAATATCCAGTTTTGGCATGCTCCAATTGCAGCGGAGCCGACCCACAAAACCAAGGCGCCGATAGGGCCTAGGGCGCCGAGCGCGAATCCAAATGAAGCAAAAATAGAACCAGAGACCGCCATGGAGAGCGCGAATGCGTCAGTCCACCGAAGCGTTTTGGAGAGATGGGAGGGGTTATTTTCGTTATTAGCCATCGACAGGCTTCCTGGGAAAGGTTGGAGGCACGTTGATTACTACACAGGCTGCGCAGCTGATACATGACTCACAGTGACCGTCGTTTGCGCTTGCGTGCCAAAAGGCAGACCAACTGCAAAGCTGGATTCTTTACAGAAGGTTAGCTGCCTCAAAAGGCTTAACGAGCAGTTCTCCCAGGCTATTACATCATTAGGTTACAAAATCCGGAGGATGCTTCGACAGATTCCTTGACTATGAAATTTGATGAAAATAGGATCGCCCAGCATCACGACCGACCGGTCGGTAGTTTTAATGCTGGAGCATTTATATGAGTGGATCTGTAATCTGCCCGGTGCCCGTTCGCATCGCAGTAGCGCTAGGTTTGATCGGAGCCTTGGGGCCATCAGCAGTCGACATGTACTTGTCGAGCCTTCCTGAAATCTCACGCGAATTTGAGACGAGTTTTGCGAGCGTGCAGTTAACGCTTACCGTCTTCTTGTTAGCCATGGGGGCGGGTCAGCTCCTTTTTGGGCCTATCGTTGATGCATATGGTCGACGCAAGCCTCTTCTTGCTGGCCTTGCCATTTTCACCGCGTGCGCCCTTGGCGCTGCTTGGGCCTCGTCGTTGGAAATTCTGATCGGGTTCAGATTTGTCCAGGGGTTGGGGAGCGCAATGACACTCGTGGTCATCATGAGCATGGTCCGTGACATCAGCACTGGGGTGGCTGCCACCAAACTGTTTGCCATGTTGATGACCATCGAGGGAGTGGCACCAATCCTTGCCCCCGCTGCGGGTGGTTTCGTGGATGCGCATTTTGGATGGCGGGCAGTGATGCTGGTGCTGGCGGCTCTCGGAATCGCTGTGTTGATCAACAGCTGGTTCGCGCTTCCTGAGACGCTGGCTCCTAACAAGCGAGCACCATTGAGCATTGGCGCGGCGTTTAAAACGTACATGGCGATTGCTAAAGATCGGAAATTTTTGATGCCAGCCCTGGCGGTGTCGTCCGTATTCTTTTTTCTGTTCGCCTACATTGGCGGTGCAACGTTGGTGTACCAGGAAAGCTACGGTTTGAGTACTCAGCAATTCGGACTGCTGTTTGGCGCTACTGGTGTAACGATCATCTTCGGTGCGATGGTCGCCGGTAGAATGGTGAGCAGCCTAGGTCTGGGTAAATTGTCCATGCTGGGGGTTACATGCATGGCGATAGGTGCGACGATTTCCCTAGGATCAGCCGCTTTAGGTGTGGGGCTGACGGGAGTGGTGGCAGGGATGGCTATCGCACTTTTTGGTCTGGGTGTTGCTGAGTCAACACTGATGTCGCTGGTAATGTCATCGCAGGAGAAAGCGTTGGGTTCAACAGCGGCACTCTTGGGCGCATTCCAGCTTTCAATTTCCTCTACCGCCACACCGGTTGCCGGCCTGGTACTGGAATACGGGCCAGTGGCTTGGGTGGGCCTACTTGCTGCCAGCGCTTTCGTCGTATGCCTCCTTACCAAGATAAGCGTACCTAGTTCGGCTTCTGAGACTTACAATCTCGCGGAACACTGAGCGGAGGCTGCATGACGTATAAAGATCTGAGTGCAACGGCTGGGCGCATTGCCCAGCTTGCACTCAACCATTTTGCTGAGCGCGGTTACGACGCGGCCTCCATGAATGATATTGCCGTGTTGGCTGGGCTCAAGAAGGCTTCGCTTTACGCTCATTTCGAAAGCAAAGATGCTCTCTACGTCACTGCACTGGAGATAGCTCTGGATGCGGAAATCGGCTACGTGCGTGCTCATTTTGCCAACAGAGAGGGGGCGAGCGTTGTACCAGGCGAAGGATACTGGTCTCAACTCCGCGATCGATACACGCAAAATGACTCACTGCGATTTCTGTTGAGGGCAGCGTTCTACCCGCCTCATGCGCTTCGACAAACGGTTATGTCGGGCTACGACGTCTATTTGAGAGTGCTCCGAGGCTGCTTCACGAAAGTCTGCGTGGCTGAGCGTCAGCATCTTTCAGCTGAGTTCGAGCACTGGCTGGTGGAGGCCTACATGGCGGTGATCGACAGTCTGACTGTCGAGCTGATTTATGGAAACGATGATGGTTACCGGCGACGGATAGAGGCCTTCAGTGGTCTGTATGTATGGGCGAGCCAAGCTGCGACGGCCAAGAATCGATGACCAAGGATCTAACCGGATATCTGATTGCGGGGGCTTGATCCTCTTGTGTCGCGAACTGTTTCAGCTGGATGCGGAGGCGGTTATGCACCTCTGCATCTCACTCAAGCATGAACTCAGGTCACGTTCACAAACACAAGATCACCGATGCGCTGTGCTGCTGCTTTGGCGCAGAAGACGTCATTCGCCTCACTTGATCCAGACACCCCGATGGCGCCAACGACTTGCCCATTGACCAGAAAGGGTTCGCCGCCGCCAAACAGGGCTATGCCTGGTTGAAGAGGAAGTCCAGTTTGTACAGCCGCAGAGCAGCCTTGCAGGCGATCTGTCCACTCTGACGTGGAACTGGCGAACCCAACGGCGGTTAGCGCTTTATTCAAAGCGATAGCTTGGGATGGGCGTGGCGCCCCGTCCATATGACACATATGAATTGTCATGCCACCAGCGTCAACGATGACTAGGCTGACTTTAACATCTACCAGTTGCGCTTGCTCGATAGCGGCTTGCATCCCTTGGATGGCGAGGTCAAGCGTAATCGTCGGTTGCTGTCTCAACCAAACAGTCATTCTATGGCACCTTGGCGACGAGTGAATACGTAATGGCACTAGCAAATGACGCCGCGTCAGTGCCGTGGCGATGTGGGCTCACTTGGCACATGAACCATTCGCGGTCGCAAGTAGACGGTAGCTCCGAATTCGATCATCTAGGCTATGCGTCACGGTCACGATTCCAACTTCGTCGCTGCCGAAAGCATGAGCCAGTTCCTGGATTTTTTTATGGCAGTTTTCGGGTGATCCAACCACCATGTCGCCAAGCGTGGCGTCGAATTCTAAGCGCTCTAGTTGGGTCATTTTCTGGTAACGCGTCCTAACCTCAGAAGGGGAGAGAAGGCGCTCCCGTGGAGCCCCCGCCGCCATCATTTTTCGGTGCACAGCGGTACCGGCTATAAAACGCGCTTCTTCGTCTGTCGGCGCGCAAATTACCGCCAAGGCGAGGAGTCGAGGAGGGGACGCCCCATGGCCGGCCTTCTGGTAGACGTCGGCGTGATACTTGAAAATGGCGGGTGAGCAAAACCGGGGAGCAATGAACTTCGCTAGCGCCAACCCCATTCCCAGTTGGCCGGCCAGATCCGAACTTCCGCCACCAGATCCGAGCATCCACAGTGAGGGCATGGTTGACGCTTCAGATGGGATCGCCAGCGCTGAATACGGGTGTTCAGTTGGAAAGCTACTCCGGATGAAGGCGCAGAGTTCGGCCGCCTGCTGAGGAAAGCGATCCTCCTGAGTGAGAGTTCCTGGCGCCGCCAACGCCGCAGAGCTGAGGTGATTTCCTCCAGGTGCGCGTCCGATTCCTAGATCGATACGTCCTGGGAACAATCCTCCTAGCAATGAAAAGGTCTCGGCGACTTTGTAAGGGCTGTAATGAGTGAGCATCACGCCACCGCTGCCGATCCGCATCCGATTGGTGGCGCTCGCAATTCGAGTTATCAAAACCTCAGGAGCGGCTCCTGCGAACTGGATACTGTTGTGGTGCTCAGCCAACCAATAGCGGTGATAGCCCAATTTTTCGCATTCGATTGCGAGATCTACTGATGTCGAGGGCGCGGTTACCGAGG
This sequence comes from Pseudomonas promysalinigenes, assembly GCF_014269025.2. Lineage (NCBI taxonomy): Bacteria > Pseudomonadati > Pseudomonadota > Gammaproteobacteria > Pseudomonadales > Pseudomonadaceae > Pseudomonas > Pseudomonas promysalinigenes. The sequence goes on along the minus strand of NZ_CP077094.1, from coordinate 3,021,655 downwards.
TGCAATTTTCATGGATGGGTGTTTGATCAATTACGGTCAGGCGCAAGGTCACAGGCGTGCTTCCGTCATACGGTAGGTTGTGCGCAGATCGAGCTTCGAGGCCAAAATCTCACTGATCTAGCTTAGGGGGCCCGAATCCACTGCTTTGTTCAAATGTTAACTAAACCTTCAGGGGGCTGCGACAGGAACCGAATATTTCCCATGAAAAGTACAATTTTCCGCTCGTAACGTGCATTTCAGTCGGGAAGGTGGCGTCACATACTGGATTGGTCATCGAGCATAAGGCGAGCTGAGTTGGCTTACGCACCTACATGGGCGGGCACCAGCTGCCGGGTAATAATTTCCCAATAATAAAGAGACCATCCATGAAAAAGCCCAATCCGCTGCTGGAAGATCTGAAGTCCGTCCTGCCTACCATCGCGGCCAATGCTCCGCAGGCGGAGAAAGACCGTTGCGTGCCGGCCGAGAACATCGCCTTGCTAAAGGGCATCGGTATGCACCGAGCCTTCTTGCCAAAAAAATTTGGCGGCATGGAAATCTCGCTTCCTGAATTCGCGGAATGTATCGCTGTCCTTGCAGGTTCTTGCGCAAGCACTGCTTGGGCGATGAGCCTGCTTTGCACCCATTCGCACCAAATGGCGATGTTCCCCGCCAAGCTTCAGGAGGAGGCGTGGGGAACCAATCCTGACGCAACTGCCAGCAGCAGTATTGCCCCCTTCGGCCGTACGGAAGAAGTAGAGGGTGGAGTGACCTTTAGCGGTGAAATGGGTTGGAGTTCTGGATGCGATCACGCTGAGTGGGCGATCTTGGGATTCCGGCGTAAGAACGCCGAAGGTACCCAGGACTATTGCTTCGCCGTTTTGCCGCGTAGTGACTACGAAATTCGTGACGACTGGTTTGCCATTGGCATGCGTGGCAGTGGTAGCAAAACCCTCATCGTCGAGAACGCCTTTGTGCCTGAGCATCGTATCCAGAAGGCAAAGGACATGATGGAAGGTAAGTCGGCTGGGTTCGGTCTCTACCCAGACAGCAAAATTTTCTATGCACCTTACCGCCCTTACTTCGCAAGCGGCTTTTCTACAATCAGCTTGGGCGTTGCTGAGCGCATGCTGGAGGTATTCCGTGAGAAGACCAAGAATCGGGTGCGTGCATACACCGGCGCTGCGGTTGGCGCTGCTACGCCTGCCTTGATGCGTTTGGCTGAGTCTACTCATCAGGTAGCCGCTGCTCGCGCTCTGCTTGAGAAGAGCTGGAATGAGATCGCCGACTACAGCGAGCGTCATGAATATCCTGACCGCGGTACGCTGGCGTTCTGGCGAACCAACCAAGGCTACGCTACCAAAATGTGCATCCAGGCGGTCGATCGCTTGATGGAAGCAGCCGGCGGTGGGGCTTGGTTTGAAAGCAACGAGATGCAGCGCCTCTTCCGTGATTCCCATATGACTGGGGCTCATGCGTACTCGGATTATGACGTCTGCGCGCAGATCCTCGGTCGCGAACTGATGGGCTTGGAGCCCGATCCTTCGATGGTCTGAAGCATCTTCGCGACCCTACTGCCCCATAAAAACAATGAGAGCAGGCTACTAGCGGCCTGCTCGGGAGTCTTGCATGGCCTCTGAAAACGTAGATTTTGAGTTTGACGCGCGCGCGTTCCGTCGCGCCCTGGGTAACTTTGCCACTGGCGTAACCGTGATTACGGCTCGCGATGCTGATGGCCGCCAAGTGGGGGTTACCGCCAATAGCTTCAACTCGGTGTCGTTGGACCCGCCGCTGATTCTGTGGAGCATCGACAAACGATCCGGTAGCAACGACGTTTTTGAATCGGCGACGCATTTTGCTGTAAACGTTCTGGCAGCTGATCAGATCGACCTCTCCAACAACTTTGCTCGGCCGAAGGATGACCGTTTCGCTGATATCGAATATGAAGCGGGCGTCGGCGGAGCCCCGGTGTTCGAGGACTGCTCAGCGCGCTTCCATTGCGAGAAATACCAGAAGCTGGATGGTGGTGATCACTGGATTCTGGTCGGAAAGGTATTGGCCTTCGATGACCTAGGCCGAGCGCCGCTGCTCTACCATCAAGGCGCCTACTCCATGGTGCTGCCGCACACCCGTATGACAAAGCGCGAAGAAGGGCAGCCGCCTAGCAGTAATTTCCAGGGGCGTTTGAGCCACAACCTCTACTACCTCATGACCCAAGCGCTGCGTGCGTATCAGGCGAGCTACCAGCCTCGCCAGCTCTCGACCGGACTGCGTACCAGTGAAGCGCGGATGCTCATGGTCCTTGAGAATGACGCCGGTCTCAGTCTCACAGATTTGCAGCGTGAAGTCGCAATGCCTGCCCGAGAGATCGACGAGGCCGTCGCAAACCTGAAACGCAAAGGCCTAGTGGAAGATGCTGGCGAATGTGTGCGGCTTACCGTTAAAGGTGTCGATGAAACAGAGGCGCTTTGGACGATCGCAGGTGAGCAGCAGGAAAAGGTATTCGGCCAGTTCAGCAAGGAGCAGGTTGAAACCTTTAAGGAAGTACTCAAGGCAGTCATCCGGACTTGACCTCTAGCTAAGTACAAAACGGCGCTCAGGCGCCGTTTTTTTGGACCGTGTACTGCGCGTTGCGTAGCTGCGAGACGCCGTTGATTGGTTCTAAATGGATGCCTTCATGATTAAGTTCCGGCCATCGCTGACCCTAAATTTGCTCCAGGCCAGAGAGGTTGCCATGCGATTTTTCCGCCCTTCATTGAAGGAGCATGGGCTGACCGAACAGCAGTGGAGGGTGATAAGAATTCTGCATGAGCAGGGGCCAATCGAGATTCTGAAATTGGCAGATTTAGCCTGCATTCTCGGCCCAAGCATGACGGGGGTTGTCTCACGCATGCAGAATGCGGGGCTCGTGGTGAAGCGGAAGGTTCATCACGACCAGCGGATCGTATTGGTTGACCTGACTGTGGCTGGCTTGGAGTGCTTCGATAGCATGAGTGCCCGCATGAACGATAGCTACCTGCGCCTGCAAGATCAGTTGGGCGAGGAAAAGCTAGAAGTATTGCTGGGGCTTTTGAATGATCTCAAGCATCTGAAGCGCTGACAGCGCAAGATGTGAATGTGCTGGAGAGGGTTGGCTCTGTCGTCGGGCGAATGAAGTTAACGATGCAGCTGACCTATGTTTCCAGTCCGAAAATCAATCCTTACCGGGTGTCCGAAAAGGGCAGGCAAGGCGAGATTACGCCTTGCCTGCTCCTGATGGGTATCAGTAAACACCACCAGCAGTGCTGTCGAGCGTTGGCAGCTCTTTGAACTTGCTCGCAAGCGTTTGCAAGCCACGCATCAGTACAGTGGTATCCACGCCTACTGCAACAAACGCTGCACCTAGCTCAATGTAGCGTCGAGCCAGTTTTTCATCCGCACTGAGAATCCCGGCAGCCTTGCCTGCCTTGCCGATTCTTACGATTGCATCCTCGATGATCGCCTGGACTTCTGGATGACCAGGATTTCCGCGATGACCTAAAGCTGCGCTTAAGTCAGCTGGCCCAATGAAAACGCCATCTACGCCCTCTACAGAAAGAATCTCGTCCAGGTTTGCCAGACCTTCCTTGTTTTCAATCTGCACCAGCAGGCACATTTGCTCGTCCGCGAGATCCAGATAGCCCGGGATGCTATTCCAACGAGACGCACGAGCTAGCGCACTCCCTACACCACGAATGCCACTTGGGGGATAGTGAACGGCTCTCACCAACTGCCGTGCCTGCTCCGCGCTTTCCACCATTGGCACAAGAAGAGTCTGTGCGCCGAGATCCAGAACCTGTTTGATGAGTGCAGTGTCGCCAATCACTGGACGAATCACCGCCTGGCTAGAGTAGGGCGCCACCGCCTGCAACTGTGAAAGCATGCCGCGCAGATCGTTGGGCGCGTGTTCGCCGTCGATCAGCAGCCAGTCGAAACCGGCATTGGCGGCCAGCTCTGCGCAGTAGGCATCTGCCAGGCCGAGCCACAGGCCGATCTGCGGCTTACCATTGCGCAGGCGTTGCTTGAAGTGATTGATGGGCATCTCCATGGTCAGGTCCTCAAACAAAGCGGCAGGCGATTGAGCCGAGCATGTCGTAGTCGACGTGGAAGGTGTCGCCAGGGCGCGCAGCGACCGGGCGGGTGAAAGAGCCACCAAGGATGATCTGGCCGGGTTGCAAGGTCACGTCGTACGGGGCCAGCTTGTTGGCCAGCCAGGCAACGCCTTTGGCTGGGTGGTTGAGCACGGCGGCGCTGACCCCGGACTCCTCGATCACTCCATTGCGGTAGAGCACCGCCGGCACCTTACGCAGGTCGATCTCGGTAGGACGCACGGCGCGGCCTCCCATGACCACGCCGGCATTGGCCGCGTTGTCGGAAATGGTGTCGAACACCTTGCGGGTGGCCTGGGTTTGCGGATCGACCTGCTGGATGCGCGCGTCGATGATTTCCAGTGCCGGGATTACCCATTCGGTGGCGTCCAGCACGTCGAACACAGTGACGTTGGGGCCCTTCAGCGGTTTGCCGAGGATGAACGCCAGCTCCACTTCAACGCGTGGCACGATGAAGCGCTCGAAGGGAATGTCGCTGCCTTCGTCAAACAGCATGTCGTCAAGCAGGGCGCCATAGTCAGGTTCGGTGATGTTCGACGATACCTGCATCGCACGGGAGGTCAGGCCGATCTTGTGGCCCACCAGCTTGCGGCCGGCGGCAATCTTTTTTGCCACCCAGGCGCGCTGGATTGCGTAGGCGTCCTCGATGGTGATTGCCGGTTGGTCCAGCGAGAACTGGCGCACTTGCTCGCGGCTGCGCTCAGCCTGGTCAAGGCGTTCGGCGGCTTGTTGAATGAAAGCATTGTCTAACATGGTTAAAGTCTCTTGATTCAAGGATTGACGATGGCGGCTTGGGTGCGCAGCACCAGCAGGGCGCCTATGGCGATGAAAATGGAAAGTACGTACAGGGCCAGGCTCGGACTGTGGGTTGTGTCACGCACCCAGCCAATGAAGTAGGGGGTAGCGAACGAGGCGATGCTGCCCAATGAGCTGATCAAGGCAATGCCCGCGGCTTGAGTGCGCGCATTAAGAAACGCAGGCGGAAGCTGCCAGAACATCGGCAGTGCGGCACTTGCCCCCATTCCGGCCAAAATCAAGCCGGTCAGTACTGGAAGTGGCTGCTCGGGTGCGAGGGCTGCAATGGTGATCCCGACGGCAGACATCAGCAGCGGCACGCACAGGTGCCAGCGTCGTTCACGCCTGCGGTCGCTAGAACGGCCGCACGCAAGCATGAACAGACATCCGGCCAGGTACGGCACAGCGCTGAGTAATCCGACGGTGGCGTCACTGGCAATCCCTGTACCGTGAATCAGGCTTGGCATCCAGAAAGCAAGCGTGTTGACTGCCAGCATCACTGCGCAATAGACCGCCACCAGCAGCCACAGCGCTGGGCTTGCGAAAATGGCGCTGAACGAGGTCACTGGCTTGCGTTGTTCTTCCACACCAAACTGGGTGCGCAGCGTGGCTTTTTGCTGCACGCTCAACCAGGTCACGCGCTCGAAGTGCTCTGGCAACACGGCCAGTACTACTAGGCCTAGCAGAACTACTGGCGCGCCTTCAAGCAGGAACATCCACTGCCAGCCACGAAGCCCGGCGGTATCGTGCATGAACGCCAGAATGGCCCCGGAAACCGGCCCGCCGACGACTCCGGCCAAGGGCACGGCTATGGCGAACAGCGCAGTGACCTGGGCGCGCCGCCCGGCCGGGTACCAGCGGTTGAGGTACACCAGGATGCCTGGGAAGAACCCGGCCTCGGCCGCGCCCAGGGCAAAGCGCAACAGGTAGAACGCGCTGCTGCTTTCGATCAGCAGCATGCTGGTCGACAACAGCCCCCACACCACCATCAGGCAGGCAATCCAGCGGCGTGGGCCAACGCGGTCGAGCATCAGGTTGCTGGGGACGCCGAACAGTGCATAGGCGATGAAGAACAGCCCGGCACCCAGGCCGTAGACCGTGTCCGACAAGTGCAGGTCCTGGCTCATCTGCATCTTGGCGAAGCCGATGTTGATGCGGTCCAGGTGGGCGAACAGGTAGCACACCAGCAGCAACGGCATCAGCCGCCATGTGACTGCCCAGTGGGTCGAGTCGGCCCGTTCAATTTTCGTCTCGCTGTGCGAGGCTTGGTCAAGTGTGCTCATGTTCTTGTACTTATTTTGAAATGAGTCAGGAGGGTGTTTGATTCAAAAGCGCTAGCGATTGAACAGCGGGTGCAAGGTGCTGTGTTTGGCGTCGTAGACTTGGGCGGTGCTTTGGTCGATCTGTAAGGTGATGCCGACCGGGCGCTGTTGCAGCAAAGGATCCAGACGGGTTTTGAGTACCGCCAGCAAGTTGTCCCCCACTGCCTTGTGAACATCAGAACTACGGCCTGCGCCCATGCGCAGGTTGGCGTACAGGAATCCATACTCCCCTTTGCCGTCGGCCACTGCGCAATGCGCGGCAGGATAGGCCAGCACACGAGTGCCGCCAGTTGGGAACACGGCTTTGCCACTGGCATCGCGCTGTTCGAGCATGGTGTCTGCCAAGGCGCGGCAGAGACCTGGAATGTCGGCGTCGGACTCCAGGTCGGGGGTGTAGAGCAGAACCAAATGTGGCATGACGGGCATCCTCGGCTAAGCGCAGCTGGCCATTAGCAGGAGAGCCAGCTGCGGACGGGTAGGTTAAAGGCGGCTGGTGGAAACCACAGAGGCTGGATTGGAGGCCTGCGCGCCAGGGATGGCAGAGCCGTCCTGAGGGGTGACAGGGAAGATCGCGTTGATCTGGCCGGTTCCCGACGAGCCGAAGTAGGGCGTCACCACTTCCGCCTTGCCATCGTATTTCGACCAGCCGAGAACACCGAGCAGCATGGCGGTGTCATGCATAAAGCCTTCACCGTGGCCTTTGGCGGCGTACTCTGGGAGCATCCCGCAGAAGGCATCCCATTCGGCGTTCTCCCACATGTTCACCACGCGGTGGTCCAGGGTCTCCAGGAACGGGCTCCAGACCTTGGTGGCAAAGTCAGGTGCCTGGCCGTTCTGCGCGAAACGATGGGACAGCGAGCCGCTGGCCAAGAACGCCACGGTACCGTCGTAGTGATCTTCTACCGCCTTGCGCATGGCCCAGCCAAGACGGGCGCTATCAGCGAGGTAGTGCGAGGTGCACAGTGCCGAAACCGAAATCACCTTGAAGTGTTTGTCTTTGTTCATATAACGCATTGGCACCAGAGTCCCGTATTCCGGGCCTAGCGTTGTAGCGTGATGCGCCATTGTTTCAACGTTGAAGCGGTTGCATTCCTCAGCCAGAATCAGTCCCAGTTCCTTGTTTCCAGGGAACCCATATTCCATATTGCTGATGAAGTGCGGCAACTCGTTTGAGGTATAGACTCCCTCGAAGTGATCGCCGCAGAGAATGTGGTAGTTGGCATTGACCAGCCAGTGGGTGTCGAACACCACGATGGTGTCCACGCCCAGCTCACGGCAGCGTCGACTGATCTCGTAGTGCCCGTCGATTGCGGCTTGACGGAACCCTTGTCGCGGGCCCGGCAGCTCGGACAGATACATGGAGGGTACGTGGGTGATTTTGGCTGCAAGTGCCACTTTGCCCATGACAAAACTCCTTATTCTTGTGGATCCCGCGGCACCGGGTGAGCCTGGCGGTCGTCAGAACAGCAGGCGACCCGGTGCGTTGGGAAAAAGGTCACACACCCCAGCGAGGAATGTGATGGCTACCCATAGAGATGCAGACGTTCTTGATCTCGGCGAATACTTCAAAGCTGTACTGGCCACCTTCGCGGCCAGTACCTGAGCCTTTGACGCCACCGAACGGTTGGCGCAGATCGCGAACGTTCTGGCTGTTGATGAACACCATGCCTGCCTCGATGCCACGGGCCAGGCGATGAGCCTTACCAATGTCCTGAGTCCAGATGTACGAGGCCAGGCCGTACTCAGTGTCGTTCGCCAGTTGTAGGGCTTCAGCTTCGTCTTTGAACGGGATCAGGCAGACCACTGGGCCGAAGATTTCTTCCTGAGCGATGCGCATCTTGTTGTTCACGTCAGCGAACACAGTCGGCTGGATGAACTGGCCCTTAGAGAGATGAGCCGGCAGGTTGGTCGGACGATCCAGACCACCTGCGAGAAGGGTGGCGCCTTCTTCAATACCGATACGGATATAGCCGGTGACCTTGTCGTAGTGAGCCTGAGTGATCATCGAGCCAACCTGAGTTTTCGGGTCGGTCGGGTCACCGACGATCAGGCGCTTGGCGCGAGCGGCGAATTCGGCAACAAACTGCGGGTACACGCTCTCTTGGATGAAGATCCGGCTGCCAGCAGTGCAACGCTCACCGTTCAGCGAGAAGATGGTGAACAGCGCGGCGTCCAGGGCGCGTTCCAGGTCTGCGTCTTCGAAAATCAGTACTGGCGACTTGCCGCCCAACTCCATGGAGTACTTTTTAAGGCCGGCGGTTTGCATGATCTTCTTGCCGGTGGCAGTGCCGCCGGTGAAGGAGATAGCGCGTACGTCCGGATGACGTACCAGGGCGTCGCCAGCGGTGGCACCGTAACCCTGGATGACGTTCAACACGCCATTGGGGATGCCTGCCTCTACGGCCAGACGACCCAGCTCATTAGCGGTCAGCGGCGACAGCTCGCTCATCTTCAGTACCGCAGTGTTGCCCAAGGCCAGGCATGGCGCGGTCTTCCAGGTGGCGGTCATGAACGGCACGTTCCATGGGCTCACCAGACCACACACACCGACCGGCTGGTACAGGGTGTAGTTGAGCATTTGGTCGTCGACCGGGTAGGTGTGGCCGTCCATGCGCGTGCAGACTTCGGCGAAGAAGTCGAAGTTGTGCGAGGCGCGCGGGATCAGCACGTTCTTGGTCTGGTGAATCGGCAGGCCAGTGTCGAGGGTCTCCAGCTCGGCAAGCTTCGGCACGTTCTGGTCGATCAGTTCACCCAGCTTGCGCATCAGGCGGGCGCGTTCCTTGGCAGGGGTGTTGGCCCATTTCGGGAAGGCTTCCTTGGCTGCGGCCACGGCCTGGGCGACTTCCTCAGCTCCACCACTGGCAACTTCGCCGATGGCTTCGCCGGTGGCTGGGTTGTAGTTGACGAAGGTGTCTTTGCTCTCGACCTCACGGCCGTTAATCCAATGCTTGATCATGCGAGTTAAGCCTCAGCGAGTTTTTTGTTTTTGAAGAAGTCAGCTTCGCTGACGATTCGATTGACCAGGCGACCGACGCCTTCTACTTCCACCACCACTTCATCGCCCGGCACCACGTCAGCCAGGCCTTCTGGCGTACCGGTGGCGATCATGTCGCCCGGTTGCAGGGTCATAAAGCTGGAGAAGTATTCGATCAGGTGTGGGATGTCGAAAATCATGTCCGCGGTGGTGCCTTCTTGCTTCAGCTCACCGTTGATCCAGGTGCGAAGCTTCAGGTTGCTCACGTCCGGCACATCAGCGGCATCGACGATCCACGGGCCGACCGGAGTGGTGGCGTCGCGGTTCTTCACCCGCAGGTTGGGGCGGTAGTAGTTCTCAAGAAAGTCACGGATGGCATAGTCGTTACACACTGTGTAGCCGGCGACATATTCCAGAGCGTTCTCACGCTTGACGTTCTTTGCAGGCTTGCCGATAACCGCGACCAGTTCGCACTCGTAGTGCATGTACTCGACGTTGTCCGGGCGCCATGTGATCTGATCGTGGCCGGTGTAGGTGCCTGGCGACTTGATGAACGCCAGCGGCTCGGTAGGCGGGGCGAAGGCCAGTTCGCGGGCGTGGTCGGCGTAGTTCAGACCCAGGGCGAACATACTGCCGTTGGCTGGCGGAAGCCACTCAACGTTTTCTTCAGCAACTAGACGGCCATCGCTAAGGCGAACCGCATTGTTGGCCTCAACGGTGACAGCATGAACGCTGCCCTCATAACGGATGCGAGCGTGTTTCATGCTTGGTCCTCTGATTCAGCCACGATGTTGTTAGCCAGACGGCCGAGGCCGTTTATTTCGACTTCGACAAAGTCTCCAGGCTGAACGTCGACGCGCCCTTCAGGCGTACCGGTGATCAGCACGTCGCCTTCGTGCAAGGTCATAAACTCGCTCAGTTCAGCGATCAGTTGTGGGACGCCCCGTACCAGATTGGCAGTGGTGTTCTCTTGCACAACCTTGCCGTTCACAGAGAGCTTGATTGTCAGTTGGTGTGGGTCTGCAATGGCCGCAACTGGTACCAGCTCTGGGCCAATGGCACAGAAACCATCGCGGCACTTGGCCTTCACAGCCGGGCGGTAGTAGCTGTCTTCAGGCAGACTGAACTCGTTGACGATGGTGTAACCGGCCACATAGTTCAGCGCCTCAGCGGCGCTCACTCGGCTGGCGTCCTTGCCAATAACCACACCCAGCGCTGGGCCTGGTTGCAAGCGCTCGCCAGCGGGCTGAACCACTTCGGCGCCATGAGCGTTACGAGTGTTGGGGGTTTTGATGAACAGCACCGGCTTGACCGGGGCTTGTTTGTAGGGCGGTTGCTCAAACTCGGCGAGACGTTTTTTCAGCAGACCGGTGTAGTTCAGCGCAACGCCAAACAAGGTGCCGGTTGCAGCGTTATGCAGGGCAAGGCTCATGCTTTTCTCCTGGCAGGGGTAGGGCAGCGAGAGCCCTACAAAACTCGTTAATGTGTTAACGTTATATTTAAGATGTTAACGACCGTCAAGCATTCATGCCATAGCGCTTCCTCTGACACAGGTGCACCATGGGCGTAGCGGCCAATTGCAACGACAAGAAAAACGAGTAGAAATCGATGACTGATCGCCAGCCAATACCGAATATCAACATCGGCCAGGTGTACGACCAACGCTACAGCGATAGCGAGGTTCACTACGACCGACTGGGCAATCTCGCCGGATTTTTTGGCAGGAACATGCCTGTCCATCGGCATGATCGGTTCTTCCAGGTTCACTACGTGAAAACGGGTACCGTCCGTGTGTATCTCGATGATCAGCAGTACATCGAGTCCGGCCCGATGTTCTTCCTTACGCCCCCGACGGTCGCGCATTCCTTCGTCACTGAGCAGGACAGCGACGGGCACGTGTTGACGGTTCGCCAGCAACTGGTATGGCAGCTGATTGAGGCAGATGGCAGTCTCGTGTCTTCTGGTCTCCAGGTGGCGCCGGCATGTGTTGCGCTGACCGGCCTTTCGTCGGCTTATGCGGCTGAAGCGAGGCGTGTTGAGCTGATGTTTGAAGAGCTGAGTAATGAAATCGCTGATCAACGACCAGGCCGCGGTGCGGCTTTGGAAAATCTGACGAGATTGATCATGATCAGCCTGCTTAGGCTGTGCTCCAACTCTGTGAAGGCGACGCCGGCACGACGGGAGGATCTCAAGATTTTTCACCGATTCAATGAGCTGATTGAAGCTCATTACCGTGAGCATTGGCCGCTTTCTAGGTATGCAGCTGGTATTGGAGTCACAGAGCCAAGGCTGAACGATGTATGTCGTCGAATCGCAGACCTTCCATCGAAGCGACTCATCCAGGAGCGGCTCATGCAGGAAGCCAAAAGGCTGCTGCTTTTCAGTGGCAGCTCCGCGAATGAGGTCTGTTACCAGCTGGGTTTCAAAGATCCGGCCTACTTCAGCCGGTTTTTCCAACGGTACGCTAACCTCACGCCGGGAGATTACCGGCAACGACATTCTGGACTGAGCTGATCTGGACACGGCTCAAGCGCTCCGGTCATCTTGATTGTTGTACCCAGATGGTCGCAGCTAACCCCTCCCTGGAGAATGAGGTTTTCGTGGGAGAAATTGTACTTTTCATAGGATTGGCTCAAGCAACCTCTGCGATGCATCCCAAGGCTTTAATGGTGATGCGACAGAGCTTGGCCTTTCTTGCACCTATACAGGCATACTAATAAGCTGCCGTTTCGCTCATTTGACGTGGTTTGATCATGGCTAAACCTAGACCTTCTCTCACTCTGACTCTCCTGCAAGCAAGAGAGGCCGCAATGGCATTTTTCAGGCCGTCACTGAATGAGCATGACCTCACTGAACAGCAATGGCGGGTCATTCGTATTCTTAGCCAGCAGGGTGAACTTGAAAGCCATCAGTTGGCACACCAGGCGTGCATTCTGAAACCCAGCATGACCGGTGTGCTCAGCCGACTGGAGCGTGATGGTGTCGTTCTGCGTCAAAAATCACAGCAGGATCAGCGGAGGGTTTTCGTCAGTCTCACTGAGCGGGGGCAGGCTCTTTTTGCTGCCATGAGTGGAGACATGGAGAGAAACTACCAGAAGATCCATGCCCAATTTGGCCAAGAAAAAATGGACCAGCTCATTGCCTTGTTGAACGACTTGAAGAAGATAGAGCCCTAGGAACAACGTGCTCGCAGAGAGAAGGTGCGCGACATAACGTTAAGATGTTATCGTTTTTCTCGCCCTTTGAAATCGCTGTGGAGCACACATGCTGGACAACCCGCGACGCCTGATCATTTTGCTGGCTGCCCTTGTGGCGTTTGCACCGTTATCTATAGACACGTACCTGCCCAGCTTGCCCTCCATAGCAGACGATTTGAACGCTAGCGCTGCTAGTGTGCAGATGACCATCGGTGTCTTCTTGACAGGTCTTTGCATTGGCATGCTCTTCTACGGCCCGCTTTCGGATCGGTACGGGCGAAAGCCATTGCTGCTTGGGGGGATGGCGCTGTATCTGGTGGCTTCGGTGGGATGCATGTTGGCGACTTCGGTGGAACAACTTATCGCCTGGCGTTTCCTCCAGGCGCTCGGTGGCGCCGCAGCATCCGTGCTGGCGCGTACCATCGTCAGGGATCTTTTCTCCCTGGGCGAAGCCGCTAAAACCTTGTCCTTGATGCATCTGGTCACCATGCTTGCCACGCTCGTGGCTCCGCTGGCGGGCAGTTTCCTGATGCTTATCGATGGCTGGCGGGTGATTTTTGCCGGGCTGTTCGTTTTCGCGACCACTTGCCTGCTCGCTTCTATATTCAGCATCCGGGAGACGCATCATCCCGACAATCGGAGCCAGTCGGTCGCTGCTGCGCTGTTGGGTTACTGGCGCATCGCGACCGACCCAACGGCGGTCGCCTACATTCTGTGCATGGGGCTTTCGTTTGGTGGAATGTTCGCCTTCATCACGGCGTCTCCCTACGTTTACATCGGATACTTCGGCGTCTCTCCACATGGCTACGGCTGGTTGTTCGCACTGAACATTGTCGGCGTGATAATCATGACAGTCGCTAATGCCCGCTTGGTGAGCCGGCTCGGCGCCCTGCCTATGCTGGGGATCGGGGCGACATTCGCAGGCGTCTCCGCAGTGGGCTTGATCGTGCTAAGCAGCAGCGAGACGATGACGCTCTGGGGTATTGTTGGTTTCGTGATCCTGTACGTCAGTGTCACGGGGCTAATGGGCGCGAACTGTGTTGCGAGCTTGCTCAAACGCTTTCCTGAGAACGCGGGAGCCGCCGCGGGGCTGGCGGTCTCGACCCAGTTTGCACTGGGCGCCGTGTTCAGTGCCTGGGTTGGAAGCCTCGCCCATGACTCACCACGACCGATGTGTATCGTGATTGCTGCCGCAGGTATAGGCTCTGCGTTGAGCTACCTGATGATCAGGTTGCGATCCACCTGTGCAGTGGCTCAGGCATGATAAGACACCAACGAACACGAGCATCTTGAGGCGCTGCCAAATAGTCGCTTGGCTCAGGAGGGGGAGTATGGAAAGGCTGACATTGGAATCATGCTTTGCCGAGAAAGAACTGCCTGCCATTCACTCGACGATGCAAGGTTTGCTTTGGAAAGTAGAGCTACATACGCTCGATGGGAATCGTAGCTTCAAGGGGCAGTTCAGTACTCAATCCATAGGGGCCTTGAAACTGACTCGCTCTGAAGTCTCGCCCCATCTGATCCGCCATCAGGCTGACCATACCGGTACAGCACCCTATGCGGTGACAGTTAAGTCATCAGGCAAGGCAAATCTCAATGTAAATAGTCAAGCGGTCGAATTGAAAGATGGTGAGATTTTTTTTCTGGATACTGCGTTCGAATATGACTTTTTCTGTCAGAAGTCTGCGACCTTCACATCGTTGATAATCCCACGGTCAAAATTTGATCGGAGATTTCCCTGTGCAAAGATGCTGTCGGGTAAAGCGCTGCCTGACTCCGGGAGCAGCCGAATCATTCATGAGTTGATGGAGTCGATTTTTTCTAATGGCCCGTCTTCTCAAGAACTGGACAGTGATTTCCTGGCAGAAATGCTGTTGGCGACCTGTCAGACCGCGTTTACGTCATATTTGTCTAACGGTAATAGACAAGCTTCTGTCTCTAACTCAATGCTTCTGGCGTCAGCCGTCCGAGAAATCGATAGCCGGCTTCGAGATCCCGAGCTAACGCCCGAGCAAATCGCTATGGTATTGGGTGTGAGTTGCCGCCATTTATATACCGTTATGAAGCAAATCGATACCTCGCCCGCAAAGTACATCAGGGAGCGACGATTGGACCTGAGCAGGAAAATATTGCGGGAGCCAGCATTCAGGCATTTCACCATCAGTGAAGTGGCGTATCACTGCGGTTTCAACAGTAATACGCACTTCTCCCGGGAGTTTCGTCAGCGATTTGGCATGCCCCCAAAGGCGTGGCGCCAAGGTGGGGCCTTTGCGCTTTACTGAGGTGAGTTTCGCTTCAAAGTGTCATGGTGTGACTGATCGCGACGCTCGGCTCAAAAGTACCAGGGCCAGTGAGGCTGAACACAGAGCTGCTGAGCCCAGGAGTGTGAGGGTATAGCTGCCCTGTGCCTGGATCAGCTGCCCGGCCAGGGCGGGCCCCAGCGCCAAACCGCCGCCCACCACCAGATTGGTGACATTCATCAAGCGGCCGGATGGGTCGAGGTCCGCAATGCACGCCATCACCAAAGGAAGAACGAAAGTCCAAGTGAACTTGAATGCCAACGCCGCGAAGGCGAAGCGCAGCAGGTCAGGCTTATCGACGAGTAACAATACCGAGGTGATCAGTGCGGCATAGCCCATTACCGTCATAGGGATTCTCGATGGGCGGCTGCCTGTCAGCGAGGCAGCACCGGCACCTGCAACTCCCATAAGCGTAGCTACCGCGAGGATGGTACTGCTGCTTTGAATCGAAATACCACTGGCAGCAGCGATGCTTCCAATGAATGTCCACACGCCGCTTATGCTCAAATCAAACACGAAGACTGCAAGCAACCCGAGTATGACGCTCCCTTTATGTGCCAGTGAATGGGTTGTTGCCGTTCCACTAGGTAGGGATCTGGGGAATGCTTTTGTAAGCGTCAATGTGGCTGCCATCAGGGCTGCCATCAGCATATATCCAACAGCCAAGCCAAATCGTTCGAACAACCCCGGTAAGATCTGGATGCCTATCGCGCCCATGAGCAGTTGCCCGAGAACCCAAAGCCCATAGGCTTTAGCAGGGTTAGGAAGGGTCGCTGCGGTACTCATGCAAATGATCATGAGTGATCCGCCACCTAGGGCCGTGAAGAAACGTAGAGGCAGTAAATAGCTGTAACTGGGAACAGTGGCGGATAACAGGTTACCAGTCAAAAATATCAAGCTTGAAACCACCGCGGCGGTACGAAGATTCACGCGCTTGATCCAAAAGAGTGCAGGCAGTGTCGCAAGGCTCATTGCACCCAGTTCCGCCATGAATAGGCTGCCGATCTGAGCAGGGTTCAATGCCAACTGTGTAGAAAATTGAGCAGTGAAGGCCGGCGCGGTCATCATGACAAGCGGAAGGAAGGAAGCCAGTACAATAATTGCTGTCAAGCGTAGCGTTGAAGAAGAGGACACCTCTGTAACTGCATGCTGTCCGGTTGTGCTATTTATAGTCATTATGGTATTCGCTCAGATCAGTATACATGAACAAAACGAAGCAACGCTTGCGCGCCCTGGAATGTATTGCTTGAATCCAAGTCCTTTGTTAATGCGAGCATGAGTTGGTTTTTTTTATCGAGCTTGTTCCCAAGTTCAAGGCCGAGTTGGGTATAATCCTGCTCGGTATCAGCAAGGGTCGCCCCATCAAACCGAGCCTCTCCGCCGTGCCCCTGAATGAAGCGAAGTGCGCCATAGGTGTTATCGGTAAATGCATAAGACAGAAAAGTCTGGAGCCGAAAGACAGGCTTTTGCTCCAACGATTCGCCGTAGTAATCGTCGTTTTTACCAAATAGCAGAGCTTCGATATCAGCTTCGACGACCCAGCGCTCGCCAAACCCTTGAGTGTAGTTGTAAAGAAGATCAAGCACCCACCTGTTTCCACCAGGAGAAACATCAGGACTTTGCGAGTGATATTCACCAATCGGAACCGTCAGCAGCGTCATAAAGCCGCTGTAGGTCTGCGTGCTGGGGTTATTGACCAAAAATAGTGTGCCGCCAATTTGAGGGTCGCCCACGCCGCTACCAGACCGACTCCCCATCTGCCCTGGTGATCGGCTGTCAATGTCGACATAGGGAATGACGAATTGCGGTGTACAGATAACGCCGCAGAGGTCGGTATACAAGACCTGGCGGAAAGCGAAGGCTGAAACAGTAGCTTTTGCATTTTTATAGATGTCACTGTCACCGCGATAGCGGGTCGAGTGTGAGTAGGATAGGTAGTAGGCGCTTAACACTGTTCCATCAGGTGCCGCTATGAAGTCTCGTGCATTCATATCGGCTGCAAGCGTATTAAAAGATACAACGATTGCAGTGAAGCAAGTGATGAGGGTGCGCATTGTCATAGCCTTTGCTTGTAATTGATTTAGGCTTGCACGCAAATCTGCGTGATGAGTTGAGTGGTGCGTAAATTGACGGTGCTCTGCGATAAGAAAACGATCGCAGTTGGGTGCCGGTATTCTTAATAAATTGGTAAGGCTCTAGTGTCTGGCGTGCACGATGGGAGGGTATGGGTATCTATGCGCGTAATCGCTGGCGTAAGTGCTCGGCAATGACGTTTGCATCGGTTCCAAGGCTGATCAAGGTTAGGCTCGTATGGGTATTACCTTTGAACGGAAGGGCTTCTGGTTGCATAAAGATCCCGCGCACACCATGTATTACAACTGGAGTGCTCACTTCCTTGATATTGACAACACCCTTTACACGCAATAGGTTTTGTCGGTAGGTTTCGCTCAGTTCATCCAGTGCGCACGCCAGAAATTCCCAAGGCAGGGCATCTACAATGGGGACATTGGCCGCACTGTATTCCAGAAGATGGTCCACTGGCGGTTTGCTAATTTGACGCATGGCGTGTGTACGAGTGGGGCCTTGAAAATAATCAGCCGCGGACTTCATATCCTTGCTGCCGGTTCCTTTGATCTTCACACGAGGGTTTATCTTCAGTACGCACTCGGTGAGAAGCACGGATTTTTCAGCGCTCACTTTGTCTTGTTTGCTCAGCATTACAGTATCGGAATAGATCACTTGATCAACTGCAAGCTCAGTGGATTCAAGGGTTTCCAGGCCGAATTCGCAGTCAATGATTCCAATGACCTGTGAGAGTCGGAATCGACCTCTCAACCACTGATCTTGAGCCAGTTGAAGGATGACGGACGCAGGGCTTGCAAGACCGGATGTTTCGATCACAATCTTGTCAATCGGCGGCCTGTTTCCATCGGGCCATTTAAGGTACACGTCTCTCAGTGTATAACCGAGGTCATACTTCATCTCGCAGCACAAGCAACCCCCTGCTAGCAGTATGGGATCTTCAGCACCGGAGGCTTGTAGCAGTTGTTGATCTAGGCCCACTTCGCCAATTTCATTGACGATGAACAGTGTTTTTTTAAGATCGCCTGCTTCGATCAACGTGCGTAGAAAGGTTGTTTTTCCTGCACCTAGAAATCCGGTGACCACGACAATAGGAATGGGTGAATTCATCATGGTAAACCTCATGCCTCCAGTGGATAGCACATGACGGCTTCGCACAGCCACTCTTCCCCGGCCCACGTCCAGAAGAACAGTGCTCTAAATGTCCAAGGTTGAGCATTGCTGTTCATGGGGGTGACATGCCAGTTTCGGCAGTCCCACCCCCTAGTCTCGCTGAACGCGCTTGGGCCTTGGCTATGGGACACCGTCTGAGCGGTGACGACTTCGCAGAACATCTCCCTGAGTTGCTCGTGACCCCGGCGTTCCGGAAGCCCGGCGCCGCTCCAGAACGCATCGAACGTGAAAAAGTCAGCAAGCAGTTCATCGACCTGGCCGGCATTGAAGTGCGTGCAATGCCGGTCGTATTTCTCAATGACTCGTGGAGGAACGAAATTTGTGGTTTTCATCGAGAGCCAGCCTCGGCCGAGTAAACGGTTTTGCCTTTGAACACGGTCTGCAATACCTGGGTATCGCCAACTTCATTTTTTGCGATTTCGAAGAGGTTGCGATCAAGCACAATGAAGTCAGCGGACTTTCCTGCTTCCAGCGAACCAAATTCATCTTGTCTACCAACCGCTTGTGCACCTGCCATTGTCATCATGAACAATGCGGTTTCTAGATCCACACTTTCAGTATCACGGAGCAGCATGCCTTGGAGGGCAGGGAACAGATTAGGATTCTCAGTAATGATCCAATCCGATCCCACCGTGACGTGTGTACCCAGCCTGTGCATCGTATTGAACTTGAAACCGGTGCGCAGACATTCGAATTCAGGTGAGGTATTGTGCCAAAGCGCTGGTGACATCTCGGCGACCACGCGAAGCCCTGCCAATCGATCTCTGTCTTCCACGTGGATGAAGCCGGCATGCGCAATTTCATGAAACGGGCCTAGATTCCCGTTGTGCACCCGCATGCGTTCAACGGCATTGAGCGCGACGCGCGCAGCACCCTCTCCAGCGCAATGCATCTTCAGCGTCAGGCCATCACGGTCAAATCTGATCAGGGCAGCAGTCAGATCATCTTCGCTGATGACGATTTTGGAGAGATCGATTTTATTTTCGTTGTCTATTCGAGACTCAGTGAAATAAGGGGGAAGCGGCGCTCCATCCAGCCAGCACTTCACAAAGCGAGTGTCGACATGCTGCGTCAGATGCTCCCTGTGCCTCGATATAAGGTCGTCCTGTTGCTCAAGCGAGGCGCCACCCGAGAAGGTGACTTCTTGCCACACCAAGTGGGCAGCAACGTGCAGGTTGAGTTCATCGATTGAGTCCAGCGCCTTCAGTGCCTTTAGCTCAGGCAATGACGCAGACGCTTCCTGAACGGAAGTGATGCCGTATCGATGGGCCATGCTCACCGACCAGCGAAGTGCATCTTCGTAGATATCCGATGAGTACTCGGGAATAGCGGCACTTACGGCCCATCGCGCCCGCTCGACGAGTTCGCCAGTGAGTTCACTGCTTCCTTCACGTCTGACGAAGTGGCCGCCATGAGGATCCGTGACGTCGCTGCTCAAGCCCGCGATTTCCAGCGCCTTGGAATTCACCAATGCATTGTGGATGGTGTAATCGGATATGAAGACCGGCCGGTCGGGGAAGTGCTCATCCAGCAGTTTTCTGTCAAGGTGGCTTTTCTCTATTGCAAAAGGGTTGTATTCGCCAGCAATAACCCAGCCGCTAAGCGTCCCGCTTTTGCATTTTCGGCAATCGCAGATGTCTTCGATAAGTTGCTTGCTATTTGCGTTTGGTCGGATGCGGCACTCAAATCCAAATTTCAGCCCGCTAAGCAGCAAATGTATGTGAGCGTCGTGAATCCCAGGCATTACCATTTTTTGCTTGAGATCAGTTGCCGCTCGGCCTTTGATTATCTGTTGCAGATCTGACGCAAAACCGACGGCTACAAGTCGGCCGTTTTCGATGAGCAGGGTGTCCGCCCATGGTTGAGAGGGGTTGCCAGTGAAGATTCTACCATTGGTATATATTGTTTTTTTATCCATCGGATTCACCTTAGCGGCGCCATTTGCACAAGGCGCTAGAGCAAGAAGTCACCATCTCCGTCAGGATGGGGCTGCCAGATTAAGCGCTAATCCATCTATAAATGTCTTATCTATGCTCGCTCGAATCGTTATCCAACAGCGCTTCCCGCATGGTTTGACTCGAAGGGAGGAGATAGCCTCAATGACCTGATGCTCTAGCGCAGGCATTCAAGGGGGCAGCGGTGGTGTTTTGGGCGCGGGTTCAAATCTCAAATCGGGCTTACCGCTTTGTCGAAAAATACAGCCGAAGGTCCCCATTTCCTCAGCGTCGCGCATCAGACGTTGGATGCGGACAATCATGACGAAGCTTCTGGGACGCTTTTCTGCTCGACAACATGGATAGATGATTGGCAGCGAGTGAGGCTTTTCTGTGCCAGAAAACACAAAAACCGTTTTAAAACAATAACATATGCTTTCGTATACCGTTTGGCATATGGACGTCCTCATGACTCATACCTACCTTCCTTTCTATCGATTCGATGATTGATAAATCAGGAGGAAGCGTAATGGGACGTCTTGCAGGAAAAGTCGCTCTGATCACGGGCGGGGCAGGAGGCTGTGGTCTCGCCGCATCCGAGTTGTTTGCTCGTGAAGGAGCTAAGGTAGCTATCCTCGACCTACCGAGCAGCGATGGGGCCGCCGTTGCCGATCGCATCAACGCTGAGGGTGGGAGCGCCTACTTCCTAGCCGCCGACGTATCAAATGGCGCGCAGGTGCAGACCGCAGTGGCAAATGTCGAGCAGCACTTTGGAGCGATCACGGTACTGATGAATCATGCGGGTACCATTCATGTCGGGCCGTTTCTGGAAACCCGTGAACATGACTGGGATCGACTGATGGCGATAAACGTGAAGAGCATGTTTCTGGTAACCCGTGCGGTGTTGCCGAGCATGATCGCAGCAGGTGGCGGCAGTATAATTTGCACCTCATCAATCTCTGGGGTAGTAGGTACGCCTATGGAAGTCTTGTACTGCACCTCTAAGGGTGCTTGCCACATGTTCGCTCGTGCCATTTCAGTTGAATTCCGAGAACGAAACATTCGCAGTAACGCCATCTGTCCAGGTTTCATCGGTACCGCGCATGGTCGTCGTGAACTGGACTTGCTACGTGAACATGGCACCTATATTTCCGACGCTACTCTACAGAGCATGCAGGGCCGGATGTGCGAACCAAGCGAGGTAGCGAAAGCCGCACTATTCCTTGCCAGCGATGATTCCAGTTTCGTAAATGGTACGCATTTGTTCGTCGATAACGGCTACACCGCGGCCTAACCACTCGGAGCCCGTGCACAAGCTCCACACTAATAAAGCGCGGCTCTTGAAAGCCTGTACTGCCAAAAAACAAAATTTACAACACCCGGCAAGAAGGAACAAATAATGGAGATCGAAAGCAGAAGTGTAGAATTCATTCCCGAGAATGAACGTTATGGATCGCCCAAGCGGCTCTTTACTATCTGGTGCAGCGCCAATATGCAGGTCACCACAATGGTAATTGGCGCACTCGGCGTGGTGGCGGGGCTTAATCTTGGCTGGACCGTGGTAGGCCTGATCTTGGGAAACCTGATTGGCTCGATCTTCATGGCGGCACACTCCGCGCAAGGCCCACACCTAGGGATCCCGCAAATGATCCAAAGTCGAGCGCAGTTCGGCGTTGTTGGCGCCGGCTTGCCGCTTGCTATTGTAGTGCTCGCTTATATCCTGTTCACGGCGGCGAATGGCGTAGTGATGCGGGACTCAATCAAGGCAGTTGTACCGGTCTCTGACAATGATGCAATCATCCTATTCGGCGTACTCACCCTAATCGTAGGTTATGTGGGATACGAACTGATTCACCGTATCGGCGTTTGGATGAGCGCGATTTCCAGCATCATCTTCGCACTAGCGGCCTATACCGTGCTTAAACACGGCTTGCCGGACGGTGTGTGGCAGTTGACAGGCAGTACTTTCAAGTTTGCCATCTTTTGCCTAGTCGTAACTCAAGCTGCTTCTTGGACCCTCGGGGCAGGTCCTTACGTTGCCGATTATTCGCGTTATCTCCCAACCAGCACTGCTACGCGATCCACATTTTGGTACAGCTATTTGGGTATTGTGGTGGGATCCTCTGTTGTAATGCTGCTGGGGGCGGTCATGGCTACAGCGGCTTTGGACGTTATTTCTGACCCTGGTAGCGCGATTGCAAAACTGTTTCCCGGTTACGAGAAGATCGCTTATATAGTGATTATTATCGGTGTGCTTGAGTGGAATGTGATGAACCTGTACAGTTCGTATATGTCCACTACCACCATTTTTACCGGTTTTAAAGGTACCGCGCGGATCGGAAAATTGGCTAAGTTTTTAATTATGGCTGTCGTGGCCGTTATCGTCACTTGGATCGCTATAGCAGCTCAGTATAACTTTAGTGCGTACTTTAGTGATATTCTGATCGGTCAGGTATATGTTTTGGTACCTTGGAGTGCAATCAATCTCGCGGATTATTACTGGATTCGCAAGGGGCGTTACAGCGTTGTAGCGATGTACGATGTCAATGGAATTTACGGCAAAGTCAACTGGAATACGCTGTGCATCTACGCACTCGCCGTGGTAGTACAGATTCCTTTCATGGAGCTTTCCTTCTACAAAGGCCCTATCGCGCATCTCGTTGGTACTGACATCTCGTGGCTACCTGCTCTGGTCGTTCCAGGTGTGCTGTACTACCTCGTTAATCGTAACAAACAGTTGCATTTGACTCCTTTCGAAAGCACACCATCAATCGCAGCGTCCGTCAGGCCACTGAAGCGCGCATGATTCGGAAGGTTCGCAGAGCCCTCAGACGGCCTCTGCTTCGCAGAACCGCATTTGTGCTCAGTGCGCTAGGCAAAGCGCCCGCGAAATTAACCGGCGTTTCGGATAAACATCGCCCGGCCGCTGAGAGTGATGTGACTTCTTAGCCGAGCGTCCCGTAATCTTTGATTCTCATTAGCATGCGGCATGGACGCCGATCCGCTATGCATTTGCGTATTCTCCATGTAGGTCGTGCAGGCCATAGGTTGTCTGTTCGTCGAAAAAAAGCCACTCCATCCCCAGAAAAAGACGCGGTTACAACGCTATTTCAATGATTTTTAATCGCATTCTCGCGTCATTTTCACCATGGTTGGCCAGTTTGCGTCATAGCCGATTCTCTGCCATCGGGCGAAAGATGTAGGTAGAAATGAATCTTGGCACTCTATATGTCACATATGAGGAACCCCAGGATTTTGCTCGGATTGGTCGTGTTTTGGTCGTAGATTCCCTACGTCTGACTGAGATAGCATAGTAGGGTGATCTCTTCAGGATATGAAGAGTGTCGTCGAGCCGGGTAAGCCGCTTTGACAAGTGGAGCGAGAGCGCTATCCCTCCAGGCGTCGTCGGACAGGAGAATTATGATGGACGGCCAAGATGCCAGCGTTGTGGCAAAGTTGATTACGGCCATCGGTAGCACCAATCTTGGACAGTGTGTCTGTACGCTACTGGATGGCATGGTCTGTTTCGATATGAGCTGCCTCTACCTATTTCGCTTCGACCAACCAGCGGTACTGCTTTATAACGGCTATAACGGACAAATTTCCTCACGCACGCTTGATGCTTATAGCCGAGGTGGTTACCTGCTCGATCCCTTCTACGTTGCTAGTATGAACCGCCATCCTGGTGGGCTATGGAGAATGGCTGAGCTTGCTCCGGATAGTTTTTTTTCTTCCGGCTTCGCCATCTCGCCTGACATCCATCCCTGTGTGTCATCCACGCACGGCACACAGATAGACGAGATTGGTTATATCGTTCATTTGCAGGCACGCGCCGCGCTCGTATTCAGCTTTATGAAAGCTCAAGAGCATGGCTCCTTCAGTGACAACGAAGTCGTTTATTTGCAACAACTCACGCCGCTGATCCGTGCCGTGCTGGAGCAACATGGTCGCCAATTGCCCTACGCTGTAGAAGCCGCTGATGTGGACAGCAAGCTGGAGAGTGCGTTCGTCGGTGCACTCGGCCAACTGACCGAGGCCCAGCGATACATAGCCAAGCTACTGCTTCAAGGCCATAGCAGCACCTCCATCGCCCGTCAGCTCGGCCTCTCTGAGGGAACGGTAAAAGTCCACAAGCACAACCTCTATCAACGGCTGGAGATTTCCAGCCACTCTGAGCTGTTCCGCCTCTTTATCAGCTATATCTCACAGACGACGCGATAAGAACCGCATCACGCCTTTGCCTGCATTGCTGAGCACTGCGGCAGAGGGGATTGCGGACTGCTAATGAGCGGTACGGCTTAGGCTACGTTTCCACTCCTATGGACGACCCTGACTAGAGAGAGGGGATGACTACATCTGGAAGCAGGGGCCGCGTCAGGCGTGACAACCTATACGATTGTGATGAGCCCTGACTGGCCACAAATATCTAGCGAACTTCGGTTGGCGCAGCGGGCGCGCTCAAGAGGAAGTGGCGTACGTTCCAACGGTACGCCACAGAGGCGGAGCAATAATGTACTTGTACTTTGCTAGCCGGGTAGGAACTCCTGCATTGCATCCAAAATTGCGCCGTGGAAGTAGTCGCGCGAAGCTCGGTCGAACAGCAAGTGATAACACGGTGTGTCATCCCGCTTCGAGCGGATCACAATCACATTGATGCGAGCTGCTGAAGTCTGAGCCACCTGACCTTCGCTGAAGGACGTTGATCGAAGATCGACGCCGCAAACCTTGGCCATCACTTGCTCGATTGCCGGGCCGCTCAATTCGAACCAAGCGTGGCTATCCTCCCGTGGTAAGAGGTAGTTTGCACGGTGGTCGAGTTCCCAGGTTGCTTCCTCATCCGCAACGCGTTGACCCAGATCGCTGCCACATCCAAGAATGAAATACTCCGTTTGCGATAAGCGCGCCACGACTGTCCCGTCCTGCTGAGCCAGCGCTCGGTTGGGGGTATCTGGCAAATCGAAGCCGCGGCCTCTCAGGTACTCAGCCGCATCTGCACCGCGAAATCCAACTCGTGGAAATTCCGTCAGGTCCTGCAAGGCGACGGGGAGAACTGCCGTGCTGCTCGCACTCCTTACTAGCTGGAGATTGCTCATCATTATAGCTCCTGTCGCTTGTTGTCAGGATCGAAGAAGGGGAGCGCTTCAACCGTTGCGTTTACCATCACGCCACCTTCGACCCGGATCGGGATTTGTTGGCCGACGGTGCTTTGATCGAAGCCTGCATACGCCAAGCCGATTATCTTGCCTAACGATTCGGAGTATTCGCAGGAGGTGACATTGCCGCTGATGTCATTTCCCTTGAGAACCAAATGACCTTCTAGCGGTTTGGGACTTCCCTTAGGCAAGCTAAAGCCCACGAGTTTCCGAGTCATCGGCTGCGCTTCCAGGATGTCCACTGAGCGTCGGCCGACGAAGAAGGGTTTGTTACGGCTGACGGCCCAGCCCATGTCGATTTCCGATGGATGAGTCATGCCATCGGTATCTTGGCTGATGATCACATGGCCTTTTTCCAAACGCAGCAAGCGTTGGGTTTCGACACCAAATGGACGAATGTCGAATTCTTGACCCGCTTCCATAATGGCATCCCAGAGCTTCAGGGCATGGCGAGCAGGGACGTGAATCTCATAACCGAGTTCACCTACAAAACCAACGCGCAACAGGCGCGCTTTAATACCTGCTACTGTGCCCTGGCGGACGCCGAGATAAGGGAAGCCTTCTGGCGAAACGTCCACATCGTTGCAAATCTTGGCAAGCACCTTGCGAGACTCAGGACCAGCTACGTTCACTGCGGCAATTGCGGCCGTGACGTTGGCGATATCTACATTCAACCGCCACTGAGCATTCCACTTCAGCATCTGTTGGTAGATGCGGTCTACGCCACTGGTTGTCGCGGTCACATAGAAGTGGTTGTCCGCAAATCGAGCACAGACACCGTCATCGATCACGACGCCATGTTCGTTTGTCATGAGGGCATAGCGGGAGCGCCCAACTGGCTGCTTCAGGAAAGCGAAGGTGTACATGCGGTTGAGAAGCTCCGCCGCATCAGGACCACGAACATCCAAGCCCCCCAGCGTCGAAACATCAATAATGCCGACTTTGTTACGTACATGTAGGGCTTCTGCCTGCATGCACTTTTCCCGCTCATGCGATTTGCCGTAGAAGGCAGGACGTTGCCAAGCTCCTGCCGGCATTAGCTTGGCACCAAGCTCTACATGGCGGTTGTGCATTGCCGTGTGACGATAGGGATCGAAGGACCTGCCAGCTACGTGGGCTAATTTCTCCGGCGAGAATGGTGGGCGTGCCGTCGTTACTCCGGTCTCGCTTACGCTTCGGTTCGTTGATGCCGCTACGAGCCGTGCAGTTGGCAAAGCAGAGTGCCGGCCTTGCGAAGGGCCCATGCCAACTGTCGAGAATCTCTTAACAAGCTGTACATCGCGATAACCACTTTTCGTCGCATTGATGATGTCTCGGACCTGAAGGTCCTCGTCGAAATCGACAAAGTCCTTTCCCTTAGGGTGAGGGAAGATGGGCCATGGGAAGTTCACCTTGGGCTCTTCGCAGACAGGGTTCTGGCTCTTGACTGATTCAAAACCCAAGTCCTTGAGTGCGTCCACAGTCGCGTTGGTAGCATCCGCCAAGACGTTATCGAGGTTATGCAGACTGTTAGCTGATCCAGCAATGCGCACGATTTTTGGGAGCCCGCTGATTTTGAACTCAGCCGACTCATCGTCGTAGGCAAGCTTTGCTCCTGCTTGGCACAACAGCTGATAGACAGGCATGTAGCCGGCTGACATACAGACGAGGTCACAGGGGATGACTGTGCCAGCTTGCTCAACTTGGCCCTGCCCGGTGATCTTACGTACATCAACTGCCGTAACGTGCTTCATCCCCTTGTTGTGCATTGCCTCATAGATAGTTGAGCTGCTGAGGCACTGAATTCCTCGTTCACCCAAGACCCGAGGCAGACTACGATCGTCTGCGGTTGGACGCATATCGAGCAGAGCAGCCACTTTCACGCCTTGCTCATGTAGATCCAGAGCAGCGTAGTAACCATCGTCGTTGCCGGTGAGCACAACCGCTCTTTTGCCCGGCTTTACCGCCCACAGCTTCATCAGGCGTTGCGCGGCACTGGTCAACATGACGCCCGGCAGGTCGTTGTTGCGAAAAACGACGGGCTGATCAAAGGAGCCGCTTGCGACCAGGCATTGAGTGGCGCGCAATTTGTACATGCGCTTGCCTTGGATCACTGGCAGATAGTTATCGGTGAACCAACCATTGCAGGTGGCCTGCTTGAGGATGGTGATGTTTGGGTGGCCCTCGACTGCCGCTACCAGCTTGCGACGAAGCGCATCGGCCCGAACACCTTCAACATCAAACCGTGCGTATGTCAGCGAGCCGCCGAGGATAGGTTGCTCCTCGATCAGGACGACCTTGGCGCCCGCGTTACCTGCGGTCAATGCCGCTTGCAAGCCAGCAGGACCAGCCCCTATGACCGCAAGATCCGAGAACAGATAAGCCTTATCATAATATTCGGGCTTGAAGTTAAGATTCAGTACGCCCAACCCAGCTTTCTTACGGATCAGCGGCTCCCACACCTTCCACATGCCCTTGGGCTTGTAGAAGGAGCGATAGTAGAAACCGACAGGCATGAACCTGGAGAATTTGCCCAGGTAGGCATCCTTGTCACCTTCCAGCGAGCCATTGAAATTCTGGCCCGTCACAGTGAGACCATTTCTGATCAGCTGCGTATCAGCCAACACGTTTGGCTCCTCAGGGAGCTGTACCAGAGTATTGGCGTCCTGGCCTGCCATGGTAAGTGGCGCGCGAGGCCGGTGATACTTGAATGACCGAGATAACAAAAACTGCCCATTGGCGAGGAGGGCGCTAGCGATGGTGTCGCCCTCAACACCCTGATAACTCCGTCCATCAAAACTGAAGGTCATCGACTGATCACGATTGATCAGCAAGCCCATCGGGGGAAGTAGTCGGCTCATCTGGCGATCTCCTGGGCGGGGCTAGTGAAGTCAACCCGGGTTGCGAACATTTCTTTGGGGTCGAACGTACGAATCACCTCATCTGTAGCGGTATGGCGTTCGGCCAGGAACCAGTAGCTAGAGGCGTTGTGCAACCACCATTCAGTGACAACCCCAATACGGTTGTCGCTGTTGAATACGTAGTCAGCCCACTCGATGTCGCTGCAAGTGGCTGGGTCAGGCATGGTCTTGAACTCACCGCCATAGGTGAACTCGCTGATGTTGCGCGGACCGTTCAAGGGGCAGGTCAGGATCTTCATCTTCGTTGCTCCTAGTGGCTGGCCGCAGTCGCGCCCATTTCGTTGACTTGCTGGAAGCGGCTGAAGCGCTCCAGGGCGAACGGCGCGATCAAGTCTGGCACCTTGCCACCGCTGGCGACTAATTCGGCCATGGTCTTGCCGCAGATCGGCGTCGACTTGAAGCCCCAGGTGCCCCAGCCAGCGTCCAGGTAGTAGTTGTCGACCGGCGACAGGCCCATGATCGGGCTGTAGTCCGGGGTCATGTCGGTCATCCCGGCCCACTGGCGCATCAGCTTGGCGTTGGCCATGAACGGGAACATCTCGATGGCGTGTGCCAGTAGGCTTTCCTTCAGATCCAGGGTAGAGCGGGTGTTGTACAGCGGATAGGGATCGGAGCCGCCACCAAATACAATCTCGCCGCGGCTGGTCTGCTGCACGTAGCAGTGCAACGCCGAGGAGCTGACCAGCGGATCGAGGAATGGCTTGAACGGCTGGGTGACCATGGCTTGTAGCGGGTAAGTGTGGATCGGTGCGCGAATCCCAGCCTTGGCCATCAGCAGCGAGCTGGCTCCGGCCACCGCCTGAACCACGCAGCCACACTGCACGGTGCCGCGGTTTGTCTTGACCTCCTCGATGCGACCATTACGGATGACCAGGTCTTGCACTTCGGTGAGCTGATGGATTTCTACACCGCGTTTGGCTGCCTGCTTGGCGTAGCCCCAGGCCACTGCGTCGTGGCGTGCGGTGGCGCCGTCGATGTGCCACAAGCCTGCAAGCACCGGCAGATGACCGGGGTCGAGGTTCAGGCTTGGTACCAGCTCGCGGATCTGCTGGCGGTCGATCATTTCGGTGCGCCCGCCGAAGTGCTTGTTGACCTCGGCGCGCTGACGGAAGGCACGCACCGTGGCGTCGGTGTGCGCCAGGGTCAGCTGGCCGCGCTCGGAGTACATGATGTTGAAGTCGAACTCGTTGGACAGGTTCTGGAACATCCGCACCGATTCGGCGTAGAAGCGCACGCCTTCGGATGTCAAGTAGTTGGAGCGGATCACCGCGGTGTTGCGCGCGGTGTTGCCGCCACCCAGGTAGGCCTTTTCCAGTACCGCGACGTTGGTCACGCCGTGGTATTTGGCCAGGTAGTAGGCGATGGCCAGGCCATGGCCGCCGCCACCGATGATCACCACGTCATAGTGGGGCTTGAGTTCACACGGAGGCGGTAGATCGACCTCAACTGGATAGTCGGCACTCAGGCCATACTTCAGGAGATTGAAAGGCATGATGCCTCCGACTTAGCTCGTGATTGAGTTTGCTGTTTCGCGGCGGTGAGTGTGTTTCGCATGAGGAATGCGATAGTCATCGGGCCTACGCCGCCAGGAACAGGGGTGATGGCTGATACTTTTGTCAACGCGCTTTCCATATCAACGTCACCCACGAGTCGGCTGCGGCCACCAGCGTTGATTCGATTGATGCCAACGTCGATGACTACTGCCCCTGGCTTAAGCCAGTCAGCATCGACCATCAAGGGGCGACCAACTGCTGCAACAACGATGTCAGCTTGACGGCAGATAGTTTCAGCTCGTTCGCTGCGTGAGTGCAGGATGGTGACTGTGCAATTCGCTTTGAGGAGCAAGGCTGCCATCGGCTTGCCAACAATGTTGGAGCGCCCGATAACAACTGCGTGCTTTCCGCTCAGATCACCCAGTGTTTTGTGCAGCAGGTACATGCAACCAGTTGGGGTGCAGGGGGCCAGAACATCAAGACCTTGGCTGAGCCCGCCGACGTTCTCGCTATGGAATCCATCGACGTCCTTCTGCGGGTTGATTGCTTGAAGGACTACAGATTCATCGATGTGCTTAGGTAGGGGGAGCTGCACCAATATGCCGTGCACCGCAGCATCCTGATTGAGCACCTCAATCATATGAAGAACATGGGCTTGACTGGTGTCAGAGCCCACCTTGTACTCCAGAGAGGTGATCCCACACTCTTCGGCGCGCAGCACTTTGTTACGCACATAGACTTCACTTGCTGGATCATCGCCAACGAGAATCACCGCGAGGCAAGGGTGCACGCCACCGGCTTTCATGATCTCAACGTCATTTTTGACCTGCGCGAGGACTTCGGCGGCTGCAACCTTGCCGTCGATCAGTAGCGGGCTATTCATCGGAAAATCACCGTGCGGTCGTTGTTCTGGAAGACGCGATGTTCAAGGTGGTACTTGACCGCTTTGGAAAGGGCGACGGTTTCGGTGTCTCGTCCGACTGTGACTAGATCTTCTGGTTTGTAGGCGTGGTCGACGCGTTGAACCTCTTGCTCAATGATCGGCCCCTCATCCAAATCACTGGTGACATAGTGTGCGGTTGCGCCGATCAACTTCACGCCACGCTCGTAAGCCTGGTGGTAGGGTTTGGCGCCCTTGAAGCCGGGAAGGAAGGAGTGGTGAATGTTGATTGCTCTGCCCGAAAGCTGCTTGCAGAGATCGTCGGAAAGGATCTGCATGTAACGCGCAAGCACCACCAGATCAGTCTGAGTTTCATCGACGATTTTCATCAGCTCAGCTTCCTGGGCCGCCTTGGTCTCTTTGGTGACCGGCAGGTGGATGAACCGAATTCCTTGGCGCTCAGCCATAGGACGAAGATCTAGGTGATTTGAAACTACTGCCGTAATCACCATGTCCATCTCGCCCTTGCCATGACGGTAGAGGAGATCGCTCAGGCAGTGATCGAATTTACTCACCATGAGCAAAACGCGCATTGGCTTGCTGGAATCGAACAGTTCCCAGGACATGCCAAACTTCTCGGCAACGTCGGTGAAACCACTTTTCAAAGCTTCGATGTTGCCGTCGATGCCGGCGTTGAAGCGAAAGACTGCACGCATGAAAAACCTGCTGCTTGTCTCATCGTCAAACTGCGCCATTTCTCCGATGTAGCATCCGTTTTCAGCGAGGTAAGACGTCACTGCGGCCACGATGCCAGAGGTGGCAGGGCAGCTTATTTTCAGGACAAAAGCGTTGGGTTGGCCTTGCATGGTGGTTCCTCCGGAGGGGCGACGGGCAGGTCATCACCAAAGAATTGAGACGGAAAATGACTGTCAGGAATATTTTATTCTTTTGCGTGCTTTATAAGGGAAGCGAAGGGGTGTGTCCACCTTATAGGAATAAAAATTTCCTCCTGGGAAATCTTTGTTGGCGCGACCCACCCCGCGTATGGGGCGAGCCGATGCCGGGCTCAGTCGTCGTTGGAGCTGTAATTCACTACGGAAAGGAGGCGAATTGGTACTTGGGCAAGCTGCTCTGGACCATGGGGTATATCGGCTTCGAAAGTCAGGCTGTCTCCAGCCTCCATTGCGTAAAGCTGGTCACCATGGCGATACGTAAGCGCTCCCTCCAGCAGAAAAAGGAATTCGGTGCCCGGATGGGAGAAGGTTGGAAATTCTTCGCTCGCATCATCCATGCTCACCATGTATGCCTCGAAGCTGCGTTTCGGCCCTCTGACGTGGTTGAGTAGATGATAGGTATGCCCTTTGTCCGTTCCTCGTCGAACCACCTCCAAGCCCTCATGAGCCTTCACCAGCAGTGCCCCACCACCTTGCTGGTCGTACTGGCTAAAAAGCTTTGACATTGGGATCCCTAGTACATCGCAGAGGCGAGAGAGGGTGTCCAAGCTGGTGGATACCTGAGCATTGTCGATCTTGCTCAGCATTCCCTGACTTATTCCGGCTATCCGCGCGACGTCGGCGAGCTTCAGATCTTGAGCCTGTCGCTGCTTCCTGATCTGAATTCCTAGGTATTGCTCCAGCTTTAAGCGGGGCTCTTGATCATCGGCTCTAGGCATTTTTTTGCTCTTTTTGGTTGCGTGTCTTCTGAACGTGCACCGAATGCGAGCGATCGCTCGAATCGTGGCCCCTCCACAAGACCATAAAAATATTCCCTTTGTGAATATTTTTTTCACGAAATTCACGGGCTGCAATGATTTTTTGAGCTTTCGATGGACCTCAATACCAGGAATTGGCAAACGGCTTGCATTCTCGGAGGGAAATTAATTTTCCTTGTGGGAATTTTGAGGGTGGGTTACAAAGGCGCTGCGATCGCTTCGGTCACTCGAATGGTTCAGCCCAGCTGCTCTCATCCAGTCAATGAAGCGTGTCTATTCAGGAGTTCAACCATGTTGCCAGCGGAAACCCAGCGTCTGATCGAGGAGCACGGAATTAAGTACGTGCTTGCTCAATTCGTCGATATCCACGGCGCTGCGAAAACCAAATCTGTACCGATCACCGGTCTCAAGGCTGTGGCCGAGGATGGTGCCGGTTTTGCGGGGTTTGCGATTTGCGGTATGGGGATGCAGCCTCACGGTCCAGATTTCATGGCTCGTGGTGACCTTTCCACACTTACCCCGGTGCCTTGGCAGCCTGGCTATGGGCGGGTGGTCTGCATCGGTCATGTGAACGGTAAGCCGTGGCCGTACGACAGCCGATACGTATTGCAGCAACAGGTCGAGCGCTTGAAGGCTAAGGGTTGGACGTTGAACACGGGGCTGGAGCCAGAATTCAACCTGATGCGCCGTGATGCCAACGGTGTTCTTCAGCTAGTCGATTCTAGCGATACCCTCGACAAGCCTTGCTATGACTACAAAGGCTTATCTCGTTCTCGGGAATTCTTGGAGCGTTTGACTGAGGCGCTGCAACCAGTCGGTTTTGACATCTATCAGATTGACCACGAAGACGCGAACGGTCAGTTTGAGATCAACTACACCTACAGCGATGCGATGGAGTCGGCTGACCGGTTCACCTTCTTCCGTATGGCTGCCGGTGAGATTGCAAACGATATGGGGATGATCTGCTCGTTTATGCCCAAGCCAGATCCTAAGCGTGCTGGCAATGGAATGCATTTCCATCTCTCGATCTCTAGCGCTATTAGCAAGAATCTGTTCCACGACGATTCCGACGTTAATGGCATGGGGCTCTCAAAGCTGGCCTATCACTTTGCCGCCGGACTTCTCGCACATGGCCCCGCACTGTGCGCCTTCGCGGCCCCAACTGTTAACTCATATAAGCGACTGGTAGTGGGTAATTCACTTTCCGGTGCGACTTGGGCGCCAGCTTTCATCGCGTTCGGCGCCAATAACCGATCGGCGATGGTGCGTGTGCCCTATGGGCGATTGGAGTTCCGCCTGCCTGACGCAGGCTGCAACCCATATCTGGTTACTGCGGCCATCATTGCAGCAGGTTTGGACGGTATCGAGCGGGAGCTGATGCCCGACCAGATCTGTAATGAAAACCTCTACAGCCTTGGGCTGGAAGCTATTGCTGCAAAGGGTATCCGCACGCTTCCTCAATCGCTGAAAGAGGCCTGTGATGCACTGGAAGCCGACCCGCTATTTGCCGAGGTTCTCGGCAAGGAAATTGTTGGTGAGTTCATCAAATTGAAACGCATGGAATGGGTTGAGTACAGCCGTCACGTCAGCGATTGGGAAGTGAAGCGCTACACCGAATTTTTCTAATCAGTTAAGTCTTGATCATCAATCAGGTGCCCTTGAGTGGGTATGGGTACCTTTTGCCCTGGAGTCTGAAATATGTGTGGAATTGTGGGTCTTTACCTGAAGAATCCAGCGCTGGAATCGCAGCTCGGTAAACTTTTTGAGCCGATGCTCGAAGCGATGACTGACCGTGGTCCTGATAGTGCGGGTTTCGCAATCTACGGGGATGAGGTCTCTGACGGCTGGGTTAAGTTGACCCTTCAGGCGACAACTGACGAGTACGATTTCAAAGAGCTGATTGGCACACTTGAGGGGCGTCTCGGTGCTCCGCTTGACTGGTTCCAGAATGCGAGCGCTGTAGTCCTGAAGATTAAAGCTGATGAGGCAGTAGTTCGTGCGGCTCTTTCGGAGCTGGCCCCGAGCGTGCGCATCATGAGCGCCGGACAGAGCATCGAAATCCTCAAGGGCATGGGGCTGCCGGCGGAAATCTCCAGCCGTTTCGGCCTGGCCGGCATGAAGGGTAGCCACATCATTGGCCATACCCGCATGGCCACCGAAAGCGCGGTGACCATGGAAGGTAGCCACCCGTTCTCCACCGGCGCTGACCTGTGCCTGGTGCACAACGGCTCGCTGTCCAACCACTTCCGCCTGCGCCAGGAACTGCGTCGCGAAGGCATCACTTTTGAAACCGAAAACGATACCGAAGTAGCCGCTGGCTATCTGACCTGGCGTTTGCAGCAGGGCGATACCCTGGCCCAGGCCCTGGATGGTGCTCTGGAAGATTTGGACGGCTTTTTCACCTTTGCCATCGGCACCCGCAACGGTTTCGCCGTGATCCGCGATCCGATCGCCTGCAAGCCCGCAGTGCTGGCTGAAACCGACGACTACGTGGCCATGGCCTCGGAATATCAAGCGCTGGCAAGCCTGCCTGGTATTGAAAAGGCCAAGGTTTGGGAGCCGGCCCCGGCCACTCTGTACGTTTGGGAACGCGAAAGCGCCTGACCCCCACCGAATCACTGGAGATATTTATGAAGACGATCGACCTTTCCAGCGCCTCGGTGCGCGAACTCAACCAGGGCCTGCATGGTGAAGTGCAGGCTCAGGAATGGCGAGTGACTCATCCCGACGGTAAACACAACTTGGCCGTGGGCATCAATGCACCAGTTACCGTCGATATCGAAGGTCACGCGGGCTACTACTGCGCCGGCATGAACCAGCAGGCCAATATCACTGTGCATGGCAACGTTGGAGTTGGTGTAGCTGAGAACATGATGTCCGGCATCGTTCGGGTGAAGGGCAGTGCTTCCCAAGCTGCTGGCGCCACTGCTCACGGTGGTTTGCTAGTGATCGAAGGCGATGCCGGTGCGCGTTGCGGTATTTCGATGAAGGGCGTGGATATCGTGGTCGGCGGTAGTATCGGCCACATGAGCTGCTTCATGGGCCAGGCCGGACGCCTGGTGGTGTGTGGCGATGCCGGCGACGCGCTGGGCGACTCGCTGTACGAAGTACGTATCTACGTCAAGGGCTCGGTGCAGTCGCTGGGCTCGGATTGCATCGAGAAAGAAATGCGCGCCGAGCATTTGGAAGAGTTGCAAGAGCTTCTGAACGACGCCGGCCTGGACCACAAGGCCGCCGATTTCAAACGCTACGGCTCGGCTCGCCAGCTTTACAACTTCAAAGTCGACAACGCCAGCGCGTACTGATCCAGGAGCATTCCCATGAGCGAACAATTCCCCCCGGTACTGCGTGAGTCGGCCACCTTCGATCGGCTGACCATCCAGGAAATCCAGCGTGCCGCCGAAACCGGTATCTACGACATCCGCGGTGGCGGCACCAAGCGCCGTGTGCCGCATTTCGACGACCTGCTGCTGCTGGGAGCCAGCGTGTCGCGCTACCCGCTGGAAGGCTACCGCGAAAAGTGCGGCACCGATGTGGTGCTGGGCACGCGCTTTGCCAAGAAGCCGATCCACCTCAAAATCCCGGTGACAATCGCCGGCATGAGCTTCGGCGCGCTGTCGGCCAACGCCAAGGAAGCCCTGGGCCGTGGCGCGACCATTGCCGGCACCAGCACCACCACCGGCGACGGCGGCATGACCCCGGAAGAGCGCGGCCAGTCGCAGCACCTGGTGTACCAGTACCTGCCATCGCGCTACGGCATGAACCCCGACGACCTGCGCAAGGCCGACGCCATCGAGATCGTCCTCGGGCAGGGCGCCAAGCCGGGCGGTGGTGGCATGTTGCTGGGCATGAAGGTGACCGAGCGGGTAGCCGGCATGCGCACTTTGCCGATTGGCGTCGACCAGCGCAGCGCCTGCCGCCACCCGGACTGGACCGGCCCGGACGACCTGGCGATCAAGATTGCCGAGATCCGCGAGATCACCGACTGGGAAAAACCT
Organism: Pseudomonas promysalinigenes; assembly: GCF_014269025.2. Taxonomy (NCBI): domain Bacteria; kingdom Pseudomonadati; phylum Pseudomonadota; class Gammaproteobacteria; order Pseudomonadales; family Pseudomonadaceae; genus Pseudomonas; species Pseudomonas promysalinigenes. Next base: position 2,985,637 of record NZ_CP077094.1, on the reverse strand, counting down.
ATCTACGTGAAGATCGGCGCCAGTCGTCCCTATTACGACGTCAAGTTGGCGGTGAAGGCCGGTGCCGACGTGATCGTGCTCGACGGCATGCAGGGTGGCACTGCCGCTACTCAGGAAGTGTTCATCGAGCACGTGGGTATCCCAATCCTGCCGGCCATTCCCCAAGCGGTGCAGGCGTTGCAGGAGATGGGCATGCATCGCAAGGTGCAACTGATCGTTTCTGGTGGCATCCGCAACGGCGCAGACGTGGCCAAGGCAATGGCCTTGGGCGCCGATGCCGTGGCGATTGGTACCGCCGCGTTGATCGCGCTGGGGGACAACCACCCGCGGCTGGATGCGCAATTGAAGGAAATCGGCTCGGCAGCTGGCTTCTACGACGACTGGCAGAACGGCCGCGACCCTGCCGGCATCACCACTCAGGATCCTGAGCTGGCCAAGCGCCTGAATCCAGAAGAGGCGGGGCGCCGCCTGGCCAACTACCTGCGAGTGTTGGTGCTGGAGGCGCAAACTATGGCCCGCGCTTGTGGCAAATCGCACTTGCACAACCTCGATCCTGAGGACCTGGTTGCGCTCACAGTTGAGTCGGCCGCAATGGCTCGCGTCCCCTTGGCGGGAACGAACTGGGTACCCGGACAGGTCAAGTACTGATCCATTAAAAACCGCCGGCCTGATAGCTGGCGGTTTTTATTGTTGGGGTTGTCTATCGAGTCAGCGGCGGCCGTTGGTGTATCCAACCAGCTGGTGACTTATCTTCCCCAGTGAGCAGATTAGGTTTCGCCAGTTTTCTTTCCCTAACACCTGAGTCGGCTTGATCGAACTCATCACATCCCAGTGGCGAGAGCCTCCGAGCATCCCTTCTGCTACCACTTGGCTGACGACATGGCTTGGAGTGACTCCAAACCCTGAGTAGCCCTGGACGAAGAAAGCATTCGGGTGACCAGGGATGGTCCCGATTTGCGGGAAGAGATTTGCAGTGCACTCCATTGGCCCACCCCAAGCGAGGTCGATCTTCACATCCTTCAGGTAAGGGAACACATTCAGCATCAGGCCACGGTTCCAGGCTTTCAGGTCGTTCGGGATGTACTCAAGTGCTTTGGTTGCAGAGCCAAAAAGCAACCGGTTCTCTTTAGTGACTCGGTAGTAGTCAATCACCGGGCGGATATCGCTGAAGGCGCCCCTGATAGGGCTTATCTGGCTGATCAGTTTGGAGGGCAGGGGTTCAGTGACAAGCTGGTATGCGTACGTATTGATCGTCCGTTTATGGAGAAATGGCTCCAGTCGGTCCAGGAACGCTCCGCAGGACCATAGAATCTTTTTGGCACGCACCAGCCCTTTTGCCGTTCTGACCTTGATTGTGTCCCCATACGTAACCTCTAGAGCAGGCGTATTCTCAAAAATCCGACCGCCTAAATCGGCCAAGGCTTTGGCTGATCCCAATAACATGTTGAGGGAATGAATGTGGCCATTTCCCATATGCTTAAGGGCGCAGCTGTAGTAGTCCGAGCCTATGATTGACTTTACCGCAGAGCCCTCAAGGTATTCGATCTCTTGATCAGGACTGAGTTGTTTGAATTCCTTTTCCCAGGACTGAAGCAGCTTGGCCTGGCGTTTGTTGAACCCCATGTACCCGTAGCCGTGTTGAAAATCTGCGTCTATACCGTACTTCGCGATACGTGACTGTATGATTGATGAGCCAAGATCGCTGATTTCAAAGACTGCCTGTAGCCCTTGCTCTCCCACGCTTTTGCGAATTTTTTCTAGGTCATGGCCTATACCTGCCATTACATGCCCTCCGTTGCGGCCGGACCCTCCAAACCCAAGATAGCGTGACTCTAAGAGTACGATGTCCTTCACGCCGCGCTCTGCAAGCTCCAGAGCGGTGTTAACTCCTGAAAATCCGCCGCCGATGATGACAACCTCTGTGTCAATATCATGCTCCAAATCGGGGTATTTCGGATCGTATTTTCGAGTCGCGGTGTAGTAAGTAGTAGGCGTTTCGACAGATAGCATGGGGAGCACCTTTCTACCGACGGAAGCGGGCAGGCATAACTAGCTGGGCTCGTCGGTGAGTCTATTTTTGGAATGATGGACCATGCCGGCCCTTGGTCCATGTGCGCCAATATTTAACGCTCCAGCTCACGTAGAGGACATGATTCAAAGCGCAAGGTGTTGTCTGAGGGCGCCAAGGTCGTATTTTCCGCGTTTTCGCGCCCGCTGCACGCTCAAAAAAAGACCCCGGCCAAGGCCGGGGTCTGGTGTCACATACTGAGTATCAGTAGCGAATCATCACGGACTTCAGCTCGGTGTAGTCATCAATGAACGCAGCACCAAACTCACGGCCGATGCCCGAAGCCTTGACTCCGCCAAACGGCACTGCCGGATCCAGCATGGTATGCATATTTACCCAAACCGTTCCCGCCTCGATCTCTGGCACCAAGCGCAACGCCTTGGAGAGATCATTGGTCCAAATGCTCGCGCTCAAACCGTACGGAGTGTCGTTCATCAGGTGAAGCAGTTCCTCCTCGGTGTCGTAAGGAAGGAACGTAGCGATGGGGCCGAAGGTTTCTTCATTCAGCAAGGTGTCTTTGGCCGAGTTCGCAAGGATGATGGTCGGCTCTACATAGCAACCTGGGCCGTCAATAGCGTTGCCACCGAACACGATGGTGTTGCTTTCGTTCCGGGCGGTTTTGAAGAACGCCTCAAGCTTTTGCTGATGCTGCTTGTTGGTAACGGGGCCGAATTGGGTCGACTCATCCAGGGGGGAACCAATCTTTAGGGTCGCCAGACGTTGTGCCAGTTTTTCCATAAGTGATTCGATCTGAGAGCGATGCGCGAAGAAGCGTTCAGCCGCAGCGCAAATCTGGCCGGAGTGCAGGAAGCCAGCCTCGATAATGCCATCTGCGGCCTTGTCGAGATCCACATCACGCAGGAACCCGACGGAGTTCTTGCCGCCCAACTCTAAGGTGGCGCGTGTCAGCTTGGCTTCCATTGCGCTCTTGCCTACCGCAATACCTGTTGGGACCGAGCCAGTGAACGACACCTTGTTTGTGCCGGGGTGGTCAATGAGAGCCTTCCCGGACAGGCCGCTGCCTGTCACTACGTTGAGGGCACCAGCTGGCAGACCGGCCTGTGTTGCCAGCTCAGCGATGCGCAGGATTGTGAGAGGAGTGAATTCACTAGGCTTGATGATGATGCTGCAACCTGTGGTTAGAGCGGATGCAAGCTTCCATATAGCGATCATGGTGGAGAAGTTCCACGGCACAATCCCAACGACAACGCCCACAGGTTCACGCAAAGTGAAGGCGGTGTAACGCTCGCCGGCAAAGGAGGGCAGGGAAGGCGTGATGGTTTCACCGTTGATCTTAGTCGCCCATCCTGCGTAGTAGCGAAGGAAATGAGCTGCTTGGTCGACCTCGAATGCCCGCGAAATCTGGATGATCTTGCCAGATTGTACTGTCTCAAGCTGAGCCAACTCTTCTCGGTTTTGCTCTAAAAGATCTGCAAGCTTGAACAGCACAGCTGCCCTCGCTGCTGGACTGGTTTTCGACCAGATCTTGAAACCTGCTTGAGCACTCAAAACCGCCTGGTCGACATCAGCCTGACTACCTTCGCTTACTTGTGCAATAGCTTCGCTGTTAGCAGGGTTGATGACCTTTATTTTTGCGGACGTGGAGCTGGGGGAGTAACCGCCATTGATGTAGTGACCATGGTCACGTGCAAGGAAACTGTTAACGCTAGGCAGAAGGGTGACATCGCTCATTCGGGCAGGCTCCATCAATGAGGCAGAACGGCAGTAGCCGTAAAGCTGGCGGAATAATCCTTGACGGTACTCTGGGCAGCCTCATCTATCTTGACTGAGGCTGTCAGGAGCATGACTTACGGTGCCAATGTTAGCTTTGACACCTGCTGAATCAGACCTTGAATTGGTCCATGAGCTGCTTTTGATGACTCGCGAGCGAGTTGAGCTGGCTGCTAATGTGAGCCGACTCATTAGCTTGTTCGGTCAGCGTTTCAGTCACGGTACGTATCGCAGACACATTGCGATTCACCTCTTCCGCTACCGCGCTCTGTTCCTCGGCGGCGCTTGCGATTTGAAGATTCATGTCGCCGATAAGCGTGATGGCCTCACCTATCTTCGCCAGCGCTTGGGCTGCCTCTTGGATTTGCGAGGCATTCGTCTGTGCCTGGACTTGACTGGAGTGCATGGTTGCAACAACGCCACGGGTGGCGCCCTGTATACGCTCAATTACGCCGCGGATTTCCTCGACAGAGTCTTGAGTTCGCCGTGCCAAGCTACGGACCTCGTCCGCGACCACCGCGAAACCTCTTCCGCTTTCACCTGCGCGTGCTGCCTCGATTGCAGCGTTCAACGCTAGAAGGTTTGTCTGCTCAGCAATACTGCGGATCACCTCCAGCACAGAACCGATCTCATTGCTGCTCAATGCCAAGGCCTCGACCTCGACTACCGCCTTACTCACTTCGGCCGCTAATGCACTGATATCTCGGGTGCTGCGATCGATGATGGTGATTCCGTCTTTAGCGGCCGCATCAGCAGCGATCGCTGCTTGTGCTGCGTTAGATGCGCTATTCGCAACATCATGAGCTGTGGCGCTCATCTCGTTGGCTGCGGTGGCAACCTGATCCACCTCGCGGAACTGGACCTGCATGCCTGAACTGGTTTGACGAGCGATTTCGGCGGACTGGTCGGCAGTGCCACGAGCATCAGTGATGCTCTGCTTGATGTTGGCAATAGTGGGCTGAAGTTTTTCAAGAAAGCGGTTGAACCATCCAACCAGGTTGCCCAGTTCGTCTTTCTTGCTATAGGCCAGTCGCTGGGTCAGGTCACCGTCGCCACTGGCAATATCTTTGAGCATGGCTGCCACGTTGTTAATCGGCCGCGTGACGCCAGTAGCGGTAAGCCAGATCAGAAGTAGGCCGAGAGCCGCAGTGATTACTGCAACCAGTACCGTTTTAGACACGCCTTCGATTTGGACCTGATCTAGCAATTCTTGAAGCCTGTCGGAATCGGCAAGCAGCACCTGCTGGGGTAGTTCGATAGTGACCCCCCAATTCTTGCCTCCTGGGAAGGGCTGTACCGGATGAATCGCGCGGATTGTGCCGTGCTCAGAGGTTATCTGTGTGTCCTGCTGCGCCAAACCCTCCAGCACAGTACGGCTGTCTGTGCCCAATACCTCGTTTATAGGCTCGCCTACCTTGCTCTGGTCTGAGCTGAATCCAGCAATTACACCGCTCGTGGAGGTGACAACTATGCGGCCGGCCCCATCAAAAATCTCGCTTTGTGCCTTGTTGATAGTCGCCTGGATTGTGTCAAGAGCAATGTCTACACCGATTACACCCAGAACCTTGCCTTGAAAGATCACTGGCATTGAAAGGGTTGTCATGAGCAAACGCTTACCGGCAACCGTATCGGAGTATGGATCCATTAGGCACGCGGCTTGGGAGTCCCGGGGGCACGTATACCAGCTATTGTACGGGGCGCCGCTGAGGCTTAGGTCAGTCTTGCTGAGGTCGCTCTCTGTGAAAATCAATTTCACTGACTGACCATTGCCGCGGTTGAAAACCCTACCGAATCGACCTGACTCGTTGGAGGCGCGCTCCGCGTCACCAATGAAGTCGCGGTCTTTGCCATCGAGAGCATTGGGTTCGTAAGCGAGCCATATGCCGACTACGTCTGGGTTGTGATCGAAGGCCGTTCTAAGCTGCCGATCCAGCTCTTCGCGGAGAACACTGGCGCTCAATCCACGGCTTTCAGCCATTGATCGTAGGTCATTAGCCTGATCCACCAGGGACTGCATCAGTTGCAAGCTTGAGTGAAAGGTTCTCTGCAACTCAAGTGCTTGCTCAGCAGCTTGAGCCTGTAGCTGAGCCTCTGCGCTCTTGGTGAGCATCTTCCGACTCTCAATACTGATCAGACGATTGCTACTGCTGTTCTGGTAGATGTTCATGCCCGCGGTGAGGCTCATCATGACCAGAAGACAGAGGCCTGATAGGAGCACAATTTTCAGGCGAATGGACATCGAGCTAAGCATAAAGGGGCTATCTCACGATGGGCAGCCCCGCTGATGGTGACCTTTGATCGTCGAAATGCGGGGCTGCTAGAGGAAAGCGCGCCTTGCCTCGGCGCGCTTCTAGGATCAGAAATTGGTAACGAACAGTAGTTGGGCGTAGACGTTGGTTCGATCGCTACCGAGCTGGCTTCCACCATTTTCGGCACTGTTATCCGGCTTGTAGAAGCCAACAAGCGGCAATACGAGCAGGTGTTCGTTAACAGTCCATTCGCCATAGATATCCAGCTCTTTACCAGAGAGGTCCAAGACATCTTTGTTGATGGTATCGAACTTGTAGAGAAGGGCGCCTGCGTTGAAGGTTGGGGTCAGCGCAAGCTTCAACCCGACCTGCTGGATCGTCGAGTTGGAGTTGAACGGGCCGGCGTAGTTGCCTGCAACTTCGCCTTGGAACCAGGTGCCCAGCTCTCGGCCGTTACCATAGAACAGCGGGTCGTAGGCTTCAGAGAAGCGGCTGTAGCGGTAGTTGACCTTGGGAGTGAATTGTACGTCGTTGAAGGTCCAGCCTGCTTCAAGGTACCAGGCGTTCTCATCCGTCGTGGTTTTATGCTCCTTTGCATACTCACCGGCCAAGAACAGCCCTGGAACACCCGCATCCCCTTTAGCGCGCACGCTGTAAATCTTCATATCCTTGCGTTCGGGATAGAGGATATCGGCGAACTCCTTATCGGTGTCCACTACCTTCAGCGCGGTCAAGCCAACGGTGCCTTTCTCTGTTACGTTTTCGAGAGTGGCAACGACAGTCTCTGGTGAAGCTTGCGCCCTGTTATCTGATTTGAGCCACATCAGATCCCCGCGTAGGCCCTGTGAGCCGCCTAGGCGTAGTACTGCCGTTTCGTCGAAATTTTTGCGCCCGGTCAGGTAGTAGGCTCCCCCGCGATTCAGGCGACCGTCCAATAAGCCTTTACCGAAATCGAGAGCATCACCCGAGACAATGAAGCCATCACCAACCACGATATTCTGCCGCCCAAAGGAGACCTCAATGCCATCCTCGCCCAGCATAGGGGCTAGATTCCCCGACTTCCATCCTGCGTAGGCGTCTTCAATTTTGGTAGTCCGCTCATCTCCGACAGACCAACCAGCTGCGTCACCATCTCCAAATGTGGCGCTAGAAACCCAGTTCAACGCTGCGTACGTGCTACCAAGATTTTCGGTTTTGTGTTTGATATCGAGGCCATATTGGAAAACAGCTTCTTGCCAAGAGACAGACCCCTTTGTTTGTTCGGGGTTTTGCGCATAACTTTCCCGGCTAGTGAATATACCAAACGATGCAGCGAGCTTTGCGTCGATCGTTGTCGCGTCGTCGCTATACAGCGGTAGGCTTTGCGCTGTTGATGAGATTATTGACAGGGCGGGTGCCGCACACGCTAATGCAATACGCAACGACAATTTACTGCGGTGTACAAGTTTCATCAACGCTACCTCTGCTGCATTTATTAGAGTTCTTCGAGAGCGAGACACAACTCCTCGTGTGTTGACCGAAGGCTATCTCTGAAAATACGCGTCCATCTTGACCGTAGGAGTCAAGCACTAGCCTCACAGTGCCAAAATTTCACTTGCTTGATGGTTAGCCTTGTGTACTTGAGAGTCGCCACCTCGCGCATGCGCCGAGCGGTGATGAGGTTGACACCCTGAGGCAACACTTGGCACTGATAGCCAAGACATGTCCGGAATTGCGTTCCTATGATGGAGGCGTCTCGGCACAGCCGAAATCGTAACGAGGAAACATCTGTGACCTACCAGATTGAAGAAGAAATGAAGGCCCAGGCGTACATCCCGACTGCGGATTGGCCAACGCTCGGAGAGATGGCCGAAGGCTTCGAAGGGCACAAATACGTAAGCACTGACTTTCTCTCTGGGAAAACGGTGAACATTCGTTTCGAAAATGGATGGCTGATCGAGCACCGATTCGAAAGCGCTACCGCTCTGAGCTGGAAAATCCTGGAAGGCGAAGGGACTGGCCTCAGTGCCACTGAAATCTACGAAGCTATTGAGGTCCGGCCGGGCATCCTTTTTGTAGAATTTCTTAAGCCTGCTCACCAGGAATCTGCAACCCTGATCTGGAAAGTCGAGACCGGCGATATCCTCGCTGCCGTTTCCTCCTTCCATGAGCAGGCTGGTGAAAAACGCACTCAGACTGGCTTTGCTGCGGCGGTCGTCGATGGCATGCCTGGTGGCTCACCCATCAGAAAATCGTCCAGCCTGGCAGGGAAGCGCGTCCTCTACCGCTACAGCGAAGATGATTGGTATGAGCACGTTTACTTCAGCGCAGAAACGATGGCCTGGAATTGCGTTAACGGTGCCGAGAAGGGCATCGCAGACGTCGAGAAGTGCGCTTACTACGACGTGGCTGATGATCTATATGTGCTTTTCTGGACCGAAACCGTGATGCCGGTTGAATCAGTCGTCGTTGTCGATCTCAAGCAGATGCGGTCAATAGGGCGCTTCTTCTGCTGGGACCCCAAGCCTGCGCAATTGCTGCACATGACTTTCGGTTCCAAAGCAACCTTGCTCAACGAAACGCATTATCCGAAATCGTTCGAAGAGTGATCACTCTCTATTAGTAGTGCCAAGTCCGGATCCCTGTGATACCCCTTGCATGCATAGAGGGGTTCAATCTCAGGCCTTTGGCGCCTTAAACGACAATTACAATTTCACGTTTACGAGGGCGTAATCATGGAGCAGACCTCTACTCCAGCTGGAGCATTGCGGAAAAACGCGCTAGGGATGTGGAACATCGTATTCTTTGTTCTCGCTACAAATGGGCCATTGACCGGCCTAATCGGGGTTGTTCCTACAGCCATTTTAATGGGGAATGGTGTTGGCCTGCCCGGAGTTTTCCTAGTGGTGGGCGCAGTTTATCTGCTCTTTGCGGTCGGTTTTGTCGCTATGGGGCGACACATCCGGAACGCAGGCGCGTTCTATGCTTATGTTGCCACCGGGCTCGGCCGTCCGATGGGAGCTGCTTCTGCGTTTTTGGCCATCGTTGCTTATGCTGGCATGCAGATCGCGTGCTATGGTCTTATCGGGTTCTTCACCTCTGAGGCGTTCCATCGTTTAGGCATCAATCTTGAGTGGTGGGTCGCAAGCATAGGCTATGCAATCCTGGTTCAACTGTTTGGTACCCGTAATGTCGAGTTCAATGGGCGATTCCTTGCCTTGTTGATGCTCGCGGAGCTGGTTGTCATTGTAATATTTGACATCGCAGTTGTTGGGCACGGTGGTGGGCCTGAAGGCTTCAGTATGGTTTCCTTTGAGCCGACAAATGTCTTTGCTACCGGACTGGGTGCCGCACTGGTATTCGTCGGTGGTGCGTTCATGGGCTTTGAGACAACTGCGATTTATGCAGAAGAAGCTCGCGACCCTGCCAAGACCCTACCGCGGGCAACCTTTACTGCTCTGATTTTGATCATGCTCTTCTATGCAGTGTCTTCTTGGCTGTTGCTGGTTGCAATCGGTCCATCGGTCGCCATCGATACGATCACGCAGGATCCAGGTGGAGTGTGGTTCCAGTTGTCGACCAAACTGGTTGGCGTTGCACTCGCTGATGCCATCAACATTTTGCTGATCACTAGCCTGTTTGCAGTGTTGCTCAGCTTCCACAATTCGCTATCCCGTTACCTCTTCTCGATGGGACGTGAGCGGATCCTGCCTAGCATACTGGCCGTGACCCATAAGAAGCATCAGACCCCGTATGTTGCTAGTACGCTCCAGACCGTCATTTGCCTGACCCTTCTGGTCATTTTCGGTGCTGCGGGTGCCGATCCGATTACCCAGGTACTCCCATTGGGTAGCGCTCCGGCAACGATCGGAATCCTGGCCGTGCAATGTCTGGCTTCGATCGCGGTTATTCGCTACTTCCGCAAGGACTCGATGGGGGTCAGCATTTGGAAGCGCTTGATTGCCCCTGCGGTGAGTGCGCTAGCCCTTGCTTACGGTGTGGTCTTGATCATCAACAACATGTCGTTGCTCACTGGTGGTGAGTCGATCTTCAACTCGCTGATTCCTGTCGGGATGCTCCTGGTAGCGATTGCCGGTATGTGCTTGGCCGGCTGGCACAAGTGGCGCAATCCGCAGATCTACGCCAACCTCGGTCGTGTCCTGAACGAGGTGTAGGTCGATACAGTTCATATCTTCTGAGGCCACTCACCTTTGGTACCTCAGCTTGACCGGCATTCGAAAGAATGCCGGTCTTTTTTATGCGCGCATTTGAGCTTTCTGATGCAAAGTCATTTCTCAGCTCAAGCCTTGTATCTAATTTGATGACAGTAACGTCATAGCCCGTGACTAGCCAGGTCAAGACTGAGCTAGAATCAGACCTCTGCGTCCGGAGATCGCGGCGATCATTTGCGCGGGGCCATTTACTAGAATGTATAATGTCTCGCCGCGCACGACCATGATGAGCTTTTGCCGTTCGGCATAGAGAATTTCAAGTTCTATGGGTCTAATTATCTCCCAAGCTATCGAAAGGGCGATACGCAGATATGTTTTGATTTTTGACTTGGCTGCATGGTTTTCAGGGGGAGAATGTTTTGCCGAAGATAAGGGTCGCAATAATTGAAAGTCCTAATCCTATTGATCTATTTGCGGGGCGGTCCGAGGCGAGGGCGCTGGAGGCAACTTGCAAGCTCATGGGGCATGAAGCCATTTCATTTGTGGTGAAATCAAGAATGGAATTTAAAGATGTAATTAAATTCCTTGCTTCGTCAGATTCAAATCATGATATTTTTGAAGGTAACATCCCTCTTTTTTTACACATTTCATCCCATGGCAACACAGGCTGTGTAGCTATTGGAGGGGATGAGGTGAAATGGGGTGAATTGCTTCAGGATTTGACTCCCCTTCTCATGAACTCGGCATACGAGGGGCAGTTGGCTATTTCTATTTCTGCGTGTGGGTCTGGGGGAAATTCCGTTTCAAATCATGCTGTAAGATTTCTTGATGAAAATCCTAGTGCAAAAATCCCAGCATATATTTTTTCCATCTTGGGGGAGCATGTTAATTGGGATGATGCGTTGATTGGTTGGAGTCTTTTGTATCACATGATCTCCAGGGTGGGTATTCGAGATCATAGAAAAATTATACAGTCGATAAAGAAAATCGCTGCATGTACAGATGTCGAATTTTCGTATAGACGCTGGAGTGCAGCCAAGCAGCGTTACCGCATGCCAAAGATGGTGCGGCCTAATTGAATTTTGTTACTGGATTCTAGGGGGTATCAGCCCCCTAGAGGTAACGTCGTCAATCCAGGAAAAATCTTAGTTTGTAGAGATTTCTTGGAACTGCCCCTTGCTCCTAAAGCCTCGTGGAGATACTCCAAATCTTGATTTGAAGGCTCTAGAGAAGTGGCTGACGTCGTTAAATCCCCAGGCGAAGGCAACAGCTGAAATTTTCTGAATATCATTGGCTGACTCAAATTCAGAAGCACACTTGTCTAGTCTTCTGTCCAAGATATATTTGCTAATTGAGAGTCCATGTTGGGCAAAGATACGATGAAGCGTGCGCTTCGATGTGCCCAGTTCAGATGCGATCATCTCCGGCGTCAGTTCAAAGTTAGCAAGCTGGGCCTCAATGCATCGTTGAGCCCTTTCAAAATGAGATTTCAGGAGCTTTTCATTATAGCTGCAAGACTTATCCTCGGAAGAGGTCAGACTTGGGCGAATAAGATTCAACAAGGCATCCATTACAGCATCAAAATCTTCAGATTCAACTGCTTCATTAAAAAACTGATTCATGATGAAGCCGGCGACTGCGCCTGCCCGGGACGTTGAGGGTATTTTCTGGTTGAGAGAGATTTTTGAGCTAGCGATATGTTCGATTTTGTGCCTGGGTATCAAAATCGATATTTGTTCCGACATTCCTGAAAAATAAAAGTCGCTTGGTCGTGAGCTATCCAGTAAAACCAAATCACCTGGGTTGAGAATGCTTTGGGTCCCACAATGATCCATAGTGGCATTACCGGCTACTTGATGCACGATGTAAAAGAAATCGTGTCCATCGCGCTTGATATCCCTCACATTACGATGAATGTGGGGGCAGTTGGTGCCGATCTTCGCGCCTGCATAGCCGGGCACTGTCATGTGCGCCGGGAGGATAGCACCTTCGAAGCTCTCGATACCGTCGTGGCGGGGTGGCTCAGGATGAAAGGCCCCGCACTGCTCAGCTAGTGTCGACTCCCACAGTTGGTAACCGATAGCCCCTTGCAAGCGATCATTGAGAGTCGAGTGTTGATTCATGGTGCACCTGTTCTTGTGTTCAGATGGGCGACTAAGGCCGGCATCTGCTGGTGTGCAATTTATAGGCCACCGCTTTTCCATAAGGGCAAGCCACTGAATTCTTTGGCTTTTGTCATAAAACCGTGAAGAGGCGGAGGTCCTCTTCGCCCTTCCTGAGAACTCCAGTTACCCAGGGAGCCCAAAATGGGGTTCTTCAGTAACATGTTAACCATCATGATGGCATGTGGTCTAGCCCATTCCGCCTTCTGAGTGAGCTGAAATGAACCAGCCTGAGAATTACAGTCACGCGTGCCTCCATAGATGTTCAAGCTAGAGGCGGAGGCATGGGCCACTAATGGTCAGGCGGCCGAAATGACTGTTCTGGCTCGTGAGGACCGAGGAAGTTGTCGTAACTCATCTTTCCTGCGGAACGCGAGCGCAGATGCAAAACGACTATGTGGTGGGGAGGAGGCTAAGGAGTGATCATCGCGAGATGACGCTGAGGTGTCAGCGGATGGCTCTCAGCTCACAAACGCAACCGACCTCGCTGGCCGGTTGCGCAGATGGGAAGCTTAGGCGACAGCGAGATAGTGCTTCACGAAGGTATCGGTAAGGACCTCCCAAAGAACCGGTGTGCCCTTTTGAACGAACCAAGTGTCGCCAACATCGAAGCGAGTTACCTTGCCAGTAGACTCGTCAGTAAGCTGCACTGACCCTGTGACTACAACTGCATGCTCGTTGAAAGGGTAGGTCATCCTGAATTTGCCGCGGGTTAGCCCGAAATAGGCGCTGCTGACGGCATCAGTCGGCTCCCCGTGGGTCATCTTGCCAAATGCCTTGGCTTCACCTTCTAAGATGACGGAGCCGAGATCAGCAACGGTGCCCCAAGGCGCCAGCTCGGAGATATCTACGTTCTTTTGTACAGCGGTGAGAGTCATAACGATCATTCCTATTTAGGCTACGAATTTCAGCGACGGCCGTTGAAGAAGCCGGATATCTGGTGAGCGGTTTTGCCTATGGTGAGCAGCAAAGGTCGGATACGATCCTTGCCTACGATCTGTGAATGTTTTATAGAGCTGAGTAGGCCGTATCGGGACGAGCCTGCATTCATCCCTTCAGCAAGAATTTTGCAGACTATGTGGCTGGGGGTGACGCCAAAACCTGAGTAACCCTGCACATAGAATGCGTTTGGGCGGCCGCTAAGCGTACCTATCTGAGGGAAAAGGTTGGCGCTGGTGGCCATTGGGCCACCCCATGCTAGGTCGATTCGCACATCTTTCAGATAAGGGAAAATTTTGAGCATCAGGTTGCGATTCCAGGCCTTCAAATCCCCCGGAATCCGCTCCATGAACGGCGTCGCCGCACCAAACAGCAGTCGGTTTTCCCGCGTAACACGGTAGTAGTCGATCACTGGGCGAATGTCACTGTACGCACCGCGGATCGGGCTGATGCGTTGGATCAGTTCGTCTGGGAGCGGCTCAGTCATTAACTGGAATGCGTACGTATTGATGGTCTTGGCGTGCAACTCTGGCTCTAGTTTGTTGAGGAAGCTGTCACAAGCCCAAAGCAGCTTGCTCGCGGTGACAGAGCCGCGTCCTGTACGAACCCTGATCCTATCGCCATAGATCACCTCCAGTGCGGGGCTGTGCTCAAAGATTCTGGCCCCGTAGCTTGTGAGCGCCTTGGCTTCGCCGAGTAGGAGATTCAACGAGTGGACATGTCCGCCGCCCATGTGAAGAAGGGCGCTTGAGTAGGCGTCAGAGCCTATGATTTGCTGAACCTCATTACCGGAGAGGAAGCGGATTTCATCCTTCTGATTAATGGCCTTGAAATCTTTCTCCCAGGTTCGAAGCGTTTTTGCCTGGCGGGCGTTGAAGCCCATGTAGCCGTAGCCGTTACAGAAGTCGGCATCGATCTCATATCGGGCGATGCGATCTTTAATGATGCCCGCGCCAAGCTCGCTGATTTCGAAAATCTCGCGCACCCCCTCGTCTCCAACGCTGCTTTTTATCTTTTCCAGATCATGGCCGATACCAGCCATGATCTGCCCGCCGTTACGGCCCGTACCACCGAAACCTAGGTATCGGGCCTCTAATACGACGATGTTCGTGATGCCCTGCTCAGAAAGCTCTAAGGCAGTATTGATCCCTGAAAAACCACCTCCGATCACCACGACATCTGCCTCGATATCGTGCTCAAGAGTCGGATAGCTCAGGTCGTATTTCTTTGTGGCTGAGTAGTAAGTGGGTGTTTCGATGGAGATCATGGCTCGTCCGCTATTTGGATTTATTCAAGGAGTGAGCTGCGCAGCTGTGTGCTGCCGTGAATTAAGCGCCTACCGACCGGTTGGGTGCTTGATCCAGAATGCCATTCACTTGATTTTGCGTGCCACGAAATCTCGTGCGCTTCACAAAATCAGTCGATTGGGCCTCCCAGGGCCTCACGGAATCGTTAGAGGTTGTGAAAGGGTCAGCGCGATTGAGCTAACTGAGGGGATGCAAGGCTACCCATCAGAACGCAATTGGCCTGATGGGTGCCTGTGGAGAAGGGCGGAGGAAGACTATTTTCTCGACAGCAGTACCGCAGCTGCCCCCAAGATGATGACTGCGGTTACCAGATAAAGGCCGCTATTCAATGAGCCGGTACTGGATTTGATCCAGCCCATTACTGCTGGGCTGGCAAATCCGCCGATCAGCCCCAGGCTGTTGATGAGTGCAATTGCAGCAGCTGCATTGGGGCTTCCAGAGTATGCGTCAGAGGCTAAGGACCAGAAGAGTGGCATAGTCGACACGATTCCGGCGGTGGCCATCGTGAGGAGGGCCACCACTGCAACTAGATTGGTACCAGCCGCCGGCAGCAAAGCTAAAGCGATTGCTCCGAAAACTGCGGGTACGGCGGTGTGCCAGCGCCGCTCGCTACTAGAGTCCGAATGTCGGCATAGAAGGACCATCACAGCCACGGTTGCGGTATAGGGAATTGCCGAGAGCCACCCAATTTCAGCCGGTGTCACGGCTCCGCCGACCTTCAGCATGGTCGGTAGCCAGAAGCTGACTGCGTAGGTGCCACAGATAAACGCGAAGTAGGAGAAGCTCAGGGTGTACAGTTTCTTGCTACGTAGTAGTTGGCCCAGCGAAGCTGCGTGATTGGTGTTTGTTTTTGAGTCCTTGGATAGCGCGTCCAGAAGTACCTGCTTCTCTGGTGTGCTCAGCCAGCCCGCCTTGTCGATGCTATCGTCCAGTACGAGGAAAGCAATGACGCCTAGAACTATGGCTGGTAGTGCCTCAACGATGAAAAGCCATTGCCATCCTTGCATTTGTGCCACCAGGTCGAGGCTCTGCATGGCCCAACCCGAGACAGGCCCACCCAGTAGTCCCGCAACAGGAATTCCCACCATGAACATGCCCAAAACCTGACCTCGGCGAGCTTCAGGGAACCAGCAGCCAAGATAGTAAACGATGCCAGGGAAGAATCCGGCTTCGAACACCCCGAGCAGGAAACGCAAAACATAGAATTGAATTGGCGTGGTGACGAATGCCATCATGCATCCTACTACGCCCCAACAAACCATAATTCTCGTTACTGTCTTTTTGGCTCCGATTTTCTGCAAGAGTAAATTGCTCGGGACCTCGAAAAGGAAATAGCCGACGAAAAATATTCCCGCACCTAAGCCGTAAACAGCATCACTGAACCCGAGCGCGTCTTGCATTTGCAATTTAGCGAAGCCGACATTAATGCGGTCAAGGTAAGCGATGACGTAGCAAATCAGTAAAAAAGGAACCAGGCGCCAGATTACTTTGCGATATAGCGCATTCTCGTCGATTGGCGAAGCGGTCACGGTTTCGACACGCTCTGATAAGTAAGGCTGTTGATTATACATTGTAGTGCCTCGATCAGGTTAAGGGGCTGTCAAACGCTCCATACGTCGTCCAGAAGGCGAAGCCAGTTTTCTCCCAATACCTTTTGAATCACCCGGTCCTTCATCCCAGCTGCTTGCATGGCTTCTGTTAGGTTCGGATATTCGCCGAGGGTGCGAATACCCAGTGGGTTCAAAATCGGGCCGAAATTGGTGAGCTTCCTATAGGATCCCTTGTCGTGAGTGATCCAGTCGAAAAATCCCTTGTCATAGCCTTGTGTGAAATCAGTGCCGATTCCCACTGCATCCTCGCCAACGACGTTTAGGGTGTATTGAATAGCCTCAACGTAGTCATCCACTGTGGCTTCGATTCCTCGCTTCAGGAACGGCGGGAACATAGTCACTCCGACGAACCCTCCGCGGTCAGCGATGAATTTCAGCTGCTCGTCGGACTTGTTGCGGGGGTGTTCTTTGAGCCCAGAGGGAAGGCAGTGCGAGTAGCAGACGGGCTTTGAAGACGCACGAATGGCCTCGTCGGAGGTAAGAGGTCCGACGTGTGAAAGGTCTACCAAAATCCCTACACGGTTCATCTCCGCAACGATCTCATGGCCGAAACCGGAGAGGCCTCCATCACGCTCATAACACCCCGTCCCTATTAAGTTCTGGGTGTTATAGGTGAGCTGGGAGATCCCGACCCCTAGCTCTTTGAATACGCTTACATATTCAATGCGATCCTCAAAGCAATGGCTGTTCTGAAAACCTATGATAAGCCCGGTTTTTCCCTTGGCTTTGGCTTCATGGATTTCTGCTGTGTTTCGAACCAGTGTTACAAGGTCAGAGTTCGCATCTATAAGTTTCTTGAAGTCAATGATGTTATCTAACGTACCAAGGAAGTCCTCCCAGATAGATACGGTACAGTTTGCAGCCGTGAGGCCACCTTTTCTCATGTCTCTAAATACGTCTTCGCTCCATTTGGACACAACCAGTCCGTCCACTACGATGGAATCGTTATGCAGGCTCATCTCTAATTTCCCGTCTTGCTTGTGTAATGACAAAACTATAGAAACTGGGATAACGTAGGTCTATAGGTAACGATTACCTAGGTAATCGTGGAGGATTCCGTTGGCGATTTGGTCCAAAATCGTGCGTGTTTCGCTTAGGAAGGACACCAGGGCACCAAAATGAAACTATTACAGACAGAGATCGAGTACGGTGAGCTGTTTGTTCATCTTCCCGTGGCTGTAATCGTGGCCAAGAATAGGATCATGGTTGAGTGTAATGAGCGCGCGCTAGAGCTGTTCCGGGCAGGGCGTGAGGATATCGTCGACCAGTCGTTTGCTGTGTTGTACCCAGAAGAAAAGGATTTCGAGAGCGCTGGAAAGCGAATTGAGCCACTGCTTGCCCGCCAGGTGGTTTTCACCGATGACCGCATCATGCGCCGAGTAGATGGTACGCACTTTTGGGTCACGGTCCGTGGATACGCTTTCAACCGAGAGGATCCATACGAGCTTGCAGCTTGGGCGTTCGTTGATTTGTCGCCATCTGACCGAGACAATCAGGTGGCCGCGTCACTCACGAAGAGAGAGCGGGATGTCGCAGCTCTGGTCATCGGTGGAGGAACCAGCAAGGAAATCGGGAGGGAGCTGGGAATTAGCCCCCGTACCGTCGACATTCACAGGGCAAGCCTTCTCAAAAAGTACGGTGTGAATACCACGGCCGACCTGATCAAAAAGCTGATTGACTGAGGCGGGCACGCCTAATCCGTCAGGCGCTGAGGGCTCGCTTTCCGGGTCCATGCGTAGTGCGGTAGCGCAAGGCAAAGTCGAACCTATAATCATCTATAGTTGACCATAAACCTTATAAGGCTGAGGATTTTATAGTTAATAGCTGAAATTTAAAAAGTCGGCCTGGCACGATTTTAGGCGCCTTACAAAAAAGGACACGTTGCCTGCGTGGCGCGCTATTTTGCTCGGCTCAGCCTCTGATGCGTCCATTCGGCTGACCCTTGGCCTGCATTCGCTCACGGCAATGCAGATACAACTGATGGGGCTTCAAGGGACGGGTGAAACGATTAATATGTACGAAGCTACGGCCGCGAGGTATGCGGGTGAGATGCTCCAGATTATGTACTGTCTGATGAAGAGGGCTAGCTGCGCGTCAAAAAGATATTAAAAGCAATAGTGCACACAAGGAGCGGTCGCTATTGCAATTAAAAGCTGGCGTCTTCAAGAGGAATTGCTAGGTTGCTTATTTAAGAGGGCTCCTTTTCTGGGCTGTTATCGTGTTGCGCGCAGTCATGAGCTTGAATTTTTCATTGCTCGGAAACTGTATCGACAACGGGGCCTTGCAAGCATAGGTACTCCCAGATTATCGTTGCCGCCGCCAAAGAAGTTAGTTCAGCATGATCATAGGGAGGTGCTACTTCAACCATATCCATCCCGACGAAGTTCAACCCTCTGAGCCCTCGTAGAATCGCCTGAACTTGCCATGAAGCCAAGCCGCCAACCTCAGGGGTGCCCGTGCCTGGCGCATACGATGGGTCAAGCGCATCGATATCAAAGCTCAGATATACAGGCTCGTGTGTGCCCATACTTTGGCGGATCCGTTCCACGACAGCGCTTGTACCGATTTCGTGAACAGTCTGCGCTGAGAGGATGGTAACTCCCTGCTCTAGGGTCCAGCGAAGTACTTCGGGCTGTACCGGCGAGCGAATTCCAACTTGCACAAAATGATGAGCGTCCACCAGATCTTCTTGGATTGCATTATAGAATACAGAGCCGTGACCGTACTTCTGTCCGAAGCTGTCAGGCCAAGTATCAACATGGGCATCGAAATGTATTATTCGTACAGGTTTGCCAAGCCTCTTTTTTAGCGCTCTGAGGAGCGCCAGACTAATGCCATGGTCTCCGCCCAGAGCAATCAAATGCTTGATTGGGTGTGCCTGGGCCTCGATGAGTTCGAGACTTTGAACAACCTCACCCAATGCGATGTTAAAATCGCCTGCGTCTGCGAGAGCGAGGTTCAGCGGATCGAAGCCCGTTTCAGGATGTCCGCCATCTGCTAGCATCCGGCTGGCGCGACGTATCGCTGAGGGTGCCTCTCGGGCGCCGCCTCTATTGACGGTGGCGATATCGAGCGGCACACCCGCGATCACGTAGTCTGCATCAATATCCGTGCGTCTGACGCCAAGAAACGTGGGTAACAAGGAGAAAGTTGGCTTACTCATTTTTGCGCTCTACTTTGAGTGATGTCGGTAAAATTAAGCGTATTTTCTTGATGGTAAAAGATGATTGTCATCAAATAAATTGACAAGCTAACTCGTTGGAACGCCATCAAGTTGTAGGGGTAGGCGCAAGAGTGAGCAATCTTGATGAAGCGACGCCTACTGCTTGGGCGGCGCAAAGTGAAATGGGGTCGTAAAGATGAATGAAAGCCCGGAGGTTATCCGGGCTTTCATCTGGATCAGCGCAACTCGCGCAAGAATTCAGAAACCTTTTCCAAGCCTTCTTTCAACACCTCAGTGTTATTTGCATACCCAATCCGTACATAGCCTTCGATATCGAGCGCACTACCTGGAGTGAACATCACGCCTTTGGCATCCAGCAAGCGGACGCAGAAATCACGAGAAGAGATATCAGCATCGATCTTTAGCAGGGCAGTGGTGCCGGACTTGGGTTTGACGTATGAAACCTTCGGCTCGTCTGCAACCCAGGCGTCAAGAATCTCCAGGTTCGTACGGGTGAGAGCATGGTTACGAGCGAGGATCTTGTCACGGTTCTCCAGTGCGATGCAGGCAAAGTGGTCATCCAGCATGCCAACACTGATGGTGTTGTAGTCTCGGTGAATCGAAACGGCGTGGATCAACTCTACGGGGCCAACGATCCAGCCCAGGCGCAGGCCAGCGAGCGAATATGCCTTGGACATGCTCGCGGTGCTGATTCCTTTCTCGTACAGGTCAGCGATGGATACTGTGTAGCCATTTCCCACTTGGTCAGTCCCGCGGTATACCTCATCGCAAAGTAGCCAAGCGTCAACCGAACGTGCGACCTCGACGATCTGTTCAAGCATCGCGCGATCCATCAACGAGCCTGTAGGGTTGTTAGGATTATTGAGTGCGATCAATTTGGTGTTCTTGCGAACCATGCCACGGAGTTCTTCCAAGTCGGGCAGGAATGCATTTTCTTCGCGCAAGCGCAGAATCGAGACGTCGGCGCCGTAGCTTTCCGGAATCGAGTAGTGCTGCTGGTAGGTAGGTCCAACCGAAATGACATGATCGCCAGGCTCGACCAGCGTCTCATGCACCAGAGCGTTCGCGCCAATTGCCCCGTGAGTGATGATGACATTCTCGGGCGACTGGTTGTCGTAGAGCGATGCAACAACGTTGCGCAGACGGTCGGAGCCTTCGATTGCGCCATAAGTCATTTTCATCGGAAGCAGTTCAGAAAGGATGGTTTCTTTCTTGCCGGCAAAATCCAGCAATTGCTCGATGGTGATGGACTCGACGCAGGTTTCGGCCAAGTTGTATTTGCACTTGGTTTCGTAGGCGTTCATCCAGATTTCTACGCCGAACTCTTTAATCTTCATAGTGTGCTCTTATGATTTTCAGGGATGGTTGGGGGTTCAGGACACTGTGTCGCGGGCGTCGCTCAACGAGCGTGTGTTGTGCTTGGCTGCAACCCAGTTCTTGTACAGCTGAGTGGCGTAATAACCACCGTAACAAAGGGCAATGAAAGGCAGGCTCACGTACAACGCGATGCGCTGCTCAGGGTCAAAGCCGATCCCGATGCATGCTCCCAAGCAAGAGATCAGGGCGATTACAGGGACAACCGGGTACCAGCGCACGCGGTAACTCAGGTCTTCGACCTTGCCCCCGCGGCGGATGTGGTCTCGACGGAATAGGATTTGGCAGACAGCGATGCTGACCCACACCGCGACGATTGCGAATCCGCCGATAGATACCAGCACCAGATAGACCGTCTCAGCTGCCCATACGCTACTCATCAGTGCCGCGATTCCGCCAACCATGCTGAAAAGAATTGCAGTTGTAGGAGTGCCGCGTCGGTTCAGTCGGGCAAAGCTGCGGGGCAGTTGGCCTTGATCACCGAGTGTCCACAGCATGCGCGCAGCGGCGTAGAGGCCAGAGTTTGCAGCCGATACAAGCGCAGTGATGATTACGAAATTCATGATGTCAGCTGCGTAGGGGATGCCAATTTTGCTGAACACCACGACGAACGGGCTCTCGGATACGCCAGCCTGCTCTCGCGGTAGCATCATGCAGATGACTAGGATGGTCCCGATGAAGAAAAGCACCAGCCTCAATACAGTTCCATTCAGTGCACGAGGGATGGTGCGCTGTGGGTTTGCCGTTTCGCCAGCAGCAATGCCGATCACCTCGGTGCCCGCAAAACCGAATGCCACAGCCAGTAGCACGAGCCCGACGGAGCTGAAGCCAGTTGGGAACCAGCCTTCCCTAGTGAAGTTCGCCAGGCCTGTCGTCTGCGGGTCGCCGCCGGAGATCACGCCACTGATCGCCAGACCACCTACGACAATGAAGACGATTACCGTGATGACCTTGATCAGGGACAGCCAGAACTCTGTTTCAGCGTAGGCCCTCACCGAGGACAGATTGTTGACCGTGATCACCACTCCGAACATTGCCGCCCAGGCCCAGACGGGAACTCCGGGCAACCATCGTTCCATCAATACGCCTGCTCCCAGCAGTTCCGAGCCAATGGCAGTTGCCCAACTCAACCAATACAACCAAGCAACCGCGTAGCCCGAAGCAGGACCTACGAACCGTGTGGTGTACGCACTGAAGGAGCCTGTTTCCGGCATGTGCACGGCGAGTTCACCTAGACAGCACATGACGCAATAGACCATCACCGCGCAAATGACATATGCGATGACTGCACCTAAAGGCCCTGCTTGACCGACGGTAAAACCGGAAGCAAGAAACAACCCGGTACCGATGGTGCCACCGATGGCCAACATGACCAGGTGACGAGTCTGCATATCCTTTCGGAATTCATTCTTACGAGGAGGACGTTCGAGGGGACTTGTCATTCTTGTTTTCTCACGCTTGAGCTGCTGCTGGAGCGCCAGGTTGCTCAGTCGGCCCGCTATCGGCCATGGCCTGACGCGTTGATCGTTGTTGTGGGTTCATTTATATCCTAAAAGTCCAAGGTAGACAATAATTCCATTTGAAGGTAAAAAGTGGCTACCCCCGGCGGTGGCTGTTCTCACCTTCACCACAGCTGACGCTGGGCTGGTCTCATGAAATCGAGCTAGATCAACAAGATAAGGAATGACACGAATGGGTATTGAACGCCTGCACACCGACAAGCGCATGAGCTTGGTGGTGAAGCACCAAGGCACCGTCTATCTGTCCGGCGAGGTTGCGAATGACTTCCAAGCAGGCATCGCGCAGCAAACCCGGGAAACGCTGCAAAATATCGAGCGACTGCTGGATGAGGCTGGGACCGACAAGAATCACGTCCTGTCCGCGACTATTTATCTGAAGGACATCGACGCTCATTTCGGCGGCATGAATGATGTCTGGGATCAATGGGTGCCTGCCGGTAAGGGCCCTGCGCGTGCAACTGTCGAAGCGAAAATGTGCGAGCCTGGCATTCTCGTGGAAATCTCGATCGTTGCAGCTTTGCCAGCCTGACGGTCTTGCTGGGGCAGTAATCGGTAGGCGATCACTGCCTCGGTCGTGAAGACAAGAACAACAAAATCTCCGTTGCCCGTATCGGGTAGCTCAAGATGCCCGCCGACGGCAACGTTTCCGCATTCTTATCGGATCCTAAGGTATGGGCTTACATCTCAGGTTCGGGCACAAAATCGTGCTCGCGGCATCGGCGATCGTGCTCGTTGTGTTTTCATCGTTCGCCGTCATCAGCGAATCTAGACAGCGCGATGAAATCCGTAAAAGCGTTCAACAGTTCCTTCAGGCAGTAGGGTCGGATTCCGCCTCAAGCATCTCGCATTGGATATCGGGCAGGACATTGTTGGTAGAGAACCTCGCCCAGGCAGCTGCTCTGTCCCCTAATTCTCAGGCCGTGGCGCCATATCTTTCCTTGCAGTCAATGAAGCAAACCTTCTTAGCCTCGTTCGTGGGTTGGCAGGACGGTGCATTCGTGACGTTTCCGGATGACCCAATGCCAGTTGGGTACGATCCACGGTTACGACCGTGGTACGAGCTGGGCATGGCAGCATCTGGTGTGGCTATCACCGAGCCTTACGCAGACAGCATTACGCGTGAGTTGCTGGTATCGATCGTGGATAAAGTCCAGATCGGGGGACAGGTTCTGGCGGTCGCTGGAGCGGATGTGGCGCTCAAAAGTGTTGTAGACATCATCAACGCAGCAGATCTCAAAGGCATGGGGTACGCCTTCTTGGTGAGCGGTGACGGGAAAGTGCTAGTGCACCCTGACCCTTCCATGTCCATGCGTCGTCTTGAAGATGTGATCCCTGAAGCTCAAGCATCGTTGTTGGACCGTCTCCAGGAAATTTCGGGTGGTGATGAGCTATTGATGTTCATACCTGTACGAGGCCTTCCATCCCTGGATTGGCGCATTGGATTGGTAGTGGATAAACAGAAAGCTTACGCACCAGTAGAGGCTTCTAGAACCGTTACATACATCACTCTGATGGTGGCCGTTTTAGTCGTGATAGCCCTGTTGGGTGCACTGGTCCAAAGGTTGCTGCTGCCGCTGCGCACAATGAGTAATGCTATGCACGACATCGCTCAAGGGGAGGGGGACTTGACCGTCAGGTTGGTTAGCCGGAGCAATGATGAGTTCGGCGCACTCGCTCAATCTTTCAACCGATTCGTAGGCAGGGTTCATGAGTCCATGCAGCAGGTGGCCAATGCAACGAAGGCGGTAGATCAAGGCGTGCGTGCAGTTACGCAGGCGTCGGAAGCGTCGCTCAGTAGTTCATCCGAGCAAAGCACCCGGACAAGCAGCGTTGTGACTGCAATCCAACAGCTAGGTGCTGCTACACAGGATATTGCTCAGAATGCAGCGCTTGCGTCTCAACGAACTGTCAGTGCTCGCGACCAGGCAGAGTCTGGTTATGCAGTACTGACGGACACGATCGAAGCGATTGATCGTTTGACCCAGCTGATTGGCGCCTCTGGTAACAGCATCGACTTGCTTCATGCCAAGACGGCAGGCATTGGGCAGATACTCGATGTGATCACGGGTATCTCCCAGCAGACAAATTTGCTGGCTCTCAATGCTGCAATTGAGGCTGCAAGAGCTGGTGAGGCCGGACGCGGCTTCGCTGTTGTTGCCGATGAGGTTCGCAGTCTTGCGCACCGCACACAGGAATCTGCTCGCCAGGTGCAGCACCTCATTGAGGAGTTACAGGAAGAGGCGCAGCGCTCGGTTGCACAAATGCAGGACAGTCAGCATTACGGAAAAGAAAGCATCGACATCGCGCAGAAGGCTGGCGTCCGCCTTGGGAGCATCAATACAATTGTCGGTGAGATCGATGGCATCAATCATTCAGTTGCAGCTGCGACCGAAGAGCAGAGTGCTGTGGCTGACGTGATCAGTTCCGATACGACTGAACTGGATCTACTGAACAGGAGGGGAGTCGAGAACCTGCGTGAAACACTTGATGCTTGTGCGCGGTTACAGCAGCAGGTTGAGTGCCTCCGCGGGCTTGTGTCCGGCTTCAGGCTTTGATGTGAGAGAAGGAGGAAGGACGCAATTGGTGGCCGATCCTTCTGAAACCATGTGCAGATGTGTGCCCATCGACGACAACCTGGTCGGGAACCAGATGCGCCATGGGCACTCGGCCATACGACCGGTTTGTTATCTGGATTACTGCGCAGCCATATCCCATCCACTAACGCCATCGGGCTCAGGCGGTCCTGCAAAGGCCTCCATCAATTGCAATGCGTACGCCGGTGATGTATCCCGCCAGTGGGCTGCTTAGAAACGCAACCAGAGCGCCTAGCTCCTCCGGGGCGCCATAGCGACGCATTGGAATCTGTAGACTTTCTTCCGCCTCCAGTGCAGCAAGAGTGCGGCCAGATTCGATGGCAGCTCGGGTTAGCAGGTCGCGCGTACGTGCAGTGTCGAACGATCCGGGGAGCAGTGTATTCACCGTAATGCCGAAGGCCGCCAGTTCATTGGCCAAAGTCTTTGCCCAGTTGGCCAACCCTGCTCTGAGGCTATTCGACAGGGCCAAGCCCGGAATAGGCTCGACTACGCTAGTGGAGGCAATTAATACTACTCGGCCGAAGCCTTGCGCTTTCATCTGCGGCACAAAGGCATTCGCCATGGCAATGGATGACAACAATTGGCCTTCGACTTCCCTACGCCACAGGGCTGCATCGAAGGCGGCCGCTGCTGCTGGTGGAGGCCCCCCATTGTTCAGCAGCAAAATATTTGGCGTGCCCATTGCCGCGTGAATGGCATCGACGGTTGCCTGAATGGCATCTACATCGTAAAGGTCAGCCGCTACACTGACCGCGACGCCGCCACTCTCACGAATCTGGTCGACCGCCTGCCGCAGCTTTACCTCGTCACGTGCGACCAGGCAGACCTGCACACCTTCAGCCGCGAGTGCTTTGGCTGAGGCCAGCCCAAGCCCTGAGCTGCCGCCACCTATCACGGCCCGCAGACCTTCGAGCTTCATGTCCATAGATGATCTTTCCGGCGTTAGATTATTGGAGTACTCATCACCCCAGAGCGCTCGACGAACGCTGCGGAGGCCATCGTGATGGGATTGCGAGAAGAGAGCGGTTTAGCTAGTCGAGGTTGATCCAGGTGGCCTTAAGTTCACTGTACTTGTCGAACGCATGCAGCGACTTGTCACGGCCATTTCCCGATTGCTTGAAGCCGCCAAAGGGCGCGGTCATGTCGCCGGCATCGTATTGGTTGACCCATACGCTACCTGCTCGGAGCGCTTTAGCGACCCGATGCGCTCGTCCGAGATGAGTCGTCCACAAGCCTGCCGCGAGGCCGTATTCGCTGTCGTTGGCGATCGCAATCGCTTCGCTTTCATCTGTAAAGGTCAGCACGCTCAGCACCGGCCCGAAGATTTCCTCGCGGGATATGCGCATCGCACTGCTCACACCGTCGAAGATGGTCGGCATCACGTAGGTACCGCCTGTTTCGGCCATGGTCTGGACACCGCCGCAGCTCAACTGTGCGCCTTCATTCTTGCCGATCTGCACGTATTCGAGGATCTTTTCCATTTGCTGATGATCGACGATGGCGCCGACGCGGGTCTGCGGATCCAACGGGTGGCCCGGTTGCCAGGCTTGCAGTGCCTGATGCACTTTCGCCAGCAATTGATCCTTGACCGATGCGTCCACCAGCAGGCGAGAGCCTGCGGTACACACTTCGCCTTGGTTGAAAGCGATGCCGGCAGCGACGGCCTCGGCGGCACGGTCCAGGTCGGCATCGGCGAAGACGATGTGTGGGCTCTTGCCGCCGGCTTCTAGCCAAACACGCTTCATGTTGGACTGGCCTGCGGCTTCAAGCAGTACCTTGGCCACGGCAGTGGAGCCGGTAAACGCCAGCACGTCGATATCCTGGTGCAAGGAAAGTGCTTTGCCGACGCTGTGACCAAAGCCTGGCAGCACGTTGAACACACCATCCGGGATACCCGCCTGCTTGGCCAAGGCGGCGATACGAATGGCGGTCAGCGGCGACTTCTCCGAGGGTTTGAGAATCACCGAGTTGCCCATGGCCAGCGCCGGTGCAATTTTCCAGCACGCCATCTGAAGCGGAAAATTCCAAGGCACGATGGCGGCAACCACGCCCGCCGCCTCGCGGGTTATCAGGCCGAGTTGGTTGGTGGGGACCGGCGCAACCTCACCGTAGACCTTG
This sequence comes from Pseudomonas promysalinigenes, assembly GCF_014269025.2. Taxonomy (NCBI): domain Bacteria; kingdom Pseudomonadati; phylum Pseudomonadota; class Gammaproteobacteria; order Pseudomonadales; family Pseudomonadaceae; genus Pseudomonas; species Pseudomonas promysalinigenes. The sequence goes on along the minus strand of NZ_CP077094.1, from coordinate 2,958,630 downwards.
TCAATGGCTTCGGCGGTCCAATCGATACACTCCCAGGAGCCGGGTATATCCAGGGCCAGGGAGTCACTGATGGGTTTGCCCATGTCCAGCGTTTCCAAGAGTGCCAGCTCCTCGGCGCTTGCCTCTATCAGTCGAGCGAGGCGTTGCAAGATTCTCTTGCGCTCGGCTGGCGCTGACTGACTCCACTCACCGCTGTTAAAGGCACGACGGGCAGCTACTACAGCGATCTCGACATCAGCCTGATCGCAGCTGGCGACCTGGGTCAACAAGCGGCCATCGACAGGACTGTGACAGGCAAATTGCTGGCCGCCCACGGCATCGAGGTATCTACCGTCGATGAATGCACGGCCTTCAAATTTCAAGACGGATGCTTTGCGTTGCCATTCACTTAACGACATTTGAACTCCTATTTTCAGCAACGATGCTCGACTTACTGCGCGGTGGCGAATGGTGCGGCTTCACAGACTTCAATAAGGGTCGGCACGCGACTTTGTGCGGCCTCGACCAACAAGCTAGAGAGGTCCTGGTGATCGCTGGCACGAACAGCCTTCCAGCCGAAGCCCTGGGCGATGGCTTTGAACTCTGGGGTGTAAATATCCACACCCAGTGGTTGGACGTCTCGGCGCTCCATCGCGGTCTTGATTTCGCCATATCCGTTGTTGTTCCAAAGCAGAACGATGATGGGGGCATTGGCTTCGATGGCGCTGCTCATTTCGCCCAATGTGAATTGCAGGCCGCCATCCCCAATCAGACAGACCACTGGCGATTGCGGGTCGGCAATCTTGGCGCCGATGGCAGCAGGCAATGCATAACCCAGCGTGCCGTAGCCTGTAGAGGCATTGAACCAGCGACGCGGGCCGTCTAGCTCGACCAAGTGGTTGCCGCTGTAGACGGTCTGGGTCGAGTCGCCAACGTAGCGCGCATCGGGGAGAGCCTGGTTGATCACGTCGAACAGGTGTGTGTAATCCGCCCACCCCTGTAGATCTTGGAGAATTTCTTCGCGCACAGCTGCTGCGCGCTGGGCGCCAACGCTTTCGTGGCTCAGGGTACGGACCGGCAAGTGCTTGAGCAGCGCATCGATGGCCAGCTCGGCATCTGCCGGCAGCGCGATGCTCGGCACGTAGTTGCGATTGAGCTGAGTCGGATCGACGTCGATACGGATGATCTTTCCATTTAGCTTGAAACCGCCGTTGAAGACCACGTCATAGTCGGTTTCTGCCAGTTCGGTGCCGATTGCGAGAATCACGTCGGCTTGGGCGGCAAGCCTGCGCACGGGGTCTAGTGACTGGTTGCTGCCTAGTGCCAATGGATGGCCGTTGGGCAGGACGCCCTTAGCATTGATCGTGCAAGCAGTAGGCGCATCGAGGGCAGCTGCCAGTAGGCGGACTTTCTCGAATGATGCCTGGCAGCCGCCCCCAACCAGCAGCAGCGGTCGCTCCGCGCTGAGCAACAGCTTGGCTGCTGCGCTGATCAGCTCGGGATCGGGGGCCAAGCGGCCTTGGCGCGGCAGTTCGAGAATCGGCAGGTGGCTGGCGTCGAGTTCTATCAGGTCCAGAGGGATCTCGATATGCACCGGCTGCGGGCGGCCGCTTCTGAACAGGCTGAAGGCTTGCAACAGAACCTGGGGCAATTGTTCGAGGCTCAGCACGGTATGACTGAACGCGGTAACACCCGCGATCAGATTGCGCTGACTTGGCAGCTCATGCAGGTAGCCATTGCCTAATCCCAATCGGCTGCGCTCGTTGACGCTGGAAATCACCAGAATAGGAATTGAGTCTGCGTAGGCCTGGCCCAATGCTGTGGCGATGTTAGTCATGCCTGGGCCGGTAATGCAGAAGCACACGCCAGGTTTTCCGGTTACTCGGGCGTAGCCGTCGGCCATGAAGCCGATGCCTTGCTCATGGCGTGGGGTAACATGGCGAATGCTGCTTTTGGGCAGGCCGCGATATAGACCAATGGTGTGCACCCCGGGTATGCCGAATACAGTGTCGACGCTCCAGGCCTGCAATTGATTAACCAAATACTCCGCACAGGTTGTCATTTGAATCTCCGCTTGGAAAACAGCCGCAACGGGCTAGGGTCAGTGGTGTATTTGCGACAGGAATGCGCGAGCGCGTGGGCTTTGCGGGGCTTCAAAAAAGGTTTTTGGAGGGGCGGTTTCAACGATCCGGCCAGCGTCCATGAACACCACTCGATCAGCTACCTTGCGAGCGAAGTCCATTTCATGCGTTACGCACAACATGGTCATACCGTCCTTCGCTAGACCGGTCATCACCTCCAGCACCTCACCGACCATTTCCGGGTCCAACGCGGAAGTCGGTTCGTCGAACAGCATCACCTTAGGACTCATGCACAATGCCCGGGCGATAGCTACGCGTTGTTGCTGGCCACCGGACAGTTGGCACGGCTTCTTGTGTGCATGGGTACCGATATGGACACGGTTCAGGTAACCCTGGGCCAGTGCTTCGGCGGCATCACGCGACAGGCCGCGGACTTTCATCGGCGCCAAGGTGCAGTTGTCGAGCACCGACATGTGCGGGAACAGGTTGAAGTTCTGGAAGACCATGCCTACTTCGCGTCGGGCGAATTGGCTGCCCCGGCTTTTGCTGATGTCGTGACCCTCGACGATGATCGTCCCGCTGTCGTGCGGTGCCAACCGATTGATACAGCGGATTAGGGTCGACTTGCCTGAGCCGGAGGGCCCGCAAATGACGATCTTCTCACCCGGTTGCACAGTCATTTCGATGTCCTGGAGGACATGGAAGTCGCCATACCGTTTGTTGACTTGGTGGAGCAGGATCATTTCGCTCATGCTGTCATCCTCATGCGCGCCGTAGGCGAGCCATGGTGCGTTGAACAAAGCTCACGCGAGTTATCGCTTCGGTGGGTGCATCCCAGGCCATGCGCCGTTCCAGGCGAGCTTGCAAGCCGCTCAGCGTGTAGACCATGACCAGGTAGTAGACCAATGCCACCGCGTAGTACTCCGAGAACTGGAACGTGGTGGAGACCGTCTGTGAAGTGACCGCCATCAGCTCTTGCAGGGAAATCACCGAGGCCAGCGAGGTGATTTTCAGCAGGGTGATGAACTCGTTGGCGGTCGGCGGAATACCGATGCGCGCCGCTTGCGGCAGAATCACATGGCGCAGCGTGTGCCAGCGCGAAAGCCCCAGCGCATGACCGGCGCTGTATTGCCCCGGATCAATCGCTTTGAGTGCCGCCCGGTTGATCTCAACTTGGTACGCCGCCTCATTCACGCTGAGGGCGATCCAGGCCGCGATGAATGGGGTGAACCACGCCTGCTGCAAAACGGGAAAGAACTGCGGCAGGGCGTTCCACACGAACAGCAGTTGCAGCAGCGTAGGCGCCCCACGGAAAACGCTAAGTACCGAGCGCAGCGCCGTCCGCCAGACTGTCGGCGGACCGTCCAGTGCCAGCGCGGCTGGGATCGATAGGGCGATCCCCACCGAATGTGACAACAAGGCCAGCGCTAGGGTGATGCACGCGCCCTTGAAGAACGCGTAAGAGGTCAGAGCGCTGATAAAAACATCGAAGTCGAAATGCATGGTCAATACCTCTCTTCGCCGAAGTTACGGGTTCAGTTGCTCCACGTTGACGCTGGGCAATTTCCATTTTTCGGCGATGGTCTTCATCTCACCTTGGCTGCGTAGCGCTGCCAGGGCTTGTTCCAGCGCTTTGACGTTGCCTTCGATCGGCCGGATGTAGACGCCGAAAATCTGCTTTTCCGGGAAGGTGTACAGGGTTTGTAACTGGCCTGGGTTCAACAGGTCGCGGTAGGCGTATTCGGTCGCTTGAGAGATTGACGCGGCTGCGCGGCCCAGCAGCAACTGCTGGATGGCATCGCTTTGTTTGGGATAGGTCTGGACGGTGGCCTGAGGTTTGCCGGCAGCAGCCAGGCGGTTGTTCAGCTCACTCATGATCTTGACGTTATTGGTACCGGACTGGATCGCCACGACCTGGCCACTGAGATCCTCAAGACTGGTCATTTTCAAGGTCGACTTGCTCGACCCGATCACCACATTGGATGTCGCCAGATAGCCAACCGCCTTCAGCTTCTGCGTCCGTTCTGGAGTGATCAAGGTCCCGCTGATCACGGCATCGCAGCGATTGGCCTCAAGCCCTGGGAGCAGTCCGGTAAACTCGGTTACGAAGAAACCTGGGCGGACGTCCCAGTGCTTTGCCAGGGCTCGCACCATATCGGCATCGAACCCGATGGGGTCTTTGTCGCCGGCCTTCTCGAAAAACTCCAGGGGCGGAAAGGATGGGTCCGAACAGACCTTGAATTCACCATCTGCGATGAAATCTGGTTTCAACATCTCATTGGCGTAAGCGCTGCCAAAGCCACTGACAATCGCGAACATGGACAAGGCAAGAGTGATTTTGCGCATGGATTTTTCCTCTGAGTTCGTAAGCCCAGTGCCGGGTCGGCACCGGGAGATCTGGGCAGACTTGAAGATGCAGGCTTTTCAGCGACCGATATGGCGCATTATTGTTTTTTGAGCATTCGGACTCAGGACGTCCGGTGATGGCAGGCCAAAGGGGCCTTTCGGGCCATACACGACAGAGGGTTCGGGGAAAAACATCAGCAATGTCCAGTAGAGAGCCGCCGAAAGCAGCAACGACACTGGCAGGCTGATATCGATATCGCCGGCCAGGCCTGCCAGCGGTCCTACGAACTGACCGGGGATGTTGACGAAGCACAGTCCAATGATTGCGCTTGGAATCCAGGCGCCCAGGCCGCGCCAGTTCCAGCCGTTGTGGAACCAGTAAGCACCGCCGCGAAGTCCTCGGGTGAATACTTGCAAGTCGTCAGCGTGATAGAAGCCCCTACGCACGATCAGCCCTAGGCCCAGGACAACCATCCATGGCGTAGTACAGGTGACGATCAGCACGGCAAAGGTCGAAACGCTCTGTACAAGGTTGAAGCCAAAGCGGCCGACGAAGATGAACGCTACCGCCACAAGGCCAATCACCAACGTGGCTTTGGCGCGGGTGAAAATGTTCGGCACCAGGCTAGACATGTCGAGGCCAACGCCATACAGGGAGGCCGTGCCGGTGGAGAAACCACCGATGAAGGCAATCATGGCCAGCGGCAGGAAGTACCAGCCAGGGGCTACGGCCAGCAGCCCTCCGATATAGTTGTTGTCTGCCATGTACTGCGGCGCGTGCTCCGCGACGATGCAAGCTGTGGCCAGGCCGAACAGGAAGGGTGACAGTGTCGCTAGTTGAGCGAGGATGGTTGCACCGATGATGCGGTACTTTGGGGTGGTGTCGGGAATGTAGCGCGCCCAGTCACCAATGGAGGCGCCGAACGAGATCGGGTTGCTCATAGCCAACAAAGTAGAACCGATGAAGGCTGGCCAGAAGGTGTCAGGATGCACCAACGATACGGTCCCGGCGAAGTCCGCATTGAAGGTGTCCTTGAAGGCAAAGATGCCGACGAAGAACAGGATTGTTGCGCTCCAGACCGCGATCTTGTTGACCCACAGCATGAACTGGAAGCCATAGATGCAGATCACCAGCACCAGTAGTGCAAAGAAGGCATAGATGGTGGCCAGTACCCAATCCGATTCCGGCAGGCCGATCATTCGATGGAGTGCGCCTAACAGTGCATCGCCGGCGCTCCAGACTCCGATCGAGAAAAACGCGATCGCTACCAATAGCGCCAGGAACGAACCCACGACACGACCGTGAACACCAAAGTGTGCGCCGGAGGAAACTGCGTTGTTGGTACCATTGATCGGCCCTAGCAGTGACACTGGCGATAGAATTATCGAACCCAGCAATACGCCGATTACGATGGATGCGGCCCCAGCCCAGAAGGACAAACCGAACAGAACCGGGAATGCACCCAGCATGCAAGTTGCAAAAGTATTGGCTCCGCCGAAAATCATTCGGAAGAGGTCAAACGGCGTAGCGCATCGCTCATGATCGGGAATGCGTTCAACACCAAAGGTCTCGATCTGGGTCAGCGAGACGTGACTATCCTGTTGATGCGACATGGGTCACCTCAAAGTGTAAGGGCAGATGTTTGTACAGACGCGCTTACGGCTCTGTGGCCGCTGGGCGTCTTGCGGTCAAAAAGGCAGTGTCAAAAAGGTTTTGCCTTCAAACGCGGGCGTGAAAACATCCAGCACTGAGGTGTCAGGTCGAACATTACGTGCCTTTTATTCTTGTACATGGCATGGGTTTCCTGATTGAAGGGGGGGCGCGTAACGCTCCCCGGCATGGACTACCGACGGATTACGCCTGGCAGTACACAAAGCATTTCGTAGAGCAGGTTGGCTCCCAGAAGAGACGTGTTGCCAGTCAGATCGTACGGCGGCGAGACTTCCACAACGTCACATCCGACCAAGTCCAAACCGTTGCAGCCACGAATAATTTCCATGGCCTGGATAGTGGTAAGGCCGCCGATTTCTGGAGTGCCTGTACCTGGCGCCCACGCAGGGTCGATGCCGTCAATGTCGAAGGACAGGTAGACCGGCCCACCGCCGACTTTTGCTCGGACTTCCTCCATCAGCGGCGTCAGTGATTTGTGCCAGCATTCCTCGGCCTGAACCACGCGAAAGCCCTGTTTGCGGCACCAGTTGAAGTCTTCGGCGGTGTAGCCTTGGGCACGCAGGCCGATCTGCACCACGCGATCGCAATCAAGTAGGCCTTCTTCCACCGCTCTGCGGAAGGTAGTGCCGTGGGCTAGCTTTTCACCGAACTGCTCATCGTTGACGTCGGCATGCGCGTCGATGTGCACCAGGCCGACCTTGCCATGCTTTCTGTGGATGGCACGGAGAATGGGCAGGGTGATGGTGTGGTCGCCGCCCAGCGTCATCGGAATGATGTCGTGCTCCAGGTAGCCGTGGTATGCCTCTTCGATGATTTTCACGGCGGCTGGAAGGTTGAACGTGTTGATCGCCACGTCACCGATATCAGCGATGCTCAAAGAGTCGAAGGGCGCGGCACCGGTGGCCATGTTATAGGGGCGGATCATCACCGATTCTGCGCGAATCGAGCGTGGGCCGAAGCGGGTGCCTGCCCGCAAGGATGTGCCGATATCGAGTGGCACACCGATGAATGCTACATCCAAGCCCTCGGGGGTTGGAAAATGTGGGAGGCGCAGCATGGTGGCGATGCCTCCGAAGCGTGGCATCTCGTTACCGCTGAGCGGTTGATGAAAAGTCTTGGTCATCGCGAGTGTTCCCCAGGGAAGTTGGTTTAAGGCAGTTCGCGCAGCACATGCTCCAGCGTTTCGATGAACAGGTCGGCGTGCTCACGCTGGAAGATCAGTTGTGGGCGTACCTTCAGGATGTTCTCCATGGGGCCGGCGGAACTGATCAGTACACCTCTATTGCGCAAGCCGTTTACAACTTGCGTTGTCGCCTTCGCTGCGGGTGCTTTGCTGGCACGGTCTGTCACCAGCTCTACACCGATGAAAAGACCGCTGCCGCGTACATCGCCGATTACGGGGTAGCGCAAGGCGAGTTCTGCAATACCGGCTTTGAGGTAGGCGCCAACATTTGCGCAGTTTTCCAACAGTCCTTCGTTCTCGATGACTTCCAGCACCGCGTTGCCAGCGGCACACGACACTGGGTTACCGCCAAAGGTATTGAAGTAGCGCGCCGTGCGACCGAACTCTTCGACAACTTCGGTGCGCATCACTGCTGCCGCAATCGGCTGGCCATTGCCCATGGGTTTACCCATGGTGACGATGTCAGGTTTTACTCCGTGGCGTTGGAAGCCCCACATGCTGGAGCCGGTCCTGCCAAAGCCTGATTGCACTTCGTCGGCGATGTACAGGAGGCCTTCGGACTGTGCAAGTTCGACTGCCTCCTTGGCGAAGCCAGCGGGATCGGATAGCACACCGTCGCTTGCAAAGATCCCATCAAACAGCAGGGCCGCAGGCTTGATGCCTGCACTGCGCATGTCGTCGATTGCTCTGCGCACGTCTTCGGCAAAAATCCGTGAGACATTTTCTGCACCTAAGCGATAAGCATCAGGGGCTCGCACGGTACGCACGCACTGGCCGAGAGGCACACCGGCGCCAAGTGAAGGTGATGTCGCTGCAACCTGCTCAGTGATTCCGTGGTAGGCGAGTTGAGTCACGATCACGCCGGTACCACCGGTGTATTGCCGGGCAATTCGCAGCGCCAGATCGTTTGCTTCGCTGCCTGTGCAAGTAAACATTACGTGATTCAGTTCGGCAGGGAACGTCGCCAACAGCTTCTCGGCGTAATCGAGAATGCCTTCGTGAATGTAACGGGTGTGGGTATTGAGCACGTGCGCCTGATCACAGATCGCTTTGACCACATGTGGGTTGCAATGCCCGACCGATGCGACATTGTTGTACGCATCCAGGTAACGTTTGCCCTCGGCATCATAGAGCCAGACGCCATCGCCCCTGACAATGTGCAAAGGGCGTTCGTAGAACAACCGGTAGGCAGGGCCCAGTGCGCGCTCTCGGCGGGCCACCAGTTCACGTTCTGACGCAGGCAGGCGCTCGGCATCTGCTGCGGTGAATCCGTTAACCATGGTCATTGCTGTGCCTCCTGAGCGCAGATTTGACGAATTTTCTGTTGTGCAGTCTGACGTGGAACCTGTCTGAATCTGCGCAGTGCGCTCCACGCCAGTGGCGCGTTACGTAGGATGTAGGCACTGTTTTCGGGGTACATCGAGGCGCGCCAATTGGTGATGACGACGGTCATCACCAAGCGTGCGGCAATCAGGTCAAAGAGAATTTCCTGCTCAATTTCTTCAAGTGGGCAGACGGTGTGGTAGGCCTGGATGAATGCAATGGCCTGGTCCAGCGGATCGCCCGTCTGACCCAACTGGTAGGATGCTGCAACTGCTAGATCGTTGATCAGTGGGGCGTGGACCATGTCGCCGAAGTCGAGGATGTTTCGAATGACTTCTGCGTTGTGGTCGTCGACGATGACATTATGAAAGTTAAGGTCGTTGTGAATAACCTGAGCGCGCAAGCGTTTGAGATGTGGCAGGGCATACTGCTCGAAGTTATCGAGGAAGTGCTCTGCAAGCTGGCGATCTTCGACATTCTCGATGTGCTCGACCAACCCCTTCAAGCGCGACGAATGCTTAATGTCCCAGAGCAGCTCATGGCCGGCAGCGGGATGGAAAAAGCCACGCAGGGCTATCCCGAGTCGAGCCAGATGATCGCCCAGCCCACTGCGAAGTTTCTGGCTCGGATGCTCGACCTTGTTCAGCGGTGTTCCTACAACGAACGAGAACAGGCGTACCAGAACGGTTTGGCCATCGAGGCTTACGAACACTTGATGAAGACCAGTAGTGGTCGGGTGGATTCGTTGGACAGGCAGCTCAGGGGCAGTGTGCTGAATGTGGAGCAATGCCTTGTTCTGGAAGTCGGTGACGTTTGGGTCTTCTGCCGGATTGGAAATCTTAAGCAGAAACTGACGGTCGTCGTCGCATCGCAGGTGGAAATTGAGGTCTCGCTCGCCAGCGAGTAACGAAGCGCAAGCACTCAGGCCATAGTGCAGCTTGGCGATCGCGCAGGCTTGCTCGTCAGAGGCATGGGCGCTGGCGGCTGTGAGGACATGATCCAATGCGGGTTTTGTTTGAATCGTCACTGAACAATCACTCTGTCGGTGGCATCGATAGCGGGTGATGTACCCGTCAACATGAGACCGACGATAGGGCAGAATGGCGGTATCACATATAGCCAGAAACGAGCATGTTATAAGTCCACTTTGCGCGGGAGGACTAACTAGCGATGACTTTCCAGCCACTGACCTATCAATGTTTTGAGCCGACTGCCAGAAAAGCTCGGGAAATGGCCACCGTGCACCGTCGTGACCGGCAGCTTTAGAAGCCGCTCCAGGCTCATGAGGTAGTCGTCTAAATTACTGTGGTAAGCATCTTCGATCAGAGGGCCGTCATAGATCACGTCGCCGCTGAATAGCGTTTGCGTGGAGCGCTCCCACAAGCTGATGCCTCCCGGAGAGTGCCCGGGGGTGTGTAGCACTTCAAGGACCCGGTTTCCGAGATCGATCACGTCACCCTCCTCAATCATTCGAGTCGCGGGCGCAGCGTTGACGCGATATTCGGCGTAGCACAACGGGCATTCTGGGTGGGCATCGAACATCTCATCGCCGACAAATTGCCTAGCCAATGTGTTGTCGGGATTGGGGTGGGCTAACACATGAGCTTCATTGCGATGGACCACTCGCTCACTGAATTCGTGATGGCCGGCGATATGATCGAAGTGAGTATGGCTAGCGATAGCGCATACGGGACGTTCCGTGAGCAGAGGTATCTGTTCGCGCAGGCTTACCAGCCCTGATCCGCTGTCGATAAGTGCGCCTTTGTCGCGTCCCAGGACATACCACATGTTGCAACGATAGAAAGGCTTGATCCAAGGTTCGTGGATCAGGCTAATACCGTCGGCCATATGTTGCAGCTCGAACCATCGATCTTGGCTCACGATTTTCATGATGACTCCACTGATCTCGGCCTGACCGCGAGTCGGTCAGAGAGCAGCAGACATTACCGGTTACTGGATGCAAGCTATAAGGCCAGATCAAGACCATATTTGAGTCCACTTAGTACGGCCGGTTTTGCCGATTTGCTTGTCAGTCAACTCACACGCAGTGGCAAGGCGACTTCACCGCGTCAGTTACATCGGCTCATTCATGCGTGGGTGCTTGAAGGGAATTTACCCATTGGCTACAGGACCCCATCGACGCGTATGCGGCCGATCTGATTGCAGGCCTTGCGTACCCCTGGTCATTGAACGGCGTTCGGGGGAGGGGGATAGCCGCATCAGGATCGAAGAGACTGGTTCTGCGGTAAGGCGGCTGCGATACCTTATGCGTCGGTCACGGGTTGATCACAATTCCGGGCTTGTTTCGCAGGCGTCTGGCGGTCACACCTTGCATGCCTGATTGTGGCAAGCAGCACCATTATCCAGGAAGTGCGTCAGCGGTAGGTGAGTTCGCCGGACGTATGCATTTTCGTGGGTGAGCGGCCCCCGAGGTAGCTGGCGGCCACCTTGAGGGTGCTCAGTTGTAACCTTCGGGATTAGTCGAGGCTGATCCAGGTTGCCTTCAGCTCGCTGTACTTATCGAAAGCGTGCAGAGAGCGGTCACGACCGTTACCTGATTGTTTATAACCACCGAAGGGAGCGGTCATGTCACCGGCGTCGTATTGGTTGACCCATACACTCCCGGCACGCAATGCCCGCGAAACACGGTGTGCTCGGGCGAGATCGCGCGTCCAGATGCCTGCGGCGAGTCCGTATTCAGAGTCGTTGGCGATGGAGACGGCTTGTGCTTCATCATTGAAGGAGATGACGCTGAGAACGGGGCCGAAGATTTCCTCGCGAGCGACACGCATATCTCCATTGGCTGCCTCAAAAATGGCGGGGCTAACGTAGGTGCCACCACTCTCGGATAGCACTTGGCATCCGCCTTCACGCAGCTTGGCGCCTTCTTGTTTGCCGATCTCCACGTACTCCAGGATTTTCTCCATTTGCTGGCGGTCGACAATTGCACCGACTCGCGTCGAAGGATCCAGCGGGTTACCTGGTTGCCAGGCGGTCATGGCGCTCGAAATTTTGTCCAGCAGCGCCTCCTTGATGGATTCATCGACCAGCAACCGGGATCCCGCAGTGCAGACCTCACCCTGATTGAATGCGATACCCGCTGCGACTGCCTCCGCTGCGCGATCTAGATCTGCATCGGCGAATACCAGATGTGGACTCTTCCCGCCGGCTTCCAACCAAACCCGCTTCATGTTTGATTTGCCTGAGGCTTCCAGAAGCTTTTTGGCAATCATGGTCGAGCCGGTAAAAGCCAAGACATCAACATCATTGTGGATGGCGAGGGCGTTGCCGATGGTGTGGCCAAAACCGGGAACCACGTTGAAAACACCACTTGGGATACCAGCTTCCTTGGCCAAAGCGGCAATGCGGATTGCGGTCAGCGGGGATTTCTCAGAAGGCTTCAGGATGACCGAGTTGCCAAGTGCGAGCGCTGGCGCGATCTTCCAGCAGGCCATTTGCAGTGGAAAGTTCCACGGTACGATTGCGGCGACTACACCGGCCGCCTCTCTCGTGATCAGGCCAAGCTGGTTCTCTGGAACCGGAGCGACTTCTCCATACACCTTATCGATCGCTTCGGCTGTCCACGCAACACATTCGTAAGAGCCAGGTACGTCCAGGCTCAGCGAATCACTGATTGGCTTTCCCATGTCCAACGTTTCGAGCAGCGCCAATTCTTCGGTATGCGCTTCCATGAGTTGTGCAAGACGCAGCAGCACTTTCTTACGCTCCGCAGGAGCCATACGACTCCATTCGCCACGTTCAAAAGCTTGTCGAGCAGCACTGACTGCCAACTCTGCATCGGCATCGTCGCAACTCGCAACCTGGCAAAGCAGGCGTCCGTCAATTGGACTTAGGCAGTCGAAGACCTCGCCGTTCAGGGCATCTCGGTATTCACCATCGATGAAGGCTCGCCCTTCGATGTTCAACGCTAGTGCCATTTTTTGCCAATCATGTACGGTCATGTGTACTCCTATCGAAAGTGGTCATTGGCTGAAGGATGTAAATTTTTTGCTTATAGGTAGAAATCAAGGCAGGTCGATTTGTCTTGCGAGCATCATTTTTCGCCGGGTGTGATTGGTGCTTGGCGGGCTCTGGGCATTTGGGGCCTTACACCTCCCCAGGCTCGGGTAACGTGACCAGAAGTAACCAATAGAGGATGGCGGGCGTGAACGATGAAGCTGACAGGCTGATATGGGCTGGGCCGGCCAGATTCGCGAGAGGATCGACGAATTGCGCAAGCCGAGCGCTGCACTTGCAGCCATCCGCCTAGTCCTCGCCAAGTCTTCTATTTCTGTACATGGCACGGCCTTCTACAGAAAAAGGGAGGCAGAGCCTCCCTTGTGGTTAACGGCGAATAACGCCCGGTAGTACGCAGAGCATTTCGTAGAGCAGGTTTGCTCCCAGAAGGGAGGTGTTGCCGGTGGTGTCGTAAGGCGGGGAGACTTCGACGACGTCGCAACCGATAAGATCGAGGCCGTCACAGCCGCGGATAATTTCAATCGCTTGAATGGTTGTCAGGCCGCCAATTTCTGGAGTGCCTGTGCCGGGTGCCCAAGCAGGATCGATCCCGTCGATATCGAAGGACAGATAGACCGGCCCACCACCAACCTTTTCGCGTACCTCGGCCATAAGAGGTTCAAGGGACTTGTGCCAGCACTCTTCGGCCTGAACCACCCGGAAGCCCTGATTGCGGCTCCAGTTGAAGTCGTCTGCGGTATAGCCCTGTGCTCTAAGGCCAATCTGCACAACACGGTTGCAATCCAAGAGCCCTTCCTCAGCCGCGCGGCGGAAGGTTGTGCCATGAGCGATCTTCTCGCCGAACATCTCGTCGTTGACGTCGGCATGAGCATCAATGTGGACGAGACCAATTTTTCCGTGCTTTTTGTGGAGCGCGCGCAGAATGGGCAGAGTGATTGTGTGATCCCCGCCCAAGGTGAGGGGAAGGATTCCATGACCCACGATTCGGTCGTAAGACTCCTCGATGATCCGCACCGCTTCTTTCAAGTTGAAGGTGTTGATTGCTACATCACCGATATCCGCTACGTTCAGCGAATCGAACGGAGCTGCCCCTGTTGCCATGTTGTACGGGCGGATCATCACGGATTCTGCGCGAATCGATCGCGGGCCGAATCGTGTTCCCGAACGCAGTGATGTACCGATGTCCAAAGGTACGCCAACGAAAGCTGCGTCCAGCTCCTTCAATTGCTCAGGGGATTGAATGTGCGGCAGGCGAAGCATGGTTGCGATGCCACCAAAGCGGGGCATCTCATTGCCGCCCAAGGGCTGATGTAGTTTTCTTGTCATGGATCTCTCTCAGGCTGGAGGTATGTAAACGTCTAGCGGACTCAATCTGTTTGCATCAGGAACATCCCATCACCTTGATGAGCGCGCAGTTGTGCCGAGGTAGCGCTTGCGCCGACCCTCTCACTCATGGGTCATAGCTGATTGGGCAGGAGATTCTAGGTATATTTATATCCTAAATGTCTACAGTGGACAATAAGTCCACATGATAGAGTCTCTATGCTCGCTTGGGGACGCCTGGAAAGACCTTGCTTGAAGGGCCCTGCCAGGCTGAAGAGTGGTCAGAATCCGGAGGATGGATCTATCTGTTGCGGCCATAACGGTGCAGTTGATAAGGCCGCTTTGAGCGGAAGGCGAGGCTGACTGCCGCGGGAAACGGCTTTATGATCGTGTCCGTTTAAGGTGAGAGTGGTGAGACCAAAATGGCGGTATTGCTACACGACTTGCTGCTTGGCTCGCTGGATCGCCAAAGTGGTATCAGTCTTCAGCGGCAAATCTACGAAGGGATCCGGGAGGCGATCCTTCAGGGACACCTGCCGGTCGACGCCCGTATGCCCTCTACTCGCGCCTTGGCTGAGCACCTAAAGATTTCCAGGGTGACTACATCGCTTGTCTATGAGCGGCTCACCACAGAGGGCTATCTCTACTCAAAATCGGGGAGTGGTACTTACGTGGCAGACACGCTGCCGCGGACTTTCCATCGTGACCCCGGTACTGACGAGTCTTTGGAAGCTGATCGCCTACTCTCCAGTCGCGGTGCTGAAATCACACGCCGTGTTACAGGGCTTGCCAAGGCAGGAGGGGCATTTGTTCCAGGTGTTGCTGATACAGAATTCTTTCCATTTCACATCTGGCGGCGTCTTCAGAATCGCTATCTGAAACGGAACCATGCCGAACTCACCGGGTATGTTGAGCACGGCGGATATAGGCCGTTGCGGGACGCCCTCAGTGCCTATCTGTACACATCGAGAGCAGTGAGATGCAGCCCTCAACAGGTGATCATCACTATGGGGACCCATCAGTCGCTCGACCTGATTGCAAAGCTGTTAACGGACCCTGGTGATGCAGCTCTGATTGAAAGCCCATGCCATTGGGGGGCCCCAGTCGTGCTCTCGGCCGCAGGCCTTGAATGTCGCCCACTTCACCTTGATTTAGAGGGGGCCCGCATACCTGAGGCGGGTGTGGCGGAGGGTTCGCGTCTAGCATTTGTCACGCCATCCCATCAATACCCCACGGGGAGCATCATGACCTTGCAGCGTCGGCGTGAATGGCTGTCTTTCGCAGAGGCGCAAAACCTATGGTTGATTGAGGATGATTACGACAGCGAGTTTCGTTATGACATTGATCCTTTGCCCTCTATGCAGGGTTTGGGTAACAAGAACCGAGTGATTTACCTTGGGACGTTCAGCAAGGTGACATTTCCCGGTTTGCGGTTGAGCTACCTTGTCGTTCCAGAGGCATTGGCAGATGCCTTTAGCAAAGGGATGACCCAGCTTTACCGACCTGGATTTCTGACGCTTCAAGCCGCGATGGCCGATTTCATCTTGGAAGGTCATTTCGCCACACACATCCGGCGAATGCGAGCAGTCTATGCCCAGCGCCGCTCTCGTCTGCAATCAGCTCTCGACGCCTATTTTGGTGGGGACATTCAATACTCACCGGGTCAGGCCGGTTTGCACCTGGCAGTGAAAGTCGGTCCGGAGGGTACGGCGAGCAAAATGATCAGCGCGGCGGTCGATCATGGGCTCACATTGCGCGGCGCGTACGCGTTAGATCCTCGGGCTGGTGACGATAACCTGCTGGTTCTTGGCTATGGAGGCATTAGGGATGCTGAGGTGGAAGGTGCGGTTAGGCGATTGCGATGTCTCTACGATGCTGTGAGATAGGAGGGAATTGAGCCTCGCAAGACATCGTGGACTGGATATCTACTGTGGAATGGATTGACGTAATCTGGTTATCATCGGCCCTCCTTGAAGAGCCAGGCAACTGAGGTTTATGTGAATTCGAACAAGACGTGGACCGCAGCGCTGATTGGGATTACTGCGATTTGGGGGTGGAGTTTCGTTGCGAAGCAGCAGAATCTGCACAGTATGAGCGCTTCGGCGCTGAATGCTTGGATTTTTCTGCTGGGTGCTATTGCACTTCTTCCTTTTGCTTGGCGACGGTTACATGCGCTCACCGCTAAAGACTGGCTTGCCGGTTCGCTAGCCGGCGTGGTCTTGTTCATCGCTTTCGCTTTTCAAACGAGTGGGCTGGGTCACACGACCCCTTCCAATGCTGGTTTCATCACGGGGCTTTCGGTAGTACTTACCCCATTTTTCCTGTTCTTGATCAATGCTGAAAGGCTTTCGTTGAAGCAGGCGTTGGGCGCCTTAGTAGCTTTGGTTGGTCTGGCTCTGCTAAGCCTCAATGGTTACGCAATCCACTCAGGTGATCTGCTTATCCTCGGCTGCGCCATCTTCTTCGCCATACACATCGTGGTCCTGGCCAAGATCAAATTCAGCTCTTCTTCATTGGTGCTCGCGTTCATCCAGCTCCTCGTTGTTGGCTTGTTGTCGTTGGTCTGGAGTGTTGTGGCGGGGGAGTTTTCGGTCCCGGATACTGCACCATCTCTAACAGTTACTTTGGTGGTAGCGGTGTTTGGTACGGCCCTGGCCTACTTCGTTCAGACCCGTGCTCAGGCGGTGCTTTCTGCTCAGAAGGTGGCATTGCTGCTGATCTGCGAGCCCATTTTTGGAGCGCTCTTTGGCTATCTGCTTGCAGGAGACAGGTTTACGGTCATGAACATCATTGGGGCGGTGATGATCATCTCGGGCATGCTGATCAGTGAGCTTCGACTGCCGCGTCTGCTTCGGAAATCTTTGACCGTGGCTGTAGACTAAAAATGGAAAAATTCAGTGGGTTACCACGTTCTGTCGGTTTGAGATTGCGTGAGGAGCGTCTGCGATTTGGTCTCAGTCAGACGGACTTCTCGAAGATGCTAGGTGTGTCCCGGAGAACTCAGACTCTCTATGAAAATGATGGCAGAGACCCTGGGGGGCTGTACCTGTACAAAGCTCAGGAGTTTGGGGTAGACGTGCACTATGTACTGACAGGACGTCGGGAGTCGGCCCCACTAGAGGAGCTGAGCGGCGAGGCTAAGGAGTTGTTGGCGATCTTCAACTCACTGGTTGATCGGGACAGGGACTTTATACTGAGGATTGCTGAGACTCTTACCAAGACTTCACGGTCAGCTAATCCTCACTCCGCACACCAGCATGAAGATGGGTAGTGCGCCTCTCAAGGGGCGTTGTGAGTAGCCGGGCCGGCGAGCATGCGCGTAACTTCCTGCAAGTCTAGAAGGTTAAGCTGGTCTGCGATACGGCCTTGGGCGCTAGGGCGCAAGAACTGGCTCTTCGCTGGGTCGCTAAGCAGCGGCACACGCGCCGCGGCGATCATGAGTTTGATTCAGTCGGCCTGGAACAATCTACACGATCCGTATGCCTATATAAAAGATGTTCTGACACGGCTACCTACACAGCGCGCCAGTGAGATAGGAAAACTGCTGCCGCATCGGTGGAGACCAACCGGGGGTATGCCTGGTGGGTAGGCCTAGACTCGGAGCGTCAGACACTTGGTCATGCATGCCTCAGCAAACGCGTTCCAGTACACCTGAAACACAAGAAACACGGAGAGCCCTTTATGAGTTGCTTGGTGTGCGCCGGTAATGCATCTGTCATTAAGTGTCAGGGGCTCGGGAAGAGCGGGATTGCCCGGCTTGCGGTCACTACCGTGTTGCTGATGTACTCATCCTGACGCTCATGGAGCAGGGACAAATCTTCGATGTTGAAAGGACTCGAGATTGGCTTGCGCAGTAGCGTAAGGATCATCCCGTCCCCTGCATCGAGCCTCATGATGTTCTGCTCGCTTTGTAAGCGAATGGGCGATTATCCGACTCCAGCGTCAACGGCTGCCTCGAACAATACTGCACACTTTGGCAACTGCGCGAGCAATAGCAGACATCTGCCTTGTCTGTAGCCCAGCGCCCTGCGACATGATCACCTTATGCTGAATGCTTTCCAGGTACTGAGCTTTCAGTTGATCAACCATCGGTGCAAGCACTGAATTCCCTTTGAAATTGGCCAACAGCTCGTCAATGACTACCAAGGTTTCCTTGATCGCCGTCTCGACGGCGGAAGGTGAGGCTGGGTCGAAACGAATTGCCTCCAACCGCAGATCAAGCTGCTGAAGCGCAGTCTCGGCTTCCCGCATTTGGGCACACGCTGCGTCTAGCTCAGACTGTATCATCCACCGTCCTTCGGGCTGAACGCAGCCCCCGACTCATCACCGAAACAGAATTGTAGGTCATTGCCGACAAGGAGCGCAGCTGCTGTGTCGGGCGATGCAATTGATGTTGCGAGTTTGCTGCTAGCCTACTGGAGAACTCTGATAGTAAGAGATCCTACTATGCCGTTCACGGACAGATTTGTAGCGGAGATCGTGAGCCTTCAGGTCAGACTGTATAGTGCGCGCGCACGCCTTGAAGCCCGCACGGACGGCGAAGCACTGCATGATCTTCGGATTGCCGTCAGACGTATCAGGAGTCTGCTGAAGCCCTTACGCTCGGTTGCGGAGATGGGCGCGCTGAGCAAGGCGGCAGCAGACGTAGGCCAGCAGACTACCCCGGCGCGTGATCTAGAGGTGCTCATCCACGAACTAGAAAAGCGGACATACTCCAACCTCGCTCAATCCAGGCGTAGCCAGCTCAGCCACAGCTATGATGCCATCCTCACAGGCTCACCGCTTAGACGGTTGATGGTAGCTCTCGATGAGTGGCCGGCAGAATTTAGGGCAGTCGAATTCAACCACGGCTGGGCTAGGATCCAGTCGCGTATTCGCAAGGCACTCCACAGGCAAGTTGACCGGCTCCATGAAGCGATAGAGGACAAAGCTTATGACCGCCATCAGTTAAGAGTGCTGGTCAAGCGCACTCGCTACCTGACAGAAGCTTTTCCAACACTGTCCCCACTGTCGAAAAATGAAGCCAAGATTTTAAAGGAGCTGCAATCCGCTCTGGGAAATTGGCACGACCATTACCAATGGAGCCTGAAAGCACAAACCGAAAAGGATCTCCATCCGTTGAGGAGAGTCTGGGAGGGAGGCGCAGATTCTGCGTTGGAAGAGGCGGAAGCACTGTTGTTGAAAGCGACAAAACTGCTGCCGAAGTCAAGCAAGAAGGCTGCTTGATTGACAGTGACCTGTATACGCGACGTGCCGGTTGCCGACGTGAACTTGTCCAAGGTCAGCTTGATGGCAATACTGCATTCGAGCCGAGAATTTTCGGCAATGCGTGTGGGCATTGACCCGTTCCGTTAGCCTCTCCACGAAAGCTATGGCTTCACCATAGTTCCTGAACCTGATTCGCCAGGAGTCGAGTATGACGTTGCACCCAATGTTGGAGTTTGCTTTTTCAATCTTTATCAACATCAGCGATCTCCTCCACAGAGCAACCCTGAGCTAACTTTCTTTGTAGATGCTGCTGTCCAATTGTTTCAGGGCCTCGATTCTCGTTCTTATACGCTCAGCATTTACATCAATGGTTGATACCGCGCCTAGAATGGTGCTGGAGGCTTCAGTGCCACCGCGTTGGTCAATCCACAGCCCCACTGATTCGACGGCGTCCGCCAAGGCGAGCTGGTTTTCGTGCAACGCTTCAAGGATGTCACATAAAAGATTTTCGGCTGGCATGACGGCCACCTCATCGAGACCTTACTGAGTTTAGCACTCGCTGCTCACTGTCATGCCAGATGCCAGTGATGAGCTTCCGCATACCCATGGCCTAGCTGAACACTGTAGCCGTTTGCCACCCTGCGGCTATACTCCAAACGCTACTGTTATGAGTGAAATCCTAGCTATCACTGCAATTCGCTGCATATGGAGGGGCCATGACTGAGAAGTATCGTGTGCTTTTTTTGTGCACCAAAAACGACGTGCGCTCATTGATGGCTGAAGCTCTTTTGAGGCACATCGACTCCACTCACTTTGAGTCGTTCAGTGCTGGACTGACTGCGGGAGAGGTCGATGAACGTACCCTGCAAACACTTGAGCACATTGGCGTCAATACGAACGGATTGCGCAGTAAATCTGTCATGGAATTCCAAGGACAGGATTTTGACTATGTGATCACGCTCTGGGAAATTTCAGCAGACGGGCCGCTGCTGACGCTCTCCGCAGGCGAAGCCATAACGTGGCACTTCGAAGATCCAGCCGCTAGCGAGAAACCTGAGGCATTCCGCCATGCCGTTCAGGAACTCCATGAGCGCATCAAAATGTTTGTGACAGTCAAGACACGCCACACGGAGGCGTAGGCTTCCATTTCTTCTTCATATAGTGCTAAGGCCGTGTCGCTTCATCTCACCACGCCGCCGCCGCCGATCACCCATCATAATTCTTTCACTTTACTGTCAAGACTGTCGCCTAGGGTGTCTTCGCCAACACGCTCGGGGGGCTTATGGTGTCTTTTCAGCCAAAAAACAGACGTCTTTCCGCCAATGTCAGTTTGCGCGAGAGCATGATCACTACAAGCGCGGGCAAATTTTCGAGGATTGACACCGTATCTCTTCAATCGACGCTTGAGCGACGTTACCCGTTGGGTTTGCTGAGCACGGAGGAAATTCAAGCCCTCCTAGAACCGTTCAACAGAGGTTGAGACCTGACCATACGCTTACCGTTGTGACAGGCTAGCATTAGGCCCGCGTGGTCCAGCGGGCCAACGACCGCTCCTCAAGCGAGGAGGCATTCAAGCTAAAAAACGTCCTGCTGGTAGTGGTAGGTAGCGGAGCTTTTTTAGGCTTCCTCTCTCAAGGCTCTAAGGTACTTGTAGACTGTGGCTCGGCCCATGTTAAGAACGTTAGCAATGTAGTCTGCGCCGCTACGACCATCAAATGCACCCTCTGCGTACAGCGCTTCGACGAGGGCACGCTTAGTCTTCATATTGAGCGTGTTCAACGACAACTGGCGCTCGTTGAGCCAGGCGTGAAGGAAGGTATTGATGCGCTCCTGCCAGTCGTCCTTGAACAGAGCATCTGGTTGAGGAATCAAGCGACTAACTTGGAAGAACGCGTCAAGCGCAGCTCGCGCCTGCTCCAAAACAGAAAAGTTTAGGTTGATGCATAGCAAAAACTCAGCTTCGCCGCGGGCGTTTTTGAGGACGCTTGTGATCGAGCGAATGTTTTGGCCATTCCAGTTGAGCTTTTCGTACGGGCCCAAGCTGGTCACCTCAGCTATATCACCTGGAAGCTCGTCAAGGGCAGAATCATCTCCTAGCTTTCGCTTGGAAAAATTGTTCGCGATATGAACGACGGTTTGGGTCTTCACCTCATGGATAATGACCTCGGCATGAGGGAATAGCAGAGTAGCGATGCCGTCTGCGATGACCTTGTAGTTTTCCAGGCTGCTCATAGCGACGTGTTGCGTCCTTGTTGACCGTGGTGAGGGATCTGGAGCGGGCAAGCAGAAAGGCTCGCTTTTCCTGTCATCCCAGCTGAATCGATGAATAGTCGGTGATCCGGGTCCGATATTCTACAGCTTGTTGATGCTGCGATGCTTGGCATCGCAGCGATGAGTAGTATCCTGTGTTTAAGCCTCGGAGGGGAGTCTCTGGAGGTGCAGTGAATACAGCTCCATCGCGATGGCGACATCTTCCAGGCCTAACCCGACCGAGCGGAAAAATACGTTGCGGCTGTAATCAGGCAGCTTGGCTTTTCCTACCACGAGTTCAGACAGGTCACCGGCTAGCAGACTTGCATCCCATTGCGACGTCTCTCGTGCGATGATCATTTCGCCGGCAGCGTCAGGCGTGGTCTTGCGATAGTCGCAATAGACATCCATTTTTTTCAGGTCGCTCGGGCTAACCTCGTGAGCCCTGGGAGCATTGGTGCTTATCGATGTGATCAGCGCCGAATTGCCGAGCAGTCCCAGATCTACAACGGGTTTTGCTGAGGATGTACAAAGCAGGATGACGTCAGCTTTTGCCAGTGCTTTCGACTGAAGCTCGCAGAGCTGCACGCGCTCATCCATTCTCTCAATTTCTTGCCGTGATGCGTCATCCATCGCGCCAAGGTTTGGCGAAAAAATCGAGATCCGTTCCCATTCCCTTAGACTGCGAGCATATTTCAGGTGGGCCAGCGCTATCGGTCCAGTACCTATGATCGCTAGTCGTTTGGCGTCTTTTTTTGCAAGGTGCTCGACCGCTAGCGCAGTTGTGGCTGCTGTGCGCTGAATCGTAAGGTACCCAGCATCTGTCAGCATGATGGGTTGGCCGCTTTTGCTGGACATGAGCATGGTCCAAGCGGTCACGATAGGCTTATTTTGAGTTGGGATATATGGAGAGGTCTTCACACCGTAGACCTGCTCCTCGTTTAGGACGCCGAGATAATTGATGAAATCACCGCCGTTAGCGAGTCCGATCTGCTGCTGAGGTGGCTGAAGAGCGGTTCCTTTAGCGAGTGAAGCGAACATTTTGCGCATTGCGCCGATCGCATCAATGCTGTGGCTCAGGGCCTTTACTTCGTGGTCGCTATAAATGGCGAGCGAGCTTAAGTTTTCATGCATGTTTCAAGTCTCTCAGGTATTCGAACGGCACTCCTTCCTGGAAATTGGCCGTTTTTCTAGTTTTGTTGTAGCGGGAAGGAGCGTGAAGGTTTGCTTCACTAGGAGCCTAAAACTATTCTTCTCCGTAAACGTCGAAGTCAAAATACTTTGCGTTAATCTCCTTATAAGTACCGTTTTCGAGGATCTCACCAAGCGCCTTGTTGAATGATTGTGCCAAGGCGCTATCACCTTTACGCACTGCGATTCCGATACCATCCCCGAAATATTTTGGGTCGGTAAAGGTCGGGCCTACAAAGCTGAAGCCTGCACCGACGGGCTTCTTCAAAAATGTCTGATCGAGAATTACGTCGTCCGCCAAGGTGCCGTCCAGACGGTTAGCTTGCAGGTCGAGGTAGATCTCATTCTGCGATGTGTAGCGCACGATTTCGGCGCCTTTGGCCTCAAGCATTTGACTGGCGAACCGATCATGAATACTGGAGCGCTGGACCCCGATACGTTTTCCAGCCAGCCCTTCCAAGTTGTCACTCACCTTGGTCCCTTCTTTCATTACCAGGCGAGCTGCGCTTCGATAGTATCTGTTCGTAAAATCAACTGACTTTTTCCGATCCTCTGTAATCGAAAGTGAAGCAAGAATTGCGTCAATTTTTCTAACCTTAAGCGATGGGATTAGGCCATCATACTCCTGCTCGATCCACCTACACTTAACCTGCATCTGCTTGCAGAGAGCGTTGCCTATATCGTAATCGAACCCGGCCAGCTCGCCATTAGGTTGCTTATAAGCAAATGGAGGGTAGGCAGCTTCAATACCTATCTTCAACTCCTTCTCTGCGGCATGAGCCATAGAGAAACTCAAGCCGATAAAAATCCCCGCAATCAAGCGCTGTTTATTGTTCATGAACCTTACCTCTGTATAGTTTTTTTGTGAGCATTACACTCGATGGGTCAAGGCAGTAAAGGTGGATCAGCGTTTTCTTATATACCCATAAGCTTGCCGGTTCGCCGGTGTGCTAATGGGGTGGTGCCAGCCAACATGCCTAGTTTTTGCC
Source organism: Pseudomonas promysalinigenes (assembly GCF_014269025.2). NCBI lineage: Bacteria > Pseudomonadati > Pseudomonadota > Gammaproteobacteria > Pseudomonadales > Pseudomonadaceae > Pseudomonas > Pseudomonas promysalinigenes. Next base: position 2,935,107 of record NZ_CP077094.1, on the reverse strand, counting down.
CTTGGCGAGTCAGCTTTACATGGTGACGTGCGACGAGAATGCCTTTGAGGTTGCTGAGTACTGGGATTCTGGAGGAGCCAGGAGTGAGGTCGATTGGGACAACCTCGGCGATAAGCTCACCTTCGGCGACCGGATCTCCCGGCTTTTTTTTCCATGCCACAACGCCGGTAGCAGGAGACTTGAGATGGGTTACGCCTTCAAGAGGATAGATTTTTGCGGGCTCAGCGTTCGCCAAATTACAGCCGCCGGCAATCACTCCCTCATGCTTCAAAAATTCGATGATTCCTGCCGCGTCTACCGCAGCCATCTCATCATCAACGTCAATTTGGCCCCGCAGTTCCAGCGTTGCTGAGAAGCCCAAGTGCTGTGTATCCACAAGGCCGAGGTGGTGCGCCTCTTTCCATGCCTTTGCATACGCTTCGTCCAAAGGGAACCCACCAGCTTCATCCTCCAAGAACACAGCTTCTACATGAGTGGCCGCAGCCAGAGCGAGCGCTCGCGCCTGTTGATTCCAGTTGGAGTAAATGTGAAGGATGCTAGAGGTGTCACAGTGAAGGTCGATCAGGATGTCATGTTTCAGAGCTTGCTTGAGAAGCCAAGCCTTGCCCGCATCGACTGCGCCATCTACCGCTATGTCTTCAATGGCCTCGGCAAAAATTGCCTTCAGCCTGTGTGTATCGTTTGGAGTAGGAGGGCATTCTTTGAGGGCCCGCCGGACCTTCTCGGTGATATCAGGGAAGCTACGGTTGAAATTTTCACCGTTAGCCATGTTGTATCGCCCTGGCATCTGGCCAAAGAGCTGCTGACCAAGGCCGATAGGGTTTGCATACGGAACGATTTCGATGCGTCCGACGATCTGACCGCTTTGTTCCAGCTCGATCAGCAGCTCCATCAGGTGCTGAAGAACTAACAGTCCGGGATGCTCATCTGCGTGCGTCGCCGCCTGGAGATACGCGCTACGACCTCTGCCTGGCACACCGAAACTATGCTTGACGAGCTGGTGGCTAGCGCCGGGCGAAAACGAAGGGAGAACATAGATTTCGGATGAGGGCATGAACGTGCTCAGCTTTTCGTGTACTATAAATCCATGGTGGACTCAATTTGCTCGAAATTCAAGACCGCTTTGAGGTCCCGGCTTCATCTGGGGCGCATGCTTGGGCCGATCTCTTGTGAGATCGGCCCTCTGAGACTATTTGGGAGAGACTAAGTAGGCTTGGGTGTCGCCTACTTTGGTGGTGGACTCTGTCGGGCTCCACAAGCCAATGTTCTCGTCGACGCCTTGCAAGACCCACCGAGCGTCCGGGCGACCCAGTGTTTTTGCCGCTTCAGTTGAGACCCGGCCGAAATCGCCAGTGCTCAGATGATTCACGATCAAGCCAAGAGACACCCCTGGAAGCATGCTGAAATTTCCGAAATCGGAGTTGCTGTCTCCGGCTACAAATATCGGATCGCGGCCCTCTCGCCGCGGCGCGATGTATTTGCGAATGACTTCCGGTTTGCCTTCGCGATAGGAAATTGGATGCCCTTTCTTGGCTTGGGCAAGGTATTTGCCGGCCGCTGAGGTTTCGAGCCTTAGACCGTAGACCTGATTAGAAGGAATGTTGTAGCCGAATTCCGGTCTCGTCGCGATAACCTTCACGAGCGGCTCAAAGCCCGCGGACACAACGAAGACATCGATCCCATTGCGTTGAAGGGTGTGCATCAGGTCAGCGATTTCTGGAACAACCCGCATGCCTTCCACGTAGCTGACTTTGACCACGCCAGTCTTGCCTGGTCTTGAGTGAGGGCTTTCGAGAGTGGTTTTGACGATGCCAGCTTGAAGGCTATGGCGGACAGAGCTAAGGGCAAGGTCCTCAACATCCTGTTCAGTCATGTTGCTACAGAAGAAGACCTCCCAGGGATAAGCCACTTTGGCGCCATGGGTGTCGATGATGGCCTGGAACAGGAAATACAGCTTCGTCTTGAAGTCCCTGAACTCGTCCGTGCTGAAGATCGCGGCGTCGCGCTGTCCGGCGGGCTTACTGATGTAGTTCTGATACAGAAACTCATAGTCATTGCCGAGATCGTTTGTGAGCGCACCGAATGCAAGAGGATGACCATCGCTGGAGTGAGCAATGGTGTCGCCTGGCTTGCTTGGAATGTTGGTGATCAGCACCTTCCGAAATTCATCGGGAGTCAGCTTAAAGGCAAGATTGTCGATCTGATACAAGAAAAATTTGTCGGTAACATCGTTGATTATGCTCGTATCATCCCAGTCGAAGGAGGCATACGGGCGTTTCGACTCCGGCGTATTCACGGGGACGCTGTTGGCGGCGATGAGGCGCTCGATTGCATGCCGGGTGTTTGGTGCCCATTTCCCTTGGTCTAGGAGATGTTCTCCGGAGGGCTGGGATGCGCTCGCATTGAGTGCTAGGCCAGCAAGCAGGGTGGTCCACAAGAAAGCGCGGGAAGGTCGGTTCATCTCCACTCCGTATCGTTTTGTTGAAAAGCGTGATGCTTCGTGGACTTATAGTCTATAAAATAAATTTTGTCTGCAACTCTTGGGGCGGGACCTCAACCTGTGACAATGGCGTTGCGAGGAATCGCAATGAGTACATCTGTACTCCTTGTCTGATGTGCCTTACTGAATCGCGCCCTGCATTATTTAATTTGCGTGCACAAGGCAGCTCTTTATAGAGTCACCTTTCCTACAAGAGGCCGGTGCCTGGTAGAAACCGCAGACGAAGCTCAAGACTCGCCCGCAAAACCTTGTTTTTTGACATAGACTCAACCCGCGTCAGACCTTCTCAGGCGGAGTTTTCATGTCGATACAACGGGCATCTCAAGTCGCTTTGATCAGCGGTGCGGGCAGTGAACAAGGGATAGGTATCGCCATAGCCCGTCGTCTAGGCCAAGGAGGAATCAAGCTCATCATTACCGCTAGTAGTTCTCGTATCCATGCGCGAGTAGCAGAGCTACGCGCCGCTGGCTTTGATGTTGAAGGCCGCGTGGCAGATCTGACGGATGAGGATCAGGTCGTGCGACTGGCACGATGGGCTCTGGAGATCTGGGGGCACGTAGACATTCTTGTTAACAACGCAGGCATGACTGCCCAAGGTAGCCCTGAGCCCTTCGCAGCGCTTGCAAATATGAGTTTGCCTATGTGGGAGCAGTCGCTTGCCAGGAATTTGACGAGCGCCTTTCTTCTGACCCGCGAGCTAATACCTGCGATGCAAGCACAAAAGTACGGGAGAGTGATCAATATCAGCTCAACCACGGGTACGGTGGCCAGCAACGTAGGCGAATCCGCTTACAGCGCCGCCAAAGCTGGGATGGTGGGTATGAGCATGAGCCTCGCACTGGAGATGGCACAACAAGGCATTACTGTCAATACGGTTGCGCCCGGCTGGATTGCTACTGCGTCCAGCACCCCTGAAGAATTGGCAGCCGCTGCTCACGTACCAATTGGACGACCAGGTCGTCCCGAAGAAGTTGCCGCTGCTGTCGCCTTCCTTGCCTCTTCAGAGGCCAGTTACGTCACAGGAACAACGCTGCTCGTCGATGGAGGAAACTGTTTGCAGGAGAATAAGTCCCGCTTCTGACTTGCCAGAGTCTTTGGCTATTGGCGAAGCAAAAGTTTCCTTCTAGTAGAGCATGCGGCTTAGAGGACCGCTATTGGCCCAGGCTGTGTGAAAACATCTCGACTAATTTGACTGCTCAAAAAGTATCCTGAAAATCGCGCGCTTAAGCAAAATCTTGGGCTGGTTAAGCCCCATCTCTTTTCAGATTTCATGTAGGAGCGCGATTATCGAAAGCTAGCGGGGCGGGGGCACACAGCCCGGGTCGATAGTGCTTGAGTGAGGTGCCTGAATAAAAATACATCCCTCAAGCATTGCTTCTAGCTTTCCGCTTTTCTCCTACCCAAAGGAAGATATGTGCGGCGCTGAAAAAGCAAAATGCTCTCAGTTTTTGAGAGCTGAGAGCATCAATCCCACGTGTTATGAATCAGTATTCCCAGAAGATGCGTTGCAGCTCCTTGCTGTCCTGGGTCTTGGTCATGGCGACCATGGCGAGAATCCGCGCCTTCTGAGGGTTTAAGTCATGCGCCACTACCCAGTCGTACTTGTCGTCTGGCTGCTCGGCGTTGCGCAATACGAAACCACCCTGGTTTACGTGGGACGAGCGAATGATCTGCACACCGTTTTTGTGCAACTCCTGCAAAGCCGGCACTACCCGAGACGAGACTGAGCCATTGCCGGTCCCTGCATGGATGATTGCTTTGGCGCCACTCTGTGCCAGAGCCTTGTAGGCCGTGTCGCTGACGTTGCCATAGCTGTAAGCAATATCCACCTGTGGCAGGCTGCTGATTTGCTTGATGTCAAACTCCGATAGGGTGGTGTGACGTTTGGCGGGGAGGCGGAACCAGTACGACTTACCTTCTACTACCATGCCCATCGGGCCCCAGGCGCTCTTGAAGGCTTCAGTCTTGATGTTGACGGACTTGCTCACGTCGCGACCAGACTGAATCTCGTCGTTCATGGTCACCAATACGCCTTTGCCACGCGACTGCTTGTCGCTGGCTACGGCCACGGCGTTGTAGAGGTTGAGCATGCCGTCGGCGGACATGGCAGTACCTGGACGCATCGAGCCAACCACCACGATCGGTTTTTCGGTTTTTTCGACTAGGTTGAGGAAGTAAGCGGTCTCTTCCAGGGTGTCAGTGCCGTGGGTGATGACGATGCCGTCGACATCGTTGCTGTCGGCTAGCTCAGAGACCCGCTTAGCAAGCTTCAACAAGTCCACATTCGTAATGCTCTCGGACGCAATTTGCATCACCTGCTCGCCGCGCACATTGGCGAGATCCGCTAGCTCCGGCACACCGGCGATGAGCTTGTCGACGCCAAGCTTGGCGGCTTGGTAGGTGGCGCTATTGGCAGCGCTGGCCCCGGCGCCGGCAATAGTCCCGCCAGTTGCGAGGATGACCACGTTGGCCAGCTTCTGCTGGGTTTCTGCTTCTTTAGCAGAAGCCGCGGTTGGCACGATAAGCAGCAGCGCCAATGCGCTGGGTGCGAAGGTTTTCAAAGCAGCATTCATTGTTTTGTCTCTCTTCCTGATGAGATTGGTTGCTGTGTTGCGCCTACTCCAAGGCAGGTTTCGTACCAGTGTCTGCCTGGCGCATCGAAATTGTAGACGACCCTATATCTGGGCAGTTTCAGAGGGAGAGGGCGTCACAGAGCGATCCCCTTATCCGGAATATCGAACAATCAAACGTGTCCCTGTTCGGTTTTCCGGCGCGCAGAACCCCACGGCTGTTCATCTTCAGGGCCAGCTGCTGCATGGGTTTCTGCTTTTTGACTAGCTGTAAAAGAATTGCAAAGAAGAGGCTGAGTCCTATTCCGGAAAAAGGCGGAAGGTGATGTGGTGTCTCGTGATGCTGCGAGCCCTTAGTCTCTTCATGTCAAAAATAGAGGGAGGTGCAGCAGGGGGGCAAAGCGACTACCATTCGGATTTAGCACACACAAAAAGGAACGGTTTCGATGTCTAGACTCGCAGAGTTTCGGGAACTTGAGCGGAATTTGGCTGCCCAGCTTGCAGAGCTGGAAAATCTGAAAAATGACGCCGGCTTGAAAAAGGAGATGGAGTTTGAAGAAAAACTTCGTGATTTGCTGGCGAGCTATGGCTATAGCCTTCGTGACGTCATCAATATTCTAGATCCTCAAGCTGCTCGCCGCGCGCCTACTGTAGCAGCGTCTAACGCCGCGCAGCGGAAGCCCCGAGAAGTCAAGGTCTACAAAAATCCTAACAATGGTGAGGTGATTGAGACAAAAGGTGGTAACCATCGCCTCCTCAAGCAGTGGAAGCAAGAATACGGCGCTGACGTCGTGGAATCTTGGATCGCTCGCTGAGTGTGGACTAGTTCGACACTGCTCTGCGTCGGGCCGGCTTGTCGAGGTCACCACTAGACCGCCCCCTAGATAGGCTGCGTGAGGCGGGTCGGCGAGCCGGTCCCGCTTCGCGTGCTCATTATGAATCTCCAACATCCAAAATGTGAGGTGCCCCCACTCAGGACTTCTCATGCTCTGGGTCATGCGGGCATCTACCAAATGGTGTACTCGATAAATAATAGAGCGTAGTAGAGGGGTTCAAATGATTAAGCATGCGGCTCAGTGATTTGGATATTTTCTGTCCGCTATGTTCTCTCCGCTCTATCATCGATTTGACTGCTTCCGTGAATTCATTTTGGTGTGGGGGTAATTGTTCTTTCATTTCTCACGCTCCTCGCTCGAATTTTTGGTTGGTACCATGCAGACTATAATGCAACTATAGTTGTGCTGATTCGTCAAGCGGGATTTTAGCTGTGAGGAGAGGGGCCGTAGTGGTTTTTGTGATTGTCATCATCAGTTCAGTTTTTTGAGGGTCATATATATTATTGGCTTATCTTTGTTGGTTTGGTAAGTGTCATAAACACAAGCATTATCTAGGCCATTCTACATTCGTTTTTTGTGTTTTTTTTAGCGCTGAGAGCTTGCTGTTTTTCATCGGTTGGTTGATCTTTTAGATGAATGTCTATGTCGAGGTCAGTGCTATGGAATCGCAGTCAATAAAAGCCGTGCCAGCCGTCAAGGCTTTCACTAGTGAGCAACGCCTTAGGCTGGCGTCATACTTAAATGAGAGAAGTGACTTGAAACAAATGGCGTTGTTATCTCTCTTGGCCAACGGTTATCGTTACAATGAATTGGTGTCAGCGAAGGTTTCGAAGACTCGGCAGGATTACTGCTACTTTGCAGAGATCAGCAAGAGCAAGTGCCGGACTGATCAGCCCCAGCTTTATTTCGGTAAGCACGTGACTGATTGGATCGCTTTCGCGTCTCTGAAGCCAGGTGCATTATTATTTTCTAGTGAGAGATTCAAGAAAAAACCTATGAGTCGGGTCGTGCTCACGAGAATGGTTAAGAGCTGGCTTGTTGTAATGGGGTGTGAAGATGAAGTCGACTTAGGGGCGCTACAGCTGTTCCGAAGAAAGGCGCTGGCGACAAGAAGAACTGCGTTTCGTACATGATTGTTGAGTGAATTTGAGTGGGCGCAATCGCTACCATCGGCTGGCCCATTTATTCACTGAAGTATGACTGATGATGAATCTTCGGGCTATCAGGTGGCCATGAGGCAGGAGTGAGGTGTCAGGAAGATCTGCGACCAGCTTCTTGGAGTCGCAGATCGTAGGCCTTTTCGGGAGTGCTTTGGCCCGAAGAGCAGTACTAATCCCTAAGGTGATCGAAGGCTAGTGACACGGCCCCCTTGCAATATTAAATTGCCATCCTTGATTGGATCCAAGGATGAGTCATGGAGCAAGCGAATTTCCAGGTCGATGCGCGCCTGGCCACGCTGTTAGGGCAGGGGTATTCGTCGACAGAAAAGGCTCTTAAGGAGCTGGTAGACAACGCGTGGGATGCCGACGCAGAAGAAGTGATTATCGTCCTACCAGAACCACTGAGCGATCAGCCCATCTCCGTCAGCGATAACGGCAATGGCATGACTGTGATCGAGCTAAAATCTCAGTACATGAAGATCGCATCCGACTGCCGCTTGAGGCGGGGAGAGCGGACTCTCGGAAAGCAAAGGGTTATCAAAGGCCGAAAGGGCATCGGCAAGTTTGCAGGGCTGATGGCTGCATCGGTGATGACCTTAAGCACTCGCGCCCGCGGCCAGTCTGCGTCATTTACACTGAGCGTCGACAATCTCCAGCAGGCTGCTGACATTGAGCATCTTCCCATCGACATAGCGGTGTCGAGCTGTGGAGAGGGCGATCATGGAACCTCGATCCAGCTGACGCATCTCCGGCAAGATCTGAGCTATCCGAATCCGGTCCAGCTCAGACAAGAGCTGATCAAGGAGTATGGCCGGCAGTCTGGATTCACCATCATCATCAATGGAAAGCCTCTGGGCATTGATGATCTCGAAGGCACCTATAAGGAAGAATCCGAGACGTTGTCATCTGCGGGTGACGTAGCGCTGAGGTTTTCAATCAGCAACAAAAAGACAGGCTTACGGGAGCCAGGGATCACATTGCTCGTCGATGGTAAGGCCATTGGTAAACCGGGGTTCTTTGGGCTGGATGGATGTGACGATGTACCGCCTAAGTTGCTGCGCAAACTCTACGGTGAGATCAGTGCTGATGGACTGAGGGACTACATCACGGCTGGCTGGGATTCCGTGATCGAGAACAGCGAAAGCTACCAGCGGGTCGCTGAATACGTCCAGCAGACAGTGAAGGAGGCGCTCCATCTAACTCATGCCCAGGAGATGCAGCTTGCGCACGCAAGGTTGAAGAAGGCACTGAACCTGAGCATGTCGAAGCTCCCTGAGCACAAGCGTCAATTTGCTGAGGAGGCCATCAAAAAGGTCTTGGACAAGTACTACGACGAGCCTGAACACAAGGTGGAGGCAATCGCGTTTGTGGTGCTTCAGGCCATTGAGCGCTCCGACTACGCAGCCGTCATCGAGCACCTGGCTGAAGCGAAGAAGGCAGACGTAGCAGCAGTCGCTGAGGCGCTTGAGCAGTTCGGCCTAGCGGATATGGCAATTCTCGTGGAGCAGGCAAAAGCCCGAATGGCTTTCCTGGACTGGTTGGAAAGCCTGGTAGAAAATAAGGCCTGCCTTGAAGTCGCGGTTCACCGCGCTATCGAGAAGGCTCTCTGGGTCATCGGAGCTGAATTCACCGCGTTCAGCTCCAATGAAGGGCTCAAGAAACAGGTCGAGGAGTATTTAGGTGTCAAGTACCAGGGGAAATCTGGTGCAGATCGACCTGACCTTCTGCTCAATGAAAATTTGAATGGTGAGTACCTGCTCATAGAATTCAAGAGGCCCTCGCATGGCTTGAACCATGAGGATTACCAGCAGGCCACAAGGTATCGGCATGAGTTTGCAAAATACACAGCAAAGCCGATAACTGTATTGTTGCTCGGTGGCCGGCGATCCACTGATTTCCCCGTGCAGTATGTCGAACCGAATGTGAGGCTTCTCTTATTCTCAGACATCATCGCAACGGCGCGCCGTCAACTTAAATGGCAGCTGGAAAAGGTATGATCTTGAGTTTGGCGCTACGTGAGGCAGGCGCGCCAACCAAAAAAACCGAAAAACCGCCCCTAGTACCCAGGTGCGGCGGTTTTTCGATTGCTAGAGGCGCTACTGCAAGTCAACCACACCCTCTTCATGAAATCGCTCAGCCTGCTGGACAAGAGCGATATCATTGACGAGTTCGTCACAGCGCCCGAACCGGCGGTAGAAGCGGTTGAGGTTGCAAGCGTAGATCGTATAGCCGCCTTTTTCCGTCAGGTCCACATAGAGTCGTTCGAACCGCCCAATGTGCTCGCTATAGGTATCGAGGTGTGGATGCACGATGCGATACAGCTGTGAGTTCTCTGGGTAATTGACCCGTGGCGCTCTCAAAACCGGATCGACAAGCGCTTCGTGGTTCGATTTGTACTCGTTGCAGTCTGCGCACACCACACACAGGTTTTTGGGCTCAAACATGAAGGCCAAGTGCTGGGATTTCGGCACAATGTGTTCGATTGGAGATCCGGCGGCTGAACGGGTACATACAGGCCCTTGGCAGTAAGCACACACCAAGCGCTGCACGTTCCTGTAATGCTCCCGGATCTCCCTGCGTACCGGCTGTAGATCGTCATCCCCCCAGCTGGTGTGCGAGAAATCAGCAGAGCGTTTCTTCGCCTCAATTAGGTCTAGAGCTGCCTCACTTAACACCACGGGATTAGTGATCATCGGCATAGGTTTCACACAGCATGGCAACAGAGCGGATCAGCTCCTTCACTGGATCTTTGCTTTCGAGCTGCTCGTCGAATTTCAGCAGCCTTTTCAGGTCGTCACGAGATGTGTCATCCAAGGATTTGCTGTGCTTCACCTTTGCCAGCAGGTTGAAGGCCAGCCGTGAGATGTACTCGTTCATGATGCCAGGGGCATCAAAAAGCTCTGCCAGCTGGAAATCGGCTGATTTGTCATGGAAGTCCGCTGCGTCATAAAGCTCGCCGCGGGATAGAGACACGATGTAGCAACCCTCACCTCGGAGCCTAGCTATGATTTGAGGGGAATGAGTGGCGATAACGAACTGGCAATCCCTGTATCCAGAGAAAGAATCTATCAACAATTCCATAAATTCTTCCTGCCATCTAGGATGTAGACTGATTTCCGGCTCATCTATCAAAACTAACGATTCGTCACAGATGTGACCAGCGATGCCGAGAATGAGTACTAATAGGCACTGCTCGCCTGAGCTGGCCTTCTTTAGCGACAGCTGTCCAAAACCTTGTTTCTCCAGAACAAGGTCCATAAGGCGAACCAATCCCGCCTCCATAAGAACCAAGATCGCTCGTATGGTAGCGCTGCTCGTAGTTTGACCGTCGACAGAAAGTGTGGACGCTGTAAAGTTTGCGCTCAACTCAATGGCACGTTTTGAGGTGAGAACCTCATTGACCTTTACCATCGAATCGAGAACCTCTAGCCTTCGACCGAGCGATAGGTTCTGTAAAAGTTCGAAATATCTTTCATCGACGTGAATGTCATGTTCACGTTCGAGCCGACGTAGCTCAATTGCTAGGCTGCTACCCTCAATGAGCGCCACCTGAGACTCTTTTCGTTTCGATCTCAAGTAGCTTGGCTTTAGCAAAAAAACAGCTGAAGGCTCGAATTGCAAAGACTGAAAAACCGCGTTTAGATCATGGCTGCCTTCAGTCTTTGATAGCTTTTCAAGCAGCCCCTTTGCAGCAGAAGAAATTAGCGATACCGAAGACGATGATTGGTAAATGCTCTCAGTGCGCATGCCAACGTAACGGTATGAGGGACTTATAATCAAGCTTGGGCGTTTAGCGCTAGGGAATTTATCAAAAGGGCTGGTGGAAATTCCAATAATTCTTTTGAAGTCGCGTCTTACGCTTCCTGCCCTAACTAAATCTGCTAGTAGCCGGCTTTTACCGATGCCGTTCTTCCCAATGATCACAGTGTAGTAATTTCTGATCGCAGAGCTTACTTCCGAGGGAGTGATATCTATCCACTCCCCATCAAATTTCACATCTACTAACCTTTTTACCATCAATCAACTCCTTGTATGCAATCGTTTCGAGCGTCTGCTTAACCTTAATCACACTTTGACAAAGGTCTGATGGGAGGCATCGGCGGTCCGGTTAAGCCGGATCTCCGTTTTAGACCATCAGGTGATCTTACAGCAAGTGGCTTTCTGATGGCATGGCTCAGCGGCGAGGTTCAGAGTCTCGCTTGTTATCTCTATTGGAGGCTTGATTTTCACTTGCCCTGGTCGGGTAGCCGATGACTACCGTGCGTCAACCTTGGGCGAATCGAGTACCGCCTAGCCCGAAAAGGTCAGTAACCAGGCAGGGGCAGTACCCTTCGAGATACTGCTCACGGCCAGTTTTGAAGCCAAGATCGGCAGTTAATGCAGGAGTGAGGAGGGGCTTGTTACAAATTTTTTTGGCTTTTTTCAGACGTTCATTGAGTAAGCCTGATTGACACTGTGACAAGAAATTCGAGTTTGAAAAACAGTCGAACAAAAAAATCCCAAGGTTTTCGGGCGCTTGATTTTTTGTGCGAGTTTGCTGCGTTGACATGCTGTTAATTAAGTGTGGATATAACAGTTTTTTGTTGGTTTTGTAATCGGGTCTTGATCGGTCAAGTGCTGGACAGTTGCTGACGGACATGCTTTTATTTTTCGAAGTCGCTTGGCATTCGGAGTTAAAATGGCAACTGTAAGTTTCATAAATTACAGACCTGCTGAGGTCTCTGTACAAAGTGGTGAAGTAGTTGAAGTCGCCTACAAGGTTTCAAAAAGTCGCGGCGGAGTTATTTATGGTCTACCACAGCTTTATTGGTCAAACGGTTCTCCATGGGAAGTGGCAAATTTCTGGCTGGCCACTTTTTATACGCAAGTAATGCTGGGGGGGACCGCCCTTGAAACGATTGTAAGCTTAGCTTATTGTCTTAGGCATTACATGGCTTTTTTGGAAAGAATGAGACTTTCATGGATGTTCTTTCCTCTGATTCAGGCGCGTCGTTGTTTGTTTCTCTATCACGACGAGTTGCAGGCCCTAAAAAAGCAGGGGGCTATATCTTATAGCTCAGCGCGGGGGCGAAGTAAGGCTGTAATAAGGTTTTATAAAGCAGTAACTGATTATAAGCTGCTTTCCATTTCGCCAGATATCTTTGATGACGTAACGTTGAGGTCGCAGATTGAAGCTCTTCCAGGGCTGGAGCGTACGCTGGCTGTAAGCAAGGAGCAACTAAAGATTAGAGGGGGCAAGGATTCAATGCTCAAGGTGGAGGATGGACTAACTCCCCTAAATTATCAAGATCAGGCACTGGTTCTTGATATCGCATACGAGTACTGTTCGCCTGAAGTTTATCTAATGCTGGTTCTCGGGTTTTATACGGGTATGAGGCTTGGGACGATCTGTGATCTTAAATTATTGACATTGAAGTATGCTAGGTTGTCGGATGATGGTAGTTACTATTCACTATCCGTCGGGCCTACAGTTAAGTACGCTCCAGTCTCAACTAAGTTTGGTGTGAGTGGGGAGGTTTCAATGCCTGCTTATGTATATCATATGTTGATTTCGTATGTTGGCTCTCAGAGGCGGTTGCTACGGGCTTCAAAGGCGGAAGTAAGTGGAGTGGAGCAGCTAATTTTTATAAGTAAAAGCGGAAGATCTTACTGTCGGCCGGGTAGGGATCGTAGTAGCTCAGTAAATGTTGAAATGTCTAAGTTGCGCCAAATAGCGTTGCAGCGCGGTGTTTCTCTAAAATTTAACTTTCATGAAAGCAGGGCGACTTTTGGGACGAACTTTGTTATGGAGAACTTAAAGATTCCAGGAGCGCGGCTCGATTCTATTGTGGGCGTTTTGAGGGATCTGATGTTGCATAAGTCAGAAAAAACCACGATGACTTACATTAAGTATGTACAGGATCACAAGGATCGCGCGAAGTGGCAGAGCATTTATTTCCGTAAGTGTGAAGAGCTTAGGAGAAAATGGTGATTCGCACCAAGAGTGAGTTTGAGTTAGGATTTGAGCACTGCGATCTAAAAAGCAACAAGCCTTTGCAGAATATGCGGTACTTGCTATACCTAGGCGGAGCTGAAAGTAATCAGTGTTCTGTGGAAAGGAAAATAGCGGCTGGGGGATTGGGGGAGGCGAGATTAGGCCGGCAGCAGCTTGTTAGTATGTTTCATTGCTATTTTGAGGGGCAGTTCAAACTCAATGCAAGGAGAACTATATACAATTATGTTCGTGCGTTGAGGGCCTTATATGCGGAGTACGATAGGTTAGGAGTGGATCTGTCGCTGGAAAATATCGTGGAGTGCTATGAAAGCTACAGTCGCATGCGATGGGAGCAAGTGCTGCGAGGGAGTTTTCATGGCTCAGCTGATAATGCATATACTCTTGATCTAGATATGCAAAAGGCCATCAAAGGCGCGTTAGAGCTACATCCTGGTAGTCTTAAGTCTGCTTTCGAATATCCAGAACTTAGGCGGAGAGGGCTGCTGCGTAAGCCAAAGGTTGATAAAAGCAGTTTGAGTGAGGGGTTTCAATTCGGTGCTGACATGATGGATATCATTGATGCGCTTAGTGTCACAGCTTGTTTCGGTGAGCTGCCTATAGCTATAAAATTTAGCGACGGAAGTACCTATGATTATTGGGGAGGGCTCTATACGCCAGAGCAGCATCTGATAAGAAGCAAAACCCGCGTCGCTACCAAGTGTCCAAGGGCAAAGAAAAGAACGGAGAAAGCTACGGAAAAGAGGCGGGTATCAGGTGACGCTAAAACCCGTGCTCTTGTTGTGAGTATGAGGGTGCACGCTGAGTTTAATTTTTTTCTATCTCAGACCGGACTCAACGTATCTGTTGCCTATAATTTGCCTTACGAAGATTACCGCTGTACTACAATTGAAGGTGGATGCAGGATTGTAGCGTACAAACCTAGGAAGCAAAGCGATGTTGAGATTTTTGTTTATGCAGAATACAAAAATCATTTTCTAAATTATTTGCGTTTTTTGAAGGAGGTTTATCCTGACGGTTGCGAATATCTTTTTCCACTTCAGACTAAAGGTGCCAAAAGAGTCGAGGAATACGTGCAGGTAACTTTCGCAAAATTTATGAAGCGGGCTGGCCGGGTGTGCCTTACCGCGGATTCGCTGCGAAAGAAGCGTGTCAATTGGTTGTTGAGAGAAACACACAATCCAAGCTTTGTGGCAAGTGATGCTCAGCACACAAAAAGAACTCTCCTGGAGCAATATTCGGCGCCCAGTCAGGAAATCGCTTTCAGCGAGTGGGCGGATTTTTTCTCTAAGAGGAAGCTATCTCGTGACGCAGTTCTTGAGGGACAGTGTATTCCTGTTAGTGCTGTGCCTATAGCAAGTGATGTCGTTACGCCTGACTGTATGAATCCGACAGGGTGCCTGTTTTGTATATACTATCAGGGCGTAAAAACACTCGATTATATCTGGTCCTTAGCGACTTTTAGGTTCCTCAAGTACTCTGAGTTTATGCTGATTCCAATCAATAGGGATCTTGCTGGCTCACCTCAAAAAGCTGTCGTCGACCGGATTGATCTGATTATGGATGCCTTCTCTCGTCAGGATGACGCCTGCTGGGAATGGAAAAAAGAAGCTGAATTAAGGATTCTGGAAAGAAATTTCCATCCAAACTACAGGGGTCTGATAGAGGTTAGATTCAATGAGTAATCGTATGGTTTCCAACGTCAGGCGGGAAAATTTTTCCCTAGAGTTCGTGAATGACGAATTACCCTCATTTCCCCCGCCAGATGATTTTCCTGTCTGCGTAGATGAAAATGGGTCTGTATTGGCGCGATTTTGTGATGATAGCTGGCCCATGCAGCAATGGCTTAGAAAAAGTTGTGCATTCACTTTCGGGATGAAAACCTCCAAGCGAAGCCGGCCATGGTTGACACAGGGGGAGTCTTATTTGTTTCGATTGCTTTTGATTCTGATTATGTGGGTTACACCTGACCGTATGGAACCCTCGACCTTGCAATCGCGGTACAATAACATTAAAAGGATTTTCAGGTTTTGTTCTAACAATAAAATTTCTGTGGCGGATCTTCACAGGTATCCTCAGTTGGTACTGGAGTTCACTGCTGCAATTTCGAAATTCGCAGCGAATTATATTTATATTTTTCGCACGATATATGAGTATGAGGGTTTGCTAGGCTTCAAAATTCTTAATTCTGCGCAGATTTATGATTTGTACTGCGTCAGCAGAAAAAATCATTCCACTCAAACGCCGTATATACCATCGCGCCTGTCTAATCTGCATTTGGTGCGCTCACTGGAATTGATTAGAGACTATAAAAGGTCTTCCGCTGCTTTTGAGGGTTTATTTGATTATGTGTGGCAGGAGTATCAGGCTAATAATAAAGGCTGGGTTCGAGGCTCTAAGTTTATTTCGCCATTTAGTAGTCGTGCGTCTAGGAATCTCATCTATCGAGGGCCGTTCGAGCAGGTTGCTGAAGAGTATGGTGTTAAGGATGTGTTAGATAAATGGATGTTTGGTTCGGCGCGAAGGCCATGTCGCGGAATGACTGTGTCAACCCTATCCTCATTTTTTGGTGCTATTTCTCTAGTCGGTGCTACTTGTATTGCGAGCATGAGTGGCATGAGGCGTGGGGAGATAAACGAGCTGAGGGTTGATTGTTTTGATGTCGCGGAGTTGGATGGAGAAACTGTATATGTCTTACGGGGTGAGACAACCAAGACAATCAAGGATGATGATGCGAGATGGATTACATGCGAAGACGTAAGGGATGTGATTGCAGCCATGTCTTCAGTTGCTAAGTTGCGTATGAAGGTGGCGATCGCGCTTGGGGTCAGTCACGAAGAGGGCGAAGTAGATAATCCGTATTTAGTATTGCGCTCCTATGAGCCATGGTCGACAGGATATTCAGAGGCTATTGCTATCCCCACAAGTGTCAGGAAAAGCATTGATGCAATATCTTTAGATGCTCAGTGTCCTTCGCTTTTTTTGCCAGGAGATTTGATCATCACTGATGACGATTTTAAAGAGGCGTTGAAGGTTAATCCCGACCTGAACGTTAAAAGGTTTGCTGTAGGCAAAGACTGGGTATTTGCTTTCCATCAATTTCGAAGAACGTTGATGGTAAATGCCTGTCATTCGCAACAGGTGTCACCTCAGTCTTTGCAATATCAACTGAAGCATTTGTATCTATCAATGTCTATGTACTATGGTCGTAATGCATCAGCATTGGCTTTCAATTCTAAGGTCAGGGATGAATATATTAGTACTGCTTATGAGTCTATGGGTAGAACAATAATGGATTTGAAAAGCCCAAATTTTGTCTCCCCGATAAGTACCGTGCACAAAGAACGCGCAGTAAATTTTTTGGAGGCTAAGGCTCTCAAACAGTTGGTTGCGCAAGCTAAAAAAGGGATGACTTTCATCAAAGAGACGATACAAGGCGTTTGTCTAAGTACAGAACCTTGTGAGTACGGTAGCGCTGATTACGTGCTTGCTTGTAAAAATTGTGTTTCGGGGCTTGCGTCTAAAGAGAATTTACCTGTGATCACTCGCGTTAATCATTGGCTAGAATCTCAGTTGGAGCATGCCCCTCAGGAAGGCCCGCGCAAAGATGCGTTGTTGGCTCAACATGAGTATACGCAACATCTGATTAACGTGATTTTGGTGGAGGAATGAAATGAAGGATAGTGCTGAAGCGGAGTATCGAAAAGCATTCAGGCGGATAGTAGAAGGCAAAGCTGTCAGAGTTGAGAAAGGCTCTAAACCAACGCTAGCCAACATAGCGCGGGAGGTGGGTAGAGATCCCTCCGCTCTCAAAAAGTCACGCTATCCTACATTTGTAGCGGAAGTGGAGGCTTATGTTGAATCTTGCGGCTCAGTTCTGGAGCCAAGGGATCGTTCGTTGAGCACCCAGTTAGCCTCGGCCAGAGCTGAAAATAAGGCTCTGCGCCAACGCTGTGCGATCTTGACCGATGAGAGGGATGCGGCTCAGTCTAAAGTTCTCAATCTGCAAATGTCTTTGGTCGAAAAAGCTCATCTTCTTGAAGGCTTTGAAGGGCCATCTAATGTAGCTAGTTTCGATCAGCGTGTTCGTCAGAAATTTCTACAGCGTGATCGGTATGAGGAGTAGGAGCCGCTGTTATGACATAAATTCCGAGGGATTAACCTTGTAGTGATTCAAGTATTTGGTTACTCCAAAAATCCACTTCTGCGCAAAAATTCCCCTTCATGTGTGCCTTGCTGCTGCGCTCGCTTCCTGTGGGTGCGCCTGGCAGCGCGTCCGTCGGCAGATCAAAAATCGAAAAATCGATTAGGCACGGACATTGATCTCTTACACGCAAGCCCGCGTGGATCGCGGTCTACATGCTGGTCCGTCCATCGCCGACAAACCTGTGTGCGTTGGTAATGCTTTCGGAGGCAATCTGCATCACCTGCTCACCGCGCACGTTGGCAAGTTCAGCCAGCTCTGGAACACCGGCAATCAGTTTGTCGACGCCCAGTTTGGCCGCTTGATAGGTTGCGCTGTTAGCAGCGCTTGCGCCGGCGCCGGCAATAGTGCCGCCGGTAGCCAGGATGACGACATTGGCCAGTTTTTGCTGGGTTTGGGCTTCTTCGGCCGATGCGGCGGCGGGCAGGATCAACAGGAGCGCCAGGGCGCTGGGAGCGAAGCTCGTTAGTGCAGCATTCATGTTTATTGTTCTCTCTCTTCCTAATGAGATGGGTGCTGAGTCGCACACGGCAACACGCAGATTCCGTACCAAGTGGGGTAAATCAGGCAGCTGTCGCTGTAAAGCCGATCTGGCCGTGATGCAGCGGGCCATAGGCTTCGCTAGTGGTGCGCAGCTCAAGCCCGGTGGCAGCGGTATCTATTCGGCACCCCGAACGCTTGTGGAAAAGTCGTTCGGTTTTTCGGAGAAATCCCGGATAATCGAATTCATCATCCTCTTGCGCCAGCCAGCAAAACTGATTTGACAAATCTGTGTCTTGTTTCCATAGTTATTCAACGCAAACGTTTGCGACCCGATAAAAAAACAAGATTCGGAGTCAACTCATGAAGCTGCCCCTTCCCGGTCGTCTGCTGGCCGCCGCCCTTGTGTCCTCGCTATCTGTCACCGTTGCGGTTTCTGCTGTGCATGCAGAAGAAAAACCCAAAGTTGCACTGGTGATGAAATCGCTGGCCAATGAGTTCTTCCGCACCATGGAAGACGGCGCCAAAGACTATCAAAAAGCCCATCCCGAAGATTTCGAACTGGTTGCCAACGGCATCAAGAACGAGACCGATACCGGCGAGCAGATTCGTATCGTCGAGCAAATGGTCAACTCTGGCGCCAAGGCCCTGGTTATAGCTCCGGCAGATTCCAAGGCGCTGGTCTCGGCCGTGAAAAAGGCCATGGACCAAGGCGTTGTCGTCATCAACATCGATAACCGCCTGGACCCAGACCTGCTCAAGAGCAAGGGCATCAGCGTACCCTTCGTCGGCCCCGACAACCGTAAGGGCGCGCGTTTGGTCGGCGAATATCTGGCTAAGCAAAAGCTAACCGCTGGTGATCAGGTTGGCATCATCGAAGGCGTGTCGACCACTACCAATGCTCAGCAGCGTACTGCAGGCTTCAAGGATGCAATGGACGCCGCGCAGATGAAGATCGTTTCGGTGCAGTCCGGCAACTGGGAAATCGACAAAGGCAACGCGGTCGCCGCCTCCATGCTCAACGAATACCCCGACATCAAGGCCTTGCTGGCCGGTAATGACAGTATGGCCCTGGGCGCTGTCTCGGCCGTGCGCGCCGCAGGCAAAGCTGGCCAGGTTCAAGTGGTGGGGTACGACAACATCAAGGCGATCGAGCCGATGCTCAAGGATGGCCGTGTGCTCGCCACGCTCGACCAGGCTGCCAGCCAGCAGGCGGTGTACGGCATTCAGGCTGCGCTGAAGATGTTCAAGGGCGAGAAACCTGATGTGGATGCCGACAATGTCATCCAGACTCCGGTAGAACTCATCACCAAGCCCTGATCTGAGCAGGAGAACTGGCCATGTCTGTATCGGCCAATGATGTGGTACTTGCCGCCAGCGGGTTGGGTAAAAGCTACGCGCAGCCGGTGCTTACCTACGTGAGCCTGTCCTTGCGCGCCGGCGAAGTGCTGGCACTTACCGGCGAGAACGGGGCAGGCAAGAGCACCTTGTCCAAGCTTATCTGTGGCCTGGAAGCACCCACTACAGGCCATATCACCTATCTTGGCCGAGCCTATGCACCGGGCAGCCGCAGCGATGCTGAAAGCCTGGGTGTGCGCATGGTGATGCAGGAGCTGAACCTCCTGCCGACCCTGACCGTGGCGGAAAATCTATTTCTCGACAACCTGCCTAGCCGCTTTGGCTGGATCAGCCACAAGCGCCTGCGCCAGCTGGCCACGGCTGCCATGGCCCAGGTCGGCCTGGATGCGATCGACCCGGACACACCGGTAGGCGAGCTAGGTATCGGCCATCAGCAGATGGTCGAGATCGCTCGAAACTTGATCGGTGATTGCCGGGTGTTGATCTTCGACGAACCCACGGCAATGCTCACCGCTCGCGAGGTGGAGCTGCTGTTCGGCCAAATCCAGCGTTTGCGCGAGCGCGGTGTGGCGATCGTTTACATCTCCCATCGGCTGGAGGAGTTACAGCGTGTAGCTCAGCGAATTGTGGTGCTGCGTGACGGCCAATTGGTGTGTGATGAGCCCATCCAACGCTATACCAGCACCGAGCTTGTCAACCTGATGGTAGGCCGTGAAATTGGCGAGCATATCGACTTGGGTCGGCGCACGCTCGGCGCGCCATTGCTTAAAGTTGACAAGCTGTGCCGGGGCGACAAGGTGCGCGATGTTTCGTTACAGGTGCGGGCTGGGGAAATCTTCGGCGTATGTGGCTTGATCGGGGCCGGGCGTACTGAGTTGTTGCGGTTGATATACGGCGCAGACCGCGCCGACAGCGGTAGCATTGCGATTGGCCAGCCGTTGGCAACGGTCACCATCGACTCGCCCAAGGCTGCCGTGAAGGCGGGCATTGCGCTGATTACCGAAGACCGCAAAGGTGAGGGCTTGCTGCTGACTCAATCGATCAGTGCCAACATCGCCCTGGGTAACTTACCGGCCGTATCCCGTGCCGGCGTGCTCGACCGTGGCGCGGAGTACAGCTTGGCCGAGCGCCAGATCAGCGCCATGCGCATCCGTAGCGCCGGGCCTGCTCAGGTGGTCGGTGAATTGTCTGGCGGCAATCAGCAGAAGGTGGTGATCGGCCGCTGGCTGGAACGCGATTGCCAGGTGCTGCTGTTCGATGAACCTACCCGAGGCATCGACGTCGGCGCCAAATTCGACATATACGGCCTGCTGGCCGAGCTGGCGCGCCAGGGTAAGGCCCTGATGGTGGTGTCCAGCGACCTGCGCGAGCTCATGCTGATTTGCGATCGCATTGCCGTGCTCAGCGCTGGCCGCCTGATTGATACCTTCGACCGCGAACACTGGAGCCAAGACCAGCTTCTGGCCGCCGCCTTTGCCGGCTATCAAAAACGCGATGCCCTGCTGCACGAAGCAGCGCCCAGGATGGATGCATGAAAACCACACCCCTCGACTCTCCAAGAGGCGCATCTGTGCGCCGCAGCGGTAGTTACTTCGGCCTGGGCACCTATCTGGGCCTGGCCGGCGCCTTGCTGGCGATGATCGTGCTGTTCTCGTTCCTGAGTAGCCACTTCTGGTCATACGCCACGTTCAGCACCTTGGCCAATCAGATTCCCGACCTGATGGTGCTGGCCGTGGGCATGACCTTCGTGCTCATCATCGGCGGTATCGATCTGTCGGTCGGTTCGGTGCTGGCCCTGGCGGCATCCACCGTCAGCGTAGCGATCCTGGGCTGGGGCTGGGGCTTGCTGCCCGCGGCCTTGCTCGGCATGGCGGTCGCCGCCATGGCTGGGAGTATCACTGGAGCCGTCACGGTTGCCTGGCGCATTCCTTCGTTCATCGTATCGCTAGGTGTGCTGGAAATGGCCCGTGGCCTGGCGTATCAATTCACCGATTCGCGCACCGCCTATATCGGCGATGCCTATGCCTGGTTTTCCAATCCACTGGCCTTTGGCATCTCGCCCGCATTCGTCATCGCCTTGCTGGTGATTGTGCTGGCCCAGTTGGTGTTGACCCGCACTGTGTTCGGTCGTTACCTGATCGGTATAGGTACCAACGAGGAGGCCGTGCGTCTGGCTGGCATCGATCCGCGGCCCTATAAGGTGCTGGTGTTTGCCTTGATGGGCCTGCTTGCCGGGCTCGCTGCACTGTTCCAGATTTCGCGGCTGGAGGCAGCCGATCCGAATGCCGGCTCTGGTATGGAGCTGCAGGTGATCGCCGCCGTGGTGATCGGTGGTACAAGCCTGATGGGCGGGCGTGGCTCGGTAGTCAGCACCTTCTTCGGGGTGCTGATCATATCCGTGCTGGCCGCAGGATTGGCGCAGATTGGCGCTTCGGAGCCCACTAAGCGCATCATCACCGGGGCGGTCATCGTCATCGCCGTGGTGCTCGACACTTATCGTAGCCGGCGAGCAGGTCGGCGGAACTGACAACATGGCAACTATCAAAGACGTCGCGGCCCTTGCGGGCATTTCCTACACCACGGTGTCTCATGTACTCAACAAAACCCGCCCGGTCAGCGAACAAGTACGGCTCAAGGTCGAGGCGGCCATCAGCGAGCTCGACTATGT
Source organism: Pseudomonas promysalinigenes (assembly GCF_014269025.2). Classification (NCBI taxonomy): domain Bacteria; kingdom Pseudomonadati; phylum Pseudomonadota; class Gammaproteobacteria; order Pseudomonadales; family Pseudomonadaceae; genus Pseudomonas; species Pseudomonas promysalinigenes. The sequence goes on along the minus strand of NZ_CP077094.1, from coordinate 2,913,338 downwards.
GCCCAGCGCCGTGGCTCGCTCGCTCAAGGCCCGCAGTACTGCCACTATCGGTCTACTTGTACCCAGCAGCGTCAACCCGTACTTCGCCGAGCTGGCCCGGGGCATCGAGGATGCCTGCGAGCGCAATGGTTACTGCGTGATCCTGTGCAATTCCGATGACAACCCGCAGAAGCAGCGCAATTACCTTCGCGTATTGCTGGAAAAACGCATCGATGGGCTAGTGGTGGCTTCGGTCGGGGAGGATGCCGACCTGTTGCAGAGCCTGGCAGGCGTGCGCACACCAATGGTGATCGTCGACCGTGAGCTTGAGGGCGTGGATGCAGACATGGTGCGCATCGACCACGAGCTGGGCGCCTATTTGGCGACATCCCATCTACTAGAGCTGGGCCATCGTGATATCGCCTACATTGGCGGCCCTGCGCAGACGGGCGTTACCCAGTTGCGTCTGAGCGGTTTTCGTCGAGCGATGGCGCAAGCCCAGGCCCCGGTAGAGGCGGGGAGGGTGTTGCATTGTGATTTCACCAGCCCCGGTGGCCATGCCGCCGCTACGCAATTGCTCGACGGCGAGCGGCCGACGGCGATTTTTGCCGGCAACGACATGATCGGCGTCGGCGTGCTGCGCGCCGCCGCCGAGCGCAACATCAACGTCCCCGGTGAGCTGTCGGTCATCGGCTTCGACGATATCGAGCTGAGCCGTTACGTGTATCCGCCGCTGACCACCGTCGGCCAATCGATCCGCGAGCTGGGTGAAAGTGCTGCGGCTCTGCTGCTGTCGCGGATAATCACGCAAGGTCGTGATGCGCCTTGCCAGCGGATTGTCGCGCCGCGCATCGTGCTGCGTGAGTCTACCGGGCCGCGCCCGGACCTGTTCAACGATTACCGCTAAGGAATTGCTAGATGAATGCCAAGGTAGTGGTGGTCGGCAGCCTCAATATGGACCTGGTGGCCCGCGCCCCGCGGCTGCCCCGGGCGGGTGAAACCCTGGCCGGCGATAGCTTTTGCACGGTGCCGGGTGGTAAAGGTGCCAACCAGGCTGTGGCGGCCGCGCGCCTGGGGGCCGGCGTGGCTATGGTAGGTAATATTGGCGACGATCCTTACGGGCTGCAGCTGCGCCAAGCTTTGGAGGCAGAGGGTGTGGACTGCCAGGGGGTTAGCGTGTGCCCTGGCGTGTCCAGCGGGGTTGCGTTGATTACTGTCGACGCCGCAAGCCAGAACTGCATCGTCATCGTTCCAGGAGCCAACGGGTTGCTGTCGCCTGAGGCGGTGCAGCGCTGCGATGCCCTGCTGCAGGCCGCCGAGGTGATCATCTGCCAACTTGAAGTGCCGCCTGAAACCGTGGCCTGGACACTTGCCAGGGCGCGCTCGCTGGGTAAGCGGGTCATCCTCAATCCGGCACCTGCCGTTGGGCCCTTGCCGGCGCACTGGTTCGCCAATATCGACTATCTGACGCCCAATGAAAGTGAAGCACAAGCGCTGACGGCGATGCCGGTCAATGACTTGGACAGTGCCCGGCGCGCAGGCGAGCGTTTGCTGCAATTGGGCGCTGGCAAGGTGATCGTCACCCTTGGTGCGCAAGGCGCCTTGTTGGTCAGCCGTGAGGGCAGCCAGCATTTCCCGGCGCCCGTTGTGCAGCCGCTGGACACCACGGCGGCTGGCGATACCTTCATAGGCG